>NZ_JAULBC010000001.1:1200620-1502230 GCF_041060425.1 Danxiaibacter flavus
AGATCGCGGGTCGATAAAGACATTCTTTTAGATCAACGTTAGTGGTAGGATAAAAGCTGAAAGCTTATGTAATCGTTCCTGAGGCGATTGCCTTATTCTGCGGCTTGTTGATGTCCTACGGACAAGAAGGGCTAATAGGTTGTTCGCTCTATTGAGCTTTATGCCCTACGGGCAAAAATTAAGGCCGCGGGTCGATAAAGAAATTAGTCTGGATGCAACGTTAGTGGTAGGATAAAAGCTCAAAGCTTATGTAATCGTTTTTGAGGCGATTGCCTTATTCTTCGGCTTGTTTATGTCCTACGGGCAATAAGGGCTAATAGGTTGTTTGTTCTATTGAGCTTTATGCCCTACGGGCAAAATTAAGATAGCGGGTCCATAACGAAATTAGTCTGGATGCAACGTTAAACAGAGTGGCACTAAAAGTTGAAAGCTAAATGATTATAAAATCGTGCCTGAGGCTTTCTCTGTGCAACTCAGTGGCTCCTCCGTGCAACTCCGTGTAACTGTATTTTAAATTAAAAAAGCGGAGCTTTTCAAAAAACTCCGCTTCAATCATTTTCAATTATCCATTATCAACTTTCAATTACTTACATTCTCTCCGGAACAGCTATTCCTAACATATTCATGCCTCTCTTAATTGTCTGCGCTGTTAATGCTGCAAGTTGCAAACGCAATGATTTTTTTTCTTCACTTTCAGCATTGCCAATAGAATGTTTTGTATAGAAGGAATTAAATACTTGCGCCAGGTTGAAAATATAAATAGCTATTTTGGATGGATCGTGCTCTTTTGCTGCTTCCTGAATTGTTTCAGGGAACTGCTCCAATGTGTTGATCACACTTTTTTCAAGCTCCAGCAAAGATCTGTCATTCACCAGCGGTTGTGCATTGCCGCTGAATGATTCCTTACGCAAGATACTTTTGATCCTTGCATGTGTGTATTGAATAAAAGGACCGGTAAAACCGTGGAAGTCGATGCTTTCCTCAGGATTGAAGATCATTTTCTTTTTAGGATCAACTCTCAGTAAAAAGAATTTAAGCGCACCAATGCCGATCGTATCGTACAAGCCGGTTAATTCATCTTCATTAAAGTCTTTCACCTTTCCAAGCTCTTCAGTTTTTTGTTGAGCGATGTTTACCATTTCATCTACCAGGTCGTCAGCATCAACAACAGTTCCTTCACGGCTCTTCATCTTCCCTGTAGGAAGTTCAACCATGCCATAGCTTAAATGAAAAATGCCGTCAGCAGATGGTAAACCTAATTTTTGAGCAATCAGCTTCAATACTTTAAAATGATAGTTCTGTTCGTCACCCACTACATAAATGCTCTGATCGCATTTATATTCTTCGTATTTGTGAACGGCAAGACCAATGTCCTGCGTCATGTATACGGAAGTGCCATCTCTTCTTCTTACAATCTTTTGATCCAGGCCATCTGATGTAAGATCGATCCAAACGCTGCCGTCTTCCTTTTGAAAGAAAACACCTTTGTTCAGGCCGGTCTCAACAAGGTCTTTACCTAACAGGTAAGTCTGACTCTCGTAATATATTTTATCAAAATTACTTCCTATGCGTTTGTAGGTCTCGTCAAAACCCTTGTAAACCCAGCTATTCATGTTGCTCCACAATTCAATCACCTCAGGTTTTCCTGCTTCCCAGTCAACCAGCATTTGTTGAGCAGCTTTCATGATCGGTGCTTCTTTTTCAGCATCATCTTTTGACATGCCGGAAGCAATAAGCTCTTCAACTTCTTTCTTATAAGCATCGTTGAATTTTACATAATAATCCCCAACAAAATGATCGCCTTTTACGCCGGTACTTTCCGGCGTGGCACCATTCGCAAACAGTTGCCAGGCTATCATGCTTTTACAGATATGGATGCCCCTGTCGTTCACGATACAAGTTTTTACGATGTCGTAACCGGCTGCTTCCAGCACAGAGGCAACACTCCATCCAAGAAAATTATTTCTAAGGTGCCCCAGGTGCAGTGGCTTGTTGGTGTTGGGCGAAGAATACTCAACCATAACTTTTTGCCCGGTTTTAGGGAGCAGGCCAAATGATGGGTTAGCATGTTCCTTTTGAAGGAAATCAATCCAGTATGCATCTGCAACAACAAGGTTCAAAAAGCCTTTTATGATATTAAAACCGTAGTAAAAATCAGGGTAGTTTTCCTGCAAATAGCTGCCAATTTCGTTGCCCAGTGCCTCCGGCGACTTTTTCAGTTGCTTTACAAAAGCAAATAATACAATGGTGTAGTCGCCCTCAAATTCCGGTTTGGTGGCATTTACCAATATGGTATCGCTTTGTATATCAATATTATATAATGCTTTGATAGCCTCGGCAGCGGACTGTTTTATTTGCGCAACAACACTCATTTTTAATTATTTGGGTGGCAAAAATAACAATTGCAGGGCTACAATAAAACTCTAAATACGGGTGCCGCCAGGCAAACGAGAATAAAAGACAAAATTGATTTATCTTAGGTAAGAAATTATTCATGCTGATTTTCGACCCTCGACTGTAAATGGAGAGCTGAGTGAGATGGGTAAACATTTTGAAACGGGAAGAAGCTAACAAAGACCGGAATGTTCTACTTTTAATGACAGGCGTATGAGATTAAATTTTTACAGATTAACTACACTTATCGTATTTTTTTTACTACTGATAAATAACGGGGTTGGATTTGCGCAGAAAAAGAAAAGTACCAGTCCAAATGTAATAACCGAACCCGCCAGGAAAAAATATACCAGCCTTTTATGGGAAATAACAGGGAATGGTTTATCCAGACCGTCCTATCTTTTTGGAACAATGCATATAAGCAACAAGCTGGTGTTTAATTTAAGTGATTCCTTCTATTCCGCCATTCGAAATGTTGATGTTGTTGCACTTGAACAAAATCCCGAAGTGTGGCAGGAAGAATGGTCCCTCAGTAACAATAATGATGACAATGCGTCTTTTTTAAAAGGAACAGACTACTCCAGCATAGCAGACGACAGACTTACCATACAAACATTTGCCATCAATAATTATGATGCAAAACTAAAAGCAGCCCTCGCTTCCGAAGCGCGGCTTGTAAACGGTATGCTTTACCGGAACAATGTTGGCATGGAGGATTTTGAAGAAGAAACCTATCTGGATATGTATATATACCGGTTGGGCAGGAAGTTGAATAAAGTGGTGACTGGTGTAGAAGATTACAAACAATCCAA
The DNA here is from genome assembly GCF_041060425.1 of Danxiaibacter flavus. Lineage (NCBI taxonomy): Bacteria > Pseudomonadati > Bacteroidota > Chitinophagia > Chitinophagales > Chitinophagaceae > Danxiaibacter > Danxiaibacter flavus. The sequence continues at coordinate 1,203,827 of NZ_JAULBC010000001.1, forward strand.
CAAGCTTGTGCGCGAAGCTTATGTGGCCCTGTATAAAGACAAGAACAGGAAACAAAGTTCGTTTAATGGTTACAGTGACAGGAAGCGTATGGAAGACGCCTACAGAAGGGGTGATCTTGATGTGCTTGACTCCCTGCAAATGCTAAGCATTGTATCGGAAGCTTTCCAGGAAAAGTTTATGTACAGGCGGAATGTGATCCAGGCAAATTCTATTGATACAATCATAAAACACAGATCCCTTTTTGTAGGCGTTGGAGCGGCGCATCTTCCCGGTGAAAGGGGAGTGATCGAACTGCTGCGCAAGAAAGGTTATACGCTAAGACCTGTTTACACAGGCAGGCGCGACAGCGACGAGAAAGAACGCGTAGAAAAGATCCGCGTGCCCGTAGTTTTTACACGTCAGTATGCTGAGGACAGTTTGTTTAGCGTGGAAATACCCGGCAAAAAATTATACCGTTACAATAGTTATGGTAATCTGAATATGGTGCAGTATGCTGATATGGGTAATGGAAGCTACTACATGGTTACACGTGTTAAAACAAACGCCGTGCTGCTGGGCCAGCAGCAGTCAATAGTGCTTAAAAAAGTAGACAGCCTGTTGTATGAAAATATTCCCGGCAAAATAGTAAGCAAACGTGCAATTGTTAAAAATGGCTACAACGGTTTTGATATTACCAACAGAACACGAAAAGGTGACGAACAACGGTACAATATTTATATACTTCCGGATGAGATCATCATCTTCAAAGTGAGTGGTATTAATGACTATATTACTGATGGTAAGGAGGCCGATCAGTTTTTTGCTTCCGTGAACATAAGAACGACGGACAATTCGATTGCAAATAATTTTCAACCATTGTACGGTGGTTTTAAAATTGATTTTCCCGTCAAACCGTTATACGTTCCTGACGAAAGAAACAATAAAAAGAGAAGTGAGTGGCTGGCATCTGATAAAAATGGCAATGCATGGTTTGTTTATAAAGCAAACCTGCATCAGTATGACTATGTTGAAGCCGACAGTTTTGAGCTGGGCCTGATGAAAGAAAGTTTTAGTACAGCAAGGGTAATTAAGAAGAATATTAATAGCATAGCCGGCAACTTGAATAAATATCCATTTTACGATAATGTTTATTTGCACGAAGATGGATCCTTTGTTAAAGTCAGGTTTCTTATTCAGGGCAATAATTATTTTGTTATTGGTTCGAAGTACAGGAATGATGAAAAAACAGCGGATGCATTCATCAGGTCTTTTGCTATAACTCCATTTGTGTACGTACAGGCGACGGAAAGAAAAGATACAGCGTTGGGCTTTACGGTAAAGAGTCCGTTCTTTTATAAGATAAATACCGATACCAACAACGTTTCCATTGCAGATCTATATGGTTCGGGCGATGACGATGATGAGTCTGCGACTGTTAGTGAAGCGATGAGCAATTTTTCGATAAAGGTTGTCGAGAATGATACAACAGGAGAACATGTCGCTGTTCTTTCCTTCAAAATGCCTAAATACATGTATCTGAAAGACTCCGCTGATTTCAAAAAAACAATGAATTTTTTCTCTGGCAGGGATTCAACTTACGTCATCCGCTCTAAAACCCAACGCCTGACAAGAGACAACTGGCTGGTAAATAATCTTGTATATGGCGATACTGCAAGCAGCAGGATTTTGACACTGCAGTCTTATTACAAGAACGGAGTGTACTTCTATTTGGCAAACCAGGGCGACACCATTTCAGCCCCCAGCAGTTTTGTAAAAGAATTTTTTGATACGTTCACGCCTGCAGATACATTTAAAACGTTCAATGCTTTTGAAAAGAAATCCAAACTCTTTTTCTCAGATTATTATAGTACTGACAGCAGTGTGGCAAAGAAAGCCAGGCGTTATATTAAAGGACCTTTATTTGATTCTTCCGATCTGCCTCAAATAAAAAATGCTATTGCCAGACTATCGTGGAAAGACAAGAATTATATCTATCTGAAAAAGAAATGGATCGATGTCGTCGGAAGTTTTGATGATACAGCTTCCGTTAATTACCTGGCTTCATTATATACTGCAGTAAAGGATACAATAGATCTTCAGAACGGAGTGCTTGATGCATTACTGGACATGAAGACAAAGGCTTCTTTTGAGACATTTAAAAAGCTTGTGCTGAATGATCCTCCTGCCATACTTTCATCTGCAGATGATGATTATTCTTTTAATTATTCAAACCGGAGTATTAAAAGCAAAAGAGCCTACCTTAATTACAAGTGGAATCAATTGTATGATACTTTGTCTCTTTCTGCTGCTATAATACCAGACTTGCTGGATTTAATGGTGCTTGAAGATTATAAATATGATGCAGAAAGATTACTGCGTTATGCTGTTGATAGCGGGTACATAAAAGCCGCGCAATACAAACAATACCAGACAAAATTTTTGCTGGAAGCCAAACAGGCATTGAAGAAACAAATAGCTAAGGAGGATAAGGCTGAAATGAGCAAGCTTAATGACCGGAATTATAATAACAGGGATGATGACGATGCTTCCGATTATGTAAGGAGTGCCACAAGCAATGCTTTAAGTAATTATATAGGTCTGTTGATTCCGTTTTGGGATCAGTCACAGGATGTGCAATTATTTTTTGATAAGCTGTTACATTTAAAAAACAAGCGGATAAAAATGGACGCCGTAGTTGCCATGATAAAAAACAACCGGCCGGTGAACGATAGCGTAACGGGTGCCATTGCCGCTGATGATAAACTCAGATTAGCTTTTTATAAAGCAATGAGCAGTCTTAATAAACTACAGTTATTTCCTAAAGCTTATAAGGCGCAGCCACAAATGGCGCTTAGTATACTGAAAAATGCTTCGGTTTATATGAGTGCAGATTCAATTGTGTATTTAGACAGGATAAGCGTTCAGCAGGGTAAATATAAGGGATGGGCATACCTGTATAAATACAAGAAAGATAAAGGCGATACCGAATGGCAAATCGCCATATCCGGGTTGCAACCTGCTGACACAACAAAGATCAGCGTTGATGAAGATATGCTTACAAGTGATGAAATTGATACTGACAGGATTTTTATCCGTTACACTGACGATATTGTTAGAAAGGAAGAGCCGCTTGCTCCTCAGCTGCAGAAGGTTGTCAAAAAATCGTTGTATGCGCTGAAGCCCAGTTCGGCAAGATTTTTACAAAATTCCAATGATAGCGACGATGAAGACAGCTATGTTGCTGATGCGGTAAAGGCGAGGAGATATGAGTGAATGGGCGACTTTGCAAATGTGCGAATGAGTAAATGTGCAAATGTGCAAATGTATCGGGTTGGAGGATAATGTTTCAGTGACGTTTCGCGAAGCCTTTGGTTTCGTGGATTACTCAATCGCCTCTGGCGATTGCAATTAACGCGAATTATGAATGGGCTTAAATAATACAGGAAGCCTTTAGACCTTGGGGATAGCACTTATCAATTGTTGTGTGTAAGCCTGTTGCGGATGGTTGTAAAGATCTTCTGCATTGCCCTCTTCAATAATGCTGCCTTTGTGCATTACAAAAATTCTGTCGCTGGTGTACTTTACAACAGACAGATCATGCGAGATGAAAATAGCTGTGAATCCGAAATCTTTCTTTAAATCATTCAACAGGTTCAGAACCTGTGCCTGCACACTAACGTCAAGTGCAGAAACACTTTCATCACAAATAATAAATCTTGGTTGTAAGGCAAGTGCCCTTGCAATTACAATGCGCTGACGCTGTCCTCCGCTGAATTCATGCGGGTAGCGGTGATAATGCTCCGGCTTTAAGTTTACTTTTTCCAACAACTCAATTACTTTTTCTTTTCGGATTGCTTTCGTTGGATAAATATTGTGAACCCGGAGCGGCTCTGCGATGGCATCACCGATTTTTTTTCGTGGATGCAGCGATGAATAAGGATCCTGGAAAATGATCTGGATATCTTTTCTAAACGCATTCCATTGAGATTTGGATGCAGTAACAATATCGGTACCGTCAAAAAAGATTTTGCCTTCATCAGGTTTTATTAAGCCTGCGATACTTCTTCCAACAGTTGTTTTGCCACATCCGGATTCACCCACAAGTCCAATGGTCTCGCCTTCAAAAACGCTACAGCTAATATTGTTTACCGCTGTATTGTATTTCAGAACTTTTCCGAGGAAGGTCTTTTTAGTGGCGAATCGTACTGTGAGATCCCGGATGTCCAATATTTTCTTTTCCGGTTTTGGTTGATGTTGTTCTGAAATTGCCGGCACTCCCCGGATGTTAAACTGTTTTTCGAAGATATTTCCTTCGGCATCTACTTCCATGAAGTCACTGACAACGGGAAGTCTTTGTTGCTTTTCATATAACGCGGGGCGACATGCAAGAAGTGCTTTTGTGTAGGGGTGTTGCGCATTGTTGAAAATCTGTTTGCGCGTTCCTCGTTCTACAACGCGGCCTTTATACATTACAACAATCCTGTCTGCAATTTCTGAAATGACTCCAAGATCATGCGAAATAAATATCACGCCCATATTGTTCTGTAACTGCAGCTGTTTGATCAGCTCCAACACACTTTTTTGAACTGTGACATCCAGTGCAGTGGTCGGCTCGTCGCATATAAGCAGGGTAGGAGAACAGCTCATAGCCATGGCTATCATCACGCGCTGTTTCTGTCCACCGCTTATTTCATGCGGATATTTGGTGAAAATGCCTTCCGGATCTGGTAGTTTCACTTGCCGAAAAAGTCCGATTGTTTCTTTTTTTGCTGCCTCTTCTGTTAGATTCTTGTGGAGTTTAATCGCTTCCTTCACCTGGTTGCCGCATGTGTGCACAGGATTTAGTGATGTCATTGGTTCCTGGAAGATCATCGCTATTTTATTTCCGCGAATGTTCTCAAGCTCATCCTCACTGCATTTCAATAAGTCAATTGTAGCATCCCCTTCCGTAAACACAATTTTACCGCTGGTAAAAACGGCAGGCGGTGTGGGCAATAATTGCAGAACCGATAATGAAGTGACAGATTTTCCTGATCCGGACTCTCCAACAATTGCAACCAGCTCGCCCTTGCACACATCAATAGAAACATCATGCAACGCCTGTGTAGCCGCCCCATCCTGTATAAACTCAACGCTCAGATGCTGTATAGATAAAAGTGGCTTCATGCGTAATTGATTGGACTTTTAAGTTATGCTTCCGAAACCTATAACGTACAACTTATAACGTACAACGTAGAACTTCTAAAATTGCAAATGCCTAACCGTTAGCCCATTGTTGATGAGTTGCTTCAATGAGTCTATTCCGATTTTTAAATGTTGCTCCACATATTGCGTAGTAACTTTTTTATCGCTTTCTTCAGTTTTTACACCTTCCGGTATCATTGGCTGATCGCTTACCAGCAGCAAGGCGCCTGTTGGAATTTTATTGGCAAACCCAACCATAAAAATAGTGGCGGTTTCCATATCTATAGCATACGCTCTGATGCGTTGCAGGTATTTTTTAAACTCCTCATCATGTTCCCAAACCCGTCTGTTAGTCGTATATACGGGACCTGTCCAGTAATCAACTTTATACTCGCGTATTGTTGTGGAGATCGCCTTTTGTAAGGCGAATGCCGGCAGTGCCGGAACTTCTGGTGGAAAATAATCGTTGGAGGTACCTTCGCCTCTTATCGCTGCAATGGGCAATATAAGATCTCCGATATTATTTCTTTTTTTCAAACCACCACATTTGCCAAGAAATAAAACCGCTTTAGGTGAAATCGCAGCCAGTAGATCCATTACCGTAGCCGCTCCCGGGCTTCCCATTCCAAAATTTATAATCGTGATACCTTCGGCGGTTGCACATTGAAAAGGTTTATCTTCACCAACAATCTGAACATTGTTCCATTCTGCAAACATGTGAACATAATTGCTAAAGTTGGTAAGCAGTACATATTTTCCAAAATTGTTCAGTTTTTCCCCGGTATATCTCGGCAACCAGTTGTTTACAATTTCATCTTTCGTTTTCATCCTTTTATATTTTATCAGTTATTCAGGGCAATACTAGCCTCCATTTTATCAGCAGCCTGGGAAAGGGGATGACGTCTGGTTTGTAAATATAGATAAAAGGGGCATAAGGTGAGGTCTGAGGTGGCAGGTATCAGGTATCAGGGATAAGGTGTAAGGCATAAGATGCGAGGTATGAGATGTAGGGTAGGAATCAGGTTTGAAGCGTAAGTCGAGTATAAAGAATGAGGTGCCAGTGTCAGGTATATTTTCGAAACACCGTACACCGTACACCGTACACCGTACACCGTACACCGTACACCGTACACCGTACATCGTACATCGTACATCGTACACCGTACATCTTACATCATACATTGTCCTAAATTAACATTGCTGAGAAGAAATACCTGATAGCTGACCGCTGATAGCTTACAGCTACCTACTTTTGTCGCATGTTGCAAATACTGTATCCGGATCATCCGTATAAAATAAAACAAGAGGATAATAAAGAATGGATATTTGACGAAGTGCGCAAAAAATGGCTTCGTTTAACGCCGGAAGAGTGGGTAAGGCAAAATTTTGTTCAGTACCTGATACAGCAAAAAATGTATCCCGCGTCTCTTATAGGGATAGAGAAAGAACTATTGTTGAACGATATTAAAAAGCGTTGCGATATTCTTGTCTTCAAGAACGGACTGCCCTTTATGCTGGTAGAATGCAAAGAGATGAATGTGCCGCTCTCAGATAATGTGTTGCAGCAGATACTGGCGTATAACGTAGCCATGCCAGTGAAATATTTATGTGTTACCAATGGAACATATTGTTACTTGTGGTTGTTAGATAACGGGACTGTGACTATGCTGACCTCATTTCCGGGATGGAATGAGCTGTAAATACTGTATCCCGGTCGTCAATTGAATTTTTTGTAAATCACTTCCATTTTTGAGAAAAACTTTACAATTTCATGGTCCAATTGTTACTACATTTAGACGATTATTAAAATACATCAATATGAAAAAATACATGCTTCTTTGTTTCCTGCTCGCAGCTTCGTTTGTGCAGGCCCAAAATCCTATTTTTTATCTCCTCATAGGGACGTACACAAAAAATCAGAAGGATGGTATTTATGTATATCGATTTAATCCCAACAAAACAGAGGCTACGTTTGTAAGTAAAACTTCAGGTGTAGAAAATCCATCTTATCTCGCTATCTCAAAAGACCAGAAATTCGTTTATGCTGTAAATGAAAATGGCGATGATAAAGGCGCCGTAAGCTCTTTTGCGCTCGACAAAAAGAAAGGTGAGCTTACTTTTTTGAATAAACAATCCAGCGGTGGGGATGCTCCTTGCTATGTGACTGTTGATTCAACCGGTAAAAATGTGATCGCGGCAAATTATAGCGGGGGTAATTTTTCTGTTTTTAAAACGAACGCAGACGGCTCTTTGCAGCCATCAACCCAGGTGATAGCTCATGAAGGATATGGTGTGAATGTGAAAAGACAGGAGCAACCGCACGTTCATAGCGTGGTTCTTTCACCGGACCAAAAATTTTTATTTGTAGCAGATCTGGGTAACGACAGGTTATATCGTTATTCATTTGATGCAAGTGATGCCAAAGAGCCGGTTAAGCCGCTTGATCCCGCTTATTATGAGTTGCCCGACAATTCCGGTCCGAGACACCTGGCGTTTCATCCCAATGGAAAATTCGCTTATTTAATGACAGAATTAAGCGGTAAAGTGGTGGTTTACCAGTATGACAATGGTAACCTAACCGAAATTCAAACCGTAAATTCCGACAATAGTGGGAGTAAAGATGATAAAGGCGGCGCCGATGTCCACGTTACGCCGAACGGAAAATTTGCGTATTCGTCCAATCGTGTTACGGCAAATGATATTACTGTTTACCGGGTAGGTAGTGATGGAAAACTAACTGAAGCCGAGCATAAGAAAACCGGTATGCATCCGCGTAATTTTATGATCGATCCTACAGGGAGATTCCTCCTGGTTGCAAATAAGGACAGCAACAATATCCAGATCTTTGTGATCAATAAAAATTACGGTCTGCTGGAAGATACCGGTGTTACGATTAATGTAGATCAACCGGTTTGTCTTAAGATGGTTCCGGTTAATTGATTGATACTGAATTAAAATATATATAATGTAAAAGCATATTTATCCGCGGAGCTGGTTAAATATGCTTTTTGCTTTCTTTTGCGTTATAGTGCAGAGAACGCTTTTTATTCATTACATGGCAACATTTGGCCATTTTTTGGGGTCTTAGTAAGCAATATGTCAAGATTTTTGGTGCTCATATGTCTGTTTGCCGTAGCAGTATCATCGCTACGGGCGCAACAAGTCTGTTCGGCACTTGGTCAAAATTCATCCAGCGCTTTTCCGGTTTGCGGTACCGCTGTTTTTAAACAGACCTCTGTGCCAATTTGCGGAGGCAAACCCGTTCCCGGCCCATGTATATTTGATCATCTTACAGATAAAAACCCATTTTGGTATAGATTCACTTGTTTTAAGGGTGGAACATTGGGGTTTCTTATAACGCCAAATACATTGAGTGAAGATTATGACTGGCAACTATTTGATATAACAGGGCATGATCCTGTTGATGTTTTTCTTGTCCGCTCCCTGTTTGTATCATGCAACTGGAGTGGAGAACCGGGGTTGACGGGCGCTTCTTCAAACGGCACACAAAATGATGTTTGCGCCGGTTTCGGGAAGCCTAAATTTAGTTCAATGCCCAATCTGATTGAAGGACATCAATACTTGCTGCTTATCAGTCATTTTAGTGATAGTCAAAGCGGATATAGTCTTTCTTTTGGGGGAGGGACTGCAAGTATAATCGATCCGCTTGATCCGGCATTGTCTGAAGCTACTGCCTATTGTGGCGGATTAACCATACGAATTAAAGTAAACAAAAAAATGCGTTGCACATCTTTGGCCGCAGACGGAAGCGATTTTTCTGTTTCTACGGCAGCAGGCAAGATTGTAAGCGCAACCGGTGTTAGTTGTACTACCGGCTTTGATATGGATTTAATTGACCTCAAATTAAGCAACCCGCTACCTCCGGGAGATTATACTATTAATATGAAAAGGGGCGCGGATAATAATACTTTGCTCGACTATTGCGATAGGGAAATTCCAGAGGGAAGTAGCCTTAAAGTTACTGTCTATCCGTTGGAGCCTACGCCAATGGACAGTGTAAAGCCGGTTGTTTGTGCGCCTGATCAGTTAGAACTTGTATTCAGAAGTCCGATGCTATGTAGTAGTATAGCCAAAGATGGAAGTGATTTTGTTGTCTCCGGTCCGTCGGCAGTAACTATAAAAAGCGCTGCGGGCGTTTGTGACGATCAGGGGAGCACTACAAGCATTAAGCTTCAGTTATCCGAAGCAATAAAGGTCGGAGGACTTTATACGATTAAACTGCAGCATGGAACTGATGGAAATTCCATTTTTGACGTCTGCTCTAAAGAAACGCCCGTTGGATCATCCATCGATCTAAAAGTTGCAGATGTTGTTAATGCAAGTTATACGATGAATGTAAGTTATGGTTGCAAGCAGGATACTGTGTACTTAATTAACGATGGCAGTGGCGGTGTAAATAAATGGAACTGGTTTATTGATAGTACATCTTTTAGTCAGCAGCAATCACCGGTAATGTTCTTTTCTGATTTTGGTGATCATTCTATTACCCTTGCAGTTTCTAACGGAGTTTGTAGTGATACTGTCTCCGGAATGTTGCAACTAAACAATAAACTAAAAGCAGTTTTTGAAGCACCGACAGATGTTTGTCCGGGTGATCTGGTTACGATAAAAAACAACAGCATCGGCAATATAACTTCCTTTACCTGGGACTTTGATAACGGAACAAGAAGCACGCAAAGCAGCCCGCAGCCGCAATCTTTTGCACCTCCTCAAAGAGGGTTGGAAAAATGGTATACCTTAAGCCTGGTAGTACAGAACCAATACAATTGTTTTGATACGGCAACACAGAAAATCCGCGCACTCGCAAGTTGTTTTGTTGCTGTGCCTACTGCATTTACACCCAACAATGACGGATTAAATGACTTTCTATACCCATTGAATGGTTACAAAACAACCGACCTGGAATTCAAAGTATACAATCGTTTGGGGCAGTTGGTATTTGAAACAAGAAACTGGACCAACAAGTGGGATGGAACCTACAAAGGCAATCCACAACCGACAGGCACTTATGTATGGATGTTGACCTATACAGATGTAGAAACCAAACAGAAGTATAGTTATAAGGGGACTTCGCTGCTGATGAGGTGAGGGAAGCTTAAAGCCTAAAGCTTAAAGCTTAGAACCTGGGTGATGACTTGAATGTTGTTTTTTCTTCTTTTTTAGTAATTAATACTGATTGAAGGGCATTTGAGGCGTCTCTGTGGCAAATAGAAGAAGGCTTAAAGCCTAAAGCTCAAAGCTTAGAACCGGGGTGATAACTGCGATTAAATATCTTCTCTTTTTTGATAACTAAAGTCTGCTGAACGCATCTGGTTTTGCAAATATAAATTTGCTGTATTTTATAAAACAAAAAACTGCGGAACAATCATTCCGCAGTCTGTATATATCATCAGGCGACAAGTTTTAAGTTTTAAGCTTTGAGCTTTAGGCTTTAAGCTTAACGCATCATCCACTCTTTCAATGCATCAAATCCTGCTTTCATTTCAATACTTTGTTTTGATTTGCCCTGCAGGTATTGCACACTTTCAGGAAATTCAATTTTTGTATTGGTTGACTGCTCCACTACTTCAGGGAACTTTACAGGATGCGCAGTCTCAAGGAAAAATCCTTTTTGATCGCTGTGTTCAGAGAGATATTCGTTCAAAGCATAATAGCCCACTGCGCCATGCGGGTCCAAAGTATAATGATGCTCGTTGTATACTTTTTTTATTGTGGCAGCAGTTGTCGCATCATCAATGCTGGTACTGCTGAATATCTTTTTCAGATCAGAGACTTCCTGTCCGAATAATTCCATTATACGCACAAAGTTGCTTGGATTACCCACATCCATTGCATTAGAAATGGTTGCGATAGCAGCCTTTGGCTTATATTCTCCGGTTTGTAAAAAGTTGGGAACAACATCATTTACGTTGCAGGCAGCTATAAAATGCTCTACAGGTAATCCGGATTTATAAGCGATCACGCCGGCGCAGATGTTTCCAAAATTACCGCTGGGTACGCATATAACGGGTGCGCCACTATGCTGCCACTGCTGATATGCAAAGAAGTAATACAATTGCTGTGGCAGCCAGCGCGCCACATTGATGGAGTTTGCAGATGTTAAAGAATACTTTTCGTTAAGATCAGTATCAGCAAAAGCCTGCTTTACCATTGCCTGACAGTCATCAAATGTACCTTCAACTTCAAGAGCAGTGATGTTTTGTCCGAGTGTGGTAAGCTGAAGTTCCTGGATTGGACTTACTTTTCCCTGAGGATAAAGTATAACTACATCAACGCCCTCAACCCCTAAAAAGCCATTAGCCACAGCTCCGCCGGTATCACCGGATGTTGCCACCAGTACTGTTGTGTGTTGATTGCTGTTTCGATTAAAATAACCCAGGCAGCGGCTCATAAAACGTGCACCTACATCTTTGAATGCAAGTGTTGGTCCGTGGAAAAGTTCCAATGAAGAAATGCGTTCTGTAACAGGAACCAATGGAAACTCAAAATTGATCGTCTCGCTTACAATTTTTTGCAAAACTTCATCCGGAATGCTTCCTGCAACATAAGGCTTCATTACGGTAAAGCCAATCTCATCTTTTGAGTAAGACTTTATGTTGGCAACAAAATCTTTTGGTAACGAAGGAATACTTTCAGGAAAGTATAAACCTTTATCGGGAGCCTGTCCTTTAACTGCAGCTTCAGCAAAGCTTACCGCGGGTGACTGTTTTTGTAGACTATAATAGTTCATTGTTAGTTGGATGATGAAAAAAGTGAATGGTGAAAAGTGAATGGTCAATAGTGAATAGTCAATGTTGTTCTTAACGTACAACGTATAACTTATAACTTCTCTACGCTCCTCACTCTCACACCTTCAGTATTAATGCTTGTTACATGTGTATGGAAATCGATACCGATGCGTGTGTAAACCTGCTCCATTGCAAGAGATACTTGTTTCGCTGTTTCCGCATCTTTACTAAGCATAAAAATAGAAGGGCCGGAGCCGGAAATACCACCGCCCAATGCGCCTGCTTCTTTGCTCAGTTTCTTTACTTCGTCAAAACCAGGAATCAGGATACTGCGTACCGGTTCTATAATAACATCTTCAAGTGAACGGCCGATCAGATCATAATCACCTTTAATAAAACCAGCTACGAGACCTGCAATATTGCCCCATTGTCTGATGGCATCACGCAGCAATACATTTTGCCTGAGGATTTGCCGTGCATCAGCCGTCCGCACTTCAATCTGCGGGTGCACAACTGTTACATGCAACGGCGGAGCCTCTATGCTCACAATATCAAGCGGGTGTATCGATCTGATGAGTGTAACGCCGCCAAAAATGCAAGGTGCAATATTATCAGCGTGTTTCACACCGCTGGCAACTTTTTCACCAAACATCGCAAAGCGAACAAGGTCATCTTTTGAAAAGCGATTGTCGAGGAGGTGATTGGCAGCAACAACGGCACCAGCCGCGCTTGCTGCGCTGGAACCAATACCACTGCCTGGTTTAATGATCTTTTTGCTTACTAACGTAAGACCCTTTACGTCCGGAGTTTCATCCAGCAACGCCAGTAAAGCAGCGCCGCTTACATTTTTTTCAGCTTCAGTCGGAAGGTCATAATCATCATTGTTGATAATATGAACGCCCGGTTCATCGCTCAGGTAAACGGCAAGCTCGTCGCAAGGTTCATTCAATGCAAAGCCCAGTATATCAAACCCGCACACAACATTCGCCACAGTTGCAGAGGGATAAGCAACAGCTCCCGCACCGGTTATATTCATCATGGTTGTTACTTGTTGGTTGTTTGGTAACATCGGTTAAAATTTAAATTCAAAAGTCAAAATTCAAAAGCCAAAATCAAGGCCGCCTAAAATGACGTGTGATCAAGTTATGTGTTTTTAACTTTTTAATTTTGACTTTTTACTTTCTACGGTGCTGCAATTCTTAATATATCCGCAAACACACCGCTGGCAGTTACATCTGCTCCGGCACCTGCACCTTTAACCACCAAAGGCTGGTCAGTATAGCGCTGGGTATAGAATAATACTATATTATCCTTGCCATACAGGTGGTAAAAATCAGAGTGTGACGGTATATGTTGCAGGCCAACATTCGCCTTGCCATTTTCGAAAGATGCAACAAATTTCAGCTTGCAATTTTTAGCGGCTGCTTCTTCGTATAAAGCTTTGAAGTGTGCTTCCTGGTTGGCCATTTCTTTGTAAAAATCATCTACACTTCCGTCAAAACAGCTGGCTGGCAAGAAGTAATTGTTGGTAATATCATCCATTTCAATTTGTTCCCCTGCTTCACGGGCAAGTATCATTATTTTACGCATCACGTCAGTGCCGCCAAGATCAAGTCTTGGATCCGGTTCTGTATAGCCTTCATCCTGTGCCTGCTTAACAACTTCGGCAAACGGACGGCTTCCATCATAATTATTGAACACAAAGTTCAGTGTGCCCGATAATACCGCTTGTATTTTATTCACCTGGTCACCACTTCTTCTCAAATCGTTCAGCGTTCCTATAACCGGTAATCCTGCTCCAACATTTGTTTCGAAACGGTATTCAGCGTTAAATTCTCTTGCCGTAGATTTTAATTGTGAATAATTGCTATACGGTGATGACGCTGCAATTTTGTTACACGCAACAATCGAAATACTTTTTTCAAGCAGCCTGTTGTAAACCGCAGCTACATCAGCGTTTGCGGTAACATCAACAAATACTGAGTTACGTAGATTTTTATCTATAACAGTATCTACAAAGCGCTCCAACTCCATTGGTTGTGCATTTTTTAAAGCCTCTTTCCAACTGCGGAGATCAATCTCGTTACCATTATCGACAAACAGCATTTGTTTGCTGTTGGCAATACCGGTAACGCGCACTTGCAGGTTAAGATGTTCCAGTAAGAATTGTTTCTGCTGGTTGAGTTGTTCCATCAGCTTGCCACCAACATTGCCAACTCCAACTATAAATACGTTTAACTGTTTGTGGACAGATTCGAAGAATGCTTCGTGTAAAACGTTCACACCTTTCTTCACATCAGCAACTGAAATCACTGCTGAAATGTTTCTTTCAGAAGATCCTTGTGCTATAGCTCTTATATTGATACCGTTTCTACCAAGGGCGCCAAACATTTTTCCGGCTATGCCCGGATGGCTTTTCATTTTATCTCCAACCAGTGCAATGATTGCATGGCCCTCTTCAACCTTTAATGGATCAACCTTCTTCTGATTCAATTCTGTTTCGAATGCAGCATCAACAACATTTTTTGCCTTGGCTGCATCTGCGGCATTGATCGCAACGCAGATAGAATGTTCAGAAGAGCTTTGCGTGATAAGGATCACATTGATCTTTTCATTAGCCAACGCTTCAAACAATCTTTTTGAAAAACCCGGAATACCTACCATGCCGCTACCTTCCAGGCTTAGTAATGTAACACTGTTTATGCTGGAAATGCCGGTAATGATTTCGCTGCCATCATGCTCGCCGGCGCTTTCAATCACAGTGCCGGCTTCATTTGGTGCAAAAGTGTTTTTAACCCAGGTAGGTATATTCTTTTGCATTACAGGTTGTATAGTAGGAGGGTAAATTACTTTGGCACCAAAATGCGAAAGTTCCATCGCTTCCTGGTATGAAGTGCGGTTGATGGTTTTGGCGTTGGCCACCCATCTTGGGTCAGCAGTCATCATACCTGTTACATCTGTCCATATTTCAAGAGCGGAAGCATCAAGGGCTGCTGCAAAGATGGCGGCAGTGTAATCAGAGCCACCTCTTCCTAACGTAGTAGTATTGCTGTTGGCGTCAGATGCTATAAATCCGGGAGCGAGAAATGCCTGTTTTCCGGAAGCAGCAACTGTGGAACTGATGATTTCATTTGTATCCTTAAAGTTAACTGCTGCAAAACCGAAGTTATTGTTGGTTTTGATCAGTTTACGGCTGTCCAGCCATTCATGTTGAATATTGGCTGAAGACATGAATGCTGAAATGATCTTTGAAGAAAGCAGTTCACCAAAGCTGATGATACGGTCTTTGGTGCGAAGTGACAGTTCTCTTATATAGAATACACTATTGCATATTTCGTCCAGCTCATTAAAGTGCTGTTTTACCATGCTAAGGCAACTGCTCTGATGTGTAACCGGCAGTAAAGCTCTGGCTGTGTCGAGATGCTTGGTTTCTAAGGCCTGAAGCACTTCTTTATAACTTTCGTCGCCCTTTTCTGCAAGGGTTCCCGCATTGATCAGTTGATCCGTAACGCCGCCCAATGCTGATACTACAACTACTTTTGGTTGTTGTTCATTTTTTACTATCTGAACAACTTTCTGTATGTTTTCCGCATTGGCAACAGATGAGCCGCCGAATTTTAATACTTTCATATAGATGCTCCCCGAAGATGGAACAGGGTGATTTGCGTTTGGAAATAAGATTAGTTAGTTTGCACTTTTATTTTGAAATACCAGTAAAACAAAGGTTTCTTTTCAAAAGTCAGCTTAAAAAAGCCCCGATGGTGATATGATGAATTGCAACCCTTTACAGGGTTGTAATAATAATTGTAGTTGTAGCTGAAATAGCTACAGGCGTTGATGAGAAGATATGGTAGTTAGAAGTTGTCATTTTTTTATAACGGTGGTGAAGTTAAGCGACCGTATTTTTATAACAAGCGTTAGTATCAATGTTTTTTGCTTTTAAACAAAATATCTGCTGAATTAGCCGTTTGCAGGTTGAATTAAAAAATCAGCCGGAATTACACCGATTGCATCAATTACGCAATCGTTTGATATTATTTTTTGGGTGAACAATGAGTAATATAGCAAACGATTATTTGCGCCGTGACTGAAAACAATACACCACAGCTTTTATTCCAGCAACTTGCCAACGGAGACCAGCGATCGCTTGAAATGCTTTACAAGATGTATTATTCACGCCTGACCGGATTTGTTACAGGGTTTGTAAAGAACAAGGAATCTGCTGAAGAAGTTGTGTCTGATGTTTTTGTAAGCATCTGGCAGCAACGGGAAAAACTACCATCCATAGAGCATCCATCTACTTATCTTTTTACCTGTGCAAGAAACGCAGCACTCAATTACATCCGCAAGTTTGGTAACAGCAGGGTTGTTTTTATGGAAGATAGCGGCTGCGCGGTATTAACCGAAAATACCGATCCATCAAAAGAGCTTGAAAAGAAAGAGCTCATGATAAAAATGGATCGTGCTATCGAGTCCCTTCCACTGCAGTGCAAAACAATTTTCAGGCTCGTCAAAGAACAAGGCTTTAAGTGCCGCGAAGTCGCAGAAATAATGAATCTTTCTACACGTACTGTTGAAACGCAAGTATACAAAGCTGTTAAAAAGCTGGATGAAGTACTATCCGAACGCCACACGTCATCTAATAAGCCATCGAACAAGGGCTCTTTTTTCTCCCTATTATTTTTTTTCTCTTTTTTTTAATTCCGCGTACGTAGTTTTTCAAAAACGCGTGTCTGTATAGTTGCGCATAACAATCAACAACGTTTTCTGAAAGGGGCAAACATCGCCTGTTTTAGAGTAACAAGATTGAATAACCTAATGCCCAAGGGCAATTATCAGACTGATATGGACAATGATCAATTTTTGCTACTTGTGAGTAAACACATGGCCGGAACCATTCTTCCTGAGGAAACTGAGTTGCTGCAAAAAACAATTGAGACGGATAGCAATTACAAAGAGAAGTTTGTTCTGCTGGAAGAATATTGTTCGCAGAACAAGCAGGAAGAAGCGATGGCACAATATGCCTTTGACAAGATATTGGCGAGAATAAAAAATGCAGACCTTGTTGAGACAGCACCTGTGCGCAGGATGTCTACGTGGCGAAAAATCGTGATAGCCGGCGCGGCAGCTGCAGTTGTCATCATGGTGGTATTGGTAACTTTTTTAGTAAAACACAATACACTACAGCGCGACGTGGTGCTTGCTAACAAAGAGATACATAACGATGTTGGGAAACAATCAATGCTTACACTGGATGATGGCACAAAGATCTGGTTGAATGAAAGAAGCAAGGTTTCTTATAATGATGCGTTTGGTAAAACCCGCAGGGAAATATATCTGAGCGGCGAAGCTTTTTTTGACGTAGCTAAAAATGAGCATGTGCCATTGGTTATTCATGCCCGGAACATTGACATCAGGGTTAAGGGAACGGCCTTCAATGTTTCAGCGTATAATGAAGATGATGTTATCGAAACATCTTTAATACGTGGCATTGTAGAGGTTGTAAACAAAGCCGACGCTGACAGGGCTATTATTCTAAAGCCAAATGAAAAACTGGTAATAAAAGCAGTGAACTCGTCGGGTGGAGAGGCTGTGAAAAAGCTGCAGGATGAGGCAGTAACCCAATCGTACACAATTCAATCATTGCATGTAGAGCCTACGAGTTCACTTGTGCCCGAATTATCCTGGATGAATAAAAAGCTGGTTTTTTACAAAGAGAGCTTTGATAAACTGGTCGAAAAAATGGAACGCCGCTACCTTGTTAAAATTCATATTGTTGATGCAGATCTAAAGCAACAAAAATTCACCGGTGTTTTTGACACGGAAAGTCTTGACCAGGCGTTAAAGGCGCTGCAATACTCGTACTACTTTAAATATTCAATAAAAAACAAAGAAGTATTTATCACCAAAAACTAATGCATTAAAAATCTACTGCCTATGACGTAAGGAGATACATAAAAAAGGGAGAACTGACTTCTCCCTAAGCCGGTAAATAAAGCGGAAAGCGGTTTACAGATTGGCGTCTACACCTCTTTCCTATTACTTAATTAACAGCATTTAAAATTATGAAGAAAATCGCTTTGCTTGATCATCTGCCCCAAAAAAGGCAGGTGGTAAAAATTCTACTGCTTATGAAACTGGTAATGTTCCTGCTAACTGTTGTTTGCCTGCAGGCATATTCCAAAGGAATTTCCCAGGAAAAGATCAGCATTTCAGTTGAGAAAAAAAATCTGAAAGAAGTGCTGGCAATTATTCAGCAAAAAAGTGCGTACCGCATTTTATATAACGACAATATTGTGGGTAATGACTGGCAGGTTACACTGTCTCTAAAGGATGCAAATGTTGCGGAAGTGCTCGAAAAAGTACTGGCCAATACATCGCTTAACTACAAATTGTTAGATAATAACCTGATTGTTATCAGCCAGTCTGCTTATGTTGCCAGGAATGTAATAAAGGGTTCTGTTGCGGACGACAAGGGTAATCCGTTAGCAGGGGTGTCTGTTACTATTAAAAATTCACAAAGGGGCGTTGTTAGCTCTGCGGATGGCCTTTTTTCGATTGAGGCAGATAAGGGAGATATATTGGAGTTTTCGCTCATCGGTCACAAGACCGTCACAATCGAAATTAAAAATGACAACGATCTGGCTGTTACACTCGCACAGGAAGCAGCAAGTCTTAATGATATTATAGTTGTTGGATATGGTACACAAAAGAAAGGCGATCTGACCGGTTCTGTAGGTGTTGTTAAGACAGAGCAGGCTTTGAAATCAAGACCGGCAACAAACGTTCAGGAACTGTTTGCAGGGTCTGTGCCCGGTTTGAATGTTACGAAAAGTTCCGGTGCAGTGGGGTCGGGAGGAAGCCTGAATATTCGCGGCGTATCTACAATAGGAGGCAGTTCCGGGGTATTGGTATTGATAGATGGAACACCCGGAAATATTTACACCCTAAACCCTAATGATATAGAAAGTGTTTCGGTACTGAAGGATGCTGCATCTGCTGCTATCTATGGATCGCGAGCTGCAAACGGCGTATTGCTCATTACTACCAAAACAGGCAAAGGCGTTATTAACAGTAAGCCGGTAGTTGAGGTAGCGTCAAGCGTAGGTTTGCAAAGCCCCCAATTTAGATTGGATTTTGTTGGTGCGGCTGATTATATGAAGTTGTGGGATCAGGCACTGGTTAATGATGGCAAAGATCCATTGTATGGAGAGCAGGGGCTTGCAGACCTTAAGGCGGGCAAGTATGCCGACAATAAATGGTACAAAGAGATCTATAAAAAGAGTACCATCATCAACAATAACTACATGTCAGTTTCGGGTAAGGCGGATTACATCACCTATAGAATCTCCGGTTCTTATGATTACCAGGATGGAACATTGCCTAATAATAATTACAACCGGTACATCATCCGTCCCGATCTCTCGATAAAGCTTGCAAAAAATCTTACACTGGGTGCAAATGTGCAGTACACTGAAACAAAAATTAATCAGCCCCAGGGTGGAACAGAGATCTGGCAAACGCAGTCGGCAAGAGTTTCTCCCATCAGCTTTATCTATAACAAACAAGGTCAGTATGGTGCAGGATCAGCTATGGCGGGCAATCCCATTGCCGGCGTGAACGAAGGTGGTTATAATCTGCAAAAGGTGAAGGAGCTGCTGAACATTTTTGATCTCACCTATACACCTGTTAAAAACCTTAACCTGAAAGGAAGCTTTTCATCTTATTCATTTGATTCACGTACAACAAATAAGGTGAACACGTACAACCTGTATAATGATGACGGCACCATTTATTCCGTGCAAAACCAGGTAAACAGCCTTAGTGAAGCATCTGGCAATAACAGGCGCAACATGCTGCAATTAACAGCGGATTATGGCGTTCAGGTTAATCGTCATAGTATAAAAGCGCTTGTAGGCTATTCGCAGGAGTATTACAAACAAACTTCGTTCTCCGCCTCCAGGGACAATATGCCGTTTGATGGTATAGATGTGCTTGATGTAGGTATAGCAAACAAGCAAAATAACGGAACTGCAAGCGATGTGGCTATTCAGTCGGTTTTTGGAAGAATTAACTATGATTATGACGGAAAGTATTTGTTGCAGGTTAATGCAAGAGGAGACGGATCGTCACGTTTTGCTCCTGGTCACAGGTGGGGTTATTTCCCCTCTTTCTCGGCAGGATGGAATATGCATCGTGAAAAATTTCTTAGTGATGTTAAGTGGCTTTCCCAGTTAAAGCTTCGTGCATCGTGGGGTACATTGGGCGATGCTGAAAAAGTGGCGTATTATCCAACAGCCGCGGTGCTGGCTTTTTCACCAAATATCTATGCTTTTAACGGGGCAATCGTGCCAGGTGCATGGAACAATGTTGCGGTAAATCCAAATATAACATGGGAAAAAGCAGAAGTAACCAACTTTGGTGTAGACGCGGGTTTCTTTAAGCAGAAACTGCAGGTAACCGTAGAGTATTTTATCAATAAGCGCAGTAATATTTTGTACCAGGCACCCGTACCAACGGAGTTTGGCTTGCCGGCGCCGTTGAGCAACCTGCTTAAAATGCAAAACAAAGGGCTTGATGCATCTGTAAGTTACAATGACAGAAGCGGTAATTTTTATTGGGGTATTGATGCCAATGCAAGCTTCTCCCGTAACAAGGTGCTTGACCTGCATGGCACTGGTCCATGGATAGGTGGCAGCACTTATACGGCTGAAGGATTGCCTTACAATCTTCCTTATGGCCTACAGGCCGTAGGTTTGTTCCAGAGTGATGCTGATGTTGCAAAAAATCCTTCACAGGGAACCAACGTGTTTGCAGGCAACATCCAGTATAAAAATCAGAATGGAGATAACCAGATTGATGGCAGCGACAGGATTATTCTCAATAAAAATGTAGTGCCCATTAACTACGGTTCTAATTTAAGTTTTGGATGGAAGAATATTGACTTATCTATGAACCTGTATGGTGTATATAATCAATATCGATACATGCAGGGATATGAAGGATGGGCATTTTATCTTTCTCAGAATGCGCGCCCTATGCACATGGATGCGTGGACTCCGCAAAATCCTAATGCATCTTACCCGAGATTGTCTATCCAATATACGTCCAATGATACAAAGTATTCAAGTTACTGGTTGAGAAAAGCATCTTACCTCAAACTGCAGAACCTTCAGGTGGGCTATACGCTGCCAAGGCAGGTATTGAGCAAAATGCATGTGAACTATGTACGTTTTTATGTGTCAGCGCAAAACCTGGCCACGCTCACAAATTACCCGGGGTTTGATCCGGAAGGTAATTATTATCCAATCTCAAGAACGGTATCATTTGGCGTAAATCTTAAATTCTAACTACCATGAAGAGGCTTTTATATATCATCATACCTGTTGTAGGTCTGTTTGCAGCAGGATGCAACAAGTTTTTAGATCGCCAACCGCTGGCGCAGGCATCAGAGAGTACATTCTGGAAAACCGCAGCTGATGCAGATAAAGGATTAAATGCGGTCTATTCTACACTTCCTGACAGCCGTGATTTCTGGCGCGATTGCCATAGCGATAATTCTGTTATGACGAATGCATGGGGTGAAGGAGGAATGGGTTATATCTGCCAGGGTACACAATCCCCGACAGATGGTTATATCAGTGAGGAATGGGCATATAGCAAATTGCGAATGGCACTTTATTTTTTGGACAAACTAAAAGGTATGTCCATTGATGAGAATTTGAAAAAACGTTATGAAGGTGAAGCGAGATTTATTTTGGCCATCCGTTATTTCCGTATGGTGAGATTGTTTGGCGATATTCCGCTAATCAAGGAAGCTCCAGTCAGCCTGGAGGACGCAGCACTACCGAGAAGTCCGGCAAGTGAAGTGTTGAATTATGTAATTAGCAATGTAGAAACTGCTGTGGCAAATTTACCCGTTACTTATCCAAATAACGATGCGGGGAGAATAACGAAAGGTGCTGCATTAATGCTCAAGGCAGATGTTTACCTGTACATGGCGAGCATTAAGAAATTTCATCAGAACCAGGACGATGCCAGTCTTTGGAAACAGGCAGCAGATGCAGCACAGACGGTAATTGATCTTGGTGCAGGGTATGATCTGGAAAGTGATTATTCTTATCTCTTTAAACACGAATCAAATAACAATAATAAAGAAGTGATCCTGGCTTATCAGTATGTGAAAAACGAGATCACCAATATGTTGCCGGTACTGGCTTCTCCAACTGGAACCGGTATAACAGGAGAGGGCTGGGCTAGCTTTTGCCCCACAAGAGATCTCGTAGATTCTTATTTGTGTACAGACGGTAAGTCTATTAAAACATCTTCGTTGTATGATAAGAATAATCCGTGGGCAAATCGTGATAAACGCCTGCAGCAGACATTCCTTTTGCCGGGTGTGCCATGTCTCAGACCAGACGGAACATATCAGCCTTATCAGCCACATCCTTCTTACGGAAATCCCGAGCGCATGAACAACGAAGGTGGAGGCCTTACCGGATACATGTATTTGAAGTTTGCTGAGCCAACCAATCCTGATCCGGAAAATGCGTATATGAACTTTCCTTTGTACCGCTTTGCTGAAACTTATCTGATGCTGGCAGAAGCATTAAATGAATACGAGCCGGGCAATGGAAAAATTGCATGGGCAATGGATAAGGTACGTGCGAGATCTGGTCTTCCGGGAGTAGATGACCTGCAGGGTAATCAATCTGCAATGCGTGATGCTATTCGTGAAGAACGTCGCCATGAATTTGTTGCTGAGCATAAACGTTATTTCGATATTCTTCGTTGGAAAATTGCAGAGAATGTATTGAATAAGCCGGCCTACGGCATTAACAGTAATGTGAATGACCCGATCGGTGACTGGTCAAAGCCGCAGTTTATGGCCCAGAACCGTGTCTTCGATCCCAATAAGCATTACCTGTGGCCCGTACCCCAAACGGCGCTTGATAAGAACAAGAACCTGACACAGAATAAGGGTTGGTAATAGTGAATTGCGGCAAAGGAATGGTGAATATCAACTAATGTTGATTTGTGCGTCATTGCGAACTTGCAGAGGTGGCTAAGCCGTTGGATGAGTAAGTTGAATTTTTAATTCATTCAACGGCATTAGTCAGAAATACTTTGAACTTATAATTGCCTAACTCTGAATCTTTAAGAAATGATCCTAAAACCGAATGTCACTAAACCGAATGTTGCAGCGCAGCAATCCTCGCCGTTTCACAAAATCATTAGCTGGAGTTAATGAGGATTTGCTATAGATGATTGATTCCGGTTCATTGACAAAATAAATACTATGTTACGTGTAATAGCTTTTCTGCGTATTGTTGGCGTCGTTTGTTTGATGGTTTTTATTGGTTGTAAAATCCTGGGTTATCATCAGGTGGCAAATTATGTTATCAGGGTAACCCTGGTTAGTTTTTCAGTAATTATCGCTTTACAGTTGTACTATAGGTATATCCGTGATTATTTTGGAAAAAAGGATGTTGATGCAGATGAATGTAATGTAAGTTGACTTTAATTTGAAACTCAATAGAAAAATATGAAGCGTAGGTCTTTTTTAAAACAAGGCAGCCTGGTTGTAGGTGGCGTCATAGGCGGCACTTCCTTCCTTAAAGGTTTTGCAACACCATTTGTTGCAGATTATCCTTTGCACAATATCCCTGTGAACAAAGGACTTGATGCAAAATGGATTAAGTCGTTATACGAAACGGGAAGAGCAAGCACCTATTGCAAAACAAAAAATGAATTGAAATACATCGGTATGCCCGCCGGTGGTTTGCATAGCGGCACGTTGTATATGGGTGGAGACGGACGTTTGTGGCTTTGGGGTATTTATAATGATGACCGTGAAGGTGTGGATCCGCGGGAAGTGTATTGGAATGATGGAACAAAGGAACGCAAGATTCGCCCGCGTGATGGGGCGAACTACGTTGAGCCAACGTTGGCCAGTAATAAAAGAATACTGGAGCAGGGAATTGCCGTTAAGATAACCTACGGAGGTGTTACCGTTATAAAGCAACTGAATGAAGATGATTGGGATGATGTGATCTTTGAAGCAACCTACCCATTGGCAACGGTGAAGTATGTTGACAAGAAATTGCCCGTTGAAGTGGTGTTAAAGGGCGGTGCTTTTTTTGTGCCGCTAAATACTGATTACAGTGAGTTGCCTGCTACTTTCCAGGATATTGAAGTTAAAAATATTTCTTCTTCTAATGTGGAGATAGTTATTGCCGGATGGTTAGAAAACGGAGCTAACAAGATAACCGCTAAACCCGGTGACGGGCGACGCAAGAACGAAGTGAAGCTGCAGGCCCGATATTCCTCGATACTATCTTCCTTCATTGCATCGAAGGAGGACGCTAATACACAGCGCGATGCAGGAACCATGTGCTTTTCAGTAATGAATCAAAAAAGCGTGGTAAACACTTCAGCCGATCCCTTCCCTGTTAAAGATGCATTTTTCTCTGAAAGTAAACAAGATGCTTCGGAGAAGGATATTGATGAAAAACTGGTGGCAAGTATATCCGTACCCGGAACAATTGCGCCGGGAAAGACATTTTCCGCCAGTTTTGTTATCGCCTGGCATTTTAATCATTCCCTGAAGAAATTGAATGGCCGGATGCCGGAAAGTAAAGATGGCTATTACTACGCTACCCGTTTTAAAGATGCAGGGGAAGTGATGAATTATGTTGCCAGAAACTTTAAAACCATTCATGACAATACTTTGCTGTGGCAAAAAACATTTTATGATTCCAGTCTGCCAAAATGGTTTCTCGAAAGAACTTTTTTAAACATCGGAACGATAGCAACGGCCAATACCTATCGCTTTGCAAGCGGACGTTTCTGGGGATGGGAAGGCGTGAATGCCTGCGAGGGAACCTGTACGCATGTGTGGCAGTATGGTCATACGCTTGGCCGTATGTTTCCATCGCTGGAACGCGATACCAGGGAGCGTGTTGATCTTGGTGTTGCGATGCAGCAGGATGGTGGGATCATCTTCCGCGGAGAATTCGAAGAGCGCCCTGCAATAGATGGACAAGCAGGCACAATATTGCGGATCTATCGCGAGCATCAGATGTCTGCTGATAATTCTTTCCTTAACAATAACTGGAACAAGATAAAAAAAGCTGTAACCTTTATGTTGCAGCAGGATAAGAACGGTGATGGATTGACAGATACTCCAATGGAAAATACACTGGATGCTGTTTGGGAGGGTGAAATTGCATGGATTGCCGGACTTTGCATTGCTGCAGCCAAAGCTGCACAGTTGATGGCGGAAGAAATGGGTGATACTTCTTTTGCAGAGACATGTAAAGATTATGTATCAAAGGGAGGAAAGAATATGAGTGAGCTGTTCAATGGAGAATATTTTATTCACCGGCCAGATGCCAAAGAGGGACGTAAAAAATTGGGCTCTTATAACACGTGTCATATAGACCAGGTTTACGGACAAAGCT
Source organism: Danxiaibacter flavus (assembly GCF_041060425.1). Taxonomy (NCBI): domain Bacteria; kingdom Pseudomonadati; phylum Bacteroidota; class Chitinophagia; order Chitinophagales; family Chitinophagaceae; genus Danxiaibacter; species Danxiaibacter flavus. The sequence goes on from NZ_JAULBC010000001.1 coordinate 1,229,203, forward strand.
GGGCTTTCCAGGTTGGGCTCGGTAGATTGTGGGATAAAGAAAAAACATTGTCGGCTTTACGAAGCCTGTGGAAATACAATTTTGCGCCTGATGTTGGTCCGTATATTAAGACGCATACTGGCGGAAGGCCTTATGCATTGCCAGGAGAGGCAGGCCTGATCATGAATACAAACCCACACAATGAGCCGAAGGCATACGGTGAAGATGTGACCTGGCAGCTCGGTTATTTTCATGAATGTATGTCCGGCTTTGAACACCAGGTTGCGGCGCACATGATGGCTGAAGGTATGACGGATGAAGCGTTGGTGCTGACAAAGTCAATCCATGACCGGTATCATGCTGCAAAAAGAAATCCGTATAATGAAATTGAGTGCAGCGACCATTATGCCCGTGCAATGGCCAGCTACGGTACGTTTATAACAGCCTGCGGATTTGAGTATCATGGCCCGAAAGGTTATATGCGGTTTGCGCCGGCATTTAATGCGGCAAACTTTAAAGCGCCTTTTACTGCTGCGCAGGGATGGGGTACATATGAACAAAGCATTGGTGGTGGTATACAAAAACATAGCTTTAATGTGAAGTACGGTGAGCTTGTATTGCAGACAATAAGTATTCAGAAAAAAGATGCATCGCCGGTTGCAAAGGTTTCAGTATTTCTTGGTTCGCAGAAAATACCTGCAAGGTTTAAACAAAATGGCAAGGATGTAACTATTGAGTTAAGCAATAAGATAACTATACAACCCAATCAAACACTGGCGATTGTTGTATAATTTTTTGTTACACAGAGAAAATACAGGAGAAGACACGGAGTTGCACAGAGAAAAGCCTCTGTGTAACTCCGTGCCTTCTTTGTGTAACTCCGTGTAACTGTATTCCTCTAATATTTAAACCTTTTGATGCCATTCTTTAATAACAGCACATTGAAATTTATCAGTAGTCCTATCGGTTTGTTTGCAAACTTCATATAAGTCAATATTTGCGCTTCGTGAACGGGTGCCAGAGCATCTACAGATTTTAGTTCCAGGACCAGCGTCTTCTCCACTAAAATATCAATTCTGTAACCGCAGTTTAAGTGTATTTGCTTATAGATGACCGGGACCGGTGCCTGCCTTTCAATTTGTAATCCAGCCTTCATTAGTTCAAATGCCAGACATTCTTCGTGTGCAGATTCTAATAAGCCAGGCCCGAGACTTTTGTGTATTTCAATTGCACAGCCGATCACTTTGTTTGTTATGGCGTTTATGTCCATGATAAAATGAGTTTAAGGTGCGCGCAATATAATTGAGCAGTTGCGTTTAATCTATGATTAAGGTTCCCTTTTTTGATTTGTCACCAATATCCGATAACTTAAGTGTATCAAAACTGAACGAGGTATGACCATCCATCTGCCAACTAACCGTGTCGCTGCTATTGATGTCACGCGGGCTTTAACCATGCTCCTGATGATCTTTGTAAATGATCTTTGGTCATTAAGAGATATCCCCGGTTGGTTGGAACATGTTGCAGCAAAAGACGACGGAATGGGTTTAGCAGATACTGTTTTTCCTGCATTTCTTTTTATCGTGGGATTATCCATTCCATTTGCGATTGCGGCCAGAATAAAAAAGGGAGATGATAATCCCCATATAGTCAAACACATACTTTCGCGTTCGCTTGCATTGCTGGTGATGGGTGTTTTTCTTGTGAACGGAGAAGAAATAAACGAAGCAGCTACCGGTATGCCAAGGGTTGTATGGAACATCATTTGCTGTACTTGTTTCATTGTACTTTGGAACGTTTATCCCAAATCAGCTAATAAACGAATGATTAATGTGGGCAAGTCTGTTGCCCTTGTTCTTTTAGTTGTGCTTGCTATTTTTTATCGTGGCGGCAAAGCGCCCGATGTTCATTATTTTTCAACCTCCTGGTGGGGAATATTGGGTCTCATCGGATGGTCTTATTTAGTGGGAAGTTTAGCCTGTTTTATAGCTCGTGAGAAAATTATCATAACAGTTATTTTTTGGCTGCTTTTTCTCGGTTTATGCATTGCGCGGCATGCACATGTTTTACCTCAAAACCTGGTGTTGCACGCGATTGTTGGTCCGCTCGGAGAGGGTGGCCTCGCTGCATTGGTTTTAGGAGGAGTAATAACAGGACAAATATTCCGCTACTTTATGTCAGGACAGCAATGGCAAAAGATGTTACTGACTTATTTGGTGCTTGCTATCCTGTTACTGGTTGCAGGTTTTGGCGTGCGGCCGCTAGACGGTATATCCAAGATTCGCGCCACACCAAGCTGGGTACTTATTTGCAGCTCAATTACGTTGTTTCTTTTCATAGTAGTATTCCTTGTTGCAGATGTTTGGGGTAAAGCATCCTTGTTTAACCCAATCAAGCCTGCAGGAACAGATACCTTACTGTGTTACCTCATGCCTTATTATGCCTATGCGATTGTCGTTTTGTTCAATCTGGGTTTGCCGGGGCCATTGCTCGTCGGAGCCGTTGGATTGTTGAAATCTTTCTTTTTCTCATTAATCATGATCTGGTGCGCTGGCGGATTGAACAGGATTGGCATCAAGCTCAAACTTTAATTTAATTGATAATGGAAAAGAGAAAATTGAAAATGAATATGCGAATGAGTGGATGTGCAAATGGGTAAATATGCGAATGTGCGAATGAGCTATGGAAATTGCCTGGTTCTAATTTTGTGTACACTTCGCTACGATCATTTTCAATTTTCCCCGCCTGAATGACATCAGTCGGGCAGGAACTTTCAATTATCCATTATCTAAAAACCATTCCGCAGTTTCTTTTATTGCTTGCTCATACGAAGTCGGCGTAAAAGCAAATGCTTTCTGGAATTTGGATGAATCAAATTCAAATGGATAGTCGTTCTGACACATCATTTCATTCATCTCTTTCATAAATCTGTTAAACAGGCCTGAAACAGACAGCAGCCATTTGGGTACAACCTGTACGTTGTTCTTTGCTTTCATGTATTTAGCAGCCAGATCAACAAATTGTTTTCCTGTAAGCGCCGGCGATACGGCCGGAAGATGCCAGGTTTGACCATAGGCTTTTTCGCTTGTCGCCAGCATATATAAGGCCTTTGCTGCATCCGGTGTATAGTTAAATGATCTTGGAACATTTGCATTGCCCAGCCATTGCGCGGTTTTTCCGTTCTTCATTCTTTCAAATACCATTAGTCCTGTAGCGCTTTTATCAATGCATCTTGGTCCGTAGAAGTCAACTGCTTTTGCTATTGCAGCTTTAATTCTGCCTGCATTCATTTCATCTAAAAGCATCTGGTCAATTTCGGCTCTTAATGCGCCTTTTTTACTTATGGGTTTGAAAGGCGTTTCTTCGGTGATCTTTCCATCAACGCGGCCATACATATAAGCATTGTCAAAGAAAACAAGTTTGGCTTTGCACGCCTTACATGCTTCAATTACATTTCTCATTATAACGGGCCAGCTTTTGCGCCAGACATGAATGTTATATTCCAGGCCGACTAATAAATAGACTATATCAGAACCATTCACGGCTTTCAATACCTGTTGATAGTTTAAAACGTCTGCAGCCATGGTTTCTGCACCGGCTACGGCTTTGGGATTCCTTGATACGAGGCGGATGTTTTCTTTGTTTGCCAATAATACAGGAACCAGTTCTGTAGCGATTGTTCCATTTGCGCCGAGAAGAGTATGAAGTGCCATAGTTTGTTTGTTTTGTTAACACAAAGCTATGGCCGTTATGAGGCGGAAATCGTTGACTTTGGTTAAGAAAAAATCCGCTGCATTCTTCTTTTTCTGATGCGGCTGAGCGATTCAGGCGTGATGCCCAGGAATGATGCAATGTAATGTTGGGGAATGCGATGGATATGTTCGCCATTGTCTTCAATGGCTTTAATATAGCGCTGCTCAGGAGTTTTTAACAGCATGCTGTGCAATCTTTCTTCAAGACATGAAACAAGATATTCAGCAATGTATCGTCCAAAAAGCTCAATTCCTGGATGATGCTTGTAAAGCCATTGCAGATCGTTGTATTGAATAGCAAGGATCTCTGAATTTTCGATTGCCTCAACAGTAGCATATGATGGCGCTTGTTTAAGAAAGCTGTTATATGAACTTACCCAGTTATTTTCGAACGAGAAATATGTGGTGATCTCTTTTCCATCGATGGTCTGGTAATACCTGAAACTTCCGCTAAGTATAAATGCTACTTCCTTGCATACCTTTCCCTCGGTAACAAATTTCTCTTTACGGCGGATGGTTTTATGTTGCAGCCTTTCTTCAAGATCTTTCCAGGCTTCATCATCAATGTTAACCATCTTCTTCAGGTATTCGTATAACGGAGCTGTATTCATGCTTCAACCAGATTGGTAATAAATCAACTACAATAGTTAAAAGATAAAGAAAAAAAACTAGATGCCCAGCACCTCTTTCATTCGCGCATAGCCTGCTTTACTCACTGGTAAGCGGGCGCCGGTATTCAGCAGCACAAGGTGACTGTCTTTCTCGTAAGGATCGATACGTGTGATCAGTTGTGTGTTTACAATGTATGAACGATGAACGCGAACGAATTGCTGCGACGGCAAACTTTGTTCAAAAAAAGTCATCGTTTTCTTTTTAAGAAAGGAGCCTTCTGCTGTATATATTTTTACATAATCATCGGCGGCCTCAAGGTATTGGATCTGTGCAACGGGAATAATTTTGATCTTCCCGCCGTCTTTTAAAACGATGCGGCTGCTTTGTGTTGGAGAAAGGGATGCTGTTTCAAGAATAGCTTCAGTTTTTTCAACAGATGGTTTCGCCTGTTGCAATAACTTCTGCATGGCTTTGTCAAATCTTTCTTTACTAAAGGGTTTGAGAAGATAATCTACGGCGTGCGCTTCAAACGCCTTGATTGCATATTCTTCGAAAGCAGTTGTGAAGATAACGTTAGGCGGAGTTTCAATCAATTCCAGCATTTCAAAGCCGTTTATCTTCGGCATTTGGATATCGAGGAAAATCAGGTCCGGCTGGTGTTGCTGAATAGCCTTTACACCTTCGAAACCATCATTGCATTCCTGCACAATTTCTATTTCAGGATATCCTTGCAAATATTCTCTTACAATCACTCTTGCCAGTGGTTCATCATCTATTAATATAGCTTTCATCTGTGTTGTATTTAAAGCGCAAAGCTTAAAGCGTAAAGCTCAAAGCTTAGTGCCAACCGTTAAAATAATATGCTTCAACTACTAGTTTTTCGTCCTTTTGTGTTTGTCACTTTCTTTTTCTTGAAAAAAAGAAAGTAACCAAAGAAAATTCAAGGCAAACCCGATCCCTCCGGGCGTTTTGCCGGGCCATCTCCTCCCCATGTGCAACTTACATCACGAATTAAGTCAGCTTTTGTTGTCCGTCATTGATTGGATGAGGTTTTTCGCTAAAGTCAGAGACGCTTGCCAAAACCAAACGACCCGCATTTTCAATTGTCAACTTTCAATTGTCAATTATAAATTCTCAATTCTCAATTCTCCATTCTCACTCATCTGCGGCACTACTATCGTTGTTATAAATGTGTCATTATGTTTTTCTGTCTGCAAAAGGTCCTGTCTTGCATACAGCAGAAATAATCTTCTTTTTATAGAGGCAAGTCCGAAGCCTGTTCCCTGTAGTGGTTGAGAAGTCTCAGGATCAAAAGGATTACTTACAGAAATAACCAGGTGCCCGTTTTCGCTTGCAGCATTAATGCGGATGATTACTTCTCCTACAGTATCATACAACCCAAATTTAATGGCGTTTTCCACAACCGGTTGCAACAGCAGGGGAGGGATCTTCATTTGAAGTGAAGCTTCATCATGTTTTAATTCTGTTTGTAACCGGTAGCCAAAACGTACTTTTTCAATATCCAGGTATAGTTGCAGGTATTCCAGTTCTTCAGAAAGATTGGTTAGCTGCTGATCATCCCTGCGTAATGTTCCCCTCAAAAAATCGCTCAACTGCTGTATCATATGCCTCGCTTTTTCCGGTTGCATTCCGGTAAGCGCACTTATTGAATTTAAGCTGTTAAACAAAAAGTGAGGTTGCAGCTGCTGCCTGAGTTTAAATAATTCAGCTTCTCTTGTAAGTCTTTCCGCTTCAGCATTCCGGGCGTCAATACGTTTCTGTTCTTCCTGTGTGTACCAAAGCAGGCTGATAAATGCCATACAGCTTACCATTGAGAATGCAATGGCAAAACGGATTGGCAATGATTTGCTGTACAATGTTAAATAATGTTCGTCATCAGGAAACAAATGAACCAAAATCAGCCTTGAGATACACAGCCAGACAGAACTTATGCCTATACCCACGATCAGCACATACCAGTATTTTTCCCGCCTCGGCAGGTAATACTTCATGTTATTAAAAATAAGCAGGCAGCCCGCTGAGAGCAGCACATTGCTAATAAGGCTGTCAGTAATAACCTGTACGTTAGTCAGTTCAAAGTTGGTTAACGCAATCGCGTGGATGATACTTATTGTTGTCCACCAGATTGCGTTAATCAGCAAAAGTCTTTTTTGTGACGAAGCGGTAAGTGTGTTCAAATGAATGTTAATTTAACCTGATGCACTGATGCGTACTGTTCTCCAGTAAGTGTGTTGCTTTCAGTTTCGTTACACGAATATAAATATCGGCATCGTCTTCTTCATGAATGCGGGAATACATTTCCGCGCCGTCAATAAGATCATCCAGTTTAAATACTTCAGGAACATCAATAAACTTCCAGTGAACCGGTTTTTGTGAAGCGTTCAAAAAGTTGTCCTGCTCTCTTTCGCCAATCTTCCTGGCTTTATAAAAAGCATGTAGTTCATCATCGGCCATTACAAGCCTGAGTTGTTCATCAAACTGAGGAGTGTGAGAACCATCTCCACAAATTATCCGGTAAACGAGTTTGGCGAGATACCATTGCATAGCTTGGAATTTTTGTAGTCAGACAATTGAATTATGAAGGTGTTATATGCTTAGAAAAGCGCTGAAAACAGTCTTTTGAAAAAGCCCGGTTTCGGCATAACATTATTGTGCAGTGATGTTATTTTCCATTCGCCATCCTGCAGTATAAGAACATGGGTGTGATAAGCGTACGTTGAGCTGGCAACCTTTGCCTGCCATCTGTTGTATAAAGCAAGCTTAACATGAACTATGGCAGTGTTGCTGTTCAATATTTTCACTTTGCTTATATCGGCAGAAAGTGTAGTGCCGTCATCATTGTGATTGAGCAATTTATCATATTTGGCGGAAGCGCCTGAGCATCCTGAAACCTGGTTCTGAAAATTCACAAAATCACAGTCGTTTGTAAAGCAGGAAGTAAAGCGTGCTTTGTCGTTATTACTCCATGCCTCTCTGAGTGTCTCATACACTTTGCGAACATTCCTTTCATCTGCGGACATGACCATTTCATTTACAGTCACTGCATAATACCTGTCAACAGGTGCTTGTACTGATGATTGAAGGGAGATTGTCATAACGTCTACTTTGTGTGTTAGCAATAATGGCTTTTACAGGGATGTTGGGTTGGTATGTTACCGATTAGTAGCTATTGATTTCAATACCTCCAAAGACGCATGTGCCTTTTATGATAAGGATCTTGTTGCTGTCAATCTCGGTGTTAATAAACTGTCTTTTGTCCTCGATTCCGCCAAATACAGCTGCCATTTCGCTTTTCACATCCCAGTTGGAAGGGACGATCAGTTTTGTGCCGCCGAATATGTTGGTTACGTCTATGATCACTCTTCCCTGGATATCTGCTTTTGTAAGATCAATTTCAGATCCGCCCATAAAGCTGGTGATATCGCCGCCTTTAAAGTTTTTTGAAAGGATCACTTTTTTTGTTGATCCGAAGACCGCTGTTGCGTCCAGGTATTCACCATCGCCGGAATTGATTACATCTGCCGCCGTTTGATGGTGCTGCTCCATTTTTTCACGCCATTCATCACGCCATTGTTGTTTAAAACGGTCTTTCCATTCGTCTCTGTGACGGAAATGTTTCGGGCGGAAGATAAGCACGAGACCCACTGCCATAATACAGATCGGCGCAATGTAGTTGTGAAGGTTAATGTCCTGCACATATTTATCAGCAATAAATAAACCGCCGATAAGTAACAGGATATATCCGCCTATATTTCTGAAACGATGTTTTATAAGTGTTATAAGTCCGATAACCACCAGGATCATTGGCCATTCAAAAATCCAGCCCGGAATGCCAGCGCCCATCTTGTAAGCCAGTAATAAGGCGCCACCAATGAGAAAAAATATGCCGACTAATGCTCCACCGCCTCTGCGCCCTCTTAGTCTATTAGGTTCCATACAAGTCATTTTTATTTTTTTGTTTGATAGAACAAAGCTATTACGCTGATAGCCACCGACAAACGGCTAATAGGGCGTTAAGCTGAAATGGTAGGTAAATGGCGGAAAATGGTAGGCGAAAGAAGAAGACCGTAAGAGAGGAAGACGTGTAAGACCGTAAGACCGTAAGAGAGTAAGACGTGTAAGACGTGTAAGACAAGAAAAGACCCGTAAGATAGTAAGAGAGTAAGACAGTAAGAGGTGTGCCGTGTGTCTCAAGCCTTAAACCTTACGCCTGACACCCGAAAAGAAAAACCTGCCTACAAAAAGTAAACGGCTCTGGAATATGGAAAAGCTGATAGCTGACTGCTGATAGCTGACAGCTATTCTGATACCTCAAAAAAAAGCCGCCTACCAAAAGTAAACGGCTCTCAAATATGGAAAAAGCTGATAGCTCACAGCTAATAGCTGACAGCTACTACACGCTTACATTAAAGTCTCTCAACGCGTCGTTGAGGCTGGTTTTAAGATCGGTGCTGGGCTTGCGCTGACCAATGATCAGGGCGCAGCTAACGCCGAAGGAACCAGCAGCAAAATCTTTGTTGTAAGTACCGGGGATAACTACGCTTCTTGCCGGAACATGTCCTTTGTATTCAACGGGTTCGCTGCCGGTTACATCTATGATCTTTGTTGATTTTGTTAATACCACGTTGGCGCCCAATACAGCTTCTTTTTCAACAACAACACCTTCAACAACTATGCAACGGCTTCCGATGAAACATCCATCTTCAATAATTACCGGGGTTGCCTGTAATGGCTCTAAAACGCCTCCAATGCCTACGCCGCCGCTCAGGTGAACGTTTTTACCTATCTGCGCGCAGCTTCCTACTGTTGCCCATGTATCAACCATTGTTCCTTCGTCCACGTAAGCGCCGATGTTTACATAGCTTGGCATAAGAACAACATTGCGGCCCAAAAATGCGCCATAACGCGCTACTGCGTGCGGTACGGCACGTACACCAAGGTCTTTGTAATTATGTTTTAATTTCATTTTGTCATAGAACTCAAATGGAGGTAGGTCCCAGGTCCTCATCTGCTGAATACCAAAGTACATCAGTATCGCCTGTTTAACCCATTCGTTTGCCACCCAGCCGTTTTCAGTAGGTTCTGCAGTTCTCAATCTACCCTTATCCAATTCCTCTATAACGGTTTTAACAGCCTCGGTATAGTCATTTTCCTTCACCAGCTCCCTGTTTTGCCAGGCTTCCTGTATTAGTTGTTTCAATTCCATTATGCAAAATTTTTTGCGAAAATAAGGATTATGAGGATGTGGGGATGGGTAAATGTGCGAATGGGGAGGAATTGAAAATTGAAAGTTGAAAATTGAAAATGAATGTGCGAATGGGTGAATGTGCAAATATGCGAATGGAATTGAAAATGTGAACTTTGCCTTCAAATTGTTCAGATATGTTAAGAAGACTAAAATCCTAAATTTCAAATCTCAAATTCCCACCTGATACCTGACGCCTGATACCTGATACCCCGTGGTTCATAGCTGATAGCTCATAGCTCAAAGCTCACCGCTAATAGCCTTTCATTCCGTAATATTGTTCCCTAAATCGCTAATCATGAGTTTGGATTTTATGATGGATGTAGAAAAATGTATCGAAGTGTTGTCTGCAGGCGGAGTGATATTATATCCTACTGATACAGTCTGGGGACTTGGCTGCGATGCAACAAATGAGGCGGCTGTTGATAAAATAATGGCTATTAAGGAAAGACCGGCAAATAAAAGTTTCGTTGTTTTAGTGGCAAGCGAAAGACAGGTAATGCAACACGCTGCAAGTGTAGATTTGGCTGTGTTTGATTATTTACAAAGCGTTAATCACCCAACAACTGTTATTTATGAACATGCACTTGGTATCGCTGAAAATGCGCTTGCTGCAGATGGCTCAGTTGCCATGCGTATATGCAATGAAGAATTTTGCAAACACATGATTAAACGATTTAGAAAACCCATTATAAGTACCTCTGCAAATATAAGTGGTGCGCCTGCGGCAGCAACATTCCCAGAGATAAGCGACGTGATTAAAGAGCGTGTGGACTATATTGTTGAATATAGACGTGATGATGTTTCAACTAAACTTCCATCTGCTATTATAAAATGGGAGAATGGTAACATAATAAAGCTTCGATAATTTTCTGAAAATGTTTATACTGAATGTATTAGAAGATGTGTGAAAATTTCTCACTCAAATTCAGCAATATTTAACTTGCATTATTGGCATTCTGGTTGTAGATTATATTTAATTTAAACAGACATGCCGAAAATCATTCTCGATATTCCCGTTAATAAAATGCATCCGGTGTTAAGCCTGATCGCAGAGATGGGATTAGAACCAAAGGGGACTGACAGCGGTTATGAGACCTACAAGTGGAACAGTAAAAAAAGTGAATCAGTTTTAAACAATAAGCTGAACACTTTTGCTCTGCTGTTTGACTGGGAGTTTTTTGAAAACGAGCTGGAGTTTGAGTAGACCAGTAAGCACTTGTTGCCGGTGTTTAAAACATTAAATCCACTCCGAACTATCGTTTTTTAATTACAACAGTATCTCTCATAAATCAGTACGCGTAATACTGGTGCCGGTTATCACTGCTTCTCTTTTTCTGATCGTATTTACTGTGGCATTAGGTGTAGCATCAATTTTTTGAGTGCGCCTTTCAAACCCTTTGCGGTTCCGGAAATCTTTGTCCACATGCGCACATAAGGTGTTTCAAAACCGGACATAGTAATTTAATTTTACTATGTAATCTACCTATTTTCAATAAAGTGCATAATGGCTTATAGTTGGTAGTGTACAACGAACTAAACAGCATTTTATGTTCGGTAACTACTTTAAAATTGCATGGAGAAGTCTAATTCGAAATAAAGCATTTTCTTTTATAAACATCTTCGGGTTGGCACTTGGTTTAATGTGTAGCATACTCATCATGTTATGGGTAAATGATGAGTATAGTGTAGACAGGTTCCACAGCAACGGGGACTATCTTTACCAGATTTATGAACGTCAGTATTATGATGGAAAAATTAATGCAGGTTATTCTACGCAAGGTCTGCTTGCGGATGAACTAAAAAAGAATGTTCCTGAATTGCAATATGCAAGTGCTATGGATCGGGCTGCAGCACCGGGTGCGAGCTCTACATTCGAAGCCGGTAACAAAATAAATAAGATGGACGGCTATTTTGCAGGCAGTGATTTCTTCAGCATGTTTAGTTATCCCTTATTAAAAGGTAAAGCAGATGCAGCGCTAAGTTCTCCGTCAGCCATTGCCATTTCACGAAAAATGGCTGATATGTTTTTTGGTGATGCTGCTAATGCAATAGGCAAAACAATCCGGTATGAAAACAAAGAAGATCTTGAGGTTACAGCAGTATTTGACGATCTCCCGGCTAACTCTTCCATGCAGTTTGATTTTGTCAGAAGCTGGATAGCCTACGTTAGAGACAATGCCTGGGTAAAAAACTGGGGCAACACAAGCCCGTCTACATATATCCAGCTCCGTAAGGATGCTGAGCCCAAAAAAGTAGAAGCGAAGATCAAACACTTTATTTATAATTATCGACAGAAAGATCCTGCATCGCGCACTGAACTTGCACTACAATCATATCCTGATAAATATCTGCATTCAAACTTTAGTGATGGTCAGATCAATGGCGGCCGGATCGAATATGTACACCTGTTTACATTGGTTGCAATTTTTACGTTGCTTATTGCGTGCATTAATTTTATGAACCTTGCAACAGCGCAATCAGGTAAACGTGCAAAAGAAGTGGGGCTGCGTAAAGTAATAGGCGCAGTCCGTTCTTCGTTGATAGGTCAGTTTATTGGTGAAGCAGTGCTGCTTACCCTGGTTTCTATTTTCATAGCGATACTATTGGTCGTATTGCTTTTGCCTGCCTTTAATAGTGTAACGGGTAAACAACTTTCATTGCCATTTAATTATCCAATGTTCTGGATCATTTTGGCCGGACTTATAGTCGTAACGGGTCTTACTGCAGGGAGCTATCCTGCTATCTTTCTGTCATCAATGAATCCTGTCCAAGTATTTAAAAGTGGTATTAAAGCAGGATGGGGAGCAGTATTTTTCCGGAAGGTTCTTGTCGTATTTCAGTTTTCGCTTTCAGTATTACTTATTGTAGGGATGATTGTCATCTATCGCCAGATGAACTACATACAGAGCAGAAACCTTGGGTACGATCGCGATAATTTGATCTATGTTCCGATAGAAGGAGATCTTGTGAAAAATTATAGTGTGTTTAAAAATAAGGCTGCTAATGTGCCCGGTATTATAAATGTTTCAAAGATGCGTAATTCTCCAACGATCATTGAACATCACACAGGCAGCATTTACTGGCAGGGTAAAGATCCCAATCTTGAAGTGTCTTTTGCCGACGGTGTTGTAGGATATGATTTTGTAAAGACGATGAAACTTGAAATGGCTGCGGGAAGAGATTTTTCAAAAGAATTCAGCAGCGATTCAACTGCCTATATCATTAATGAAACTGCAGCAAAAAGAATAGGTTACCAGGATCCTGTGGGACAGACAATCAAATGGGGCAACCATCCTGGGACAATCATTGGCGTTGTAAAAGATTTTCATTTTAACTCACTGCATCAGGCAATTGATCCGCTGATCATGCGTCTCGATGAAAATTGGTCGTGGGGCACTATTCTGATTCGTGTGCAAGGTGGAAAAACGAAAGATGTACTGACTCAATTAGAAAAAATATGCAAAGAGTTAAATCCCAAGTTTCCATTTGCATATCAATTCTCAGATCTCGAATATGCCAGGCTGTATAAGAGCGAGCAAGTGGTAAGTAAACTTTCTGGCTTCTTTGCATTCCTTGCCATATTTATTTCGTGTTTAGGCTTGTTTGGACTGGCTACTTTTACAGCTGCGCAACGTACAAAAGAAATTGGTGTGCGAAAAGTGTTAGGCGCATCTGTTGCGAATATAGCAGGAATGTTGTCCGGTGATTTTTTAAAGCTGGTTGGTATAGCTTTTATTATTGCATTTCCTGTCGCATGGCTGGTGATGAATAACTGGTTGCAGAATTTCGCTTATAAGATCAATATCGAATGGTGGATGTTTGCTGTGGCAGGTTTTGCTACTGTTTGCATTGCGCTGCTAACCGTCTCTTATCAGAGCATTAAAGCAGCCTTGAACAATCCGGTAAATAGCTTGAGGACTGAATAGTTAATTGGCTGATGCTGCTAAAGTTTGATGGCAGTATCAGCTTCTCTTTATACATTTTTTCTAACAAGCCCTATCCCTAAAACAAGCAATCCGAAAGCCAGTATAACAGCTCCTGCAAAAGCCAGGTATATAAAGCCGTTTGGTTCTGTGGCATCAGGTTTTAAAACAGAAAAGAAGAACGCCGCAGGAAGGAGTATTGCAGACGCCGGAATGCAGCTTCGTACGATCGTTTTCCAGTTTTCAGAAAGTGCAGTTTCATCAACATATATGAGTGCTACCAGCGAGAGGATCAGCAGTACACCGGCATGTGCATGGCCTGCTCTGAATAAATTTTGCCTCAGCTGGTTTTGCATATAACGTGGATCATTAATGAGAAAGTTCAAAAGACTTACTCCTCCATAAATCACTGTAGGAAGTACAATCAACAAAATTCCTGCAGTGCGTTTTGATCTTGTAGTCATAACTATATTTTTGAAGCATGGAAATTCTTTGATACTCCGGATGCCGCATCATTTCTTTTCTGCAAACTTTTCCAGTGCCTTTCTTTCTTTGGCTGTCAGACTGGCCATTCCCTTTGTATTTATTTTGTCAAGGATCCGGTCAATTTCCTGTTGTGTTTCATGTTTAGCTATGTTGTATTTCTGATCGATGGTAACGTTCCGGTAATGACGATTAAAGAAGTTATTGTCAACAAAAAGCAAATGCGGCCGTGTTATAATTATGTATAAAAAAACTGCAGCCGGCGTTATGATCAATAATATCGGACGATAGTTTTCCATGATGGATGACGGATGCATTAGTATTGCAACGACCATTCCAATGATTGCTCCTCCGAGATGAGCGTCGTGCCCAACATTGTCTTTTCTTGAGCGAACGGCATAGATGGAAAATAACACATACCCAAGTCCGTAAACCCATGCCGGAAAACTGATAGGTAATAAAAAGAAACCGATCTGCATTGAAGGGAACAATGCGATGCTTGCAAATATAACGGCACACACGGCGCCCGAAGCTCCCACTGCGGAATAATCATCGTGATACCTGTGAATAAATAATGACAAAAGATTACCGCCTATTAAACCTGAAAAATAAATGACCAGAAATTTAAAGCTGCCGAGATACGCTTCTACGTTGTAACTGAAAATGTACAGGGAAAGCATGTTGAAGATCAGGTGCATCCAGCTGATATGCAGGAAGCCTGAGGTAATAAGTCTCTTATAATCCTTGTAAATAAGAATTTTATCGATTTCAAATGTGTACTTGTAATAAAAAGACTGGTCTTTAAATCCCCTGTAAGAAATTACAAAGGTCAGCGCAATCAGAAGAAACGTTATAATGCCGATGTCACTCATTGGATAACAAATTGTAAAAAATTAATAGCTCAGACAGCCCGATTTCCTGGTTATAAATTGTTTTTAAATTTAAAAATGAAAAGGCAATATTCGCGCGAAAGACAAGAAAGTTTTATGATTTTTTGAACAGAATGTTTGTGGGTTGTAAATGGGTTTCTTTGACTTTGCCGGGTTACGTAATTAAAAGCAATTTTTGATCGGACGCGAGGGGGATCTTACAAATAAAAATTGTGTAATGTGTTGTTGGTATGTTTCGCTCATTTCGTTATCATATATCAACGGCCGGGTGCAAAATGTCAAAAGGCAGAAAAAGTTTCGCGACTTTCCTGCCTTTTGATAACTGTCCTTTTTTAATACTTCAGTAGCTCGGATTAGGTGACATTCATTTTAGTCATTCCAGGTTTTTACATCTCCTTCCATTTTCTTTAATGTCTCACTGTACTGTTTTTGATCAGGACCTGCTGCGGCCACAGCTTTTTTCTGCCATTCTATGGCTTCATCTTTTCTACCTAATTTATATAACAGGTTGGCGTAAGTATCAATATACATAGCAACATCTTTGTCTTTAAAAGTCTGTTTGCTCCACTCAAGCGCCTGACGTAAGCAAGCTTCATCTTTACAATTTTGAAAAACGCTCCACGCATATTCGTTGAGATCTTCAATCGTTATTTTGTCGCCGTATTTGCTTACATATTCGGTGATACTTGTTTGATAATTTGCCCAATCTCCCTTAATCCTATAAAATGTGACCCTGATATATGCTAATATTTCGGGTGCTTTATCCTGATATCTTTGACTGATTAGCTCATTTAGTTTTGTCCAGGCGGAATCTTGCACTGTCTTGTTAAAGAGCAACGGTGTAGCCTCCTCCCTGAAGATAACGCGATTAACAACGGACTCTGCCCTGCCTTTGCCAAGTATATTATTTACTTTTTCCGGGTGGTACAAGAAGATGGTGAAACCAGTATCTTTAATAGAATTAGTAAAATCCCGAAGAAACTGTATATTATCTTTGGTGTATAAGTCTTGTTGTGTTTTCAGGTAAGCGTTTGCAAGCATTCTAGCCTTATCTCTGTCAAATGCTTCCATAGCTGCATACGCAACCGACTTAATGGATTCCGGATTCTTGGCGCCATTCTCAAAGTTTTTTAACAAAGTGTAATATTGTTTGGAAGGATCCAGTGCATTTGACGCTCGCTGAATGAATTGATCTGCTTCCCCACCGCCAACCATTCTATGTACTAATGTGCCGTTTGGGGCAAAAAATAAGAACGTGGGAAATGCCTGAATTTTATATTTAGTCATTATATCATGTCCATCTGCATACCATTTTTTAATTTCTTCATTGTCGCTGGCGGTAGTGTCAAGCTGCACTTTTACATTAATAAAATTGGCGTTAAAATAGTCGCCGACTTTTTCCTGCGGGAAGACGGTGTTGGTCATATATCTACACGGGCCACACCACGTGGTAAAACAGTCCATGAAGATGTACTTATTTTCTGCTTTTGCTTTAGCCAGTATCTGCTTCCAGCTATTACCGTGTTCAAAATGAATGCCTTTCTCCTGGGCCAGACATACGAAAGGCAATGAAAGAAGAAAAATAAAAAGCTGTTTCATAATAAAGGGATTTAGTTAAATGGGTGATTAATATCAAGTAGGTGAAAATTGCGTACCTAGTTAAAAGTATTCTGAAAAAGATGATCTGTCAAAATTAGTTATGAAATAAAAAGTTAATGTAATGGATATATAAGCGTGCCTGAAATAAAAAGCGAGATGGAAATTGTTGCCATCTCGCTTTTTACATTTTCAATTTTCCCCGCCTGACTGACGTTAGCCGGGCAGGAATTCTCCACTTTCAATTACTATAACTAACTCCCATGTTATACAACATGAAAGCCCATTTGTCAGCCTGTTCCTCAATGATCTTAGATGTTGGTTTTCCTGCTCCATGACCGGCCTTTGATTCAATTCTTATAATGACAGGATTGTTGCAGCTTTGTGCAGCCTGTAATGTTGCTGCAAACTTGAATGAATGCGCCGGAACAACACGGTCATCATGATCGGCAGTGGTAACCATTGTTGCCGGATAACAAGTGCCTTTATTAATGGCATGAACGGGAGAGTATTTATGCAGGTACTCAAACATTTCCTTGTTATCATCTGCGGTGCCGTAATCATAAGACCAGCCGGCGCCGGCGGTGAATTTGTGATAACGGAGCATATCCATTACGCCAACAGCCGGGAAACACACTTTATAGAGGTCCGGACGTTGCGTCATACATGCGCCGACAAGGAGCCCTCCATTAGAACCGCCTGATATTGCCAGGTAATCTTTGCTGGTATATTTTTCTTTTATCAGGTATTCTGCCGCAGCAATAAAATCATCAAATACATTTTGTTTTTGCAATTTGGTTCCGGCTTTGTGCCAGTCATCTCCATACTCGCCGCCACCGCGTAAGTTCGGAACTGCATAGATGCCGCCATTCTCCATAAACACCAGGTTGCTTACGCTAAAGCCGGGTGTAAGGCTAATATTAAATCCGCCATAACCGTACAGCATTAAAGGATTGTGGCCGTTTAGCTGAATGCCTTTTTTGTGCGTAATGATCATGGGAATTTTCGTGCCGTCCTTTGAAGTATAAAATACCTGTTTGCTTTCAAAGTTGTCAGGATTAAACTGAACCGCCGGCTTTTTATAGAGTTCACTTTTTCCGGTAGCTATATCGTACTTAAATAACGTATACGGATATATGTAGGAGGTAAAGCTGTAGTATACTTCCTTTTCCGTTTCTTTACCGCTAAAGCCGCCTGCAGAACCAAGTCCTGGCAATGCAATTGTATGTTCCTTTTTTCCGGAGAGATCATATTGCACAATTTCTGAAACAGCGTCTTTCAAATATTGGGCAAACAGTTTTTTACCACAGGTAGAAATGCTCAGTGGAAATTTCGTTTCCGGAATCAGATCCTTCCAGTGATCAGATGTTGGTGTTGCTGCGTCTGTAATAACCAGTTTTCTGTTAGGAGCGTTCAGGTTAGTTACAATAAACAGCTCGCCATTCTGCGCGTAGGCAACATGCTGTTCGTTGTCAAAACCCGTAACAACAGGCACTATAGGTGCATCCCTTTTTGAAAGATCTTTGATGTATAGTTCATTTCCGTATGTGGCATTAGAGGCGGTGATTACAAGAAAATGCTGGTCCTCGGTAACATAGCCGCCGATATATCTGCGTGGTGCAGTTTCGCCGCCAAAAATTAGTTGGTCTTCAGACTGTGCAGTGCCAAGTTTATGAAAATACAATTTGTGACGTTCCGTTTTGGCAGAAAGCTGGCTGCCCTTCGGCTTGTCGTAACTGCTGTAAAAAAAGCCTTCATTCTTATACCAGGAAAGGCCACTGAATTTTACATCGATCAATGTATCATCCAGTTGCTTTTTTGTTTCTGCAGTCAAAATAATAACCTTGCGCCAGTCCGAACCACCTTCAGAGATCTGGTAGGCGAGGAGCGAGCCATCATGCGTAAAATCCAGCCCCGCAAGGGATGTCGTGCCATCTGCTGAAAACCTGTTCGGATCAAGAAAAACTTCTGTGGTCCCGTTTTTCTGACGGTACAAAACAGATTGGTTCTGCAATCCGTCATTTTTACTGAAGTAGGTGTAATTTCCTTCTTTTGATGGTGACGAATATTTTTCGTAGTTCCATAAAGTTGTCAGCCGCTTTTTAATAGCCTCTCTGAAAGGTATTTGCGAGAGGTAAGCGTTGGTAACAACATTTTGTTGCTGAACCCAGTCTTTAGTGTCCGATGCTGTATCATTTTCAAGCCAGCGATAAGGGTCGCTCACTTCCGATCCAAAAAAATTATCAGTCTGCTGTACTGTTTTTGTGGCCGGGTAAGCACCTTTAAAAGCGGCCGGTTGTTGAGCCATTGTGTTCATACAAACCATTAAAGCGGTTAAACTGTAAGTAATATATCTCATGCCGGTTAAGGATTTTATTTCGTAATGAGTTCAGCAAAATAGGAAAAATCGCTGATGTCTGATTTGAAGATCGCTGATTTGTTCAGGTGTAGCACCAAAAATAGTCGGGTAATTCTTGATTATTGATTTGCTGATGTTTGATTTGAAGATCGCTGATTTGTTCAGGTGCAACACCAAAATTAGTCGGGTAATTCTTGATTATTGATTTGCTGATGTTTGATTTATGCACGTGTAACATTCAAACCGGAGTGATTTCGGTTTTGATTGATTTGTCGGTGTCGGATTTTTTAATGAACCCCAACTGGCATCCGGTGCCCTGGATCAGCGATCTTCAAATCAGCGATCCTCAAATCTCTTGAAATGTTACCGTCTTACATGTCTAACGCGTCTTACACGTCTTACACGTCTTACCATCTTACGGTCTTACTATCTTATCTTTGCCCGCATGCAGATTGATTGCACAGAAAGGGAATTATTTATTTTTAAGAAGATAGCCAATGCTTCCGAAGCTATTCACGTGCAGAGCTATCTTATTGGTGGATTTGTTCGCGATAAGATTATCGGGCGGGCCACTAAAGATGCGGATATAGTTTGTCTTGGTGATGGCATAGAGCTCGCCAACGCTGTCGCGCAACGCTTTAGCCCGATTCCGAATGTGGCATTTTTTAAAAATTTTGGCACTGCACAGATCAAACTTCCTGACTTTGAAGTGGAATTTGTTGGTGCCAGAAAAGAGAGTTATCGCTATCATAGCCGTAAACCCGACGTTGAACCAGGTACGTTGGAAGATGACCAGAACAGGCGTGATTTTACCATCAATGCGCTTGCTATCAGCCTGAATAAGGAAGATTACGGAACATTAATTGATCCGTTTAATGGTATTCAGCATATCCGGGAACAAAAGATACAAACACCCTTGCCGCCAGCCCAAACCTTCAGCGATGATCCGCTGCGCATGATGCGTGCCATCCGGTTTGCTACCCAGCTGGGTTTTACTATTGAGGAGGAAACATTTGTTGCCATCCAGGAAAATGCAAGCAGGATTAAAATAGTGTCACAGGAAAGGATCACGGATGAGATCAATAAGATCATGTTGAGTCCGAAGCCGTCAATAGGATGGGATCTGCTTTCAAAAAGCGGATTGTTGCAAATTATTTTCCCGCAAATGATGGCCCTGCATGGCGCGGAATATGTAGATGGCATGGGACATAAGGATAATTTTTATCATACATTACAGGTGCTAGACAATGTCGCTGCAAAGTCCGATGATCTCTGGCTACGCTGGGCCGCATTGTTGCATGATATTGGCAAACCCCCTACAAAGAAATTTGAGCAGGGGCATGGCTGGACTTTTCATGGCCACGAGGTAGTTGGTGCACGCATGGTGCCTAAAATTTTTGCAAAACTTAAGCTGCCGCTGTATGATAAAATGCGTTTTGTACAAAAACTGGTAGAGCTGCACCTGCGCCCAATTAGCCTTACAAAGGAGAATATTACGGATAGTGCGATACGCCGGTTATTGTTTGATGCCGCAGATGATTTGGAGCCCCTAATGTCGTTGTGTGAAGCGGATATAACCAGCAAAAATAAATTTAAGGTAAAACGCTATCTGCAAAATTTTACGCTTGTACGTGAACGGCTTGCCGCAGTTGAAGAGAGCGACCGGATAAGAAACTGGCAACCTCCTATAACGGGCGAAATGATTATGCAGACATTTGGGTTGACTCCAGGTAAAAATGTGGGCGTTATTAAGGATGCAATTCGCGAAGCGATACTAGACGGTGAAATTCCAAATGAATACGATGCAGCCTTTGCGTTCATGCTTCAAAAAGGGGAGGCCCTAAATTTGAAACCCGTTGA
The DNA here is from genome assembly GCF_041060425.1 of Danxiaibacter flavus. Lineage (NCBI taxonomy): Bacteria > Pseudomonadati > Bacteroidota > Chitinophagia > Chitinophagales > Chitinophagaceae > Danxiaibacter > Danxiaibacter flavus. The sequence continues at coordinate 1,249,926 of NZ_JAULBC010000001.1, forward strand.
ATAAAATGTATTTTCGTAGAGCAGCCTCCCGTTGAATTAGCACTAACCGGTTTACGGGCTTCAGTACTATTGTTTTACGCATAATCAATTCGCCGGGAGATTCAAAAGTTATATTGTTTTTTTATTTAAGTTAAATTACTTTGCTTTGATATTGTTATCACTTTTGTGAATTGCTGTAACTTTTAACAAACAACAACCAACAGTTTAAGAATGGCTATTTTAAAATTCAGAGTGTTTTTCGAGGAAGATGATGCCGTATATCGCGACGTTGTTATAAAGCATACTCAGACTTTTTTTGATTTGCATAACGTTATCTTAAAGGCATATGAATTTGATAACAAGCATCAGGCTACTTTTTACAGAAGCAATGTTAACTGGCAGCGTGGACGTGAGATTAGTCTGCAGAAATATGATAAACCTTACCAGGCAGAGCCGTTGATAATGGAATCCACAACCATTGGCAGCGAAATCCGTGATACCAGCCAGAAATTTATTTATGTGTATGATTTTGCAAAAAACTGGACTTTCCTGGTAGAACTGATTAATGTAAGCAAAGAAGAAAGCAGCAAGGTAACTTATCCTTCATTGAGCCGGGCCGAAGGTATTGGTCCGCAGCAATACGGAACAAGAAGTTTACTGGGTAATAAATTTGCCGATATCGAAGAAAAATATGACCTTGATAAAGGAGCTGAGGGTTTTGGTGAAGAAGGCGATGATGACAATGGCAGTGACGATATGGTTGATGATGGCGGTGGAGAGAACGGAGGTGATGAATATTAAGAAACTGTAAATAATGTATTAAGCTTTTTTTGTTTCTTCAGCATTCTTATATTGAGATGGTAATTTGATCATCAAAAAATAAGAATCAGGGAATGAAAGTTCTGATAACGGGCGGAAATGGATTTTTAGGGCAGCATTTAACACGCTTCCTTTCCGCTCAGAATTTTGAAGTATATGTAGTGAGCCGTGGAGAATGCCGTATTCCTGATGGAGGCAGTTTCACTTACTTCGACGTTGATTTGCGTAACAGCAACGAGCTGGCTGCAATTGTCAACGAAGTTCAGCCCGGCGTAATTATTCATGCTGCAGCAATGAGTAAACCGGATGAATGTAAAAATAACCCGCAAGCCTGCCTGCAATTGAATGTAGATGCCACCAGGGATTTACTGAATGCCTTTAATGCAACACAACAGCCATCTTTGTTTATTTATATTTCAACGGATTTTGTATTTGGTGAGAATGGCCCGCACAGCGAAGATGAAGAAAAAGGACCACTAAACTTTTATGGTGAAAGTAAATATACAGCCGAACAACTGGTAGAGGGAAGTAACCTTCCACACGCGATTGTGAGACCTGTTTTTATTTACGGACCAACATGGAACGGACTCAGACCTTCTTTTTTGCATTGGGTGAAAAACAGCCTGGAACAGAATAAACAAATTAAGGTTGTAAGTGATCAACTACGGACACCCACTTATGTAGTTGATATTTGTAAAGGAATCGCCGAAATTATTAATAGAAAAAAAGAGGGTGTGTATCATCTCGCTGGTAAAGATTTTTTATCTCCATACGAAATGGCGGTAAAAACAGCGGGCATACTTGGACTTGATGCAACATTGATACAAAATGTAACGTCTGAATGTTTTGATGAACCTGTGATCAGGGCAAAACGTTCGGGACTGAAAATTGATAAGGCTATGAAAGAGCTGGATTATGTGCCGGTAAGTTTTGAAGATGGTATCCGTTATACCTTCAATATATAAAAACAATGCACACTCCACTGCAGAAATATTTTGCGCAGCGTGTAAAGAACCTGTTCAATCATTTTCATGATTTTGAATTGAACGGGGATGATGTTTCATTGCACGATCTCAGGGTGGAAATGAAAAAGCTGAGGTCAATTATCAGGTTTCTTCAGCAAATTTACCCCAAACAAAAACTGAAAAGACCCTCCCATTTATTGCGTTCCATTTTCCAGGTGGGAGGAGAGATAAGAGAAGCGCAGTTAATGGCACAATGGTTACAAAAGAATAACGCATACATTATAGAGAAAGAATATTTTCCGCCAGAAAGGCTTAAACACATGACCGAGGCGTTCATGCTGCGGTCAGATGATTACAAGAAAGATCTGAAAGAGGTGGTCGACTCACTCGACGAGTTTGTGAACACAACAAATGAAATTCTGGCTGAACAATATTTTATTGATCTGAATGCACGTGTTGAAAGCATGTGCAGGAAGAACTTATTAAAAACCGACTGGCATGAATTGCGGAAATTGATTAAACTGCGGATCTATGCCTATAACTGGGTGCAGCACGAAGAAGATTTTGAGGATTCAGTTTTTCCTTATTACAACAAACTGCAGGAAGCTATCGGACAGTGGCATGACCTGGAAATAGTGAAAGACAATTTCTCCCAAAAACAGATCTATCTCTCCCAGGATCTTGAAGTGCAGAAAGATTTTAATCTTGTGTGGGACAAGCTAACTACCTCACTAAAACAAAAAGAAAAAATTATAGAAGATTTGTTGTCGAGACAGGTGGTTGCGGATTAGAAGACCGTAAGATAGTAAGACAGTAAGACCGTAAGATAGTAAGACCGTAAGATAGTAAGATCACAAGATAGTAAGATCGTAGGAAAGCAAAACTGCTAATAGCTCATAGCTGATAGCTTACCTGAAAACCGGCTTATGAATAATTAACCTGCTTCACCTTTCACTATTCACTATTCACTATTCACTATTCACCTTTCACTATTCACTATTCACCATTCACCATTCTCCATTCACTACTTGAGCCAATTACTTCCAAACACAATATAATACGCCCAGGTATCCGGTCCTTTAGCCAGATCAATGCCCATGCGTAAATTGAATTTGCGGGCTATAAGATAGCGAAAACCGGTGCCATAGGAGAGAACCCATTTGGCGCTTCCAAAATCACTCCACTCATCAAATGCTTTACCCGCACCGGAATATAGCATGATGCTCCATCGCCGGTAAAAATCCCAGCGAAATTCAAGTTCAGATAAAATATCCGCTTTGCCCTGGTATCGGTTTGCTGCAACGCCACGCATATCGATGTAGGGAAGCAGATAGAAAGGCACATCACCAAAGGTTTGCTGGCCATCTATGCGTAAACCGCCAATGAGTTTCTTCGTTAAAGGTCTGTACATGTAAGTGTAATAGTTCATCCGCCAATAGTTATAATCACTGCCAAAAAAATTGTCAGATCTTATACCATCAATGTGCAGTTTCATTCCTCTGTCGGGCGTAAAAACATTGTCCCGGTTATCCAACTCAACAATCGCTCCCAGCTGGCTCACAATGCTGTTATATTCGATCGGCTTTACAAAAACAGGAGTGTCACCGCCGCCTTTGTACTTAACATCGGTACTTACAAAGAAATATTTGAGACCGGCATACCAATGCGAATAACCAATTCTTCTAATCGCCTGCAGGGTAGCGGTGTAGGCATTTATGTTGAACTCAAACTCCTTCTCACCTTTGTCAGGGATCGTCCGGTAATAGTTCATGTTAATGCTTCCCAGGCCTCCGCCGGCAATATATTTTATCCTGCTTTTTACAAAAGTCCCCGAGCGGAAAAGTCCGGTAAACCAGCTTCCATTAACAGTATACATGCCCGCGCCGCCAGTAATATCCGGAGCTATTGGGGTGATTTTCTGTTCTCCCTTTATTGAGTCTATGTATGGCGGCCTCTTTTTTATAAACACAGGAATAAGTGCTCCGCCAAAGCCGCCCAGCGCCGGCTCAGTAATAATATATGGAACCGGAACAAAACCATTTGCATCAATAATGTAATCACTCAGGTCAAAGGCTCCATCCGTTGAGTCACGCAATGAGATATGTGGCTTTTTATTTTCCTGCGCAAAGCAGGCAGCTGCAAAGAATAGCGCACACAGTAGCAGTAATTTTTTTATATGCCTTTTTCTGTTCATCATAATAATCATTGCAGCTCAGTTTACAGGTGAAGCTGCTGCATGTTCAGCTTTCATTTTTTCGGCCTTACCAGCTCCTATCGGAATAAATACGTTGAACAACCAGCCGGATGAAAGTTGGTTGCCCGCCTGTAATTTGGATATGTCAGTCAACCCGGTAAAGTACCTTAAGCCAAAAGCAAGGCTTGTATTTTTCTTCAGCTTATATACCAGTCCTCCGGCCACGCCCACTTCAAACCGTGTGTATTCATCTTTTATTTGATTGGTATAAGTCAGTTCGTTGTCATCAGCTTCTTTTTTGAAAATATCTTTCACATTAGTGATAAGATCTATTTGTGGTCCGGCTTCAACATACAATAATCCGGCAATCCGGTATCTTACAAGCAGAGGTACACTGATCGCTTTGATGCTTCTTTTTATTGATGCTCCATTCATTAAGGTATCAAGACCAATATTGCCTGTGCTGTAGAAGTCAATGCCTTTTGCACCCATCGCTGATTTAGGTATCGCTTCGGGATGCAGCACCAGCCTGTCGCTTATATTTACGTTGAAGTACAGGCCAAGATTTAATCCCGGCTTTAGCTTGCTGTTGATATTGCTGATCTGTGTTAGAGTAGGCCCGGTCATTAATCCAAACTCCAGCTTGCCCGTATTCAGCTTATTGCCGAATACAAGTGCTATTAATACCTGCGAGGAAGCTGTTTGTGCATTGCAACAAAAAAGCATACAAAGCAGGCCGGTAATTATGGATCTGATTTTATTTGTATGAATGATCTTTTTATGCACGGATCATGATTTATGTAAGTAGAGTTTATTTTCTAACTGGATGCTAGTTCTAATCGTTGTACAACATGCATCATAACTAACGTTATTCAGGGAAAACAAAAGTCAAAACAGCTCTGAAGCCAAATTTTGCTTTGCTTTCGGGAGGGCCTGCCACAGGTATTCTGGGTCCCACTGCCAGCTGTATCGTTTGTGTTCCCAGTTTAGTAACCCCTGAAACTATAGGGTTGATGAATGCTGTGGCATTGCCTGCCTGCCAGTTAGAGGTTATTTCAGCGTTCAAACCAAGCCCGGCACCACTTTTCCAGTTGTGCGTAAAGAATGGCTGAATAAACATCTGGTTCACATCAGTTCTGTCTTTGTCACCTGCGAATGACCATATCTGGTTCATCAAAACACCAAATGTTAATCCCTTCGCTTGTTTTAACACAAGTGCAGTAGGGCCAATACCCCATTTTTTTGTTGTCAAGAAATCATTGGTTCCTATGGGTACAAGAAATGCCGGTCCCACGCCCCATATCAATCCGTTTTTGGTAGTCGATGGAGCAAAGAATGCACTAAGCGTTGCATCGCTTAAGCCGAACTGGTGGGTTTTATCTCCGGTTACATCCCGTTGATCAATTACCGGTACAATATACCGGGTAATCAGGTTAAGCCTTTTATTTAGCTGAATAGGTATAACAGGTTGTACGTTTAATGTGTTTTTTGATCCGTTGAACTCGCCAATACCATAGTCCGTGTTGTTTTGTAGCGGAACGCTAATCAGGCTTGCCACAGGATTGGCCAGTTTGTTTGCCAGTTCTTGCGCACTTTGTGCCTGGGCTGCCGGTTGTTTCTGTTGCCCTTCAACTTTCAATAATGCTATTGCGAGCATAAAGGCTAACAAGGTGTGTTTCTTCATATCGGTTCTTTGGCTCGTATAACAGATCGTCTTGCTCTGTTCGCCGCAATTGGAAATGCAGGGAATAAAAAAAGGGCCGGCTAAAGGGGAGTTGCGTTGTATTGCTCTAACCAGCCCACTCTTGTTTGGCACTACTTAACCTTAGTAACAGTTCCGTCTGGTGTCAGGTAAACTTTCTTCTTTTCGTCGCCTTTGGTAGCAACTATTTCGTAATAAGATTTTGATTTGTCGTAGTTAACCTGGTGGAAGTATGTTTTTGACTGAAGTTTCCAGCCTTTATAGTCTTCTCCTGCCATTTTTTTCAATGTGGCTTTAACTGCGTCTGGTAGTGCAGCATCTGTTTCCTGCATTTTTGACATAATTAAAGTGCCATCTGCCTTATAGAGTCCGTAATACTTCATGTTGTCTCTCTTGAAGCTTATGGTGTATCTGTCTATGCTGGAACCTGGATCCAGGTTGTCTTCTTCTGTAACGGTCCAGCCTCTTTTAACAACATTTGAGTCAACTTGAAAATATTCTACTGCTTTGGCATCCGGAAAGCGTTTATGTAGTGAGTCTACTACAGCTTTAGGGGCAAGTTCTTCGGTTACTTTTTTTGTTCCCGTAATAACTATGTCGTTTTGAGCAAAGGCTATTGCAGAACTGATCATAGTGGCGGAAAGTAATAGCAACTTTTTCATTGTGTTTTTTTTATGAAGTGATTGAATGGTGTGAGTAATTTTGTTTTATTTGAAAAGCGAAATAATGTCAGATGTACGGTGTACGATGTACGATGCGGTTAAGCGTTTTTTTACATCGTACACCGCACATCTTACATCGTACATCAAAAAATGGTTTTCCAGTCGTCTTTCATACTTATAACCGTCCAGTTGTATTTTTTTGCCCAGTCCAATGATTTGTTGTCCTTTTCCTGGTAATAGGTTTCCCTGTCTTTGTCATCGTGGTTCACAATAAGCTGCAGCGAGGAGTATTGGTTTCCTTGCGAAAAGCGCAGCATATAGATATCTCCGGCTCCTCCTTCATTGCCACAAGCAAGTATGGGACGCTTGCCTATGTGATACTGAATGTTCACCGGCTTCTCCTGTTTGTCGTTAAAAGAAAGCATAGAAGGCATACGTACAAGATCGTTAATGCCTGCGCTGTCTTTATAAACATATTTGAATTTGGTGCCAATAACCTGCTCGGGAGGAATGCCATAATACAGTTGCGTTACAGGACGCATAAAGTCTATATCGCCGCCGCTGCAAATAAATGTCTTGAAGCCGTTTGCACGCAGGTATTGTAATAACTCCACCTGTGGCTTATAAACAAGTTCTGCAATGGCTTTTCCCGAAGGAGATTTTGCTGTGGCAAAAAACGCTGCTGCACTTTTGTCGAACTCACCTGCGGTCATACCGGTATGTGTAGCAACAACCAGTTTTATCAGGTCCTGTTCACTCAGTGTTTTCAGGTATGCCATGTCGTTTGCGGCGATGGCCTTATACGGCTGCTTTTCTTTTAATGCGGGCTTTTTATCGATCATTTTTTTTGCCAGATAAAAGGCAAATAATCCCTGTATCAATGGCTTTTCGCACCATAACGTACCATCATTGTCGAAGGTGGCAACGCGGTCTTCTGCCGGAACAAATTTTGGTGAACCTTCAGTAGTTACATTCTTTACGAAGTCTATAATTGACTGTTTGGTTTTACCATCATTCCATGAAGGCAGCGGGTCCTGCGCATGCAAGCCACGTCCGAATGCAGATGCTACAATTGTAAGTGCAATAATTAGAACGTATCTCATAATGTCATGTTTAATACTTGCGCATCAAAACTTAAAGCATGATACACATGAGCCTGCCGAAGGTTGCTTTGTTATGCCGCTAATGACTAACTTGTAACCCTGGTTGCAGCAGCGGTTGTTGAAGCTTGTCATCTTTTTTGCAGTGCCGGTCTGCTGTTATTTATTATGTGACGTGCCCATTTTTTTCAATTGTTCATTTTTTAATTCGATCTCCAATGCTTGTTCGGCAATAATTCTCTTTAACCGTACATTTTCTTCAGCTAATTGTCTTAGCTCGGAACGTGCACGGTTTGGAGAATAAGATGATGATGAACTATTTGAATTAGGCACGAATTTCTTTTTCCATTTCGCAAACACACTGTAAGAAAGATTATGCTCACGCAATACAGCAATTACGCCCTGCTGGCTGACCTGCTGTATTATGTCCAGCTTTTGTTGATCAGTAAATTTTCTTCTTTGCGTTGCCATAATGGTGTTTGAATAGTGTTGCATTATTCATTCTGAACGGGCATGAGGAGCTGTATGCTCCTGAAATTATGTTAACGCTTATTTTGCCGGCTTCATGGCAACACCTGCATTGGGAAAGCTTTCCATTATTTTGCCCATTGCTTCGCCTATAGCTGCGTCAGGATCTTTTGATGGCTTATCAATTTCTTTGTTGCCAATGCCCTGCCAAACCAGCTTTTTGGTATTTGCATCTATTACGTCTACTATTATTGAGCCGTCTTTATAATGCTGTACATCATAAGTTGTGGTAGAAGATGCTCCAAAACCACCACCATATGCATATGGTCTGTAGTATCCGCCATAGCCATAATAGTTGGTGTTTGCGCTAACAGATTTCATGTCTTTCAGAATAGCTGTGGTATTAACCCATACATCAGGAGTAGAGCTTTCTGTGTAGCCTTTTTGGGTCATTTGCGCTTTAACGGCATTGATAATGCGATCCTGGTTTAAGGAACTGATCGAGCTCTTGATGGTATCATTATGGTAGATGGCGAAAGTCTTGTAGTTTTGAAAGCTTACATTTTTATCATAGTCCGAAGTAACTTTCAAACTTGGTGCACATGATACCAAACTGATTACTACGAAAAGCAGCATTGCTGCATAGATAGATGTTTTCATACGTGATGTTATTTTGGTGATGTTTAAAACGTTATAAAAATGGTTTCTCACAGTCAAATCAGATCGTTCTCCAATTGTAGTTCTCAATAAAAGAAGTTTAGAATATTCCGGCTATGCCGATGTTTACACAGAATTGTTTAAGGCCATTAATATCGAATTCGTCGTTTTTATTGGTTGCTATATTATAGCTTACACCAACAAGGCCTGCAACACCTCTTCCAAACTGCAACAATGCGCCAACTTCAGGCCGTGCAACAAAGCCCCAGTTGTTACTTGTTAAGCCGTAAATGTTGAAGTAGGCATTTTGTTCCGCATATTGACCGCCAAGACCAATGCCAACATAAGGTTTAAATATTTTGTTGTCTGTTTGAAAATAATAGTGCCCTGTAAGTGTTATTGGCAGCGTATAAACCTCCCGTATCATATCAGTGGTTACTGCCCCGCGATGCCCATCGTCGTAAGTTTTAGTGCCAACGTACTGCTCAAAGGAATTCCAGCTGATTGCAGCGCCGATGGAAAATTGTTTATTGACCATTCTTCTGTACTCAACTCTTCCTCCGGCCCAACTTGTTTTGTCGAGGTAGTTGCTGTTTGTTGGAAATGCTACCTCCCATGAGATCGCGGCTATGTTCGGATGCGTTTGTGCATGGCTGGATGCAAAACTTACCATTCCCAGCACAAACAATAATAATTTTATCTGCTTCATATCAATGAGTTTAAGTGTATGTGGTTAGTTTGCATTAATGTATGGTGATTGTTTAAATGACGTGTTGATGGCATCAACTCCTCTTTGAACGTTTGTGCCTACGTCAGAACCCACTGCTCCGCCCATATAGCCGTTCCATAATACACGAAGCTGTTGTTTACTGTTGGCGTCTTTAAGGTCTACCATGTCTAAAATAACTGTGCCTGTAGTAACCACATAAGTTATTGACCATGGATAGTAGTAAGGGTAATACCATCCCCAATACCAGGGATCCCACCAGCCGGGATATCCCCACCACCAGCCAGGATAGCTCACGCCAACGTTAAGCGTTTTAACAACGCCAAGGTTAAAACCAATGTCAGGATGGTTGTTTTTTGCCACGAAGGAATATCCCCTGGCATTCATGTTGTCCTTTACTGCCTGTACAAGTTTCTTTGCATTATCATCAAACAAAATGGTATCTTTTGACGAACTGGATAAGTAGGTTATAGTATCCGAAATGTAATAGGTTTTAAACGAATTAAAAGCAACAGATGTATCCGCATTTGTAATAACAACAAAGTTGGATGAAAGCTGGTCGTAATCAGGGGACTTTCTGCACGATGCCGTTAAAAGTCCTGCAGCAATAAGAAAAATTAAAAGGTTTCTCTTCATAACAAAGATTTAATGTGAACGAAAAATCCGACGCGTTTTTTTAAGCCGGGTTTGATGTTTTTTTATTTATGACATTGACAATGCCTGTATTAACCTGTTTTAGCAGCCGGTCTGTTTAAGATCATCAGCTAAGAGGTATCTCTGCTTCCTCACTATCTCTTCCATTGATCTTCTTACGCTATATCGGCCGGCTATTGGCTGCATCATTCCGAATTGATTTTGAGCATCCGGAATGACCTCAATTGCCAGAACGATTACATGCTTTGTTTAACCGGTACAGAATACACCGTTACAGCTTTCGATAAGGGGGATTAGCCATGTGGTTGTGAAGAGGGGTAGAATAAATACACTATTTATCCTGGTCGCTATACTATCTCTTAGTATCTCTGAGAATTTTATAGCTATCTCTATTTAACAAAAGAGTTTTTCTTTTGTTTAATTAGGAAGGAATTTTTTATCGCCGCAACAATTTTTAATCTTTTTGATGAATATAATAAGGTTGACCCTGATAGTCTTTTATCTTTTCTGTGTCTGTTCTATTTGCGGGCAGTCCAAAGATTCCCTGTATTTAAATAATGGACAGATACTCGTGGGAGATATAAAAGGGATAGACCTGGGGGTACTGACGATTGATGATCTGGATCTGAAACTGGTTAAGATTAAATTGTATAAGATCAGGCGTTTGCAGTCAATGCATGTTTTCAGAATAGAGACCAATTCCCGGAAGGGTTATTATGGCAGGCTTATAAGCGATTCCGTCGCCGGCAAGGTTGTTATTATTTCAGCTGATGAACGGGAATCTGTTTGGTTAACAGATATTAATGAATTGATTCCGTTGGACAGAAGTGTTTTGGGAAGGCTGGATGGAAATCTTACTGTTGGTTTCAGCTATTCAAAATCAAGCGGTATAGGACAGGTTAACTTAAGTTCATCAGTGCTTTATTTGTCAAGAAGATTTGAGCATCAATTAACGGCAACGGGATTGTATTCAATTGATTCGGCAGGATTGTCCCGCGATCGCGAAGATGTAGCATTGTTCAGTACATATAGTTTTACACCAACCTGGTTTGCCGCCGGTGCGGTTAATTATCAGAGAAACCTCGAACTGTCAATTGCAAGAAGATTCCAGGAAATGATAGGCGGCGGCAATAAGATAATTCTAAAGAAAGAGCTTCAATTACTGCTCATAACAGGCTTAACCTTTACGCAGGAAACGAGTACGGAAGGGGTTTCGCGGGGACTTTTGCTGGAATGGCCGGTTATGTTCCGGTTTAATTTTTTCAGGTTCCGTAATCCGAATATTCAGGTCAGTACTTCACAAACATTTTATACGGGAATAACGGAGGCTGGCCGCTTTAGGTTTGATGGATCTACAGGCTTCTCATGGGAGCTTGTTACAAACTTTTCGCTGTCCTTAAACTTTTATAACAACTATGACAGCAGACCGCCGGGCAACACCAAAAGCAACGCAGATTTTGGTACAGTGGTAGGTATTACGTATAAGTTTTGAGTTAAAAAGTTTCAACAAGATTAAGGTACAGTCCTTTTGATTTGTTCAGCCCCCATGCATAGTCCGCAGTAATGTTTGTTCCTGTTTTTTTATCCAGCAGGATACGCACACCAAAGCCATAACCCGGATCTATATATTGAAAAAGTTTGATGGACTTATCGTCTTTTGATGCAGTGGTAGCATTGATGAACCAGACGCCGCTGAGCAGGCCATTGCGATTGATAGGAAAACGATGCTCCATTTCCAGGTACATCATGTTTGGTCCGCGAAATCTTCCCTGTACATATCCCCGGCCGGAACGATTATAAGTATCCCATGTTATTGAAGGAGTGGCGAGATAAGGTAATTTGCCATTTAACAACAGAGAGGTCCAGTACCAGAATGCAAGTATATTGGTCGGGGTTTTATGGGATAAGCTAATATATTTTCGTGCATCAAAAAATAATTGTGTAGCGCTTCCAGAGCTTGTTAAAAAAGATGGGTAGAAATTAAAAGCAAGGTTTGTATAATAGCCTTTTGTGGGGCGTATGGTATTGTCCCTTCCTTCCTTTATGGCGGTAATGCCAATGCCGGTTAGTACACTACTGCTGGTAGATGTAATGCCGTTCCGCGTATTGTATGCTGCGTAGTTGGTTGGATGACCGCCCGAATCGGCATTTGCTCTCGAATCATCAATAGCGAAATGGTAATCCAGGTTGAGTGAAACACCTACATAGGTTTTATAGGCAACTTTTTTTAGTATGGAATTGTACAATCGCATGTATTTATACTTCATGTTTTGGGCGTAGGTTATCGCATCATTTTTTACGCCGTTTATGTCAGTTTCAGCACCGTTGCCATTACTGTACGGATCTCCTGTTCCCAAACCGTAAGTGTTCTGGTTAAAAACCATCAGTCTCCAGTCTGTCTTAACAAGCCAGCTATCTTCTTTCAGGAAAAGATTGCTTTTTGCCTGTAAGATGATTTGCTTGTTTGTTGTGAGGTTTGCGCCATAATTGATGGTAGATAAATGCACTTTGTCAGGATTGCCCAGCGATATAGCCTGTGCTACAGCAATGCCCAGCATAAATCCCTGGGCAGGGTTGTAGCCCATAAATGGTAATATGTTGGTGTACATTTTATGTGGTACAATGGCCGCATTAGCACCACCCCCGCCAGGCTTTTTAAGAAATTTTACATAGTCTGACAGATCTTTTATTCCGCTTGTATCCCTGGGTTTTATAGTGATAGTATCCGTTATCGGGCTGGTATTTTGCGCTGAAGCAATATAGGCCGGCAGACAGGCTGCAACCAGCAGTAGCGGCTTCATAACATATTTGAGAATGAAATAGCCGATACCTGCATCAGGTATAATTGAAGTAGTGTTTTGGTGCATGAAACGCATTATTTGTTCATTGCAAATGGCGTAATTTGATTGTGCAGATTGCACAGAATAAAAAGGCCGCATGTTATTGATAACATGCAGTTGCGGAAATTGTTTTGAAAATTTATAATTAAGGCATTAAAACTGTGTCAATTACATGTATAACACCATTGCTTTGATATACGTCCTTAATCGCGCCCCTGGCTTTATTTCCCCGGAATCTTTCAGCCATGAATTTTTCCATCCATCACAAAACCGATCCTTTCTCCCCTGACAGTGGTCGCGGGTTGCAGTTTTTATTCTTTGAATTCTGCTCCTTAAGCATTTTGTTGTCCCATTTGCCTGCAATCGCATTGTTTAGCAGTGCCTGGTGTTGGTTGATTTTTGTCGGATGAGATCATTTGCGGGAAAAGCATCTTCGCCGATTCGGTTGTGAAAAATTTTTGGAGCGCAAACAAAAAGCGCCCTTATTAAAGGGCGCCTTTAAAAGTATCGAATAATAATGTTTGATTACTTTTTGAACAAGGGCATGATAACAAACCGGAGTATCATAATAATTAATGCAATGAGGAACATGAAAATGGAAATGCGGTTCATGCCATGCATATATTTTACATAACGATTGGGTGGCGGTGTGCCAGGTTCTCTTTTCCTGATGTATAAATATTCTGCTATTTGCCTGAAGAAACCCATGGTGTTTTTTATTTACAAAGCTAGGATTTTTTCGGGGAACCACGGAGACAGGGCGACACGGGCGAAACACGGCTTTTTGCCACGAAGCCGCAAAGCCGTAAAGTAGCACAAAGAAAGCGGCGGAAGAAATTGTTAAAACAGGTACGCCTGATTAAGCAACGACGAGCATATTTTATTATGAAATCCGGTCACATTTCACCAAGGGCGATTGTGTAAACGTAAATGCATGTACACATTGTCAATTTTCAATTCTTCAATTGTCAATTAATTAACGGGGGCACATGTTTTGTAACAATTTAGGCGGGCAACCTTAATCGCAGCCTTTCAAATAATGGATCATGAGAATGTACAATTTCATATTCCTACTGTTAATTGTGCCACAGCTTTCAATCGCACAGTTAAAGGATAGCCTGCCGCCGCCACATGCGACCAAATCGCATATGAACTTCAGCCACGTCACAGGATGGAAGAACGGGAAGAAGCCTATGGCTCCCGAAGGTTTTGTTGTAGAGCTATATTATGAGGGTTTGCAAAACCCGAGATGGATGTATGTTTTGCCAAACGGAGATGTACTGGTAGCTGAAGCCAATTCTCATCATAGCTTTTTCGAAAAAATAGGTGCAGCTATTGTCGGTGCAAACCAATCCAACAGCATGAAAAAAAGTGCTGATCGCATTACACTGCTTCGTGACGAGGATCATGACGGAAAACCGGAAATAAAAACTACATTTTTAAGTGGACTCAATCAGCCATTCGGCATGTTGCTTATAAACAACCATTTTTATGTGGGCAATACCAATGCAGTGATGCGTTACACTTATGAAATCAATGCTACTGGCATCACCTCACAGGGAGAAAAAATAACAGATCTGCCTGACGGCAAAATAAACAGGCACTGGACAAGGAACCTTATTGCTAATAAGAACAATACCAAAATATATATTGCTGTAGGTTCAGGAACTGATCACGGTGAAAAGGGATTGGAGCATGAAAAGCTAAGAGGAAATATATTAGAGATCAATTCTGATGGAAGCGATTTGCGTGTCTATGCAAGCGGTCTTCGTAATCCTGTAGGCATGGGCCGGGCGCCTGAAACCGGAACATTATGGGCCGCGGTAAATGAACGTGATGAGCTGGGTGATAATCTTGTGCCTGATTATATTACCAGCATTAAGGAAAATGGCTTCTACGGCTGGCCCTATTCTTACTATGGGCAACATCCTGATCCACGCGTGGATCAAACAGCTCCTGACCTGGTTCAGCGGGCAATTGTCCCCGATGTTTCCCTGGGTGCTCACACGGCTTCGCTGGGACTGGCATTTTACGATAAAACGGCTTTCCCTGAAAAATACCGTAATGGGGCATTTGTTGCACAGCATGGTTCGTGGAACCGCAAGCCTATTGCTGGTTATAAGGTTGTATTTGTTCCTTTTAAAAACGGTAAACCTTCCGGTGATCCCGAGGATTTCTTAACAGGGTTTATAGAAAATCCAGGCGGTAAAAAAGTGCATGGGCGCCCTGTAGGCATTGTCGTTTTACCGGACGGCTCAATGCTTATTGCTGATGATACCAGTAATAAGATCTGGAGAGTAATGTATAAAACAAATAGGAATTAGCAATTCAATATCGTTTAGTTAAGAATGCATAGTCAACTTTGGGAGATATTTCCTGTTGTGCAAGACAACAAATTTTACAACAAACACCGCATCGTTGCCCCTCTGCGTTCGCCGCGTGAAACCAAAAACACATACATTTTGATTAATTCGCATAAAGTTTCAGCCTTCTGGCAAGTCGCTGCGTCTCTGCCTCTTTGCGGTTCGCCCGCGCTAGACTGCAAATACAAGCTTTTTTCCTTAACTCCTATAAAGTTCAGCTTTCTGGTAAATCGCCGCGTCGTTGTTCCTTTGCGTTCGCCGCGTGAAACCCTAACCTCTGAACCCGTGGCCGCCGCGTGAAACCAACAAACTCATGCTTCGTCCTTCGTCAAGCGTATGCCGTTATCTTCAAATGCGATCTTATGCTGTTTGTATAAGTTGCCGGTGGTCATTTTAAATGTCTTTTTGCTCATGCCAAAAAAACTATAGATGTCATCCGCGGGTGATTTATCATGATAAGGCAAAAAGCCATTGTTCTCATTTAACAGCCGCATGATCTTTGCGCCTTCATCTTCAACTCTTTTGTACCCTGAAGTTCCTGCAGCTACATCAATTTTGTTATCCTCACGGATCTGCTTGATAAAGCCTTTGAATTTGTCACCGATCGCAATATCCCGGTACACTTCATTAAAATGAAGTAAGCCAATGTGTTTGTTATTGATGATAACTGCATACCCTATTTCCGTGCGACGGTATACAGTCAGCTCCACTTCATCCATTTCTTTCACAGTGAGATCATCGTTGCTGAGAAAGAAATCAATCTTTTCAGTTGCTGCTGCACGGCCGGTTTGTTCATCAATGTAAATCTTAACCAGGTAATCCGCACCAGGAAGCATGCGGCTTTTCTGTTTTGATTTAGGAACAAATAAGTCTTTCATCAGGCCCCAATCCAGGAATGCGCCTTGTGGTGTGCTGGCCACCGCTCTAAGCAGCACAATATCACCCACTACACCTTTGGGCTTTTGGGTTGTTGCTATCACCCTGTTCTCGGAATCATGATACACGAATACTGTAAGTATGTCGTCAACCTTAACATTCTCAGGAACAAATCTCTTGGGTAACAGCACATCTTCCTTGCCATCTGAAAGATAAGCGCCAAAATCGAACATGCGTTTTACCTGTAGCTGGTTGTATTCACCTATGTTAATCATGCCGCGAAGGTAGAGAAAAGCTGCGAGCTGTTAGCTATTGGCTTGGGGTATCAGGTGTCAGGTGTCAGGTATCAGGTGTTAGGAATAAGGTATGGGGTATGAGGTTTGAGGAGTTATATGTTAGTTTGAAGGATCTGATAAGGAAGTAAAGACGTTGCGCCGCTGCTCCGTTGCGCTCGCCGCGTGAAACATAACACCCGTGGGGGAAACGTCGCGTCGTTGCCTCTTTGCGCCCGTTGCGTGAAACATGGCACCCAGTGGAGAAAACATTGCGCTGCTGCTTCTTTGCCTTCGTTGCGAGAAACATAACACCGGTGGCGGGAAACGTTGCGCCGCCGCTTCTTAGCGTTCGCCGCGTGAAACAAAGCCCGTTTCCTGAAACAGGGCTCTAGCGTAGCTATTGCGAGAAACATAACACCGGTAGCGGGAAACGTTGCGTCGCTGCTTCTTTGCGCCCGTTGCGTGAAACAAAGCCCGTTTCCTGAGACAGGGCTTTAGCGTAGCCATTGCGGGAAACATTGCGCCGCTGTTTCTTAGCGTTCGCCGCGTGAAACTATCCGTTGCCTGGAAACATAATACCGCAGTCAGCCCCGGCGTCCTATCTTTGCTTTATGCAGAAAAAGATTAAGCTGAGTGTGCTCGATCAGTCTATTGTTCGTAAAGGTGCCACAGCAAGGCAGGCAGTACAGGAAACCATCGCCACTGCAAAGCTCGCGGAAGAATTAGGCTACTACCGTTTTTGGGTATCAGAACATCATAACTCAAATGTCATTGCAGGATCAACACCGGAAGTATTGATCGTTAAACTGGCTGACGAAACCCAGCATATCCGCATTGGCTCTGGTGGTATTATGCTCCCTAATCATAGTGCGTTAAAAGTGGCAGAGAATTTCCGCATGCTGGAAACATTGTTTCCCGGTCGTATAGATCTCGGAATGGGTCGTGCGCCAGGAGGCGACAGGGTTACGACCACATTGCTCAATCCATCCAACGATTTTAAGGAAGAAAGCTATCTGCGCCAGCTTGAACATTTGCAGGCTTATTTTCAGGATGCAGCTGCAACCAGTTACGGACCGGTCCTGGCCGTTCCGGTTTCAGATACCATTCCCGATCAATGGATCTTAAGTTCTACCGGCGGTAGTAGTCATATAGCTGCTCAGTTTGGCATGGGACTCGCCGTTGCACGTTTTATAAATGGGTTTGCACAACCCGATGTTGCAGACATCTACAGACGCAATTTTAAGCCGTCACTACACATGAAAGAACCGCAGGTTTTGCTTGCGATAAGTGTATTGTGCGCTGAAAATGAAGCAAAGGCCAGGCAGTTAAGAAAACAAACCGATTATTTCTTCCTGCAGTTTGAAAAAGGTGTTTTCGCACCTCCACCCGATTACGAATCTATCCGCGATTACGATTTTTCATCAACAGAACTGGAAATTATTAAACGCAACAGCGGCCGAATTGTTTCAGGCACAAAAGACGAGGTTAAAGAAAAATTAACACAGCTGGCAAACGATTTTGATGTAGATGAAATCATGATCACCACAATGACGCATTCGGCCTCCGATCGCATCACTTCTTTCAGGTTGCTGGCAGAGGCGTTTGAGTTGTGAGGAGTAGGTGTAAGGTATCAGGTATCAGGTGTCAGGCTTGAGGCGTAAGGCTTGAGGTTAAGCTATCAGCTATTGGCTATTAGCTGTCAGCAAAGCCAATGTCTTGTTATTTTTTTTTCTTTCTTTTTTCTCTCTTGCAATATTACTACACTCATTTTCCCACTCCTCTTACGATCTTACGGTCTTACGATCTTACTGTCTTACATGTCTTACCGTCTTCTCTTGCACTTTCAAACATTCATTTCTATCTTTAATAAACAAACACCTAAGCTATGGGCTCACCATCTATTCCAACCGGTTATCATGTGGATACACATCTCGATGGCGGTGTTGCGACGCATCTTGATGGCAACCTCACAACTACGCTTGCCGGCGCGGTACACACAGATCTTGGCGGAAATCTCACAACTGATTCAACTGCAAAAGTGATCGGCGATCCCGCTCAGCCTGTTGCTACATTGCTGATAGGAGATCCGGCTAAACCGATTGCTACCGACAGTAAAGTCGAGTTGCTTAATCTGCCGCGGTTTACTTTGCAGGATATAAAGGATATGATGAAAGTGCGTGTTCGCATTCCCAACTATTCGCAGGTTTGTTTTAAGCTGTTTGGGCAGGAGATCTTTTCGGTTTGCGTAAGTGGTGAAGGCCAGGTGATAACTGAGCCTTATGTGCCAAATTCACTCGAGCGCTGTGAGAATGATTGTTGCGAGCCTGATACCCGTCCTTTCCCGGGTGATGAAACAAGGGGTGATAATCCGCCCGGTACACCGCCTCCTCCAGTTCCGGGATCTAACTCCTGAATAGACCGGTTTCCTCACTTTAAAAAGTGTGATATGATTACCGTTACAGCCAATGCTTTTCATGAAAAGCTGCATATTGAAGAAGATGAGATTGTACTTAACGGACCTCCTGCATTTTTATCCGGTTATGTATTCTTAAGCAATAACGAAAACGAGACATTGTTTATAAGAGATTTACCTGTACTAAAAACTGCAGCGGCAAAGGGTGCGGCACCTATGCCGGAAGCTATAAGGTTCATCACTTCATTGCTGCCGGGTGAACAGAAAAAACACCGGCTTCGTCACCAGTTGCCGCGCACCACACCGCCCGGCGTTTACGAAAGTGTGGTTAATGTAGGAGGCAAGGAGAAAAAGCTGAGGCTGATTGTTCAGCAAAATATTGAAATAGAACTTAATCCTACCGATTTGTTCTTTCAGGGTGTAAAACCCGGGCAAAAGTATAGCACGCTGTTATCCTGCAGCAATATTGGAAATGTTGCTTTTGCCATTCCTGATATAAAACACGTAACAACCCTTGATGCTGATTATTTGTGCCGTGCAGCTTCTATTGCTATGCGGGATAAAGGCTCGGAAGGATTTAATGCCATGATGGATGAACTTACAAAAAATGTATATAAAGACATGGCCGGCTGGGCGGTCGTTGATATTGAAGAAAGTGGTAAAGTGCTGCAGCCCGGAGAAAGTATTCAATTGCATTTTAACATAACCCTGCCTGATAATGTAGATCCGAAAAGAGACTACCAGGGTAACGTACGCTTTTGGAATAAAACAATTTCATACAGCATAAAGTCGCACACCGTAGAGCAGCCGAAAAGTAAATAATGTAAAGACACTGTTTTGATTAAAAGGCTGGGTTGACTCATGTTGTCAACAGATTTTCTGCATATATAATTTTCAAACTCCGCAATATGGAAAATAAAGCTTCTAACCAGCGCCTCCAGCAAAGCATAACCGATAATATGCAAAAGCTGGCAGATCTTTCTATTGCCACGTTAAAATCTTCTGTTGAAAATGTTTCTACTAATGTGAGCGAGCTTGGCAAAATGGCGGGAAATCTTGGTATTGGTCCGTTTAAGCTGCCTTTTATGAAGACTGGCGGCTCTTGCAATTGTTGTCCGCCGGAACATGACTGCCCACCGCACTGCATTCTGGAATTGGTAAGGCATGCCGTAGCGGGTGAGCGGATAATAGTGCCTTTTGCGATAAAAAACACTTGTGGTGCAGCAAAGAGATACAGGGTTGGTATAAGAGAATTGAAGAGCCTGGATGGCAGCCAGGCACCTGCGCAACCAGTTTTGAATAAAAAGGATGTAAGCCTGCAACCTGGCGAAACCCAGGAGGTTGAAATGACGCTGGATCTGGCGAATTTTTCCGCCGGCAACACATACGCAGCGGAGATTGTTGTAAGGGAAAAAGAGATCAATCAGAACATTTGCTTTACGCTTATTGTTGATGGAAATAAAAATGTACCTGTTGCCCTGCCCCTCGATGAGAAAAAATATCACCTGCGCTGGCAAAGCTGGCAAAGTCATTTTTATTGCGAGGGAAAATAAGTCGTAGCGAATTGGAGTAATCAGATCAATCGTGGAAAATAATTTGTAACTCAAGACAGACTTCCCAATGAACGAAAAACAACCAACCATAACGCAGGAGCTTGAGCAGCTTTTTCAGAAAACTGCAGAAGCAAACAAGATCTTCTTTAAAGAAAGTACCAGGTTCGTACAGCAACTGGGCTCTTCAGGCCAGTCTGGTGAAGACCTGTTTAATAAACAAAAACAATTATTCGGTGATGCCCTCAAATCGCTCGTGCAACTGAATATTCAGCATGCCTCCAATTTGTTGGATCTGGGCATTGCCGTGGCGAAAAGATTTAATCAATCATCAAATACTTCAGGAGCTGACGTTTCATCAACAGATGAGAATGCGGTGGTAACGGAGCCCGCATTTGTATTAACTGCTGTAACCTCTCCCGGAGAAACGGCTAATGTTCAGTTTATGCTTGACAGCAGCAAGGCAGAGCCCGTGTCTTGCAAATTGATTAAAAATAAATTTATCCTTCAGGAAGATCGTTCTGTGCAAGCAGATTTTGAAACACTGTTTACGCCACAGTCATTTCAGTTGTTACCGGGCGAACAGCAAAGAGTAGAAATATCAGTACAAGTGCCCGGCGATGTCCGTCCGGGAATTTATATAAGCGATATACGTGTTGAAGGCTTTGAACATATTTTCTTTCAATTAAACCTGACCATCAATCCTATTGCTAATCCTGACAAATAAAAGCCTGGCATGAAAGACTCCCGGACAAGTTCATCAAACGGTAATAAGAGGAAACCTTCAGACAAAAAATGGTTCACGGGCATAGATCCCAACGGCGTTATGAATAATGCGCAGCGCATCCTGAATACAGCGGTTGAAGTGCTGGAAGAAGAGATTGCTGCAGGAATACTTGCAGCAAAGAAGATAGAGAAAAAAGTAATTGACGTAGATGAGGTCCGTAGTGGCAATGCAGAGGAGTTAATGAGCCGTATAAGAAGAGATACGCATGATGCGGTTGATATATTTCTTGATGCGCTATCGGTGATTGCCAATTATGTAAACGGCCTCTCGGAAACAATAGAAAAAACAAAAAAGAATGGTGTCGCAAAAGAAGCACCCAACCCTGTAAGTGGTTACCAGGTGCCTACTGTTAAAAATGACCTGCCGGTTAAAGCAGGCGAGTCAATGGATATCACAATAGAACTGAGTAATGATAATGAAAAACCGATGGAGGTTTCCCTGAGAAAAGCTGCGCTTGTTGGTCCGGATGAGAATAAGATTGCTGCCAAAAATATTATCATTTCGCCGCAGACATTCACCTTAAAGCCACTTAGTAAACAAAAAGTGCATATTGCAGTTAAGGTGCCGGTAATATGTAAGCCCGGCAGCTATTCGGGCTTGTTTATTGATAATAAAAATACCCGCATTTGCACCGTTGTAGTTGTTGACGTAATTAAATAAAATGCTATGCAGGATGCTGTTATGAAATCAATGCTTTCCGAATATGCCGGCTATGCGTTGCAGGGCATCATGCATATTATCCCTGATAAGGAACCCAAAAAATATTTGTACGATCTTATAGCCGATTATCCCACCCGCGGCGGTAAAGGCTTCCGGCCGGGACTTTGCATTGCAACGTGCAGAGCCTTTGGGGGAAGGTTGGACCAGGCGCTGAATTCAGCTACCGCCCTGGAGCTTTTTCACAATGCTTTTTTAGTGCATGATGATGTTGAAGACGTGAGTTATGTTCGCCGCAATAAGCCCACAATGCATCAGTACAACAATATGGGTATAGCTGTAAATGTGGGAGATGCAATGAATGTGCTGAGTCTTAAACCTCTTCTGAAAAATAAAGAAGTATTGGGGCCGGCGCTGGCTATGAAGATATTCGAAGAAATAGAACATATGGTAGCGGAAACAGTAGAGGGGCAGGCAATAGAGCTGGGTTGGAGAAAAGATAACGTATGCCGGCTTGACGATGCTGACTATATGCGTATGATACTTAAAAAGACCTGCTGGTACACCTGTATTCATCCTGTAAGAATAGGAGCGATGATTGGTAGCTGCGGAAAGGTGGCCGTAGACAAGTTCAACAGGTTCGGCTATTTTATGGGTACAGCATTCCAGATCCAGGATGACATCTTAAACCTGGTTGCAGAAGAAAATAAATATGGTAAAGAGATTGGCGGAGATATTATTGAAGGCAAGCGAACCTTAATGCTCATTCATCTCTTTAAGACATGTAATAAAAAAGAGCTGGAAAAATTAGCGTTGTTTTTGTCAGACACGCAGGCCGATGGCAACCATGAAATTGCCGCATGGATAATGCGGCTAATGGATAAGTACGGAAGCATTGACCATTGTCGCAAAGTTGCAAAATATATGGCTGGTGCGGCATTGAAGGAATTTTGTTCTGTATTTGCGGCTTTACCTGATTCGAAAGACAAAAAATTTATTGAAGAGCTGATTGTTTATATGATAAACAGGGATTATTAAATACCATTGCAATGATTAATATCCAGGTTGTTCATCCATATGATTGTGACGTGTTAATAGCGGGCGGAGGCCCGGCTGGAAGTGCATTGGCCAGTCATCTTGCACAAAAAGGGGTAAATGTTATTGTTATTGAAGCTCAACGCTTCCCGCGCGACAAAGTGTGTGGTGATGGTGTCAGTCCCATTGCCTTAGCAGAATTGCATCATATTGGTATTACAGGGTTGGATGGGTTTGCCGAGGCGAATGAGATCAATAAGGTAGGGTTGTTTATTCGGGAAGATAAAGTCTACATAGATCTTGAAAAAGAAGATCACCTGCCTTATCATGCAAGAATAATTCCACGGCTGCAACTGGATAACTGGATACATGAAGCTGCACTTAAAAATGGCGCAGTTTATTGGGAAGAAGCAAGAGTTGCTGATTACTTTATTACGGATAATATGGTTGTTGCAGAAATTAAGCGCAACGATACAACCGTGCGGGTAAAGGCGAAAGTTATCGTAGGAGCCGACGGTAGTAACAGTACCATTGCACGGATACTTAACGGTTCCAAACCTTCTGATGAATACCAGTTGTTAGGCTTGCGTGCTTATTATGAAAACGTAAATGGCCCTCGTGATCGCGTAGATATTTTTTTTAGTGATGAAAATTATCCTGGTATTTACTGGATGTTTCCGCTGGGACAAAATGAAGCCAATATTGGTTTAGCCATGGTGGCATCAACGCTGCCAAAAAAAGAAGTGCATGTAAAAAAGTTGCTGACAGATCATATTGAAAAAAATAAGTGTATACGTGAGAGAATTGGCAACGGAACAATTAAAGGAAGAATCTATGGGTGGCCGCTTAATTTTTTTAATCCGGCAAATCGTATAACCGCAAACAGGTTATTACTTGTGGGTGATGCGGCAGGACTCATCAATCCGCTAAGCGGTGATGGTATTCAATATGCAGTACTTAGCGCAAGACGGGCAGCCGAAAGCCTTTTGAAGTGTTTTGCACAAAATGATTTTTCTGCAACTGCATTATCTTCTTATCACTCCAAAGTGAAAGATGAACTTGCGTACGATTTTTCGCTGTCAAATTTGCTGATACAGTTTGCCCGCAATAAAGCACTCACACCCTTGTGGATGGAGATTATGGTTGTACTGATAGAGCGTGCAAAGGTTGATAAAAGTTATGCGCATATTATAGCAAGTATATTTGAAGGAACTTATCCATCATACAAAGCACTTACTCCTTCTTTCATAGGCAAGTCCGTTTTACAGGGCGGCTTGCATGTTGGCTTAAGCACCGCAACAGGCATGCTGCAGGGCCCTGACTACTGGATGAAAAAAGGAAAAGATATCAGCCGCATAGCCGGAGATATTGCAAACAGCATAAAGCACAATCCGTCAGGTAACATAAAATGGCTGTCCGGCCTTTTTAAAAATGGAGCCGGCGTAGCAGGTCATGTAATCAAAAGCATGAGGAAAAGTGGTTAGTCTGCAAACTAAAATACTTTTTCCCCTGTGAGGTTACTGGTCAGGTTGCCTGCATAATATCGCATGATTAGCACTACTCGTGCAGCAATGGTTAAACCCTGATTTGCAAAATAAATTTTCAAAATACCGTTGAACTACTGCTTTTGCTTTTTTATTTGATATCCGGGCAATCTTTAATGCGCTCTATTAGAAACAGTGATGGCAGACGGCTGGTATACCATAGTTTAGCCTGGAAAAGTAGAAATTTCTACAGCGTGTAATTAATTGCCAATAGACCCTGCACGATCACAATTTCATAAATGAGCAGTTAATCCAAAACAATTTATCGTTTGTTCATTGTATCTGATTGTTTATCAAATCTGTTTTAATAACCATACATGCAAATTCAAGGTGTGGCACAACATCTGCATTTTCCTAAATTACTTACGCTCAAAGAAGATATATGATTAGACGTGATTCTTACACAACAAGTATTTGGCAGGCCAATGTAGATCCTTACGTTAGTACCTCATCGCCGGGAAAAAATGAATTATATGACGTTATTGTCATTGGGGGCGGGATTACCGGAATTACTACTGGGTTGTTGTTACAGGAAGCAGGAAAAAAATGTTTGCTGCTGGAAGCGGAAAATATTTGTTTTGGAACTACGGGAGGAACTACTGCACACATCAATACATTACTTGATACCCCTTATTCAGCAATTCAGAAAAATTTTAATAAGAGTATTGCAAAACAAGTGGCAGATGCCGCCCGGGATGCCGTTAATCTCATCAAAAACAATATTGATAAGTATAAGATCGACTGCGATTTCAATAATGCGGCGGCATATCTTTTTGCGAAAAATGATAATGAGGCTAAAGAACTACAAACGATTTATGAAGCCTGCGAGCAGGTTGAATTGAATGTTAGTTATGTTGATGAAATGCCGATTCGGGTTGCTTTTGCCCAAGCTATACGTGTTGAAGGGCAAGCGAAATTTAATCCTTTAAAGTATGTATATGCATTGGCTGCTGCCTTTGAAAAAGCTGGCGGCTGTATTATGCAACATTGCAGGGTTACATCGTTAAAGCCTGATAGTCCGCTAGAGGTTGAAACCAGTTGTGGTATTTTCCATGGAGGTAGCGTTATATATGCAACACATATTCCGCCGGGGGTAAACCTGCTGCACTTACGTTGTACGCCTTATCGTACTTATGCAATGGCCGTGAAGCTCGAAGACGATACATATCCTGAAGATCTGACCTATGATATGGAGAATCCTTATCATTACTATCGTACACAAGAAATAAATGGTGAAAAATATTTGATTGCTGGCGGTAAAGATCATAAGACCGGACAGGAAGAAAATACAGAATACAGATTTACCATGCTGGAAGCAACCCTTCGCGAAAATTTCAAAGTAAAGGACATACCATACAAATGGTCTTCCCAATATTTTGAACCTACAGACGGGTTGCCTTATATCGGTCATTTGCCCGGACACCCTGAAAACATTTTTGTCGCTACCGGTTTGGGCGGAAATGGAATGACGTACAGCCATGTTGCTGCAATAACACTCAAAAGTATTCTTACAAACGATCATCATCCCGACATAGAATTGTTTAATCCAAACCGGGTTAAACCTGTCGCAGGTTTTGCTAATTTTTTATCCCACAATATTGATGCGGTTAAAAATTTTGTAGGAAGATTATTTCCGGGAGAAAAGTTGCATGAACTTGCCGGTCTTGCTCCGGGCGAAGGAGAAGTTGTTAATTATGACCATGAAAAAATTGCGCTGTATAAAGATGAAGACGGAATGTTGCATGCAGTTAGTCCTGTATGTAAACATTTGAAATGCGAAGTAAAATGGAACAGTGCAGAACGTTCCTGGGATTGCCCCTGCCATGGTGCAAGATATGATTATGACGGTAACGTATTAACGGGGCCGGCAGATCATTCTCTCGAAGTAATTTCATTAGATACCAGCGCTGAAAATAAGTCTTAGCGCTACATGCGTTTTATTAAGTAAAGAAAAATGTGACTGTATGAACAGTAAGAAAAAAATGAACAAAGTATTTGCGCGTAAGTTTGATGCGTTTTCTACAAGAGTTACCAAAATAACAGGAAGCCCCCGGGCTTTTTTTCTTGCATTGCTGGCCATTGTGGTATGGGGGATCACCGGACCGGTCTTTCATTTTTCAGATACATGGCAGCTGGTTATTAATACCGGAACCACCATTATAACTTTTCTGATGGTGTTTATCATTCAACAATCGCAAAATAAAGATACTATAGCTATACACCTAAAGTTGAATGAGATTATTGCTTCACTGGACAGGGCAAGTAACCGCATGATTGATGTGGAAGATCTTACAGCTGAAGAGCTTGAAACGGTAAAACGGTATTATATAAAACTTTCTGAACTGGCGGAAAAAGAAATCGGTCTTAAAAAATCGCACTCAATAGATGATGCAGAGAAACTACATCACATGAAAATGCATGCTTACGATAAATCATCAAAGCTGTAAATAGTCCTGCGGATTTTCTTTCCAAAGCTATAAAATATTTGTTGGCGATTGTAAATGCGTATTTTTATCGGAAATGCTGCCGAATGAATAAACGTAACGGACTTACATTTGCTTTCTTACTTTGTTTTATTCTTTTTAGTTCGACCAGTTTTGCCCAATCTCTCGACTCGATAAAAGTTGTTGCACGCGGGGCTGAAGTAAAACATGTCGCCAATAATTTCGGATTTACAGAAGGACCAGCCGTGGACAAATCCGGTAATATTTACTTCACCGATCAGCCGAACGATAATATCTGGAAGTACGATACTGACGGAAAACTTTCGCTTTTTATGCATGGCGCCGGGCGGTCCAATGGTTTGTATTTTGATCATAACGGAAACCTGATTTCTTGTGCAGATGAGCATAATGAACTTTGGTCCATCAATATGCAAAAGAAAAAAACAGTATTGCTCACAAATTTCCGTGGGCATTTAATGAATGGCCCAAATGATCTTTGGATAGATGCAAGCGGTGGCATCTATTTTACAGACCCATATTACCCACGTGATTACTGGACCCGTAAGAATTCTGAAATCAAAGAGCAGGTGTATTATCTGCCAAAAGGAAGGAAAGATGCAGTGATTGTAGATAGCACTATTGTGAAGCCCAATGGAATTGTTGGGACGCCAGACGGGAAACATCTTTTTGTTGCGGATATTGGCGATAGTAAAATCTACAAATACGATATCGGTAGCGACGGAAAGTTGCTCAACAGACGGCTTTTTGCCCCGCAGGGTTGTGACGGTATGACACTGGACAACCAGGGTAATCTATACCTGGCGGGTAACGGAGTGACCATTTACGACGCAGCAGGTAATAAAATAGGCAATATACCTGTGCCATCTTCATGGTCGGCTAACGTATGCTTCGGGGGGAAAAACAGAGATGTTTTGTTGATCACTGCTTCTGAATCTGTGTATACCGTAAAGATGAGTGTGAAAGGAGTAGAGTAGTTTGGAAATTCGCCGCGCCTGAAAAAGCACTGCGGTTTAGCAAGAAAGACTGCAGCGCAATTAATACTACAGGAGGGTATTTTAATAGTCAGATTTTAATTTTATATTTAATACCTGTCCTGGCTGTGAAAATTGATCCGCAGGGCCTGGGATGAATTCCTAACTCTAAAACTTTTGGAAAAGCTTTATGAAAATACTCCTGATGTTAGCCTTCCTGGCGCCGGCCATCAGTTGCTGTGCACAACCGGAAGATGAAAAAAGGTCAAGGGATCAATGGGAACCCTTGGTGTACATTGATTCGCTCAAGCTGAGCTACGGTCAGTTCCAGTCGTTGTATTTTAGCCCGGACAAAATTTCAAATATCGATCTTGTTAATAATTACTATGATTCAGGTAGCCATGTGCATGGAAAAATTGTTATCAGGACAAAAAATCCAAAGGAATTAAAATTGCTGACGCTGGAGGATATTGAACGCAGGTATGCACTTTCTAACGCAGAGCCTACGCTTGTTATGGTAGATAATGACATTGTTAAGGATGTAAGCACAGTTCGGGTTGATTCGTCTTATATACTTCGTGTTGAAGTTCTGCATGCAGATGATCTTGACTATATGAAAGACTCCGGACAGGAAGTTCGTGTAGTGAAAATATGCACTAAGGCGTTGACGTATTCAAACAAAGAAGCCAGATTCTATATAAAAGAGGATGTGGCCGGATCTGAATAATGTTACAAATAAACTCCGGCTGCTGATAATTTGAAAAAATATGAAACCAAAACATTATTTAAGTTGCCTGTTGTTACTAACGCTCTCCGCCTTTATGCAGCCTTGTTTATATGGACAGTCTTCTTCTGTAAAAGATATCTTTCCCGAAGGCACCGAAATTCACAGTGATATTCCCTACGCAAATGATACAGTCAGCAAACACCTGCTTGATATTTATTTACCGGCAAAAACGACAAAAGATCTTCCGCTCGTTGTCTGGATTCATGGCGGTGCATGGATGTTAAACGATAAGCATGCTGATATGAGTTATATGCGGAACACCGTCAGGGAATTTATTGAGAATGGGTATGCATTGGCTTCTATAAACTACCGGTACAGTACAGAGGCCATTTTTCCCGCACAACTTCAGGATTGTAACCAGGCCCTTGAATTTCTCTACCAACATGCGTCGCAATACCATATTAACAGAAGCCGGATTGCATTGATTGGCTTTTCTGCCGGCGGACATCTTGCATCTTTGTTGGGTTTATCTGCGAATAATAATGTGAAAGATTTTTATCCCGGCGGAAACAGTCCGCATTTTAAAATAAAATGTGTGCTTGATTTTTATGGCCCGTCAGATCTGATTGCTATTGCAAGCATGCCGGATACTTCGGCAGCTCCCGCCGTGAGTCCTGTTTCAATATTGCTTGGGCATTCGCCAATAGAACGGCCTGATGTGGCGCGTAAAGCCAGCCCCGTTAGTTATGTGGATAAGGATGATCCACCTTTCTTTATAGTGCAGGGTGAAAAAGATGAATCTGTGCCTAATACCCAGTCGAAGTTGTTGAGTTCCTGGCTAACCATCACAGGCGTGAAAAATCAACTCATTATTGTTCCTGGTGCACCTCATTTTGGTAAGATGTTCGACGCGGATGATATAAGACTTAAGTTGTTTAGTTTTTTGAATAGCTATATGAAATAGAGCAAACTGTCAACAATACCGATTCATTTAATGGATAATTGAAAATTGATAGTTGAAAATGATCCGCCTTGTCTTTCAATTGTCCATTGTCAATTTTCAATTGTCCATTAAGCTATTTTAGGCGTCACATTGCGTTTGTTTAAATAAAACGGTATTTTGGAATCGACGTTGTTTTCATTCATCACAAAACAAAAGTCGATGGAAGAACGAAGTAATATTCCGCGGCATCTGTCAGTAGTATTGCTTTATCCTGCAGTTTTGGGTTATTTTTTCTTTGAAATAGTTCAGTCTGCAACGCTTGGCAGCCATCTGCAGGAAATGGATACCATCTTTCGCGGAAAATGGATGCTGGAATTGGGGAAATGGATATTGATCATTGAAACGTTTCTGTTCTATTGTTGTGATTTTTTAGGGTCATGCTACGTGCCGGAATATACCAGGTGGAACTTTATCAGCGATATAGCATTTTTAACAATGATCATTGTTACATTACACTCGCTCAGTGTGAGTGAAGAGGTTGGCGGCGATTATCTTGATGTTCACATTTTCAGCACTTGTTTTTGTTCGTTTATGCTTATCTATTTACTGCGTTATTTTGCCAAGAACAGATACTACACAGAGGCGGAAAAAAGAAGGTACCGGCGACTTGCAATTATTGAAGCAGCGTTTTTACTTTTTTTTCTGGGGTTGCTTATGTGGAGTCCCGTTGGCTGGTTATTGTATCTGCAGCTCTTACTACTCATACTTGCCATAGCTTACCTGGTGTACGAGTACGCCAAAGAAATACGGAGCATGCTTGCAGGTTAAAGTTGAGCCCGGCTTACTAACGATGTACCTTTTATGTATTTTACATTAATGTTGATTTGCCAGGAAGTTTTTTATTCTTTCTTTTTGCCTGAGATGATGGCGCAAGTGCATGTCTGCAAATTGTAACCATTCCGGGCCACTAAAATAACCAAGACCGGGATGCTGCGTTTTACCTGTAGCAGTAGTATTAACCAGGGATTGTGCCGCGCGATTCATTCGTTGTTTTAGTGCAAGCATGTCATCGTGCAAACCTGTCTTGCTTTGCGGTTGTTGTATTTTATCTGTAGAGGCGGGGTCTCCTTTGATTTTGACTTCCGGAAAAGCATTGCTGCGGAACATTGACTTGCCAATATCTGTCATCTCTTGTGAAAGATTTGCATTATTGTTGGTGGATGCTTCTATCTGTTCTATGTAATAATCAGTTTCGTTGATCAGGTGCATATAAACCTGTCCGAGTGACCAGCTTTCGGCATCAGGCTTTGTGATCAGTTTTTCAAAATCAAATGTACCCAGTTCGGCAATCCATGCATCAATGGTATTGTTGAAGTCGTTAATAAGTTTAGTTAAACATTGCATTGACGATAAAGATAGCCATATTTCTTTTTTGTGACGTTGACTGATTACATAGTGTTAACTACCCCATTTCAGGTTACGCATTGAATTGCCGCAGATGATGATCTGTGTGCTTGTATGCAAGATAGCCTGTCTGTTCCATATTCATTTTCCCGAAGAAAGGATGCATGAGCTCAATGTTGGAGATATGGGCATATTCTTCAATGAGCGCGATCCATTTCTTTTTTTCGTCGGTAACATCACCGGTTTCTTTTATTACCAGTTCAGGAATAGTGGGGGAGTTGCGCCTTATTGGCTGCTCATCCTTCAATAAACTTCTCATCGCCATTTTGCCAAATATCCGGCCCATTAATACACGTTTGTATTGTGTTTTGCCCAATGCCATTTCTTCCCATAACCGGCAATGCTTTATCATCTGGTACACATTCATTTTTCCCCATTGAGCTGTGTTGCTCTCCGAAAGCGTGTTTATGCGACGGATTAATTCATTTCTTGTATAGTTGTCAAATACTGTTTGCATGTTATATAATTTGTTGGTGATGAGCTTAGCCCAATTGTGCGAGAGAGAACCAGTTGCCTGAATCATCCTTAAAAATGGCTTCGGTTCCGTAGAATTCTTTCCTGGGAGGTTTGGTAAACTCTACACCTTTGGCCTTCAATTCTTCATAAGTGGCGAAAATATCTTTGCTTGTAAATAAGCCCACACCAAATGTTCCTTTGGAAACAAGCTCTTTCAGCATCTCTGCAGTTTCACTGCTGTACATGCTTTTTGATATTGGCGAAAGAATAATTTCGAATCCTGGTTGATCCGGCGGACAAACGGTGAGCCATCTTCCGTCTTCACCCATTGGTACATCAGTTATTACCTTAAAGCCGAGTTTATTTGTGTAGAAATCGAAAGCGCTGTCCTGGTTAAGTACATGGATGCTAACATGTGTCATTTTTGTGATCATACTTTGCAAATTGAATGTTATGCAAAGAAAAAATGATAGCTAGGCTTTTGCTTCTTCAAAATTGCTATTTTTCAACCATCCGTTTTTTTCGGCGAAGCAACCTGGAATAAACGTGAGCGGTGCTTTATTGATTTGTTTTTGTAGCTGTTGCTGCTGGGCAAGATATAAGGATGGAGAAATGCCTACGATGCGTTTAAATAATCCGCTGAAAGAACTAAGGCTTTCAAATCCTACTGAATAACAAACATCAGATACCGGCTGCAACGATCTAAGCAATTGTAATGCTTTTTCAATTCTCACAGCTATCAGGTATTGATGTGGTGTTTTGCCGTAGATCCTTTTAAAAAGTCTGATGAAATGAAATTTTGAAAAATATGCCTCATCTGCAATGTTGTCCAGTTCAATCGTATCTGCATAATTATTGTCTATAAAAAGCTTCGCCTGGACAATCCGCCGGTATAAGTAAATATTTGGATATTGCTCTGCAAACATTTTGAACGGTGTTGACGGTTAGAAAACCTGGTGGTAATATCAGTTAAAGATATAAAAAATATGACGACGATTCCTGGGAGATTGAATATATGTGTTTTAAATAAGAGCATGCGGACCAGCCGTCTTTTTCCCTATTAGAAATACACTTATAATCAATATCCACAAAAAGAATAGTCCGGCTGCAATGGGTATGTTCCAGCCGTTAACGCTGTAAAAATCCAGTGGCGTCGTCATGAAGAAAATAGTGGGCACAAATGCCAGGTTATAAACGGCGAATATATAACCGAGAACGGCCGTCCATTTGGGGAACAAATTCGTTTTTATAATCAGTGTACTGCCTGTGAAGAGAATGATGGTATTAAGTAACCGGTTAATTGGCCCGTAGATCAGTAATGCACCTTCGGCTCCATAGCCAACCCAGGTTGGATTTACCGGCTTATTATTGGCGATCCATATGCTTCCGCTTTGTATAGCATCTGCAATCAATGATACTATTGCAAATGCAAGCCCGCAGGAAAATAAAAAATCGCCAATTCGAATGTGATCGGGGTGAAGTTGTGCTACAATATATTTGAACTGGCTAAAGAAGCCAATGAGGCCGGCGCAGATAAACAGGTCAAGAAGAATACGTATAAGCACAGTGTTCGGCGGCGGAGTTCCCTCCGGAGTTGGTGTGTAAACAAAGTATAAATGTATTTCCGCAAGTACAAGAAGGTACAATACAATTCCGGTAACTCCTGTGTTGCGCAGTAATGTTGACTTAATCATGATCGTATGTTTTGTCAACAAGTGTATTCATTTTGTGAGAGACATTTGTTACATTAGAAGGAGTATTAGTTACAAAATACGGAGCAATGTCTTTTGAAGTAAAAGGGATTTCAGATAATCATTTTCATCACCTGAATCAATTTTTTAAGAATGGTTTTGATGGTAATGAATTGTTGGAGCAGTCACAACAAATCCAGCATCCCCTTGTAGACGGGTATTCTTCAGAGTGGTATTTTGATGGCATACGAATGGGGTATTCTGACTGGCATTATAAGAAGCCGGTGGCGCTTGCATGGAATTATGATATTGACGTAGAATTGGTGACTTTTCAGGCGAATCTCAAAGGATCTGTATTAATGGGAAAGGACAGTGCAAATGCCGTTCCGTTATTTAATAATTTGCAGCACAATCTTTTTTATGCGGGAACAGGGGATGTCAATGAAGGTGTTTTAAAGGGCGATCGCTTAGCATCAAGCATGTTCTTTATCCAGTTTACAAAAAATGCTTTTTTGCGCCTTGCAGCAGATGGAAATGATACCTTGAACCGTTTTAATGAACATGTTCAAAATGGAAGGTCTGCTGTGTTGACGCCACATAATCTGTATGTCAACGCAAATATGTTAAGCCTGATAAAAAGTATTGTTCATTGCAAGTATAAAAATAATTTGAAGAAAATGTTCCTTCTCTCCAAAGCTATAGAACTGCTGGTACTTCAGGCAGAAGCTGGTAGCGAAGCTTTGAATCCTTCTTACAAATACATCAGGAGCAGTTATGATAGGGAACGCATTATGTACGCACGCGAATACATAATGAGTCATTTGGATGTGCCACCCAGCCTGACTGAACTTTCAAGGATCGTCGGTATAAATGAGTACAAGCTAAAGCGCGGTTTTAAAGAAATGTTTAGCAATACCGTATTTGGCTATTTAGCTGATGCTCGACTTGAGCTTGCCAAAAACGATCTTTTGGAAAACAGGCAGTCCATTGCAGAAATTGCATTTGCCCTTGGGTACTCATCACTTCAACATTTTAGCTACGCATTTAAAAAGAAGTTTGGGATGTCTCCAAGTAAATTGAGGCGGTGATTTGTTATGCTGCGTTCCCCTGATTCTTTATAGTTGAAAACACATTGTCCTGCGAAAAGGAAGAATTAGTTTGATGATAAATATTTTTCTTTGATGACAGCTACGTGATGCTGCTCATGACCGACGGTTGCTTTTAAAAATTCTTCTACTGTAAGCTCGAACTTCCATGCCATGCCAGTGAGCTTCAGTTGTTCCGGCGACAGAGACTGAATAAAACTCAGTGTTGCATTGCGAACATTTTCAAAGTCATTTAATAGTTGTGACAAACTTAGCTCATCGAACCGGCTATTTTCAACAAGCAGATTCTGATCATAACCAGGTAAAGTGGTTTTGTCCTTTCTGCTAAAGCGGAGGGCCCTGTAGGTCATAATTCTTTCGTGGTCTGTCATATGACCAACAATTTGTTTGATGCTCCATTTGTTTGGTGCATAACGGTAGGTGGCTTTGCTTTCTCTTAGTGATTTAAGAAGGTCAATTGCTTCTTTGGATGCAAATAATTGCTGGTAGTCTTTCCCTTCCACCAACTCGATGTAGTAGGGGAATCCGTCATTTACAGTGTGCTTCATTTGTGAAATGGTTGGTTGAAAAGTTGTTTACATTTTGGTGAGGCAAAAATATAATAATTGATAATTGAAATTTGAAAATTGAAAATGAAACCCCTGTGGATCTCCGTGTCTACTCTTGTCTTTTCTCAGTGTAACAAAAAGTTTTTATTGTATTCATTATCAATTTTCAAATTTCAATTGTCAATTAGTTTCTACATATTTTGCCAGTTTTTCAAGCGATGAAATTGTACCGGCTTCATTATCTGCCGGTTTTATTCCAGCGGGAATACCGGTAAATAAAAACGTGACACGTGTGCCCATTTCAACAGGCTCAAATGTTATTTCAATCATCATCTCGCCAGCAAAATCAGGATCGGTTGTATTAAATTGAACAGCTTCAACTATTTTCCGATTAGGGATCAGTTCAATAAATCTGGCTGTATATCTATCTTCTTTGTCTGCGGTTTTTCCTGCATGTATGGTTGCTTTATCAGGATAAAACAGGGACATTTCGTAGCCTCCTCCAACCCTTAGATCAAAGTGGTGAATCTTCGCAGTCATATCACCGGGCGCCTGCCAGATTTCCAAAGCCGAAGGGTCAGTAAAAGCATTGTATAACTTTTCCGGAGTAGCGTTAATGTCCCGATAGTTTTTAGTTGATTGTTTCATTTATGAAAGACAGTTTTTTTAAGCTAACAATATGTATAATAGTTTTGCTAATTACGATCTTAATCTTTCTCAACATAGAAACTCGCAACCTGTGTAATTACGGCTAATGCTGCCATTGCAATTGCCATTGTTTTCAGATCAAGCAAAAATAAAAACAGTGCAGCAGTTAGAAACATTCCACATCTGAATAGTCCAAGGTAAGGCATGTTAAGTCTTTTTGCTGATTTCGGCGCAGCAAATACTCCCCATAAAATGATACAACCTGCGGTGAGCAGGATCGCCAAAGTATAATGTGTAAGCGTATTAGATCCGGCTTTATAGGCGAAAAAACCGAAAGAATATAACATCACTAATTCCATTATGAACACAATAACCTGGAAGATTGCCTTTAGCATGCGCTTTTGATGAGTTTGATTAACTGATCAAAAATATTGTTTTTTGAATATTGCAGATGCCAGGGAGAAGAAAGAATATCGATTGTTAAGCTTATTGATGGCATTATAGCAAAAAATTATAACGCCCCGTAGTTGCAGTACGCTTTCGCTATGATGCAAAATTTAGAACCTGGCGATTTATAATTTACGCGGTCTGTAAATATCTGTAATGAGAAATTTTATAGTGGTATTGCCAATATTTGTTCCGGAGTCAATCAGCGGGCCACTAATCAAAGCCATGCCAGTCGGGAAAGTAAGTGTATCGCGCCTGCCTGTAGCCTTTGTGTACAATGCAACCTTGCCGCCTTGCAAAACATAAGCTGTGTGATCAGGATGGGCATGCAGCGCGCAAGTCTCGCCCGGCTTTAGTGTGAATTCATAGACTTTAATGCCTAGCGTGTCGCCCAGTTTTTTAACAAAAGTTCCTCCCATTATATAACTATCCATGGCAGGGTTGTAGTTGGGCATAAACGCTGTATCTACAGTAGCAACAGCTAAAGTGTCCTTAGTCTCTTTTCGTAAGGTGTTAGCAGTTTCGCCGCAGCCATTCAAAAACAAGACTGAAGCCAGTAAATTTAGCATTAAGAAAGTTTTGATTAGTTGCATGGCTGTGATTTTAGAAATGATCAATTTGCCATTCCAGGTACGATCGCAGCGGGGGACGTTCGCGTTCTGTATTTTGGCCTGGCGGAGTATGGAATGCTTTAGTAACTTGCGAATGGCAGATAAAGGTACAAAAGTTTGTTGTTGGCGAATAGCTGTTTTTATGCCCGCGTCGCCCGTTCTCTCATCAATTGAGCCCCAAAAATGTTGGAATAAGTAGTTGTCGAAATGATTGTATTGTCAATTTCGATCCATCCAAAAACATCGTATATTCAT
Source organism: Danxiaibacter flavus (assembly GCF_041060425.1). Lineage (NCBI taxonomy): Bacteria > Pseudomonadati > Bacteroidota > Chitinophagia > Chitinophagales > Chitinophagaceae > Danxiaibacter > Danxiaibacter flavus. The sequence goes on from NZ_JAULBC010000001.1 coordinate 1,286,525, forward strand.
TCTGTTAATAAATGCCTGAAACCTCATACAGATTGTCTTGCCATGTTTCATCAAGTATATCGCAATTATATAATCGTTTTTATAATCTTTTTCATTCCTCTGGCTATCTATTGTCAAAAAGATAAAGATCTCTACTCGCCGGATAGTCTTATAAAGGTTCATTTAGCCATTTCAAATAAATGCAGCTATGCTATATTTTATAACGGACAGCCACTTATGCTTCCTTCAGCAATTGATTTGGAGCTGGGAGACGGCACGCGGTTGTCCAGTCACCTGGAAAAACTAAAAATCTCATCACGAAGTATCCATGAAGAAATTATTTCTCCTGTTCCGGAGAAGCGAAGGCATATTCCAGATGTGTACAATGAACTAACTGTTCATGCAGGTGATAAGTTCTCGATTATTTTTCGCGCTTACAATGATGGAGTTGCATACCGCATAGCCACGAAATTCAAGGACAGTATTGTTATTAAGAGCGAAAGGGCTGAATTTAATTTTACCGCTCAAACAAACGCATACTATCCCGAAGTGAAAAAGCGTAATAACCAGGATATCTATCACACCAGTTTTGAAGAACCTTATCAATATAAGCCACTGGATAGCATCTCCAATAAAATCCTTGCATTTAGTCCTGTGCTGGTAGTTCCATCAACTGGTCCGAAAGTATGTATCACAGAGTCCGATCTGGAAGATTATCCCGGTATGTTTATCGCCGGTACGGGAAGCAATTCGTTACGTGGTGGTTTCGCACCATATCCTAAAAAGGAAGTGATATTAAAAGGTGAATATTCGCAGGTGTATGTTTCTGAAAGAGAAGATTATATCGCCAATACCAAAGGTACGCGCAGCTTTCCCTGGCGTGTATTAATGATTGCGCCTCATGATAAAGATCTTCCGGCAAATGATCTTGTCTACCGGCTTGCTTCACCATCAAAAGTAAAAGATGTTTCATGGGTTCGGCCGGGAAAAGCGACTGATGAGTGGATCATTACCGAGAATTTGTTTAACGTGCCTTTCAGGAGCGGCATTAATACTGCGACGTATAAGTATTATATCGATTTCGCAAAACGTTTTGGGTTTGACCGGATCATGATGGATGCCGGTTGGAGCGATAACAATGATCTGTTCGCCGTTACGCCATCCCTCAACATGGATGAAATTGCTGCTTATGCAAAACAACAAGGTGTTGGTTTAAGCATGTGGACACTTGCCATGACGCTGGATAAGCAGCTGGAACCAGCGTTGCAGCAGTTTAAGAAGTGGGGTGTTGATTTTATCATGACCGATTTTATTGATCGTGACGATCAAAAAGCTGTTCAGTTTTATTACAAGATTGCCGAAGCCTGTGCAAGGCATCAGATCATGATTATGTTTCATGGTGCTTTTAAACCTGCTGGTTTTAATCGCACGTATCCGAATGCAATTACAAGAGAAGCAGTATTGGGTTCAGAGTACAACATCTGGAGTGATAAGGCTAATCCACGTCATAACCTGCTATTGCCTTTTATCCGCATGACCGCTGGTCCGATGGATTACGAACCTGGAATGCTGGATAATGGAACGGAAAAAACATTCAGACCAATAGCTGAAAAAGTAATGTCGTTGGGAACGCGTTGTCAGCAACTGGCAATGTTTGTCGTGTATGATAGCCCGATGCAATTCTTCGCAGGAAATCCTTCCCAGGGTTTGCTTGAACCTCAGTTTATGGAATTGTTGGGAAGTATACCAACAGTGTGGGATACAACAATTGTACTTGAAGGAAGGGTAGGTGAGCACATCGTTACCGCGCGGAGAAAAAATAATGATTGGTATATCGGAGCAATGACGAATATGCATGAAAAGACGTTCGTCATTCCATTAGATTTTCTTGATAACCGAATTTACAATGCCACTATTTGTGAAGATGGTGTAAATGCAGACAGGTATGCGTCTGACTATAAACTGTACAGCAAGGAAGTCTCTTCAAATGATTCGCTTACTATTAAGATGGCTCCCGGAGGCGGGTACATGGTGAGGTTAAAGAGGAAATAAATAACAGAAAATGAATGCCGAGATTTTTGCCTCTGAAGCACCGAAGCGCAGGATTTTTACCACAGAGGACACAGAATTTTTTTTCACAGAGTTACATTGAGAAAAGTTTTGGAGGCATTAATTTTATATAGATTGCAATATTGGGGATATAATAGTTTTGAAGTGCGTCGTCGATGAAGCGCTGAAATCCGCACAGATGTTTTATTCCAAATCAGTCCCCAATTTACTGTGCTCTCTGTGAAAAAAAACTCCATGTCCTCTGTGGTTAAATGTTTTACACTAATAAAGGCTCTTTGCCTGTTTCTTATTCCATAAAATACCTGCCAGCACAAAGAAGATGCCTGCGAACGTGAACGATTCACATAATCCCATTCTGTCGCTTGCATCTGTTGGGTGTGCAATAAGCCTTGGGATATGTAACAATAGAAACCATCCGGTCAACATAATACCCGAAAGCAATGAAGCCCACTTACTAATACCCGGAACAAAAATTCCAATGCCGCCGGCAATAAGACAAACTCCGCAGAAATAAGCCCAGAATGTGCGAAAAGGAATATAGGCAGGAATGAAATCTGTTACAAATCCGGCGAACTTAAAATGTGCATAACCTGATGCAACGAAAAATGTAGAGAGAAACAGTTTTCCTGTTAAAATAAAAATGTTCCGCTGGCTTTGGGTGTTGCCTGTATAACGCTGCGGATCGTCCAATATAAAAGTGCTGCCAACAATAAGTGCACCGCCAAACAGCGCCACAGATTTATAAGTGTTTAGCCAGTCATTCATAAATTGCGGTATATGCCGCAAAACAGAAAATATAAAGATCAGCGCAGCAATTGCCATTGATGCCCTTGCGCCTTTTTTGTTTATTATAATTGCTACAGAGGCTGTGATAAGAATTGCACCTGATATATACGCAACGATTGAAGTTAAATTGAACGGCAGACTCCATGCAGGCGGACGTCCCACAATAAAGTCTTTATAAACAAAACATAGAATAGCCAATCCGGCAATGCCTATCGCAAACATAACACGTCCAGGTAGTATGAGTTTATTCATTCTTAATGGATTTAGTGGAAAAGGCTAGCGAAACATAAAGTACGTATTTTCTGTTAGTAATGCAAGATGCAGAAGGCGAGAGTGTGTAAGATGTTAGATGTACGATGAAACCAATGTACGATGTGCGGTGTTAGATGTACGATGTGGGTGGATGAAATTACAAGTACGAATTATGAAGTACGAAGTACGGATGCCGCAAAGTTTTACCTGAACAATTTTAAAGTTACCACGGTTGACGTTTTTTTGTCTGTAGAAAATTAAAGCCTCAATTTCAAAAGACCAATGGCTAATAGCTCATAGCTGCCTGAAACCTTACGCCTCACGCCTCACCCCTCATCTATCCCTTCAACAACTTAAAGTAAGGCGACTTCTTAACCTGTAACACCAGCTTGGCTACGCATTCAGATTTTTTCTTTCTTGCATAGCCATAACTGATCTTAAAAATGCGGGCGACTTCTTCCATGGAAATGCCACTCCAGCAAAGTTGTAAGAACTCTTTGTTGCTTTGGCCGATCGTATCCAGCTTTTCAGTTAGCAGATCTCTGCGTGCTTGCTGCATAAGACATTCATCCGCCAGTTTATTGCTATTGTCGTCGATGTTTTCGTATTGGGTAGTATCTGTCAATAACAGTTTTTGCGCTTTTCTTTTGTGAAGCTGGCTCAGCCAAAGGTTTTTGCAGACCATATAAAAATAGGCATCGAACGGACAGGTTAAGATAAAACCTTTCGTTTTAGCTCTGTGATAAATGGATAAAAGTGCATCCTGGAACACATCCGGAATATCAGCTTCCGTGCCATTGTTCTGAAGAATCATCCATTTGATCTTTCCGGAAAATCTTTGATACAATTCATTAAGTACTTCAGCGTTGTTGGTGAGTAATGCGTCAATATATTTTTGATCAGGGTGGGGAGCAGGTTGAGTATTAGTCTTTCCAGGCAGGCCTGCGTCTTCTTTAAAAGTAGCCTGGGGAGAATGACCTCCGGTGACGTTTAGTGTGACTTGCATACGGCGGTTTTTATAAGTTTTGAACTAAAAAGCAAGATGATGGATCGTGCAATAATCAGGGTGTAAAAGTAGCGCTGTGAAAGCCCGTTGAACAGGGGGAAATGACTGTTTTTTGAGTGGGAAATAACCGTCAAAGAGCAGGTGGTATTTCACAATTTAAATGGTGCAAAACACACAGTTTTTCCTGGAAAATAAGGTCAATTATCCCGGCCAAAATCGTGTCTTAACTTAGATTAGAAAGAATATTATTTATTATCAGGGAGTTAGCTTCCAAATTTTCACGGACGGAGGTATAAACGTTTTTTTGGTAATATGGAATAGACGCTTATTTTTGCATCCCCGCGAGGGAAAGTTCCTGGTTTAATGGGGAATTAGCTCAGCTGGCTAGAGCGCTTGCATGGCATGCAAGAGGTCACCGGTTCGACTCCGGTATTCTCCACAGACTTTTAAAAGCCTTGGTCATCAAGGCTTTTATTTTTTAATGTAATTTCGATCTCCCGCAGAGTGCCAATGCTATTGTGACATAATTGAAAACGATTATTGCTACCAGCACTTAGAGAACAGCATAGCTCTTAAAACTTAACCTGGTTAGATTTTTTGTCAAAAAAATAAGATTGCAAAAATTGTAATGCATCCGAACATGCAAGCTTTCAACGCATTCTTTTTTCGCCGAACCAACCTGCGCAGATAGAAATGAACCAGGGACCATATTAATCTTCCAGGAACACTTAACATGTACAGTAATTCGTAATTGGCCAACTGATTCGCGTTTTTACAAAAGGGAAAAAGTCTTCATTTATTCAACAGCAGAGCCATATTCATAATTTTCTTTTACTCATGGGCGTTTACCAATAATCAATTATCAAAAGCCTCAAAGCATATTAACAGAATAATTTTGCTGCTTGTACTGACCCGGTGTTAAACTGGTTTTTTTCTTGAACACTTTTGAAAAATAAGGAAGGTTATCAAAGCCTGTTTCCTCCGCAATTTGAGCCAAAGGCATGTCAGAAATTGTTATCAGATATTGAGCTCTTTCGATTCTTTTACTGTGAATATAGGAAAGCGGTCGCTCGCCAGTAAGTTGTAAAAACAACCTGGAAAAATAGTCAGGATGCAGGTTTACTTTTTCTGCCAGGTTAGTAACTGTAAGTCTTCTGTTTAAATTAAGCTGAATAAAGCCTATTAGATTTACAACTTTTGATGGTATAGCACTAACATCTTTATGCAGGAACATTTTCGAACTCAAAAACCTGGAAAGCAACTGCAAGATAATGCCCTGTGTTTCCAGAAATGCAGAATCACTTTGCATGTTATTCAGTTCTTCATATTCTTTGTAAAAAATGTTCTTCTCATAAACTTTCGGGTTATCCGAACGATTGATTTTTCTGAAAGGATTAATCTGTAAGAGTCTCTTATAATTAGTAATATCCATATCAGCAGCTTTTATTTTTATAATGGTTCGGTTATTATGAAAAAGTGAAATTCCATCAGGTGAATCTTCAAAGAAATGAATAAAATACTGGCTCATATAAGCGGGGCACTTCAAATTGCATAAAGTGAAGCTTGGTATAATATACATATACCCAGGTTCTAATAACCAGGTTTCTTTTTCGTTGTAAACATATCCCGTTCCTTCATCTATGAGATACAATCGAAAATATGGACTAATTACATTTTTGTAATTCCATTTTGTGTTCAACTGTACATGATCAACGTTAAGTAATGTGAACGAATGTTTTAAAATCCTTCTGCTCATTCAGCTTAATAATAAAAGATTGTCAATAATTAAAAGTCGGATTTGTATAATACAAAGTCGAATCTATAGAATATTTTCCGCATCTCGCCAACATAAGTTTGCGTAACGATTGTTAATAGCAAATACTGAAAAATGGTTGTTGTAAAAAGAAACTGTAAGATATACGACTATCTCTGAAACTCTTGCTATAAAAGGATGCCCTCTGGATTTTCTGAATGGAATTATAAAAGAAGTTCATAAAACAGGATACGAATTACTAACGAAAATTGTTATAGCTCCTCAGCATAGTTAAGAAGGAAAGGCAACGAAACATATAAAGCCTGATATAACGGTATTATATAATGGCGTTTGCAAATCAAAAAATACAGCTAAACACTTTATCCTGGTAAAAGCCGGGAAGTGTAAGAGAACTTATTCTTTCACAAAAATATTAGTATGCCATCATACTTTATTGTTAGCCCGAAATTATTATATTATCTAACAAAGATTTACCATACAAAATGTAATGAATGGTAACTCAATTTTCCTGGTAGTAATTTTATTAATAACAACAGCCTTACAGGTTATGAATAGAAGAAAGTTAATTAAAAACGCTGTGGCCTTGATGCCTGCTTTATGGTTAAAGAATCAGAACCTCAATGCCGGCTTTCTATCGTCATCACATGCTTATACAGAAGGTCCTTTTAAACCGGACTGGGCATCTCTTGAACAGTATCAGACACCTGACTGGTTTCGGAATGCCAAGTTTGGCATCTGGGCCCACTGGGGGGCACAATGCCAGCCTGAATATGGTGACTGGTATGCCCGCGGCATGTACCAGGAAGGTAGCGAACAGTACAAATACCATCTTAAAACCTATGGACATCCTTCTAAATTCGGATTTAAGGATGTAATTCATGAATGGAAGGCAGAAAACTGGAATCCTGAAGAGCTCATTGGTCTATACAAAGCAGCAGGTGCAAAATATTGTGTGGCGATGGCCAATCATCACGACAATTTTGATAATTACAATAGCCGGTATCAGCCCTGGAATTCGGTTAAGCTCGGGCCCAAAAAAGATATCATTGACGGTTGGGCGAAAGCTGTGAAGAAAAACGGTCTTCACTTCGGGGTCAGTGTTCATGCCGCCCACGCATGGCTTTTCTATGAGGCCGCCCAGCGCAGCGATAAAGACGGTGCTATGAAAGGTATTCCCTACGATGGTACTTTAAAAACGCCAGCTGGAAAAGGTAAATGGTGGAACGGTTATGATCCCCAGGATTTATACGCACAGAATCACCCTTTAAGTAAGGATAGTTTCAATGATGGCATCATTGGAAAACAATGGGATTGGGGTAATGGGGTTACACCACCATCAAAAGAATATATCGAAAACATATATAACCGCACAATTGAACTGATTGATAACTACGAGCCCGATCTCGTGTATTTCGATGATACTGCACTGCCATTCTATCCCATCAGCGATGCAGGCTTGCACATAGCCGCTCACATGTACAATACCAATATTAAAAAGCATGGCACATTGCAGGCTGTTATCACGGGAAAAATATTAAACGAGCAGCAACGCAAATGCATGGTGTGGGATATTGAAAGAGGCCAGAGTAATAAAATAGAGCCGCTGCCGTGGCAAACAGATACCTGCATCGGGAATTGGCATTATGACAAGCGTGTGTTTGAAAACCATAATTATAAAACGGCAACAACGGTCATTCATACACTCGTTGATGTAGTGAGTAAAAACGGCAATCTACTGCTAAATATTCCTGTAAAAGGCGATGGTACGATAGACAGCGATGAAAAAGAAGTTGTAAAAGGAATTACTGCCTGGATGAAAGTAAATAGCGAAAGTATTTACGGTACTCGCCCTTACTCCGTAATGGGAGAAGGTCCGGCAATGCAGCAGGCAGCCGCTTTGACAGACCAGGGATTTAATGAGGGAAAAGGAAAACCATTTACTGCAGAAGACATTCGTTTTGCGCAGAAAGAAAATCTTTTATATGCTACAACATTAGGCGTTCCACAAAAAGAAGTATTGATCAAAACCTTAGCCGGAAAGCCTGTTGATGATGTAAAGTTGATTGGCTATCCTGATACACTAAATTGGAAAAATACACCAGGCGGCTTATTAATCTCAACTCCAGACAAAATGCCTACTGATATATCTTCTGTATTTGTAATTACTGGTGTGGTTTAACTACGCACGATCAAACATCATCAAAAGCAGTTTAAAACTATGAAAAGATATTGCCTTGCGCTTGATTTAAAAGATGATCCACGGCTGATAAAAGAATATGAGCATTGGCATAAAAAAGAAAATAGTTGGCAGGAAGTGAACGATAGTATCCTCAAGGCTGGTATTGTTAACATGGAAATTTATCGTACCGGTAACCGGCTTGTGATGATTATGGAGACAGATGATTCTTTTGATCCCATAGTGAAAGCACAAATGGATGCCAGCAACCCAAAAGTGCAGGAATGGGAAGCGTTGATGTGGAAATTTCAGCAGCCGCTGCCCTGGGCAAATGATGGCGAGAAGTGGGTAGAGATGAAAAGAATTTTTTAAATTAATTAGTGTGTCCTGAAGATTGATCCGGATCAGCATTTCTGAATTGTGATCTCTTTCGCTATGGTTTTACCATAAGAACATAACAGTTGTATTGATGCCAGGATTTTCCCGACAACTAGGGGCATGCTTATGTGCTTGAGGGGGCAATTGACGGGAAAGCATGTCGGACATGAAGATACAAAGTTACAATCGCCACATACCGATGATGTAATGAATAAAAGCGCTCGTTATCTTAGAATTAAGGTGCTGAAAGGAATTCCCGGAATCTGGGAATTTATTAGTTGTAAAAGCAAAATCGTGATGAAAAATATATTGGTCATAATCTGTTGTTTGCTTATTACCATTTGTTCTGTTGGTCAGCAGCAGGTTGAATGGGGGAAATGGAAAATTTGGGGCGACCAGGGTAACGGAATTTACGTCAATCCGATTATCCCATCAGACTATAGTGATATTGACTGCATTCGGGTTAGTAATGATTACTATGCAATATCATCTACATTCCAGTTCTCTCCCGGTATGACCATTCTGCATTCCAGGGACCTGGTAAACTGGGAAATAAGCGGAAACATCATAGACGACTTAACGCAAATAAGCAATGAACTGAGCTGGACACACATGAATCGCTATGGCAAGGGAGTATGGGCCGGGACCCTTAGATACCATAACGAACGTTTTTACCTGTTCTTTGGAACACCCGATGAAGGATACTTCATGACATCTGCTCCCACCGTCAAGGGACCGTGGGAACCACTGACGCAGCTCCTGTCGGAAGCAGGTTGGGATGATTGTACTACTATGTGGGACGATGACGGGCAAGCGTGCTTCATAGGAACTCATTTTTCAGATGGGTATAAGACGTATATGTTCAAAATGTCTGTGGATGGAAAAAGTATAGATCGGAAATCTGCTGTTTTAATTAACTCGGGGGACGGAAGAGAGGCTAATAAGCTGATAAAAATAAACGGATGGTATTATTTGGTTTTTAGTGAGTATAAAGCAGGATTGGGACGTTATGTGATGGCAAAACGTTCCCGGAAAATGATGGGACCTTATTACGAGGAGAAACAACTGGCTTTGTCAAATCGTGAGGCTATGGAACCAAATCAGGGGGGTATCATACAAGGTATGGATAATAAATGGTATTTCTTGACACACCATGGAACAGGCGACTGGAGCGGCCGGATTGTGAGCCTGTTACCTGTTACGTGGGTTGATGATTGGCCAATCATAGGCGAAGTTCTTCCGGGGAGTATTGGAAGGATGAAATGGAGCGGCGCTATGCCTTTTATAGACAAGAAAAAATTAAATATTAATCGAACTGATGACTTTGGCGATGGAAAACTTTCTCCGCAATGGCAATGGAATTACCAGCCGCGACAAGAAATGTTCTCTCTGTCGGTACGTCCGGGATGGTTGCGTCTGAAAGCTTATACGCCTTTAAAGGTCAATAAATTGATGACTGCCGGCAATACACTCACTCAGCGTTGTTTTAGAAAACAGGACAATGATGTTATTGTCAAAATGGACATTACAAATATGGCAGACGGGCAAAAGAATGGCCTGTGCCATTTTTCTTCGCAGCACGCAGCCCTTGGTATAGTAAAAGAAGGGAAAAACAGCTATCTCGAATACAGGAAAAATGACAGTATAACAAGGGGACCTCAAGTCCATTCGCCATTTATTTGGTTGAAGTCTCAGTGGGGATTAGACGGTAACTCACGGTTCTTCTACAGTCTCGACGGAGATAATTTCATAGCCTTTGGTGAATCTTACCAATTGGTATGGGGAAATTATCGGGGTGATCGTCTTGGAATTTATTGCTTTAATGATAACAATGAAAAGGGATTTGTAGATATTGATTATTTCCATTATCAATAGATGAACAAGTTTGTATACTTGTTTAGAAAGCTACTCTTATCGGTTAAGGTATAAACCAATTCAGCATCCCAAAACTTGCATGGCATGCAAGAGGTCACCGGTTCGACTCCGGTATTCTCCACAAAAAGGCTGTAAACGAATAGTTTGCAGCCTTTTTTTTTGGTGCTCGATGCATGGCGAGCAAGGGTGTCCACTTTGAAGTGGAATCTGAAGGAAGCTTAAGGCAAAGTTCCGGCCCGAGGAACAGGCTGGATATGTGTTTCTGACAGACCGTTACCTGAATGCACGGAAACTAAATTAAGAAACCGCCGTATACCGAACGGTACGTACGGTGGTGTGAGAGGACAGAAAAACAAAATAGATTCCGGTGATTAGATAATCAACAACTTGTAACGCTAATTTCTTATAGTTTCGACAGATTCTTAATATAGGTACCTTTTATGCGCATGAAATTTAAAAAGCGATAGCACAATTTGTTTAGCATAAAACGGTGAAAATATTATAAGGAAGCTCGTAAATCACGTAAATTAGTTTCCGTTTGCTGCTATAACCGACACAGGAGTTGGACAAGCGCTTTTAAAGTCAAAAAAGTAATAGCATTCATTTTACTGTAATAAAATATCTTAAGACTGATTAATGGATTTCTTCAAATTAGAACAACATCAATCTGAGTTACTCCGCCCATTTCCCGAGATTTTTGAATTCGGTTACGAGAAGTATAGTACGATACGTTTAGGCTCATTGGAGCGACATTTGAACCCGGGCATTGAGATTTGTTTCATCAAAAAAGGCCGCTATAACTGGGTTATTGAAAACGAACAATACCTGCTTTATCCTAAAAATGCATCGGTAACAATGCCGTGGGAATATCATGGCAGTAAAGAAGGCTTTTTAGATATAGGTACCTTGTTTTGGGTAATTATTACGCCCAGGTCCTTTACCCCTGACGGCAAACTGCAGTTAAGCAACTCATTTTCTCAAGATCAACATCTCACAGAGGCAATTGGGAAAGTATTCGTCTCACGTAAACAACCCGTACTTCAGAATGGATCTGCACTTGGAAAAATTTTTGAAGAAATGGCCATCGAAATTACCCAGCAACCGTTGGGATTTAAAACGAGAGTATATTACTTGCTATATGACCTAATGCTTACCATGGCAAGAAATCTTCTTGAGGAAATGCCGATGAAAAAACATACGGCAACAGACCTGCAGAAGCTAAACAGCGTTTTGCATGAAACTCTTGATCACGATTGGAGCGTGGAAGAGATGGCTGCAGTGGTTGGCAAGAAAGTTACTTCATTTACCTCCTTTTTAAAAAACAAAACCGGGCTTACTCCGATCAATTATCTGATAGAACTTCGTATACAGGAAGCCAAAAAGTTATTGCTTGATGAAAAAAATAAAATTTCTGATGTGGCGTGGGAATGTGGGTTCTCGTCAACACAGCATTTTTCAAACACTTTTCGTCAAAAAACCGGCGTTTCTCCGTCTACATTTATTAAGGATAACCATAAAGTTTGAAAGTCATCTGCGTCGTGGGTCTGAAACATTCCAATGGAATGACAGTTTCTACATGCAGAGCAAGGTGTATTAATGAATGGCAGTTCAATAGACTTCCCGGGCAAAGCAAAAGATCAATAGACGAGAGCCATTACCTGCGTAATTTTCCCCTGCCCCTCACTTAAAAAAGGGGCAAGGATAAAATTATTTTTGGTCCGTCAACCTGGTCTGGAACTACATACTTAAAAGTTCCCTGAAGCAGAATGTACTTTTAGATAGAAGTATAAAGCCCAATCCTGGTCATTAGCGTAAGGATCATAGAATTTGCCCTGTATTCCATCCACCGTAGCCGGGTATATATACGCACAACTTGCGCGGCCATCTTCTTTGAAATTGAGAAAATTGTTATCAAGGATCTTTAATGCCATTTCCCTATATCTCTTTTTTCCTGTACACTCATAATAAAGGAAAAATGCATCAGCCGAAGTAGTACTCCAATAATGAGGCATAACATCTCCCCACATCTCCCGCTTGCCGAACCAATAGCCATCCCAATGGCGTATACCAATTTCATTTAAATGAACATCAGGTTGTTTGCCTCCAAATGCCTCTAATGAAGGCATCTGCGCTTCCGCTCCGTGTAAATATTTTTCATCCCTGGTTACCAGATATAGTTCACATAGAAAGGCGACAGAGGGGCCGACAATTGATTGTTCATAATTCACCTCGTGCTTTGGGTAGAATATTCCGTTTGCAATATTGTGATCGCCCATTAATTTGAAGTCATTCAAAAGAGTATCATATTCAGCTTTTAGCCCTTCTTTCAGAAGTGCATTTAAACCTCTTCGCGGTTCAATACAAAGCGCATAAAACTCATGTCCAAATTCTTTATAAAATCTCCTGAGTGTTCCATAGTAGTCCATTAAGTAAGACCTGTTCCCCGTGAGTTGATAGGTTTCAAGATACAAAGCAGCGACAAAAGGATAGTTGTAACCACGGTGCCTACTCGTTTTAGTAGCATTTGAAAAAACCTTGTAATCAGGCGTCTGAAGACGCTGCCGGACAAATTGAGTGTACTTCATCAGTGAATTATACACCGCTGAATCCTGATGAGTTTGCAGCCATTTTGCAACTACCGCACCCATTGCAAGTCGCTCGGCTCCTTCATCGTGATCTGCGGATTCTGCATTCAGGAGAATTTCATTCGTTTCATTGTCATAAACCATGTATGCCCCATAGCGCTTGTCATTAACATCATTCATTTGCTGGCGGCTTACAATAAAATGAACCCGTTTGCTGATCAGATCTTCCGGCTTGCTGATGACCAGGTAGTTTAACCATGTGCTCATCCCTTTGCCATACGGGATTGTGAAGGTTTGCTCACCCGGGGTTTCCGCAGGAATTTTTAATACCTTCTGCTCTTTGTCTGATGAGACTGTTGCAACCAAAGTATCACCCAGGTTTACTACATATTTTGAAGCTTCCACCTGCTGAAATCCCAACGATCTTGCTTTTGCAAAAAAGTCATTCCAGTCATTGTGCCAAAAAAGCTTCCATTGCAAAACATATTCTTCACCGGCTGGTATTGTAGTATCTGCAATGTTCAAAACTATTGTACCTCTTACATTACTCGAAGAATATGCACCTCCGCCATCTTTACCTCTATTTTCAATTGAGTAACTCTTCAGTGCACCTTGCGTCAACACCAAACCCAGGTGCGGCCCAATGCCATCCATTCTTACTGCGTTGACGTATGATGAATTCATTCCGGGCCATATATGCGTGTTGCATCTGTTGGTCGCACATGTTTTGGCGTCCGGATAGTTGTCATTATAAGGCGTATAGATTCCGAACTCACTTACATTAATTGCGTTTTTGGAAGTGTTGGTAAATGTATATGTTTCGTTAGCCAGCGTACCGCTCCAATTTCGTTCCACTTTTATTCGCAAACCCTGAACTTCATAAACAGCATTTGAAGATGTTTTATGAATTGATAACGATTTTGGGTCGGCCCAGGAATATTTCTGACCATTCACTGTAACTTTCCCCAAACCCCAGTCTTCATACGGCTGCTGCCAGGTGGGAATCGAATCCCGGGATGACATGATCCAATTCATGTTATTTTTATCCCTGGCGGATGAAATGTTTGTAATGGCGCCGGAAGTGGAGTCTACATGAATGGAAAACTGGCCATAGCCGAGAATACCAAGGAATGCCTGCGTGATAACCAGAACTATATACTTCATCGTTTGAAATCTTTTTTTAATTATATCCCGGATTCTGTTTAATAATACCATTACTTTGATTTACAACATTTCTTGGGAGCGGGTATAGTAACACATGCTCATCAACGTTAAACCCGTCATCTTTTGCACGCTGGATATACATTCCCCAACGGATTAGATCGTCCCTTCTTACTCCCTCCGCCCACAATTCGAACAGACGTTCATTTTGGATCGCAGTTCTAAATGTCCCGTTGTTGAACGCGGTTATTGAATAAGGTGGCAATTTACCATGCGTAACATGCACGTCGTTTAATAAGTTCAATGCCTCTTGTGTCGGTCCGTTATTCTGTTCATTAAGCGCCTCTGCTAAAAGTAACTCCACATCAGCATAACGCATCACAACATAATTAACACCGCTGTTCTGTTGATCCGCATCTGAAGGATCGGGGCCGTATTTTATCATTGCGGCTCCGATATCTCCGGCAGCTTCTGCGTCCTTGTGAGTTGTCGCGCTGGTTGGATAGACTTTCAATACATATTTTAGTCGATAATCTGACGGATCAAATTTATGATATGTTTTCCATGGCATCCGGTATCCTCCCCACTGGTAACTATTACCTCCTGTAGTATCATAATAATCCGACGGGAGATAGTGCGGCCGGTAGATATTGACATAGTCTCCGCCAGTTGGCGAGCAAACTATTGCGAGTATAATTTCGCGAGGGTCAGTATTCTTGTTATTAATATTAAACAAGTCTCCGTATTGAGGTTCCAAACTATAACCCATTGCCTGTACTGCTTTTCCTGCATTTATTGCATCGCTCCATCTTTTCTCCTGCATATATAATTTCATTAAGCTGGTGTAGCAGGCTGCCTTAGAAAATCTTCCATAATTGTCGCCGGTAAATTTGTCCGGCAATACAGCAATTGCGTCTTTAAAGTCCTTTTCAATATATCCGATCATTTCCTCTTTTGTGGGTCTTGCCAAAACAGGTGCATTTGGATTGTTCACCTCATCTGCATTTAGCCTGGCCGGCACTGGCCCATAGTAGAGATAAAGTATTTGCATATAATAGGCCCTTAAAGCTTTTAGTTCGCCTATATATTGAGCTTGCAAAGACGCATCCATCGAAATACCCGGAATTTTTGAAAGGCTTACTGTTATCTGAGATATATATTGAATTAAGCGGCTGTAGTGCCCGGTAACCGAACCGAAATCTGGTGTAAACTCAAGCCTGTTCAATGCTTTCCACGAACCACCATCATCCCAGTTACACACCGCTTCATCGGTGGTTTGCCCGGCCTGTGTTGAGAATGAGCCTTGTGCCGAGCCCCAACCAGAGCCCCAGGCGGACATCAACCCCGGATATGCTGCATTTACTGCAGCTTTTGCATCATTCGCTGTTTTATAAAAGTTTGTCTCAGATAAAGATCCATAAATCTCTGGCTCTAATTTTTTGGAGCACGCAGTAAATAACAGCGGGATAAAAATCATCAAAAGACAACCGGTAAGCAGTTGTAGCCTATTTAAAATGCTTTTCATAATTTCTAAAAATTTTTTCTTTTAAAAAGGGCTAGAATGTCATGTTAACTCCTAAAACATAGCTCTTTGCAAGAGGATAATAATTGCCCTGGTCTAATTCAGGATCTAAGCCCGGATATTTTGTGATAGTAAAGGGGTTTTGTACATCAAATGATACCCTTAGTCCTGTAAAAACATGCTGTTTTTGTGTTATTGAGTTTGGCAGAGTATACCCAAGCGTGATATTCCGGCAACGCAAAAAGCTCCGGTCAATTATCCAATAGCTTGCACTGTTTTGAAATTGCGCATATTTTGGATCGCTTAGTCCGGTTGGAAAATCTCCATTAGGATTCGCAAAGCTCCATCTTGTAAGGCTCACCGGCATCGTGTTCCAACCATATGTACCCATAAGCGCTGCCAGGCTGGCTATTCTGTATTGGCCATTTGGTGAGTAGGGGCTAACTCCTTTACCAGAAAGACCCGAGAAGAAAATGGTGAAATCAAAATCTTTATACCTAAGCGTATTTCCTATACCAAAATTAAATTTGGGATCTCTGTTGCCTAAAAGTGTTTGGTCGGCACTTGTTATTTTACCATCGGCGCCGGTAAGGTTGCCAGCTGCATCATACCCGTGAATATCTTTAATAACCAGTCCTCCCGGAATCATATCAGGCATGAGTGCCGACTTCTCTCCATTGCCCTTGTATATGCCCTCAGAGAGGTAACCATATATTCCATTAAAAAGAGCATTTTTGCCTGTTGGCTCTTTGAAGCGCTCCAGGACAGCCAATGCTTCCGGAGCTCTTTTTATCCAATAATTAAGATAGTGCGAAAAGGTAATATTCGTGGTCCATGTAAAGCCGCCCGCTTTTTTACTTACAATGTTTCTTGATTGTAATCCTATATCATAGCCCACAGATCGTGTGGTGCCGGCATTGCTCCAAACTCCTCCAACTGTAAAGTCGGCAGGAAATGGTACGTACGATAACAGGTTCCTGATAGTTTTATTAAAATAATCAAGCGATCCTGAAAGTCTGTTATCAAATAACCCAAAGTCTACTCCCACGTTAAGATCACTTGCAGTTTCCCATGTTAAGTTTGCGTTATTCGCCTGGGTAAGGGAAATAGCTGTATTTGGGACGTTATTGCCAAACAATGGGCTGGAAACAACACCGTATGCTGCAAATGCATTATTTCCAATATTACTGTTACCCAGTTCACCATATGAAACTCTGAGCTTTAGTAAGCTTACAGGTTTTACCGCTGACATAAAGTTTTCATCTGAAATCAACCAACTGGCAGCCGTACCAAAAAAGTTACCCCATTTCTTGTTGTCTGCAAATTTATCTGAGCCATCTCTTCTAAAGCTTGCCTGCAAGGAGTATTTATTTTTTAGCGTATAAATAACCCTGCCTACATAGGACGCCCAAATATTCTTGTATTTTCCTGATCCTACGGTGGGTTTGGCGCTTTGTCCGGCCCCCAGATTATAATAACTGAAAACGTCTGATACAAAATTTTGGTTTGATCCGGACAGGTTATCCCCACTCAGTACGTTATAAGAGTATCCGGCAAAAGCATTCAAAGTTTGGTACTTGCCTAAATCGCGACTGTAGCTTAAGGTATACTCCGTGAGGGCTATATTAGAATTATTATTTGCCCTGCTGGCCGAGCCGCCATTGGCCGCTGATGCCGAAAATGTAGATGGCAAATAGGCATCCCTGTTAGCAACAGATTGGTCATAACTGAAAAGGGCCTTTGCTTTTAAATTCTTTATAACCTCCCACTCTATAAACCCTGAAGTTAGCAAACGAGAAGTATGCACTACGTTGTCCACCAGCTGATAAGACAATGGGTTGGGAACAGAAGTATACCGTGGATTAAGCGGAAAACTTCCGTCAGGGTTTTGCAGCGGCAGATGAGCGGGATAATATAATGCCGCACTTATTATCCCTCCATTTTCATATAACCCCCCGGTACCTGTGGTATGGGAAACAGAATTAGATGTAATTAAATTGACCCCTGCTTTTAGCTTATCAGAGATCGCCTGATCAATATTGATTCGCGAATTATACCGCTTATAATCGGTACCAAGTAAGACACCTTTTTGATCCAGGTAGTTTCCTGAAATGAAATAGGAAGTTTTGCCATTCCCGCCGGATAAGGATAAGTCATACTGAGTAATATAGCCATTGCGCTGAATTGCCTCCATTGCATTGGGCCGCATAGGTGTTGTGTCGATTTCATGTTGGCTGAACCGAGGTGTAAATCCCGGGGAAACAGCATCGGCGGGTACCGCTCCATAGTAAGGAGCAACATTATTTGATTGCATCCATCTTTCCAGATCTATAAGGTTTACCTGGTTCATGTATGTTTTTGTATCCAGTACTTCAAACATTTTCGCGGTCTTTTGTACCCCGTAATTCCCATTGTACTGTATCCTAACCTTTCCCGATTTTCCTTTCTTTGTAGTAATAAGAACTACACCAGCACCCGCCCTTGCTCCATAAATTGAGGCTGATGCTGCATCTTTTAAAAATTCAATTGATTCAATATCATTAGGGTTGATAAAATTAAGCTCACTTTGATCCGTTCCTCCAAAGTTTCCTGAAGGACCTTCCGGAATACCGGCACCGCCATTAACAGGAACACCATCAATAACATATAAGACCCCAGCGCTTGCATTGGAGGGATTGCTTCTTATTTGCACACTTACGCCCGCTCCGGGTTGCCCGGTAGATTGCACAACCTGAACTCCGGCGGCTTTTCCCTGAAGGCTCTGTGCAAAGTTCGTCGAAGTAGTAACGTCTAAGTCTTTCCCTTTTACCGAAGCAATAGCCCCTGTAATATTCTTTTTCTTCATACTTCCATATCCAATTACCACTACTTCATCTACTACCTTCACTTTGTCCTTTAACGAAATATTGAGGCTTTGAGAAGCGGTTATATGAATTTCGTAATCCTCATACCCTATGTATGAAAAAACCAATATCCCTTCTTTTTCAGGGATGATAAGCGAAAATTTCCCCTCCTCATTGGTTGAGGAAGTAACTGTTGTATTTTTCAAGGTTATTGTGGCTCCGGGCAAGAGATCACCTTTTTCATTTTTTACTATTCCGCTAACTGTAAGCTGAGTTTCTACTTCACTTAAACCGGTTGCCGTTTTTAGGTATCTGCTTTTTGCATCGGCCTGCAAGCAGCTGACCGTTAAAAATATCATACTCAACTTAACAATTAATAGGAATTTTCTCCTCAGCAGTTTTCCTGCTAAGGCAATAGGCTTATTTCTTTTTTTCATGGTTTGCAAGTACTTTAATGTGGATAATACAGTAGTTTGTTAGATGTTGGCGCGTCATTTTTTTAAATTCACCCTGGGTTACGAATTTTTTTATGATAAATCTGTTAAGTTCAAGACTTGGATATTTTAAGCCGGTCTTATATCAAAAGCGCTATTATTTGCATATATTCTAAATTGACAATCGCCCACCCTGGACTCCATTTGCACTGTAATCAGTTGAAAACGATTGTTTGTAAACATTTTTTGCGGCCCAATAATTTTGGAAATGCCCGCTTACTTCTCTCTGTTCTCCGTAGGTATATTTTTAAAACATGTTTCATCTAGCCTATCCTCTTGTAGCTGATTCTTTTGGCACAAAATGCCTTGCATTACGTAGATCACAACTTTCCTTTCCAGTAAAGGTTAATTCAACTTAGAAATGTGCGCAATCGTTTTATGCTATATCAGTCAAATAAAATTATTCGGATTATCAGAAGTCTTAGTGTAATAAATCACGACAAAAAAATTTACAACATCTTAATAGGGGGAACACAGAACGATTAAAGCGTTGATAAAAAAATATAGACTAACATCGCCAGGGATGTAGCAGCTTAAATTTGAGACAATCGAAGTGATTTAAATTATTAGGGAATGACAGGCATTTTACAAGAAGATCATTTGATTTATTTTTTATGTCTGGAACGGAAATAATGTCAACTACTTTTTTCAAAAGAAGTTTAATTTCAAAATCAATAGCTTCAGTTAAATCTCCTGTTTTTTAAACAATCGGTTTGAGCTTAGGATGAATTGGGGCAATCATCTTGTTTGTCCCAATCATCAACAGTTGATATATATCGTGCAGAAAGGTGCACTGCTTCCTTATAAAGTGTAAGTCTCAATCCAACATTCCAAGGTCATTAGAGGACAAGGCTAAAAAAGTTACAAATTAGCCGGAAATAAAGTCGACTAAATTAAGCCGGTTTACATCACAAATGTTCCGAAAACATCGCGAGAGACATACAAGCTGTTAGTTAATAGTACAGATCAGTGAACAATAAAGTATAGATGGAATAGCTCCTCATTACTGAGCACTAAAACACTAGTAGGATTTCACGAATAAAGGATCATCACCAGAAACACAAACTCAACTTCCGGCATCGGCACCTTAGAATAAGCATTTAGCTGTTGTCGTGTTATAAAATATTCATGCCTGTTAAAAATAGATTTTATATTTGGTAGTAAAATTACTACCTTAGCCTTTTCGGAAAAAAACGAAAAGCTCTTTCACATGAAGTCAAAACAGTTCCACAAAATGGTTAGAAAGAATGGATGGCGGCTTTTAAGATGCGAAGGAACAAGTCACTACATTTACGAAAAGGACGGGAAAGTGGAAGTGATTCCTTATCACGGATCAAAGGAAATGGGTGAGGGTTTACGAAAAACACTAATTAAAAGGATGGGGCTGAAATAACCCCTCTTTTCAATAAAGAGATTAAATAACTAATTAGTCATGAAAAAAATCAAAGTTATTATAGAGCGGGCCGGCGATGGCACATTTAGTGCTTATAGCGAAAAGGTTGACGGTATATATGGCATGGGGGACACACCGAACAAAGCCAAGGAGTCTGCGTTAAAAAGCTTGAATCTTTTTATCAAAAATAACAACATTAAATACATCCCTAAAGAGTTGCAGGGGAAGTACGAGCTTGTATTCAAGTTTGATACTGAAAGCTTACTGAATTATTACAAAGGAATTTTTTCCAATGCCGGCTTAGAGCGATTAACAAATATAAATCAGAGGCAATTGCAACATTATTCTTCTGGCTTAAAAAAGCCATTACCCAAGCAACGGAAAAAAATTGAAACCGCCTTGCATCAGTTGGGAAGAGAGCTTTTAAGTGTAGAGCTTTAGGGGGGACTTTTTGTTTGACGCGCTGGTGAACATATGATGACTTCTCACCGGCACACCATTTAATAGCTCACTATACTTGGCGCATAGCTACTTAGAACAGCTGAGTAGCTATTTTTCAAGTTCTAATGCATTCTAATGCAGGTCAGGGTTGTAAAAAAAGGTTCATATTTCTCCTTACCCCCCGTGTCTCCGCGGTTTTTAAAACCTTTGAGCTTCTTCCCGTCTTACCGCCTTAGCGGCAAAAAAACGTAGTGTTTCTCCCTGCCGTTGTGCCTCCGTGGTTTTAAAACCTTTGAGCTTCTTTCCGTCTCACCGCCTTAGTGGCAAAAAACGTAGTGTTTCTCCCTGCCGTTATGTCTCCGTTGTTTCAAACCTTCGTGCTTCTTTCTGTCTTAGCGCCTTTGCGGCGAAAAAACTCCGTGGTTCAACCCTACGGCACATCCTCCCGTTTCAACAGCGGCGCAATAAAATACCTCGCACAAACCAATCCCACCAAAGAACCAAATACCAGTACAAGTATCAACGTTTGTAACGGAATATTAATGCAGTCTTCATCCGGCTGACAATTTTTACCTGCACTAACAGTTTGTGTTAAAGGAGAGCTGAGTGATGCCAGTGCTGTTGAATCAGCTTTTGCATAAACAGCGATCTTTTGCGTTTGTGCTGCAGATACCCCAAAATACGGAATGTAATCATTTGTGAATATGCAGGTGATCACGGAGAAGCTGAATAACAGCACCAGCGCAGTAAGCGCTACACCCATAACTTTTTTGTATCTCCAGCTTTCTGTTTCCGTTCTTATCTTGTACACATAGAAAACAGCTGCGCCAATGCTTAATACAAGAAATACAATGGTAAGTACAAGCAGTAGTCGGTTGAGTTCGTTATTAATATAAGAGAAGGAAGTAAGCAGCGGCACTTTTTTGCCTTCAGGCAGGCTGAGATTATTCAGCGCAATCATCGAATTCTGTGCATCAACAATCGAATCAATCTTCAGGTCGCGCAGGTAAACAGGAATTGAATCCCATTTCTGCGCATCATTGGCTGCATTTTCAAAGCATACTTCACAAGGATTGCTAAGTATATATCTATAAAGAAAAAGTTTTCTTATAATTTTTTCTGTGTAAGTCAACGGTCTGGGACCCCACGTACTATCAGGCAAAGCAGTGGTATCAATAGCAAGCACTTTGTATGCGAGAAGGTCAGTCAACTCCCCATACTTTTTATCGTAACCCAGGTAGTCAATGCCAATACCGCTAACGCCGCTTGCGAGTATGTAGTCATATTTCTTTGGTAACGTATACTCGTCATCAAACCATATTCTCCGTGTTATGTTTGCTTTTTCATACAGCGTATCCATATACGCTGAATTTGTTGCATCATCATACGTAACCGGCCAGCCATACTTAGTTCTTACATCACTATAACTAACATACTGTATAAGGGAGTCTTTGTTTGTATTGTTAAACATGGCCCATTGCACACCTTTATATGGAATGTTTATGATAAGTTTTGATGATGGAATTTTCTGATTGAGGTAAAAAGAGATAGAAGTTGTTAAGTTGGTGTTTTCTTTCCCGTCGAGTGCTGCAAGTGGCGCTTGTGTTGTAGCGTAATTAACAGCAAAATCAACAACAAATTTATCGGCGATGCTGTCTAATGCCTTTACGTTGTAAATGTTTGTTGGATCTGTAGGCGGAACAGTGACGAACAATTTGAAAGCAGGACGAAACAGTTTAACTGATTTCGAAAGCATGCTGAGAAAATCAGTAAAGAGATACTGGTCACTATATTGAAGATATCTGAAGTTAATATTCAAACCATTAATGTTATTTGTCTTAAGCATGTGAAGAATGCTTTCAATAACACCCTGAACTTTCTGCGGGCTTCGTAAAAAAACACTGGTTGATCTGTCTCCAAAAATTGTGTAATACAATTCACATCCTGCTTCTTTGGTATATTGAGTAACCTGGTATGTTTGCTTCACATCTGCGGTGCGTATATTACCTGTACTGCCCTCAAGTATCAGGGCATCATAAATAACGCCATTCAGTAAGTTAAAAGGAAGTGTCTGCGGCGTGAAGTTATAGAAGCTGTTATAAAATCCGTATACGTCTGCGCGCTTATAAATGGAAAGCTTAGATCGTTTGAATAATTTACCATCAGTAGTAGTTGTAATCGTGTCATTGCCTGCTGCTATCTTTCGAAGTGCAAGTAGTTGTTTGGCTTTTTGCGTGTCTTCAGTAAGGTTGTTATTTTTTGCAGCAAGCATAAGCGTAAGCTTATCAGTTAACGCCTCAATGTTTGCTGCAATCAATTCTGCAGGGCTTGTGGTGTCTGGCTTTATGCTCGGGACAGGTGTGCCTGTGGGGCCTGGTTGGTTTTTTTTACCGGCGATTTTGTTCAACGAATCTGCTGATCTTAAGATAAGACTGAGCAATGTATCAAAATGATGTTTTTCTGTAGTAGAAAGTTGGCTGACAAGTACCTTCAGATTGTTATTTACAGCTGCTATGGAATCTGTAATACCCATGCCATTTACAATGCCTATTACCCGCTGTTGTTCTTTTGCGCGTGAATTTTTTCTGAATTGAAAAGCTGCTCCTATATTTTGAAAAAAACCTTTTACTTCTTTCTCTGCACCCTGGGCTTTTTTTGCTGCATCCTGTGCCGATTTTTGTGCAGCAGTTTCAGCAGCTTTTGCTGTTGAATCCTGGAAGTCTTCAAACGCTTTATAATAACCGGCCGAAGCAACGTGGAAGATGTTGTTCAGGGTTAGTAGTAAGAAAAGCAGCAGGCATTTTTTTGCATGCAATTTCAATTGGGGCTTCATAGTAATTGATAAAGTAAAAAGAAAAAGTTGAAATAAAAAGTTGCAAATTATAAATATTATTATTTACCTTCCCATCACAAGTTACCCTAAACTATAAGGTAATGATTGCCGAAACGCTTATATGCCTAACCGATGAAATAAATGAATTCTTCAGAACCAAACTGAGAGTTACCGAGGATAAGGTAGTTATTTCACCTATAGTTAATTTAGAAGGGAAACCTGCAATTGTGGGAGAGAATAAAATATTTGTTACACTGCTCAATATTGAGAAGGAAACAGTAATAAGACCTGGACTCGCTGCAAACAGTATTAATAACCGTACATCTAACAATGCTGCTTTAAATATTAATCTTTACGTAATGGCAGGTGCTTATTTCTCAAGTGCCAACTATGCGGAAGGGTTAAAACTATTGTCCCTCGTAATTTCCTTTCTGCAACAGAAAGGCACGTTTACAAAGGACAATACCACTCGGCTACCCAATGAAATCGATAAGCTCATTTTTGAAATGGAAAGCCCTGGTCTTGATAAGCTCAATAATATCTGGGCAATGTTAGGAGCCAGGTATGTGCCTTCTGTTATTTACAAAGTGCGCATGCTGACCTTCGATTCGTCTGTTACCACTGAATACAGGCCGCAGATCGGATCGCTCTCAAATGACACCAATGCCTGACTCTCTATAGAGTCATATTTACTTGTTATAACGTGTGGGCAATTTACTTGCTGATTAACTGATCTAAATCTAACGGATGAGGCAGGATTATACTGTATTGTTCAATGTTTTGTGGCAGCATGATTTCTATGCGGGCTCAATGCCCTCTTTGTTTACTGTGAAGCCTGATGAAGAAACACTTCATTTAATGAAGCGGTATCAAGTTGTGTACAAAACCTATGCCAATAGCCTTTCAGTTCTTTTTGATCAGTCGCTTATTCAAGCTGATGACGCCCGCGAAACCTTTCTGCAACAACCTTTGCTGTTTACGTTTTTTCTGTATTGTAATGATCCGTATTTGTTGAACTATACGGATGGCTTGCAAAATTTTCAGGTTGGACGGCAAGTGTTGCATTTCTATAATAATAATGATTTGCTACATAAAGCCACCTCCGTTAGTGACGCGGATATTGCAGCCGCCGAACTTCTTTTGCCGGATTTGTTTGGCGCCGCACCAATGGCTGTAGTTGAAATAAGCTTGAAACCGGGTATGCCCCTGGATTTGCAGATACGGTTTAAAAGCCTGGCAACCATATGGCGGTATGTGGTAGTAACAACACATCTTAAACAGCTTAACGCACCTGCTGTTATAAACAAAGAAAGCAAAGAACTTTTTATAGGACCAGAGCCGTTGGTGTTACCCGATAACAAGCAGGCGCTATGTTTCAGGTCGCGAGCGCCTATACAGCTTGCGTACAGGTGTTCGCAGAGTTTTCAGCTGGTGGATAATTATGATGAAGTGACGAAGAAGTATAAAGTCGTTTTGCAATCACTTCCGGTACCGGATGTGACCAAGCTTTCGGTGATAAGCCGCGAACGGTATTCAGAAATCATTATTTAATCATTTAAAATACAATTGAATTATGGCCACATCATACATGACCCCGGGCGTATATATTGTAGAAAAAAATGCCTTTCCGGGTTCTGCTGTAGCAGTTGCTACAGCCGTGCCCGTGTTTGTGGGTTATACACAAAAAGCAGAGCGTAACGGTAAAAGCTTGCTGCATGTGCCTACGCGCATTACATCATTCGCTGAGTATGTTGAAAATTTTGGTGGTGGATTTAAGCCGCGTTTTAAAATAGCTGAGGCTGATCCTACAAAAAAACAGGAGACCTTTACCATCAATACAAAGAAGTATACGGTCGACATCAATGCGGGTCATAAGGCGCTTTTTTATAATTGTATGCGTCTTTTTTATGCAAACGGAGGCAGTAATTGCTATGTTATGTCCATAGGTACTTATGGAGACAAACCAGATGGTTTCACAATTGCATTGGAAGATTATATGGGTAATGATACAAAACCCAATGTTTTCGAAATACTAAAAAAAGAATTTGAACCTACACTAGTTGTATTACCTGATGCTATTGCAATGGATAGTGTTGAGGATTGCTACAGCCTGTATGGTAATGTACTGACACATGCAGCCAACACACAAAGCCGCTTTGGTATTTTTGATGTTGCCTATCAATCGCCCTCCGAAAAAATGGACGATGTGATAAAATTGTTCAGAGATAAAATTGGTATCAACGAACTGAATTATGGTGCCGCATATTACCCCTGGTTAAAAACTTCCATTGTTCAGGCTTCTGAAATTGATTTTCAAAACCTTGACGTAAGCGTTGATCTTTCCGCCTTGCTGCCTGAAGATAAAGCCAAAGCCGTGGTTGCAGCATGGGTTGCTTTGACTGACGATAAGAAAGATGATGCCGCAAAAACAAACTATCATCAATCTCTTAAAGCGTCAAGTCCAACTTATGTAGCAGTTCTTGAAGAAATAAGAGCAAGGCTGAATGAGTTGCCGCCAAGCGCTGCAATGGCGGGTTTATATACATTTATTGACAACTCAAGAGGCGTTTGGAAGGCTCCGGCTAATGCTTCGCTGAGTATGGTAAATAGTCCATTGGTAAATGTTTCGAGCGAAGAGCAGCAGAACCTTAATGTAGATGTTTTGGGCGGCAAATCAATTAATGTGATCAGAACGTTTCCGGGAATCGGAACATTGGTATGGGGTGCAAGAACACTTGATGGCAATAGCCAGGATTGGCGATATGTGAACGTTCGCAGAACACTTATTATGATCGAGCAATCACTCAAGCTAGCTACAAGATCCTATGTGTTTGAACCAAATAACGTGTCCACATGGGTTACTGTCAGCAGCATGATCAATAACTTTCTGTATAACCTCTGGAACCAGGGCGCACTTGCGGGTGCTGTGCCTGCACAGGCTTACAATGTCCAGATCGGCCTGGGGTCAACCATGACGCCAACAGATATACTGGACGGAATTATGCGGATCAACGTTGGCGTGGCCATCGTTCGCCCTGCAGAATTTATCATCATCACATTCCAGCAAAAACAGCAGGAGTCATAAAACAGCTGCATTATCTGAAACAAAATAATTCAATTTTAAAAAAATAATTTATGGCAGACGATAACGGCGCCAAACAATCAGCCGCCACTTGGCCCCTTGTAAAATTTCAGTTCCAGGTAACTATTGGAAGCGACGAGATCATGTTCCAGGAAGTTACGGGACTTACATCAGAAACCCAGGTAATAGAATACCGCGTTGGTAACAGCAAGGCATTCACCAATGTTAAAATGCCCGGTCTTAAAAAGTATGGAAACGTTACTTTGAAGAAAGGTATTTTTAAAGATGATAAGAAACTATGGGATATGTACAATAAAGTAACGATGAATACTTTTGAACGCGTTACTGTAGTTATCAGCCTGCTGGATGAAGCAAACGGTGTTGCTATGTCCTGGAACCTAACCAATGCCTTCCCTGCAAAAATGACCGTGACTGATATGAAAGCAGATGCCAATGAGCCCGCCATAGAAACTATGGAGCTGGCACATGAAGGTCTAACGCTTGCAGCCAAGTCATAAACAAAATTGATAAACTGAAGTGTAGCAGTACAAAGATGAGCACATTTGCATTTGCAGGAATTGATCGATAAATAAACCTGTAGCTGCATGTGCTCATTACTGCATGATATGCATTAATAAATAAAGCATGGCTTATCCGTATGATGTTCCGGTAAGTTTTCGTTTCAATGTAAAAATTCAGGATGCCGGCGGAGAGTATGAAGGCAGTTTCCAGGATGTAAGCGGCCTTAATGTAAGTATAGAAATGGAGACTATTAATGAAGGTGGTGTGAATGATTACTCATACAAAATTCCTAAACGGGTTAAGTATGATAACCTTGTCTTGAAACGTGGACTTTTGAAAAGCTCATCTCTTGTTACATGGATAAACGATGCTGTTCGGAATTTTAAATTTTCAACGAGGAAAATAGATGTGCTTCTGCTTGATGAAGAAATGAATCCGTTGGTTACATGGTCTTTTTTTGATGCTTATCCTGTGTCAGTGAAAGTGTCTGATCTTAAAGCAAAAGAGAACGAACTGGTATTTGAAAGTCTTGAGTTTGCATACAGCTATTTTGAAAGGAGTTAAATGTTTTTACCATGCCGTTAGAGATTAGAGAACTGGTTATTAAGGTAACCGTTGAAGAAACAACCGCAAAGCCCGTCGCTGGCGCGGAACAGTTAGCAAGTGTGAAGGCTGACATTGTGAAAGAATGCATCGAAAAAATTATGCGCAAGCTTGAGCAGTCCAACGAAAGATAATTGTTATGGCATTAGTAAAACTAAAACTGCAATCGTTTGAAAGCCCTGTGTGTTCAGGTAATCCCCTTAAAACAATTTATGCAGTTGTTAATCCGGAGAACTACTCAAAGGACTTTGCAATTAATTACGGGAAACCCAAGGTGCAGGCGAACTCTGCACAAACACTGTTTTTTTCAGATATTGGCGATGATACATTAACACTAAATAAACTGATCATCGATGGCACAGGGGTTATTCCATTGGAAGGAGCCGACGATGTGGATGATTATATTCAAATGCTTGAAGCTGTTGTGTATAAATACAACGGCAACATGCACAGTCCGCCTTATGTAAAAATTACCTGGGGTAACCTGATCTTTAAAGGGGTATGCACTTCATTCAAAACAAATTATCAACTGTTCAGGCCCGACGGTAAAGCGTTGCGTGCTACAGTTGATATTGTGTTTAAATCCACGGTTGATCCTAAAACGAAGGCACAGCAGGCAAATAATAAGTCTGCCGATCTAACGCATGTGCGCACTGTTAAAGGCGGTGATACGTTGCCCTTAATGACATACAGGATTTATGGCGACAGCTCGTTCTACCTCGAAGTCGCAAAAGCAAACGGATTGGATAATATTCATGCGATAAAGCCTGGCGACCAGATCTATTTTCCTCCATTAAAAAAATAATTATGCCTGCACAGGTGCCGGGACAAAATATTGTAGATCCTTTAGTTCGCGTGGTTATTATGGTTAATGGGTCGGCCATTGATGAAGCCTTTGCGGTAGTATCTATTTATGTTCAGCATGAAATCAACAGGATTTCGTTTGCTGAAATTGTACTTGTAGGCGATCCCAAGCCGGATGGAAATGGCTTTGATTTTACCAATGGAGAAACTTTTAACCCCGGGAATGTTATAGATATAAAAGCCGGTTATGGTGAAGACGCACAAGACAGCATTTTTACGGGTTATATTGTAAAACATATCCTGGAAACAAATGAAGGCGAAGGTTTGTTGTTGCGTCTTGTGTGTAAGCATAAGGCAGTAGCAATGACCATGAGCCGCAAGGACAATCAATATGAACAGAAAACTGACAGTGATATCATTAGTTCTATCATAGGGCAATATGGGCTAAGCACTCAGGTTGATAGTACCACTGAACAAGGAGAGCTGTTCTACCAAAAGTTGGCAACAGATTGGGACATTATATTATCACGGGCAGAAATAAATGGTTTCCTGATTTTTTTAGATGGAACTGATGTGGTAGTTGGCAAACCTAAGTTTTCCGCGGACGCAGTTCTTAGAGTTGCTTATGGCGAGTCGATCATAGAATTTAAAGGCGTGCTCAATGCAGAAAAACAGGCAACATCTGTGCAGGCAAGCGCATGGGATATTAAAACACTGGAACTGATAAAATCTACTGCATCTGAACCTGCACTCAATAGTCAGGGTAATGTAACTGCAAAGTCTCTTTCAGAGCAACTAGGTCAGGGAGAAGCATATTTAAGCTCCGCAACGCCACTCACGCAGGCTGAAATAAAGGCGTGGGCTGATAACCACTTGCTTCGGTTAAGATTGCAGGCTTTAAAAGGTTCAGTGAAATTTATCGGCAGTGCATTAGCGAAAACAGGCTGCCTGATAGAGCTGGCTGGCGTTGGAGAAAAGTTTAACGGTAATGCCTTTGTGTCGGCTGTAACACAGGAAATTAAAGACGGCAACTGGACAACCGGTGTTAAGTTTGGTCTCGATCAGCAATACGTGTATGAAATGCCGGGTTTTTCCTATCCGTCTGCGGCAGGACAATTACCCGGGATACAAGGTTTACAGGTGGCAACAGTATCAAAATTGTCTGAAGATCCGCAGAGTTTGTACAGAATACAGGTAAGCATTCCGGGCAACGCCGAATCCCCGGTTAGTGCCTGGGCCCGCTATTCCAACTTCTACGGAACGGCTGCTGCTGGTGCTGGTTTTTTCCCTGAAGTTGGTGATGAAGTCGTGATAGGATTTTTGGAAAATGATCCGAGATTTCCTGTGATCCTTGGTTCGTTGTATGGTAGTAAAAAAGCATCACCCAATGAGTTAAAGGATGAAAACAATTACATCAAATCGCTTACTACAAAAAGTAAAATGAA
Organism: Danxiaibacter flavus; assembly: GCF_041060425.1. Lineage (NCBI taxonomy): Bacteria > Pseudomonadati > Bacteroidota > Chitinophagia > Chitinophagales > Chitinophagaceae > Danxiaibacter > Danxiaibacter flavus. The sequence goes on from NZ_JAULBC010000001.1 coordinate 1,316,549, forward strand.
ATTGTCGTTTGACGACGAAAAAAAGATCATTAAGATTGAAACACCGGCAGGAAATAATATTGTTTTTAGTGACGACAGCAAAGCAATTGAAATAACAGATCAGAATAGTAATTCAGTAAAAATGTCTTCGTCTGGAGTTGAGATCACTAGTAATAAAGATATAAAACTGACAGCTACAGGAAACATCGAGCTAAGCGCGACAGGAAAGGTTTCAATATCTGCTACGCAGGATGCTGAAGTTTCAGGTCTTAATGTTAATGCCACAGCGCAAGTGGGCTTTACCGCAAAAGGTAATGCTACTGCCGAGCTTTCAGCATCTGGTCAGACAACGGTGAAGGGGGCGATGGTGATGATTAATTAGGCTGAAAGCCTAAAGCCTAAAGCCCAAAGCTTAAAACTTAGTTGGTCCGATGATGGAACTACTGCGCGACAATCATATGTTGTTCAAGATTAAATAAGCTTAAAGCCTAAAGCTCAAAGCTTAAAACTTAGTTGGTTCGATGATGAAACTACTGAGCGACAATCATATGTTGTTCAAGATTAAATAAGCTTAAAGCCTAAAGCTCAAAGCTTAAAACTTAGTTGGTTCGATGATGGAACTACTGCGCGACAATCATATGTTGTTCAAAATTAAACAGGTTAAAAAATGAAACCTATTCAAAATTAAGTACTTCGTACCTCGTACTTCGTACCTCGTACTTCGTACTTGAAAAAATATTATTAACAGTCGAAACTCAAACGATAACACACACAAGCTTTAAGCTTTAAGCTTTGGGCTTTGAGCTTTAAGCTAAAAAAAATTCTATGGGAATGATGGCCGCCAGACTAACGGACATGCATACATGTCCTATGCAAACACCGGGACTTCCTCCAATACCGCATGTTGGTGGCCCGATTGTAGGTCCCGGAGCTCCAACTGTATTGATTGGCAATTTGCCGGCGGCAGTGTTGGGCGACAGCCTTGTTTGTGTTGGTCCCCCCGATTCAATAGTTAAGGGTTCTGCTACTGTTCTTATTTGTGGTAAACCCGCGGCGCGCATGGGCGATACAACAGCTCATGGTGGCACAATAGTTTTAGGATGTCCTAACGTTTTAATTGGTGGATGATGGAACAAAATAGCATGCAATCGTTTCTCGGAAAGGGGTGGGGATTTCCTCCTGCTTTTGATAAAATGAATAACAGCGTTCAAATGATAGAAGATATGCTTGATGTGGAAGAAAGCATACGCATCATCCTGGACACGATCCCCGGTGAAAGGGTTATGCAGCCAGAGTTTGGTTGCTATATCAAAAAACTTGTATTTGAAAAAGCTGATTCGAATTTTTTAAATGAGGCCCAGGATATGATCCGTCATGCATTGTTGAATTTTGAACCGCGAGTTGTTTTTAATGATGTAAAGGTCATTGATGAAAATTTTGACGAGGGGGTTATTATTCTTTCGATCAACTATACGCTCAGTATTACAAATACACGACATAACATTGTCTATCCTTTCTATCTCGACGAAGGTACAAACATAGGGGAGATGAAATAGTATGATGATGGGGAACTACAATATGGCAGATGGCATAAGCCAGGCAGAAAGGTTTCCTGTGCAGTTGTCGGATAGCTTCTTTTTAATAGACGGAAAAACAACCGGCGAACTGTTGAAGTTTGCCACCGCACTTGCAACGCAGATCAATTACTACAATTTTAATCACAAGCCTGATGGAACCTGGGAGAGTTTTTTTGATAGCGATATAGATGTACTGGCCGCACTTGTGCTTCAATTTGATTTGGCTGAATGGATGAACAGGTATGATTCGTTGAAGGAGCAAATTATGCAGGTGAGTGAGAATAACGAAGCGACAATGTTATTGAACAACCTGTTTAAATTGTTGTACGATTGCTCATCGTTAATGTCACTGCTGAAAGATAAACTTGCTCTTGCTGAAAATAGCCACACTGGCCTGACTGAGTCAGCAGAATTTTCCATCTCATTCACAGGTGCACATAAGCGGTTATTGATGTATAACAGGCAAGCCGCAGACATCTTCTCTCACATCATCAAATTAAAAGGCAGCCAGGAGCAAACAGAAGATAATGATCAACTTATTTTTAAAGGAGACGACATTATAGAACAGGTACAATCTTCTGTTCTGTATTTCGATGAGCTTTTTGCGGAGATCAGGCAGGAATTCGGAAAACTGTATAAGGCTATTGAGTTTTATAGTAGCCAGGTGAGGTCAATAGGGGATCTGTATCAGCCGCATATGGCTTTGTTTGTTGCATTTCTCGAATTGTATAAACATCTTCAGTCTAACATAAATCAACTGGTAAAAAAACACCTGGACTTTTATTTCAACTCTCTTCTTGGGATAAATTATTTAAAGCCGGAATTGCAATATGTCTTACTGGTGCTTGATGCCGCCGTTAATACGGATAACTTTTCGTTGCCCCGTAAGGAGCTGGTGTTTGGTGAGTTGCCCGGTAAGCAAACCGTCTGGTATGAAACGGAAGAGGAATTATCCGTATTAAAAACTTCTGTTGTTGCTATCAGGAACATTTTTGTGAACGAGCATATACATAAACCCACCAACCGTACTTTAATGTCGCTATCGGAACACACCATTTACTGTGGTGATTATCCTGTTGTTACAAGTGCTGCTTTTGCTGCAAATCCTTTGGCGGCGCCTTCAATACCGGTCCTGGGCGAAGATCAGATCTTAAAGCCCGCTGAAGAACGGACCATGCAGGAAGCGCCGGTTGGTTTTATGATCGCATCATCATTGCTGTATGTGCGGGATGGTTCAAGACAGATTAGCATTAGATTTACGTTGACTTCAGAATCTCATAAATACCTTCAAAGCTATGTGGCTAGTTTTGCCGATGACACGGAACAAGCCAGCCAGACAGCCTTGTATGAAATACTCAACAATACATTTATAATAGACGCTACAGGAGATACAGGATGGGTGATGTTCAAAAAGATCAGCATTGTTGCGGCTAATGCAGATGAAGCATCGGGCAGTATTGATGTTACATTGGAGCTGAATGCAGAAGATCCGCCTTTAAATGTGTACAATCCGCTCGTGCATGGCGACAACTATTCAACAACAAAGCCTTTGCTTCGTTTTCTGCTCAGCAACCGTTCATTGCATAATGGGTATCATCTGTTTAGTAGCCTGGTTATCCGGGATGTGTCAATTGCGGTGGAGGTGCATGATTCTTCAGCAATACAACTGAAGAACAATCTTGGCGACCTGAATATAAATGCACCTTTTCAACCATTTGGTCCTGTGCCGGTGCCCGGCAGCTACCTTGATATCAGGAACACCAACATTCTAAACAAGTACACGGTTGATTTTTCCGTAAACATTGAGTGGTTTGATCTGCCAAAAACAGAAGGCGGTTTTGAAGCGTACTATGCAGCCTACGAAAACAACATCCGCAACAATTCTTTTAAAGTGGGAGCAAGTTCATTCCGCGAAGGATGGTTTCAACCCGCAGCAATTTCACAACAACAATTTGACCTTTTTTGTGTCGATGAAAGTAAAAGCAGGAGCTGGAATTATTTGAGTTCCACTACCGTAATAAAGGATGTTAATCTGAAAAAAGTTTGTTTTAATAATGAGCCTTTATTGAATAATGAAATAAAGAATAACAACATAAGATCCGAAGGCGTTTTGCGTTTGGAATTGCTTGAGCCTGAGGATCCTTTTGGACATAAAGCCTACCAGGTTGTATTTCCGGAAATTGTGCTGCACAACTCAAGAAGATTTGTCCGGAAAAAACCTCTTCCCAATTTGCCGTATGTACCTGTGATTAAAAGCATAACAGTCAGTTATAGTCAGCAACAAAGAGAGGTCTTGCGCCAGTCAGATGCTGTCAATGATGACCTTGATATTGAATTGACGCACATTCATCCTTTTGGTTATGAGGATATTTATCCTTCTGCCAAATTGCATCAGTACACCTTTCTGCCGCAAATTGATTATCCCTGCAATTTGTTAGTAGGACTGAGGGATGTTATTGACGACTCAGTGATCACGTTGCTCTTTGATCTGGAAGAAACCAATTTTAAACATAGCACGTGGCAGCCGGATATTATTGAGTGGAGCTACCTGGATGGTAATGAATGGGTACTTTTTAACCCTTCGGATATATTATCAGATTCAACTGAAAACTTCATTAAAACAGGAATACTTAAAATACGGTTGCCGGATAATGTTATCTACGATCATACAATTTTGCCTGCAGGTTTGTTTTGGTTGAGGGCGTCCTGTAATTCGCTTTCGGTAGTCAATAACAAACTGCGCGGCATTTTTCCGAACGTAGTAAAAGCAGTCTTCTCAACAACGGAAAATAACCTTGCACAAAACGCATTGTATGCACCGAAGGGAACAATAAAAGATTTTAAACGGAAGATCCCGCAGGTGCAGAAGATATGGGATTTCTATGGATCTCATGGCGGAAGAGCCACTGAATCTACGCCGCAATATTATATCAGGGTTAGTGAGCGTCTGCGTCACAAACAGCGGGCATTATCAGTGCTGGATATTGCTCAGCATGTACTACAGGCCTTCCCGGATCTTCAAATGGTTAAATGCCTGGATGCGGATAAACTGCAAACTGAAACAGTATATCCTGTTGATATTAAAGTAGTAGTTGTGCCCCGCAAAAAGAAAACAGCGGAAAGGGGAGTAATGCCCCAGGTAAGTTTATCTGAACTGCTCGAAATAAAAAAGATGCTGCAGGAGTCTTTGGTTTCTTTTGCTACAGTTGATGTTGGTAATCCGGTGTATGAAACGCTGAAAATTAATTGCTCCGTGGTGTTCAATAAGGAGGTGCTTAATGCGAGTGATGGTTATTTGCTTCAGCTATTGAATGAGGATATAAAACAAATGATAGCACCCTGGTTGTACGATGAAACAAATGATGTAAAAATCGGGAGTCCCATTTATGTAGCCGATATCATTAACTCAATAAAAAAACTGTCATACATAAAATTTGTGACGGAGTTTTCAATCCTTCAATTTTATGAAATGTATGATGAAAAGGTACGCGAGTTCGTTGTTAAGCTGAAAGATACTGCTTACGAACCGGTAGAACAGATATCTCCTTCAAGGCCTGATGCTGTATTTATTTCGGCAGACAATCATCTGATCAATGTAGAAAAGAATTTTGTATACGAAGTAGCTGCAGTTGCTGGCATCAGCAATCTTGTATTGGGTAAGGAATTGTTGATAATGGAACCGCCGGAACAGAAGCAAGAAGTAAAAAGTGTTGTTGCGTCGCAAGATGAAACATTTGATTTCACTGTTAAAATATAATGCTATGATTGGCAAAACCTCGGTAAAGAATTTGAACCGCGATGATTTGAAAAAATTCTTTCGCAATGGGCAAATGCCTTCAGAAAATCATTTCGGGTATTTGATTGATTCAATGATCAACAAGCAGGATGATGGTTTTCGGCATGATGATGATGAAGGCCTTGTTCTTTCATCTTCTTTGCGTAAAAGATTTGTGACCCTTTATAAATCTATGGACGATAGAAATCCGTTCTTTAGCATGGGAGCGGATGATAAAGATGAGCAGGATAATCAGAGCCTGCGCTTTACTTCGCTTACAGGATCTGCAACAGAGGCCGCGGCGCAAAGTTTTTTTCTTCATGCCAATGGTAATATGGGGGTCGGCAAAAAAAGCGAAAAGGAATATAAGGTTGATGTGAATGGTTTTGTTGCTGCCCAGGGCAGAGTTGGTACTTATATACAAGACAGTGTTCCCGCCGATGGTAAATGGCACTATATTACTCCTGATCTGGATAATTGTAGTGCGTTTGAACTGATTGCACGAACAGGGAGAAGGACGACAGGTCGCTTTGCCATTTTACACGCAATTGCATTGAGTGCTTTTGGCCGCTCAAGAAGCCGCATAAGAAAAACATCTGCTCACTATGGTTCTTTCTGGAATAAAATAACTGTAAGATGGAAAAGCACGGGTACGCACCACTACCGGTTACAGTTAAAAACAAGACGTAACTATGGCGACGGTGTGCTTATTTTTTTTAAGATTGGAAAATTGTGGGATGACGAGCTGTTTATGCCGGCGGAATATTTTTATTGACATCTGGTTTAGCGTCTGCGCTTATGTTGTTTGTAAAAAAAAGTAGTGATTATGGTGATTGAAAAGAAATATGGTCCGGAGTCCCCGCTTGATTATACTTTTTTGCGAAAGAAGGCAATAGAGCTGGTACAGAAATACGCCGGAAAAAGCTGGACAGATTACAATTACCACGATCCGGGCGTAACGATTTTGGAATGTCTGTGTTATGCGCTAACGGACCTGGCTTATCGTACTGATTTCAAAATTGAAGATATTCTTAGTTCCCCCAGTGGGATAGTAGACAGGGTAAAAAATTCTTTTTATACTCCGCAGGAAATATTGACAACTGCACCTGTTACGCTTAAAGATTACAGGCGGGTACTCATCGACAGAGTGGATGAATTGCAGAATATCTGGATTGAACCAGTGGCCAGCAGTTATACCCGTTCTAACGCGCGCGGACTTTATCGCGTTATTCTGCAATTCAACAATGATGTGACCGTTCGTTTAAAAGATGATGCGCAGCTCGAAAAAGAGTTAGTTGAAAAGGTAAGACGGTTTCTTGTTGGTTGCAGAAACATTGGTGAAGATTTTCGCGAGTTTGTCGTATTAAAACCCCAGGAGCTGGAGATAGAAGCTTCCGTCATCATACAACGGAAGAGCATTGCCGAAGAAGTGCTTGCGAAGATCTGTTATACAGCTGAATGTTATCTTAGCCCAATAGTAAAAACATACCTTCCTGATGAGCTTCTGGCGAAGGGAATGGCTATAGATGATATTTATGCAGGGCCATTATTGACTAAAGGCGTAATACTGGAGTCAGATCTTACCGAAAGAAAAGAAGTTATCGATCCTTTTGAAATTATTAAATCCATCTCAGAAATTGAAGGCGTTGTTCACATAAGCAGATTTGCCATAACATGGATGGGAACGCCTACTTCTCTCGAGCCATTCCATTTTCCGTTCCTTGATCTGGATACAAAAATACCGGCTATCCGGTTGTATCATAACAACCTGCCGCTGGTTATCAACGAAGATGTTTTCAGGGATCATCTGCATAAATTGCGGGATGCCAGCCGCGGCTCCTATATTTCGCAATTATATAAATCATCACAGCAATCAGTAATTAAAGGCGTTTATAAAAACCTGCATGAGTATGTTAGTATGCAGAATATGTTTCCCGCCATTTATGGAATAGGTAAGGAAGGCGTTGAAGAAAGTCAACCCGCATCCCGTAAGGCCAAAATCAAACAACTTAAAGCCTATTTGTTGTTTTTTGAACAGATAATGGCTAACTATTTGTCTCAGTTAGGCAAGGTGCCGGAGTTGTTTTCGCCCTTGTTTACGCTGGAGGATGATATGTATACTTATTTTACACAACCCTTATATAAAGTGCCGCATGTGCGTCATTTGTTGAATGCATTTACTGAAAGGACAAAGCTGGAATGGATCAAATTTAAAAGTGATGGAAACAACAAATATGTAGAAGCGCTGAAAGATTATACAGAACAGTCTCATCAATTCAGGAAACGAAAAAAACGTGCAATTGAACATATCCTGAGCCGCTTTAATATTATGGTGGATGCATACCCGGCTATACTGTATGAACGTTTATATGGCCGTTGGGGAAAGGATGATAAAATTGATCATGAACTTGTTTTTAAATCCAGGCTGCTTGCAAACGTAAGGGCCATTACCTGCTTTAGAAATACTGGTTTTGACTACCTGGATGTGCATGAAATGGAGGAGCAGATGAATGGCTATGAGAACAAACTCAGGCTACTGTTGTATATACCTTCTCAGCCGGAAGGAAGGATTGCGGATATGGTGCTTCAATATATTAATGTACCACCAGAAACGCCGCGGGAAGGAGAAGATAGTGAAGTGCAAACTAACCCCGTGTACACTTCTTTTTCGTTTAAAAAACAGAATGAATCGTTGTTTCTCTTTGGTGCAGACAGAAATAATTATCGCATAGAGCAATCTGTTGCCGATGGTGAATTCGAGATACACTTTAAGGATGATAAGACAGGCGCATGGGAAATGGTCGCAAAAGATAAGAGTAAGGCAAATGCGCGGAAGCGTATCGTTGATTTTATAGGCTTGCTCAATAAAGTGAGCATTAATTCCGAAGGATTTTATATTGTTGATCATTCTTTGCTGGCTCCCCATCTTGCACTGGATGTTTTTGGATTTGAATTGTACGATGAAAAGGGAAGACGGATGTTAAAAAACAAGCGCTGGCGCAGTTTCAAAGAACGGGAAGAAGATATTGACAGCATGTTTAACCGAGTAGAACACAGCATCGGCAAAGATGCCCGGGAGCTGGTTGCTATGATAAGTGAGTACTGTGATATTTTGGTGCCGCTAGAGAAGCCTGATGCGGCGGAGTTATTTATAGACAGCCTGGTTTCTGTTATTGAACTGATCAAAAAAGATGCACCGGCGAGATTTCCGGCGTTCAGGTATGTTGTCAACCGGTTAGATCTGACTGTTCTGCCTGAAAATTTCTTTGCATCAAAATTAACGGTTGTTCTGCCTTCATGGCCTTCACGTTTCCAGGAAAAATCTTTCCGGGATTTTACGCAACGGTTGTTCCGCTCCTGTACGCCTGCTCATGTGCGCCTTGAATTTTTGTGGCTGTCATTTTCCAAAATGAAAGCTTTTGAGGATGTCTATTACGAATGGTTGCCTACCATAAAAGAAATAAACAGGGATGTAGACAGAATTGCAATGAACGAAGATATGATCAGTTTTTTGTTAGATGATACTGCAACCAAAAAATGAGTGAGTGAAAAATGATTTTGTTATACAAGAGGTAATGTTTGATGTTGACTTCTCCTCACGGTCGAAAGCGCACAATCTGCAAAATGCGCTGAGTAAATTGTATAACGAACGCTGGCATTATGTAATGCAGGATTTTTTTGAAGAACATATATCTCCTCACACACGTCTGCATATAGATAGCATTGTGCTTGATCTTGGTACCGTGCCATATGATAATCTGGAAGATGCAATCACTAAAAGCCTGATGGATGCGCTTGCTGCGATGTTTATTAAACGTCCGGGTTATGATAATACGTTCGCAGGCAACGGAAGTGAGACTGAGTTATTCACCGGTAAGCTTGATGTTTTGAGCTATTTTTTTACTACCGGATTATTGCCATGGTGGACGAGTATAGATTTGCTGCGTGATATAAATAAATTGGTGGATGATCTGTTGAAAGGACAAGCAGATATGCTTGTGCAGATGATTCGTAAAGCAGGAAAAGTAAAAGCTGCGAGACAGAGGCTGATCGGGCATGTTCAGGATCCAACGCTGAAAAGCCTTGTTGCTAAAATGTTGCCGGGAGAAGCCGATTTTATAAGTGAATATCATGATAACGTAGTTAGCCTGAATGAAAAAGACCAGGTGATAAAAAGTGAAAGTAAAGTTGTTTCAAAAGCATTATGGGAAATAATTCTTGCGTTTTTGATTGAAGAGTATGGCAGCCACTTTAACAGGAAGGAATTTACGAAAAGCACACTTCGCAGCATGGCCGCTCATTTTGGAGTGCACTATGAAGATTTGTTGTTGCTGCTGATTAACCATACATCTTCGAGCCGCGCAAAAGAACAGTTGCCACTTCTACAGGTACTACATGAGATTGCGGATGAATTGGTTGAAACGCAGAATTTAGCTGATAAACAGGAAGTATCAACGCAGTGGAAATATGCATTATTTGAAAAAAATAAGTTGATGCAGGATACACATGCCTTGCTGTATTTTTTGATGAATGGTTCTTTGCCTGCTGAAGTTGGTTCCTTTACAAAAAGCCGGCTTTTTGGAATATTCCGTACGTTTCTCAATAATTATCCGGTGACCTTGCAGGCAATGATAAGAGGGTTGTTCCGAAATGAGCAGCTGTTTGAAAACGTTTTCCTGTTGGCTGAGGAAAAAACAGTAGGTATGTTATTGAGATTATTTCAGCCTGTGCGTGCTATAGCTTTAAGGGATATGTTGATCGGGAAGGAAAACCAGTTTGAAAAAACGGGTTCATCTTTAGTAAGGTTGTTGTTGCATAAAGAAACTTTAGAATACTTGCTTCGGAATCCATTTGTTGAAACACATGCACTCGATCAATATCTGCAACAAAAGTTGGATGCCGTAATACCTTTGAAAAATAATATTCCGGCTACAAGTGAAATAGCAGAAGTTTTAGAAAGGAGTACTATTAGTGCTTATGACCTTATTGTGTTCTTTCTAAGAAACGGTGTGCTTCCATGGTGGGCAGCAGACAAGAACCCCATAGAGGCCTTAAATACACTTATTGCAGGGAATAAAATGCAGGCCCGTGCTGTACTTGTTTTTGCAGGAACCAGTAAAACAATGCGTGAGCGATTGTTGCTGCAATTTCCTTTGGCCACGATAGCCGAATTGTTTAAACTATTGCCATCTTCAACAAAAACGCTGGATGCGATTGATAGCGTAGTGCAGTTAGGCAACGTTTTAAATGTGCGGTCATCTCAAACCGGATTGCCCCTTTTGTATGAAATACTGTGGCTCAATTATATTGACTTCCGGTATGAGTCCTGGAGCCCACGTTTATTTCTTCTGCAGTCAGTTACGTGGATTGTTTCTAAAGATGTGGGTAAGCCTTATGTCCAAATGCTGTATATTCTCACTGACATAATAAATAGTGCAGATAATGACGTTCTTTCAATATTCAAAGCAGCCATCAGGCAAATTACTTATAGCGGTTTTGCACGCTATTCAATAAAAGATTTTTCATCTGCTAAGCATCTTATCAACAATATTCAATACGCGTTTGCCCTGGAACCGGCTTTTTACAAACTTGAAACTGCAGGATTGGTAGAAATGTTTTTTCCTGCTGTGACTAAGCAACAGCTCGATGCAATTTTGAATGCCGGAATGAATTCCGTTGTGCTGATTCATTTACTTGACATCGTCAATGCAGGTTACAGTGACGTTTTCGATGAGTTTAAAACGGCCATGTCGTCTTACCCTGTTTTAATGAATAAATTAAAAATGGTTTTGTGGTTGCATAATCAGCAGCATCTGCTGACGGGTCTGGAAGTACAACACAAAAATGTGCATGATATTGTTTTATTGGATATGTTCAACAAATCGGATAAGGCTGACCGGTGGTCAACTGAAAAATGGCAAACACATCTTGAAGCGCCGGACACAGACATGTCATCTATTAAGAATAAGATTGGTGACGTTGTTGAATATATTTTAACGTGGGGTTCCTTGCCTCCGTCAATTACAGGTGTGCAATATCACCAGGTGGTTTTGCAGGCTGTTATTTTCTTGTATGTCAATGACAAAATGCGTTTGCAGCAATTACTGACATCTTCCAAAACACTTCCGTCAGTCCGGTTACAGTTATATCATCTGTTTAAGGATGCAGAACCAGCGAGGGGGCGCGATATAGCTGCATTTATAGAACAGTATGCAGCTTATGATAAATGGAAGTACGCACGCTCATTAACAATCGATAAGTCGCTTAATGCGAATCAGAAAAAAACATCTTTTGAGAAAACTGGAGAAAGTGTAACGAATAAAGATGATTCAGCCACGCTTCTTAGTCTTTTTTTGAGTAACCGTGATCAATCATCACTTAGTGTTCCGGATAATGCGGAGGCGGGAAAGCTGCTTAATGCAACGGATGTGCTGTTCCGGCAGGATAAACATTTGTTGGAGGATCTTCTTGCTTCATCCTCCGTCGATCCGGTTGCAAAAATGCGGCTTCATTTGTTGTTCGAAAAATTTCGGCATTCTCACAATGAATTGTTTACTTTTTTGAACAGGGATTACGAAAAAGATCTGCTTTTATGGGGGCGACAAATATTTGGATTTGACAGCCAGCGAACAGAAACTGCTCAGGAGATGTTTGCGGAATTGCTCAATCATGGCGGTGTTGATCAGGTAAGGAAGTTTTTACAGGTAGCGGCAGGCTCAGATAAAATACTAGATCTTATATCTGTTAAAGTATCGCTGAATAAGTTAGAGGACATCGTGATTTCTGTTTCTCAAAAGTGGGGCGAGGAAGCTGTAAATGCTATTAAGGCGATGAACACAATGCTCCTTGCACTGTCTGCTGAAGTGCATGCTGAAAACAGAATGCAGATTCTCTTGAATAAATTCTATCTTGAATGGTTATCTGGTAATCGCAATATATATGACATAAAAAGTTTTATGCGCAGCATTTTGGATGAAGCTGGAATTCGTGAAATTCTTCGCCGGTTAGACAAAAATGCACTTGCTGTTAATATTGATCATCAATTTAAAGGAGAGCACATCAGGCAGATAATAAGAAGCCAGATCGGATTTTTGAGTGTCAAAAGTTCTCCGGAACTTTCAAATAGCACCGATGCTTCTAGAAGTCTGTTGAAGCAACATGAGCATTCAATGCAGTTATATGAACTGGTTTCCCAGCAGTTGAATGCTGAACAAAAAGCCATTGATGAGAAGAATAAAGCGTTATTACCACAGGGTGATGTTTCAAAGATCTATATAAATAATGCAGGTCTTGTTCTGTTGCAACCTTTTATTCCCTTCTATTTTCAACTGCTTGGCCTGACAGAAAATAACATTTTTGTGGATGATGCTTCGCGTCACCGGGCTGCTTTGCTAACGCAATATCTGGTGAATGGGCAAACTGAGATGGCCGAATTTGATCTGCCACTCAACAAGATTTTGTGTGCAATAAATTTTGAGGAAGTTGTGCCTTCCGTGCTGGAACTTTCAGAGCAGGAAGTACGAATATCTGAAGAACTTTTCAAGACACTCTTTCAGCGATGGGACAAGATGAAAAATTCATCCATAGAAAATTTCCGGAACGCCTTTATGCAAAGGCAGGGATCATTAGTGAAAATGCAGGATGGATGGACTTTGAAAGTTGAACAAAGAGGCTATGATATTTTGCTGGAAACATTGCCATGGAGTTACCGTATGATCAAATTTAAGTGGATGGATAAGCCTTTGTATGTAGAGTGGATTTAGTGCTTTGAATGAGTTTTGTGGCGGGTAAATTTATACATTGAAGTTCGTGCCCGCCGGTTATGTTTATCTGTAAATTAAGTGTAGATTAGTATTACAATATAAAAAGCCTCTTCTATGCACACCAAAGCCGGTAAAACAGCTGAAAATAAAAGCGTGGCTATCGCAAATATGCCAGTTCAAAAACAAGGTGAACAGCAACCTGTTGACCAGTTTGTTGATAATCGTCCTGAAGCTCTTGCACAAAGAAAGCTCCGGGATGCTATTAACAATAGTCCTCGTGTGCAACAATTAAAAGCTTACCAGGCGATGGCTGATCATTACGCTGTAAACGGGCTGATGCAGCGAAAAGAAACTGAGGACGAAGAGCCTTTACAAGGCAAGTTTACAGGCTTAGAGAAAGAAGAGACAAATGAGCTACAAACCAGGACGCTTAGCACTCCTGTGCAAAAGCAATCCAACAATACAGGATTGCCTGATAATTTGAAATCGGGTATAGAAAACCTTTCCGGTTACTCAATGGATGATGTAAAAGTTCATTATAACTCTGATAAACCCGCACAAATGCAGGCACACGCTTATGCACAGGGAACAGATATCCATGTTGCGCCAGGGCAGGAACAGCATCTGCCACACGAAGCCTGGCATGTGGTGCAACAGAAGCAGGGCAGAGTACAAGCGACCATGCAGATGAAGAGTGGCGTGAGTGTAAATGATGATAAAACCCTGGAGCATGAGGCGGATGTGATGGGCGCAAAAGCGGTTGCAACGGGCATTACAACTCCGCAGGCGACGCTACCTGCCGGCAGCATTCAACGCAAAGAGAACATCATCCAGGCCAAATCGTACACTACCACCGCCAATAAAAACAGGCTTGGGCTGGCAGGCTCAGTAGACGTTACTGCGGGAGATACATCCATCACACTGGCGGGCACCCTGAAAAATGGCGCCAACCAGGACGTACCTGCTACCGGTACCGTGTACATTCCGCAATACAAGACCGATAAGGATAGGTCCAAAGAGCCGGTGGCTGAAAAGGATAGGGGATGGTTTGAAAAAAGGTGGGATCCGGCGGATGCCCTGCGGGTAATGAACCTCTCGGCTGACCCCAGGGGTATGAAATTGGGCCAGTTACTCACTTATCATCATGGACTCGAGGCTCAAAGACAGGGCAAGCCCTATGTGATTGCCATGAAGGTGAGTGATGCCCGGGGACCGTTTTACACACCATTGGGATTTACGGATTATAATGGCTCGAGGCCGTACGATCTGATAAAGCAGCAAAGGGATGACATAGATGCGTTGTTGCGTTCACAGCAAGGTGCAGCACTGGGACAACAAGAGGTTTCTGCATTTGTGGAAAAGCGTACGGAGTTGACGAGCGAAATGGAAGCGAGCTCGATGATCATCTCAACAGAGGATCTGATTAATAACTCTCAGCAGCAGTTGCAAACTATCTGGAATGGGTAATTGGTTGAGAGGTGTCAATATCAGGCAATATCAGGCACTCATAACATATCCCGATTAGTTCACTATCCGGGAGGACTTCCAGTAGTACCAACCACAGATTTGCATGGTATACACTCTGTGCCCCTCTGTGTCTGCTCAGTGTATCTTTGTGTAACTGTTTTTTGGACAACAAGAGACATCTTCCATAGTTTCGATGAATGCTTAACTAAGCAATATTTGCTGTTAATACATAGCCTTCCCCTCTTTTGCGAATTCTTTCCTGATCCCTTCTTCTATGTCATGGAGAAGGACAGTAGTAGAATTTCTTTTTATTGCTTTAAGCGAACAGTACCGTGCAATATTAATAATAGACCCACCGGTAAGTTCATACTTTTCAGCGATCTCATCAAGAGATGTATTTTTTTCAAACTGAACGTTTGCAGTAAAAGAGTTCTGCCACAATTTTTTTCTCAGCTCAGCATCGGGCGGAGCAAAATATATCACAGACTGGAAGCGTCGCGTAAAGGCTTCATCTATATTCGCTTTAAAATTGGTGGACATAATCACAATGCCGGGAAAGTCTTCAACCCGCTGCAACAGATACGATACTTCCTGGTTGGCATAACGGTCGTGGGCTGACGAAGTTTCGCTGCGTTTGCCGAATATTGCATCTGCTTCATCAAAGAATAATATCCAGTTTTTGTTTTGCGCCGCATCAAAAAGCAGTGCCAGGTTCTTTTCGGTTTCGCCAATGTACTTGGAAACAACCAGCGATATATCTATTCTATAAACGCTGAGTCCTGTTGTTTGTCCTAATAAAGCCGCCGTCAGCGTTTTACCGGTACCCGGTGGTCCGTAAAACAATGCACGGAACCCCGGTTTTATTTTCCTGTTCATTTTCCACTCATTCAGTAATATATCCCCATAGTTTATCCAGTCTTGAATTTCGAGTACATTGTTGAGCGTATGTTCATCCAATACAAGATCATCGAAAGAAAGAGGAGTAGTCAGCAGCCTCGCAGGAAAATTACTGCCATAATGTTTTGTGCTGGCTACACTATTGGTAAGAAGGTCAATAAAGTCTGGATGTATTTTTAATATACCGCTTAACAAAGGCTCATCCGTTGGGGCCGAATCAAGAGATAGTATATTGTATATTTTAAAAAAATGTGTGTCGCTAAAAAGCTGCAATAATTGTAGTCTTTGTTTGATGTCGTTCATCGTAAGCAGGAATGCAGCAGTTTCGCCGGTTGGGATAAAACCCGCGTGCTGATGGCCTTTTATTCCACCGAATTCAGTAAAGCCACGGTCGTAAGTTGAGTTCTTAACAAAAAAAACATCCAGTAAATGCGGTTGTAAATGCGGAGCAAGTGCAAGGATCAGTATCAGTCTTTCCGCGTGATTCATGTTGTGGCGGTTAACGGCGCCTGCATATGCTGAAGGATCCTCTGTAAGATCTGGAGGAAGTATCGCGTCAATATCGGTAGGCTGACCTTCTATGTTGTTCCAGTATAATTTAAGCCGGTGATCGATGACCTCGCTTAGCCATAAAAGTTCTTTTAAGAGCGTTTCGGCACTGGATTCACTGGTAGCTGATTTCATGTTGCGTTAAAAATAAAATTTGTTTGATAAACATTTGAGCAGGAAACTCACCCCGCTTGCTTTTTCAAAACCCCTCACCGTCATTGCAGGCGATATCGAATTCACCTCATTCAGGATCTCCACTTCTGTCCATGCAGGCTCAGTAAACTTAATATATTGTAATATAAGCATATTTAAATACGTGAACAAGTGACCTGCACATCTTAAAGATGGAAGCAGAACAGTGCAGGATGGTTTTTTTGTAGCCGATTATTATCATGCATCTTTTATGCGCGAAATTGGTATAGTTAAAGGGTGATTGTTCGAGGCTTAGACTGATTGGGAGAACTGCAGCCTTTTAATAGGCTGTTGCTGCTCATTTTTGTAATTTTAATAATTCACGATTGCCATTGAGCGCCTCAATAATATTATTCTTATAAGGGCTTGTTTATGAAAATACTGGTTGCCACAACCTCAATACTTGCGTTCATTACCTTAGGTGTAATAAATACCGGCGTGGCACAGCCTGCAGGCGCTGAAGTAGTGCAGCATTTCTGGCTTTGGTCATTTCTCGGAAGACTGCATCCAATGATAGTGCACTTTCCTGTCGGGATATTAATAGCTGCTTTATTAATGGAAGTCATCGAGTGGAGATGGAAGAATAACAATTTTAACTCAGCCATCAAAGTATTGGTTTGTATTGGCGCGATATCGGCGGTGTTTTCTGTTGTTTTCGGCCTGCTCTTGTCCAATACTGAAGAATATGGCAGTGACATCCTCGGCATACATCAGTGGACAGGTATTGCAACAATGGTGCTTGGGCTTTGTTCGGCTTATATGTATCTGAAGGGCTCCCGCCGCATGCAAGTGGCATTACTCACACTGACAGTTATTGGAGTTACAATTGCAGGACATTACGGTGCCGGCTTGACGCATGGTGAAGATTATCTTACCAGCGTATTGCCTGCAGAGGATGTATTGCCTGAAAAGGACAATCCTGTTTTTGCACTGGCAAGCCAAAAAGAACCCTTGACCGAAAGCCAGGTTCAGGACCTGAATGTGCAGGTGCGCACCATTCTTGCGCATAACTGTTATAGCTGTCATGGTTCAACAAAGGTTAAAGGAGAACTCCGGTTAGACACGAAGGATTTGATCATGAAAGGAGGAGAGCATGGTGCAGTTGTTGTTCCGGGGCATCCTGAGAAAAGCGAAATGATCAGGCGCATATCTCTTCCGCGCAGCGAAAAAAAATCCATGCCCACAAAAGGGAAGGGACTTACAAAAGATGAGATTGCAGTGCTTGCATTTTGGATAAAGCAAGGTGCACCATGGCCCGCAGGAAAGGAAAAAAGCCTGTATCGCGTAGCAGACCTCGCACCGCGAAGTCCTGCAGTTCCTGCGGCAAAAGGCGATCTTACACAACCGATAGACTTATTTGTTGACGCTTATTTTAAAAAGAAAAATATTCAATGGCAACAACCTGTAGATGATCGCACATATATAAGAAGGGTGTTCCTGGATGTTACAGGACTGTTGCCAACTGCGAATGACATAGATGCCTTCATGCAGGATAGAAGAGCAGATAAACGTTCGCAACTGGTGCAACGGTTATTGCAGCAAAATGAAGCTTATGCGCAACACTGGCTTACTTTCTGGAACGATGCATTGCGTAATGATTACTCCGGTACAGGATATATTACCGGTGGACGGTTTGATATAACGCAATGGTTATACACATCTCTTATTGCCAACAAGCCTTACGATGTTTTTGTAAAAGAACTGATCAATCCGGCAAAACAATCTGAAGGTTTTATTCGTGGCATTCAATGGCGCGGTACAATCAATGCCAGTCAGCGGACAGAAATGCAGGCTGCTCAAAATGTGGCTCAGGTATTTATGGGATTAAACCTTAAGTGCGCTTCCTGTCACGATAGTTTTATAAGCGACTGGAAGCTGGATGATGCCTATTCCTTCGCGAACATTTTTGCTGATAGTACACTTGAAATCAATCGCTGTGATGTGCCTACGGGACGCATGGCAGGAACCCGTGTGCTTTACAGCGAATTGGGGAATGTTGATGCTAAAGCTAAAAAGCAGGAACGCCTGAAACAACTTGCAGATGTACTCGTGCAGCCTAAAGATGGCCGTTTGTACAGAACGCTTGTCAATCGCATATGGGCGCAGGTGATGGGCAGAGGCATTGTAGAACCTGTTGATGCGATGGACAATGAACCATGGAGCCAGGATCTGCTTGACTGGATGGCTTCAGATTTTGTAGCCAATGGTTGTGATATTAAAAAACTGCTTTACCAGGTGCTTATATCGCGCACTTATCAATTACCCTCTCAAAGTGTAAAAGAGCCGGATCAGATAATTGCACCGGCCTATGTATTTAAAGGGATGATGCGTCGCCGCTTAACTGCAGAAGAGTTTTCTGATGCAGTTAGTGAAACCATTCAGCCTATATTTCCTGATAGTGCTGTTGTATATAAGTTGTTTCCGAATTCTGTTAAACAATCAATGCATTTTCCACGTGCCGCGTTTGTCATGAACAACGCTTTCCTTACAGCATTGGGCAGGCCAAACAGGGAAACCGTTTCAACCAGCCGCGCTTCGCAGGCAAGTTTGCTGCAGGCGCTGGAACTAACAAACGGCACTTTGTTTAATAAGGCCATGGAACGAGGGGCAGAGAGATTGCAACAAAAATATCCTGATGCAAAAACAATGATCCAGGAGGTATATAAGAGCACGCTGGGCCGCTCGCCAACAAACGATGAGCAGGCCGTAGCATACAAAATGCTGGGTGATAAACCTGGTAAGGATGCCATTCAGGATTTTGTTTGGACGATGACATTGCATCCGGAGTTTCAACTCATTTATTAATTGAAAATTGAATGTTGAAAATTGAAAATGATGGGAGAATGTGCGAATGTGCGAATGTGCAGATTGATGTAATTGAAAATTGAAAGTTGACAATTGAAAATGATCGCGAATGTGCAAATGTGCGAATGTGTAGATTGATGTAATTGAAAATTGAAAGTTGATAATTGATGTGATGTGCGGATGTGCGGATTGATGTGATTGAAATGGGAAGTTGATAATTGAAAATGTGTGGATAGCAAATTGGATAAATTGATGACTGGAAGTTGGCTAAGCATTTAGGTAATCGTTCACTTACGTTCAAGCCCTGAAGGGGCGCTGGCATTAGGGCAGGGCAACGCCCTGTCAAAAATAACAAACGGTGGTTAAAGCCCTGTAAGGGCGCAAGCAGATAAAAATATGCCAATCAATTTTATCGAAGTGAATGAGCCCTTAAATGAAAAAGAATCCTGCGCTTTTAATACGCGGGGAGAATGGTATTGATATGTTACGAATTTTAAAATTAAAAGCTGAAAGCTGAGAGCTGACGGCTGAAGGCTAAATTCTTCACCATGCAACGAAACTGGAACAGAAGAGAATTTCTAAAGACAACAAGTGCAGCTACACTGGCTGCGATGGCAGCGGGGGCACCGGTGGCAAGCCTGTTGTCAGGTTGCGGCAAAGGCAGGCCCGTGGCAACTGCGGATACAGTGATATTGCTGTGGATGGCTGGCGGTATGGCACACACGGAAACTTTCGATCCTAAAAAATATACACCGTTTGAAAAAGGTATGCAGGGTGATAGGGTTTTGAGCACATTCAAATCAATGCCGACAGCTTTAGACGGGGTTTACTTTTCCGAGGGATTACAATCCATTGGAAAGGTTATGGATAAAGGAACGCTGATCCGTTCTTATGTTGCAGCTGACATGGGGCATATACTCCATTCCCGTCATCAATATCACTGGCATACATGTTATGAACCTCCACAGACTGTTGCCGCCCCGCATCTGGGTGCCTGGATTGCAAAAGAGCTTGGTCCAAAAAATCCGGTGATTCCGGCGTTCATAGATATTGGTCAGCGTTTTACAGTAGGGGAGGCTGAAGAGTTGAAAGCCTTTCATACTGCGGGTTTTCTTGGCAATGAGTATGGCCCCTTTTTTATTCCCGATCCCAGCCAGGGACTGGAAAGTGTGCGTCCTCCTGTTGGAATGGATGCAAAGCGATTTGAAAGACGTAATCAATTATACAATGAACTCATCAATAAAAGCCCCTTTGCAGATCATGGAAGTGATTACCAGAAAGAGTCCATAAAACGCTCTATGGAGCAGGCTTACAGGTTGCTTAATTCGCCCGAGCAAAAAGCGTTTGATCTTAGTCTTGAACCCAAAGAGATCTATGATATTTATAACACGGGTCGCTTTGGATTGGGTTGCCTGCTTGCAAGAAGGCTGACAGAGCAAGGCGCTCGCTTTATTAGTGTGACTACTGAATACGAACCTTTCATGGGTTGGGATACACATGAGAATGGCCACACACGCGCAGAAGGAATGAAGAAAATGATTGATGGACCCATCTCTCAGTTGATCAAGGATCTTGATAAGACCGGTCACCTTGACCGGACTATTGTAATACTTGCGAGCGAATTTAGCCGTGATATGATGGTAGAAGGCCGTCCTGATGCCAAAGTACAGGAGCAGGTCAATCAGCCGGATGTATTAAGTGAATTGAAATTCTACGGTATGCACCGGCATTTTACGGATGGATGCTCTATACTGATGTTTGGAGGTGGTATAAAGAAAGGGTTTGTCTACGGCAAAACTGCAGATGAACGTCCATGTAAGAGTGTTGAGAATCCGATTAAGATAGACCAGGTTCATCAAACAATCTATCATGCCCTGGGTATTCCTGAAGATACACAATACGAAGTGGAAAAGCGTCCATTCTATACAACGCCAGACGGGAAGGGTAAGGCTGTTATGGATTTGCTGAAATCAGCTTAAAGCTTAGAGCCTAAAGCCTAAAACTTTGGTACACCTGGTAGTTTGTTTGTGTTCGATAAGAGTGCCTGTTGTAAGAAAGTTCTTTACAGATTCTTCATCGTCTTTTTATCAATATTATCGTCAATCCTAAACCCTTTTATCTCCTCAATATTCTGCGTAATTATAGTAAAAATGTGAACTTAGTCATAACTACAATCCAGGTACATTAAATCACCTTCTGTATCTTGTAGCTTTCGAAATCGAAACTAACGGGTGCGGGGTTTGTATTGCGTTGCGGCACTCTTTTTCAATTGCCGTACTTTTGCCGGCAAAGACAGCGTAGAGCGTGTAATGAGCAACTTATATACCTACGGGTTATAAGTCACCGTAAACAACGTATAACGTACAACTTATAACGTACAACTCCTGGCGTGAATAAACAATTGATTAAAGGCTCCGCCCTTGTTGCTTTAGGTGCAGCCTGTTATGGCGTGTTGGCAACATTTGTAAAAATGGCGTATGATCACGGCTTTACAACAGCCGAGATAACGACTGCTCAATCTTTGTTTGGTGTGATAGGTTTGTTTTTATTAAATGTGTTTTTTCGTGGAAAGAATGAACCTCAGTCAGTGACAAATAGAAAAAGCGTTTGGATGTTGGTATTGTGCGGAACATCCATGGGGCTAACCAGTATTTTTTACTATCTGTCAGTTAAATATATCGCAGTATCAATTGGTATTATTTTGTTGATGCAAACTGTCTGGATGGGCGTAGTGTTAGAGGCATTTTTGCAAAAGCGGTTTCCATCTGCCATAAAAATTATTGCTGCTTTAGTTATTCTTGTAGGGACGGCTTTAGCAGCCAACCTGGTAAATGTAAATGTAGTGCTTGATTGGCGCGGTGTTGCATTCGGTATACTTGCCGCAATATGCTACACAATCACACTTTATACAACAAATAGCATTGCATTGGAATTGCCTCCTCTAAAAAGAAGTTTATGGATATTGGTGGGGAGTCTTGCAATAATTGTGCTTGTATTCTTTCCTTCATTGCTGCAGAAGTTTGCTATTACTTCTTTGTGGACGTGGGGATTATTTCTTGCGGTGTTCGGTACAATCCTGCCTCCGTTGTTGTTAACCAAAGGCATGCCGCTTACAGGCATGGGATGGGGTACTATCATAGCCGCCATTGAAATTCCGGTTTCTGTGTTAATGGCGCACTGGTTGTTACATGAAGAAATTTCTGTTGCGCAGTGGCTCGGCATTGTTTTGATATTGGGTTCAATTGTGTTGATGAATTTATCTGCTTTAAAAATAAAGCGGCTGCAAGCATGAAGCTTTCAGCCGCTTATTAAAGCGCTTTATATTCTCAGGCAACTGTTATCTGCTTTTCAAGATAAACGTCCTGTATGTCCTGCAATAATTCAATGCCATCGTTGAAAGATCGTTGAAATGCTTTGCGTCCGGATATCAATCCCATGCCGCCTGCCCGCTTATTGATTATGGCTGTCAGCACTGCTTCTTTTGTATCGCTTTCTCCAGTAGAAGCTCCTCCCGAATTAATTAAACCTGCCCTGCCCATATAGCAATTAAGTA
The DNA here is from genome assembly GCF_041060425.1 of Danxiaibacter flavus. NCBI lineage: Bacteria > Pseudomonadati > Bacteroidota > Chitinophagia > Chitinophagales > Chitinophagaceae > Danxiaibacter > Danxiaibacter flavus. The sequence continues at coordinate 1,339,106 of NZ_JAULBC010000001.1, forward strand.
CCTGGTATCTGCATAAGTCAATAGGATTGTCAGTTGCAAGTTGTGTATACATCCTTTCATCCAGTTTTCCATAACTGCTGCCGCCCATATTCAATGCCTTATAACCGCCGTTGATGGTTGGTAGTTTTTGTTTGATGATATCAGCCTGTATGGTTACGCCCAGATGATTGGCTTGCCCTGTCAGGTCTGCGGATACATGATAGTCCTTGCCATCCTTTACAAAAGCACTATTACGCAGGTAGCACCAAAGTATGGTTGCCATACCAAGTTCGTGTGCTTCTTCAAAGGCCTTTGAAACTTCAATGATTTGCCTGTCACTTTCCTGCGAGCCAAAATAAATTGTAGCGCCCACGGCTGTAGCGCCTAAATTCCATGCATCCTTCACTGAGCCAAACATTACCTGGTCATGTTTATTGGGATAGGTGAGCAGTTCGTTATGATTAATCTTTACAATGAACGGAATTTTATGAGCGTATTTTCTTGCAATCATGGCCAGGCCGCCAAAGGTTGTTGCCACTGCATTACAGCCACCTTCTATCGCCAGCTTAATAATGTTTTCGGGATCGAAGTACATTGGGTTGGGGGCAAATGATGCGCCGGCACTATGTTCTATGCCCTGATCAATTGGTAGTATGGACAAATATCCGGAGCCTTGCAATCTGCCATGATTAAACAGCGATGAAATACTTTTTAATGTTTGTATATTTCTATTGCTTTCTGCAAAAACAGTGTCCGTAAAATGCGGTGATGGCAAATGCAGCAAGTCTTTTTTTACGGTTGAAGATGTATAGGAAAGGAGTGCTTCGTTTTCTTTTCCTATCAGGTCAATCATTTGTTCGTAATTCATAATTAAAAGATTAATTGCCGGTTATTAAAATGCTGATTCAGTATATAAAACATTAGTTAATATAGTTTGTTCGTTTTGCTGATTCTCAACTAAAATGTTTTTTTTATGTTATGAAAAAGGGATGAGATGTTGAAGATGCAACCGGGTAAGCGAACCTGAATTTACAATTTTAACGGCTAAAGAAATACCTGTTATGAAACATTCCATAGTCACAGTTACGTTTAACGCCGCCATAGACAAAAGCACAACCGTTGCCGGTATTGTGCCTGAGAAAAAACTACGTTGTGCAGATCCGTTATATGAAGCCGGTGGAGGCGGTATTAATGTTTCCAGGGCTATTAAAAAACTTGGGGGAAAATCCGCTGCTATTTATCTTACCGGAGGCAGAAGCGGCGGTTTGCTGACTGAAATATTAGTCGACGAAGGCGTTCATTGCATACCGGTTGAAACACAACGTGAAACAAGAGAGAATTTTATTGTATTTGATAGCACAACTCAATTGCAATATCGTTTTGGAATGCCTGGAACGCTGATTGAAGATGATGAGTGGCAGGAATGTTTACAAATGGTGCGAACATTGCCTGATGTTGATTATATAGTCGCCAGTGGTAGTCTGCCTCCGGGTGTGCCCGTGGATATTTTTGCCAGAATAGCGTCTATCGCCAATAATAAGGGAGCCCGGTGCATTGTTGATACGTCCGGAGAAGCTTTGGAAGCAGTTATTGAAGAAGGCGTGTTTTTGATAAAGCCAAACCTGCATGAGCTTGCGCAACTCGTAGGCAGGGAAGAATTGCAGATTGAGGATTTGAAAGCAGTAAGTCAGGCACTTGTTAGCAAGGGGTGCAGCGAAGTATTGGTGGTTTCCATGGGTGCGGCAGGAGCAATGCTTGTCACTGCAGATCAGATGCACAAGATAAGTGCGCCGCCTGTAAGGCGCAAAAGTACTGTTGGTGCCGGGGACAGTATGATAGGAGGAATTGTATTTAAACTTGACGCTGGTGCAAGGGTTCTTGAAGCTGTTCAATATGGAGTGGCTTGTGGTACCGCTGCAACAATGAACGCCGGCACTGCACTTTGCCGTTTGCAGGATGTGGAACAGTTGTTCAGGCAAATACAAACGTCTTGAGGATGTACGATGTACGATGTACGGTGTACGATGTTTGATGTACGATGTGGGGGAGAGGAGTGAGGTGTAAGGTGTCAGGTTTCAGGTTTTAGGTATCAGGTTTGAGGTGTACAGGCTTGAGGTTTGAGGCAAGGTTTCTGGTGTTGAATATAAAGAGAGGTTAAGTGGATGATTGGATGTAACACAAAGCCCACACCCGTAACCAAATTCCTGCAGTTGTATATTTTTCCTTCCTTTTCTAAAAATGATGGTTCAAGTCAAAAACAGTTGGTAAATCAGCCGGATTCTTGTAGTAACTGATTTAGACAAGAGCCTGACGAAACCTAATAAAAAGTAAAAGGGTGCAAATGATCATCATATGCACCCTTCCTATTTTCCTAACGTTCTTACTATCTTACTATCTTACTGTCTTACTATCTTACTATCTTACGGTCTTACATGTCTTACACGTCTTATTCTCTTCTCCCAACTGGAAACGTTACACCCAAATTCAATATCATTTCATAAGTGCCAAATCCCTGCCGGGCTTTTCCTTCGTAGATTTTTAAACCGGAATAACGCGCATAGTCAAGTTTATTGGCGTATTCAAGATATACATATTTGAAAAAGGTTGCGCGAATCGCTCCTTCAAGGCCAACATTCCATCCACCCAGTTGAAAATGAGGGTCGTTGGATTTACCAAATAAAGTATTTTCAACATGCGGAATAACCGGGCCTATACCTGCCTTTGCATAAAAATCGAGCTTGACATTTTCCTTTTCGTCAACATAAAAATTCCAGCGTTTGGTCAGGTTAAACAGCAGGAAATTTGCGCCATTGTTCAGGAAGTAGGAGAATCCATTAGCCTGGTTGAACATAACGGTGCTGTCAACAGGCTTGTGGTTGAGCGTGCCTGTTATTGCCGCTTTTTGATCTGAAATAATGTATTTGGTGTGATCGAAGTTTATTTCCACACCCCATCCTTTTTTCCTGTCTATAATATAGCCAAGCCTGTAATTATATTGCGGAATAGAGAGTGCTTTAGAAAAAAGACCTTCATCCCATCCGGGATGGTCATGCGCCTTGATCTGTTTTAACGTGTAGTTGTTGCCAATAGATGGCTGGCTAACTTTCAGGTTGCTGTGAGTATACCACTCTTTATTGTATCCCCACGAAAAATAAAATTCGTGCTTCCTTTTTTTTGTTGTGTTTTGAGCTTTTACAACAAAAGGTGTCGTGAAAAAAAGGCAAAAAAATGCCTTAGTCACATTTCTGTTCAGTACGTACATATGCTAGTCATTAAATCGATGAGTTGGTTTCGGTAGGGCGGCGCAAATGTATTGCGTTTTCGCGAAAAGAAAAACATTGCGTTATACACCTACGTCAATTAACTATTTAATCGCGATAACAAACAGTGTGATTTAATGTTCGCATAAAAACGGATTGCTTGAAACAGTTTGCAATAATTTAAAGCAGTTAGTTGTCTTTATGCTTTTTTCTGTTGCAAATTATATAGCCGATCAAAAACTTAATACTTAAACCCTTTTAATTAACAGAGACGAGCTTTATCTTTAATATTCAAGCTCATGTCAGACGCCGCTAAATATACCGAGAATGGCCTGGTTGCGTTGCTGAAACAACGCGATGTACCTGCATTTGAATATTTGTATGAGCATTATTCTGCGGCATTATACACTGTTATACTGAATATAGTGGATGAAAAGGAGGCAGGTAACGATGTATTGCAGGACGTTTTTGTCAAGATTTGGCGCCAGATTGATCAATATAATGAACAAAAAGGCAGGCTGTTTACCTGGTTATTAAATATTGCGCGTAATGCGGCGATTGATTTTAAAAGAAGCAGGCAGTTTAGAAACAGTCGTCAAAACCTTGAGCTGACGGACTCCGTATATTATTCAACCGGGGTAACCCAGCTCGATACTGATAAAATAGGTCTGGCAGGATTGGTGGAAAAATTGCCGGAAGAATACAGGAAATTGATCCGTCTTAGTTATTTTGGAGGTTATACACACGAGGAAATAGCCTCGGCAGAAAATATTCCTTTAGGAACTGTAAAAACAAGAATAAGAAAAGCACTAAGTGAACTAAGAAAACTGATGTAATTATTGTGGATATTAACGCATACATAGAGAGTGGTATAATTGAAAGCTACGTAATGGGAGTAACAACGCCTGAAGAAACGGCGGAAGTTCGCTCTATGGCTGCAACGCATCCTGAAATTGCCAGTGCTATATCCGCTTTTGAAGTAATGCTGGAAAAACAGCTGAAAAGTAATGTGCAGGCGCCGCCGCAAATCGTACGAGACAAAATTTTTTCCGAGATCATATCCCCTGATGAGACCGGTAAGGTTGTTCCTATGGAATCCGGCAGAGGTGACATCTGGCGATTTATGGCCGCCGCAAGTATCTTGCTGTTCATAGCCAGTGCATTGTTGAATGTATATTACTACCGCAACTATAAGCAAATGCAAAGTAGTTATCAGCAACTACTGGCAGATCAGGGCGTAATGCAGGCGCATGTTGACAAAATGCAGACCCGGATGAATCTGCTTGACAGCAGTATGGAAATGTTGCAGGATCCTTCTATGAAGGTTGTTTCTATGAAGGGGAATGATGGCGTAGCTACCGTGTACTGGAGTAGCAAGACTAAAGATGTTTATCTGCTCAAAAATAACGTACCTGCTGCTCCGGCAGGAAAACAGTATCAGCTATGGGCCATCGTTAATGGTAAGCCCGTTAATGCCGGAATGATCGGCGACTGTGTTGGTTTGTGTAAGATGCAAAATATTCCCGAAGCTGAAGCATTTGCCATTACACTTGAAAAAGAAGGCGGAAGCCCTGTGCCTACTTTGTCAGCGCTGTTTGTAATGGGGAAGGTGTGAGGCAAAGGCAAAAAAAGCAAAATTCAAAAGTCAAAAGTAAAAAGTAAAAATTCAAAAGTAAAAAACTCTGATGCAGGCTTTCGATAAAAGGGAAACAGCTTAATGATGCATCGTCTTTTTGAATTTTGACTTCCTAGCTCTTCACAAAATCATAGATGCTCCTCGCCGCCGTGGCCGAAGCATCACCGCCGCCGGATAACAGTTGTTTTAACGCAGCATAATCTTTTTGCAGTTGCTGTTTACGTTCAGGATTTTCCAGCAAATTTTTCAACTCGCTCACAAGATTGTCAACTGTCAGATCGTCCTGGATTAATTCCTTCACTACAAGCTTATCCATAATCAGATTTACCAGCGAAATATATTTAACCTTGATCAGCCGTTTGGCGATCTGGTAACTGATATTACTTCCTTTGTAGCACACTACTTCAGGAACACCAAAAAGAGCAGTCTCAAGTGTAGCCGTGCCGCTGGTAACGAGCGCTGCAGTTGATTCAAGCAGCAGATCATAAGTTTTTCCTCTAACGGAGGTCACGTTGTTGTAAGGAGCCAACAATGGTTCGTAAAAACTATCTTCCTGGCCGGGCGCTTTTGCAACAACAAATTGATAGTTCTCAAAATGCCTGCTTACCTCGAGCATTATCGGCAGCTTTTTCAGGATCTCCTGTTTCCTGCTGCCGGGAAGTAGCGCTACTATCTCTCTATCGTGCGGATGTCCGGTCGATTGCTTTTTATAGTTGTCGATTACCTTAACAAGCGGGTGGCCGACATATTCAACATCCCAGTGCCATTTATCTTTATAATAATCTTTTTCAAAAGGAAGTATGACAAGCATCTTGTCAATATACTGCTTCATTTTCTTCACACGACTTTCTTTCCATGCCCACACTTGTGGAGAAATGTAAAAAGCTATTTTATAGCCCCGCGCCTTGCCCCATTCGGCAATGCGAAGATTAAAGCCGGGATAGTCAATCAAAACCAACACATCTGGTTTATATGCATCAATATCTTCTTTGCAGAAAGCAATATTTTTCAGGATGGTTCGCAAATTCATCAACACTTCAACAAATCCCATGAACGCAAGATCTTTGTAATGCTTTACCAGTGTGCCGCCGGCCTCGCGCATCAGATCGCCTCCCCAACACCGGATGTCAGCATCCTTATCGAGCAATTTTAATTCTTTGATCAGGTTGCTTCCATGTAGATCACCACTTGCTTCACCAGCTATAATATAATATTTCATTTGTTTGTTTTTCCCTTCGGAATAGTGAAAAGCTTCTCTATCCGGCTCGCAAAATACAACTCTATTATGATTAGGGTGTGAATTGTGTTGGCACTTTCAATTTTAATTGGAGGAAATACTTGTCCGGGATACTTTTGCTTCCGCCAAAACATCACAATTCTTTTACCCAATGATGCGCCTGAATTCTACCTTAAATAAAAAACTTGCAGAGATTACCCTTAAAGCAATAGCAGTAGTAGCTCGCGTTCCATTAAAGCATGCAATGTTTTGTTGCTGCATAGCAATATTCTTTTGCGCATGCAAAGCTGAGTATGAAACAGTCGTGCAGGATCATGTTGTGACTGATGTAGTTCAAAATTCAAAAGGTACTTATCGCATTAAGTCACGTGCATTAACCGGCTCCCGTCCTTTGAGAAAGACAAAAATTTCTCCCGGCGATACGTTGCAGTGTATGATTCTACGTAGAATTAGATAGAGTTGTAAGTTATACGTTTTATGCAGATCAGTCGTAGTGCCGATCCCTTATCTAATACAAAGAGAAATCCGGGTGTTATAGTAGTATTACCTGACACCTGACATTCATACCTCACGCCTCCTACCTCACGCCTCTGTCACGTCCTCCTACCACACACCTCACACCTCACACCTTATACCTAATTCAATAAACGTACAACGTAAAACTTACAACGTACAACGTCTTACAGCTTTCTAACCCAAATGTTACGATAGCTCACCGGGTTTCCGTGATCCTGCAGTTTGATGGGTTCGCTGTCACTGTGCTTTTCGTAAGATGCAATGCCAATGTATTGTGTGCTGCCTATAAGTGTAGCATTGTTTTGAACAAGAACACCATTGTGAATGACAGTAATACGTGCAGCCATTTTAACTGTACCGTCTTCGTTAAATCGGGGAGCAGTGAAGATCACGTCGTATGTTTGCCATTCTCCGGGTTTACGGCTGGCGTTCACCAACGGTATTAATTGTTTGTAGATACTTCCTGCCTGCCCGTTGGAATATGTGCGGTTATTATAAGAGTCAAGCACTTGCAATTCGTATTTTCCCATCAGGAAGATGCCACTGTTGCCCCGGCCTTGTCCGTCTCCTTTTACTTCAGCTGGCGTTCTCCATTCAATATGCAGCTGGCAATCGCCGAATTTTTCTTTGCTTGTTATTTCACCAGAGCCGCCTTTTACCGTCATAGCGCCGTCGGCAATATCCCATTTAATGGGGCCGCCGTCAGTTCCAACCCATGCATCTGTGCTTTTACCATCAAATAATACAATGGCGTCAGAAGGTGCAGAGGAGGCTGATGCACCGGGCGTAATAACCCTGGGCTCAGGTTTCCAGACTTCAGTAAGGGACGGTGGATCTTTTTTCTCTTGTGCCATTGCACCGGCAACACATAACAAGGCTGCCGCTCCTGTAAAAAAAATCTTTGAATTCATGTTGCAATCGTTTATTAATTGTGATTTGTTTCGTAGCCCACTTGTAAGACTGAAAAACCATTATAAATGGCTTTTTTAATGCAAAAACAGTCAGACAATTGGCGATGATTCCAGATAGCAATATAAAAATAAATAGAATCAGATACGAGAATAATGTGAAGATGGAGAGCCGCATCAAATTGAGTAGCAAAAGAGATTTTTTGTGCCTTGCTTATGATTGCAAGTTTTCTCTAGTCTCTTTAACTTCAATAGGTGATTTTCTATCAAAGAAGAATGTCATTCTATAGTGAATGATTAATAAAGGCTTTTCAGTTATTGAATCATCTTTGTATGCCTGAACAAAAAAAATCTTTCCGGCGCCGGACGTAACGAGATAGTAATAATCCTTGTCGTCATTCGGAAATGTTGTTCTTATTACCTCCGCAGCCATGCTGCGTATCTTGATCGTTGTATCATATGCTTGTTGTAAATCTTTTTCCCAATTGTTGCTGAAGCGTTTTATCAACAGGGCGCGTGTTGTATTATTTAGATTTCGAATGCTGTCCATCGTAACCTTTGAAACAACACAGCCAAAAGAATGGAATTTAACGCCGTATCTTTTTCCGATAGCATTTAATTGAATGGATGATTCGAGATCTGGAACACCAGTTGTAATAATTGTCGGAAGAGTGTCTTTGGCCAAATTATTTATGCTTCGTGTTTTAGTGCGATGCTTACAGGCAAAATATAATGCCACAAAACAAATGAAGATTAGCCGATACATACGGTTTTAAGCCAAGATGCAGAGATAGGAAAACTGCATATTTTTTAAGATCCCGTTATATCCTCATCTTAACTTTTCCTGGTATTCGAAGTTGGTTTTGAGGACTTATCACACTTTTCTTACGCCTTCAAAAAGCATTTTGGTTTTTCGCCAACTGCATTAAAACAAAAGCCCGGCTGCTAAGTAGTATAAATGCATGCCGGGCAATAAATAAAATGAATGATTTACGCTTTGATCAACAGCTTACATTCTTCCAGCAATATATCCTTGTTAATTGCTGCCGTTCCAACTTCCTCGCATACCAGGCCGCCGGCAATATTGGCCATTTCCGCAGCCATGTTAATGTCTTTTGTTGAGGCATATACAAGAGATGCTACAGCGATCACTGTATCTCCCGCGCCACTTACATCGGCAATATTTCGCAAATGAGAAGGAATAAGATTTGACTGTGTTTCATTTTGGAAGAAAACACCTTTCTCTGATAAAGTTATCAATGATGTATGGTGATCCAATCTTTCTTTCAATTGTGTATGAATGCTGTCAAGCACCTCTTTATTAACGTTTTCAACCAATATATTCAAGCCTTCTATTACTTCTTTAAGATTGGGCTTAAAGATGTCGACATTCTTATAGCTAAAGAAATTTTTACGCTTGGGATCTACTGTTATAATGATATCGTTTTCCTTACAGATCTGCGTAATGGTTTTTATGATCGTTTCGGTAAGTACACCTTTATTGTAATCTTCAAAAATTACAACGGAAGGTCTTTCTTTTTGCACATAAGTCATGAATGCCGCAACCAATGCATCTTCGTCAGTTTTTGTAATATCTTTTGTGATTTCGGCATCAAGACGCATCATTTGCTGATTGCGGCTGATAATGCGGATCTTGTTGGTGGTAATGCGTTTGTCGCTATGAACAATATATTCGGTATTGATATTGGCCTGCTCAAACAAACCCTTCAGAATTTTAGCATCATCATCGTTACCGACAACAGAAAATACAGTTGTTGCTGCCTGCAAAGCAGCGGTATTTAATGCAACATTTCCTGCACCTCCAATACGGTATTCTTTTTTGTCTACAGCAACAACCGGCACCGGCGCTTCTGGTGAAATGCGTTCCACATGTCCCCACCAATAGGTGTCCAGCATTACATCGCCTATTACCGCGACTTTTATGGAAGCAAAATCATTGAATAGCTTATTGAAATCTGTCATAATATGTCTGTTCTGTCAGGCGCAAAACTAGGGTATTAAAGGGAAAGCTTAAAGCTTAAAGCTTAAAGCTCAAAGCCTAAAACTTAAAATCGCCGCAAAATAAGAATGCTTGCGTTTATGAGTGGTTTGCAGCGCCCAATGATTTTGGCATTCGACTGTTGAACTTTAAGCGACAAAAAAAAGCCTCGCTCAATATTAGAACAGAGGCTTTCTTACATTTTATCATAAAGGTTTTTGAGATAAGCTTATTAACCGGAATCACCGGTCGCGTCAAATAGTTTTAAGCTTTTAGCTTTGGGCTTTAAGCTTTTTCTGCTCCTTCTTCTTCCCCCCATGTGCCAAATAGTAAATAGGTATGCCAATGCCGGCGATCAGCAATCCCCATTTAACGTAGGTGCTTTTATAAATAACCAGTAATACGCAAAATGCAACGCCCAGCAGTATGTAGATGGCTGGCAAAACAGGATATAAAAACGCCTTGTAAGGTCTTTCAGCATTTGGCATTTTCTTCCGCAGAATAAATATGCCAAGTATGGTCAAAACATAAAATACAACCACTACAAATGAAACCATGTCCAGCAAGTCGCCATATTTGCCGCTCAGGCACAGGAGAGAAGCAACGATACATTGTATCCATAATGCAAAACCGGGTACAGCATTTTTATTCAACTCGCCTGTTTGCTTAAAGAACAGGCCGTCTTTTGCCATCGTATAATAAACCCTGGCACCGGATAAAATAAGACCATTATTGCAGCCAAAAGTTGAGATCATGATCATAATGGCGATAACATAAGTACCCGCATTGCCAAAAATGGCGTTTGATGCGGCAACAGCTACGCGGTCTTTCTCTGCGGAAGCTATTTCCTGTAAAGGAAGCACTGCTGTGTACATTACATTCGCCGCAACGTAAATAATGGTCACGATAAGCGTTCCCAGGAAGAGGCTCAGGCCAATATTGCGTTTAGGATTCTTGATTTCACCGGCAATAAATGTAACGTTCTCCCAGGCCACACTACTGAAAATGGAGCCAACCATAGATGCGGCTATTGCGCCCAGTGCTGCTGCAATTGCATAGTGCGATACACTACCATCAGGACTCAATGCATGAAGGTCCCAGGCGTTGGTCCAGTTAGCGTGCCATATATCTCCTTTTGCGGCTAAAAATCCAAATACGATCAGGCCGAATAAACTGAGGAGTTTGATAATGGTCAGCGTCGTTTGGATGATCTTGCCATTTTTAATGCCCCGGGAATTAATGTAGGTGAGCAATATGATGGTAATGATGGAAAGGATCTGCGCAGGCGAAATGCTGATTTTTCCTATTGTAAACAGTACCAGGTCCTCACTTACCTGTGGAAAAAGATATGCCGTAAATTTCGAAAAGGCCACGCCAACTGCGGCGATGGTACCTGTTTGAATAACAGCAAAAAAACTCCAGCCGTACAGGAATCCGATCAGCGGGTTATAGGATTCTTTTAAATAAACATACTGTCCGCCGGCTTTAGGAAACATGCCACTCAATTCGCCATAGCTTACTGCGGCTGCTATAGTCATAAAGCCGGTAATAAGCCATACTGCTATAAGCCATCCGGATGAGCCTACATTACGGGTAATATCCGCACTAACAATAAAAATACCGGAGCCTATCATGCTACCGGCAACAATCATGGTCCCGTCAAGCAAACCAAGCGTTGGTTTGAATGAAGATTGGTTTTCCTGCATACTTATATATTTCTCTCAAAAGCAGCATGGAATAAGGTGTTCATTGGAGTTATTCCAGCCCTGGTTATTAATAAAATAAAAAATCCCGTTTTATGCGGGATTTGAAGATAGAATAATTAATGTAATTATTTACTTTTTGTACTCTTATGTTGCGCATTCAGGTAAAAGATCACGCTGTCTGTAATATTACGCGTAGAGTCTTTGAAATACAGATTGTCTTCTTCACTTGCTGCAAAGACATATGAGTAGCCTTTTTCCTGGCAAAATCCTTTCAAAAAGTCCTGTATTTTCAGTTTTACATCCTGCAGTTTACGCATGCCTTCTGTATTCAGTTGCTGTTGCTTTTCTTCCTGTTCTGCACGCAGATCATTCTGCATTTGGTATAATGTCTGCTCGTACTGGCTTTGCTCAGTCTGAGACATGGTTGGCCCTTTCTGCTGATACTCTTTCACTTTCTTCATGTAGGCGTCTTGCTTAGCCCTTAGGTCACGTGCGTTCTGCTCTGATTTTGCAGCAAGATTGTCCCGGACTTCTTTATAATATTCGTACCTGTTTTGTAAAGAATCCAGTTCGAAATAAGCTATTTTAAATGTCGCTGATTCAGGCCCCTTTACAGCAGGTACTGTCTGGCTGCTCTTACCCTTACCATCAAAATGTAAATAAAATAGAACACCTACTGCAATAAGCAAAACAACATTAAGTCCGATTAAAAATCTATTCATGCAAGTCCCTTTTTTCGGGGTTGGAAAGTTATAGGTAATATTAGTGATAGAATTGTTAAAATGACCTTTTTGCAGGAATGAAATAGGTGGTTGGGGGAGAAGGTGTGAGGAGTGAGGCGTGAGGTGTAAGGAGTGAGGCGTGAGGTGTGAGGAGTGAGAGCTTAAAGCTGTTTTAAGTTATACGTTGTACGTGATACGTTTACCGTAGCGAAGGAATCAGTATAAAATTGGCGCAGTTGCTACATTGACCGTTGGATATGACGATTTACTTGAAAGTAGAGGGCTGATAGCTAATTGCTGATAGCTGACCTGACAGCTCTTTGCTAATAGCTAAAACAAAACAGGAAGCTTATTCGGCTTCCTGCTTGTTATTTGTTTATACTTAAGTACTGTTTGTGTTTACTGATGATGATTCACCTGAACACATCGTACATCGTACTTCGTAAATCGTACATATTTAGTTAAGTACTGTCCGTGTTTAATGAGAATGATTCACCTGAACACATCGTACATCGTACTTCGTAAATCGTACATATTTAGTTAAGTACTGCTTGTGTTTAATGAAGATGATTCACCTGAACACATCGTACATCTAAAATCGTACATCGTACATCGTCTTATTCTTCGTCATCGAAGTTCATCGCTTCACGTGCAGTAGAAAGCAATTCATATTCTTCCTTGCTACCAACAATGATGCTTTCGAACTCTTTCTGACCAGTACCTGCTGGTATCAGGTGACCGGTGATAACATTTTCTTTCAATCCGAGCATGTCATCGCTCTTACCTTGTATAGCTGCAGAGCTTAATACTTTGGTAGTTTCCTGGAACGATGCAGCTGAGATCCAGCTTTGTACACCCAGTGAAGCTTTAGTGATACCTAACAGTACAGGCTGTGCTGTAGCTGGCTCTGCATCACGAACTTCAGCAAGTTTCTTATCGGAACGGCGCAGGATGGAGTTTTCTTCTCTCAACTCACGCAATGTTATGATTTGACCAGCTCTCAGTTTACTGCTGTCTCCCGGATCAGTTACTACTTTCTTATCAAAGATCCTGTCGTTCTCATCGATGAACTCGAAACGGTCAACCAGGTCTTCTTCGAGGAATTTAGTATCACCGGCATCAACGATCTCCGCTTTCTTCATCATCTGGCGAACGATCACCTCAATATGCTTATCGTTGATCTTCACACCCTGTAAGCGGTAAACTTCCTGAATTTCATTTACCACATATTCCTGAACTGCGAATGGTCCTTTGATTGTTAAGATATCAGCTGGAGCAGTTTGACCATCGGAAAGGGCAGCGCCTGCTTTTACGAAGTCGCCATCCTGAACCAGGATCTGTCTTGTCAACGGAACCAGGTATTTTTTAACAATACCGTCTTTCGCTTCAACAATGATCTCACGGTTACCACGTTTAACATTACCAAAAGCAACCACACCATCAATTTCACAAACTACTGCCGGATTGCTTGGGTTACGGGCTTCAAACAACTCGGTTACGCGAGGAAGACCCCCGGTGATATCACCGCTCTTACGCAGTGTTCTTGGTATCTTCACAATTACCTGTCCGGCTTTTACGCTTTCGCCTTCTTCAATGATCAGACGGCTTCCGACAGGTAAGTTGTAGTTTTTGATTTCTTTGCCTTCAACAACCAGTCCCGGAATCTTTGTTTTATCTTTTGTTTCGATAACCACTTTGTCACGGTGACCAGTTTGTTCATCAGCTTCTTCACGGTAAGTAACACCTTCAATAACATTCTCGAATTTCACTTCACCTGCAATTTCAGCGACTACAACGTTGTTGAACGGATCCCATGTACAGATTATTTCTCCTTTCTTCACGAGTTGTCCGTCTTTTACATTCAGGACTGCACCATAAGGAATGTTGTTGGTGATTAATAACCTGTCATTTTTCAGATCCATGATCCTCATTTCACCTGTACGACCGATTACAACCTGTACTTTATCGCCTTCGTTGTTTTCTGTAGTTACAGAACGAAGACCATCGAACTGGATTGTACCGTCGAACTTGGCAGTTAATGAAGATTCTACTGAAGAAGAACCGGCGATACCACCCACGTGGAAGGTACGAAGTGTTAACTGTGTACCTGGCTCACCGATTGACTGGGCAGCGATGATCCCAACAGCGTCACCTCTTTGAGCGATGTAACCTGTAGCAAGGTTTTTACCATAACATTTCACACACACACCGCGTTTGCTTTCGCAGGTAAGTACAGAACGGATCTCTACAGTTTCAATGCCTGCTTCTTCAATTGCTCTTGCAACGTCTACGGTAATTTCATCACCAGCAGCAACGAGGAGTTCTTCAGTAACCGGGTGGAATACATCATGTAAAGATGTTCTACCCAAAATTCTATCTAACAATGGTTCTACTACATCCTCATTGTCTTTCAATGCAGATGTTGCAATACCACGTAATGTTCCACAATCTTCATCAGAGATCACCACATCCTGTGCTACGTCAACAAGACGACGAGTCAGGTAACCGGCATCGGCTGTTTTAAGGGCCGTATCCGCAAGACCTTTACGCGCACCGTGCGTAGAGATAAAGTAATCCAATACGTTCAAACCACCTTTAAAGTTGGAAAGGATCGGGTTCTCGATGATCTCAGATCCTGTAGAACCTGATTTTCTCGGTTTAGCCATCAGACCCCTGATACCAGCCAGCTGTTTTACCTGCTGTTTAGAACCACGCGCACCGGAGTCAAGCATCATGTACACAGAGTTGAAGCCCTGTTTGTCTGTTGCCATTTCACGGATCAGTGTTTCTGTAATGCGGGTATCCACACGGCTCCATATATCAATTACCTGGTTGTAACGTTCGTTATTGGTGATAAGACCCATGTTGTAGCTTTCCCAAACTTCTTCAACTTCAGCCTTAGCCTGCTCAAGTAATTCGTTTCTTACTTCAGGAATGATAAGGTCATTAACGTTGAACGATAAACCACCACGGAAGGCCATACGGAAACCTAAGGTTTTGATATCATCCAGGAACTTAGCCGTTTTAGGAACGTTAGTGATCTTGATGATATCACCGATGATCTCTCTCAGTGATTTTTTGGTGGCTAATGCGTTTACGAAACCTACTTCTTTTGGTACGAACTGGTTGAACAATACGCGACCAACAGTCGTTTCAATCAATTTGTTTTTCAGTTCACCACCTTCACGCACATTGGTTTTTACTTTAATGAAAGCATGCAGGTCAACCTGGTTTTCATTGTAAGCGATTAAAACCTCTTCAGTGCTATAGAAAGCTTTGCCTTCACCTTTAACTTTTTCAGTTTCAGTGTTTCTTTTACCCTTAGTGATGTAGTACAGACCAAGTACCATGTCCTGGGAAGGCAGGGTGATCGGCGTACCGTTCTGCGGGTTAAGAATGTTGTGAGAAGACAGCATCAGTAATTGTGCTTCCAAAATTGCGGCGTTGCTCAAAGGCACGTGAACCGCCATCTGGTCACCATCAAAGTCGGCGTTGAACGCACTCGTTACCAATGGGTGAAGCTGAATGGCCTTTCCTTCCACCAAACGTGGCTGGAATGCCTGGATAGATAAACGGTGCAGTGTTGGGGCACGGTTTAACATTACAGGGTGACCTTTCAATATGTTTTCAAGGATATCCCAAATAACTGCTTCTTTTTTATCAACCAGTTTCTTGGCTGATTTTACAGTTTTTACGATACCTCTTTCAATTAATTTACGGATGATAAATGGTTTGAAAAGCTCGGCAGCCATGTCTTTTGGAAGACCGCACTCGTGCATTTTCAATTCAGGACCTACCACGATTACAGAACGGCCGGAGTAGTCAACACGTTTACCCAACAGGTTCTGACGGAAACGACCTTGTTTACCTTTCAGAACGTCAGACAAGGATTTCAATGCTCTACCACCTTCAGCTTTAACAGCGTTTGATTTACGTGAGTTATCGAACAGGCTGTCCACAGCTTCCTGCAGCATACGTTTTTCGTTTCGCAGGATCACTTCAGGAGCTTTAATCTCCAACAGACGTTTCAAACGGTTGTTACGGATGATCACACGACGGTAAAGGTCGTTCAGGTCAGAAGACGCGAAACGGCCACCATCCAATGGAACCAATGGACGCAATTCCGGTGGAATAACAGGGATGTATTGCATTACCATCCACTCAGGGCGGTTGGTAATTCTTGTGCTTGCATCACGGAAACCTTCTACAACGCTCAAACGCTTTAAGGCGTCTGCTTTACGTTGCTGAGAAGTTTCAGTAGCTGCAGCGTTACGTAATTTATAGCTTAACTCATCCAGATCCAATCTTGCCAACAGGTCGTGAATTGCTTCAGCGCCCATTTTAGCGATGAATTTCTGAGGATCTTCATCAGGCAGGTATTGGTTGTCTTTTGGAAGTGTATCAACAATATCCAGGTATTCTTCTTCAGTAAGAAGATCACCGGTATTCAGGTTTTCTTTTACGCCACCTTGTATAACTGCATATCTTTCATAATATACAATTGTCTCTAATTTCTTAGAGCTCATACCTAACAGGTAGCCAATTTTATTGGGTAAACTTTTAAAATACCAGATGTGAACAACCGGAACAACCAGTTTAAGGTGTCCCATGCGTTCGCGGCGAACTTTCTTTTCGGTCACTTCAACACCACAACGGTCGCACACGATGCCCTTGTAACGAATACGCTTATACTTACCACAGGCGCACTCATAATCTTTTACCGGACCAAAAATTCTTTCGCAGAATAAACCATCACGTTCAGGTTTGTAAGTACGATAGTTGATGGTTTCAGGCTTTAACACTTCACCAAAGCTGCGTTCTAAAATACTGTCCGGGGATGCCAGACCGATAGTAATTTTAGAAAAAGTTGCCTTAGGACGATTGTCTTTTTTAATGGCCATATTTAAAATTGCAATTTTATAAAAATTTGTCAACCGGTTATTTTGAAGAAAAGGGGGTGAATTAACTAATGCGATGTCAATAAACTATGATGCCCCAATGAATTGATAATCAATTACATTGAGGTACAAAAAGGTTAAAAACAATATGTAAAAGCCGCAAAAGACGATCCAACCGAATACAAATCTTCAAAATGCATAGGTCGGCAAAGGTAAGGAAATATATAAAAAGGAAAAAAGCAAATTTTTTTTGCTGACTATTATTTCTTAAGACCGTTAAGATAAAGTTAAAGGAAAAAACCTCAAACCGTTGTCCGTTCAACGATTTGAGGCAAAATCAATTTTTTAGAAGGGATTTGAAAGCTGTCTAAGTACGATTTACGAAGTACGAAGTACTCTGATTCAGTCAGGCTTCTTTTCTATTGGAAGTCGCTTTTCTTTCAGCTCCATATGTCTGAAACCTGAGACCTGACACCTGACACCCAATAGCTCACAGCTGATAGCTAAAAGCTCACAGCTAGTAATTCGGATTCTGTATCAACACTCCCTTACTCTCATCAATCACCACCTGCGGAATTGGCATGTAGTAATCCTTCGGACGTTTAAACGTACGGCCGGGAATTAACACAGCCCCATTGTATGGTTGTAACGGAGAAGTGGATTTTGGCTTGGAGTAGATGGTATCCAGGTTGATAATCTTCGCCTTGTCCCATCTCATCAGATCCTGGTGACGGATATTTTCGCCTCCAAGTTCTACGCGGCGTTCGTGAATAAGATCATGCATTGTTGCGCCATGGATATCCGCCAGTCCTGCACGTGCGCGAACAGCATTGATCTCTACATCGCCAGCTCCGGCTCCGGATTGCCTGATCTTGGCTTCTGCAACAATCAGGTAAATGTCTGCAGTGCGAAGGAGCGGTTGTTTCAAATCGCCATCCAGTTGACCGGAACCATCCGGATTGTATGCAGTATACTTCCTCAGGCAATAACCTGTCAAAGAATTGCTTGGTAACATTCTTCCGGTTTGCTGGCCTTCCTTTCCTGTAAACATCTGGTATGCATCGCCGGGTGCGATGGTGATCAGGTTTGTTTGATTGGCAATGGAATCTCCAACTGATAACAACGTAGTTCTCTTGCGAATACTGTCCTTTGCCTCAAACTCTTCCGCAAAATTTTCGGTAGGGTGGTGGAAACCCCAACCGTTCCAGGCTCTTGGCGTAAAGTAAATGTTGATAGGAGCGTTATTATAGTTGTTTTTGTTCCATACAGCAAATAACAGTTCTGTATTGTTTTCCTGCATGCCAAGGAAAAAGTTGTCGGTATATCTTGGTGCAAGCGCGTAGTTCGCATTTGTGATCACCTTGGTGCCAAATTCCTGTGCTTTGTCGAGCTTCTCCCAAAAAATGTACAGCTTAGCCAGTAAACCCCATGCAGCTCCCTTACTTACGCGGCCTTTATCTTCAGCACCGTAAGACTCGGGCAACATGTCTGCTGCTTTAAGCAAATCGGATTCCATTTGCATTCTTACAGAATCAACAGAAGACTTTGGAATGTTGTAATTGCCGTTTAGCACATTCTGCTCAAGGATGATGGGAACTTCTCCAAAGATCTGGCTGAGTACCCAATAGCCGTGCGCACGCAGAAAATAGGCTTCACCCATTGAGCGGGTGCGGATATTTTCATCCATGCTCGGAACTTTCGGAATGTATAATATGGCATTGTTGGCGCGTGCAATTTGTTCATACGCCCATCCCCAGGTTGGTCTTAACTGGTAAGTAGTAGGGTTAGCGTTAAATTTCTCAATGTCCCAAAAATCAGGGTGGTCACCATCAACTGAAATATCATCTGACTGGTCATCAAATGCATACAGGTTGTGACCGACTCCTTCTTCCTGCGTAAGTACATTGTAAATGCCGTTAATGCCTGTAACCACATCACTTTCATTGCGCCAGTAATTCTCAGGCGTATACAAACCAACGGGTGTTACGTCCAGTATCTTCTTCTGACAGGCAGAGGCCGCCAATACTGTAACAACCGCCAGTATGTAGTGTATATATTTTTTCTTGATCATGGTTCTCTGTTTTAAAAATTAAAGGTTGCTCCAATGGTCAGCGTTCTTGCGGATGGATATTGTGCCACGTCTACACCTCTTTGTTTATTGCCATCAGTATAACCCAGTTCCGGTGTATAGCCCTTGTACTTGGTTATATAGAACAAGTTGTAGCCGCTGAAGTAAATTCTTGTTTGCGGCATGGGAACCTTTGCAATTTGTACGTTCTTGAAAGTATAGCTAAGTGTAACAGTCTTTAGTGCGAGATAGTTACCACTTTCAACCCAGAGATCTGATGACCTGTTATTTTGATTGGCATTTGTTCTGCTCAGTCGGGGAACGCTGTTGCTTGTTCCTTCACCGTGCCACCTGTTGTTTGCTTCTGCATAAAGGTTGAAAACCTGTGTGCCGTCAAGACCTGTGAGCCTGTCAGCATTATACAGTTTGTGACCAAATGCACCGGCAAACAAAAAGGCCAGGTCAAATCCTTTATAACCAACACTACCGTTTATGCCAAGTGTTACACGTGGGTTGGGATCTCCGAGATTAACCCTGTCCTGATCATTTACAATGCCGTCGCCATTTACATCAAGGAAGCGTACATCTCCGGGTTTGATCACACCTCTGTTCGGATCGTTTTTCCTGTTTGGATCGTCATCAATGTCTTTTTGATTCTGGTACAAACCATTTGTTTTATATCCGTAGAAAGAAGCGATTGGCTGGCCCTCATAGGTTCTGGATGTTTCGATTGACTGACGTCCGTAGAATGAAGAACCTATATAATCAGCTTTAGTACCATACAAATGCGTAACCTTATTTTTAATGAAAGAAGCATTTACACCGGCTGAATAACTTACTCTTCCTGCCATATTGCTGTAGTTCAGTTCAACTTCAACACCACGGTTGTTGAGGGATCCCAGGTTTTGATTCGGAATAGTAACATTGCCGCCAGGAATGTTTATCGTTGCCCCGTAAGTTTCTACCAGTGAATATGGTATCAGCATATCCTTGGTGTTTTTGTTAAAATAAGTAACCACACCATTCAGTTTGTTTTGTAACAAGCCAAATTCAAGACTGACATTGCTCATTTCAGCCCGTTCCCATGTGATGTTGGGATTGGACAGGCTGGTTACATAAGAGCCATCAACTATGTTGGTATTGCTGCCGAAGTTGTATGTAATACCACCGCCACTCTGGATGATAGACAGATACTGGAAGTTGGGAATTTCCTGGTTACCCATCTGGCCCCAGCCGCCGGTAACTTTCAAGGTGTTTATAAAAGAAACATTATCCTTGAAGAATTTCTCGTCGGAGATCCTCCATCCCAAAGAAAATGCCGGGAATGAACCCCATCTTTTGTCTGGCGGAAACCTGCTTGAGCCATCGTCGCGCCAGGTGAAAGTGGCCAGGTACTTACTTTTATAAGCATAGTTGGCCCTTACAAAATAAGATCTCAGTCCATTTGCGCCCTGTGATCCATTGGCGAACTGATTGGCACTGCTACCGTTGTTCAGGATCCTGTGATCCCAGGCCGGATCATCGTAACCACTTCTTGCCGCTGAATAGGATTCACTGTTAAAGCTCTGTGCAGAGTAGCCAGCAGTAACATTTACACTGTGCGTGTTGTTGAAAACATTATTGTAAGTAAGAAAATAGTCAGTCAAAAATGAAGTGCCCTGACTGTAACTTCGTGTTAAATTAGCCAGTGAGTTAACCCTAGTTTGATCGGGTGTTGCAATGGCAAAATTATAACCGTTGTACATGTTATAGTCGTAACCAAAATTGGCTTTGGCAGTCAGCCCTTTGATGATTTCCAACTCAATGTATGCATTGGTTAAAATGTGGTTGTTTTTGTTGGACTGATCTGTGGTAGCCGCGGTAAATACCGGATTGTTAATGTCTCCTAACTCGTTACTGGCCTTGGAGCTTCCCCATGAACCATCGGGATTGTGCACCGGAATTGCGGGATTGAAACGCAGTGCGGTCCATACCAACCCGGTTTGTGTTGATCTTGTATCTACACCGCTGCTGTTGGTAAACGAATAAAGAAAGTTTTCTCCGACTTTTAGCCTTTTACCCAATTTGTGTTCAGAATTAAAGCGCGCACTATAACGTTGAAAATAGGTGTTGATGATCATGCCTTTTTCATCGTAATAGTTTCCTGAAAGACTGAAATTGGAACTGGCGCTTCCTCCGCGTAAGGCAACATCCACATTGTTTGTTTTGCCTGTATTGAAGAGCTCGCGTTGCCAGTCTGTACGTTGTGTGGCATAGTAGGGATCATTCCAAATAGGCGGTACGGGATTACCATCGTTGGTAAATTCTTCCTGTTTCAGCTTTACCAGGTCAGGCGCTGTCGCCAGGTCAAGATACTTGAGTGGATTTGAATTACCTGTGTACGCATTCACAGTCGTTTTAGCCTTGTCGCCAAAATTTCCTTTCTTGGTAGTGATAAGCACTACACCGTTTGCGGCCCTGGTTCCATAGATGGCTGAAGACGATGCGTCTTTCAGAATTTCTATGGAGGCAATATCATTGGAGTTAACATCGTTGAGACCGCCTGCGGGAACGCCGTCAATAACTACCAACGGATCTGCACTGTTGATTGTACCCGTTCCTCTTATACGGATTGTAGGAATACTTCCAGGTGCTCCGTCAGCGCGAACAATATCAACGCCGGAAGCACGGCCCTGAAGGGCTGACGCCGCGTTGCTAACCGGGATGTTTTTTATGTCATCTCCTTTAACGCTGGCAATGGTACCCGTCACGTCTCTTTTACGTTGGGTACCGTAACCAACAACAACAACATCTGCAAGTGCATTGGCTGCAGCCTGCAAGGTTACGTTGATTGCAGTTTTGCCCTTTATTGGAAGGGTTTGCTTTTGATAACCCACGAGCGTAAATTCCAGTTCCGTGGTACCATCTGGGACGGTAATACGAAAAGCTCCATTTTCATCGGTTGTTGTTACGGTAGATGTTTTCGGTACACCCACAGTAACACTTTGTAGTTTTTTGCCGTCGGGATCAGTTACTGTTCCTGTAACAGTAGACTGGGCAAATACAGCGGTTGTGCCAAGAATGATGAAAAGAGCAGTTAATATGCGTTGCTTCCATCTCATACTGGTGTTTGGTTTAATTGTGAATAAAAGGTCAGCTTGTTATTAAGGAAGAGCGTTTGATTTTACCTGTTTTAGAATCCTGACAGGGCCATTATTATTCGCAGCCACTATGTACAGGTTGTTACCTCCTTTTAGTTTGATGATATTCCTTGTGTCATTATTCAGGTATAGTCCTGTTTGTGCATAATCAAGCGGAAGAAAATTGCCGTTGCCTTTGTTCTTCAGAACAAGTCCGGTACCACCATCCAATGGACCTATCTGCACCCGGAAAGGATAAAAATTTCCTGCGAGAATAATGTCAGTGTTTCCGTCTTTATCAATATCCTCGGCAACCAGTCCGTTCGCCATGCTTATTTGTGCCTGTGCAGGTAATGGTTCCGCGTCGAATTTCTTGTTGTTCTGATTTCTTAAGAAAAGAGAATTTGTTTGTGTTAGTTTGATGGTCTTTGCTTTGGCTAGCTGCTCTTCTGTAAACAGATCCTTTAGCTGTGCATCCGAATAGTCACTGTAGTGGAGGAATTTCTTTTGTAACGAAGGAACCTGGTCAATCATTTCATCTCTTGAGAAATACGGATAACTCTTTCCCCCATTATAATAACATAAAACAGGGTTGATTGTTCCATTGCCATAAAAGTCACCATAGGTAATAGTTACCGGTTCCTTTACAGAGGCTTTAAAAGGAATATTATTGCCTATGTTACCTATAACCAGGTCTGTGTCTCCATCATTGTCAAAATCGCCGGCTAAAATTCTTGTCCACCAGCCTTCTGTATCGGTAAGTCCGTATTGCTTGGTTTGATCAGAAAGTACACCGTTGTGATTTTCGAAGACCTTTACCGGCATAAATTGGCCAGCGACAATAAGATCGGGCCAGGAGTCCTTATTGAGATCCACCCACATAGCGTCGTACACCATTCCACAGTTTAGCAGCGAAGTATCTTTTTGAGAAGCGTCTTGTACAAACCTGATCGCTCCGGGCCTGCTCATATTTTTCAAGACAAAGCTTTCCGCACTTACGGGAAATTTACCTGGTATGCATTTGCTGCCAACAAATAGATCCGGCAGACCATCTTTATTGATATCTGCAGCCTTTGCACATGCTCCGCTGAGTGCCTCCGCCGGAAGCGCATCTGTAACCTGCCTGAAATTGCCTTTGCCATCATTTTCAAAAATCCGGTCCTGGTAGTATTTGTTGTTTGCAGGATAGTCAGTTCCGCCGCTAACGAGATAAAGATCCATATCTCCATCTTTGTCTGCATCAAAGAACAACGCATCTGCATTTGTATATCCTTTATCGTTGTTCCAGGGTTGTGACTGAGAAGGTTTGAAGCTGCCTTCTTTTGTTTGCAGATACAATACGCTTTCTTGTCCGGCAGACGCACCGATAAAAAGATCCTCCAATCCATCGCCGTCAATGTCGGCTTTTGCCAGGCACGGGCCTAGCTTTGACAATTGGTATGGCAATAATGGAGAGATCTTAAAGTCAACGAATAACGAAGGCTGATGAGTGAAGTGAATACCAGATGATGCAGTTATGTCTTCAAAAATCGCATCCGGTGTTTTTTTTATTGGAGTTGCTGAGCTTGTATCAGCATCTTTTTCTGAGATGGTTAATAATGTGTCCGAATGAATGTTCTTTAATACAGATCTTTTTCCTCCCGGCCAGTTCACCTGTATTTGCTGAACAATGCTATCGCTGCCAAGTCCTATATGCATAACCGGGTCCACAGATGACTGAAAGCCGCGGGTCAGGAATTGTTCCTGTGTTTGATGGCTTTTGGCTGTTTCGATAGATATTTTTGCGCCTATGCCGAGTGTATTTTGGTTGTCGCCCTGCAGTTTTATCCTGATGTAATGCGATTGCTTATTGCCTGAAGTATTATTCTGGTAAATGGTCGCACGGTCATTAAGTTGATTTACAACCAGGTCCAGATCTCCATCGTTATC
This sequence comes from Danxiaibacter flavus, assembly GCF_041060425.1. NCBI lineage: Bacteria > Pseudomonadati > Bacteroidota > Chitinophagia > Chitinophagales > Chitinophagaceae > Danxiaibacter > Danxiaibacter flavus. The sequence continues at coordinate 1,363,083 of NZ_JAULBC010000001.1, forward strand.
CAGGTCCGCATAGGCGGCTCCGTTACTTATTCCTTTTTTTGAAAGCCCCCAGTTGGTTGTCACATTTTCAAAGCCGAGATTATGATTGTTTTTAAAAAGATAGTTAGATAGTTTAGTAGCTGGCATTTGCTGGATCAGCTGCCACATTTCTTCTTTTGATCCTTTTTGGGCTGTAAGCGAAGCCGTGTAGCCGGAAGTATATTTTACAAAATCAAGATTTGTAATATCTTTAAAAATGCCATTGGTAATGAAAAGATCTTTCCATCCATCGTTGTCAAAGTCTGCAAAAAGTGGCGCCCAGCTCCAGTCTGTAGCGGAAATTCCCGCAAGCTGGCCAACCTCGCTAAAAAGCGGATCGCCCGCTGAATCCACACCATTATTCATCTGCAACGTATTGCGCATTTGCTGCTTGTGAAAATGATGTTCCTGGCGCATGGTGTATTTATCGTACGCATCGGCGCCCTTCAGCAATTTTTGCCTGTGGTTATCCTCTGGCAGCATATCAAGCACCATTATATCGGGCCGGCCATCGTTGTTATAATCAGCTATATCTGAACCCATGGCAAACTCGGAGATATGTCCTGCAGCTTTGGTCAATACTTCGTGAAACGTGCCATCGTGGTTATTGATATATAAGAAATCTCTTTCATCATAATCATTGGTAACATAAATGTCTGTCCAGCCGTCATTATTCAGATCGCTGGTAGCAACACTTAACCCGAAGTTGAGTCCACTGCCGTCGATATGCGCCTGTTCACTTATATCAACAAAATGTCCGTTGTCATTTCTGTACAGCCGGTTACCAAATTTTGGATGACGGGTTGAACGAAGTTTATCCGTATTGAAAAACGGGTTATAAAACATATCAGCATGGTTCACCAGGAACATATCCAGGTCGCCATCATTGTCCATGTCGAAGAAAGATGCGGTTGTAGTAAACGTACCCGGTGCATCAATGCCGTAAGCTTTTGCCTCTTCCTTAAACCAGGGAACACCATTTTTTAATCCCTGGTTAATATATAGTTCATTCGCGCGTTGTTCATCGGTTCCTGGTCCGGAATAACAGACATACATGTCCAGTTTTCCATCGCCATTAACATCAACCATAACCACACCGGTTTTCCACTTGCTTCTTCCGGCTACACCTGCTTTATCTGTAATATCTTCAAATTCAAAATTTCCCTTATTTAAATAAAGTTTGTTAGGCGTCATATTGCCGGTGAACATTATGTCCGGTAATCCATCGTTATTTACATCTCCTGTAGCAACCCCCGCTCCGTTATACAAATATTCATATGTGAGAATGTTGTAATCCGGGTTTTCCTGTATATCATTTTTAAATTCTATATGAGAATGGGAAGACTGTACTTCTGTAAACAATGCAGATTGTTTTTTTCCGCATGATGACACTATGAGGCACGCAATAATTGCTATTAAAAAGCGTGATGATTCCATGCAATTAATTTCCGGAGGGTGACGCAGTTATTTTCGGCGAATATGGGGTATTTGTAAGCGTGAGTTCTCAATATTATATTTTTTATTTACGAAACCGGTTTCGTAAATAAGCAGTGAAAATATTACCTTTCCCGCGGTTAAGGACTTAACAGCTAACTTATGAGCACAATCACTATCAAGCAGCTGGCTCAGGAATTAAATCTGTCCGCGGGCACGGTATCGAAGGCATTGAAGGACAGCCACGAAATAAGTGCGGAAACCAAAAAACGGGTGAGGGAAATGGCTAAAGATCTTGACTATGTGCCAAATCCATATGCCAGCAGTCTTCGACGACGCAAAAGTAAAACCATCGCCGTGGTGTTACCGGACATTGCAGACAGTTTTTTTTCTGCAGCAATAAAAGGAATAGAAACGGTGGCGCAGGACAAGGGCTATCATGTATTGGTTTACTTAACGCATGAGCTGTCTTACAAAGAATGTTCTATTCTTAACGATTTTAAGAGTGGAAGAGTAGATGGTGTACTCATTTCGGTATCACGAGAAACTACAGAGAACCATCATGTTAATGAACTGCAGGCGAATGGTATTCCGGTTGTTTTTTTTGACAGGGTATTGCCTGAAATCAACACGGCAAAAGTTGTAACGAACGATTTTGAAGCAGCCCGTATAGCAACCAAACATCTCATCGAGAAAGGATGTCACCGGATCGCTTACTTGTCCTTTTCCCGCACGTTATCGATCTCAATGGATAGACTGGAAGGGTATAAGCAGGCTCTATGTGATGCCGGTATGGAACACGCTATTGATGTGGTGTTTTGCTGTAATGATGAAGATGAAAATAACAGACTGATAAAGGAAGCCTTATCCCGCCAAAGCAAGCCCGATGGAATTCTGGCATCCGCAGAAAGTCTTACGATTGTCGCTTATCATGTCTGTCATGAAATGGGAATAAAAATTCCCGATGATATTAAAATTGTAAGTTTCTCCAATTTGGCTACTGCACTTATTTTAAATCCTTCACTTACAACTATTTCGCAACCGGCATTCGAAATGGGTGAATCTGCGGCTCTATTGCTTTTCAAATCTCTGGAAAAAAACAATTTTGTATTGGAAGGGGAACAGATTGTTATTCCTTCGGTATTAATGGAGCGGCAATCCACGGCCTGCTCAGGTGTTCCCGGAACGGAATTGAACGCATGATTTCTAAAATTACTTTTCATTAAAGCCTCAAACAGTAACTATCGGATCAAAACCGCTGTACCTTTCTGCGTAACATGTTTTCCAGCCCGTGTTTTGTATTGCATCATCCAAACATAAGATGCCGGCGGTTGTACCTGGCCATTAATTTTTCCATCCCAGCCTTTATTTATCGCCGTTGTATGGAACAATAGTTGTCCCAGCCTGTTAAACACCGAGAATGAATAATCTGAAACAAATCCGTAATTGACCACAGGACGGAGATAATCGTTTTTCATGTCGCCATTGGGTGTAAAGGCATTCGGTACCATTATCGTATCGCATGGTAATATCCCTGTTTGCGAATAGGACAGATCTATTTGAACAGAGTCAAGTACGCAGCCGGTTTTGTTGTTCACGTAAGCCTGGTACATGCCCGGCAACAATTTTATTTCATTACCCGTATTGTAGAGTGAGTTACCAATGCTATACCTGTAGGGTGTTTCCGGGCCATTGATGAAAACTTGCAGTGTGGCACGCTCGTCCACAAAACAAACGGGCGTCCTGGCAATAAGATTAACGGAAGGCTTGATAATTACGAAGGGATTGATCGTAGCTATCGTATCCCAGATACAACCATAACTGTCTTTAATGCTTATTGTATAATTACCGGGTGTGAGGCTGGTGATCTTTGCGTCATTTATAAAGGGTGAGTTGTTGTAGCTGTAAGTATACGGAGATGAACCATTGCCGGCGTTTATGGAAATATGCCCATTGTTTCTGTCATAACAATCTACATCTCTTGTCGTGATACCGATAGATGGTTTTTGAGTGGTTGTTTTTTCTACAGTTGCTAAAGTATCAAACGAGCAGCCATTGTAAATAAACGAAATGTAATGGACGCCCGCGGATACATTAGCGAAAAAGGGACTTTCCTGCACAATGCCATTGTTGAGTCTGAAATTAGTTGCCGTTTTGCCGGAAAATAACTCTATAGCTATGCTTCCTTTTTTCTCGCAGATCTCAGGAGTTAACCGGATGTTTTGTACCGGCGTTGGCAGCTTTTGCAGCGCAATGGATTGACTGGTATCAGCCACACAGCCGTTGTTGTCTTTTAACTTGAAATACTGTGTGCCTTCTTTTAACCCATCATAAAAAAGTTTATCCTGAAAAGCCTGGTTGTTGAGTGATAAATAAACCTGGCCGGCGTTCTCGTTCATTGTAAAGGTTATTGTTCCCGTTCCGGCATCGCAAAGGGTAGGCGTGCTTTGAATATTTTCAATCTGCAATGCGGAATTGGTTGTGCCCACAACTGCCTGCAATGTATCTGTGATACAATTGTTTTTGTCAGCAATCTGGAGCTGATAAGAGCCGCTGTACAAGCTTTTTATTGAGTCATTTGAAGCATAACTATTGTTGTTAAATGCAAATGTATAAGGCTGATCTTTCCCGGTAATAGATAGCGAGACTGCACCATTCGGTTTTAACCAGCAAATAGCGTTGGATGTGTTAATCACAGAACCAGGCTTGACGCGCGTATAAAAGAGTGATACTGCAGTATCCCAAATACAACCTGCATTGTCTTTTATTTTAAAAGTGTAATTACCGTTTGCCAACATCTGGAAATTGGGCGTTGAAGCAAGTGTATCATTTGAATACAATGAGAATGGAGCATTGTTTCCTGTAATGTCGAAACGGATCGCTCCATCTTTTTTTGCGGTACATGTAGGAGTATCGGCCAAGATCAATATGTTTGGATGTTCAGGTAATTCTTTTTTTACTTCAATCAATGTATCATAATTGCAGCGGTCAGTCTCAAGCGTAACCGTATAAACGTTTGCCCGTAAGTCAGGGATAGTGGTGGGTTGTCCTAAAGGAATCTGGTTCAGTCTGACTGCATTAACCCTGTTTTCATAACTAAGTGTAATGCTGCCCAAATTGCATATTTCGGGAATAGCACTAATGGCTTTTAAAGGGGTAGGAGGCATGTAAGAATTAATTGTGAATGAGGTGTCCATGTAGCACCCGATTGCAGTCGTTCCGCGCAATTTGTATTGTTTTGCATGCAGCTTTTCATACAACGGCTCAGTCTGAGACATCGTGTTATTGAGCGTATAAGTCAACGGAGGCGCATTTGTGCTGCCGGCAATATGAATTGAGCCAACGGCTTTGAAACATGTATCCGGTTGTATTAGAACGGAGACTTTTGGCACACTTCCCTTTCGTATGGTGGCTACTGAATCCGCAAAACATCCGTTGCTTGCTTTTACATTAATCGCATAAACCCCTTCGGCAAGATTGGGAAAAACGCCGCTTTGATTGGTTGCACCGCCGTTAATGCTATATGTCAACGTGGAACCTGGCGCAGCGGTGCCGGCTTTGACCTGGATACTGCCAATACTTGTAGCCGGAGAACATATATTTTCTACGTTAATCGCATCAATATTCACGCCCTCTGTATAGCCATTCTCGGTAATACTGGCTGCGTCAAAAATAGAAATCTGTGGCGTGCAAACTATCCGGCCGATTCTCCTGTTTTCAAAATCAAGCTCATAAATCGAGGATGAAATGCCGTATACTTTATTCTGGTTGCATCCATCCGGTATGTTGATAATGCCAAAGAAACTGGCCTGGTTCGGGATGTAAAGGCGGCTTAAGGAAGGTTCTTCAATATTTATTTGGATGATGCCCTGATCAGAAGCCAGGTATAATTCCTTTTTATAGAAGAAAAGGTCACCGGCGGAGAAATATGGCAGATTGCGGATAAACGTTTGCTGTCCCGAATAAGAATTAATCCCAAGAAGTGTATTTCCGGCACATATGTATAAGGTTCCATCAGGACCAATTGTCATCGCATTGCCCTGGTAAGGAGATCTGGCAATCAGCTTGCATGAATTTGGCTTATTCAGGATCTGGCGGTAAATGATACTTCTGGTTGTCAGTATGTATAAAGTATCCTTTCGCATTGCTACAGAGAACGCATCTCCATACAGACTTCTGCCACAGTCGGCAAGTGCTGTATATGCGCAAGTTTTAGGATTGAAATCGTAAAGATCCCCATAAGAATCACACACGACTGTTTTTTGAGCCTTAGCAATAAAGGCAATCAGCATCAAAACGATTGTCAGACTAGTTTTATACGAGTTTACGTTAAAAAGGGCCAAGTATCAGTTGTTTTATTTCAATGGGGACGAAGGTATCCGGGAAAAAACAAATGGCAAAGAAAACTGTATAAGCGGTCCGGTCCGATTTTAAAAATTCGATAAGCTGGAGTTGAACAAAAAAAAACGGCCCCAAAACTGGAGCCGTTTCCTGTTGTTTTATTTAAAATTTAAACACTCGCACCTTCTTCTGTTTTCTTGAATTCAAAAACAATTTTGTTGTTCTCTTTATCAAAGTCGGCAACAAGAACGTCACCTTGTTTAACGTGCATGTTAAGGATCTCTTCTGCCAAAGGATCTTCCAGGTATTTCTGGATAGCTCTGTGTAATGGTCTTGCACCGAATTGCGCATCATAACCCTTATCAGCAATAAATTCCTTCGCACTCAACGTAAGTTCCAAAGAGAATCCAAGATTGGTAAGACGTTTCATCACGCCTTTCATCAAAATATCGATGATCTCGAAAATGTGGTCTTTGCTAAGTGTGTTGAATATCACAACGTCATCAATACGGTTCAGGAACTCAGGAGAGAACGTGCGTTTCAGCGCTTTCTCAATAACAGCTTTGTTATTTTCTTCCTGGTTCTGCAAGCGTGATGCAGTTGCAAATCCAACGCCATCACCAAATTCCTTCAACTGGCGCACACCAATATTGGAAGTCATGATGATCAACGTGTTTTTGAAATCTACTTTACGACCTAAACCGTCAGTCAGCTGGCCATCATCCAATACCTGTAACAGAATGTTGTAGATGTCAGGGTGTGCTTTTTCAATTTCATCCAGCAGAATTACGCTGTAAGGTTTGCGGCGTACTTTTTCAGTAAGCTGACCACCTTCTTCATAACCTACATAGCCGGGAGGCGCACCGATCAAACGGCTCACGGTGAATTTTTCCATGTATTCACTCATGTCTATTCTTATCAATGCATCTTCAGAATCGAACATGTATCTTGCTAATGCCCTTGCCAGCTCTGTTTTACCAACACCGGTAGGACCAAGGAATATAAATGTTCCGATTGGCTTTTTAGGATCTTTCAAACCAACCCTGTTACGTTGAATGGCTTTTACCACTTTGCTGATTGCCTCATCCTGGCCTACAACCATTCCGCGCATATCATCGCTCATTTTTCTCAACTTCTCTGTTTCAGCCTGAACCATTCTCTTCACTGGAATACCTGTCATCATGCTCACTACTTCAGCGATGGCTTCTTCGTCAATTGGGTAGCGTTTGTGTTTGCTTTCCTCTTCCCAAATGCCTTTTGCTTTTTCCAGTTCTTCGCCCAAACGTTTTTCAGTGTCGCGCAAAGCAGCAGCTTCTTCAAAACGTTGGCTCTTTACAACTTTATTCTTTTCCTGTTTAATATCTTCTATCTGTTTTTCAAGATCGAGGATGTTTTGAGGAACGTTGATATTCTTTAAGTGAACTCTTGCACCAACTTCATCCAAAACGTCAATTGCTTTGTCCGGCAACAGCCTGTCTGTCATGTAACGGTCGCTCAGTTTAACACACGCATCAATTGCATCATCGCTATAGATTACATTATGGTAATCTTCGTATTTGGATTTGATGTTGGTTAAGATCTGAATTGTTTCTTCTACTGTTGGAGGATCAACCATTACCTTTTGGAAACGACGGTCAAGTGCACCATCTTTTTCAATGTACATTCTGTATTCATCCAGTGTAGAAGCGCCAATGCATTGGAGTTCGCCACGGGCAAGAGCAGGTTTGAAGATGTTGCTTGCATCCAGTGAACCACTGGCGCCACCTGCACCTACAATTGTGTGGATCTCATCAATGAAGAGGATCACATCCCTGTTCTTTTCCAGCTCATTCATGATAGCTTTCATACGCTCTTCAAACTGTCCGCGGTATTTGGTACCTGCAACAAGAGCTGCAAGATCCAGGCTTATCACTCTTTTGTCGAACAGCACACGGCTAACTTTACGTTGAACAATGCGCAATGCAAGACCTTCAACGATAGCTGTTTTACCAACGCCTGGTTCACCAATCAGGATCGGATTGTTCTTTTTACGACGGGAGAGTATTTGTGAAACTCTTTCAATTTCTTCTTCCCTGCCAACAATGGGATCCAGTGCACCGGTTTCTGCCAGTTTGGTAATATCGCGTCCAAAATTGTCTAAAACAGGTGTTTTGCTTTTAGCGTTACCCTGTTGTTTACTTCTTTGTTGTGAGGAATATCCCTTTTTCTCATCTTCAAAATCGTCATCATTTTCTTCGGCATATTCACTTCTCGGCTCATTACTTCTTACCATACCTAGTTCATTCCTGAAAATATCATAGTCTACATCAAACTGACCAAGTATTTGTGTAGCGATATTTTCTTTGTTTTTTAAAATAGATAGCATAAGGTGTTCTGTTTCTACAAGCGGGCTTTTTAAAGCTTTCGCTTCGAGAACGGTAACCCTTATAACTTTTTCTGCCTGTTTGGTCAACGGCAGGCTGTTGATGTGTGCAATATTTTTACCAGTCTTGTCCTTAACGGCAAGTTCTACCTCTTTTCTTAACTCGTACAAATCAACATTTAATTGTTTGAGGATTTTTATGGCTGTATTTTCTCCTTCGCGGATTAACCCCAGCAGCAAATGTTCTGTGCCAATAAAATCATTCCCCAGCCTAAGCGCCTCCTCCCTGCTAAATGAAATGATCTCTTTTACCTGGGCTGAAAAGTTGTTATCCATGTTAATTTAAATTAGTATTGATACAATTATAACAAATAAATTTGGACCTTGTTACAGCAGATTTATGCACATACTGTTAATCATTTAATAATACAATTATGCAAGTCAAAATTGATACCAAGGAAAAATTTACGGTTATTACGCCTGACGTTGAAAGAATATCTGACAAATTAACAGTACAATTTACGTCGCTATGCATAAATTTCCTGCAAAAAGACATAAAAAATATTATCCTTAACATGAAATATGTTAATGGAATAGACGAAAAAATTGCTCAGGAGTTGCCCGCATTGCAGGAAAAATTTGCTGAGAACAAAGCCTCTTTTGTTGTGTGTGAAATAAATAAAGAGCTTGAAAAACAATTACAAGAATATAACGTTTTGGAGTTATTGAATATTGTTCCCTCAGAAAGTGAAGCCTGGGATATTGTGCAGATGGATGAGATTGAAAGAGAACTTTTTAATGATCAGGAATAAGCTTTCCCAGCGAATTTGTCAATGTTTTAATGTTATTTTATCATTACCCAACAGAATCAGATATAGTTTAATAATCTTCTCATTATCTTGCGTTTATGGCTAAAGCGAAAAAGAAAGCTCAACCGGTTATTTTAATTACCAACGATGACGGAATTTCTTCACCTGGTATCAGAGCATTGATAGAAGCGGTAAAAGGGTTGGGTAAAGTTGTGGTAGTAGCACCGGACAAGCCTCAAAGCGGAATGGGACACGCAATAACAATAGGACAACCTTTGCGCCTGCACCCTATGCATATTTTTGAAGGCGTAGAAGCCTATCAGTGCAGCGGTACGCCGGTAGATTGTGTAAAGCTTGCTGTAGATAAAGTATTGCATCGCAAACCTGATATTTGTTTAAGTGGTGTAAACCATGGGCCGAACCACTCCATTAATGTCATCTATTCAGGCACAATGTCTGCAGCGCTTGAAGCGGCTATAGAAAGTATTCCGAGCATTGGTTTTAGCCTGATGGATTATAGTATTGAAGCTGACTTTACTGCAGCGCAAAAATATGCACGGATATTGGTTGAGCAGATATTGAATAAGCCGCTGGACAAACATTTATGCCTGAATGTAAATATTCCCGGCATACCTGAAAGCCTGATTAAAGGAATGAAGGTGTGTCGCCAGGCTTATGCAAAATATGAGGAAGAATTTGCCGAGAGAAAGGATCCCCGCGGGCATAATTACTATTGGCTTACGGGTGAATTTGTAAATTTTGACAAAGGAAAAGATACCGATGTATGGGCGCTGAAAAATAACTACATAAGTGTAGTGCCCGTTCAGTTCGATCTTACCCATTATACCCTTAAAGCGAAACTTGAAAAAGTATTACACAACTGATGTTTAAAAAAGACAACCTGCTGTATGGCGTCATTCTCGGCTTATTTGCTCCCGTTGCCGGTATGATAGCCTTTTATTTCTGGAAGTTTAGTTCAGTAAGCTTCACAGATTTTATTAAGTTTCTTGGCATCGAGAAGAAGATCATTACCAGTATGGTAAGTGTATCCCTGTTCATGAATGCGGTGCTTTTTACTATTTATATTAATAGAAAGAAGGACAGCACGGCTAAGGGGATCTTTTATATCACTTGCGTATATGCGATTGCTACCCTCTTGCTGAAGCTCGTTTTTTAGACAATATTACCCCTGTTAGATGGCATCATGTTAAAATGCCGGAATTAATTGCGTTTGCAGAAGTAGCCAGCATTTTCAATAAATCTTTTCTTTGTTACCAGGATTTAAGTTTATCCTGATCGTTCATACAGATAGAGTAATAAAAGCTATGTCGAAAATGGTCTGTATCGTTTGATCAGTTGGCATTATTCATTAAGTAAATTTTCCCGATGAAAATTGTAAAATCATTTGCCTTTTTACTGCTGAGTTTTTTCACCTTATTCAATGTATATGCTCAAAAATATACACAGAATGTAGATCCCTATATCGGATCGGGAAGACATGGCCACGTGTTTGTTGGTGCCAACGTGCCGTTCGGAGCAGTGCAGCTAGGGCCAAACAATATTTATAAAGGGTGGGACTGGTGTTCAGGTTATCACTATTCCGACAGTATTATCATCGGATTTTCTCACACGCATCTTAGCGGTACTGGCGGAGCTGATCTGGGCGATGTGCTGATTATGCCGTATACAGGGAAGCAGCGTTTGCTTCGTGGCGAACAGAATGATTATAAGAAAGGATATGGTTCGCTTTTCTCTCATAAAAACGAAACGGTAAAGCCTGGCTATTATGCAGTGAAGCTGGATGATTCAGGCATCAAAGCTGAATTAACGGCCACAGAGCGTGTAGGTTTCCACAGATACATTTTTCCAAAGAAGGAAGAGGCTCATATTATTATTGATCTTAAAGAAGGTATCGGTGACAGGGCGACAACAACTTTTATTGAGCAGGTTGATGCATATACTTTTAAAGGATACCGTTTCTCAAAAGGCTGGGCACGAGATCAACGTTTATATTTTGCCATCCGGTCTTCTGTTGCGATCAATGATTTTAAAGTGTTTAACAATGATACATTGCTGACTGGAAAAAGCGATAGCGGGCATGCGATAAAAGGTTTGATCAGCTTTGCAAAAGCTCCGTCGAAAGTGCAATTGAAAGTTGGTATTTCTCCGGTTAGTGCAGACAATGCACTTGCAAATATTAATGCAGAAGTGCCGGGATGGGATTTTGATGCAATTGTTAAACAGGCAGATGAAAAATGGAACAAAGAGTTGTCAAAAATAAACGTGCAGACAAATAATGAAACTGACAAGAAGATCTTTTATACTGCTCTCTATCATACAATGATCAACCCTTCTCTATTTAATGATCATAACAAAGATTACCGCGGTACTGATAAGAAAGAATATGCTGCGGCATCTTTTGATAATTACACCGTATTTTCTTTGTGGGATACCTATCGCGCAACGCATCCACTGTTCAACCTGGTGCAACCTGAAAGAGCAGGGAATATGATTGCGACAATGCTGGCAATTTACCAACAACAAGGCAGATTGCCCATCTGGCACCTGGCAGGATGTGAAACACAATTAATGCCCGGAATAAGCGGAGTGCAGGTTGTTGCCGAAGCCTATCTCAAAGGCATTAAAGGCTTTGATACTGCGCTGGCATGGGAAGCGGTAAAGGCTTCTACAACAAGAGATGAATTAGGACTGAAGTATCAAAAGTCTTTACAGTATATTCCATGCAATAAAGTGGAGGAAGCTGTAGCAAAAGCGATGGAATATTCTATCAGTGATGGAAGTGTGGCATTGATGGCAGCTCGCATGGGTAAAACAGATGACGCAGCATATTATGCAAAACGATCTATGAATTACAGGCTATATTATGATTCTGTTACAAAGTTCTTTCGTGGTAAAAGAGATGACGGAAGCTGGAACCCTGTTTTCAATCCTGTTAAATCATCTCATCCTTACATTGACGATTTAAGCGAAGGCAATCACTGGCAGTATCTGTGGTTGGTTCCCCAGGATGTTAATGGTCTGATCCACGTGCTGGGAGGTGAGGAGGCTTTCATCAAAAGACTTGATTCATTATTTGTCATACAGGCTGAATATGATCCAAAAGCGCCGCCAGATATTGAGGGCATGATTGGTCAGTATGCCCATGGTAATGAACCAGGACATCACACAACCTATTTGTATGCTTTTGCCGGCCAACAATGGAAGACGGCTGAAAAAGTAAGGCAAATCCTTAAAACCATGTATCATGATCAGCCGGACGGAGTCAGTGGTAATGAAGACTGCGGACAGATGTCTGCGTGGTACGTATTTTCCTCACTTGGTTTTTACCCTGTATTTCCTGCAAACGGAAACTACGTAATAGGTAGTCCGTTATTTAACGAAGCAAGCATTGACGTCGCAGGTGGAAAATTTGTAGTTGAAGCTGTTAACAATACTCCCGAAAACAAATATGTGCAGCGTATAGAACTGAATGGCAAGCCATACACAAAGTCCTTTATCAGTCATGAGGATATTATAAAAGGTGGAAAGATGCGCATCTTCATGGGAAGCAAACCCGCCTACGACTTTGGCAAAGCCCCCGGGGATCGCCCGGTTTCGGCAGCTGAAAGACAATAAGGTTAAGTCAAAAGTCAAAATTCAAAAGTTAAAAACGCTGTTGCGGGTGTTGCTCATAAGTTTTAAAAACAAACCATAATTTAAATTTGATATAAACGCCAGGTAAGTGTAGTTGATACCAATCCTGTGTTCAATCCCATCTTACCTGTCTTACCATCTTACGCGTCTTACGGTCTTACACGTCTTACGATCTTACGGTCTTACTATCTTACGGTCTTCTTTTGGTCGATTGGCAAATTTGAAATAGCTTAACGCTACCATTTATATTAATCAGCCAAACATGAAAAAAATCTTTACGATTGCGTTAAGCGCGATTGGCATTACGTCATCTTATGCCAACATAAAGCTGCCGTCCGTTATCAGCAGCAACATGGTATTACAGCAGAAGTCAGCAGCAAAACTTTGGGGATGGTGCAGCCCCGGCGAGAAAATTTATATTACCACTTCCTGGGATAATAAAACAGACTCAACCAAAGGCACCCGCGATGCTAACTGGCAATTAGCAATACAAACACCGGCGGCCGGAGGCCCCTTTACAATCACCATTAAAGGAAGTAACACCATTACACTGGATAATGTGATGAGCGGAGAAGTATGGGTTTGCTCAGGTCAGTCCAACATGGAATGGGGATATCAGCAGGGACTTCAACAGGTGAAGGATGAATTACCCGCTTGCTACAATAAGAATATCCGGTTCTTCAATATTCCAAAAACAACTTCCCTTCATCCGCAGGACGATTGCAATGCTAAATGGGAGATCTGTGATTCTAACAGTCTGAAATATTTTAGTGCCATTGGGTATTTCTTCGGCAAAAAATTAAATCAGGATATCAATGTGCCGGTTGGCCTTGTAAATAGCAACTGGGGTGGAACTCCCGCAGAAGTGTGGACCCCTGAAGAATTGGTGACAGGCAGTTCTTCGTTACAGACTGCGGCCAATAAAATAAATCCTTCAGACTGGTGGCCCTACAAACCGGGATATACTTACAATGCGATGATCGCCCCGCTTGTTAATTTTCCCATTGCAGGTGCAATATGGTACCAGGGTGAAAGCAATACCGGAACAGCATCCACCTATTCTCAATTGTTCACTACAATGATAGATGGCTGGCGTAAAGCCTGGAACAAAGAGTTTCCGTTCTATTACGTTCAGATCGCGCCTTTCAAATACGGGGATAAAAATGTAGGTGCATTGTTACGTGAAGCGCAGGCTAACAGTATTACGCACAATAAAGTTGGGATGGTAGTTGTAACTGACCTTGTAGCTGATACCAACAACATTCATCCCATCGACAAAAAGAACGTGGCATTAAGACTTGCAAACTGGGCGCTTGCAGAAACTTATGCACAATCGGTAAATGGGTATAAAAGCCCGATGTTTAAATCGCTTAATGTTAATAATGGCAAGGCATTTGTGACGTTTCAGTATGCTGACAATGGCCTGGTTTCAAAAGATAAAAAAATCACTGAATTGACGGTCGCGGGCGATGACAAAGTGTTTTATCCGGCAGAAGCAAAGATCGAAAACGGGCAATTGGTTGTGTGGAGTCCAAGTGTAAAAAATCCTGTAGCGGTACGTTATGGTTTTAGCAACACAGCAATGGGTAATTTATTTAGCAAAGATGGTTTGCCCGTTTGCCCGTTCCGCACTGATAGCTGGGATGTAGATACGTCACACAATTAAATCAAAGTTCATATTTGTTTGCAGGGAATTCCTGTGAACTTTTTTAGCAAAGCCCCACAACCGTTTGGCAAATGAAAACCGGTTGTTGGGTTTTCTTTTTTACCAAAGCACTGATAACTGTTTGAATTGATGTGCTTTATTAGTATATTTATAACAATTAGTATAGTCACATAAGTTTTAGCAGAAAAGGGCTTTTATCGGTTTCCCGATTAAGAAAAATTATTCAACATGGTTGACAGGCTTCTACGTAATATAACCGAAAGAGTTGAGCTCTCCCGCTATGAACAAGAGCTTTGCAAAACTTACTTCACGCACAAGAGGATACGCAAAAAGCACTATTTACTGCAACAGGGCGAGGTCTGCAAACACATGGCTTTCGTTCAGAAAGGCCTGCTTAGATCATACATAGTTAATGAAAAAGGTGGCGAACACATTATTCAGTTTGCGTTGGAGGGCTGGTGGATCTCTGACCTGTATAGTTTTTTAACGGGTGAAGTCTCTAACTATAACATAGATGCACTGGAAAATTCAGATCTTCTTTTGCTCAGTCGTACTGCAGAAGAAGAAATGCTTTCACGTATCCCGAAACTTGAACGTTATCTCCGCCTGCTGATGCAGAATTCTTATATAGCAATGCAAAAAAGAATGGAGCGGACATTGCGTTTATCGGCAGAAAAAAAATATGTTACTTTCGCCGACACCTACCCCGAGTTGATAAAACGTGTTCCTCAGCATATGATCGCTTCATATCTGGGAATAACTCCTGAAACACTCAGCCGCATTAGAAAACAGCTTTCACTGAAGGAAGGCGGGGTTGATTTAGATCAATAGTATTTATTGAACAATCTCAATAATCGCTTCTCGGGCATGTTATAACTTTGCATGCGCAAAAAGATTCTTTTGCTGGAATGTGCGATAATACACTAGCAGTAATAGTGATCCAGAAAAGAAAGAGGAGTTACGGATATGGCAAAACTGTCGTCTTTTAACCGGTTTATTTCAACCTTAAACAACCAGGGTTCTTTAATGCCGGTTTTGTTTATAGGTCATGGGTCTCCCATGAATGGTATAGAGGACAATATATTTAGCAACCAGTGGAAGGAGTTGGCAAAACAAATTCCCGTTCCTTCAGCAGTAATAGTGGTTTCAGCTCATTGGCTTACTCACGGAACACATGTTACGGCAATGGAATTTCCCAAAACGATTCATGATTTTGGAGGATTTCCACAAGAGCTATTTGAAGTGCAATACCCGGCGCCGGGTAATCCGGAGCTGGCAAAAGAAACAGCAGGCCTGGTCCATTCTACAGAAGTTGGACTTAGCCATGAATGGGGATTGGATCACGGTACATGGACAGTAGTGAGGCATATGTATCCGGAAGCAAACATTCCGGTATTACAATTGAGCATCGACTATTATAAACCACTCCAATATCATTATAATCTTGCGAAAGAATTATATGATCTTAGAAAGAAAGGCGTACTGATTATCGGCAGCGGAAACATGGTTCATAACCTTCGCCTGGTGGCCTGGAACAAGATAAATGAACCGGAATATGCATTCAACTGGGCAGATGAAATGAATGCATTATTTAAGAAGCATATCTCCGGAGGAAATCACGATATCCTGATCGATTATGAAAAGCTTGGGAATGCAGCGAAACTGGCTATACCAACGCCGGATCACTACCTGCCCCTGATCTATACGCTGGGTTTACAGAATGCAAATGATGATATAAGTTATTTTAATGATAAAGCAGTAGGTGGATCGCTAACGATGACCTCTGTAAAAATCGGCTAGATTTTATTTACGGTTAAACTTATAAAGTTTAAAACGTTTTTATTTAATCCCCAATGTCCGTTATTAATCACCGAACTATGAAAGGCTCAAGCCTGGTCCTCGCGGCCAGGTTTTTTTATTTGGAAACCACGGAGGCACGACGGCGGGACGAAACACAGAGATTTTGCCACAAAGACGCTAAGGCGCAAAGGAGCACAAATCGATTAAACCACGGAGGCACTGTGGCAGGGCGAAACACAAAGGATTTTTTGCCGCAAAGTCACGAAGGGCACAAAGTGCACAAAGGTTTGGCGAAGCTGGTTGGTTGCGTAATCAGTTTAAGCTTTAGGCTTTACGCTTTAAGCTGGCTTTTAAACCACTAACACAAAGAGGCACAAAGGTTTGGCGATGCTGATTGGTTGGGTAATCAGTTTTAAGCTTTAGGCTTTACGCTTTAAGCTTTACGCTGGTCTTTCCACGCCGCGTCGCTGCTTCTCTGCGTTCTTTGCGTGAAATGTCTTGTGTCGTTTCCCGGATGTATAGTAGACAACCATGGAGATTCCCATCAATAACAGGCAACCTGCACAAACTCCGGCCCAGCCGTACAGTTTCCACAGAAAAAGGCCGATTGCTGATCCACAGGCGGTGCCAATAAAGCTCATAGACATAAACACGGTGTTCAGCCTGTTCCTTGCTTCAGGAATCAGCGCGTATACTCTTGTTTGATTGGAAACGTGAACAGATTGCTGGCCAACATCAATTAGAATAATTCCGATCACAAAGCCGATGACATTTTCGCGTGTAAGATAGAGTAAGATAAGGCTAATGGTCAGAATGAAGATGCCGATGCCTACTGTCTTTCTCGGACTTCCTTTGTCACCCAGCTTGCCAACTAATGGGGCCGCCATGGCTCCTGCGGCGCCAGCCAGTCCGAATAAGCCGATTTTCTCCGAAGTGAAATGGAATGGTTCATTTGAAAACAGCAATACCATTGTTGTCCAGAAAGCGCCGAATACTGCAAAACAGCACATGTTAATGGCCGTAGACTCGCGCAACAACGGTTGCGTTTTGATTAGTGTGAACAGTGAGCGCATCAAATGATGGTATTTACCGCTAAAAGCTGATTTGCTTGCGGGGAAACGTTTGTACATAAGCCCGAGTAAAGCTGTACAAAGTGCGGCTGCGATCCAGAACATGCTGCGCCAGCCTAACCATTTGCCGATGGCACCACTTAATGTTCGGGATAATAGGATACCTATCAGCAAACCACTCATGACACTTCCAATGACTTTCCCACGTTGAGACGGCTCAGACAGAGTAGCTGAAAGGGGTAAGATTAATTGAGGAACAATTGACCCTGCACCCACAAGAAAACAACAGATCTGCAAAATGTAAAAAGTAGGAGACAGGGCAACACCGATCAGGGCTAATATGCTTATAGCAGTGGTAACCAGGATCTGCTTTTTTCGCTCAAACATATCTCCTAAGGGGACGAGCAAAAATAAACCTACGGCATAGCCTGCCTGGGTTAGCCATGTTGCACTGCCCGCAACGTTCTCCGGTATATTGAACTCTTTGGATATTAATACGATCAGCGGTTGGATGTAATATATGTTAGCAACAATAAGTCCTGTGCAAAATGCCATTAACAGGACATCCTTCTTACTTAAATGCATGGTGCAAAGTTAGGGGAAGTGAGGAGGGAAAATTGAAAAATTGAGAATTGAAAATTGAAAATGCCCCCTGACAGCCGGGCAGGAAAAGTCAAAAGTCAAAAGTCAAAACGTGCCGTGCTGCTTTGACAATTCAATCAATTAACGTTGAATTAGTTAACCGGCTTTCCAAATCTTCACATTCGCATATTTGCACATTTACTCACCCGCACATTTTTTGACTTTTGAATTTTGACTTTTGAATTATGCTAGTTGTTCACCAGCTTCATAGATCCATCACTATACCGTTGTCCTACATTTGGATATTTTGCAAGAAGCGCTTCAATATTTTCAAGATCTGTGGATGTTAGCTGGATATCTACAGCGGCTGCATTTTCTTCCAGGTACTTTCTTTTTTTAGTGCCGGGAATTGGGATAATGTCATCTCCCTGTGCAAGAACCCATGCCAGCGCCAGCTGTGCAGGTGTACTGTTTTTGGTGTTTGCAAAATCTGCAAATTCTTTCACCAGGTTTTGATTGTTTTGCCAATGCTCATCATGAAACCTCGGAAGTGTGCGGCGGAAATCATCGTCAGCCAGTTCACTTGTATTGCTTACAGTTGCAGTAACAAGGCCTCTTGCGAGTGGACTGTAAGGAACAAAAGTGATATTAAGCTCACGGCACAATGGCAATATTTCACCTTCAACGTCTCTTGTTAGCAATGAATACTCGCTTTGTAGCGCCGTTATCGGGTGAACCGCATGCGCCCTGCGAATTGATGAAGGTGAAGCTTCTGATAATCCTAGATAACGGACCTTGCCTTGTTGAACAAGTTCAGCCATCGCGCCAACCATGTCCTCAACAGGAACAGACGGATCAATTCGGTGTGCATAATAAAGATCGATTGTATCAATTTTCAGTCTCTTCAAACTGGCCTCTACTGCAGTTTTAAGATATGCAGGAGAACCGTCAAAATAAGTTCCTGAATTATCTTCTTTCAAACGGAAACCAAATTTTGTTGCAATGAAAATCTTATCCCTGTTTGGTACCAACACTTGCGATATTAGCTTTTCGTTGCCGCCAAATCCATACATGTCGGCAGTATCCCAAAAATTAATGCCCAGATCAAGCGCTTTATGAAGCGTCGCAATCGATTCAGTATCATCCACAGGTCCGTAAGCAAAGCTCATGCCCATGCAGCCAAGTCCAATCGCGGATAATTTTTCTCCGGTGTTTGCCAAGTTTCTGTATTTCATTTTTTGTCTGTTTTGAGACATAAAATTACAGCGGTCATTCTTCTGCGCCGTTATAGTTATCAAACGGAAAATTATGAAATTCAAACAAGAGGGAGATGGTCAATAGTGAATAGTCAATAGTGAAAGGTGTGGCTGGTTGCATTTTGTTGAGGCAAGCTTTATTTGTGATGGGTGAATAGTTAATAGGAAAATAGTCAAAGGTGAAAGGTGGGGCTGGTTGTGGTTTGTTGGGGCACGTTGAATTTCAATGGTGAATAGTGAAAGGTGAATAGTCAAAAGTGTGACAGGTTGCGTTTCTTCGATAGTCATGAATTATCAAAGGGCCGCTCTGTTAAGAGATTTGAAATCAGTTGTTCTGTCTCATCTTTCACTATTCACGATTGACTATTCACCATTCACTCCCCCCCAATCATTCACTTCTAAACGCCCTGGGCGTCACATTCGTTTGTTTCTTGAAAAAATTATTGAAATAAGAAGGATATTCAAAGCCAAGCGCATAGCCTATTTCAGAAATGTTCCAATCGGTGTGAATAAGCAATGCTTTGGCCTCGTTGACAATACGCTCGGCCACGTGTTCCGTTGTTGTTTTGCCTGTGATTTCTTTAACTGCTCTGTTAAGATGATTTACATGAACAGAAAGACGGCTGGCATAATCCTTCGCTGTTTTAAGTTTGAGTGTGTTTGCAGGTGTGTCTATAGGAAACTGTCTTTCCATCAACTCTATAAACAAATTGGCTATGCGCGAGGATGCATTTGAATGTGCAACAAATGTTTCAGCCGGACGCATTTTCATAGCCTCATGCATCAACAGGTTAATATAGTTGTGCATGAGATCATACTTGTATGTGTACTCAGATTCCATCTCCTCCAGCATTTTTTCAAATATGAAGCAGATGTTTTTTTGTTGCGCTTCATCGGGAAAGAAAACAGGATGGCCGCCGATCCTGTACATGGGATTGTCAGATAAATTATCGTGGCGTGATCCCGATTTAAAAAAGTCTTCAGTAAAAAGACAGAAGTACCCAGTCTGTTTTTCTGAAGTTATTTCCCATGAGTACGGAACGTTTGGATTAGAGAATAGTAAAGTATTGTTATTCAGCTCAAGGCTTTTATCTGCATAATGCAAAACACCGGTACCTTCAATAAAAGTGATCTTATAAAAATCTCTCCTGCTATAAGGCACGCAACTCTTGCACATAAACTCTTCCCTGCGATACACATTAAAATGCCCGTAGCCATTATTTCCATTAAGCGATGGCTTGTTAGCAACGGCATGCCCGGCATAGAAATCTTCGAGCGTTTGTGTTTTATTCATTCACTAAAATTATACAAATCAAACATTGCGGCAATGGGATCGGGGCGACTAAGTTAAAACTGAGTTGGATCTGATCTTGCTGAAAGTAGATATTCTTTTATACAACTAGTGAATAGTCAGTAGTCAATGGTGAAAGTCCGGTCTGGCTAAGTAAATGCATTATCGTTTAAGTGCAATTATTATTGCAGGCAAAATTCTTATTTGCTCTTATATGCCTATATGGTTTAAAAAAACTCGCTTCGGTCTGCTTTAAACTTTATAAGTTGTTTACTATGAAACGTTGTTGCGGCCGACACCTTACTTCTATACAGCTAGTGAATATAGTCAATAGTGAAGGTCTGAGCAGGCTAAGTAAATCTATTGTCGTTTATGTGTTATTATCCCAGGTAAAAGTTCTTATTTGCTCTTACATTTCTTAAATGGTTAAAAAAGCTTCGCTTCGGTCAGCTTTAGGCTTTGGGCTTTAAGCTTTAAGCTTAATCGTGTTTCAGCCTGTATTGACAATCTCTTCCATAATATTAACTGTTAACTTTTTTTGATGGATGGATGTGATATATTGCGCGCCTGTACTGCAATTAATTGTGATCTTTAAAAGTAAAATTTAGCGGATGAGAAAAAGTCTCTTGTTTGTAACGTTGTTATACTTTACAACAAATCTTAATGCTCAGCAAAAGGTAAATGCTGATAGTATCCGGAACAAAATGGAATGGTTTGCCGATGCGAAGCTCGGGATCTTTATTCATTACGGCATTTATGACGTAAATGGCATTGATGAAAGCTGGAGCTTTCACAACAAGAAAATATCCTGGCCCGACTATATGAAGCAAATGAAGGGCTTTACCGCTAAAAATTATGATCCGCAAGCCTGGGCTGATCTGATTAAACAAAGTGGTGCAAACTATGCGGTGCTAACAACCAAACACCACGATGGTGTGGCATTGTGGGATACAAAAGAAAAGCATTACAGCGTAGTAAAGAACACACCTGCAAAGCGCGATCTTGTAAAACCTTTCTTTGATGCATTGAGAAAAGACGGAATTAAATGTGGTGCTTATTTCTCACTGATCGACTGGAGTTATCCTGATTATCCCGGCTTTCTAAAAGACAGCAGCCGTTACAGTGCAGCAAATCAGCCTGAACGCTGGAATAAATTCAGGAAGTTTATGTTTAACCAGCTTACTGAAATAAGTACACAGTATAACCCAGACCTGTACTGGTTTGATGGAGACTGGGAACACAGTGCGGAAGAATGGCAAAGCCAAAATGTTCGTGCATTGTTGCTCTCAAAAAATCCAAACACCATCATCAATGGTCGCTTACAAGGTTATGGAGATTATGAAACGCCGGAGCAGAATTTCCCTGTAACACGTCCACATTACAACTGGTGGGAACTGTGCATGACGATCAATAACAACTGGGGATATCAACCACAGGACACCAACTGGAAAACACCGTATGAAGTGATTACCATCTTTACAGACGTAGTTGCAAACGGCGGTAATTTGTTGCTGGATATCGGACCAAAAGAAGATGGAACAATTCCCCAGGAAGAGGTTCATGTTTTACAGGAGCTTGGCAAATGGAATGCAAAACATAAGGAAGCAATTTTTGGTACATTGGGTGGAATTCCCCTGGGACATTTTTATGGTCCTACCACTTTGTCTAAAGATTCAACAGTACTGTACTTATTTCTGCCTGGTAAAACAAGTGGAAACGTTGCAATAAAAGGACTTGTAAATGGTATTAAAGAAGTGGAGGTTGTAGGTAATGGTACAAAATTGCAACATAAAGTAGTCGGCAAAATATCATGGAGCCCTGTGCCTGGCATAGTTTACATCAATGTACCTGACAATGTACAGGATGAATATGAAACAGTATTAAAAGTGACATTGGATAAGCCTGTTAAACTTTACAGAGGCAGAGGTGGATTAGGAACAGATATTAATTAGCCGTGAGCTATCAGCTATTAGCTTTTAGCTGAATGCCTGTATTGAATCAGTTTAATTTATTGGTAACAACCATAAAGACCCGGCAAACGTTGCCGGGTCTTTTCATAATAACTTTGTCGAAGCTTACATGCCGCGCCCCATTGTCAATTCTCAATTTTCAATTTTCCATTGTACTTCGTACATCTAAAATAATAAGCCCGTTACTTGAGGTTGTAACGGGCTTTCGTTTGAAGCAATTAGCTTGGAAATTATTATCGGTTTTTCAATCGCATTTTTAAATCCTTTGCTTTGGCGCAGAAGGACTTCTGGTTTCTTAGCATACGGATTGATCGCCGATTATATTAAGCACTCAGCTCTGTCAAAGGCTGTAAAGCCGGATCTGACATTGGCTGCCTTTTCTGTTGCTCTACTTCTTTTATATAATGTTGTTTTGTAAGTTTCGCTGTTTTATGGTCTCCGGTATGGCTCCATCCCGGAGGCATGATGATATACAACAGTTTATTTTTAAGCCCTGGGGCTCTGTAAACATCTTTTGCAAGACATACAATTTCACCAAAATAAACATCAAGAAAATTGTGAGAATTCATCTCCCTTGTAATTCCGTACTCTGGCTTAATTTCCGTTTTCTCATCCTGGTAAGTCTTGAAGACCTTATCCCAAATATTGAGCAAGTTACAAAAATTGGTATCCATATACAATGGATTTCTGGCGTGATGAACACGGTGGTGTGACGGCGTTAATATGATCTTGTTTAAAAAGCCCAGACGCCCGTCTTTTAGAATATTCTCACCTATATGTATAAATGCACCCCAGGTGCCGTCAATAAACATAATAAGGAACAAGAGCGGCGGATTCACACCCATTATGATACAAATTGAAGTACGTATCACATCTGCATATGGCGCTTCAAGGATGAAGTGCGCATAGGTTACTGAAAGGTTCATGTGTTCCAGTGCATGATGTGTTGAATGCAGGCACCAGAAGGCCCTCACTTTGTGTCCGAAATAATGATAGATAAAATGCGAAAATTCCCATATTATGTATCCGTAAATAAACCAGTACCATGTAAAACTGGTTTTTACAATGGCGTATTTTTCAAAAAGGCCGATGCAAAATGCAACGGCAGCTATTGAAATAAACCTCGAAGCAAAACGGTTGAAAATGTACAGCAGAAATACAACCTTGTATTCGGAAGCCTTAAACCTTTTAAATATAGCTGCGCGTATGATCTCCAGTATTAGTAAAAAAGGAATGAGTGGACCAATCGCAGCTCTCAATCCATCGTAAGTTAATAGCGAACTATAGTTTCCTGATTGCAGGATCTCGAAAATATGCCTCACTCCAAGGAAACGAATGGCTTCATCAAACAAGGTGTTTAAAAACTCCATAGGCTTAATTTTTAGCTTTATTAACCGGTATCATCGTTAGAAAACTAAAAATAGCAAATCCCACCGAACTAGCCGACTTTATTTATCCATATGTTTGAACAAAGTTTTTTTACCGGGATATTTAAGGATTGAAAGCCGAACATAATCGACTGAAAATAAATCTACTGCATTTCGCCACCTTCATTTCCATAAAAAATGACCCAGGTAGCAAAATCTTCCGTAAAATCAATAAAACGGTGCTCCATACTGGCAGGAACAAATAACACATCGCCGGTTTTGCAGGTAACGGTATCGCCATTGCGAAAAAAGAAACCTGATCCGCTGGCTATAATATATAATTCGTCCTGTTTGTGAGGTTGTTGATGATCCACCTTTTCAGGCTTGTAATATTCAACGCTCATGCTGCCGTGCTGCATTAATGTAGTAAATGTTGCCTGGTCAGTTTCTTTAAGTCGTGTAACAGCATCTTCGAGAGATATCTTAAAATTGGCCATAACCTGAAATTGTTGTTATTAATAGAGCTGAACAAATTGGCAACTCAACTTTCATACTCTTCAAACGCAATGCCGTTCAGCCTTAATTCGCTGAGTACCGGGTCATAAATGCTTTCAATAACAGGGATGTGTAATCCTCTTGCAGGTATCTTATTCTTCAGGATCAGATTGGCAGCGATCCCTAAGGGTAACCCCACTGTTTTCGCCATCGCAGTAAAACGGTTGTTATCGCCTTTTACAGCAAGCACACTTTTTATAACGGATTTTTTCCGGTCCTTCTCATATTCAATTTCATGCATCATAACTACCAGGTCCTTATCATCGGACTGTAATGCCAATTTTTTTTCCAATATCATTTGCATAATATCTGCAGCACTGCATGTATCCTTATTTATGAGGGACTGATCCTCCAGTCCAATAAAAAATAACTGGTTCATACTAACGTTGGCTTCATGCATCTGTCTGGCGATTTTTTCTGCAGCCATCGTCTTAACATTGTCTGTCGTTACCGTATTAAGCTGTCCATGCTGATCAACTAACATCATGTCATTTGCCACATCTGCCACGTCTGGCAGTTGCTCATCCTGTTGAACAAGCATCATCAGTTTTTCCATCAAATCCCTGGCGAAATCTATTCTTGAAGAAAGCATATTTTTAAGCCATTCGCCAAAACCATGTTTTTCAAAATGGTTTTTAAAGAATGCGGCAATGGTCATTCCGTTGGTATCGTAAATCTTCTCTTCGTTTGTCAGTTGCAGATCCACAATGTTTTTCCAGCCAAGACAAAAATCGGGATGCCTGAGTGTGGTTCGTACAAATGTATTGGCTTCATCAAGATGGTAAAGCGGAATATAGCTCAATGAATCCCTGTTTGGGTAATAAGCAAAATCCTGCAGTCCCGGCACGTGTACTAACCTTTCACTATCAAATAACGTTTCATAACCCAGGTGAACGGCCTTGTTATCCTCGCGGTATTCTGCACCGGCTTTGCCTGCAAGAATCACATTTCTCGGGTTCCAGCTTATTTTATAATGCCACGGATTATCATCGCTTTCCGGTGCGACCAATCCACCACAATGAGATTTGAAAGACGTTATTCTGGCACCGTTGTTTTTTATCCTGTGAATCAGCTGCATTGCGCTCATATGATCTATTCCCGGGTCAAGTCCCATTTCACATAAGAACAACAGATCATTTTTTACAATGTCTTTTTCGAGTTGCCTGATGTTGTCGTCGATATATGATGCCGTGATCAGATGCTTTTTTTCTGCAACACATTCTTTCGCTACAAGATAATGTAGTGCGGGCGGCATTAAAGAAATTACCACATCGGCCTTTTGTACCAGGTTTTTGCGGGCTACATCGTCGTGTATATTGATTTCAATCGGAGTAACAAGGGGATGATTGCCTGTTTTTTCTTGTGCCGCATAAAGGTTATTGTCGGCAACTATAGCTGTCCATTGGTTTTCAGACGTTATTTTTTTCAGGTACTCAATCAGTACAGAAGAAGACTTGCCTGCGCCGAACAATAGTATTTGCTTCATGTAACGCTTTATTTAATAATTACCAATCAGGCCGGTTGAGGTAAGTCAAAATTAAAAAGTCAAAAGTTAAAAGGTTCCAGCGCAGGCTTGCTAATATTTTTTTAGAGCAAGCCCTCTCGGGGCACTACAATTTTTTGATTTTTTACTTTTGAATTTTGACTTTAATTACTTCCGGTTGTTTTAGTGCTTATTAAAAATAAAAATTAATCGGCTACAACATACAAACCTTTTTGTTCGGAGCTTACAAGGGATACTTTATAGGTTATATTAGAAGCGTTAAGATCGTCAGGCGCCTTTACAGTTATATCCCTGTTAGCAGGCACATTTTTTATGTAGAGGGTTTCACCTTTTTTGTAAAATCCCTTTTTATCATAGTACTGCAAATCAACCACAACAAGATCCAAAACGGAGGTCGTCATATTACGAAGACTGAGATGCACGTCTTCAACTACGCCAGGATATCGTGCTGACTGATTAACTTTAATCAACTCATCAACTGTTTTTGTATTGCTTTTAGGCAGAACGGGCGTTTCAATCACCGGCTGTTGTTTTGCTGAATTAATAGTTGAAGGATTAATTACAGTGTTGCTTGCTGTTTGGTAAAGCTGGTCATTGCCTTTTACGGCTGCGCCGTTTTTAGTGATAGCCTGGTGAATGATACCGTTTGATGTAGTAGCAGCCGGTTTCAAACTTTTAACGGTAGCTTGTTTTGGCTGTGTTTTAGCCACTTGTTTACCATTATGCGGATTTTTTGCCGTAGTACGCAGTTTGTTTTCAGCTGCGTTGATGTAAATCGGCGTTTTAGCATGCTCTTTTGCTACTTCTGCCGGAACCGCTTGCGGTGCCTGCTGTGGTTCTTCGTCTTGTTGTGGGGCGGTTTGTTCCTCGTCAACTGCAGACTGATCTGCTACAATGGTCTTTTGTTCAGCAGGCGTTTGTTTAGGTGCAACAGTGGTTGTTGCAGCCTGAGCGTTTTCTGGTTTTTCCGGTTTAAATACCATCCAAAGTCCCAGGGCAATTACGCCCAGCACCAGCAATGTCTCCATTAATTGTTTTCCGCTAACCGAAAGTGTGGGGCCATTTTTTCGCTTGTTACCGGTTAGTAAATGCTCAACATATCTTTCTTTGATTTCCTGTAGTGGCTGCTCGAACTTGGTTGTAAGTTCTACCGGCTCCTGTTTGCGCGGTGCCGGTTTCTCGGCCGGCTTTTCCGGTTGTGGGGAAGTGGCAGGTGTATGTTGTTGCCATTCTGAATACACTTCTTTCCATGAAGGAGTTTCTTCCTTTGCAGCCGGAGCAGCAGGGGTTTCGTCTTTATCTATCCTTCTCCAGGCGGCAGAAATTCTGAATTTAGGCTTCGCTGTGGCCGGCTTTGTTGTTGCAGCAGCCGGTTTTTTATAAAACCTGTCAAACGGCTGTTCTTCAATTACGGGCGCAAATTCTTTCAAAGCCGGTATCTCGCTGGGATAAAGCCATGCAGCAGTTCTACCTTCCTCCCAAATCAGGTCGTAAGGTTTCAGCCCCATTTTAGCCAGCTGTTCAGCGGTGAAGGGGCCCGATTCTTTATTGTTTCTCAGTAAAAGGTACATAAAGCCGGAGTTAGTCACCTAATAATGCATATTGCATGCCTATTATTGTAAAAAATAAGTTATTACTCATATTTTTTTTGAAATATGGGCGTTTGGGCAATGATCTTGCTTAAACTACGTTCATGTGGGCCGTTAACAGGGCATACCCTGCGCAGCCCGCTAAATCAGGGTTCAACTAAAATGTTCGTATCATTGCACTAACTATTAAACTATGGTTCAGAAGAATTTTGGGATATATGGCGAAGATGACGCTGCAACCAGGCTCTATGTTGAGATTGGTGACAGCATCATAGCATGCTGGAGTATCACTGATAATAATGACTGGCTTCATTCTTTCGAATTATTTGAATTTGGCAAGGATATGTCTGACTACGAGGAGATATTCCGTCAGACTAAGCTTTATTCCAAATTATTGTCTCAATCCTATCCGGATGTAAAAATTATTCTCAACAATAAGGACGTGGTTGCAGTTCCGGGGAGTTTTTACAGGGAGGATTCATTGAATGATTATTTTCTGTTGGAAACGGGTGCTCCCGCTCATGGAAAGGTGATGAAGGATATAGTTCCGGATTATATAGTGGCTTATTGTATACCGGAAACAATTCTTGCTGCTGCCGAACGCGCTTTTCCGAAAGTTTCATTCTCGCATAAAAAAACGCTTCTATACAATACAGATACGCAGGAATATCCAAAGGATGCGCTATTGCAGGTAGCATTTTACAGAAATAATTGTTCGGTTGTTGTTTATCAACAGCACGCAATTTCACTGGTGCAGAATTTCTGTTACCAAACTTCAGAAGACGTGTTGTACTTTCTGTTGAATTGCATGAAACAACTGAATATTGAAAATTCGGACGCAACGGTACAGGTAAGCGGCTTGATCGATAAAAACTCGGCAATGTATGGTGAATTGTATAAGTACATTGCCAATCTTGAAACAGATGACCTTTCGGCTGATAAGCTGGATAAGGCTGTTTTTGAGGATTACCCGTTGCATTATTTTTCACCCTTTTATAAAATGGTTGTATGAGGATAATATCCGGAAAATGGGGCGGAAGAAAAATTAGCCCTCCGGCCAAAATGCCTTATACAAGGCCAACTACAGATATTGCCAAGGAAGGATTATTTAATATTCTCCAGAACAGGATCAGTTTTGATGATATAAAAACCCTCGACCTGTTTGGCGGTACAGGAAGCATAAGTTATGAACTTGCTTCACGTGGTGCATCGGATCTGACAATTATTGAGAAAGATCCGCAAATGTATTCCTTCATTAAAAAGAACATTGATACGATAGGTATTGAAAACTGCAAATTGCTTAAGATGGATGTATTTGGTTTTCTGTCTTCCTGCAACGACCAGTTTGATTTTATTTTCGCCGGTCCTCCCTATGCATTGGGAACTATTGACGAGCTACCTAAAATCATTGTGGAGAAAAAGCTGATAGCGCCTGACGGCTTTTTTGTGCTGGAACACACACCGCGTAATGCTTATGAACAATTTGAAGGCTTCAGCTTTTTGCGCAATTACGGAACAACGTTGTTTTCTTTTTTTGTTGCTTCATAGCAAAGAATGGAGTAACAGTTTTTTCTGATATCTTACAAATCCAAAAACCATTATGCGGCCCATTTTTATAACAGGCATAGGCACAGGTGTAGGAAAAACGGTAACGGCGGCCATTATTACCGAAGCGTTGCAGGCGGACTACTGGAAGCCGGTTCAGACCGGTTTGGAAGAAGGTACCGACGCCAATACCATTCAAACATTGCTTTCAAATACAAACTCCCGGGTTTTTGATGAAGTGTACAGACTGCATTTACCTGCCTCTCCGCATATTGCAGCCAAAGAAGAAAATGTAGTTATAGATACAGATAAAATTCTTGCCCGTTATCAGCAGCTGCAAAAAGATAGCGATCTGATGATAGTAGAAGGTGCAGGGGGATTGTTGGTGCCGTTAAATGACGATGAATTTATTCTTCACCTGGCAAAGAAACTGAATGCTAAAGTAATTCTCGTAAGCAGAAATTACCTCGGAAGCATTAATCATTCGTTGTTAACTGCAGCCGTATGCAAACAGCACAATATTGATGTAATTGGCTGGATGTTCAATGATCAGTTTCAGGGTTATGAAGAAGATATTGTACGTTGGAGCGGTTATCCTAAAATAGGATCAGTTCAACAAGCCGGCACCGTAAGTAGATCTTTTGTTGCTGAGCAGGCTGCTGCTGTACGATCATCACTACAAGCATTACTATGACAAAAAAGGAATTAAGAAGCACATATAAGCAAAAGCGGCTGGAAATATCTTCAAAAGAGAAACTCAGGCTGGACGATCTGCTTCTCATAAGATTTCAACAACTGGCTTTTGAAAATGTGGAAGTATTGTTGTCATACTGGCCAATGGGGCATCATGCCGAGCCAAATACGATTCTTTATACTTCGTATCTCAGGCACAGTATACCAGGCCTGCGAATCGGATACACAAGAACCAACTTTGGCGATTGCTCAATGCAGGCTGTTGAGATTAATGAAGATACACTGTACACAACAAATCATATCGGAATCACGGAGCCATGCGGCGACATATATATTGATCCTGAAGAAATAGATCTTGTATTTGTGCCGATGCTTATCTGTGATGTTGATGGTTACCGGGTGGGATATGGAAAAGGCTTTTATGACAGATTTTTGTCTCGTTGCAGGCCGGATGTTTTAAAAGTTGGTTTCAGTTATTTTGAACCGGTTTCAACAATAGACGACCGTAATGAGTTTGACATACCTTTAGATTACTGTATTACACAAGACTGTATTTATGAATTTTAATGCCATCTTTTTAAAATCTTTCAGGGTATTATTGTTGCCATTTGCCTTAATCTATGGTGTCATTGTTATGCTTAGAAATTACCTGTTTGATAAAAAGATCATTAAGTCGGCATCATTTAACCTGCCACTGATCTGTATCGGTAATTTATCGGTGGGCGGAACCGGAAAATCGCCCATGGTTGAATATATTGTAGAATTGTTGCAAAATAAATTCTCGGTAGCCACTTTAAGCCGCGGTTATAAAAGAAAAACAAAGGGCTATGTACTGGCTGGTGAACAAACTACAGCGCTGGAAATTGGAGATGAGCCTATGCAGTTCCATATTAAATTTCCCGGAATTCCCGTAGCAGTGGGAGAGGAGCGAATTGTAGCTATTCCGCAATTGTTACATGACAGGCCTGAAGTGCAGGCGATAATCCTGGATGACGCATTTCAGCATCGGTCAGTAGAAGCCGGCTTGAACATTTTGCTTACGGATTATAATAATCTCTTTACGAGAGACTTCTTTCTTCCAACAGGCGACCTGCGCGATCAACGCTCTTCCTATAAAAGGGCCGATATGATCATTGTTACTAAATGCCCCGGTTCTTTGAGTGCAGAGGAAAGACAAAAAATTAGTGATGAGATAGAACCGCTGGCAGATCAGAAAATTTTCTTCACGACAATTGAATATGGGGTACCATATCATATCAGCAGTCATAAGACAAGGTATATTACAGAGGTGGATGAGATCTTGTTGGTAAGCGGCATTGCCAATCCAAAACCGTTAAAAGATTATCTTCAGGATAGCACCGGTGCTTATTATGAAATGGTGTACAGCGATCATCACATTTTTACAATAGATGATCTGAAAGATATTCAAAAAAAATACGATGGCATACAGGTGCAACAAAAATATGTGCTCACAACAGAGAAGGATGCTGTAAGATTATTTAAATTTAAGCAGCAACTGGAGCATATGGCCGTGTACGTGTTGCCCATCACTCATAAATTTCTGTTTGAAGAGGGCCCGCTTTTTGATGCTGCGATACAGGGATTTATAAGAAATTTTAAAGACAAGCATGATGCCGGCAATTAGTTGACCGGCAATAAAAAGATAGTCATGGGAAGAAAAGATTCAAAGAAGAAAAATAAAGTGAAGACGAAACCGGGACAACCCGGCGGATTGAAAGGTGCTTTGGAAATTACCCGTTCTGGTATCGGATATGTTGTTATTCCGGATGGAAGCGGCGATATATTGGTGCGGCCGGGAGATTTTAATACAGCATTAAACGGAGACACCGTTCGCGTGCGTGTTGTAAAAGAGAATATCGGAAGCGGACGTAAGGAAGGTAAAATAACCGAAGTGGTTCAACGTAAACAAACCGAGTTTATTGGTACACTACAAATGGCAACAAATTTTGCCTTCTTTGTGCCGGACACAGATAAGCCAATGCCGGATCTGTACATTCCATTGGAAAACTTGCATGGTGCACTCCACAAGCAGCGCGTTGCAGTCAGATTGGTTAAATGGGATAAAGATGATAAAAAGCCCGTGGGAGAAGTGATCTCAATTTTGCAGGAAGGCGACGAGAATGATGTGGCCATGAAGGAAATATTAGCGGAGGCCGGATTCCCATTGTCCTTTCCTGATAAGGTAATGGAAGAAGCCGCGCGGCTGCCGGACATCATTAGCCAGAGTGAAATAAATAAAAGAAAAGACTTTCGGGATATATTGACATTTACGATTGACCCGATTGATGCGAAGGATTTTGATGATGCGCTTTCAATAAGATTACTGAAAAATGGTCTGTATGAAATAGGCGTGCATATTGCAGATGTGAGCCATTATGTTGAACCCGATACAGTGCTGGACGAGGAAGCTTACAAAAGAGCGACATCAGTGTACCTGCCGGACAGAGTAAATCCTATGCTGCCTGAGCATATCTCCAATGTGTTGTGTTCATTGAGGCCACGTGAGGATAAGCTGACTTTCTCAGCTATTTTTCAAATGGATATTAAGGGAAAGGTAAAGCAATATTGGCTTGGTAAAACCATTATTCATTCTGATCACCGTTTTACTTATGAAGAGGTGCAGGACGTGATAGAAAAAGGTGGAAGCGACAGCCCTTATAGTGATGAATTGTTGCTATTAAACAATATAGCGCAAAAGCTGCGTAAACAGCGGTTCAGCAAAGGCGCTATCAACTTTTCATCACAGGAAGTAAGATTTCAGCTGGATGAAGAAGCAAAGCCCATCGGCATAGTTGTGAAAGAAAGTAAAGAAGCGAATCAACTGATTGAAGAGTTTATGTTGCTCGCTAACAGAACAGTTGCTGAGAATGTTTCAAAAATTAAGGTAAACAAGAAGAATATTCCGTTTCCATACCGTATTCACGATCAGCCTGACGAACAGAAATTGCTGCCGTTTATAACTTTCGCAAAAAAATACGGTCACAAGTTCGATATAAGTTCACCCGAAAAAATTGCCCAAAGCTTCAACCAGATGCTGGACGATGTAGAAGGAAAGCCCGAACAGCATGTATTGGAGCAACTGGGTATCCGCACAATGGCCAAAGCTGTTTATTCAACGGAGAACATTGGACACTATGGCCTTGCTTTTGAATTCTATTGTCATTTTACATCACCCATCCGGCGTTATCCGGATGTAATGGTGCATCGTGTATTGGAATCCATTCTCCACGAAAAACCGATGATCGATAAGAAGATGGATGAAAAATGCAAGCACAGCAGTGAGCGGGAGCGTGCCGCCATGGAAGCTGAACGTGCGAGCAATAAATACAAGCAGGTTGAGTTTATGAGGAACTACCTGGGTGAAACTTTTGAAGGTGTCATTAGTGGTGTTGCCAGTTTCGGATTCTGGGTTGAGACCATTGACTATAAATGTGAAGGACTGGTAAGTATAGCCAGCTTATCAGATTATGATGATTTCCGTTCGGTAGAAGGTGACTATAGTCTTGTTGGTTTGCGCAGCGGAAGAAAATTCAGAATGGGAGACAAAGTTACCATCAGGGTAGTTGCTGCAAACCTGGATAAACGTCAGCTCGATTATGAATGGGTGTTGAGACCAGATGAAGAAAGCGAAGATGCTAAAAAAGTTCCTGCTAAAAAAGCTGCACGAAAAAAGGCTGCGGAGAAAGCACCTGCGAAAAAGAAGGCTGCGGCTGCAACGAAGAAAGCTCCTGCAAAAAAGAGTAAGAAAGAGAGTTAATAAACAACCCAGCGTTGGGTGCGGTTCCATTTTGAGAGCACATCAACACCGAATGAACTACGCGCTAAAGCCTGAGCAATTGAGCTGACTGCAGTTGTTTGGTGTCAGCTTTGCAATGTATGCAAGCACACCAACAACCTGTGAGAGAAACAGGAATTTGCTACGTCTGGTATTATTAGTATTATTATTTAACCGGATTTAATAAGTCAGGAAGTCCTTCTTTGTCGAATAATATTTTGCCAATTTTTAATTCTGACCAGCCTTTTTTTAGTTGATAGTTAAATGATGGAGAGCCATTCTGCAAATCACAATCGAAATAGAAAGCCGCAATTTTGTTCTCCTGGGATAATGCCATATCTTTTAACTGGCTTAAATGTGTAGAAATCAGAAAATACGATTGGTTGAACTGAGTTAGTCCTATAATTGTTGAAGAACTTATATGTAACGCGTCTTCAATGTTTGTTCCTCTGAACAGCTCATCAAAAATCGCAAAGCATTTCCTGTTATCCGAGGCATCAGTTACAACCTGCTTTAAGTTTTTTAATTCAGTCATGAAATGACTATAACCCTGCATTATGTCGTCATTAAGATTGATCGCGATGGAAATGCTATCGAAATATGGCATTGCAGCGGCCCCGGCAGGCACGGCCAATCCCAGATGTCCGAGATAAACCGACAAGCCTAAAGCTTTTAAGAACGTTGACTTGCCGGACATGTTGGGTCCTGTGAAAATGATGACGTTATTACAAAGTGTAATATCGTTTTTAACCGCTTGCTTTAATAATGGGTGATACAGGCTTTTAAATGAAAAATCATTTTCAGTAAAGATTGGAAAACTATAGCCATACATGACGATCGCTTTACTGATCGAAAGATATGCTTCGAAAATAAACAGGCGTTTCCAAAAATTTGAATGTTCGTCGTTCGTAACCTTTTGGGTAAGCAAATCCATGAAGTTCACAATGTGACTGACGCGGACTTTATTTTCCCTGATTAATCTTTCATTATTAATAAGATTAAGATCCTCCAGAAATTGGGCTATTTTCTGCAGTTCCTGTCTGTAGCTCTCCGGAAATACCCTGGCGTCAATTCTTTTAAAATAGAAGTGATTCAGTCTATTCAGGAGTAAAACAGACTGAATAAATTTTGACCGGGCCCAGTCACGTCGTTCTTTTGAAAATTGAAGATCAATCATTAGAGTGAGCTTCGGAATAGCTTTGGTATGGAGGCTTGCAAGAAAATTATACACTTCGAAAAAGTCCAGCTGGGAATAAGAATAATCTTTTAAGATGTCATGATTAGCAATAAACCCTCTCAGTATTTCCTGTCTTGATAATATCTCTTCTTTAGATTTTAAAGGCTCGCTCAGTACTTGTACCAGCTCTTCCTTCGAGAAACTATTTTCGGTGCGGTCAAACAGTGGTAAAATCTCCTGCCTGATTCTTAAAGCGCTGGTGTTATTCATTAAGAGTTTGTATATATGCCCGTTAGTTTCATGATAGTTATAGCGACTACTGAAAGCAGTGCCAGTAATCCCCATAAAAGCGATTTCTTTGTTTTTGAATCCAGATTCTTACTCATCCATGCCTTATAAAAACTCCAACCTGTCAAAGCCGTACAAACAGTTCCAGTTGCCCCAACAAGAAATTTATTGCTTGCGACATAAACGCATATCATGCATGCGAGATTTATCAATGACAGCAAAGTGGTATATTTCTGCAATTGCGGTTGTGAATTTTCCGTATTTACCTTGTTTACGCTAGCAATTAGCGATTCGAATTCTTCATAGTTGTCAATTTGGGCAGGAACAATGATCTCATCCGCGGGATCTTTACTCCTGATTATAAATGTTCCATTCTTGTATTTTGCAATCGAAGTGATGTCGCTATAGTATATCGATATTGTTGGTGTATTTGCCTGCTCTCGCGTAATCGAATTATTTGATACTGTTAATATATAACTGTCCATGAGAGACTTTTGCCTTTTTAAACCTTTTCGAATTCCCCAGGCCAATATGAGTACAAAAAAAGGAACGGCGATAAACAGCCATGTAAAATCGGTTTCCTTGCTAGTAGTATTGGAATAGTTTATTGCAATAGCGGCAATGCTTACAAGCAATAACATTGGGATGCTTCTGATGAGCATTTGTTTTTTTATCTCCTTGAATTTGTTCGGGTTGACGGTAAACTGCTGCATGGCTTTGAATAAGAATTGATACGGTATTTATAAAACGAAGCAATTTAGCGTGTGATAGTATTATTTGATGAATTTGTCACAATTAAATTTTCGGGCATGTAGCCAGCCACTTCAATCTGCTTACAGTGGGTTTTTGATTAGGCGAAGGGCGTGTAAGCATTCCAATAACGGTTAAGGCTATGTTTTGCAACCCTAAAGCAATAAGCTTATTGCTGATTGCTGACAGCTCACAGCTCTTTTATTCACATTTGTCCGGCCCCCATCGCTATAATTTCAATTCATCCTGTATCTTCACCCCCATGAAATCTTTTAAAGAGCTGGTTGCCAGTTTTGCAGAGGTATTTAATGTGAGTCATTTTCCTAAAGAACCTGCGGGTTTGTATGAGCCTGCCGATTATTTTCTCACAATAGGGGGCAAGCGCATCAGGCCGGTAATGTGTTTAATGGGTAATGAATTGTTTGGTGAAATAGTTCCGGATGCTTTTCACGTAGCCACAGCGATTGAACTTTTCCACAATTTTACTTTAGTTCACGACGATATAATGGACAAGGCAAGCCTGCGTCGCGGGTTGCCGACAGTTCATACAAAATACGATGAGAATACAGCCATTTTAAGTGGTGATGTGATGATGGTGGTGGCATATTCGTATCTTAATAAAATTAATGTATCTTACCTCAGCAAAATTTTAGGGTTGTTCAATAGAACGGCCAGGGAGGTTTGCGAGGGCCAGCAACTGGATGTAGATTTTGAACGCCGGAATTCGGTTTCATTGCCTGACTATATCAGGATGATTGAGCTGAAGACCTCTGTCCTGCTCGCCGCCAGCCTTCGTATGGGGGCTATATTAGGCGGTGCCAGTGAAGGAAATCAGAATGAGTTGTACGAATTCGGTAGAAACCTTGGTATCGCTTTCCAGGTACAGGATGACTACCTGGATGCTTTTGGAGATCCCGAAAAATTTGGGAAAGATGTAGGCGGAGATATCAGGCAAAATAAAAAGACTTTCCTGATGCTGCACGCGCTGGAAGTTGCAAATACCCAACAAAAAAATGAATTGCTAAGCCTGATGGAGGAAAATCCTGCAGATAAAGTTGAACGGGTTTTACAAATATTCAGGGATTGTGATGTTGATGGCTGGGCAAAATCACTCAAGCAACAATATCTTGATAAATCTATGAAGCACCTGGAAGATATAGCTGTAGTTTCTTCACGCAAAAAACCTTTGCGCGAGTTGGCTGACTTTCTTATCCAAAGGGAGCACTAGAAAAATACAAGTACAAGCTAAAATGCCGGAACTATGAAAACACCGGTATCAATCAATATAACATGTCTTTATTTCGTAAGAAATCTCTTGAGAAAATTGTTGCTGAGGCACAAGCCGGCGAACTGGATGGTCATGCGCCTGGCATGAATAAAGTGTTAGGTGTTCGTGATCTTACCTTTATGGGAGTTGCCGCCGTTATTGGTGCCGGTATTTTTTCCACGATTGGTACGGCAGCGTTTAACGGAGGCCCCGGTGTAATATTCCTATTTATTATTACGGCAATTACTTGTGGCTTTACTGCGCTCTGTTATGCTGAATTTGCTTCGAGGGTTCCTGTTTCCGGAAGTGCTTACACATACTCTTATGTCACTTTCGGAGAGCTGATCGCATGGATTATTGGCTGGGCTTTGATCCTGGAGTATGCTATCGGAAACGTGGTAGTGGCTATATCCTGGAGCGCATATTTCAATAATATTCTCAAAGCAATTCATATCAATCTTCCCGAATGGCTTACAATTGGCTATCAGACCGCCAAAATGAATTATGATGCCGCTATTGCTGCGAATCAAAGTACCGCAGACCTTGTGTACACACATGCTCCGTCAATACTGGGATTTAAACTCGTGGTAAATCTACCCGCATTCATAATTGTAGGGTTAATCACCATGCTTGCTTATATCGGTATTAATGAAAGCCGGCGAAGTGCCAATTTTATGGTGGGATTAAAGATTGTCGTGCTGATTTTTATTGCCATCGTTGGCTTTTGGTTCATTTTTTCGAATGGAACAACAGATAACTGGTCACCCTTTCTTCCCAAGGGAATGACAGGTGTTTTGAAAGGCGTTTCTTCTGTGTTCTTTGCCTATATAGGGTTTGACGCTATATCAACAACAGCAGAAGAGTGTAGCAATCCACAGCGGGATCTTCCGCGTGGAATGATCTATTCATTGGTAATATGTACCATCATTTATGTAGTTACCACATTAGTGATAACAGGAATGGTAAATTATAAGGAGTTTGAGGGTGTGGCAGATCCGTTGGCATATGTCTTCGATAAGATCAATATGCACAAGATCGGGTTTGTTATTTCTGTATCTGCGGTTATAGCAGCCACAAGTGTATTGCTTGTGTTCCAGATTGGTCAGCCAAGAATATGGATGAGTATGAGCCGCGATGGCTTGCTTCCAAAGCGTTTCAGCACAATTTCACCCCGTTATAAAACACCCGGTTTTGCGACTATGATGACCGGACTTCTGGTGGGTTTGCCCGTGCTTTTTGTGGACGATAAATTAATGACCGATCTTACCAGCATCGGAACGTTGTTTGCATTTGTGCTGGTTTGCGGTGGAGTTTTATACCTGCCAAAACTTGCCAGGCAATCAGGGAAATTCAACATCCCATATATCAACGGAAAGTTGATCTATCCGGTGCTTGTGGTGTTGATCATTGTATTGATTGCATTGTTTAAGCCTTACCGTTTTGATGATGCTTTTCATGGTTTATACCTGAAAGATCGTGCGGTTCTTCAAAAAGAATTAACTGTCAATGACCTGAACAATATACAGAGCGTTACTT
This sequence comes from Danxiaibacter flavus, assembly GCF_041060425.1. Lineage (NCBI taxonomy): Bacteria > Pseudomonadati > Bacteroidota > Chitinophagia > Chitinophagales > Chitinophagaceae > Danxiaibacter > Danxiaibacter flavus. Next base: position 1,401,403 of record NZ_JAULBC010000001.1, read on the forward strand.
CCGGAGGAGCGAAAACACTCTCAATTACTAAAGAACAGTTGAATGAGTTTAGCGACGCGGAGTTTGGTGACACGTTAAGAAGTATTCCTACGTTGCATAACAAGATATTCCTCGGGGGATTGCTGGCAATTGTCCATAACCTTCCTATTTATCTCTTCCTTTTACTGATCGTCTTTATGGGGATATTCAGCTTCGCAAAAAGTTTCTCACTGATCCCATTGCTAGGTGTTACCTGTTGTGCTTACCTGATGATCGAGATCCCGGCCAAAAGCTGGATGGTATTTTTCGGATGGATGGCAATAGGGCTTAGTATTTACTTTTTGTATGGAAGAAGTAGAAGCAAGTTAGCGCTGCAACGATAAAGTTGTTTCTTTTTTAATATACTTAAGGGTTACACAGAGCTACACGGAGAAGACACAGAGTAGCACGGAGATATTCTCTGTGCGACTCTGTGTCTTCTCTTGTATTTCTCTGTGTAACAGTGTATTTGATAATGCGAAATGCCTAAATCTTACCCGCTTGTATTCGTCCTATGGAATCTGTAGATATCTGTTTTCCATGATTACGTTAAAGTGTATTTCAGCTTTCAGTGCCCTGAAAACCTTAATTATAGTGTCAATTGTTGCACTGTTTGCGTTGCTTTCCAGTTTTGAGATTTGGGATTTTTGAACACCGACAAGTTTTCCAAGTCCGTCCTGCGTAAGCTGGCGTTCCTTTCGGGCTTTTTTAATCATCAAACCCAGAACTTCCATATTAAGTTCATATTCGTATGTCTCTCTTTCTGGGGATCCTCTCTTTCCGATGAATTCATCCTTCATCTCATCAAGGGAAATAGTTTTTCGTGGTGTCATATCATTTGCTGTTTTGCTCAAAATATCTTTTTCGAATGCTAATAGCTTTTTCAATTTCTTTTGAAGGCATTTTGTCTGTTTTTTTGATAATGCCGTGCGTAGCAATCACCAAAGTTCTCTCTGGCGAGCTCTGATCCCAAAAGGCCAACAGTCTGTATTGAAGATTGCCGTATTTTGTTCGGAATTCCCAAATTTCATCACGCAACTTTTTAAAAAGTTTTGAATCGTTTGTTCTTTCCGCTAAATCAAGATTCCATAGTATTTTGTTGACGGCATTCTTATCAATCTCTTTGAAAAAATTTCTGATCTCAGGTAAGAATTCCGTCTGGAAACATCGGGTTGGGTTTTCAGACATGGCACAAAAGTAAATAAAAAAGTTTCCAAAATTGGAAACTTTTTTATTTACATCGCACATCGTACACCGTACCCGCCCGAACGTGCCGTCGGTACGGGCAGGCATCTAACATTTCTTCCTATTCCTCACTTACCGGTTTATGCTTCACATAATTCCTCCATTTCTCAATTACCGCTTCCATGTCTTCAGCTAATGGTGATTCGAAGAACATTTCTTGTTTTGTTACAGGGTGCACAAATCCAAGTGTTTTTGCATGCAGGGCACATCTTGGACAAATAGCAAAACAGTTGTCCACAAATTGTTTGTATTTGGTATATACAGTTCCCTTTAAAATCCTGTCGCCACCATATTCCCAGTCATTAAAAAGCGTATGCCCTACATGTTTCATGTGAACACGGATCTGGTGTGTACGACCCGTTTCAAGAATGCATTCAACAAGGGTAACATAATTCATACGCTCAAGTACCCGGTAGTGAGTAATAGCATGCTTGCCGGTTTCTCCTTCCGGATAAGCTGCAAACATTTTCCTGAAACGCTGATGGCGTGCAATATGTGCGTTGACGGTTCCTTCATCTTCCTCCATATTTCCCCACACTAATGCGACATATTTACGTTGAACTGTGTGATTGAAAAATTGTTTGGCCAGACTGGCTGCGGCTTCTGCTGTTTTAGCCAGCACAATTAAACCGGTTGTGTTTTTGTCTATGCGATGCACCAGTCCATAGCGGGGCAGTTCATCTTCGTTAATTGACGGGTTTTGTTGCAGTAAATGGAATGCAACACCGTTCAGCAATGTACCTGTATAATTTCCAACGCCGGGATGTACCACCATATTGGCAGGCTTGTTGATCACCATCACCGCATCATCTTCATAAACTATATTGAGTGGAATGTTTTCAGGTTTAACATCCGTAGTTTCCGGGTTAATATAGCTCATCAGGATTATTTCATCGCCCGGTTTAACCTTGTAGTTGCTTTTCTCCTGTTTGCCATTTACTGTGAGAAAGCCTGCTTCAATAGCATTCTGGATCTTATTTCTACTGGCATTTTCAAGCCGCATCTGAACCCATTTGTCAATACGCATAGGTTCCTGTCCCTTATCCACATAAAACGATTTTCGCTCATACAGCTCTTCAGGCTGATCATCATTCATTATTTCCTGATCGGTGTTCATATCAGGCAAAAATAAGCAGAAAGGTGGAAGGGGAAAGCTTAAAGCCCAAAGCTTAAAGCCTAAAGCAATGAGCCTTTGACTGACTCCGGCATTTTCAATTGTCAATTTTCAATTCTCAATTAACTAAATTTGCAAAATGAGCAAAAAAGTAGTGTTTAAAGATCTGGGTGCGCAATCTTATAAAGAGGTATGGGATTACCAGGAGCAGTTGCTGAAAGAAAGTGTTAATCTGAAATCTCCGTCAAATACAGGCGAAACACCTTTACCGGTTAACTATTTTTTATTTGTGGAGCATTCCCCGGTTTATACGCTTGGCAAAAGCGGAAAACCTGAACATGTATTGATTAACGAGCATGAGCGCGAGGAAAAAGGCATAGAATATTTCCATATAAACAGGGGAGGAGACATCACTTTCCACGGGCCGGGACAATTGGTAGGCTATCCAATTCTTGATCTGGATCAATTCCGTACCGATCTTGGCTGGTATTTACGCAGCCTGGAAGAGGTAATCATCATGACCATTGCAGAATATGGTTTAAAGGGCGATCGCAGCCCGGGAGAAACAGGTGTTTGGCTTGATCCCGACTTAAAAGGCAAAGAACGTAAGATCTGTGCAATGGGAATAAAAAGCTCCCGTTGGGTTACGATGCATGGCTTTGCGCTGAATGTTAATACCGATCTTTCTTATTTTAATCATATTATTCCATGCGGCATACAGAATAAGCAGGTGACCTCAATCGAAAAAGAATTGGGTCATCCTGTTTCAATGGAGGAAGTAAAGGAAAAACTTAAACGCAATTTCGAGAAGGTGTTCGAAGTCGAACTGGTTTAGGTTTCAGGTATCAGGTATCAGGTATCAGGTATCAGGTATCAGGTAACAGGTGTGAGGCTAGAGGTGTAAGGTGTAATGTAAGGCATAGGCACGCTATACTTTGTAAATTGTACTTCGTATTTGACATCGTGCATCTAGTACTCTAAATTCTTCACATCATATATTCTCTCACGCTGTTGCACCTATGTACTTCGTAAATCGTACTTCGTACTTATACATCATACATCATACATCGTACATCTAACATTGAATGACACCGTACATTGTTAGAATTCTCTCTGTAAATAAAACTTATTCTTCTCCTTTAATCTGTCATTCTCATACAGTTCAAAGTAGAACCATCCGGAATGAAGAAAATTTGCTTTGTCAAGTGTAAGATCGCTTTGCGCGAGATGATGGATGGTGAACAATTCATGGAATGAATCGTCAAAGAAGACGATTTTATATTTATTGTTCGTTGCGTCAGGGATATTGATGTAAATATTCCCTTCCTTGTTGGTGAAGATATATCTTGACGGCACAAATACTTCGCCGCGGGAAACATACGGACGAACCATAATGGTGCTGTCGTTGATAAAGAAGAGACTATCCTGGGTCTGGTATACGATGGAGTCTTTGAATTGTTTATATTTTTCGTAAGGAACAACAGCATAAACTTTATCCCGCACCTGGATAGTGACGTTTTTGTTCATAGCCATCTTATCATCCGCCTGCTGTTCAACGAAGCCCATTCCGGATCTTTTTGGTTTTGTGAAATAGTATGCTCCGCCATTCAGCACATAAAAAATCCGGTAATACATTCTCCCGTTCAGATTGGATGGATCGATAAATCCATTTTCCGGAAGCTCCGGCGAGGGCGTAGAAAAAACAGTACGGAAATTGCGCAAACTGTCATAAGAGCGCTGAACATTTATTTGTACGAGAGCGTCTCCATAGGGGTTTTGCCAACTAACACGGATTCGGTTTTGCCCTAAATTTTCTGCTTTAAACACGAAGCTGGTGTCTTGCTGCGCGAATGAAGAATAAGCCGAAAAAAGTATAAGAGCAAATAACAAGACCTTTCTAAACATCATTCAAAAAAAAATTGTAGACAAATATAACAGACTTGATTATAAAAACGGCAACACACCCGGCCTTAATGATAAATTACCCTGCAGCCCTCCACAATGCACTGTGAGCACTTTTGAGCCTTGCGGAATAATATGTTTTGTTATCATATCTTTTATAGCATATAACGCTTTAGAAGTATATACAATATCAGTGGGAAACCTGTGTTCGGTCCATATATCCCTCATAAAATTTAATAATTCTTCCGGATGTTTTGCATAGCCGCCGAAGTGATAATCGTATACAATTTTAAACGGATGGTGCTTGTCCGGTAATATTGCCCGGACCTCATCTTCTATGCTGAAATTGTTTTTCAGGACACTTACGCCTATTACCTGTTGATGTGGGAAAGATGCGGTTATTAGTCCGGCCAACATGGTACCTGTGCCTACTGCACAAACAATATGTGTGTAACTGGCAAGATCATTCGCGAAGGATAATATCTCGGCTGCACCCTTTACACCAACCGGTCCGTAGCCACCTTCACTGATCCAGTAAACACCGGGGAAGTCCGGTTTGATCTTTTCTGCATTGTTATATTCTTCCCGGCTTACAAAATGCAGATGCATGCCAAGTTCTTCGGCATCACGGAGCGTGTGGGACAGTTGTTTTGGCCGTTCGCCTCTTATTACGCCAATACACCTAAGGCCAATTGCCTGCGCCGCATAGGCTGTAGCTATGATATGGTTGGAATAAGCTCCTCCGAAAGTGCCGATTGTTTGGGCGTTCTGACTTACGGCTTCCTCCAGGTAGTATTTTAGTTTGAACCATTTATTGCCACTAACTACCGGGTGAATTTTGTCGATGCGCAGAATGTCCAGCCTTGTGTTGTTGGCTTTCAGCCAATCAGCATCAAACGTTTGCGTGTTTATTGAACTAAAATGCAATATATCTTTCAGCATTATATTTCGGTAAGTTTTTTGTAATCGATTATTCCTTTTTGCAAAAATTGTTTTATATCCATTAGATTCGCAAAGTTTAAAAAAATAGATATGCAAGCAACACTAGTTATTCTGGCCGCAGGAATGGCCAGCAGATACGGAAGTATGAAGCAAATACAATCCTTTGGCCCTTCAGGTGAAACCATCATGGATTATTCTATTTATGATGCAATTAAAGCCGGATTCACAAAAGTTGTGTTTATAATACGTGAAGATTTTGCTGAGAACTTCAAGGCGATCTTCGAGCCCAAACTCAAAGGCAAAATTGAAACCGCTTATGTTTACCAGAAGCTGGATTCTTTTACAGGTGGAAGAGAAATTCCTGCCGACAGAGTTAAACCATGGGGTACTGCTCACGCGGTATTATGTTGCAAAGACGCGGTAACTGCTCCATTTGCAGTGATCAATGCAGATGATTTTTATGGTGCTGATGCATTTAAAAAAGCATACGAATTTTTGAAAGATAAATGTAATGACCAAACTTATGCTGTAATTGGCTATGAATTGGCAAACACATTAAGTGAGCACGGAAGTGTAAGCCGCGGTGTTATTGCTGAAAATGACAAGCAGGAGATGGTTGGCATTGACGAACGCTTGAAGATTTACAGAAGTGACGATAAAATTGTTTATGAAGATGGCGATGTGCTGACTGAATTGGCCCCTTCAACCAATGTAAGCATGAACTTTTTCTGCTTCGCTCCAAGCTATATCGCTATGTGTGAAGAAGAGTTTGGTAAATTTTTAGACGCAAACATCAAAGATCTTAAGTCTGAATTTCTGATCCCCCGCATGGCTGATCATTTCATTAAAACCGGGCAAGGCGTAATCGACATCGTTCCTACCAGTGCAAAATGGTTTGGCGTAACCTATAAAGAAGATGCTCCAATTGTTCAGGCAAGCATTGATAAGCTGATTGCTTCGGGAGAATATCCTTCAAACTTGTGGGAGAACTAATTAACAATTGAAAATTGACAATTAATAATGGATTGCAGTTTTCGTTTAGAATACTGAATATGTTTTTGAATAAAAGAGTGTGAGAAGTTGAAGTGTCTCACACTTTTTGTCATTTTCATCTACAATTAGCCCTTTCTAACTATTTCATAAAAAAAAGCGTGAGTAAATGACGTTCTCACGCTTTTATCATTTTCAATTTTCAACTTTCAATTTTCAATTGATTAAGGGAAAATTCCCAATTCCGCATACGAAGTACCAACCTTGTTAATGGCTACAACATAAGCTGCAGTACGCATGTCGGGTATTTCCGGGTTGGATTTCCAGGTGTTCATGATCTCTCTTGTAGCTTCAATCATCGTTTCTTCAAGACCACTATACACCAGGTCAACCTCATCAGGGCCATGTTCAATTAACTTCTTGTCGCTGTCATTCACTTCTTTCCCTGTAAGTGTCTCCATCTGACCAAGAATATGCTTATTCATGTTTTCAGTGAAACGTTTTTCCATACGGCCGTAACGCACATGGCTAAGGTTTTTCAGCCATTCAAAATAAGAAACGGTAACACCGCCTGCATTAAGGTACATATCAGGAATTACAAGCGTTCCATTTTTGGCAAGGATGTCATCAGCATCTGGTGTTAGCGGACCATTAGCTGCTTCGCCTATGATCTTTGCTTTAACACGCCCGGCATTTTCGCCATTGATTACATTTTCCAATGCAGCAGGAATCAAAATATCACATTCCATTTCTAATGCGTCACCGGTCTTGGCGAGGTTGGTAGCGCCAGGGAAATTAAGAATTGAGCCGGATGTTTTTCTGTGTTGAAAAACCTCTTCTTCGTTTAGGCCATTCTCGTTGTAAATAGCGCCTTCATATTCTGAAATAGCTACAACTTTAGCGCCGTGCTCACGGAAGAATTTGGCAGAGTGATAACCCACGTTTCCAAGTCCCTGTACAATCACACGTTTATCTTTTATACCCACTGGTAAACCGAGACGTTGCATTACATCTGGCATGTTGCACACTTCTCTTACGCCGAAGAACACACCCAGGCCTGTAGCTTCTCTACGACCTCTTACGCCGCCCTGGGAAACGGGCTTGCCTGTGACACAACCCATTGCGTCCACTTCTCCGGGATGCATGGTAACATAAGTGTCGAGGATCCATGCCATTTCTCTTTCGCCCGTACCATAATCCGGCGCCGGAACGTCAGTGCCCGGTCCGATGAAATTCTTACGGATCAGTTCGGCAGTATATCTTCTTGTGATTTTTTGAAGTTCAAAGGCTGAGTATTTTCTCGGATTGATCTTAATACCGCCTTTACCTCCACCAAAAGGAACATTTACAATAGCGCATTTGTAGGTCATAAGGGCTGCAAGCGCCATTACTTCATCCTGGTTAACTTCGTCACTAAAGCGGATACCACCTTTACACGGCGTTTTGTGATGAGAATGCTGCACACGGTAAGCCTCTATCACTTCAATTGAGTTGTCATCTCTGCGTACAGGGAACCTGATCTGGTAAACGGCATTGCAGGCTTTAATTTGCTCCAGTACGCCCGATTCCCAACTAGTGAACTTTGCTGCCTTATCAAAGCTTCTTGTGACGCTGTCAAAAAAGCTGTAATTCTGCTCAGACATAAAATTGATTTTTTAGTAGTGAGTTATGAGTTGAGGAGTTGAAAAATGGCTATTTATAAATACTCCATACGAGGAGAACAAGAAAAATATTTAGCTAGACGTTATCTGTAATGAGCGGTAGTAGAACGTTAGCAAGCAATCGATTATTTGGCTAGGGTTTCGTTTTATTGTCTTTTTCCAGGCGGCTGATTTTTTTATCAAGATTAAACAGGTAAATAAAAATGCCAAGTACAATTACCACAACAACTGCAATTACCACGTAAATTTTACCATTGCTTCGCATAACGTCGGCAGAAGGGGCTGTTTGTGCGTTGGCAAAAGAATGCATCATACAAAGTATGATTAACATTGCGATAGAAGAAAGCTTATTCATCCGTAAATTTTTCATTTTTTGGTGAGTATTCATTAAGTCCTGCAACATGTTAATATGTTGCCAGGACAAGTTGGTTAGATTAGTTCATTGATGTTTTATGTACCAAAACACTTACCCTTGCTCTTAGTGTAGCAATCCAAACGCCCAGCAAAGTCCAGCCGATGATCGCAGGATAGAACACCAGGCGCATGGCAGGGTCAAGGTCGCCGCTGTTCAGTCCCGGATTGCCCTCACTTCCTTGTCCGCCAGGGTGCAGCGATTCTGTCAATCTCGGCAATATCCATATTGTTGGGAATAACATACAAAAAGCAAAAATGTTATAGACCGCACTAATGCGAGCTCTCTTTTCTTCGTCATTAAACGAACCTCTCAAAACAAAATAGGCGAAATAAATGAGTAGCGCTATAGCTGCGCCATTTTGCTTAGGATCACCGCTCCATGGCGCACCCCATTGATAGTTTGCCCATATTGCACCGGTAACAATTCCTAAAGCCCCGAAGAGTGTTCCAACGGCTGCAAAAGCACTTGATTTGATATCATTGATTGCTTCGCCATTCCTGAGGAACTTAACTGCATATACGACTGAAGTACCCAGCAATATCATCATTCCAAACCACATGGGAACGTGGAAAAACATGTTCCGGATTGACTCCTGCATACGGTCGTCCAGTTTTGGGATTTTTACCAGGAATCCGTTAATGCTTGTATATATAAGCAGGATGAATGCCAATATTTTCCACCAGGCTTGTTTGATCATAATTTGAATTTTACACGTTCAGTAACTTGAACCATTGTGCGGGGCAAAATTAGGGGAAAGGAGTATTGCAAACATGCGTTAGTTTTAAATTTTTTGTTGAAACAAAAAATAGTGAGTAGTCATAGTTAATAGCCAATGGTCAATAGTCAATGGTCAATAGTGAAAGGTGCGGCATCAGAAACTTCAGTCGAACCCGTTCATTTTTGAAGATCTTATAACTTATAGTTTACAAACAACTTAACCCTTTAAGCTTTTCCCCTCCGCTTCAAAAAACGTATAACGTACTACTTACAACGTATCACCACTTTTAAGCTTTAGGCTCTGAGCTTTAAGCTTTTCCCCTCCGCTTCAAAAAGCGTATAACGTACAACTCACAACGTACAATCAGTTCTAAGCTTTAGGCACTGAGCTTTAAGCTTTCCCCATCCGCTTCAAAAAACGTATAACGTACTACTTACAACGTATCACCAGTTTTAAGCTTTAGGCTCTGAGCTTTAAGCTTTTCCCCCTCCGCTTCAAAAAACGTATAACGTACAACTCACAACGTACAACCAGTTCTTAGCTTTAGGCTCTGAGCTTTAAGCTTTTCCCCTCCGCTTCAAAAAACGTATAACGTACTACTTACAACGTATCACCAGTTTTAGGCTTTAAGCTCTGAGCTTTAAGCTTTTCCCCTCCGCTTCAAAAAACGTATAACGTAAAACTTACAACGTATCACCAGTTTTAGGCTTTAAGCTTTGAGCTTTAAACTAATCCTTCCACAAGAATGGAAACAATATTACAGAAAGAAAGATCACCAGTATATCAAACCCCACCAGCAACAATGTCATTTGCCAGAAACTTCCCTGAACCACATCGGAAAAAGCCACTTTGGATATCCTGGAAAGAAGCAACAATTGAGGTATAATTACCGGAAAGCCCATAATGGCCATTAGCGCAGCCTGTTGTTGTGCTTTGGCGGCGATGGCGGCTAAAAAGGTAAATACAAAACTTAGCCCCACACCGCCCAATATGCTGATACCCACAAAAGTAAGCGTGTTTGTGAGCGGGTTATTAAGGAACAAAATGAAAATTACCAGGCTGAGGAGACTCATGGCAAACATCAATACACCGTTAAACAGCAATTTGGAGAGCATAAAATCTCTTGCTCCTGCAATAGAATAAAAATAAAGCATGCGCCCCTTGCTTTCCTGCAAAAAACTTTTGGCAACGGCGTTGGTACAAACAAATAACTGAACTACCCAAAACAAAGCGTTCCATACTTCATCTTCAGGATGTCCCATCGTTAAATACACAACAAATATGGTAGATGCAACGTAAAGCAGAATACCGTAAAAAGTGTACTGCTGGCGTATTTCCAGTAATAAATCTTTTTTGAAGAGTGTGTATATATGTCTGTAGGAATTCGTTTGCATTGGTTGCAAGGTAATGAAGTTATATTAACTGCACAGCGTCAGGCAATTGCGATGGTGTTGTTATCTTCGTTTTCATAATAGCAATGCCTGCACCTTGGCTCATAGGCTTCTTTCTCACCGAGCAATATCTGATCATCTCCGCTCGTTTTTCTGTAAGACATGCTTGCAAGGTTTCCACATCTTACGCAAATGGCATGCAGTTTGGTAATAAAGTCGGCAATTGCTAAAAGTTGAGGCATTGGTCCGAAAGGGTTGCCCTTGTAATCCATATCCAGGCCGGCCACGATAACTCTAACGCCGCGCACGGCTAAAAGTTCGCAGACATGAATAATCTCGTTATCAAAAAACTGTACCTCGTCAATTCCAACAACGTCAATGTTCTGGCATTCAGAAAGAATATCCTTAGAATCTATAACTGGTATAGAAGGAATGATATTTGCGTTATGACTAACAATTTGAGCCTCGTCGTATCTCGTATCGATAGCAGGTTTAAAAATTTTTAAAGAAAGATTGGCGATTTCGGCACGCCTCAGGCGACGTATAAGTTCTTCTGTCTTTCCACTAAACATGGAACCGCAGATAACTTCAATCCAGCCGCGGCGTTCCCCTCTGATACTTGGCTCAATAAACATTTTCTTAATCTTAATATTGTTGCAAAAAACCTTTGTAACTTTAAGCGCTATTTAAACCATCAAAAGTATTATTTCCCATGGAAAGAGTGGGCATTTTAATAGAACGATTGCAGGAACAATATCAACAACATGCGGATAACTATTATTTGATTGTAACTGCACAAATGCTATTGGCTGAACTGCAGCAAAAGCAAAAGGTAGCTGATGCAGATAAAAAAGTAGCCGTGATTATGCCTGCAGCGGGCCAGTCTATCAATCATTTGGCTGGCAGTGCAACTGAGCAAAAGGAGCCTTCATTTGTAAATAATATAAGTGCGCATACTTCTAATAACAATGGAGCTGCTGTTGCTGCGCCTCCGGTTCAGGTGAAAGAAGCTCCTGCGGTTGAACCCGTAGCAGAAAAAATTGTTGCACATGAACATCATGACACAGAGCATGTTTCACATATTGACAGAGAGAAAGAAAAAGAACGTTACAGATGGGCCTTTGATCCCGTTGCCGAAGTGCCTACGCTCGCGCACCAGGATAAAACCGTTTATGAGTTAAATGAAGTGATGAAAGCAAGCGAGCAAAGTTTAAACGAAAGGCTGAGGGTAGAAAAGCTTGAAGTTGCGTCACTTTTGAAAGAAGCTCCTATTCGTGACTTACGTAAAGCTATCGGTATTAACGACAGGTACTTATTCTTAAGCGAGTTGTTCCGCGGTGACGAAACGATGTATGAAAGAAGTATCAAAACAATCAATGATTTCAAAATTCTTGCAGAAGCAGAATACTGGATCCAGCGCGAATTGAAAACAAAAATCGGTTGGAATGAGTCATCAGAAGCTGTGCGTTTATTTGATCAATTAGTGAGAAGACGTTTCGCATAAATATATTGCATGATATTGCCGGTTGCGCCGGATTTTTCATGAACATAATCGCCTGCATTTTTGCAGGCATTTTTGTATGTAGCACCGTCACCTAATAGTTCGTCAAGCTGCTGCTCCAGCTCCAATGCATCATCAACTGTAAAAGCGCCACCTTTTTCAACAAGTTCTACAGCCTCAAAATATTTGTCGTATACAGGTCCGAATACAACAGGTTTATTATAAACGGCAGCTTCGAGTACATTATGAACACCGTCACCACCAAAGCCACCGCCAACATAGCAGATGGTTGCATACTTATAAAGCCTGCTCAACATGCCAATGTTATCAATGATGATGGTATTGATTTCCTGCAAGGGTACTTTGCCCTGCAGCAACTGTTGATAGGTTGAATAACGTACTGCATGTTTGTATAATGTTTCACATTCCCTGATGCGTTCTTCACTTATATCATGTGGTGCAATAATGAAACGGTAATCGGTATGTATGTGTGAGTAGTGATCCAGTTCTTCATCATCTTCTGTCCATGTACTCCCGGCAACAATCACTGTATGGTTTGATGCAAAGTCTTTAAGATCGGGGATGTCGGTAAAGTTGCCGGCTATTTGTAATACACGGTCAAATCTTGTATCCCCGCTTAAACTTGCATTCGTAATTTGAATAGACTTTAATAGTTCAATTGATTCGTCATTTTGTACAAAGAAATGAGTGAAAGCTCCGAGCATCTTTCTGTGAAAACCGCCATAGCTTTTAAAGAAGGGCTGGCTTTTTCTGAAGATACCGGACACCAGCAGTAAGGGTATATTTCTTTGCCGCGCTTGTAATAAATAATGATACCAGAATTCATACTTTACAAAAAGGATCAGCGAGGGGTTAACGATATCGTAAAATTTTTTTGCATTAGATGCAGAATCCATCGGCAGATAAAAAATATAATCTGCATAAACATATTTCTTCTGTACTTCATACCCTGATGGAGAGAAAAAAGTCAGCACGATTTTACAGGAAGAATCTACTTTTTTAAGATCTTCTATCAAAGGCCTGCCCTGTTCAAATTCACCCAGGGAAGCGCAGTGAACCCAGACAGTTTTTGATGTGTTGCCCGCAAGTTTTTCCTCAATTTGCTGAAGCAAACCTTTTCTACCCTGCACCCATTTCCTGGCTTTTGGGTTAAATGGTGAAATCAGGCTGGCAATAAAAGGATAAAGGCTGGTGAATATATTGTAAAATATTTTTTGCATATGTCTTTGTAGAGAAAGGATATGTAAAGATAGTTAAAGTCAAAAGTTATTAATAAAAAAGCTGCGGGTTGCATTGAAGAGACCAGGCGGTAAATAAAATTTCGGTGGTTTCGGAAAAATTGATACATTTGCATTCTTCAATGTATTTTTAAATGACTATTGCATTTAAACAAGTGGAAAAGATATCTAAGGCGCTGGGCGATGCCAACAGGCTTAAGATACTGCACCATATCTCTAAAAAGGGTGGGTGCGGACAGTGTTGCGAGATCCAGGATGTGGTAGATCTGGCTCAGCCTTCAATAAGTCACCATATAAAAATTTTGATCGAAGCAGGTCTTATTGAACCTGAGAAAGAAGGAAGAAACCACAAATACACGCTTAACAATCATGTATTGCAGCAATACATAGACGTAATTGGCGCTCTTCAATCCTAGAAGCCCCTTTTTTTGATTTATTAATCGAAGTTTTTAAATATATAAATTCATCAATTAAATTGATAGTTGTATGAGTGCATCACTGCCATTCACACCTTACAAATTGGGAGACATTATCCTCAACAATCGCCTTGTTATGGCGCCTATGACCAGAAGCAGAGCCGTTAACAACGTTCCCAACGATCTTATTGCAGAATATTATGCCCAGAGAGCTTCTTCCGGGCTAATCATAACCGAAGGTACCTCACCTTCACCTAACGGTCTTGGCTATGCGCGCATCCCGGGCATATTCAGCGACGAACAGGTTGAAGCCTGGAAAAAAGTAACCAAAGGGGTTCATGATAAAGGAGGAAGAATATTTGTGCAATTAATGCACTGCGGTCGTGTAGCGCATAAAGCAAATATGCCTGAAAGTGCTGAAATTATTGCTCCTTCAGCGATTCCCGTTAAAGGCGAGATATGGACAGATGCAGAAGGTATGCAACCTTATGCGCTTCCCCAGGCAGGTACGTTAGCGCAACTCGAACAAACTAAAAAAGAATTTGTACAAGCTGCAGTGAATGCTATCAAAGCAGGGTTTGACGGTGTTGAATTGCATGCAGCCAATGGTTATTTGCTGGAGCAGTTTATTTCTCCGCTTACCAATCAGCGCACAGATGAATATGGTGGAAGTATAGAGAACAGAGCGCGTTTTGTACTGGAAGTCGCCAGCGCGGTGGTTGAAGCAATTGGTGCACATAAAACCGGCGTCCGTTTGTCTCCATATGGTGTTAATGCGGACACAGGATATTATGAAGAAACTGATGAAACACATATATACCTGGCGGAAGAGTTTCAGAAATTGAATCTTGTATATCTGCACCTGGCAGACCATTCAGCAATGGGTGCGCCTGAAGTTCCTCAAAGAATTAAAAAAGCAATTCGCCAGAAATTCAGAAATACACTTATTCTTTCAGGTGGATATGATCTGGAAAGTGCAGAGAATGATCTTAGTTCCGGTTTTGCTAATCTAGTCGCATTCGGACGACCATTTATTAATAATCCGGATTTGACGATACGGTATAAAAATCAATGGCCGCTTGAAACAGAGCTTGACTTTTCAACATTTTATATGCCCGGCGCAAAAGGTTTTACGGACTACCCTTTTTATAAATCGCAGCCGGTTTTACAATAGAACTTAGTAATACTTCAAAAATAACAAGACAATGAAAAACAATTTATCAGTATTGGCTCCCAGGTTGGTACTTGGACTTATATACTTCGTCTTCGGACTTAACTTCTTTTTGCATTTTATTCCACAATCAGGGCCTGCGCCTGAAGGTGCTGCTGCCGCATTCACCGGCGGTTTGTTCCAGTCAGGTTATTTCTTTCCCTTCCTTAAATCGCTTGAAATAGTATTTGGTTTATTGTTGCTGATCGGATGGCTGGTGCCGCTGTCGTTGATTGTGCTTATGCCCATTAGTATAAACATTTTATTATTCCATTTACTGTTGGCTCCTGGCGGATTCCCTGTGGTGCTTTCATTAGTAATAGTCGTATTGAACCTTATTGTGGCATGGCATTACAGAAATTATTACATCCAGCTGTTTAAGGTAAAAGCACAGGCTGTATAGCTATTGGCTATCAGCAATCAGTTTTCAGCAATCAGCTTTTAGAGAGGTGAGAGGTATCAGGTGTCAGACAACATCGTACATCTAACATCGTAAATCGTACATCGTACATATTTAAATTTTGTTCTTGAGATTTGGTTGGTATTAGAATGATGATTAAGAGAGAGTGATAAAGGGTCGGCATTATGCCGGCCCTTTTAATTTTAGAAAAAGTTTTTCTAAAAAATAGCACAATAAAATAAAATGTATTATTTTACTGCCGGATTTACCATTTCTGCTTATCCTATAAGTGTTCACAACACCCGAAAAGCTTCCTCAGCCGATTAGCAAGCCTCAATTGAAAATCTGCAATATCCATATATTATTGGCGAATATTCATTATTAGAATACATTAGCTTTGCCCGCGTAAAATAAGATGACTATGAAGCCAATTCAAATGGTTGATTTAAAGAACCAGTATCTTAGAATAAAAGAGGAGATTGATAAAGCTGTAATTGATGTATTGGAAAGCACTGCTTTCATTAATGGAAAACCTGTACAGGAATTCGCAGATAATCTTGCAGCTTACCTGGAAGTAAAACATGTAATTCCTTGTGCAAATGGAACTGATGCGCTGCAAATTGCAATGATGGCATTGGATTTGCAACCGGGTGACGAAGTTATTACGCCGTCCTTTACTTTTATAGCAACCACAGAGGTGGTGGCGCTACTTAAATTGAAGCCGGTATTTGTGGATGTTGATGAAAAAACCTTTTGCCTCGATCCTGACTCGGTAAGAAAGGCCATCACACCAAAGACAAAAGCGATAGTACCTGTTCATCTGTATGGCCAATCGGCCAATATGGAAGCTATCATGCAGATAGCTAAAGAACATGACCTGTATGTGATAGAAGATAATGCGCAGGCAATTGGAGGTGATTACACTTTTAGTGATGGTACCACCAAAAAAACAGGATCCATCGGAACTATAGGATGTACATCGTTTTTTCCATCGAAAAACCTGGGTGCCTATGGAGATGCAGGTGCAGTGTTTACGAATGATGATGATTTGGCTGCGAAGATGAAAATGATCGCCAATCACGGACAAAGCAAAAGATATTATCACGATTTAGTCGGTTGTAATTCCAGGTTGGATACAATACAAGCCGCTATACTGAATATAAAACTGAAACATTTGGATAATTATATCTTAGCAAGAAGGCAGGCAGCTGATTTTTATGATAAGGCGTTTGCCAATCAGCCAAAAATCACGGTTCCTTTCAGAGAGAAAAATTCTTTACATGTGTTTCATCAATATACATTAGTTTTGCGTGAAGCCCAGCGGGACGGTCTCAACCAGTTCCTAGCATCCCGCAACATCCCATCCATGATCTATTATCCTGTGCCAGGACACTTACAGAAAATGTTCCAAGCCTATAATGCCAGCTCTGCCCAATTGCCCGTCACTGACTGGTTAACGGAGAGAGTTATTTCATTACCTATGCACACTGAGCTGGATGCAGAGCAATTACATTTTATTGCTTCATCCGTATTGGAATACATCAACTCTTAAAACAAAAAGTATATGAAAATTGCAGTTGTAGGTACAGGTTACGTAGGATTGGTAACCGGCACCTGTTTTTCTGAGACCGGTAACTATGTTACATGCGTAGATATCGATAAGGAGAAAGTTGCTAAACTATCAAATGGAGAGATTACCATTTTTGAACCAGGACTGGAGAAATTATTCGCAAGGAATCTTAAAGAAGGCCGTCTGCAATTTACTACCTGTCTTGCTGAGGGTATCAAAGAGGCTGAAGTTATATTCCTTGCATTGCCAACACCGCCCGGTGAAGATGGCAGCGCTGATCTTAGCTACATTCTTGGTGTAGCAGAAGAAATCGGTAAACTTCTTACTGATTACAAGATCATCATCGACAAAAGTACCGTTCCCGTTGGTACAGCTGAGAAAGTAAACGCTCAGATCAGGAAAAATTATTCAGGAGATGTTGATGTATTAAGTAACCCGGAGTTTTTGCGTGAAGGCGTTGCTGTAGATGATTTCATGAAGCCTGACCGTGTTGTTATCGGTACTACTTCTGAAAGAGCCCGTAAAGTAATGAGCGATCTGTATGCTCCTTACGTTCGCCAGGGTAACCCTATCATCTTTATGGATGAAAAATCTGCTGAGTTAACTAAATACGCAGCAAACTCTTTCCTCGCTACAAAAATTTCATTCATGAATGAAATTGCACAATTGTGCGAAAGAGTAGGAGCAGATGTTGACATGGTTCGTAGAGGTATTGGCAGCGATGAACGTATTGGTAAACGCTTCCTTTTTCCCGGTATCGGATATGGCGGAAGCTGCTTCCCTAAAGACGTTAAAGCGTTGATCAAATCTTCTGTAGAACATAGCTATGACTTCAAGATCCTTCACGCAGTTGAAGAAGTGAATGAAGCGCAGAAACTGCACCTGCTGCCTAAGATTAAAGAATACTTTGACAATGATCTGACCGGCAAACATTTTGCTTTGTGGGGATTAGCTTTCAAACCTAATACAGATGATATCCGTGAAGCTCCGGCTTTGTACATCATTGATGCGTTGTTGAAAGCCGGTGCAACTGTTACTGCTTACGATCCCGAGGGAATGAAAAACGTGCAGAAATTGCTCGGACATAAAATTGCTTTCGCGCACGATCAATATTCTGCATTACATAAAGCTGATGCATTGATCATTGCGACTGAGTGGAACGAATTCAGAACGCCTGACTTTGAAAAGATCGCTGCTTTGTTGAAAGAAAAAGTGATCTTCGACGGACGTAACCTTTTTGAAGTTGAGCGTACACGTCAGGCTGGTTATCACTATGTAAGCATAGGCAGACCTTAATTAACTTCTGTACAACTTGTGAATAGTGAATGGTCAATGGTGAAAGGCACAAACTGGCTGAGTAGGTATAAACTGTTTTAGTCAGTACCATCCTTCAGGATTAGGTCTTATACGTCCTTATATGACTTATATGGTTTAAAAAACTTCACTTCGGTCAGCTTTCAGCTTTGGGCTTTAAGCTTTATCAGTTGTTTACAAAGAAACGTTGGCACGGCCAACAACTTACTTATATGGAAAGAAAAAGAGTATTAATAACCGGTGCTGCCGGCTTCTTAGGATCGCATCTTTGCGACCGCTTTATAAAAGAAGGTTTTCATGTAATTGGGATGGACAATCTTATTACAGGCGACCTGAAAAATATCGAGCATCTTTTCAGTCTTGAACAATTTGAATTCTATCATCACGATGTGAGCAAATTCATTCACGTATCCGGAAAGCTTGATTACATCCTTCACTTTGCTTCACCGGCAAGTCCGATCGATTATCTTAAAATTCCTATCCAGACATTGAAAGTGGGTTCATTGGGTACGCATAACTGTCTTGGATTGGCGAAAGCAAAAGGTGCCCGTATTCTTGTTGCTTCTACAAGTGAAGTATACGGCGATCCGCTGGTGCATCCGCAAACGGAGGAATACTGGGGTAATGTAAACCCGGTTGGCCCACGCGGTGTGTATGACGAGGCCAAACGTTTCCAGGAAGCTATTACCATGGCTTACCACACGTTCCATAACGTGGAAACAAGAATCGTCCGCATCTTCAATACATACGGTCCGCGCATGCGTCTCAATGACGGACGTGCATTGCCGGCGTTCATCGGCCAGGCGCTTCGTGGCGAAGATCTTACCGTATTCGGTGATGGCAGCCAGACAAGAAGTTTCTGTTATGTAGATGATCTTGTAGAAGGCATTTACCGCCTTCTGATGAGTGACTATGTAAGACCTGTGAATGTTGGTAACCCAAGCGAAATCACCCTGAAGGAATTTGCTGAAGAAGTGTTGAAGCTTACCGGGTCAACAGTTAAGATCGCTTACAAACCTTTGCCTGTTGATGATCCTAAACAAAGACAGCCGGATATTACAAAGGCCAAGGAAATTCTGGGTTGGGAACCTAAGGTGTCAAGAGCCGATGGATTACGCATTACTTACGAGTACTTCAAATCTTTACCTAAAGAAGAGCTTGTTAAACAGCCGAAAGAGTTTCAAAGCTTAAAATAGTCTGATTATTTTTTTCAGCCGCTGATTGTTCATTGCAGGAGTGTACACTTTTGAATGAATGACCGGCGGCTGTTTATTTATCCCTTATTGCAATATTATCCTGTAAATTCGCGTGATATAGCCCGGTTGAAACCATGCTGTAGCAGGTTTTCGTGAGGCTTATTCACCGTTGAATTTTACAATACATGATACTTAGCTGGTTAATAGAAAAACGCAGCAAGCTTGCTGTAATAGGATTGGGATATGTAGGATTGCCTGTTGCGCTTGGTTTTGCAAGGAAGCTTCCGGTGATTGGTTTCGACATCAACGAGGAAAGAATAAGAATGATGCAACTGGGTTTGGATCCTGCCAATGAGATGTCCCCGGATGATTTTCTTGATGCTGATATTACTTTTACTTCTGACGCAAAAGATCTGAGTGAGGCTTCTGTTTTTATCATTGCAGTCCCCACTCCTGTAGATGAGCATAATGTGCCGGATATCACCTTATTGATCAAGGCATCAGCTACGGTAGGTGCCGTAATAAAAAAGGGCGATTATGTGATCTATGAATCCACCGTTTATCCCGGTTGTACCGAAGATGATTGTGTACCTGTAATAGAGCAGGTAAGCGGGTTTACAATGGGAGAGGATTTCAAGGTGGGTTATTCTCCTGAACGTATAAATCCCGGAGATAAAATCCACACATTTGAAAATGTTATAAAAGTTGTAGCAGGATGTGACGATGAAGCAGCGAAGAATATTGCTGCGATTTATAGCCTTGTTGTAAAAGCAGGTGTGCATGTAACGTCTAACATAAAAGTTGCGGAAGCAGCGAAAGTAATTGAGAATACACAGCGCGATGTAAACATTGCGCTAATGAATGAGCTGGCGATTATATTCGACCGGCTTGGCGTGAATACATACGAAGTGCTTGAAGCAGCGGGTACAAAATGGAATTTTCTGTCATTTAAACCGGGTCTCGTTGGCGGACATTGCATTGGCGTAGATCCTTACTATTTAACGTATAAGGCTGCGGAGCTGGGCTTTAATTCCCGTGTTATATTATCTGGTCGGTATGTGAATGATAATATGGGCAATTACATTGTAAAGAAGATTTTACAGCATGTTATTGCCAATAACTCCAATGTAAAAGATGCACATGTGCTGATAATGGGCGCGACTTTCAAAGAAAATGTAAGTGATGTCAGGAATTCCAAAGTTGCTGACGTTGTAAGGGAATTGAAAAAATATCATTTAAATGTTGATGTATACGATCCCCGTGCAAATGCTGATCATATAGAAGAACAATACACTTTTACACTGATTGACAAGCCTGCAAAGATCTATGATGCAATAATTGTAGCTGTTGCGCACCAGGAATTTATGGAGCTTGATGAAGCCTATTTTCTTGCTATCAGCAAGCCAAATGCTCTAATAGCAGATTTAAAAGGATGCTACCGGAATAAAATTAAGCAAAGAAAATACTGGAGTTTGTAATTTGCGGCATGCAAAAAAACACAATAATAGTATCAGGGAGGAATGGACAGTTGGGTAACGCGTTAGAGGCGTTAACTGCGTCCGATAGCGCGAATGAATATATTTTTCTTGGCAGAAGTGAACTGGATCTTTCCCAACCGTCTTCTATAAGCCGGATTTTTGATCAATACAAGCCTTCGTGGTTTATTAATTGTGCAGCATACACAGCGGTTGACAAAGCTGAGTCAGACCAGGAAAATGCTTATGCTATCAATGCGGAAGCCGTGGGCGCAATTGCTACGCTTTGTGAAGCCCACAATACAAAACTTGTACATATCTCCACCGATTATGTGTTTAACGGCAATGGTACCAGTCCTTATCGTGTTGATGAGAAGACAGAACCAATAAATTATTATGGTTATAGCAAATGGCTTGGTGAAAACCTTGCGTTGAAGAACAATCCTCACTCCGTTATAATCCGTACATCATGGGTGTATAGTGACCACGGCAACAATTTTGTGAAAACGATGTTGCGGTTGATGAAAGATCGCTCAGAGATCCGTGTTGTCAGCGATCAGATTGGTTGCCCCACATATGCTTATGATCTGGCTGCGGCAATTCTTAAAATTGTGCAGGAAACCGAAGCCGGCAATGCGCATTACGGCGTTTATCATTTCAGCAATGGCGGCGCTATTTCATGGTGCGAGTTTGCCTCTGCCATCCGCGATGAAGCAGGTCTGCATTGCCGTGTTCAACCTATTCCAACCAGCGATTACCCCACACCTGCAAAGCGTCCGCACTATTCAGTAATGGATACACAAAAAATTCAAAATGACTTCGGTGTTCAAATCAAACCCTGGCGGGATAGCTTGAAAGAATGCTTGAAGAAATTGATAATTGAAAGTTGAAAATTGACAATGAGGTGGAGGATATAATGACTGCCTTTTATTCGAAAAAGAAAGGCAGTTACACAGAGCTGCACTGAGGACACACAGAGGGCTGTTGAGTAAACACAACAGTTTTTTTTGGATCTTGCATTTGCTTCGTCATTAGCTTAATCAAAAATCTTTGTGCCTCTTTGCGTCTTAACGTCTTTGTGGCAAAAAAAGCAGTGTTCGTTTGTGTCGCCCTGTCTCCGTGGTTCCAAAAAAAATCCCGCCGAAGGCGGGACTCTTGTTGGTCCATAAGGATTCGAACCTTAACGAACAGAACCAAAATCTGTCGTGCTACCGTTACACCATGGACCATTACCGTTAATGGGCTGCAAAAATAGGGGCTGAGATTAAATCAACCAAAAAAAAGTAAACAATTTGTTTGTTTTTTTTCAGGTGGTTATTAGTTATAATATGAAGCGAACATGTATATCAATATATAACGAAATACATATAAAGCACTAAGTTTGGCAATTGAAAAAAGAGCGTTATGGCATATTCATCATTGGAAGCGTGTTTAAATGACCTGGAGAAAAATAATCAGCTTATACGTGTCAGGGAAGAAGTAGACCCATATCTGGAAATGGCAGCCATACATTTGCGTGTGCATGAAGCTAACGGCCCTGCCTTGTTGTTTGAAAATGTAAAAGGTTCTAAATACAAAGCAGCGTCTAATATTTTCGGAACAATTGAACGCAGCCGCTTTATTTTCCGGGATACATTTAAAAAGGTGCAACAGTTAATCGATCTCAAAAATGACCCGGTAAAAGCCATCAAACATCCCATACAAAATTTCAACACGGGTTTGGCTGCGATGAAAGCACTGCCGCTAAAAAATCCATCTTCAAAACCTGTATTAGCTAATGAAATGCAAATTAGCGATCTGCCGCTTATTTATCACTGGCCGATGGATGGAGGTGCTTTTGTTACATTGCCGCAAGTGTATACAGAAGACATTGATCAACCCGGCATCATGAAAGCAAACCTGGGTATGTATCGCATTCAGTTATCAGGAAATGAATATGAACTAAATAGAGAAATTGGTTTGCATTACCAGATCCATCGTGGTATTGGTGTGCATCAGTCAAAGGCAAATAAAAAGGGACAACCATTAAAGGTCAGCATTTTTGTAGGCGGGCCCCCATCTCATACTTTATCAGCTGTAATGCCGTTGCCTGAAGGCATGAGCGAGATGACTTTTGCTGGTGTACTTGGAGGCAGACGATTCCGTTATACATACCATGATGGATATTGCATAAGTACCGATGCTGATTTTGTAATAACAGGAGAAGTGCATGGCAATGATACAAAACCTGAAGGGCCGTTCGGTGATCATTTGGGATACTACAGCCTTACGCACCCATTTCCTGTTTTGAAGGTACATAAAGTGTACGCCCGCAATAATGCTATATGGCCATTCACTGTAGTTGGACGACCACCACAAGAAGATACCATGTTTGGTGAATTGATTCATGAACTAACAGGCAATGCGATCAAAGAAGAAATTCCCGGCTTAAAACAAGTACATGCAGTAGATGCATCAGGTGTGCATCCTTTATTGCTTGCTGTAGGGAGCGAACGCTATACACCTTATCAACAGGTAAAGCAGCCGGCAGAGTTACTTACGATAGCCAATCATATATTGGGCACTGGTCAATTAAGTCTTGCAAAATTTCTGTTTATAACGGCGGATGATAGAAATCTTATTTCTGCTTATAAGATCGAAGATTTCCTGCAATACGTCCTTGAAAGAATTGACTTTTCACGCGATGTTCATTTTCAAACAAACACAACTATAGACACCCTTGATTATTCCGGTACAGGAATCAATACAGGTAGTAAAGTCATTCTCGCTGCATATGGTGATGTAAAAAGGAATTTGTGTAAGGAAATTCCTGCAGTGTTGAATGAACTAAGATCATTTGAAAAAGCACGCCTTGTACTGCCGGGTGTAATAGCAGTGCAAACAAAAAAGTTTGCGGACTATGAGACCGCTCAACAAGAATTTGACTCATTAAATGATCAGTTAAAAGACAAGCTGGAATTGTTGAAAAGTGTGGCTTCTATCGTTGTTTGTGATGACGCTGATTTTATTGCAGCGTCACTCAATAACTACTTATGGGTTACCTACACACGATGCAATCCGTCTCATGATTTGCATGGCATAGACAGTTTCACTCAATATAAACATTGGGGTTGCAACGGTCCATTGGTATTCGATGCAAGAATAAAACCTCATCATGCGCCGGCACTTGAAAAAGATGCTGCAACGGAAAAGAAGATAGACAGACTGTTCATTATCGGTGGAAGCTTACACAATAAAATAAGAGGATTATAGCCTTATGATTGCGGTCATATAATTGTTTGTAGTGCAGTTCTACATTTGCTGAAACCTTAAAGTAAATGTAGTACTTATGAAAAAGTATTTTACCCCCCTTCTTGCAACTATCTTGCTTATTTCTGCCTCATGCAATTCACCTGAGACTGATACTGCTGCCAGGCCGGCTGCACAATCTGCAGAAACAGGCAAAGGCCAGTCTGGTGTAAGTGATGACGCTTCGGAAAAGAATGTCGTTCAAATCGCAGCAGGCAGCAAAGACCATAGTACCCTGGTAAAAGCAGTACAGGCAGCCGGTCTCGTAGATGCGTTAAGCAACGCCGGTCCCTTCACTGTATTTGCGCCTACAAACGAGGCCTTTAACAAATTGCCTGCCGGCACACTCGATGAATTGCTAAAGCCAGAAAAGAAAAATGATCTTATCGACATCCTGCAGTATCATGTCTCTCTCGGTGTGTATAAAGCAGATGCTTTAAATGATGGCCAGGTACTTGGACAGGTAAATGGCGGCAATATCAAAATAACAAAGAAAGATGGCAAGGTGATCGTCAATGGAACAGCCACCGTTGTAGCTTCCATACCTGCATCCAATGGCATTATTCACGTTATTGATGGCGTGTTGGTTCCTGCTAAACAATAATTTTCAATGAAATTCCTTAGACACATAACTGTAGCCTGGCTTTTGTCACTGATGATTATTCAATCATTAATGATGCTGGGTATGTGTTTGCTATACAGTTACAGTAAGGATGCTGTTATTGAGAAGTACTGTGTTAATAAGAACAAACCGTCAATGCATTGCAACGGTAAATGTTACCTGTTTAAAAAAATGCGACAGGCCGAAGAAAAAGGAGGTGCCTCAGAAGAGAATGCATCTTCCTTTTTCTTCTTTGTGTTTGTTAAACCGGAAATGTATATACGGCTAAGCAGGCCAACCAATATAAACACTAAACCATTACTGTATAATCAGCCTCTTTATCAGTTTATCTGGTCCAAAGACTTTTTTCATCCTCCACTGGTGTGATTTATTTATTAACCAGTCCAAAGTCGTTTAGTTAAGCAGGCAGCGTCAACTTTGGGAGATGTCTCCTATCGTCGACATGACGATCCTGGCTTATCAGAAAAAGTAATCACACTAGCACTGGCAACAAGTACATAATAATGTGCAAGTCTGGAACCGCATCGTCACCTCGACGAAAGGAGAGGTCTCCCGAATATTGACCTGATCGTGATACTTTATCCGCGTTGCATATTGCCAACTATTAACTAAACAATATTTATTATCCAATTTATTCGTGTGTGAGTATTGTCTTCATGCACTCATGGCTTATTGCCATTGATAAACTGATTTCTAACCATTAATGATAAAATATGTTCTTTAAATATGCTTGCATGGCAAGCGCTGTATGCGCATGCCTGCTAATGAGCTCTTGTAGTAAAACCTCAGACGCAGTAGTTGTAAATCCTGAAGATAAGTTATTGAAGGTAGGCGAATCTTATGCTGAAGGCGCAGCAACAAAAGTGGTGTTGTATGCAGACCGGACCCTGACTGCAGGGTATAACAAGATGTACGTTGCATTGTATGATTCTGTGAACAGCACACAAAAGACAACCAATGCGGATCTTGTACTATCTCCTGAAATGACGATGAATATGAACGGGATGACAATGAAACATGGTTGCCCTGTAGAAGATCCGTCCTACGACGCTACGAATAAATTGTTTGCCGGTGCCATTGCATTTTCGATGGCTTCCACTACTGCTGACAGTTGGTCGCTCGCTGTTAAAATAAACAATAAGGAAAATCACAAAACAGGTGTCGCAAGTTTTTCTCTCAATGTTGCGGTTACCACAAATAGCAGTATCAAGTCCGTTACATTAACTGATGGTACTAAACTTACAATCGCTGTAGTCGCTCCGGGCAAGCCGGTTGTTGGCGTGAATGACCTGGAACTTGCGATCTATCAAAAGAAAGATGCTTACCAGTATTTGCCTGCTACAGGATATGCGATAAAGCAAGATGTGGAGATGCCTTCAATGGAACATGGTTCGCCTAATAATATAGATCCTGTGGAAACTTCGGCTGGTCATTATAAAGGAAAAGTGAACTATACCATGACCGGTGATTGGCGAATAAATCTTAGTATACTCACGGATGGAAAAGCCGTTTCTAACGGATTGTATTTTGATCAGAATGTCCGGTAAATGTCAGTTCAAATTAGCAAATACAGTTACACAGAGAGTCACGGAGGAAGCACAGAGTTGCACAGAGAATAGATCAGGGCTCACCGGGGAATCCTGCTTAACTAAAAGACATTGACATGTTTTTCCTTAAAAAGAATTTGATGAAAAAAATAGGTTTGGCGATCCTTATCTTTTCTACTATGAGAGGATCATCTCAGGATACATTGACTTCGATCGGATTGTTGCATGACGTTACTGTCACTGCGATAAAGGAGCATGTATCGCCTTCAATGCGTTTTTTAAAAAAGCAATTTTTTAGCACGACAGAAGATATGCTGTGCAGAATGCAGAGTGTATACCTTGTCAGGCGGGGTGCATATGGGCAGGAGCCGGCGATCCGCGGATTAAATGGTGGGCAAATAAACATGACGATAGATGGCATGCGTGTATTTGGTGCCTGTACGGATAAAATGGATCCTGCCACAATTTATATTGAGCCCATTAACTTAAAGAACATCCAGGTGAGTACTTCCGCAGATGGAGGTGTGTCTGGCAGTTCGCTGGGCGGAAGTATGAATATGCAATTGTATGATCCCATTTTTGCCACTGGAAAAAAGCTGGATGGCAATCTTTATGTTTCTGGTCAAAGTGTTGCGAATGGAATTAACACAGGAGGTGATTTTAGTTATGCAACTGCTAACGAAGCTATGCGGATAAGTAGCGTGTACAGGAAACAGCAGGATTATAAAGATGGAAATGGAATTGTTGTAGCGCACAGCGGTTACGAGAAACTGAATGCTTCTCTGAGTTACAAAAGAAAGTTAAGTGATCATTCAACGCTTAAACTGGACGCGCTTGTAGATGACGGCTGGAATATTGGTTATCCTGCACTGCCAATGGATGCGGGCTACGCAGCAGCACGGATCTTGTCGGCGACATACTTGCGCAATATGTCAAAAAGCTGGATCAGCAATTTGCAAGTGAAGGGTTATTACAACAACGTTCGTCATTATATGGATGATAGTCATCGTACGGATATTGATATGCATATGGATATGCCGGGAAGAAGTGAAGTAGAGGGTGCAATTATCCAGGCAACCACTCCGAAGCTGGCAAATCATTTAATTACTGCGAAAGCAGAGTGGTACAGGAATGCAGCCGTAGCATCCATGACCATGCATGAAGATCATGAACGGTCAATGTACATGCTCACATTGCCCAATACAGAGCGCAACGTAACATCACTGACAGTGAAAGATCAGTGGAGTGTTGATTCTTTAAATAAAATATTCATCTCCTCAAGTGTTGATGCCGCATGGATCAATATGAATGCTGACTTAGGTAAAGCAGAGCTGGGTGTGTTTGGTCAGTCAGATTTTAATCAATCCAGATCAGCGTGGTCAGTTAATGCGACCTGGCAAAGAAAGATTGCAGGAAACTGGCAGTCGAGAGTTGGAATTGGCCGTGGTGAACGTTTGCCTGTAAACAATGAGTTGTTCGGGTATTATTTGTTTAACCGGCAGGACGGCTTCGATTATGTGGGTAATACATCGCTGAAAAATGAATGGTCCATCAACTCCGAAGCTTCTTTGAAATACACATCAACGATGGTTGAATGTGATCTTTCTATCTTCTACAACAATATTCATAATTATATCATTGGTTACATTATTGAGGGTGCAGTGCCGATGACCAAAGGAGCTTCCGGAGTGAAACAATACAATAACAATGGTGTGGCTAATTTATATGGAGTTGAGGCTACGGCAATTTTTTCTCCTGGCTGTCATTTAAGGATTGTCCATACTTCCAAATGGATGCAGGGGCAATATCAGAACGGCGGCTACATGCCTATGATTTCGCCATACAGAGCAGTAACATCCGTTGGATATTATCCTGGCAAGTTTGCTTTCTCAGTAGAGAATGAAGCTGCAGCTGCTCAGTACAGGTATGACAAAAGTTATGGAGAAGATTTGACAAACGGTTATGCTGTGTTTAATGTAAAATGTGATTATTCGTTTCCGGTAAAAGGATCAACAATAAAATTATTTGGCGGGGTTGATAATATGTTTAATAAAGTATATCATGATCATTTGGACTGGGGAAATATCAATCGCCCGGGAAGGAATGTAGTGATGGGAGTGCAGGCGAGGTTTTAACGGAGAAGAACTTCTGGTGAATAGTGAATGGTCAATAGTGAAAAGTGCGGCGGATTAATTGTTTCCGGTTAGCGAGCATGTTTGAGTGGAAATAATGTAAATCAGCGAGGCGCGAGGCTTCGCTGATTGCATTTTGGTTTGTTGCTTTCATTAGTAATCTGGATTATATCATGAACTTCAAACTAAGCAAAGAAATGCCAGGCCCAATTTAAGGTAATCCCGAAGGGCAATGTCATTAAGTTAAGAGTTGACATATCAAACGCTCATAAAAATATCGCTATCAGTTCATATTCGAGAGACCTCTCCTGTCGTCGAGGTGACGTTGCGGTTGCTGACTTGCTCATTATTCTATACTTATTATTGATACTGTTGTGATTACTTTTTCTGATAAGCCAGGATCGTCATATCGACGATAGGAGATATCTCCCAAAGTTGAAAATGTCTGTGCTTAACTTAATTACATTGCCCGAAGGGATGGAATTATTATAGAAAGATGTACATGTGCGTATTTAAAACCCAAAGCCCGCCTGACCGTACGGGCAAGGGTTGATATTTTATTATACTAACTCCTCGGCTTTTGAATAAATTTATAGCCTTATCTCTAACAATTTCATCCCTTCGGAGTGTACGTATTGAGTTTAATGTTTTAGTAAAGCCTTGCGTGCGTTGGATGTTATTTCAATTGTTGTGATCTATACACATCGCTACAAGCGATAGAGTAATACCACGAAGCCTGGAAGCATAGCGGAGCGGATGGTATGCCGCAAATTGGATGTTGTAAAGAAGCAATGCATTTTGTCGCCACATGCATTTCGCGAAAGATTTTGAACCATGTAAGGAGTATAAGAGCATATAAGGGCTTGCATTCAATGCTTGCCGTGAAAATATAAGCGAGCAGCACTTTAACTGAGGCTGAAGGCCTCACAGAATTAGCCCAGGGCAACGCCCTGGGAAAAATACCAAATGGCAATCAGGCCCTAAAAGGGCGAAAGCAAACAGATCAATTATTGTCCGTTAATTTTCGATTCTTCAGAATTTACCGGGCAAGTAAATTAGTCTGCAGGTCCAATTCTGTTCTATGTTGGAATATTGATCTATGCGGCTTGCTGAGGCTTTTCATCGGCGTTAAAATTCATCGCTAGAAGCGATAGAGTAAGGCTGCGAAGCAAGGAGGCTTCGCGGAACTTTAAACCTCCTTGCTTCGCGCAAGAAATAACGGCTTCAACACAGCGGAAATGTTTTTTAGAAAAATAGTATTAGTTTTTTTATGAACTTAAAGGAGATATGTTATTACCCACAATTTTTGTCTGCATTACTACTGATATGCTTGTCGCCCGGCGTTTGGCAAGCTCAGCTTTTTCTCCTTCAAATAATTCATCAACGGTTTGTGTGAACAACTTGTTCCACTGCGAAAAATGTTTTTTGGATAGCGGATTTTTTTCGTGCAACCTGGTGTGGCTTTTCATCGGATTGCCGTTGTATGTGCCTGAATAAAATATGGCGTTGTCCCAAAAATTATACATCGTCGCGAGATGTTTGCTCCAATTGGTCTTTTCAAAAAAAGGGCCGATCAATTTATCCTGCGACACCTTTTGGTAAAATGAATCAACTATCAGCTTAATGTCCTCTACAGTTTCAATATCTCTTTTGCCGTTTTTTTTCATTGTGGTAAAGGTTAAGTGGTTATAGATCTTTTCTTATGAATTTCCTGGTTGAGAAAAATAAGGGAACAATGATCCAGAGCAGCAACACAACGAACGAAATGCTGATGCCTGTCGTCGTTCCAAAAAAGTCTTTAAATATAGCGCCGGTATAACCCATCAATGCTGATACGTCCATTTTCAATAAAATCAAAATCCGGCCAAGATCAATCGGGTTTAAGGCACTTACTCCAATCATCGCTTTTTCTAGTGGATAGTCGGCAAACTGAAACAACAGGAACAACACTATTCCATCAAATACCAGGGCGAAGTACAGCCAGATAAGAATAGTAATTCCTATCCCTTTGGCTTTGTCCCTGGTTTTTACTGCGGCAAACATTGCCACTGCAACAAATATCACAGACAATAAAACACCAACTGCGATTATCATCAATCCAGTCGCCGTTGGTTCAAAAAGCAGAATAGGAACACCTGCACCAATCAAAAATGCGATGGTAAAAGAAGTTGCCAGGCCGGTAAAAAGACTGAGCCAGATTTTTTTTCTTTGCAGGGGCTGGCTAACCAGCAGTTCAATGAACTCGGCGCTGTTGTAAATGTAAATAGTTGAAAATATGATGCTGATGAGTGGCACGACTATAAGAACAATATTCAGCAAGCTCAGCAGACCTTTCGAGCTATTATCCTCCAGGCTGAAAATAGTAAAGGAGATCGCAAGGAGAAAAATTGTGTATGACAATATGATCTTGTTGCGAAGTATATCTGTGATTACGTATTTAATAATCTTTTTCATGTTCTTCAATTAAGGCTTGCAGAAAAGACTGTTTTATTGACATTGCACCATAACCGATGCAATAGCTCTTGATAATTTATGTTCACCGGTTTCATGCTTTAGTACCTCAATTGGCTTATGAAATACCAGTTTGCCGTCCTGCATGTAAATTACCTGTGTGGCCAGATCATCCAGCTCGCTCAGTATATGCGATGTTATCAGGATAAGTTTTCCGCTTTTCTTTTCGGCGATGATTTTTTGCTTCAGTATTTCTGATGCAACAGGATCCAATCCGGCTGTTGGTTCATCAAGTATCAATACTTCAGGATCAAACATAAAGGCGAGAGCTGCGCTCACTTTTTGACGGGTGCCGCCGGATAATGTACGCATTCTTTTATCCAGCAAACTCTTGAAGTCAAATTCGTTCAACAGGTCGTTGTCTCTTCTCCCTTCATGCATTCTTATATCACTCATCATGTCCAACACCTGGCCAATGGTCATATTCTCGGGATAGCGTCCGATTTGCGGCATATAGCCTATTTGGGATCTATACTGCCAGTTGTTGGATATATTTTGACCATTAAATGTAATGGTGCCGCTATCCGGAACAACCATTCCCAGGATGCTCTTTATTAACGTTGTCTTGCCGCTTCCATTAGGTCCAATCAGTGCAACGCACTCGCCTTTGGAACAGGAAGCGGAAACATTGTCCAATGCTATTAACTTTCCAAAGCGTTTGGTAATATTTGTAGCTATGATCATAGGTTCATTGGTTTAATCAGAGGCTTTGCGTCGATCAGATTCTCAGGGGTAAGGGAGGGTAGAACCTTTTCGGTCTTATCCAGCAATGTTGTCATAAAACTTCTGAAAAGGATCATGGCAGGCGGATTCCTTTCTACTATCATGGAGTACATGCTGACAGGCCTGTACGGTACATCACCTACGTTGTCCTTATTCAAATCATATCCTTCGTATTTGTCCCAATAGTTGCCGTTGAAATTATTCAAAACCAGCGATCCATTGGTGCCTACGTCAAATGTATTTCCAAGGAAATTGTTTTTGTGTACCTCGTTGTCCATGCAGCTTGCCTGGATCTTCAGCGCCCAACCATTATTTCTAAAGGAATTTTTTATAACTGTTACTCTGCTGGCTCCTTCCATATAAATGCCGCTGGTGTTTTTTATAAAATAATTTCCCTCGATGTGGCTGTCTGAAATCTCTTTCAGTAAAATGCCATATGCTGCGTCACCCCAATTCTCTTCAAAATGATTGTTGAACATTTTCACATGGTGCGAATACATTACAGAAACGCCGGCTCCGTTATGTTTAAATGTATTGCCAACGTAGGTATCACTATTAGAAAACATGAAGTGAAGACCATATCGCAGATTGCGCTGGGATTGATTGCGCCATATCACTGAGTTGGTAACAAATTCAAAATAGATGCCATCACGGTGTCCCGTAATTGAATTGCCAACAATTTGCATACTATCACTTTTCCAGCAGTGAATTCCGTTGCCGCTTTGCTGTTCCTCTTTCTTGAACGCTGTTAACGTATTGTTGCGGATAATACAATTGCGGCCGTACTGCGAGTAAATACCAAAGAAGGTTTGTATAAGAACATTGTTTTGTATGGTAACATTTCTGCTGTTATACAATTTAATGCCCGCAAAATCTTCAAGACTTGAAGTGCCTGAATTAACGACTTTTAAACCATCTACAACCACACTGTCAGCTTTAATTGAAATTACCTCGTATTTGTTTTCGCCGTCAATTACAGGCAGGTTAATTCCTTTGATCGTTATTTTTTTTCTGATGATAAGATTGCCTTCTGCATAATGACCACTTTGTATAAGGATGGTATCGTGGTCTTTTGCCAGTTCCAGGGCAGATCTGATTGTGCTTATCTTTTCATTTTTACCTACCTGTATGGTGTTTGCAAGGTTGGCAGTATAATAAAAGCAGCATAATAATAGTATGAATGTTTTCATGGCTTCACTTTCACATTAAGGTTCTGTTGCTGCCCTTTCCAGGCCGCTCCATTCTATCTTTTCTCCTTCGAATTGTTCCTGCACATGCTTTATGTCTTGTGTTCGTTTGAATGCTACGATATTTCCGTTCATTGGGCTATTGAACTTGTCGCTTTTGTAAAAGAACATTTCGTCTTTAGGGAGTAACTGACCCGGGCTGTAAAAATCTGTAAAGTAAATAGCTTTCACATCAGCACTGTCAAGTGATTTCTTTTTTAAAAAGGACATGATGCAATGGGTGTCATCAAATTTAAAAACGCGTCCTTTTTTCGAAATGATCTCAGATGCAAATTTAGGATCGCTGATGTTCATTTTGCAGAAGCTGCATTGATCTCTTCCCGCATTAATGGGCTGTGGTTGGGCTGAACAGGAAGATGCAAATATGCTTATGATGAATAGTACTGCAATTGAACCGGCTAGGCGGCTGTTTTTAGTGATTCGTGCTGCTTTATATTCAAAAAAACATGAAATGCATAATACTAATGCTGTAATAAAGATCAGGAACCCGCCCGTAGCCGGGAATGAGTATGCTGCAAAATTTAATAGCTGTTTATAACCAAGTAATGGTGGCTGATAAGCCATTCCTGGCACTTTGATGGCAGCATTGTCATCAAGATTGTGTCCGTAATTATATTCCCATCTCCAGAAGTCAACCATGGCAACCAGGCAGAATAAGATGAATAATGCGGATGTTGTATAGAGTAATTTTCGTTTGCCGGCAATTGCAGTAATTAACAGTAAGACGCTAAAGAAAACAAGTATGTAAGGTAATACCGTAAATTCGATAAAGTCGTTTGCATGAAGTGTTTTCATGCCGATGTAGTGATTTAATCCATTGACAATGTCAACATCTCCGGCAAGTTTTCCTGCGTGAATGTATAAAGTAAGTCCTTCAGGATATTGTGGTGCATCCAGATCGATGCTCCATATTGGAGTAAATAAAGCACCTGCAAGAGCGATGGCGGACAGGATCAGCAGTACTCGTACCCATTTTTTTATATGTTGTTTCATGGTTGATATTTCAATAGTTAAAAACAGGTAATCAAAAGAAAAGGGAACGGGAATCCGCTCCCTTTATTTTTCTCATGTTACTTTCCGGAAGTGCTGTCTGCCGGTGGTAGATTTTTACCTGTGCTATAGGTAAGTGGAACATTGCTTCCAGCCGGGGAAACTCTTATGTATCCCTGCATTTCCTGGTGCAAAGCACTACAGAAATCTGTACAATAGAAAGGTGACATACCCACGCGGTCAGGTACCCATTTCAATGTTTGGGTTTCGCCTGGCATAATCAGTAATTCTCCGTTATTGGCACCTTTAATACCAAAGCCATGTGGTATATCCCAATCCTGTTCAAGGTTGGTGACATGGAAATATACCTCATCACCCATTTTTATGCCCTCTATATTATCTGGCGTAAAGTGTGAACGGATACAAGTCATGTACACATGAACTTTGTTTCCTTCCCTTACAATTTTGGCCGTGCTTTCACCTTTAGAAACATAAGGATTACTATTTTCTTCCAGTTTGAAGAACTTAACTGAATTATTCTTGATCAGGTCAGCAGAAACTGCCTGTGCATAGTGCGGTTCTCCAATTGTAGGAAAGTCGAGAATCAGTTGCATTTTGTCTCCTGAAATATCATACAGCTGTGCGCTTTGTGCAAGCTCAGGTCCTGTAGGCAGGTAACGGTCCTTTGTGATCTTGTTGTAGGCGATTACGTATTTGGCATTTGGTTTTTTAGTGTCGCCACCTGGTATGCAAAGGTGTCCAACTGAATAATAGGTAGGAGCACGGTCAAGCACTTTCAGGTCTTTAATGTTCCATTTAACCAGTTCTGAAGAAACAAAGAAAGAAGTGATTGCATTTCCCTTGCCATCAAATTCTGTATGTAAAGGTCCTAATCCTGGTTTCTGAACCTCTCCATGCAGTGCAGCTTCGTATTTAATTACGGGGATACCGTCGTATTCTCCTGCAAATTGTTTGTTGGCAATAGCGTTTTGTATTTTATCGAAACTGAAAACCGGGATCAGCGCAGCAAGCTTACCGCTTCCTACTATGTACTCTCCTGTTGGGTCTACATCACAACCGTGAGGTGATTTAGGACAAGGAATAAAATAGCAGATATCTTTCAGCTCTTTAGCATTAAGAACAGTGACTTCATTTTTTATTTCTGATGAAGATGTGTGCGTTTTATCATCGTATGTATTG
Source organism: Danxiaibacter flavus (assembly GCF_041060425.1). Lineage (NCBI taxonomy): Bacteria > Pseudomonadati > Bacteroidota > Chitinophagia > Chitinophagales > Chitinophagaceae > Danxiaibacter > Danxiaibacter flavus. The sequence continues at coordinate 1,436,400 of NZ_JAULBC010000001.1, forward strand.
TGCGCATATTTCACCGGAACTTTTTTTCCTTTGCCAGCTTTGAGATACTCTTCTGCTTTTTTCCAGTTCACGGCCATGATGAAATCTTTGTCACGTTGTGATGCGTTCACCTCAAGCAACGTGTTGGCTTGTTCAGTATTGTAGCAGGAGAAGAAGAACCAGCCGCTTGACTTGTTTTTGCCGGAGTGGCTAAGGTCAAAGTTAATGCCGGGGCATTCGATTTGGAAGGACACATCCATTTTGCCACTCGTTTTGTCAACTCCAATAAAGCTAATATATCCTTTGAAATTCTTTTTATAACTGTTAATGGGCACGTCGCCGTTTACATCATCAGGAGGAACAGAAAAGCGTGTTCCCGCAACAACATATTCTGTATTGTCGGTGATGAAAGGAGATGAGTGATTGCCGGCGCTGTTTGGTATTTCTATTATTTCCGATGTACGGAAAGTCTTAAGATCCACACGGGCAATTCTTGGTGTATTGTTGGCATTCACAAAAATCCATCGCCCGTCAATTTCGCCATTTGTTTGGGATAACTCGGTATGATGCAGGTCATCCCAGGGAACTGTACCATGAGAAGTGTTGAGCATCGGCTTTGTTTCCTCGCTATATCCCCAGCCTTTTTCCGGGTCAACAGAGAAAACCGGGATAACACGCAGTAAGCGTCCGCTGGGTAACCCGTAAACGCTTAACTGGCCGCTGAATCCACCAGATACAAAATTGTAGAATTCGTCATATTTACCGGGGGCAACGTACGCTTTGGACGCTGCATCTGCACTTACGGCAGTGGCTGCATTCTTTGGTTTGCAGCTTGTAGCGGAAAGCAACAATGCGGCAGAGGATGCAACCAGTAAACTTTTTGTTGAGTAATGCATAATCTCTCTTAATTAAGGATTATAAATGTTGAGTAAGGATGGTTTATGAAGATTATTTAACGCCATCGTTTTTGCGCATGAATTCATACACTGCTCTCGCTTCGTCGTCAGACAGGTTTTGATTGGGCATGCGTACAAGACAAATTTCCAACTGAGCCTGGGCTGCCGGGTCTTTGTTAAGCATTTCGTCGGTATTGGTTACAAAATTCATGATCCATTCAGGTGCATGACGTTGTGTAACATTCTTCCAGCCCGGACCGACAAGTTTCTCCTCAGTAAGCTTATGGCAGCTTTCGCATTTTAACTTGTACGTTTTGTTACCATTCTCGGCCATGGCCGCATTTAATGCAGGGGGCACATCAACATGTGTAAATTTACCTTCTCCTCTTTTGGGGTCATAAGATGGATTTTCGCCAGATTTTGCTTCTTCCTTTGCAGGTTCCGCAGCGGGAGTTTTATCGGTGCCTGCTGAGTTACCACCCCCGCATGCAATAAGAGCTGTAGTCAGAGCAAACATTGCGTAGACAAATGTTCTTTTCATAAAGGTTTCATTTTACTGCAAGATTAAAAAGATAAAAATCTCTTTTTTATGCGCGCAATCATATTTGGCGAAACGATTAAAAGGCTTCTTTATATCTTAACGGTCCACAAATAGAAAGATGTAGCGAAGCAAACGTTATACGTATATTGTTAAGTATCTGTGTCTTGATTATGTTGAAGGTTTTATGGGTCTATTTTATGCCATCATTTTTTCTCAGAAATTCATAGACGTCTCTGACATCTTCATCGCCCAGGTATTGATTGCCCATACGGATCTTATATTTTTTTAGCTGCTCTTTTGCAAAAGGATCTTTATCAAGCATCACGTCGGTATTAGTCATAAAGTTCATAAACCATTCCGGTGTGTGTCGAGTTGTAATACCTTTTAATCCAGGCCCGACCCGTTTATCTGCAGACAGGTCGTGACAACTTTCGCATCTGGCGTGATATACTTTTTTGCCATTTTCGGCCATAGCGGTATTCAGCGTTGGGGAAACTTTTACATTAGTAAACCTGCCTTCCCCCTTAGCCGGATCATACGAAGAATCAATTGGCTCAGACGGCTGTTCAGCGGGCGTTATTTCAGCGGAGATCTTGTCATTTTTAACAGGGGCTGTATTGCATGAGGTATATGTGATGATAGTAGATAAAAGCGCAATCGATATTAATTGTTTCATAATGAGCCTTTAATTACAAGAATAAACTCACAGAGTGATCTGTAAAATGCTTTTAATCAACTTTAAAATTTTCGAAGAATTGAACAGTACGGCCATTTTGTTTGTTTTAACTCAATATTTGGCAGACAATATGACTTAAATCATAAAAACTGGTGTCTATTGTCATCTTTTGGTGGTGTGAGTATATCTACGTTTGTACAAATCTTGGATTATGATCGATAGTGATCTTTTATTATCCTGGGGGGCGACCTATAAAAAAGTGCCAGCAGGCGAATTTCTTTTTAAAGAAGGCGCTTCATGCAATTTTTACTGCCAGGTTGAGTCGGGAAAATTTAAGCTTATTAATATAGAAGATAACGGTAAAGAGTATTTACAGGATATTGTTGAGCCGAGCGACTGCATCGGCGAGTTATCTCTGTTTAATGGCAGTTTGTATGAAGTTTCAGCGATAGCTCTTGTAGATTCCATTGTTATCAGGTTGTGTAAAGACAGCTTTGAACGTTTACTCCGGGACTATCCCAATTTACATAAAGGTTTTACGGACAAACTTGCAGAAAAATTAAGATTCAAATCACAGTTTCTAAAGGAATTCAGTTGTCACGAGCCCGAACATCGAATCCGTGTGCTTCTAAAATATTTAATTGCAACAAACAAGAATTACTGCAAGCACTGTAGCCAGGTTAAAATGACGCGACAGCAAATTGCAGATATGACCGGTTTGCGCGTGGAAACTGTAATACGGGTCATGCGCACAATGCATGAGAAAGGACAGCTACTGATCAACGGCGGTAAAGTATATTACAATGATATGAGTGGGATCATAACCAAATGCTGTGTTGCTTCTTAATTTGACAGCAAAAAAAATGTTGCTAACTATCAATAAATGGACGCGTCTTTCTTTAGTGAACTTCCTTGTGGTAGCGTCTTTAGGAGTTGTTCTCCGCTATAAAATTCTTTATCCGCTTTACTTCATCGAGCAGAAGCATTTATTGCATGCTCATTCTCATTTTGCATTTTCTGGCTGGGTAAGTCAAATGCTGATGGTATTCTTTGTTCACTATCTGCAGAGGCAGAACCTAAGCGCTGGCTTGCGAAAATATGAACGTTTATTGGCAGCAAACTTCATTTGTTCCTATGGTATGCTGATCGCATTCGCCATTCAGGGGTACGCGTTTTACTCCATCTTATTTTCCTTTTTATGCATTGTTATTGCCGTATTCTTCACCGTGTTTTACTGGCGTGATGTAAAAAAAGGAGGATTGGCTTCGCTGTGTTTTAAAACTGCACTTTTTTTTAACCTGCTCTCGTCGCTGGGTACGATGGCGCTGGGCTTTTTAATGTCTATAAAAGCTGCACATCAGGATTGGTACCTTGGAGCAATTTATTTTTATCTCCACTTTCAATACAATGGGTGGTTTTTTTTCGGATGTATGGGGATCATGTTTATGCTTTTACCTGCCTCAACATGCCTGATTGAGCGTGCACGAATCGCATTCTGGATGCTTGCAATCAGCTGTCTGCCTGCCTACCTTCTATCTGTCATAACGTTTAATATTCCTGTTGTGCTTTATCTACTGGCGGTTATTGCGGCAGTAATGCAGATGACAGGGATGATCTTGCTGGCAACATCCTTAAAACCGGCTCTTAAAGTTTGCAGTGGCAAAACCAGATTCTTTGGAGCACTATTGGTAATTGCTGTTATTGTTAAGTTTGGACTGCAGGCATTGTCTGTTCTTCCCGCGCTAAAAAATCTGGCTTTTGGTTACCGGCCCATAATAATTGCATACCTGCACTTTATGCTATTGGGAATCGTTTCGCTTTTTCTCCTGGTGAGCATAAGAGCGCTTTTCCGGGGCGGACGTCTTTTTAACGCTGGTTTAATGTTTTTTATAATTGCCGTTGCCATCAATGAAGTACTGTTGGTGTTACAGGGCTCAATGGCCTATTTAGAGGTAATTGTTCCGGCAACCCAGGAAATGTTATTGGGTGCGGCAGTATTTCTTTTCCTTTCAATCCTCATGATAAACGTAGGTTTCAGAAAGGCAGAAAGATCTGTGACCTTTTAGCAATGCGACTTTTAAATGATGGATGAAGACAAAATTGTGTAAGTAATTTTGAGGCTTTGACTTGAATGAAAAAGGTTTGGACAAAAAAATAGGGGCGGAGGAAAACCAACGCCCCTTTTTCAACCCTAAACCCTTAAAAAACTGAAACAAAAGTACGAAAATCATGCCAATGTCCAAGAAAAAAATCTCATTTATTTTGCGAAAAATACTACAAGGGGTTGTTTTTCAACATTTAGTTAACATTTAAGGTGAAAAAGTTGAACAGAGTTTAAACAAATGTTAACGTTTGTTATTTATGTTAAATTGGGCTAAAGAAAGGCTATAAAATAAATTAAAGGGGAGGAGCCATTTTGACGGATGTGTGGTGTGACATCAATGCTTATTTGTAAGCCGTAAATTTAAATTTGCCGGACATTACAAAAAAAGCCGCTTAAAGCGGCTTAGTTATTTTGATCAGGCTGGAGATTATTCTCCCACTTCTTCTTCCAGCTTCATGATCTTTTCGAATAATCCCTCATATTCTTTATTGGCCTCTGCTATCTTTTGCTGAACAGATTTATAGCCAGCCTCAAGACTGGTAAACTTGTTTTTATCTGAGTAGCTTTCCGGGTTGGCGAGTTCCAGTTCAAAATTGTTTTTTTCCTTATTATAGGCGTTAATTTGTTCCTCGAGTTTTGAGAATTGTTTTTGCAGGCGTTGCAGTTCTTTTTTTAATTCCCGGTTGACTGGTGTGTTGGCAGGCTTAACCACGGGCTTTTCTTCTACGATAACCGTTGGTTGAGCTGTTGCTTTGTCAATGGCTTTTTGTTTTTCCGCAGCAGCTTTCGCCTTTGCCATTCTTTCTTTCCATTCAACATATTCATCATAGCCGCCTTTAAATTCTTTTATTTCGTGATCTACGATTTCCCAGATCTTATTGGCGGTCTTGGATATAAAATAACGGTCGTGACTAACCAGTATTAACGTGCCTTCGTACTTTTTTAAAGCATCAATCAGCAGTTCAACACTATGAATATCCAGGTGGTTGGTAGGTTCATCGAGCATCAAGAAATTGGCTTTGCTGGTAATTACCTTGGCAAGCGCAACCCTCGCTTTTTCTCCTCCGCTCAGTACTTTAATTTTCTTATCTACATCATCCCCGCTAAATAAAAAACATCCCAGCAGCGATCGCAGCTCCAGTTCGGTTTTGCCGCTGCCACAGGATTTCATTTCATCCAGAATGTCGTGATTCAGATTAAGCGCTTCCAACTGGTGCTGCGCATAAAAGCTTTCTTCTACATTATGCCCCCAGATCCTTTCTCCTTCAAATTGCTCGGCGCCGGCGATAATTCTTAAAAGAGTTGATTTACCTTTTCCATTTGCACCTATCAGGGCAATCTTGTCGCCCCGGTCAATTTCCGCGCTCGCGTTTTCAACAATGGTCAGGTCGCCGAATTTTTTGGTAACATGTTTTAAAGTTGTCAAAACCCTGCCCGGTTGTTTATCCACCTGGAAATTGATCCTGAGGTTAGGTCGCTCAATTTCCACGCTTTCCACACGCTCAAGCTTGTCAAGCCTTTTCATGGCACTTTGCGCCTGTGTAGCCTTGGTAGCTTTAGCTTTAAATCGTTCAATAAAACGTTCCTGTTGTCTTATATATTCCTGCTGGTTTTCAAATGCACGTTGTTGCATTTCTATGCGCAGCTGCTTTTCTGTTTCGTAAAAAGAGTAATTGCCGGAGTAAAAATGCAGGCGCTGCTGATATAGTTCAACAATCTTGTTTACCATGCGGTCCAGGAAATACTTATCGTGACTTACAATCACAACCGATCCCTGGTAATGTTGCAGGTATTTTTCCAACCATTCAATTGAAGGAAGGTCAAGGTGGTTCGTTGGCTCATCAAGCAGCAACACATCAGGCTGTTGAAGGATCATTTTTGCCAGCAGCACACGCATGCGCCAGCCACCGCTGAACTGTTTGTAGGGCTTTTGAAGGTCGGCATTTGCAAAACCCAAACCCTGTAACACTTCTTCTGTTTTGTGGTGAATATTGTATCCGCCGAGTACTTCAAGTTCGTGAAGCTTGTCGGTATATTCAATCAATAACTTTTCGTCAGATGTTTCCTCCAGCTTTTTACCAACGGCTTCAATTTCTTTTTCCAGTTGTTTTACCCGTTCAAAGGCTCCCATGGCAACTTCAAGGATGGAATCGTTCGTGTCAAAGCTTAAAAGATCCTGGTGAAGGTAGCCAACCGTCGTATCTCTCCCTTTTTCAACCGTTCCTACAGAAGGCATATATTGGCCCACCAGTACTTTTAACAAGGTGGACTTGCCGGTTCCATTATAGCCAATAAGGCCTATACGCTCTCCCGGGTGGATATGCCATGTTGCTTCTTCAACAATAACTCTTGCTCCAAATTCAAATGTAACATTGTTCAATCCAATCAGCATGCGGTAAAATTTTTTGCAGCGCAAAACTAATAAATGTGCTTCACGTGGCAAATGTGTTACAAGCGGCGATGTTTGACACGCTTTATTCGCTACTTTTGGGTATTAAAATATTTATTAATGGGAAGCGGCAGATTTTCTTGCTCTTGCAAAATTTATGCTGGCGTTTAACGTTTACAATCAATTCACTAACAACAAAACATACGATGAAAAAGGGTTTACTGATTATTGGTTTGGCCGTTGCGGTAGTAGCAGTGTATCTTCTGTTTTTTAATAAAAGTGACGATAAAAAAGACGATGTTAAGCAGCAGCCGCTTGCTATAAGTAAAAATGATGATGCTTTTAATAAACCATTTAATGAATTTCTGAATGGATATTACACATTAAGTAATGCGTTTGTTGAATGGGATTCTACCGGGGTCGACAAGGCTGCAAACGAATTGATTCAACTGGCCGGTAAAGTTCCGTACGAGAAAATTAAAGCAGATAGCTCTATTGTTAGCACCGGTAAAAGTTTTTCTGATAACGTGATTGCGGAAAGCAAGGGAATTGTAGGTGAGCCAACATTGGAAGGCAAAAGAAGATCTTTTTATACATTGTCTGAAAACCTGTATAATCTTATAAGAACAGTGCAGTACGATCAGCAGGTAATCTATCATTTCAAATGTCCGATGGCATTTAACGATAATGAAGAAGCGTTTTGGATCAGCAATAACAGCGCAGTAACAAATCCCTACCTTGGAAAAAAGCATCCTAAGTATAAAGGTTCAATGATCTCTTGCGGTAATGTGACTGATTCAATAGACTTCAGGCAGAAATAATATTATTGCTGAAGTTGATGTTATACTGTATGAAAGTAATGGTGGTCATGATAACATAATATTTATAGCTTACAGCAGTAAGATTAACATATGCATGGTTTTTGCTAACCCTTCCTGTCGCAAAACACGAAGGGTTTTTTATTATATAATGAATTACATGAAGCATGCAATATTAACCGGGGCTTTCGTTTTTTTACTATTGTGTGCTTTTGGTCAGCGAAAGTTCACATTGCACGGATATATCCGGGATTCAGCTTCCGGAGAAGCATTGATTGGGGCTAACCTTTCCATTTTAAAGAAGAATGAAAGCACTGTATCCAATCAATATGGTTTTTATTCGATAACACTCGACAGTGGTAAGTATGATATTGTCTGTACCTATGTTGGTTACCAGCCACAAGTAATTTCTGTTGATCTTATCAGCAATACACAGTCAAATATTTTGTTGGGATCCTACAGCGCTAATATTGAAAATGTAACTGTAACCGCAACGAAGAAGGAAAGCAACATAAAGGGCGCGCAGATGGGTAAGCTTGATCTGTCGATGAATACTGTTAAAGCGCTGCCTGCTATCCTTGGTGAGACAGATATATTAAAGACGATCCAACTCATGCCCGGTGTAAGAAATGCGGGTGAAGGAAATTCCGGGTTCTATGTTCGTGGTGGTGGTCCGGATCAGAACCTGATCATGCTGGATGATGCTGTTGTATACAATACCGGTCACTTATTTGGATTCTTCTCCGTATTTAACTCCGATGCTATCAAAAGCCTTTCTCTTATTAAAGGAGGTATGCCTGCGCAATATGGCGGCAGGCTGGCATCTGTGGTTGATGTTTCTATGAAGGAAGGTAATCTTAATAAGATGGAAGTGGATGCCGGAATTGGTTTGATCGCGTCAAGATTTTCCATTCAGGGGCCTATCAAAAAACAGAAATCATCGTTCATGGTTTCTGCAAGAAGAACTTACCTGGATGTATTGATCAAACCTTTTATTAGCAAGAACAGTTCGTTCTATGGATCCGGGTATTATTTCTATGATCTGAATGCTAAAATGAATTTTATATTTTCTCCCAAAGACAGACTTTATGTAAGTGGTTATTTCGGTCGCGATGTATTTAATTATGAAAACAGGAAACGTTCTTTCAATATTAATGTGCCATGGGGAAATGCGACAGCAACGCTAAGATGGAACCATGTGTTTAGTCGCAAAATGTTTGCAAATACAACAGTTGTATACAGCGATTATAAGTTTGATTTTGCCGGTGAACAAAATGATTTTTTGGTTAAGTTGTCTTCAGGTATAAAAGATGTTAATATAAAACTGGATGTTGACTATTACCCAACCCCCGCTCATAAAATAAAATTCGGCGGCTTAAGCACCTTCCACACTTTTTTGCCAAATGTTGCCAGCGGTTCTCAGGATACGGTAACATTCACACCCAACAATGCTGTTAAGAAATTTGCTAACGAAGCGGCAATTTATATACAGGATGAATGGGATATAAACAGAAAATTCAGAGTTAACGCAGGGCTCCGGTACAGCAGGTTTATGCAGTTAGGGCGTTATACTTCTTACACTCGCGATGACAATGGCAATAAGCTTGATAGTACGGTTTATGGAAGGGGAGAAGTAGTAAAAAGTTATGGTGGCTTTGAACCGAGATTGACCTTACGGTATGCCATTGACGATGTAAGTTCAATAAAAGCCGGCATAACCCGCAATCTTCAATATATACACCTGGTGAGTAATTCGGGAACTACTTTGCCGACTGATATCTGGGTGCCCAGTACTTACAGGGTAAAACCGCAAATGGGCTGGCAATACGCTTTAGGCTACTTCCGGAATCTGAATAATAACATGTTCGAAACATCATTGGAAGTGTATTATAAAAACATGCAGAACCAGGTTGAATATAAAGAAGGCTATACGCCTAATTTTAATGATGTAGAAGAAAGCTTTGTATTTGGAAAAGGATGGGCATACGGCGCCGAATTATTTGTTCATAAACTTCAGGGACGGCTTACGGGTTGGATTGGTTATACGCTCAGTTGGACCTGGCGCAAATTTCCGGATTTAAATAGCGGGAAAACTTATCCGGGTAAATATGATCGCCGCCATGATCTCTCTGTTGTAGCAATGTATGAGCTTAGCAAGAAATGGAAATTGTCTTCTGTCTTTGTCTTCGGCACAGGTAATGCCATCTCCCTGCCAGAACGGTTTTATTTTATTGAAGGTACATTAACCCAGGAGTACAGCCGGATCAATGCTTACAGAATGGAGCCTTATCACAGGCTTGATCTTTCTGCCACGTACACGCCACATCCTGAAAAGCAAAAGAAATTTAAAACCAACTGGGTGTTCAGTATTTACAATGCATACAGCAGGCTCAATCCTTATTTCTATTATTTTGACCAGGAAGGAAATCTCACTAATGGAAATCTTACAGTGACTGCAAAGAAGGTGGCGCTGTTTCCGATTATTCCGGCGGTGACGTGGAATGTGAAGTTTTGAGGAAAGGCGTGAGGTGTGAGGTATCAAGCGTCAGGTTGTGTGTACGATGTACGATGTTAGATGCCTGCCCGTACCGACGGCACGTTCGGGCTGGTACGATGTGTGCGGATGGCTGATCGCTGATTTTCTGATTTCTTCAAGTGTAGCAGTTAAATTAAACATCGCCGCCTTTTTAAGAGGCAATCAAAAAAACACATACATGCATTTCATTTACATTGTGTGCGGTATATCAAATCAGACATCAGATATCACACATCGTACACCGTACCCGCCCGAACGTGCCGTCGGTACGGGCAGGCATCTTACATCGTACATTAAATCAGAGATCAGCAAATCAGACATTAGACATTCACACACATCGTACACCGTACACCGTACATCTGACATCGTACATTATACATTCCCGATTTTCTGGTATTTTTTATATTCTTTCATCCAATGCAACAAGCCGAAGGTAGCAATGATGGTGAATGCGAAATATTCGAGGCTATAGAACTTGATGCCCTTGATATAATAAAGAACGGTGGCAACAATATCAACCAAAATCCAGATAATCCAGCATTCTATCTTTTTCTGGATCATGAAGAAAGTGGTTACAATGCTCATGGTCAGGATAAAGGAATCGGCGTAAGGGTAGGCGCTGGGTTTGGCAAACACGATGGGAAACCATTCGTGCAGGCGACTGGCTGTTGCACCTACAACAACAGTTCCTGCCAGTCCTAATGCCATTAATAATGTGAGTTGTGATACACGCATATAGCTCACTTTCAACTGGTGTTTTTTATCTTCCTCTTCCGGTCTTGGATTGGCCCATCGCCACCATCCGATAATATTTGTCACGAAGAAAAATATCTGCAGGAACATGTCCGGATACAGTTGAACCTGGAAGTACAATATAAAGGCGAGTATCACATTGATGATGCCGATCGGCCAGCTCCAGATATTGGCTTTGGCGGAAAGCCAGATGGCTGTTAAACCTGTAATCACCCCAAAAAATTCAATATAACTCATAGGATATCCCATGATATTGAAAAAAATATGGGAGACATCAAAGAAGTTTTTCATGTATTATCTATTGATAAGTGGCGCGGAAATTACATTAAAATGCTTCCCCGGGAAACAAAAAGCCCAAAATGTTCAAATGGCGCAGTATTGGGTCTGAAAAAGCTCAACTATAAAGTATTGTTTTTTGTTATACCTAAACGGCTAACGCATGTTATCCCAAAATAGAATAAATTCGCAAACTTTAATTTTAGGGTATGATCAGGATTGAACTATCAAGAAAAGAGAACGATTTTGGTTTCGAAGCCACAGATGCAAACGGGCATACGGTAAAAATGGACACAAGTCCCGATAGCGGCGGGCATAACTACGGTGTAAGACCAATGCAGATGTTGTTGATGGGCTTAGCTGGCTGTAGTGCTATTGATGTCATCAGCATTTTGAAAAAACAACGCCAGGAAGTAAGAGATTACAAAATGGTAGTAGATGGCGAGCGTGAAGCTGGTAAAGAGCCTTCTCTTTGGAAAACGATAAACGTAGAGTTCCATATTTATGGAGATGTTGACGAAGACAAAGCGAAACGTGCCGTTGAACTGTCTGTAGACAAATATTGTTCAGTGGCTGCAACCCTGAAAGAAGCTGGTGCAGAGCTGGATTGGAAAGTATTTATACATAAGTAAAAAGTCAAAAGAAAAAAGTAAAAATTTTGCGACTTCGTTCTGTTGCCAAAACATGGAAAGTCGCACAGAGGCTTTTGACTTTTGAATTTTTACTTTTGACTTTGACTTCTCTTCCGTTTAAAACAACGCAACAACTTAATAATGTCAGATAATAATTTACATCCTATTTCACAGGCTGTCCGTATCCAGACGCCAACAACATGGCAGGGCGAGCATTCAACACCATTGTATTTAACCAGCAGCTTCAAGTTTGAAGAGGCAGATGATATGAGAGGTGCTTTTGCCGAAGAGAACGATGATAATATTTATACACGCTTTAGCAATCCTAACGTAGACGAATTTGTGCAGAAAATGGTGGCGCTGGAAGGGGCTGAAGCTGGCTTTGCAACAGCATCGGGAATGGCAGCTGTTTTTTCTTCGATGTTTGCTTTGCTGAAACAAGGTGATCACCTTATTTGTTGCAGCTCAGTGTTTGGAAGCACATTTACCATTGTTACAAAATATCTACCTAAATACGGCATAGAGTGTACACTTGTTGCTGCAGATGATAAAGATGCATGGGAGAAAGCTGTTAAGCCAAACACAAAGATGATTTACCTGGAAACTCCAACCAATCCTCAATTGGAGATCATTGATCTTGAGTGGGCAGGTCAGCTGGCTAAAAAGCACAACCTTATTTTGAATGTGGACAATTGCTTTGCAACTCCGTTGTTACAAAGGCCAATTGAATACGGTGCTAATTTGTCTGTGCATTCAGCGACAAAATGGATAGACGGACAAGGACGCGTATTAGGTGGAGTTGTTGTTGGTGATGCTGCATTGATAAGGGAAATTTACCTGTTCTGCAGAAATACAGGACCGTCGTTGTCTCCATTTAATGCATGGGTCTTAAGCAAAAGCCTGGAGACATTGGATGTGCGCTTGCAAAGACATTGTGAGAATGCCCTGAAAGTGGCACAGGTACTGGAAGAGCATCCCAATGTTTCCTGGGTAAAATATCCCTTCCTGCCAAGCCATCCTCAATATGAAATAGCAAAAAAACAAATGAAAGCCGGCGGTGGCATTGTATGTTTTGAAATAAAAGGCGGACTGGAAGCAGGCAAGAAATTCCTGAACTCATTGAAGATGTTATCAATGACGGCAAATCTTGGAGATTCAAGAAGTATTGCTTCTCACCCTGCAAGTACAACGCACTCCAAATTAAGTGAAGAAGAAAGATTATCAGTGGGCATAACTCCGGGATTGATCAGGGTTTCTGTAGGGCTGGAATATGTTGATGACATTATTAAGGATATTGTGCAGGCGTTGGGATGAGGAAAGTGAATGGTGAATAGTCAATAGTGAAAGGTGCGAGTTGCGAAGTAATTTGTGACAACAAAATTGTGCAACTGTTCTATCAAATAAAAAAGATAAAAAGCGGAAGTAGTCATTTTACTTCCGCTTTTTGTTTTGTAAGAGTTGATTTTTATTGAAAGATGATTTTCGACAATAAATCGTATTGATGAGTTTTTTTTATTTGTACATATGCACCTATCAACGTTATTGGAATTGTTGTACAATTATTTGTACAATATGGTGTGGAAATTGCTATTTTTGTAAAAAAGAAGTTTGATGGAAATTACGACCTATTCGTCTTTCAGACAGCACCTCAAGGAATATCTTGATAAAATCTTTACTAATCATTCGGCCCTTTTTGTTACAAGAACAAAAGGCGAAGATGTCGTGGTGATGTCGAAACAAGATTATGATAGTATTATGGAAACTTTTTATTTACTGCGAAGTCCTAAAAATGCAGCCCGGATTTTGAGTGCGCTTGAAGAATATAACAAAGGCAAAGGAAAAGAACAGAAACTAATAGAAGAATGAAAGTGATCTTTATTAACGAAGCCTGGGAGGATTATTTGTATTGGCAGAAAACTGATAAAAATGTTTTGAAGAAAATAAATACGCTCATTAAAGAATCTTTTAAATCGCCCCACACTGGAGTTGGCAAACCGGAACCACTTAAATATGATTTGGCAGGCTGGTGGAGCAGACGAATAGATATTGAGCATAGGCTTGTGTATAAAGTTGAGGCAGGCGCCATTATAATCCTTCAATGCCGCTATCATTACTAAGTCAGAATAGATAACACTGCGGCACTTTGTCTTTTCACAATTCATTACTAGTTTAACAGAGAATGGTCAATAATGAAATGTGCGAATTGCGGAATTTTTGTGACAACAAAACTGTGCAACTGTTCTTTCAAATAAGATAAAAAAAGCGGAAGTAAGAATGATTACTTCCGCTTTTTCATTTATAAGATCTTGTTCTATTAATTACGTGGCGTGAGTAAAATTACGCTGCTGCACCTTTCACTATTGATTATTCACTTTTCACCATTAAGAGAATCGATGCCCCCTCAAAAAATCTTCAACCTTCATTCTTTTTTTGCCTTCAAGCTGAAGCTCTGTAATGTGAATAAAGCCATCGCTGCAGGCAAACTTTAAATAGGATTTTTGGTCAGTATGGAAAGAGCCCGGCTCAAAACTGTGATTTGTAATTTCTCTTTTGCCGCGATAAAGTTTTAGCATCTTTTCATTCAGATAAGTGAAGGCGCCGGGGAATGGTGAAAGACCGCGAATGAGATTGTGAACTTCGTCTACACTTTTACTCCAATCAACTTTGCAGGTTTCGGTAAATATTTTTGGCGCATGACGAAGTTCCGATTCGGGGAAGGATGACTGGCTTACTTCCTGCAACGTTCCTTCTGAAAGTTGCTGCAATGTTTTTACAAGTAGCCGCGCGCCGACCATCATCATTTCATCATGTAATTCGCCGGCGGTTTCGTCTTCACTGATGTCAATTGTGTCCTGTAATAATATATTCCCGGTATCTATGGCATGTTGCAATTTAAAAGTGGTGACGCCTGTTTGCTTTTCTCCGTTGATGATTGCCCAATTGATGGGGGCAGCTCCTCTGTATTGGGGAAGTAGCGAACCATGTACGTTGATGGTGCCTGATGGTGGCATGTTCCATACAATTTCCGGAAGCATGCGAAATGCTACCACAATTTGAACATCTGCGTTCAACGATTTGAGTGATTCAATAAACTCAGGATTTTTCAGTTTCTCAGGTTGCAAAATATTCAGACCTTTTTCAACGGCATATTTTTTCACAGCACTTTCATTCATTTTCATGCCACGTCCTGCGGGTTTATCAGGTGCGGTAATAACGCCAACAATATTTCCACCTGCTTCAACCAGCGCATTCAGCGAAGCCACAGCAAAATCGGGCGTACCCATAAAAACAATCCTGAGATCTTTAAAATTCTTCATCGCAACAACTTTAGCTTATAAAACGCGAATATCTGCATATTTAGCAACCTGCCTGCCAATACCGCCCTCAATTTTACAATCACACGAAAATTAAATAAACACTTCATTCACACATCCGCACATTCACACATCCGGACATTCACACATCTGCACATTCACACATCTGCACATTTGCACATCCGCACATTTGCATATTCGCACATCCGCACATTCGCCCATTTACTCATACAACAAATACTTTCTTCTTATTTTTTTAAATGCATCCAGTGCCGGCTGCCAGCTCTCGCGAATTTCTTCCTCTGATCTGCCTTCTGTTATTTGCTGCATAAGTGTGCTATTCCCTGCAAGTTTGTTGAAAAAATAATCTTCAGGTCTGCCCGATTTTGGTTTTATGAAGAATGAGTCTTTTGCCGGAAATTGTTTATATGCATTCAGCAACCAACGGAGCTGTATTTGTGTAGGAAATGCCTCTTTTGTTTCAAAGAGATTCCACCCATAGCAACGCTTGTCTTTCAATTTCGGATCTTTTGCACCAGCAGTGCTTTCCGGAGTAAATGCATACAGGAAATTTGGCAAAGACGGGTGACCAAATATTTGAAAAGGATGAGGTGTGCCTCTGCCCTCGCTTAGTACTGTACCTTCAAAAAAACAGGTGGACGGATACCAGTAAACGGAACCCATCTCAGCCAAATTGGGAGAAGGTTGTACCGGCAATTCATATTTTTTTGCATGTGTATAGTTCTTGCATTTGATCACCGTTAGTTTGAAATCCGGCCTTTCCTGTTCAAAGCCCAGTGCTTCACCCAGGGTAATACGCTTATCCTGCTTGCGGATAAATTTCCAGTCGAGCCATTGTTCTCCAAGTAACATTTTAGCATATTCGCCAATGGTCATGCCATAAACTACGGGAACTGGTTGCATTCCGACAAAGCTTTTATAGGTGGGCTCAAGCACAGGACCATCTACATAAAAGCTGTTGGGGTTGGGCCTGTCAAGAACAATAAGCGGCTTGTTATTCGAAATAGCACTTTCTATCAAACCCTGCAGGGATGAGATATAGGTATAGAACCGCACACCAACGTCCTGTATGTCAAACAGCAATATGTCTACATCTATGAGATCCTGTGGAGTTGGTTTTGTTTTGCTTCCATATAGGGAAATTACAGTAATGCCTGTCGCCTCATCCTTATATGTGTCCACTTTTTCTCCTGCATCTGCTGTACCGCGAAAGCCATGTTCAGGACCGAATATCCTGGTTATTGTAATACCCAGTCTTGTAAGCGTATCGATGAGATGTGTCTGATTAATCATCGATGTCTGATTAGCAAAAACACCAATGCGCTTACCTTTTAATAATGGAATGTATTCACTTGTTTGAAAGGCTCCGGGTAATATGGCAGTGGCCCTGGATGTTCGCGGCTGAGAAAAGGCAGCACATCCTATTAGAAACATTGCCATGCATAACATCAACTGTTTCATGCAGATTATTTACCTGCTAATGTATAAACGTTTATGATTATTGCCCATTTTCTTTTAAGGTGCCACAGAGTTCGGTCCTCAATGATTTGTAGACGGCAAATGAGGTTAAAAGAGTTATGTATTTTCCGATTATACTCTTACCTTTCCGCCGGATTTCAGTTTATGCCGTTGTTGCAATTAATGATGGGCTGATTTCCGAAAATCAACCAAAATGTATTTATGCAACAAGTAAAACAAGGTGACAAAGTTAGAGTGCATTATCACGGAAAGTTAACCGACGGAACTACTTTTGACAGCAGTGAAGGTCGTGAGCCACTTGAGTTTGAAGTGGGAAGTGGGATGGTAATTCCGGGATTTGACAATGGTGTTTTAGGTATGAGTGTTGGTGATAAGAGAACTGTTGAAATTCCTGCTGAAGAAGCTTATGGTCCAAGAAATGACCAATATATCACCGAGTTTCCAAAAGACCGTTTCCCTGAAGATATGACACCTGAAGTTGGCATGCAACTGGCTATGAGCGATGGTCAGGGTCAACAGATCCCTGTTGTAATTACTGAAGTGCTGGAAGATGTTGTTGTGCTTGATGCCAATCATCCGTTGGCAGGTGAAGATCTTGTTTTTGATATTGAGCTTGTTGAAATAGTTGGAGGAAGCCCACTGATCATCATGCCGTAATAAGCAATAAATTTATTGAGAGAAGCTCTGCAGATCCCCGGATTTGCGGAGCTTTTTATTAATGGACGGTTGAAAATTGACAACTGTAAATGTTTGAAAAAATATTCAGGCTGGTCATTTTTGATTTTTGACTTTTGGTTTTTGACTTTTAATTTGTGTTGCCAAAAAATATTGACCGATATGGATAATTATGCTTTTACTGTTGCAGAGAGATTTATGCGTTACGTTCAGATAGATACTCAAAGTGATGTTGATTCAGCATCATTCCCCACAACTCAGAAGCAAAAGCAATTGAGTAACCTTTTGGCGCAGGAGCTTAAGGAGATGGGAATACGTGATGCTGAAGCAGATGAATTTGGTTATGTGTATGCAACAATACCAGCAACAATTTCCGAAAAAAGGCCGGTGGTGTGTTTTTGCGCGCATGTAGATACAGCTCCTGATTGTAGTGGTACCAATGTAAAGCCCATACTCCACAAAAAATTTGAAGGCAAAGACATTGTTCTGCCTGATGATGGTACGCAGGTTTTATCAGTTAACGAATATCCCTATCTGGAAAAACATATCGGAAGCGACATTATAACGGCCAGCGGATTGACGTTGCTTGGTGCAGACGATAAAAGCGGGGTTGCTATTATAATGGATATGGCTCATTATCTTCTTACACATAAAGAAGTAAAACACGGTGAAATAAAAATTCTTTTTACACCGGACGAAGAAGTGGGTAAAGGAACCGCGAAAGTGAACCTGGCAAAGCTGGGTGCAGATTTTGCTTTTACGTTAGATGGCGGGGAAGCCGGTACATTTGAAGATGAAACATTTAGTGCGAATGCCGTTCGTATAACAATTAACGGTGTTATTGCTCATCCTGGTTATGCTAAAGATAAACTGGTGAATGCTATTAAAATTGCCGGAGATATTCTTGCTATGCTGCCAAAGCATTCGTTCAGTCCGGAAACAACAAGCGGCAGGGAAGGCTTCGTGCATCCTGTTGGTATAAACGGTATCGCTGAACAGGCTACACTTGATTTTATTATCCGTGATTTCGAAACTTCGAATCTTGCCAAATACGAATTGCGGCTAAAAGCTATTGTTGAAGAAGTTTTGCAACAATATCCAAAAGCAACTTTCGAATTTGATGTTACAGAACAATATCGCAACATGAAAGAGGTGTTGGCTGAGCATCCTGACATAGCCCGGATGGCTGAAGAAGCATATAAAAGATCAGGACTGGAATTTGTGAAAGAGCCTATACGCGGTGGTACTGATGGCAGCAGGCTGAGCTTCATGGGTTTGCCATGCCCCAATATTTTTACGGGTATGCAGGCTATTCACAGCCGTAAAGAGTGGATAGGCGTTAAGGATATGTACAAGGCAGTTGAAGTTTTAGTAAATTTGGCGCAGGTAATCGCAGAATAACGTTGTAATCATATAATTGTTGAGGGTTTTACCGAAAAAAAATCATAACATCTTGCATGAGTGAACGAATTGATTTATTTTTAAGACCACTTATACTTCATTTCTCCAATATCCCTCTCAACGATTGCATGCACGAAAAGAACATTAATCTTGGTGGTTTATGAATGTTACGGAGATAAAAAAGATATTTAATTGTATTTGAAACGTGGATTTCAGGTGCAAACCATTAAACCTAGCTGTGCATGAGTTTTTTAAAAAAATTATTCGGGCAAAAAGAGTCGCTGGAATCAAAGTTGCCGACCAATTTGCCTCCTGCTACATCCGTACAACAATTACTGGAAACGTATGGCGGAATAGTATTGGAAAAGCAGCGGAACTTTGAGGATCTTATCGGTGACAGGTCATGGCAATTTGAGATGGCCACAGGAGAAATTACATTCGGAGAAGATCTGCACTTCCCTGTTCAGATCCTTGGCACATGGTCGTCAGGTACCTGGCTGGCTGCATGGGCCAATGATAAATCCGGCATTCCCGCCTCTTTGTTGGAACAAACTTTTCTGTTGAAAAAATATGGAGAAGAGAATGATATTGATCTTCTTCGGATCTCAACATTTGAAGGTGACAAAAATGAAGGGCTGATCATTTCAATGATCGCTTCAGGACTGTTTGGATCTGGCTGTTATTATGCTGCGGATTATGGCGATGGAATTATGTTTGTTACAATCGATGCAAAATATCTGTTACCTGCAAATTCCGGAAGTCATCAAAAAGCCTTCGCATCATTTTCGCAACTTATTTCACTGTTCGATGTAAATCACCGAGCAGCCTTTAGAAATTACCTCAAGGCAAAAGGCTACGACGTTACAGAAGAAGGTTCTGTTGTTTATGGCATGAAGGACAGTCTTGCTATAATCGGCGACTTTGATGAGGCTGACAGGCTGGTTAATTTGAAAGGATGAGCGGATGTACGGTGTTAGATGTAAGATGTACGATGTGTGATTTAAGTACGAAGTACGATTTACGAAGTACGGAGGTGCAGCATCGTGAGAGAATGTGGGACGTTAGATATATGGTGTACGATGTTAAAGTATGACGTGCGATTTACAAAGTTTAACAAAGCCATACCTCACACCTTACGCCTCACGCTTGATCCTGATGCCTGAAACCTTACACCTGATAGCTGACTGCCGATAGCAAAAACCGCTCTTTCTTCTTTCCCTAAAAGTATTTACTTTCAGGGCCGTTTAAAATAACTGCCATGAAAGAAAAAATAAGATGGGGGATATTAGGTCCGGGCCGTATTGCAAGGAAGTTTGCAAGTGATTTAAAGTTAGTAGAAGATGCAGAACTTGTTGCTGTTGGCTCGCGCTCTCTAAGCTCAGCAGAAGCTTTTGCTAAAGATTTTCCCGTACAATATATCCATGACAGTTACGAAGGCCTCGTAAAAAATGATGATGTGGACGTGATCTATATAGCCACGCCGCACAGTTTTCATTACGAGAATACCTTGCTTTGCCTTAACTATAATAAGGCTGTCCTTTGCGAAAAGCCATTCGCAATTAATAGCAGACAGGCCAGGGAAATGATCGCGTTGGCTAAAGAAAAGAAGGTATTTCTGATGGAAGCGATGTGGTCGAAATTTCTGCCTCATTTCAATAAAGTGCGCGAAATGATCGCTAATGGCGAGCTCGGCGAAGTAAAAAGTTTTCACTCAAATTTTGGTTTTAAGCCCGTTGAACCTATAGCGCCCAGGATCTTCGATCCGGCATTAGGCGGTGGAACTATTTTGGATATTGGTATCTACAACATATTTTGGGCGATGAGTATGCTGGGTGAGCCACAAAGCGTTTCTGCTACCGTTTCGCCGAATGCTACAGGAGTTGACGAGCAATGCGCTGTGTTATTTACTTATAAGAATGGTGCAATGGCTCAGTTGTATTCAACATTCACGAGTAACCTGGCCACCGATGCTGATATATGTGGCGACAAAGGACGTATCAGGTTGACTACAAGATTCTACGAGCCTTCCGCTACCATTGAATATTATCCACAGCATGTAGACAGTAAACAGATAGTTGAAGTGGATAAGGAGCCTGGTTTTGGCTATCAATATGAAGCCCGCCATGTAAACGAATGTCTGAAAAAGGGTCTTACCGAAAGTCCAATTATGTCATTCGATGATACGCTTAAGTTGATGGAAATGCTGGACAAGGTCAGAAGTTTAGGAGGCGTAAAATATCCTGAAGACGACGTTTAAAACAGTTAGTCAATTCGCCTTTTGCTGAAAATTTTAAAAAGTTAATCGAAAATTCACAGTTTCGTTGCTGTAATATCAGTTTTGCTATATTTACTTTTCTAAATGCCAAACTAATAATGCCGTACTGTGAAGTCTTAGCGTTGTTGCAGCAAGGAGAGGAGTCGGCTCTTTCAGCATTGATGAAAGAGTTTTACAACGACCTGTACAACTATGCATATAAGTTTGCAAAGGATGATGCGCTTGTAAAAGATGCTATTCAGGAGGTTTTTATTGATCTCTGGCAACGCAGACACAACGCGGATAAAATAGTGTCCATTCGGTTTTACCTGTTAAAAGCAATAAAAAATACTGTTCTCAAAAGCATTGAAAAAAGAAAACGTTTTTTGGGTGAGTCAGATGTTGAACCGGCTGCATTTGAATCCGTTTTTGATGTTGAGAAAATTATCATTGAGCGGCAGGTGTCTGAAGAACAGGCAGCACGCCTGCGTCTGCTACTGGAACAATTATCTGCCAGGCAGCGCGAGATTATCTACCTTACTTTTTATCAACAACTTACTGCCGGTGAAATTGCCTTGTTGATGAACATTAACAAACAGTCCGTCTATAATTTACTTCACGAAAGCCTCCAGAAGCTGCGTTTATACTGGAAGCAGCAGCCCCTCAATGCCGGCGCGAATGCAGCGTGTGCGCTATTGGCGATGATGATCGCCAATTAATGGACAATTGAAAAGGGACAATTGAAAATGAAATGTCTGTTTCGTTAAATGCGTCATATAGAATGCTCGTAAATATTCTTATCTGGCGCATGTTCGGGAGACCTCTCCTGTCGTGCAAATGACAGATTTTATAAAAGTTACAATTTTTCCCGTAGCGAATTAAGCTCAATAGAAATGATTGAATCGAGAACCTAATAGTCCGTTAGGACTTTAACCAACAAACGGGTTAATGTCCTACGGACAAAAGAAGCATAAATTATTGGCTTTTCTATTGAGCTTAAAGCCCTACGGGCTATCACACCAGGCTTACTGTCATTACCTTTTTGGTTGTGGTTAACCCAATTTTCCGGTCGAGGAGACGATGCGGTTGCAAGCTTGCACATTATGAGGTACATGTTATCCGTGCTGTTGTGATTACTTTTTCCGATGAGCCAGGATAGAAATATCGACGATAGGAGATATCTACACTAAACAAATGTCCTTCATTGTCAATTGTCCATTTTCAATTGTCAATTAAAAAAGTATTTCGCCGTGCCGCAATGTCTCCGTGGTTCAACATAAAAAACATCATCTTTTTTCAAAAAAAACTTTCGAAAAAGCCAGTAGAAAATTCAGATCAGGGGAACTCTTTGTCTAAAACCTGCATTTAGTATGAATGATTACCGGCAGTATACTGTAATGAATTTTGTAACGGACCCTGATTTTATGCGTTGGGTGAGATTTGGAAACCCTGCCGACGAACAATTCTGGAATAACTGGATAAATAATAATCCTGCCAGCAAAGAAATTGTAGAAGAAGCAAGGCTGCTTCTTTTGTCTGTAAAGACGAAGGAAAAAACAGCCGGCGAAGAAGAATTGCAGCAGGAAGTTGACCGGTTAATGGGTTCCATAAGAACATTTCCTGTTGAGCAAAAGGGTGTAGTGCGCGGAATGTTCGTGCAGCCGTGGATGCGAATAGCAGCATCCATAATTATTATACTTGGCTGCGCGATATCCGGCTATTTTCTATTCTCCGGTGGAAAGAAAAATAGCTATAGTTATGCCGATGTAGTTTCAGGTCATAACGACCTGATTGAAAGAATAAATTCAACCCTAAGTCCGCAAAAAATTCTATTGCCAGATAGCAGTAGCGTAGAACTTGCCGCCGGAAGCCGGATTAGCTACAGTGCCACTTTCGCGCGCAATGCAACGCGTGATGTGTATTTGTCTGGAGAAGGATTTTTTACCGTTACAAAAGATGCCAATCATCCCTTCCGCGTTTTCGCAAATGAAATAGTTACGAAAGTGTTGGGCACAAGCTTTATTGTAAAAAGTATTCAGGGAGAAAAAGACATTCATGTAATTGTGAAGACAGGTAAAGTGAGTGTTTACGCGCAGGAGAACGCATCAGCCAGCGAAACTGCTGCTCCCAAACAATTGGGTGGTATTTTGTTAACGCCCAATCAGCAGGTGATCTATTCAGTTGCGGAAAAGCATTTTGAAAAGAAATTAGTTGAAGCTCCTGAAGTTGTTACTTCTGATGAAACCAAAGTAAAGCAAGTGCAAAGTCTCGTCTTTGCAGATGCCCCTGTTGCCAGCGTGTTTGAACAAATGAAAACTGTCTATAAAATTCCCATCGTATACGACGCCGGGAAATTAAGCCACTGCACTATTACAGCAGATTGCTCAAATGAAAGTTTCTACAACCAACTGGATCTGATCTGCGCCGCCATCAACGCCAGATATGAAGTTAAAGATGGAGAGGTGGTTATCACGGCTCCGGGTTGTAAGTAACGGCCCTTCAAATTTATTCACCATTAAAACCAGCATATGTAAATAATATCACGCCCAATGAAATAAAAAAAGAAACCGGTATTGCGCCAACAACACCGGTATTCATTTAGCCCCGCCATGTGAAAAGAGGGGATCGTTTTGATCATCTAGTATTTAACCAAAACAATGTAAAGTTATGCAAAATGCAAAACTAGCCAAACAGCTAACTATTATACTAATGCGAGCCGGATTGCTGCCTTTATTATTGCTATTTATTTTGTGTGGTACAGCTTATGCTGATCACGTTGAAGGCCAACAGGTGTTAGACAAAAAAATTAAAGTTCAGGTAGAAGGTGCTGAGCTTAAAACAGTTCTTTCAAAATTGTCACAAATTGCCGAGGTAAAATTTGTGTACAGCGCACAGAAAATTCCCGTTCAGGCAATAGTAACGCTAGACGCCAATAATGAGCGCCTGGAAGAAGTGCTTGATAAATTGCTATCACCATTACAGATAGAGTATAAAGTAACGGGCAACCAGGTTGTCTTGATCAATAAAAATGCAGAAAGAGCTCCCGAGAGTAAACAGAAACTTACAAGTCCTGCAGAAAATATACTCAACGCCGCGTATGCTAACAATGTAAAAGGGCGTGTTACAGATGAAAAAGGAAATCCTCTGCAAGCTGCGTCGGTAATGGTGAAAGGAACCACCAGGGGTGTTACAACCAATGAAAATGGTGTGTTTACTATCAGGGCTGATGAGGGGGAAACGCTGGAAATTACCGCGTTGGGATATCAGCTCAATACAATTGTTGTTCCTGCCGGCAGTAATGATCTTTCAGTAATAATGAAAGCCGCTGAAAGCAGCCTGAATGAAGTGGTTGTTGTGGGTTACGGTACACAGAAAAAATCGAATATTACCGGCGCAGTAAACACGGTAAAGATGAAAGATGTAGTGGGCGACAGGCCTGTTACTTCCGTTAGCCAGGCATTGCAGGGTGTAGTTCCCGGCTTGCAGGTAACATATGGTTCAGGTGAGCCGGGCGCAAGAACTGATGTGAACATACGCGGTATGACCAGCATTAACGGAGGTAGTCCGCTGATATTAGTTGATAACGTTCCTGTACAAGATCTAAGCCTTGTTAACCCGAACGATATTGAAAGTGTTTCTGTATTAAAAGATGCTGCATCTGCTTCAATTTATGGCGGCCGTACAGCATACGGTGTGGTTCTTATCACAACTAAAAAGCCAATTGGTGATAGAAAAACAAGGTTTGAATATTCAAACAATTTTGCATTCAGCCAGGCTACAGATATACCAAAAAGTGCCACACCACTTCAAACGTTACAAATGTTTAAAGATGCCGGCGGCATTACTTATTGGGGTGAAGCGCAGGATCTTGACAAATGGATCGGTTATCTGAATGATTATAATAAAAATCCATCCCTGTATCCAAACGGTGTGGTAATAGATAACTCCAAGCACTACTGGCTAAAAGAAAACAATGAAGCCAAAGATCTTTTCAGAACAGGATTTGCTCAAACGCATAACATTGCGATGAGCGGCGGTTCTGCAAGAAACTCTTACCGGCTGGCATTGGGGGCAACAAATTCAGATGGAATACTATCAAGCAAGAAAGATAGTTACAAACGTTACAACGTAACATCTTTTGTAAATTCAGATATTGCAAAATGGTTAACTGCCCAATTGAATTTTGGCTATACCAATTCAGAAAAAAGTTTTCCGATCACATCATATCCTGCGGGGATCTTTGGTAACATTGCCAACATACCTTCTTTCGCACCAATTGGATTTGATTCGGCGAACAACAGGCCATTTGCCACGCCGAGAAATTTTACAGATCTGGCTTCTACCAGCAATGCAAAACTGAATGATATAAGAGCTACAGGACGGATCATTTTAAAACCAATGGCCGGACTTACTATTACCGGTGAATATACTTTCGATAGACTGACAAGCGATTCAACAGCGTTTGATAAGAAGTTCCTTGTAACTGATGTAAGTACTTATCTGCCGGCCACTTCAATAGCCAACTCCGTATTTACAAAAGCAAATTCCTTTACCAACTATAACTCAGTAAACTTGTTTGCCAATTATGACAAACGTTTTGATGATCATAACCTGAGTGTGATGGTTGGTTATAACCAGGAATTCAGTCATACTGAGTTGTTCTATTCACAGATGACCAATATGATCAACGATGATCTGCCTTCACTTTCCCAGGGTACCGGTGTTTTGAAATCACAGGACTTTTATACGGAGTATGCAGTGCGTGGTTGGTTTGGCCGTATTAACTATGCTTATAGGAACAAATATTTGTTGGAAGCAAACGGCCGCTATGATGGTTCTTCCAAGTTTCCTCCCAATCATAAATACGGGTTCTTTCCTTCTTTCTCTGCCGGATGGCGCGTAAGCGAAGAGAATTTTATGCAGGTACTGAAGCCTGTTTTATCAGAGTTGAAACTTCGCGGATCATGGGGTGAGATTGGCAACCAGGCTACGATCAACAGCAGTGGTTATCCGTATTTCCCTAATAACTATCCTTATGTTCCGCAAATGTCTGCCGTATATTCTAACTGGGTAGCCAATGATGCGGTATATACTACGCTCACTACACCGGCATTGGTTAGTTCAAACTTTACCTGGGAAACGGTAAGAACACTCAACCTGGGTTTAAATGTTGGCTTGTTTAAAAACAAATTGCAGGCTTCGTTTGATGCTTATCAACGTCAAACGCTTGGAATGCTTGCTCCGGGAGCGGCTTTGCCATCTATATTGGGAACATCAGCTCCAAGGCAAAATGCCGCTAACCTGAAAACCAAAGGTTGGGAGCTGGAAGCATCCTGGAAAGATAATATCGGTAAAATATCTTACTCAATCGGATTTAACCTGTATGATACAAAAGCACAGATAACCAGCTATAATAATCCAACAAAATTGCTGCAGGACAAAGATGGCAACTATATGTACTATGCCGGCCAGCAGGTTGGTGAAATCTGGGGCTACACAACTTCGCGCTATTACACTGAAAATGATTTTGCTGAAGGTACGCTTGATGCAAACGGTAAGAACGGTACATTAAAAGCAAATGTGCCTTTTGTTAACGGCTATCCGAAACCGAATCCTGGTGATGTGTTGTATGTTGACAGAGATGGAAACGACACCATTAAAACAAATACAAATACGGCAAACGATCCGGGCGATAGAAGTATCATTGGTAACACAACACGTCGCCTGCAATTTGGTATTAACGGAACAGTTGCATGGAAAGGATTTGATTTCTCGTTCTTCGTGCAAGGCATTGGTAAACGTGATCTGTGGTTAAATAATTCACTTATTTTTCCTTATGCTAACGGAAGGTTTAGTAACATTTTTGCCTCTCAAACCGATTACTGGATGCCCGATCGTCCCAATGCTTATTTCGCACGTTTATATGATGAAGGACTTGGTAATACCAGCGCTAACCGTATGACCCAAACCAAATACCTGGTTAATGGTGCTTACTGGAGATTGAAGAACGTAACGCTGGGTTACACCTTGCCTTCTGCATTACTAAAACGGGTGCATCTTGAAAAGTTAAGGGTATTTGTCAGTGGTGAAAATCTGTTCACCCGCAAGCATGTGCCGTCAGGTGTAGATCCGGAAAGTGCAGACAAAGGCTACGGCGTTGGCTATCCTTTCATGAAAATGTATTCATTCGGCGCAAACCTTACTTTTTAACGCACTTAAATCATTCTATACATGAAACGTTCACTAATCATATTAGCCGCAGTTATACTTGTTTTAAGTGGGTGCTCAAAAACTTATCTTGACAGATATCCACTTGATCAGCAAACAGAAGTTACAGCCTTCAAAACAAGCGATAATTTTAAAACATACGCGTGGGGATTGTATGGTACTGCTTTTGTTGGATACGGAAATGATAATGGCGGAGCTGATGATCCTGCTCTGTTATATGGCGATCGCAATTCAGATAATATGGGTTATGGCACAGCAGATAACTCAAATGCCTGGGCGCTGCAAACAGTTGTTGTTCCCAATTCAGGTGGTGTTCCTTCAACCGGTGTATCATGGGATTTTTCTTACATACGCAGCGTTAACCTGATGCTGGATAATGTTGATCAGTCTGCCATGACGCAGACCGATAAAGATCATTGGAGAAGTGTTGGTCTGTTGTTCAGATCCGTTCGTTATATGCAATTGTTATCAGGCTATGGGGATGTGCAATGGGTTGAACATGTAGTAAAAGATAGCGATAAAGATATTCTGTACGGTAAAAGAGATCCGAGAGATACAGTTGCTGCAAGAATATTAAGAGATCTAAAATGGGCAGAAAGCCACATCAAACCAAATGGTGATGGTCCTAATACTATTAATCAAAACGTAGTAAGAGCCATCATCAGCCGTTTTGGCTTGTTCGAAGGTACATGGCGGAAATATCATGGCCTGCAGGGTGCTCAGACATATCTCCTGGCAAGTATTGATGCATCAGCGCAGTTGTTGGCCGCATTTCCTGCTATCAATCCAAGTTATGATCTGTTGTTTAACTCAGAAAGTCTCGCAAATGTTCCCGGTGTTATCTTGTATAAAGCTTATGCTGTAAGCCAGCGTACACACGGTATGACGCGCTATTCAAGAACATCTTCCTGGAATTATGATCTTACAAGAGACGCTGTTGAAAGCTATCTATGCTCCGACGGTAAACCTGTTAAAGCGAGTGCTGATTATAGCGATTCAACGATGTACTCCGAATTTCGTAAGCGTGATCGTCGCCTGTACTACACAGTAATTCCACCGTACCGGGTTGTGACAGCTAACGGTAATGCTACCTGGTCTCACACCGGGAATGTAGCAGACAGGGAGTTTATTGATACAATGAACAATATCCGCGGGGCAAGTTCTAAAGCGTTACCTGTTTCTAACTGGAGCTCATTATACGTCGATGCGATCCCGCACTTTAGAGGTACGGGCGCTGCGTTTGTCGCATCAAGACTGGGTTATTATTTCTGGAAATTCTACAACACAACAACACCTACTGATGCGACCAATAATACAACAGATTGTCCTGTTTTACATATTGAGGAAACTATGCTGAACTATGCAGAAGCGATGTATGAAATGGGACAGTTTAACCAGGGCGTAGCAGATCAGACAATTAACAAGCTTCGTGCAAGAGCAAATGTGGCGCCAATGCAAGTGGCTGATATCAGCGCTTCATTCGATCCGGCAAGAGATGCTTCTGTAAATCCCGTGTTATGGGAGATACGAAGAGAGCGTCGCGTCGAGTTGATGGGAGAAGGCTTCCGTTTTGATGATTTAAGAAGATGGAACAAGTGCAACTATATCAATCAGCATTCTCAATTGGGCGTTCGTGTTAAAAGATCCGATTATCCTGCCAATGTGGTGAAAATATACCAGAATGCAGATCAGGGATATGTACAATATTTCCAGGATGCAACAACTAAAACATGGCCGGATTATTATTACCTGCATCCGTTGCCGTTAAATGATCTTACACTTAATCCAAACCTGGTACAAAACACAGGCTGGAAATAACGACGAAACAAATACCGTTCAGCCGAACAATTTTCATAGCAGTTAGTGTTTAGAAGAGCGGTACTGTTTCTTAGTTTTTCTCGTAGTTAAAACAGGTAACCGATTTAAATCAAACGGTTGCCTGTTCTTTTATCTGGTTATTTCATTTTCTTTGATATTTAGTCTCAGAACAATCGTTTTGCACATCTTAAAACTTGCGCATGAAAAGGATGTATTTGTTAGCCGCGTCTATGCTGATATTAGCACACCTCGGCCTGCTTGCTCAATCACCCGCAAAAAAGCCCAATATTATTTTTATTCTCGCCGATGATTTGGGATATGGAGATATTGGCCCGTACGGACAAACAAAAATAAAAACGCCTCATTTGGATCAGCTTGCTGCTGAGGGCATGAAGTATACTCAATTCTATGCTGGCACATCTGTATGTGCTCCTTCACGTTCGTCACTAATGACTGGCTTGCATACAGGCCACACATATATTCGTGGTAATAAAGAAGTACAGCCTGAAGGGCAACAACCTATTCCTGATTCTGCAATCACAGTGGGAGAAGTAATGAAACAGGCTGGTTATACAACTGGTATTTTTGGTAAATGGGGACTTGGTCCCGTTGGTAGCGAAGGCGATCCGCTAAAGCAGGGCTTTGACAGATTTTACGGATACAACTGCCAACTGCTGGCACACAGATATTATCCTACACATATTTGGGATAATGATACAAAAGTTGATCTTGATGGTAATGATAACCTGCTTCAGGCAAAGACTTATGCTCCTGAAATGATTCAGCAAAAAGCATTGCAGTTTTTGGATGACAACAAGTCCAAACCATTCATGTTATTCCTTACCTATACTTTGCCGCATGCAGAGCTACTTGCACCCGACGATAGCATCTTTCTTGAATACAAAGGAAAGTTTGATGAGAAGCCATACAAGGGTAATGATTATGGTCCAAAGGCAAACAAAGGAGGTTATACTTCACAACAATATCCTCACGCCATGTTTGCTGCAATGGTTACAAGGCTGGATGTGTATGTAGGACAGGTAATGAATAAATTGAAGGCCCTGGGAATAGATGATAATACACTGGTGATCTTTACAAGCGACAATGGTCCGCATCTTGAAGGCGGCGCTGATCCCGATTTCTTCAACAGTGGTGGAGGGTTGCGCGGATATAAAAGGGATTTGTATGAAGGCGGTGTGAGGGAACCGTTTATTGCCAGGTGGCCGGGTAAAGTAAAAGCAGGTACAGTGAATGATTATGCAGGAGCTTTCTGGGATGTATTGCCCACGTTTGCGCAAATAGCAGGAGTACAGGCACCTGCAAACACAGATGGAATTTCATTTCTCCCTTCACTATTACAGAAAAAACAAAAGCAGCATGATTACCTGTATTTTGAATTTCATGAGAATGGCGGCACACAATCGGTGAGAAAAGGGAAGTGGAAGGCAGTCCGTTTAAACGTGTTTGATAAAAACAAGACATCAGTTGAACTATACGATCTTTCAAAAGATCCCGCAGAAAAAAATAATATAGCTTCCTCAAACCCCACCAGGGTACAGGAGCTTACCAAATTGATGGATCAGTCACACGTCGAATCCTCGATATTCCCGTTTGAGAAATAAAGTCCATAAAACCATTCGTCGCTCTCTCTAATAAAGAAGGTGCGAGAAAAATAAACCTGCCTGCGTTAACGTACCTCGTGCCTGATGCCGGTTGTAACTCAAATATTATGAAGAAAATCATCCTGTCGCTTTGTTCGCTCTTTTGTTTGCATTTTTGTTTCGCGCAAATTAAAAATGTAAAGCACGTAGTGCTTATTGGTTTTGATGGATTTGGTGCGTATAGCTTTGATAAAGCGGATATACCCAATATCCGAAACGTGATGAATAGTGGCTCATGGAGTTTGCATGCCCGTTCCGTATTGCCTTCTTCAAGCGCTGATAACTGGGCGAGTATGTTAATGGGTGCAGGTACAGAACTGCATGGCTATACAGAGTGGGACAGTAAGAAGCCGGAGTTGCCGTCACAGCAGCTCGATCAGTTCAATATGTTTCCTTCGATCTTTACCTTGTTAAAGGAGCAAAAGCCAGCTGCAGAAACCGGCGTTGTTTATGAATGGGGAGGCATTGGTTACCTGTTTCCTCACAATGCGGTAAGTTTTTCATTGCATGCCGAGGGGGATAGTAATACGCTTGTGAAATCCATTGATTACATCAAATCTAAAAAGCCCTTGTTCACCTTTGTTCATTTTTCTGATATAGATGGTGTTGGTCATAATATAGGGCATGGTACACCTGAATATTATCAGCAGGTACATAAAAGTGATAAATATGTTGGTGAGATTATGCAGGCACTTGACGACGCCGGCATGAAAGAAAATACGATTGTGATCATCAGTGCCGATCATGGTGGAATTAATAAAGGCCATGGAGGCAAAACGCTACAGGAGGTAGAAATACCGTGGATAATTGCGGGACCGGGCGTAAAAAGCAATAACGAGGTAAAGGAAAGCATTATGACTTATGACACAGCTGCAACGATAGCGTATATTCTTGGGTTAAAAACTCCCCAGGTGTGGACGGGGCGCAATGTTGCGGCTGCATTTAAAAAGTAGACGGTTTTACGCAGTGAACGCAAAGAAGCGGCGACGCGACGGAACTACCTTTGGCCGTTACCTGTCTTTTTGGGTTTGGGTGAATGAATTCGTTAACATCCCCAATATAGAAGGATGGTTGCAATAGTGGGGAATTTCTTCATCTATAATCACCGCCTGTCAATTAGAAATCCCGGGAACGAACAATTTTGCGGTTTGAGGGTTTATATAGAAGGCTGAGGCGGTGTAAGCCGGCATTAATAACACCAAAGCCGCGCAGCAATTTAATCCGGAGTTCCCCTTGTTTGACTCTTTTGTAAATATTTTTGCATTTTGCCGGTTTAAAGCATTAAGGGTTTGGCAAGGTTATTGGAAAATTGGATATAAACGAAATTGTATAACCTAAAAAACTTAAATACAATGAGTGCAAAACAAATCTTAATCGGAACTATCTCCGGCCTTATTGCAGGTGCAGTTGTAGGTTTAATGGTTGCTCCCGCTTCAGGCGCTGAAACTCGTCAGAAAATTGCCGACTCTGCTGATGATCTGAAAAAGAAATTAAAAAGAATGAAGAGAAGGGCAGGCACTGAACTATCAGATCTGGAAGAAGTATTTTCAAATCAGGTCTCCGGACTGAGAGATGATGTAAGAGAAAAAATTCTTAAGCTGATCGCTCAGGGTAAAGAAAGCTACAACAACCTACGGCAGGAAGCTTCTTCTAATACTAGTATGAGTTAAAGAAAGAAAATATTTTTTTTGAGAGCCTGATGCAATATTGGGCTCTTTTTTTATATTTACTTCTGTAACACTTATTTTACTCCTTAAAACATTACTATGCTTTTGAGAAACAAAAGAAAACTGCTTGTATCTCTCGGAATAGCCTCGGTTGTCATCACCGGCGTTGCATTTAATAAACCTCAGCAGGGTTTTAAAAATGTAAAAGTCTTGTCGAACGATATTTCTCATGATAGCCTTATTGCTGTTATGAAAGAATTCAATAAATCTTTGGGCGTAAAATGTGGTTTTTGCCACGCTCCGCGCAAAGATGATGCTTCAAAACTTGATTTTGCCAGCGACGAAAAAATGGAAAAAGAAGCAGCGCGCCACATGATCAAAATGACGCGCGATATCAATTCCAACTATTTTAATTTTAATGGTTCGGCACAACCGGATACCATCCAGGTTGTAGGTTGCATTTCATGCCACAGAGGAGATCCTCATCCAAAATACCGCGAACTGTATGTTCCGGAAAAAGAGCAGCAATAGTTCAAACAAGCATATTTCGAAGAGCCACTTATTTCAAGTGGCTCTTGTTTTTTGTGTTGTAACCTCCGGCAACTTAAGCAGCTTTCGGCTAGCGGTTCGGGTGGCGAATGAATTTTTTGTAACAGTGTATCTATATGGCAAGTAATATTTGTGTGGTTGTTACGCATTGTTTATTTTTAAAACAACGGAGGCTGTGTGAGTTTTGAGGCGGAACGGCAGTACATATAACTTTTATACGGTAAAGCATGAGTAATAATGATGACAAAGTAAAAAAGGGTAGAACCAAAAAAGAGAAAATATTGCCGGTTGCAGGTTCAGAGCCTGCAGAAATTGCGAAACCTGCGGGAGTTCCGGCAGCGGATACCGCACCGGCAAAAGCAATAAAAAAAGCCAGTACATCTAAAAAGAAGAAAGAGAATAGCAGCGAAATTCCGGCCGTGTCAGCAGAACCGGTTGTTCCCAAAAAAGCAGCGGCGAGGAAAAAGGCCGTTAAAGAGCCGGAAAAAAGCGCGTCAACTCCCGGTTCAGATCCAGCTCCGGTCGAGGAAAAGAAACCTGCAGCAAAGAGAAAAACAAAGAAATCAGAAGCTGCCGCCAGTGTCACCTCAGTAGCAGCAAATATCCGTACAGAGGAAAAGGCAGCGCCGGTTAAGAAAGCTGCAACAAAAAAAGCAGCAGCACCCACAAAAAAAGTAAGCGGAGTAGTCAGGCCGGAGACAAAAAAAGCGGCCGGCAACAATACGATCATCTATACAATTGAAGTCCGGTTCTACACAAGACCGGGTGAGGACCTGTTTATTACAGGCAACCATCCCGCTCTGGGAAATGGTGATCATGATGAGGCGCTGAAAATGGATTATTTAAGTCATGATACCTGGACCGCAACTTTTAAACTAAACCGCAGTGAAATACCGGAGAGCGGTATTGGCTACAATTTTATGGTCAGGTATCCCAATGGTGTTACGGCACTGGATTGGGGAAATGATAAGATATTGAAATTGGCAGAAAGCAAGGCTTCCAGGGTACATGTTAAAGACTCCTGGAATCATCCCGGCTATTATGAAAATGCTTTTTATACAGAGCCGTTTACGCAAGTGCTTCTTCGTCGGAATGGAGAGCCGCTAAAAACGCCCGCAACAGGTCTTACCACGCATTTGTTTAAGGTGAAAGCCCCGTTGATTTTGGAGCACCAGAGTATTTGTATACTCGGCAATGATGCTGCATTCGGCAGTTGGGATGAAGCACGGCCGGCGCTGCTTACCAAAGAGGAGGATGGCCCCCATTTTATCGGAGCTTTTGATCTGGGTGAAGCGGTGTTCCCGCTTGTGTATAAATATGCAGTGTGTGAAACTGGCACCGGTAGAATAGTGGCTTATGAGGAAGGCGAAAACCGTGTATTGCATGGCGATGCAGACGATGACACTTTTACCGTTGTAAACGATGGTTTTGCTGTATTGCCAAATAATACATGGAAGGGTGCCGGTACAGCTGTTCCTGTATTTAGCCTCAGGAGCGAAAAAAGTTTCGGCGTGGGCAGTTTTTCTGATATCAAATTGCTGGCCGATTGGGCACATGCTACAGGGCTGAAGCTAATTCAGATCCTACCGGTAAACGATAGTACGGCGGCGCATTCGTGGCTGGATTCTTATCCCTATGCTGCTATTTCAGCTTTCGCGTTGCACCCGATGTATCTTGACCTTGCAGCAATCATCAACAAAGGGCAGGAGCATTTATTGACTGGGATTGAGCAGGAACGCGTTGCGTTAAACCGTAAAGACACCGTTGATTATGAGGCGGTGAACAGGCTGAAATGGGATTTTGTAAAACAGGTATATCCACTGAACAGTGCTAAAGTATTCGCTTCAAAAGAATATAAGGATTTCTATAAGCAAAACGAGCACTGGTTAAAGCCATATGCGGCGTTTTGTTACCTGAGAGATAAATTTCATACAGCACATTTTAACCGCTGGCCAGTCTTCAACCAATACAATGCCGATGAAATTGAGCTGATGATCAATGAAGACAAAGAGGTAGCAGACAGTATTGCCATGTATTATTTTGTACAATATCATTTGCATCTGCAATTAAAAGATGCGGCTGATTACGTACATAGCAAAGGCATTATTTTAAAAGGTGATATTCCAATTGGCGTATACCGTTATAGTGCCGATGTGTGGCAGCAGCCGGAATTGTACAATCTTCACCTGCAGGCAGGCGCGCCACCGGATGATTTTGCGGTAAATGGTCAGAACTGGGGTTTCCCTACATATAACTGGGATAGAATGAAGCAGGATGATTTTGACTGGTGGAAAAGGCGCTTCAGGCAGATGTCTTATTACTTTGATGCTTTCCGTGTGGATCATATCCTTGGTTTCTTCCGGATCTGGAGTGTTCCTTATAATTCCCTGGATGGAATAATGGGACATTTTGAGCCGGCTGTCCCCGTGCATATCAACGAGTTCCATGCGCGGAATATTCCATTTGATTATGACCGCCTTACAAAGCCATACATAACCGAGGAAATATTGCACGATATTTTTGGCGACCAGCAGCATTATATCCGCAATACTTTCCTGATCAATCATGGCTACGGTCACTATAGCATGAAACCTGAGTTTGATTCTCAGCGAAAGGTCTACAATTACTTTAAACATTTTGAGAACAATCCACATAATCGCTGGCTGCAGCAGGCGTTAAATTCACTGCTGGCAAATGTTATTCTGTTTGAAGCTGAAAACAGCGAAGGCGAACAATTTCATTTCAGGTTTAATATGTTCGAAACCACGTCGTTCAAGCAATTGGACGAGCATAGCCGGTTTCATTTAAATGAATTGTATGTTGACTATTTCTTTAGGAGGCAGGATGAAGTATGGAAGCAGGAAGCACTGGAAAGATTACCCCGTTTAAAGAGGTCGACCGACATGCTGATCTGTGGAGAAGATCTTGGCCTTGTACCTGCCTGTGTGCCGGATGTAATGAAACAGCTTGGCTTGTTAAGCCTGGAAATTCAGCGAATGCCAAAGGATAGTTATCACGAATTCTTTAATCCCGCAGACGCGCCTTACCTAAGCGTTGTTATGCCTTCCACTCACGATATGAGTACCATTCGTGGTTGGTGGGAAGAAGACAGGAACAAGTCTCAGCTTTTTTACAACCAGGTAATGGGTTACGAAGGATATGCACCATACCTGTGTGATGCCTGGGTAAATACTGCAATAGTCAAAGAGCATTTATATTCTCCAGCCATGTGGAGCATTTTTCAGCTACAGGATCTGTTGGGCATGAACGTAGCTATAAGAAGAGATGATCCGGCAGAAGAAAGAATTAACATACCGTCTGTTGCACGCCATTACTGGAAATACAGGATGCACCTTACACTGGAAAAGTTGATTGCAAGCACCTCTTTCAATAACGAGCTTAAGGGCTATGTTGACGAAAGTGGCCGGGGGAGGAGAGGGTAGGGTTCAAAGCCTAAAGCTTAAAGCTTAAAGCCTAAAGCCTAAGTAAGCATATTTTCTTTAGTCGATGATTACTTCTGGAGGAATATCGGTTCTACGCTTTAGGCTTTGGGCTTTCTGTGCTTCCGTGTTTCAGTGGCAAATGCCCAATCTCTCCAGTAGTTTTAAGCTTTAAGCTTTGGGCTTTCTGTGCTTCCGTGTTTCAGTGGCAAAATCGCAAATCACACCGCCAGGTTTTAAGCTTTAGGCCTTGGGCTTTAAGCTTTAAGCCTCACTCCGTGTCCTTTGTGAAAATCAACTCTGTGGCAATCTGTGGTTAAGTAT
Source organism: Danxiaibacter flavus (assembly GCF_041060425.1). Lineage (NCBI taxonomy): Bacteria > Pseudomonadati > Bacteroidota > Chitinophagia > Chitinophagales > Chitinophagaceae > Danxiaibacter > Danxiaibacter flavus. The sequence continues at coordinate 1,472,831 of NZ_JAULBC010000001.1, forward strand.
TTCTGTGTTTCAGCGTTTCAGTGGCAAAATCACCAATCACTTCCCATGGTTTTAAGCTTTAGGCTTTGAGCTTTAAGCTTTGCGCTTTAAATTGCTTCTTTTTCCAACGCAAATGGTTGTTAATGAAGCTTAGTTACCGTTCTTACGAACTACCTTTTCAATACCCGTTCACAATTTCCAATGGCCGCACCAAAACGCACCAGCCTATGCTGGGCGTAGCGTTGTCTGTCGGCCCGGTCACAGGATATGGCGAAGCGCCCGCGATAGCCTACTATGACATTACGGTTGAGCAAATGATGGGGGACCTGGAACGCAAGAAAATGTTCGTGGAGAAATTTGCATTTACGGAGCCGGAGCGTTACTGGCATTATCTGCATCATCTGTATCCCAAAAATCCTTTCCTGGTTTCCGCGTTGGATATGGCTGCCTGGGACCTGTTCGGTAAAATGAAGGGAGCTCCGTTGTATTCCCTTTGGAATACGAAATGGGAAAATACACCAGCCACGGATTATACTATAGGTATTGATACAGTGGCAAAGATGTTGGACAAAATGAAAGCAAAGCCATGGCCCATCTACAAGATTAAACTTGGGACGCCCGATGATATTGGAATAATAAAAGCATTGCGCGAAAATACAGATGCAGTGTTGCGTGTAGATGCCAATGCGGGCTGGACAGTGGATGAAGCAATGCAAAAGATACCGCAACTAAAAGAACTGGGCGTAGAATTTATTGAGCAGCCGTTGCATAAAGATGACTGGGATGGAATGAAAACACTATACCGGCATTCAGTTTTACCACTGTTAGCAGATGAAAGTTGTGTATTTGAACAGGATGTTGAAAAATGCGCCGGGCATTTTCATGGCATTAATATAAAATTGACAAAATGCAGTGGCATAACGCCCGCCATAAGAATGATTCAAAAAGCCCGTGAGTTAAACATGAAAGTAATGATGGGAAGCATGAATGAATCAACTATTGGCTCTGCGGCGATAGGCAACTTTCTTCCTCAACTGGATTATGTTGATATGGACGGTCCTTTATTGCTTTCAGAGGATAAAGCTGTCGGTATAGTTTTTGATAATGGCATGGTGCATTTAAGCGGAAAACCGGGATTAGGCATAGAAGTAATATCTTAAACAGCTGATAACTAATTTGTTGAACTGGCCCTGGATTCTATGACACAAAACAAGTTTGCGATTGCTGTTGTTTGTTGAACCCTGGCGCGTTAAATCATGTAATGGAATTTTTTGTGCGATGATAAAATGATGCTGAATTTGTTAACTATTTATTTTGGTAACCTGCTGAAAAAATATTGTATTTGTAGTTTAAACGGGATACCTGTACATATGAAAAAAATGGCTTTTGATTTAAGAGTGTGGATACTTTCTTTTATGCTGACTTTCTTTGCTGTATGCGGTTACAGCCAGGCCCAGGACGTTTCCCAAAAAGAAATGCCGCCCTTTCATATCGTACTCACGAATGGTAATTACCTGAAGGCAAACGACTTAAGAAAAAATGCTCCTGCCATGCTGGTTTATTTTTCGCCGACATGCGAGCATTGCCAGACTTTCACCAAAAAAATGCTCGGCAGCATGGATGAACTTTCTCAGGTACAGATTATTATGATTTCCTATCTGCCTTATCGCGATATCAAAAAATTTGAAGCGGACTTTGGCCTGGCAAAATATCCCAATATCAAAGTAGGAACTGAAGGATACACATTCGTGGTCCAGAAATATTATGACATAAAAAACTTCCCTTTCCTCGCGCTATTTAACAAAAAAGGCAAACCCATTACAACCTATGCCACTGCTCCCGAAATCTCCGAGGTAATTAAAAGGTTCAAGGCCTCTTAGTGTTGCCAACAAGAAGTATAGTAAGTTTTACTTCCGTGCAAATGGTAATAGTCTTCTTCTTCAACAAAAAAATATTCTGGTATTTCTGCTCGTTTTATTGTTTATAAAATCGTGTGGTTGTTGACTCTCTGACGCACTTGAATTACAGATGCTTTTAGCCCGGATATTTTAATCGAACATTCTTTCGTGATTTGTGTTTTATATAAATTATTGATAAGCAATAGTAATGGTTACCGGCTAGCCCTATGTATTTGTTTATTACCGTTTAGAGAACACTTATGGCAACAACACTGGAACAAATCAAGTTATTGCGTTCACGAATGCAAGCGGCCATTATTGGCCAGGAAAATGTGATTGATAAAATATTGATTGCGCTGCTGACAGACGGAAACGTTCTTTTAGAGGGCTTGCCTGGTTTGGCCAAAACACGCGCCGTAAAAAGCCTCGCCCAAAACCTTGACAGCAAGCTTAGCCGCATTCAATTTACGCCCGATCTGCTTCCGTCAGATATTACCGGTACGGAGATTTACCAACCACAAGCGGAAGAGAAATTTGTTTTTCAGCCCGGGCCGATCTTCAGCAACCTGGTGCTGGCCGATGAAATAAACAGGGCCCCCGCGAAAGTACAGGCAGCACTGTTGGAGGCTATGGAAGAACGGCAGGTTTCTGTTGCTGGTAAAACACATAAAATGGAACCGCTGTTTATGGTGCTGGCCACGCAAAATCCTGTTGAGCAGGAGGGCACATACCCTTTGCCGGAAGCTCAACTCGACAGGTTTGTGATGAAGGTCCTCATTGAGTATCCAGATACTGATAGCGAACGGAAAATAATGGAGCTGGTAAGGAATGAGACAAAAGGCGACACAAAAAAAGAGGAACCCATTTTAAAAGATATCGTTTTTGACGCACGTAAAGAGATCAATAATGTGCAGGTTAAGGAGCCTGCTGAAAACTATATCGTAGATATAATCAGCGCTACACGCTATCCGGCCAAATTTAGCCCGGATGCTGCGAAATGGATCAATTACGGCGCCAGCCCGCGCGGAACCATCGGAATAGATCGCTGCGCAAGGGTTGTCGCCTGGCTCAACGGAAGAGACTATGTAACCGCCGATGATGTGCGCTATATTGTTCACGACGTATTAAGGCACCGCCTGATTCTTACTTACGAAGCAAATGCCGAAGGCGTAAACGCTGATAAAGTAATAGATGAGTTGCTGAAAGTTGTAGCGGTAGTTTGATGGAGGTACGATGTAAGATGTACGATGTACGATGTAAGGTGTAAGATGTGCGATGTAAGGTGTAAGGTGTACGATGTACGATGTGATTATGTAGAGTATGAAAGACCTGACACCTGATACCTAACAGCCGCCACCTCAAAGCTAAAAGCTCATAGCTGAAAGCTCAAAGCTTAACACATGTTCAAATTCAGAAAAAACAAGGAACAACATTACCCACCTGAAGTGGTGACTGATCTTGATGATCTGATGAGATTTGAATACCTGGTTCAGGGTGGAAATATATTACCTGCTCATCCCGTTTATTCGCTGCTCGCAGGCCGGCATGCGTCTAAACTGCGTGGGCGCGGACTTGATTTTGAAGAAGTGCGCCAATATGTAGCCGGAGATGATATCCGGAATATAGACTGGAAAGTAACTGCACGCACTGGCAGTACGCATTCAAAAGTGTTTAACGAAGAAAAAGAACGTCCCACATTTATAGTTGTTGACCAAAGTGCAACGATGTTTTTTGGATCGCAGCGATTTGTCAAGTCGGTTACTGCCGCTCACGCGGCGGCGCTTAGCGCATTCTACACGCTGAAACGTGGTGACAGATCTGGCGGGCTTGTCTTTAACGAAGAAGGTTATGATTACATATCGCCCAAGCGAAGTAAATCACTGGTCCAACATTTTTTGCAATGTATTGTTGAAAGAAATAAAAAACTGCCTTTACGTAAAACCGTTGAAGCTAATACTGAACTGCTAAACAGGATGCTGCAAAGAACCCGGTCCAGCATAACCCATGACTACGTGGTGACGGTGATCAGCGATTTTTTTGCGATTGATGCTGAGACAAAAATGAATTTGCGCAACTTATCATACCATAATGATGTTATACTAGTACACGTGTTTGATCCGATGGATGCCGCGTTGCCGGACGGTAAACTTTTGTTGAGCGACGGCAGAAAACAAATTGAATGGAAAAATAGCCGGCATAACTGGGGGAAAAAATACGGTGATGATTTTATACAATCACGGAATAGGTTACAGGAAGAATTCCGGCATTATAAAATACCGATGGTGTTTCTGAGTACGGCTTTTCCGGTTGAAGAACAGGTGACGAGGTTGTATGGATGATCAAAGAATGGAAGCATTTCGGTGAATGCATTATATGAACTTAAAAGCCACATTATATGAAACGCGCTTTAGGTTTTATCTTACTTCTTTTTGGCTGTTTATGTGTAAACGCTCAGAGCGACACAATAACATCCCCGGTGGAAAAGCCAAAACCAACAGCACCCTGGTTTGTGCAGCGATTTAAGGTTGCAGCCGGTGGTTTCGTGCCCATCAACAATACACAAATTGAAGTAGGTAGCCAGGATGGATCATTCGGAACTACGATTGATTTTGAAAATGACCTTGGGTATTCAAAAACTACAGGTACTTTCCTGGGTGATCTGCAATGGCGGATATCGAGAAGATCGCGATTGGATTTTGCATATTACCACATAGATCGCAGTTCGAGTCACCGCCTGGAAAAAAATATCGAATTCAAAGACAAGGTGTACCCGGTTAACGCAACTGCGAAATCGTATTTTAACACTGATATCTTCCGGCTGTCTTACGGCTATGCATTTTTTAGCCGGCCGCGTTTCGAGGCAGGAGCCCTGATTGGTGCACACATAGTAAAAGCTGGAGTAGGCTTGTCTGCCAGTGGAACCAGCGGAAACATAGATGTTAGCAATGATTTCGGTTTTACGGCACCCTTGCCTGATGTTGGGTTATGGGGAGGGTATGTAATTGCGCCGCGCTGGTCAATAAACGGAGAGATCAGTTATCTGGCGCTTAAGGTTGATAATGTAGATGGCCGCCTGATCAACTACAATATTGCAGTGATGTACGAGGTGCTGAGCCATTTCACTTTGGCGCTGGGTTACACCGGCCTCAACTTCAGAGTTGATGTAGATAAAGACAAGTACAAAGGATTTTTCAAGTGGGGTTATAACGGACCATCCCTTGTTGCTGCATATAGTTTTGGAAAGAAGAAATGGTGAGACGAAGTGATGTACGGTGTACGATGTACGATGTGTGATGTACGATGTGGGATGTACGGTGTAGGATGTGTGTACTTTCTGTTTGAAAAAAATGCAAATAAGTGTAAGATCATGGATGAATTGATTGAACCGGCACCGGTAAAATTCAGCTTTGAAGCACCGGGTTGGTATGTTGTTGGGATATTGTTTGTCCTGCTGCTTATTACAAGTGCTCTACTTTGGTACAGGCATTATAAACGTAATAATTACAGGGCTGCTGCACTGTTACAGCTCGCTAAAAAAGTGGAATTATTTATCCCTCAGCAACGGTATGATGCACTGGTGTATGAAAGTGATCTTTTGGTAAAACGCATTGCTATGAAGAAGTATGGCCGGAACAATGTGGCCGGTCTTACCGCTTCACAATGGATAGACTATATTAACCAAACATGGAAAGAAAAATCTTTCACTGCAGAAGAAGGACAACTCCTGAATCAGAAGGTTTATGCCTTCAATAACAATATTTCCAAAGAAGAGGCTGAAACATTTGTGGAGAAGAGTAAAAGGTGGATTAAAAAACACCGGTGATGAGAATTGAAAATTGATAATTGACAATTGAAAATGGGCGCTTCATATGGGAATCTGTAATCTTTTCTGTTACACACTCAACTTATAACATAATACGTACAACGTATAACGTATAACGTAAAACTTACAACGTACAACGTAAATGCATTTTGAAATAGCATACAAGTGGGTAGTTTTTCTATTGCCACTGCCATTACTCATATATTGGCTAATGCCGGCAATGCGCAGAAGGAGAGCCGCAATGCTGGTACCTTTTTTTAAAAGAGCAGCAACCGTTTCCCATCAGCGACCAAAGAAAAGTGCATGGGTTACACGTCGCAATTTTTTTGCGTGGATTGGTCTTTTTCTTTGTTGGATCTGTTTGCTTGCGGCGGCATCCTCACCCCGTTATGTAGGTAAGCCGGCTAAAAAAACTAAAACAGTACGCAGCTTTCTTATCGCAGCAGATATTTCTTTTAGCATGGCTGAGACCGACTGGGTAATGGACGGCAAAAGAGTTAGCCGTTGGGATGCTGTAAAATCCATCATGAAAAATTTTGTAAAAGAGCGCAAAAGTGACCAGATAGGCCTGGTTATGTTTGGAAGTAATGCTTATCTGCAGGCACCATTAACTACAGATCTTTCTACCATTTCCTGGTTGTTGGATCAAACGGAAGTAGGCATGGCGGGCCAAATGACCAGCATTGGACAAGCTATTGCTTTTGGTATTAAAGTATTTAAAGAAGATACCATCAAGCAAAAGATCATGTTGCTGCTTACAGATGGTATTGATGCAGGACAGGATATTCTTCCGCTGGATGCTGCACAAGCGGCGCGTAAAGATTCAATAATCATATACACATTGGGAATAGGGCAGGCCAAAGGAAGTGGCGGATATGATCTGGATGAAAAAACATTAAAAGATATCGCCAGCGCTACGAATGGGAAATACTTTAACGCGATGAATGAGGGAGAACTAAAAAAAGTGTATGCAGAACTGGATAAAATGCAGCCGGTTGAATATGAGGAAGAGAGCTATAAGCCGGTTACACTGCTGTATTACTATCCTCTTATAGCGGCTGCATTGGTCGGGTTAGTGTTTCATTTGATCAGTGGTACTATTAGTTTGTTCAGGCGGTCGTCTTGAGAATTAAGTGTCCTACACTTTAGAAGTGTAGGACACTTAATTCTTAAGCTAACTCTGTTATGTATCCTGCAATTTCAACGTGTAGGACAAATAACATCTCACAACAACTTTCAACATGTTCGATGATATAAAAAATATAATCACGCACATAGACTGGCAGCAATTTCATTTTCTGCGGCCGCTGATCCTTTGGCTATTTCTTCCCCTTGCAGCAATTGTGTTGTTGCTTGTTCTCAGCAATAAAGAAAAAAGTAAATGGAAAATGGCGGTGCAGAAAAAACTGCGCCCTTTCATGTTTACAAGAGGTAGCAAAACCGCGATCATATTGCCTTTGCTGGCCTTTGTTTTTGGAAGTAGTTTTGTTATTGTTGGCGCTGCAGGGCCTACCTGGAAAAAGAAAGATATCCCCGGTGAAAAAATACAGGCAGTGGTACTCATTGCGCTTAATCTGTCCCGTTCAATGGATGCAACCGATATTCAGCCAAGCAGGCTGCAAAGAGCAAAATTTAAAGTAAGTGATTTTCTGGATGCCAATCCAAGGGCCAGGGCCGGGCTTGTTGCATATGCGGGTACGGCCCATCCTGTGTTGCCTTTCACTTCTGATTACAAGCTGATAAAGCACCATGCGCAAAGTCTTGAAAATCGCGTAATGCCGGTGCAGGGAACTAATATGGAAGTGCTGATAAATGTAATTGATACATTGATGAGAGGTGTGCTCGCACCAAGTACTGTTTTGCTGATGACGGATGAAATAGATCAGGACGACGCAACACTAATTACGAATTATGTAAGAGGCTCGATACACAAAATAGAGATCCTGTTGTTTAATACACCAGCCGGCGCTTCTGTTCCCGGACATCGTGGAGCTGTTTCAAAACAAGATGCCGGGGTCATTCAGAACTTGTCACAGGATACAAGCATTCATATTACACCGTTAACGCTGGATAAATCTGATGTGAGCGGCATAGCTAAACGCATCGGTGATAAACTTGTTTTTGAAAAAGATACCAAGCAGGATGATAAAGACTGGGATGATATGGGCTGGTTATTGGTGATTCCTGCACTGGTAATTACGGCTTTCTGGTTCAGAAGAGGATGGGTGATACAATGGTGCTGGTTGGGGTTAATATGTGTAACTTTTTCTTCCTGCGGCGTTGATAGCAAAGAAGCTGACTGGTGGTATACAAAAGATTACCAGGGACAAAAATTATATAACCAGGGAAAATATGCTGAAGCTGCTGAAAGGTTTGCCGATGACAAGCATAAGGCAGTGGCTTATTTCAAAGCCGGCAACTATTCAGCAGCGGCTGATCTTTTTGAGCTCGACACTTCTGCAGCCGGCAACTATAACCGCGGCCTCGCTCTCGCTAAGCTCGGTCGTTATGATGAGGCCGTTGCTGCTTTTGATAAAGCAATAGATCTTGATGGTTCGCTGAAGGATAGGGCATCAAAAAACATTGTGCGGGCAAAACAACAAATTGATAAAATAGACTCCGTAAACCGTTTTACAAAGAATGATATAGGTAAAGGCAAAACGCTGAAAGAAAATAAAAAGAAAAAAGAACCTTACAAAGAAGAAAAACATAATCCGCAAGAAGGTTCATTAAGTAATGAAACACAGGTAAAACAACTGCCTCATTCAGGAGAGCGAAGTACCGAGACCGTAGCCACCAACATCCGCAAAGCAAAAGAATCAGAAACGCCTGGTAAGAATATGCAGCATGATAAACATGAGTCACTGTCCAACAATATCCTTCTGCGAAAAGCTTCTGCAGATCCGGCGGAGTTTCTTCACAAACGGTTTGTGTTACAGGAAAAGCGTTATTACAAACATGTGAGTAAAAGCAAACATCCATGGTAAAAAAACTGGCGATATTGCTACTGTTCTGTTATTCGTTTATAAAGATAGAAGCGCAGGTTAATTGTTTTGCCAATGTAGCAATTGATAAGCACAGTGTATATGCGCAGGAGCCATTTAAGGCAACAGTAACGGTGTCTACAGCCACATGGTATACAGCGCCGCTTGATTTTGACAACATTCAGATATCAAATGCTTTTATACTGCCATTCAGCAGAACTTTTTCAACAATGCTTACAGTTAATGGTAAGCAATATGCCAGCCTTCAGTTCTACTTTATTGTTTTTCCCTATAAACCAGGAAACTACAGTTTTCCAGCCATAAATATCCGGGTGGAAACGCCTCCTTTAGGAAGCTCAACAAGCCAGAAAGTAACTATAAATACTTCACCCCAAAAGTTTGTAGTTAAAGATATTCCGCAGAAATTTAAAGGAGAGAACTGGTTTGTTGCAAAGAACGTCTACGTATCCGAACACTGGAATAAATCGCTGAATAATTTAAAAGTGGGCGATGTGTTAAAACGTACTGTAGTGATAGACGCAAAAGGTACACTGCCGCAATTTATACCGGGGTTCAAAAATGATTCACTGGATTGGGCTTCTGTTTATCCTGATGATCCTGATCTTGCAGATACAAGAGATGATTACGATGCAAATGGAAAGCGAACGCAAACTATTACTTATTTGCTGGAGAAAGAAGGGACGTTTGAAATGCCGGCCATAAATATTGCATGGTGGAATCCTTATGCCTCCAGGCTATACAAAAGAAGTGCAGCAGGCGCAACCTTGCACGTAAAGGCTAATCCGAACCTGGGCATGCTTACAACATTGAAAGATAGTCTAAGTGCTTTTTCCGCAGCAAAGGAAGCTGTCCACCAACACAAAGGAGCACTACGTATATATGGTATTTTGTGGTATTGGTTCCTGCTCTATGCCTTGATAGCATTGTGTCTTACATATGTAGTTGTCCGGATGATCATAGCAGCCTATAAAAAGATCAGGCAACGGCGCAGGCTTTATGTAGTGAGTGAGCCATATTGGTTTAAGAAATTTTTGAGTGCACAAAATAAAACAGGCTCCGTGGTAAATGCCTTGTACGCCTGGTGGGACAGATGGATCGCGAAAGATAAATTTCCCTCAGTAAATCAAACACTTCAGGACGGACAGGATAAACATATTCTCGAAGAGATGAATACCTATAATAAAGAAGTGTATAATGAAGGGAACAAAAATGCCCTTGTAGATAAAGATTTTAAAACGCTCATCCGTCAATTAAGAAAAGAAAGAACAAGTACGAATGAACCTGCAAGACAGGTAGACGAACGTCAGGATCTTTGGGAAGAGTCATAATTATATGAGGATGCTCAAAGCTTAAAGCTATTGTCTTAGCTTCAATAAAGCTCCATCATTTTAAACATATTCCCCTGAGTGTTGTTAATGATAAGCAGGTGAAAATATCAACAATACCGCATGCTATTTTCAAAAATAGCTTTTCGCCGGATGTCAGATGTATAAATTTTTCAACTATTACATTAAATACGTTGTTATGAAAAAGCAAATCTTGTTAGTTTTTGTTTTGTTTGTAGCTGCCCAGCTATCTGCGCAGTCCACTGTGGATGATGATATGGCCATCATTCAATCTGTGTTTGGTAAAGAAAAAAAGGAACTTGTTGGCAGTTTCATGGCTCTGACCGGAGATACTGCCACTAAATTCTGGGCCGTATACGACGAGTACGAAGCCGAAAGAAAATCGCTGGGTAAAGAACGGTTTAATGTAATCAAAGATTATGCGAACCAATATGCATCACTTACCGATGAGCAAGCGGCGGCGCTGGCAAAACGTGTTATGGGCAATGATCTGAGTTATGCCAAAATGCACGAGAAATATTTTAAGAAGGTGGAAAAAGTAGTTGGTGGAAAAAATGCAGCGAAGTTCTTTCAGTTGGAAAGTTATATTCAAAACACCATCAGAACGAATGTTCAAAATCAGATTCCTTTCATCGGAGAATTAGAAGAAGCTTCCAAACAGAATAAAAAATCCTGATGCAGTCAAAATAATATCATGATTGTATATAAGAAGTAAGAAGGCGTGGATTAGCTAACATCCGGCCTTCTATATTTTGTAACTTAGCCTGGTGCTTAAACAGATGCAGAAAATATTATTCGCCATACTTTGCTTTTGCTGTACCGGCAAAGTATTTGGTCAGTGTGAAATCCAAAACAGGTTAAGGCCCGATGGAACGATGTATTATCACGCTCCGCTGACATTGTTATACCAGACAAGTGATATTGAACTGCAAGGTAATCTTGTTACTGATAAGGAAAGCTATTTCCTAAGGCTCATACCTATACAACAATCTCAGCCAATCAGAACAAAAGATGCTGTGAAAAAAGATCTCCTTGTAAAATTGCAAAACGATTCTGTGTATGCATTGAAATACTATGATTCATGGTACGGGAGAAAAGATTCAACGTTTAATTTGTTATACCTGTTCAGTAAAGAGCAATTGAACAGTTTTTTGAACAATAATATTCAATCTTTTAATATAGTTATAGGTAAAACGGCGCGTGTACTTATTTTTAAACTTCACCCCGATATTATAAAGCAGCAGTTTGCCTGTTTTAAATCGTCTGCGACCAAATTATAAATCAGATTTTTGGGGCTCGTGGAATATTTTTTTTGTGATGTTGGAAAACAGGTTATTGAACAGCACATTTATTTGAAGTGCGTTATAAATCTCATTTCCTCCGCTACGGGGTAAATATTCGTTGGCATAGCTTACTTCAAGTTGAAAATCATCGGTGAAAGAATATCCTGCACCAATAGTAAAACGGTTTCTGTCAAAGAATTGCGAACCGGTTAAGTTATTACTCGTCTTCAGGTATATTTCTTCGGAAGAAAAGCCATAGATAGAATTTTTCCGGATGACCTTACTGTTAAACGGATAAACCAGCTTTATTTGTTGCCTGTAGCGGTATGATGCGTTATAAACATTATTGGAGTCGAGTATATGCCTGTCTTCAAGCCGCATTCTCGTGCTTAGCGTATAACCTATCTTTTTGATGAAATAAATAGCCTGGTAGCTGGCGCGGAGTTCCGGTAGCCTGGATTGATTGATTTCCGGTACGTCCTTATTATAAAAATAGGCATAAGAGAATGACAGTTTCCATCTTGGAGAAGCGTAATAATGTACCCATGCCCGCAAATAAAGTTGAGAATTGGTGTGAAAGAAATTCTTATCAACAGGTGTACTCGTCCATGTTTGGCCAAGGTTAAATTCAAGGGCCCACTTTCCCTTTAGTGGTCTTGTAAATTGAAATTCGTTCCAGAATTGGTTGTAAGTTTTATTTTGACTGTAGCCGGTATTACATAAAAAAACGAGTATGACAAGCCGGAAAAAATAGTGCAGTAAGCGTAGGGCGAACCTACGCTGGTAAATTGTATCATGTATCTTGTTTTTTCTATTATAGGTTGGCTGCATAAAGGCGCTGCATTTTCTTTCGCATGGCTGGCCAGACTCAATATGTTACAGCAATAGCATGTTGAGTGGTGGTTATAAACATCTTATAACAACCAATTTACCGCTTTGTTTATTGATCATTACGGGCCGTAAACTGAAAATTCCATAAACCATTACCAAAATTTTATAAACCATGAATACTAAAAAGCTATAGTTTTGTGATATCTTACAACATCGTTGTTTACGTGAAAAAAGTAATCGTCGCCATATTAGCCATCGTTTATATGTCCACCACAAGTGGAGCAACGGTGCATTTGCACTATTGCATGGGCGAATTACTTAGCTGGGGTTTGTCTGCAGAGAAAAAGGAAAAATGCGACAACTGCGGAATGCAGAAGGGGACGTCTAAAGATTGTTGCAAAGATGAGCACAAGGTATTAAAGGTTGAAAATGATCAGAAGCTTTCTGAAAGCGCTTTTCAGGGCATGCAGTTAGCTGCAGTGACCCTTCCTTCTCTGTCAACAGGTTATATTACAGAGGCTTTACCCAGTGTAACTGAAGCATATCCTGTTACAAACGGTCCGCCAGATAGTAAGGTTGTTCCGGTTTATCTGCGCAATTGTGTTTTCCGTATCTGATTCTATCCTTTCTTAAGCTGAAAATACACGCTTTCAGCAATCAGCGAATTGATCAATTACCCGTATTCGCTGACGAAATTCATTCTCTTTTTTTTGATTTGTTTGGTTCGAAATTATTGCCGGGGCAGTTGATAACGGCGCATTTTGATAAGTCTGTCAAATCGCTTTTCCGCTGTTCTTATCCGGTGCTCTAATGCATGATTCGCCTGCGCGTGTCACTTTCAGGTTGAACAGTATGCTTGTTCAGCTAAACAAATCGTATCTGGGCTTTTTAATCATTTCTTCATTATAAAATCAATTGTATGAAATCAGTAAGATTAGCAATGATGGCATTGTTAACAATGGCAGGAAGCGTATTATTCGCACAAAGCACTAAAACAGAAAACATTAAAGTGGCAGGCAACTGCGGCAGCTGTAAAAAGAAAATTGACAAAGCCGCCACTATTACCGGCGTTACAAAAGCTGACTGGAACAAAGATTCCAAAGTACTTACCGTAACATACGATCCTGCTAAAGTCACCAACGATGCTATTCAAAAAAGTGTTGCCGGCGTTGGTTATGATACGGAAAAATACAAGGCAGATGATAAAGCTTACAACAAACTGGATGAATGTTGCCAGTATGAGAGGAAGAAAGGGAAATAGTTGGAAAGCTTAAAGCCTAAAGCTTAAAGCCCAAAGCTCAAAGCCTAAAGCCTTAATAATATCGGAATCATTGTTCCCGATAACTTATCATGTGAGTTTAATTATTAGGGTTAGACAAAATAATCTGTTATCGATCAACAAGCTTTAGGCTTTGAGCTTTGGGCTTTAAGCCAAAAATAACAATCATGGTTCAAAAACTTATAGAAATATCCATTCGTAACAGGTACGTTGTATTGGTGCTGGCAGTGGCCTTGTTCATCTGGGGGATTTTTGCGGTAAATAAAAATCCCGTTGATGCAATTCCTGATCTGTCGGAAAACCAGGTAATTGTTTTTACAGAATGGATGGGAAGAAGCCCGCAGGTATTAGAAGATCAGGTTACGTTTCCGTTGGTCAGCAATTTACAGGGTATTCCAAAAGTCAAAAATATTCGTGGTTCTTCTATGTTCGGGATGAGTTTTGTCTACATCATTTTTGAAGATAATGTAGATATCTATTGGGCCAGGACGCGCGTGCTTGAACGGTTGAATTACGCACAGCGACTGTTACCGCAAGGTGTAACGCCTACTATTGGACCGGATGGAACCGGGGTGGGACACGTATTCTGGTACACGCTGGACGCGCCAAGGATGGATCTGGGTGAACAACGGGCTTTGCAGGACTGGTACATAAAATACGGTCTGCAAACAGTTCCCGGCGTAGCTGAAATTGCCTCTTTCGGTGGCTTTGAAAAACAGTATCAGCTTGTTGTAGATCCGGTAAAGTTGCAGTTCTATAATCTCTCCCTGATGGATGTGATGAACAAGATAAAAGCCAATAATAATGATGTCGGCGGCCGCAAATTTGAAATGAGTGATATGGCTTATATCATTCGTGGTCTTGGTTATCTGAAGAACAAAGAGGATATAGAAAGCATTGCTCTGATAAACTACAACGGAATACCGGTTAGAATAAAAGACATAGGTAGTGTACAAATGGGTGGTGATTTACGCCTGGGCATTTTTGATGAGAATGGTGAAGGTGAAGTTGTTGGTGGTATCGTTGTAATGCGGTATGGAGAAAACGCTGACAAGGTTATAAAGTTGGTAAAAGAAAAAATGAAAGAGGTTGAAAAAGGGTTGCCTGAGGGAGTGCATTTTAAAACTGCATACGATAGAAGCGACCTGATTGATGCTGCAATAGATAATATTAAAGAAAAACTTTTGGAAGAGATGATAGTGGTGTCTCTTATTGTAATTCTCTTCCTGTTTCACTGGCGCAGCGCTATCAGCATCATTATCCAGATCCCGCTTACTGTTGCTATCAGTTTCATTTTACTCAATGCTTTTGGAATATCATCCAACATTATGTCACTAACAGGGATCGCATTAGCGATAGGTGTGATTGTAGACAATGGAATTATAATGGCCGAGAATAGTTATCGAAATCTTGCTGAGTGGCAGGAAGTAAAAAGTAAAAAAGTAAAAATTCAAAAGTAAAAATTCAAAAAAAGATACACTACGTTCATTTCGATAAAGTGAATGACAGAGGTGCGCTGCTGCACTATGAGCTTTTGACTTTTGAATTTTGACTTTTGACTTCAAGTGTGATTTTCAAAAAACGAACCGCATGGCTAATTATTATAAAATACCAAAAGAAGAACGGCTCGCTATTATAGAGAAATCCTGTAAGCAGGTATCCAGGGGTGTTTTCTTTTCAACGATTATCATTATTGCATCTTTTTTGCCGGTTTTTTTGTTAACCGGACAGGAGGGGAAGCTCTTTCATCCACTGGCTTATACAAAAACATTTATCCTGGTAGTTGATGCTGTACTGGTAGTAACGCTGGCTCCCGTGCTTATCTCCTTTTTTATGAAAGGCAGGTTCAGAGGAGAGGCTGCGAATCCTGCTAACCGTTTGCTGGAAAAGATTTATGAGCCATTGATCCGTTGGTGCGTTAAATGGCGGAAGACTGTGCTGGGGATCAATATTATTGCCTTGCTGATCAGCATCCCGATGATCATGAGTCTTGGGCGGGAGTTTATGCCGCCACTTGATGAAGGTTCTGTTCTTTTTATGCCGGTCACATTGCCGGACGTTTCCAACTCGGAAGTGAAGCGCATTTTACAAGTGCAGGACAAGATCATCAAGTCCGTTCCCGAAGTGAAAAATGTATTGGGAAAAGCCGGCCGTGCAAATACAGCAACGGATAATTCTCCTATCAGCATGATCGAAAGCATCATCCTGCTGAAGCCAAAAAATGAATGGAGAAAAGGAAAGACAAAAGAAGATATCATCAACGAGTTGAATAGTAAACTGCAAATTCCCGGCGTAACAAATGGATGGACACAGCCGATCATCAACAGGATCAACATGCTTTCAACAGGTATCAGAACGGATGTAGGGGTGAAGGTCTATGGACAAAATCTTGATACTATCTATGCATTTGCAGATAAAATACGAAAAGAATTACAGGCGGTTGATGGTGTTAAAGATCTGTATGTTGAGCCGGTAACAGGCGGTAAATATATAGACATAGACATTAAGAGGGATGAAATAGCACGTTACGGACTGAGCATTGACGATGTGAATGCCGTAATAGAGAGCGCATTGGGTGGCATGAAGCTCACGACAACAATTGAGGGCAGGCAGCGATTCTCTGTGAATGCACGATATGGGCAGGATTTTCGGGATAATCTTGAGGCTTTAAAAAGATTGCAGGTGCAGACCATGCAATTTGGCCCCGTGCCGTTACAGGCAGTGGCGGATGTTAAAATATCGGAAGGGCCCGCGATGATCAATTCGGAAAATGCTTTGCTGCGTGGTGCCGTGTTATTTAATGTGCGTGACCGCGACCTGGGAAGTACCGTAAATGATGCGCGGGGCAAACTGGAAACGATGTTGGCTAAAATGCCAAAAGGATACTTCATGGAGTGGAGCGGCCAGTATGAAAATCTTATCCGCGGTGAACGTACATTAATGTTCATTTTGCCTGTAGTACTGCTGATAATATTTGTTTCAATGTATTTCGCATTTCATTCAGCACGGGAGGCGTTACTAAGTCTCATTACAATTCCCTTTGCCCTAATTGGAGGAGCCTATATGGTTTATTTCTGGGGCGTGAACCTTTCTGTCGCCGTTGCTGTAGGATTTATCGCTTTGTTTGGATTGGCAGTTGAAACCGGTATCGTAATGGTTATATATCTCAATGATGCGATGCAACAGCTTATTGAACAAAAGGGCAACTCAGCAGCAACAATATCCAAAGCTGATCTGCGCGAATACGTGATCCATGGTGCAGCAAAGCGGTTGAGGCCAAAGATCATGACAGTGTGTGTAGCCTTGTTTGGTTTAATTCCAATCCTCTACAGCACAGGTGTTGGCAGTGATGTAATGAAGCCAATTGTACTACCCATGATCGGAGGTGTATTCACTTCGTCTATTCATATCTTACTGGTAACACCTATCATCTTTTTGATGAGCAAAGAATATGAATTGAAGAAGCACGGAAAAATCGAACTTAATTGACGGGAAAATGTGCGAATGTGCGAATATGTAAATGTGCAAATTAGAGATAACAAATTAATCGTGTTAATCTATTAATCCAGCAAATCCCGGTCCAGACAAAATCAAATAAATCTAAGTATGAAATACTTGCTTCTAATATCATTCCTCACCCTTTCGTTGGGTGCCTATTCCCAATCACGGATGAAGCTTGACGAAATACTACAGACAGTGCAGGCAAATCATCCATCTGTAAAGATGTATGATGCCGAGGTGCAGTCTATGGATGCAGCAGCAAAAGGCGCTAAAAGCTGGATGCCCCCGGAGTTTGGTACAGGCTTGTGGATGGTGCCTTATAATACGGCTCTATGGAAAAAACAGCCGGAAGGGATGAATGGCATGGGGCAATATGCGGTTTCTGCGCAGCAAATGTTTCCCAATAAAAAAGAGCAGCAGGCAAATGCACAGTATATGCAGGCTATGTCATCTGTAAACAAAGAGAATAAAGAAGGAACGTTGAACGAGTTATATGCCTCAGCAAAATCTTCTTTTTACGCCTGGATAATATTGCAAAAGAAGCTTAAGGTGCTTGACGACAATGAAGATGTGTTGAATTTTATGATCAAAAGTGCGGAGCTGAGGTATAAGAACGGGCTGGGCAAGATAAATGCATATTACAAAGCAAAGGCTGCCATTGCTAAACTTGAAAGTGATCGCATTGCATTGCAGAATGATGTACAGCAACAAAAAGTATTACTGAATACATTAATGAATCGTGAAAAAATGACGGACTTTTCTATCGATACTTCTTACGAGTTAAAGGAATACGATTTTCATGATGATAGTTATTTTGTTCAGACCAGGAGTGATATAAAAGCAGTGGAGAGGAATATCGATCTCACCTACCTGCAGCAGAATTTGGAAAAGTCTAAGCTGAAGCCGCAGTTTGGCGTACGGTACGAGCATATGTTTGGCTTTGGCGGTATCCCAATGCAGTACAGTCTTATGGCAATGATGAAACTTCCGATAGCCGGGTGGTCTTCAAAAATGTACAAGGCAAACGTTGAAAGCTTAAAATGGAAAGCAGAATCACTGGAACAACAAAAACAAATGATGGTAAATGAAGCTTCCGGTATGTCGAACGGAATGATGGCTGCGATAAAAAGTAAGAAAAAGCAGGTGCTTCTGTATGAGCAGAATATTATGCCGGCCGTGCAAAAGAACTTTCAAAGTATGCAGTTGGCTTACGAACAGAATACGGAAGAATTGTTTGAGCTGTTTGATGCATGGGAAACCATGAATATGACAAGGATGGAGTATTTTGATCAGTTGCAGGAATTGTTAAACATGCAGGTAATACTTGAAAAAGTATTGCAGCAAAAATGACAGGTCAATAAGAAAAGCTTTTTTGAAATAAAGAGATATCGTACCGTAATACTTACGGGAAAAAAAGAATAAGATGAAATACCTGGTAATAAGTCTGATGGTTTTGCTGGCTGCATGTAATGGCAGGCAACACAATCATGCAGAAGAAAAAAGCGTGCAGGCACAGGAGGAAATTTATACCTGTCCCATGCATCCGCAAATAATTGAACATAAGCCTGGTAAGTGTCCTATCTGTGGCATGGATCTGGTTAAAAAAGAATTTACCAGTCATGAAAAAGTAGATGTGGATCTGGCTACTTTGCTCAAGCCAACAAACAGTTATGTGCTTTCTTCAATTGCGTCAACCACGATTCAGAAAGACCAGAAAGAACTGACAATTAAGGCGCTCGGTTCAATCGATTACGATACACGCATGGTAAACGTAATTTCTTCCAGGGTGTCAGGTCGCATTGAAAAATTGTATGTAAAGTATCGTTTTCAGCACGTACATAAAGGCGACAGGGTTATGGACATATATAGCCCGGAACTGGTTACTGCCCAGCAAAATCTGCTCTTCATTTTAAATTACGATCCTGAAAATAATAACCTCATTCAGGCTGCAAAGGAAAAGTTGTTGCTGTTGGGAATGAGCGCTCAGCAATTGCAACAACTGATTAACACGAAGAAAGTAATCATGAGTATTACAGTGTATAGTGGTTATACCGGTCATATACATGAAGCGGGCATGATGAATGAGTCCGGTACAGCAGCGGAGCGGATGGATCTTTCAAAAATTACGGAAGAGCTGGCTATAAAAGAGGGGATGTATGTGGAAAAGGGAAAGGCCATTTTTAAGATCTACAACACCGATAATAGCTGGGCAGTGTTAAATGTATACGCCGCAGAAGCACCGCTGGTTAAAACAGGTATGCGGGTAACTGTAACGCCTGAAACAGATCCTTCTAAGTCATTTGACGGCACGATAGGATTTATAGAACCATTCTTTCGAAAAGAAGATAAGACGGTGACAGCAAGAGTTTACTTTAACAACGCCTCATTGCAGATACCGATTGGCAGCCAGGTTGCTGCGTCTATAAATGTAAGAAGCAATGAAATGGATTGGTTGCCTAAAGATGCAGTGTTATCACTTGGACTAAATAAGGTTGTGTTTTTAAAAGAGGACGGCTTGTTCAAAGTTCATCCTGTACAAACAGGAATAGGCATAAAGGATTTTATTCAAATTACCGGGGGACTGAATGCTACAGATAGCGTTGCTGCCAATGCGCAATATTTGATGGATAGTGAAAGCTTTGTGAAACAGGGGAAGTGAGGGAAGGTGTTAGGTGTGAGGTATCAGGTGTGAGGTATCAGGTGTGAGGTATCAGGTGTGAGGTTGCAGGTATTAGGATGTACGATGTTAGATGTACGATGTTAGATGTACGATTTACGATGTCGGATTTCTTCATATTATGAAACGATAGCTTGTAGCTAAAAGCTGCCAACCTGATACCTGACACCTGATACCTGACACCTGACACCCTTTCAAAAATAAATTTATGAGACAAATTATTATTGCCGTACTACTCAGCTGGATGATCATTAGCTGTGGTACAAAAAAAGAAAAGGCTGCAGTTGCAGATGATGTGTATTATACCTGTTCGATGGATCCGCAGGTGGTAGAGGCAAAGCCTGGCAAGTGTCCTATTTGCCATATGGAGCTGACGCCGGTGTCAAAAAAACTGCAGGAAGCTGCTAATGAAATTCAGCTGAGTCCGGAGCAGATAACACTCGGAAATATCCATGTGGATACTTTACGCAACGGAATGTTCAACAATAAAACGATACTGACAGGTACGCTAACCTTTAACGAGCTTACAACAAATGCAATTAGTGCAAGAATAGGAGGAAGGATAGAAAGGCTATACTTTAAAAACCTCGGTGATAGAATTGCTAAAGGTGATAGATTGTTTGATCTCTATAGTGAAGAGTTAAACAACGTAAAACAGGAGTTTTTACTTGCTGTTGAAAAACAAAGCAAACTTGGTAATAGCTTAATCGACTATAAAACGCTTGTTGAAAGTGCCAGGAATAAATTGGTTTTGTGGGGAATGTCAGATAGCCAGATTGAATCTCTTAAAACATCAGGAAAAACATCCGTGGTTACAACTTTTTATGCTACCGCATCCGGAACGGTTACGGAGTTGCCGGTTAAGGAAGGCGACTATGTTATGGAAGGAGGAACCATTGTAAAGCTTGCTGATCTTTCTGCGCTTTGGGCGGAAGCACAGGTATATACTTCGCGTCTTTCCCTGCTTAACACAAATGCCAGTGCGTTAGTGCAGATCCCTGATGTGGTTGGAAAGACATTGACCGGTAAGATTGAATTTGTCAACCCTGAAATAAATCCGGATACCCGCATTAACCTTATCCGCATCAATGTTCCGAACAAAGATGGTTCGCTTAAACCCGGTATGCCTGTTTACGTCACCATTCAGGATCCTCCGCAAAAGATGCTAAGCCTTCCTGTTGATGCAGTTTTGCGTGATGGAAAAGAAGCTGTTGTGTGGACCCAGGTATCGGCAAACAAATTTGCTAGCAAGACTGTTGAAACAGGCCGTGAAGCAGAGGGGATGATTGAAATAACATCAGGATTGAAAGATGGTGATGTGGTTGTTGTTAGCGGCGCCTATTTGTTACAAAGTGAAAATGTGTTTAGAAAATAACAGCAGATTTCGTTATTTTGATTTGACGTAAATAACGATTGCCATGCTCCATTCTAAAATTGCCGGAATAGGCATGTACGTTCCGAAGAATGTATATACCAATAATGATCTCGCCCAGTTCATGGATACCAGTGATGAATGGATACAGGAAAGAACGGGCATCAAGGAACGCCGGTACGCAGACAGAACAGGAGAAACGACTGCGACAATGGGAGTAGAAGCCGCAAAAGTGGCCATATCCCGTGCAGGTATTACACCGAATGATATTGATTTTATAGTATTCGCAACCTTAAGTCCGGATTATTATTTTCCGGGTTGTGGTGTGTTGGTCCAAAGGGCTTTACAAATAAAAGAGGTAGGCGCGCTTGATGTTCGCAATCAGTGCAGTGGCTTTGTTTACGGGTTAAGTGTGGCTGATCAGTTTGTTAAAACAGGAATGTATAAAAATGTTCTTGTAATTGGTAGTGAGAAACATTCATTTGGTCTTGATTTTAGCACCCGCGGCAGAAATGTCAGTGTGATTTTTGGTGACGGCGCCGGCGCTGTTGTGCTTCAGCCTGCTGAAAATGGAGAAGGTATACTAAGCACGCATTTGCATAGCGACGGCAATGACGCGGAATTGCTTGCAATGTTCAATCCCGGCACTCATGCCAATCATTGGATGGAGAAAAAGCTGGCTGACTTTGATGATGCATCGATTGGAGAAATGTTCATGAGTCATGCAATGATAAATAATGCTCAAAATTTTCCCTATATGGATGGGCCGGCAGTCTTTAAAAAGGCAGTGGTTAAGTTTCCGGAAGTGATTATGGAGGCTCTTGCGGCAAATAATTTAAAGCCCTCCGATATCAATATGCTTATACCACACCAGGCCAATTTACGCATAGCTCAATTTGTGCAACAATCACTCGGGTTGCGCCCGGATCAGGTTTATAACAATATTCAAAAATACGGGAATACAACAGCCGCATCTATTCCCATTGCGTTGTGTGAAGCCTGGGAAAAAGGTATGGTCAAAAATGGGGATCTTGTTTGTCTTGCCGCATTTGGTAGTGGTTTTACGTGGGCAAGTGCACTTTTAAGATGGTGATCCTTACATGATTCTGGCGGTGCTGCATTTTATGCGATATATTATTTCAACCGGGTGCCTGCTGTTTTTAATGCTTTAAGCGACTGGCTCAGCAGATTTCGCGCGGCCTGGTAGTTGATCTGCATAATGTAACTTATTTCTTCATAGTCCATGTTCCGGTAAAAGCGCAGGTAAACTATCTCTCTTTGCCTGGGAGTGAGTGCGTTTAAAAGATCTCCGACAAAACTTGCCCTTTCTTTTTCATTTTCTTCTTCAACCAGTAAAGTTTCTTTATTTATCTCAAAGGGAACATCAACAATAAAAGAGTCACCTAATGGTGTACCTTTTTTGAGTGCAATTTTTTTGTAGAGCTTATATTGAAGTGACTTAAACAAATAGGCTTTTACAGATTGTATTTCTGACGTGTTGTTGTTATTCCAGAGCTCCAGAAACAGTTCCTGAATAGTGTCTTCCAGCACATTTTTATCCTGAATAATTTTGTATCCGTACAGATAAAGCTGCGAATAATAGTTGCGGAACACTTCCCGGAAAGATTCTGTGTTTCCGGATTTTAGGATCAATGTTTCACAGGTGTTTTGTTGCGTAGTATCTTCTGCCAATTTGCAGATGTTTTAATAATCTATAGGAAAGATAAGCCAATCTTAGAAGAATTGTATCGTTCTTCACCACGGCGACAATGGCTACGAGATTAAAAATAAATTAAATCGAGAAAAAGCAGTTACAAAAAAATAAGACGGAACACTACTATATAAACTGTTGCAACTAAATGGAAAATGAGTACCTGTCTCCTGAAGAGTTTTTGTGTGATGAATCTTTTATTGATTGGCTTAACAGGTCTGATCCCAAAAAAACCGGGAGATGGGAGCAATGGATAAAAAAGAATCCCGGAAAACAGCATTTAGTAGATGAAGCTGTAGAATTGTACCATACACTGTTTGTGACCGAATCTTTGAAACCTGAACAACTGCTGTCAGCCGAGGAGAAAATATTTGAAACAATTGAACCTTCAGTACCACGTGGAAAGGTATTTAACATTCAGCGATGGATGATTGCGGCTGCAATAGCTGCAGTCTTTGCTGCGGCAGTGTTAATGTTCTATCATGAAAATAAGCAGGAAAAAATAAAGTCACAGTTTGGAGAGGTTGTGAAAAATATTTTACCCGACGGGTCAGAAGTAATGTTAAATGCCAATAGTAGCGTACGATATAACTCAGGTTGGGATTCGACCATGGAAAGAGAAGTGTGGATAGAAGGCGAGGCTTTCTTCCACGTTGCTAAAACAGCAAAACACAATCGGTTTGTAGTTCATACGGACAGGTTTGATGTTGTGGTAACGGGTACACAATTCAGCGTGGTTAATAAAGCAGAAGTGTCAAACGTGGTGTTGAAAGAGGGTAGCGTTACAGTTCAGGCAAAAAACGGCAAAGTCGTTTATATGCGTCCCGGTGATTTTATAGAGTTGAGGGATGATGCGTTGACGCAGAAAAAAGTAACAGCTGAACAGGCATTGGCATGGATGGAAGATAAGTTGTATTTCGATAAAACCCCGCTTGCAGAAGTTGTAAAAATTATATCTGAACATTATGGTGTTGCTGTTGAACTCGCAGATACAGGCCTGTCTGCAGAAACAATCAGCGGCGTCATACCCAACAACAACCTCGATACGGTATTAAAAGCTTTAGGTGCCGTATCTGACTTATCAATTGAACGGAAGGAAAACCATGTTCTTTTGACAAGGAACAACCACTAAAGCTGGCTGACTAATTACAAACATCCAAAACAATCTTGCTATGACAAGCAAAACACAGAGAATTCTGGTGTGTTGCTGCCTGCTTATTGCATTGACTGTCGGCTCTACAGCATATGCGCAAACTTCTTCAGACCGCGCATTGTATGCAGTAAACAAAAAGGCATGGCATAACACATCTTCAGCAACTGAGTATGAGCAATCCGGCCGCAATAAAAATGAAGAAAAGCTATCTGTTCTGCAAGTCCTCAATCAATTAAACAAAACCAAAGGCGTGTACTTCCTGGTAGCGGACAAATCTTTGCAGAACATAAAAGTGTTCCCCGTTAAGAACATGCAGGATGATGCCGAATCTATCCTTACTGAGTTATTAAAGGGCACTTCTCTTACCTACAAAAAAATAGACGAAAAGACCTACGTAATCATCAGGGCCAGGGAGAAAGCAGATTCTCTTAACGAGGTATCGGGTTACTACAGTATAAGCAACACACAGTATGCATACGAAGCAAGGTCCCCGCAACAAAAGATTACAGGGAAAGTTACAAACACATCCGGAGACCCACTCGTAAGCGTAAGCATTGTTGTACAGGGCAAATCAAAAGGAACAAATACAGATAGTAAAGGTGTATATTCAATTGATGCATCAAAAGGTGATGTACTTGTTTTCAGTTTTGTTGGGTTTGCTACAAAACAAATTACCCTGGGGGACGAGACCGAATTAAATGTTGTACTAAGTGAGTCTCAAACAAATTTAAGTGATGTAGTTGTTACTGCGCTTGGTATACAAAAGCAGGCGCGATCATTAGGGTATTCAACAACCGAAGTTGATGGTTCAAAATTTACACAGGCGCGCGAAGTAAACATTGGTAATGCGCTCACTGGTCAGATCGCCGGCGTTAGTGTAGCAGGTGTAAGTACTGGTCCGTACGGTAGCAGCAGGGTTATCATTCGTGGCAACGCATCATTAACAGGT
Organism: Danxiaibacter flavus; assembly: GCF_041060425.1. NCBI lineage: Bacteria > Pseudomonadati > Bacteroidota > Chitinophagia > Chitinophagales > Chitinophagaceae > Danxiaibacter > Danxiaibacter flavus. The sequence continues at coordinate 1,497,638 of NZ_JAULBC010000001.1, forward strand.
AATAACCAGCCGCTGTACGTAATAGATGGAATTCCTTACGATAATAAGAACCAGGGTAGTGCGGGCATGTGGGGTGGCGCAGATTACGGAGATGGCTTATCGAATATTAATCCCGATGATATCGAAACCATGCAAGTGCTGAAAGGTGTTGCTGCTACAGCCTTATATGGCTATCGCGGAGGAAACGGAGCCATCCTTATTACTACCAAATCCGGTGCAAGATCCAAAGGCATTGGAGTAGAAGTCAATAATAATTTTACGCTGAGCAAAATATTTGATACGAGAGATATTCAATATGTATACGGTCAGGGTACGCAGGGTGTAAAGCCTGTCGATATTAATGCAGCCAATGCGACTGCGGAATCTGCATGGGGCGCTAAAATAGATGGTTCTGATGCCGTAAACTTTCTTGGAGATACGTACAAGTACAATGCGTACAAGGATAACTATAAGAATTTTTATCAGACAGGTCTGACCAATCAAACCTCTGTCGCATTGCTTGGCGGCAATGATAAAGGGCATTTCCGCCTGGGATTGTCCAATCTCTATCTCAACACAAATGTTCCCAATTCGAACATGAAGCAACAGGGAGTTAATTTCAACAGTACTTATAATGTCACCCCGAAACTGCAAATGACGCTCACTGCCAACTACATCTTTGAACAAGTAAAGAACAGGGGATCATTATCTGATGCACCTGGTAACTATGTGGCATCGCTTAACTTCCTTGCTAACACATTCGATGTGCGTTGGTTGTCACCGCGTGTAGATGCAAACAAGAATGAACTGCTGCCAGGATCACAGGATATTTATTTTGAAAATCCTTACTTCATTGCGTATGATTTTGAAAATCAGACAAACAGAAATCGTTTGACAGGTGGCCTCACTATCAAATACAATATCCTTGACTGGCTGTATCTGCAAGGCCAGGTTACCAGGGACGGATATAACTTTGATACAAGAAGTGTAACACCTAATGGCGTACAGTATTCCAATGCCGGTGGTGGTTCTATTAATATGTCTAATATCAATCAACGTGAGTTGGATTGGCACGGTATGATTGGTGTGAACAAAAAGATCAATGAAAACTTTACCATCAACGCCAACGTGGGTGTGTACTCACAGGATAATCAGTGGAAGTCATACAGTGGCGGCGGTGGACCATTCAATGTTCCCTTCTTTTACAGCATAAGCAATGTAACAAGCAGGCCGTTTAATTATGGCTTCACACATTCAAGGGTTAATTCTGTTTATGGAAACGTGGATGTAGGGTATAAAAACTTCCTGTTCATCACAGCTACAGCGCGTAATGACTGGTTCTCTATGCTGAACCCGGCCAGTAACCATTACCTGTATCCATCAATATCCGGAAGCTTTGTATTTTCAGATGCTTTTCATATGCCTGACTGGATAAGCTTTGGTAAACTGAGAGCATCTTACGCACAGTCTTCCAATACCGGTGCGGCAACTCCATATCAAACTGTGCTGACCTATGGGTTACAGGGTTATTCAATTGGCGGGCAGCCGGTAGGTTATGTTGTAAACGGTAGTATTCCCAATCAGAATTTAAGACCCGTAAAAATCCGTGAAGATGAAATTGGGTTGAATATGCAATTCTTCAAGAGCAGGGTAGGCTTTGATGTAGCTGTGTACAATAAGAAAACGGAAGATGATATAGTGCCGGTTACTGTTAGCTCAACTTCCGGATATAATTCAAATACCATTAATATAGGCAAACTTGAAAACAAGGGTGTGGAAGTATTGATAACAGGCACACCTGTAAAGACAAAGAATTTTTCATGGAACGTATCATTTAACTATGCGTATAATAACAGCAAAGTGCTTGACCTCGGAGGTGTTCCAAGTCTTTCTCTGGACGTGCCACGTTTTGGTGATGGTGTAAGTATTAGCAATGTTGTGGGAATGTCTTACGGCCAGATCATGGGTTTCAAATACAAGCGTGATGATAAAGGAAGTATTATTTACGATACATCAGGATTGCCTTTACGTTCCGATGGTATAGTGTCACTTGGTTCTGGTGTTTACAAGCAAACCGGTGGACTTACCAATGAATTTCATTTCAAGGATTTTGTTTTTTCTTTCCTGATCGATTACAAGTTTGGAGCAAATATTTATTCAGGAACCAACCTGGTATTGTATTCAGAAGGTCTGCAGAAAAATACACTTGCAGGCAGGGAAGGAGGCTATGTTGGTCCGGGTGTTACTGAAGATGGAAAACCCAACACAAAAGCAGTGCGGTCAGAAACATATTTCAATGCAATTGCGGGCGGTGCGAACAGCATTTCAGAAGAATTTGTGTACAACGCAGGGTTTATTAAGCTACGCTCAATGACATTAGGCTATGTGTTTCCCAAAAGCATTTTAAAGGACGGATTTATAAAAGGATTATCATTAACGCTGGTTGCACGCAATCTTGCTACATTGCTGAAACACACACCTAACATAGATCCCGAATCGAACTATAATAACACAAATGCGCAAGGACTTGAATTATCAGGTTATCCGCCGGTACGAAGCCTTGGATTAAACCTGAATATCAAATTCTGATTGTGTAACCAAACTAAATCATTGATCATGAAACGTACAACTATATATATCGCGTTTGCTGTTTCGGGAATGATATTGGGAAGTTGCTCTAAGGATTTTGAAGCAATCAACACGGACCCCGAGCACCTTACCAATGCTAATATGAACTACAACTACCTGCTTACCGCGGCGCAGTTAACTACATCAGGAAACAGTGATGCAAATGCTTATGAGGACTGGCGTAACAATCTTATTTATGCATCCTGCATGATACAGCATTTGTCCAGCACATTTGGCTATTGGGGCGGTGATAAATACACATATAATGCAGGCTATAATTCCGCTTACTGGGATCAAACTTTTAATAACCCGGTAAGGAACATCATTGAAGTGATTGAAAATTCAAAAAATGATACCGCTCACCAGGATTTGTATCAGATCGCGCGAATCTTCAAGGTGTTTATGTTTCAGCGCGTGACTGATATGTATGGCGACTGTCCTTACTCAGAAGCCGGTAGAGGATATACAAATGGCATCACTTCTCCTAAGTATGATAAGCAGCAGGATATTTATGCTGATATGCTGAAAGAATTGCAGGAAGCTGCAGGTGCATTGGGTAGTGGAGCAAATACAGTTGGTTCTGCTGATATTTTGTATAGCGGAGATCCCGTTCAATGGAAAAAATTTGCTTATTCTGAAATGTTACGCCTGGCAATGCGCATGGTTAAGGTGGATCCTGATAATGCCAAAAAATGGGCGCAGACTGCTGTTACAGGTGGTGTAATGACTAGTATAACCGATGATGCCGTTTTTTCACATCAGACTGGCGTACCCGGTACTGCCACTACCAACGGCAGCGCCCTTGTGTTGGATGGCGTTGATCCCAATGCGGCACGCCTGAGTGCGACATTTGTGAACTATCTTGTCGCAACAAAAGATCCTCGCTTGATCTACTTCGGTACAGTTGCCGAAGATCCAAACAACACGGATGATCTGGGGGACAATTCGCCGGCTATTCAACTTGGACAGCCAAATGGATACGATAATGCCGGCGGTGCATTCGACATAACAAAAGCGCCCGGATATCCCGGAAGCCAGGCGAAGTATTCCATTGTAAATCGCAACACTTTTGCAAGATTAGATGCACCGACTTTCTTCCTGACTTATGCCGAAACAGCATTGTTGCAGGCAGAAGCTGTTCAAAGAGGCTGGATAAGCGGAAGCGTTTCCGATTTTTATACCAGGGGAGTTACTGCTGCAATGAACCAGCTGGGGCAGATAGCAAAATATGTAAACGCCACACCTGCACCATTGCCTGCAATAAGCGCAGCGGATATTACTGCTTACCTGCAGACAAATCCCTTTAATGCCGGCGACGCTCTGAATCAGATAAACACGCAATACTGGATCGCGACATTTATGGATGAATATGAAGCCTGGGCAAACTGGAGAAGAACCGGTTTTCCGCATCTGAATGAAATAAAAAATTACCCGACCAATGTAACCAATGGAAGCATTCCTCGCAGGTTCACTTATCCATTGTCTGAAGCAACAACCAATACGGATAATTATAACGCTGCCGTTGCGGGGTTAAGCAATGGCGATAAAATGACTTCAAGAGTTTGGTGGGATAAGTAGCTGTGAGCTATCAGCTATTAGCTTTCAGCTTTGGAACTGTCTCGCTCTGCTGATCCTCCAGGCTCTGCAGTGTTTTTTCTGTCGCCTCTGGCGACCAGGCATCGTTTCATAAACGCTACAAGCGATAAAGTAGGCCGCGAAGCCAGGAGGCTTCGAAGAGTATAAAAGCTTCGCAGAGCGCAAACACAAAAGCCGTCCATTAATCGAACGGCTTTTGTGTTATATCGTTGCTTCATCTTTCACTATTCACTATTCACTATTCAATGTCGTTGAAATAAGAGTTCTTTGAAAAAGTTGTTTATAAGCAGGTTGATTTCAATAAATTAGCGGCTCAAAAAATACTACTAAGATTATAGGGTAGCCACACTTAAAAATATAAACACACTGATTGACGATGAGCAATTTATC
>NZ_JAULBC010000002.1:0-71013 GCF_041060425.1 Danxiaibacter flavus
TTACAGACCGCCCTAAACAGGCTGACTTTTGCCGCCTTGGAAAAACAAAATTATAAAAACTTAACTAAATTCTTACTTGGTAATTAACACAGAATCTCAGTGGCATTCTTTTTTAGCTCATTGCTAATAGCCTACCGTAAAACGTCGCTGAATAAACTCACCTTTTTCCAGCTCGTTAAACAAAGCAACGGCCAGATCCTCTACAGAAATAGATGATTCTCCTTTCTCGTTGAAAATGGGTTCGTCATGTCCAATGCGGAATGAAGCGGTGCGTTCGCCCGGATGGAGATTGAACGGAGGACTAAGGAAGGTCCAGTCCAGGCTGCTGTCTTTCTGAATATTAGTGAGTGCATCTCTTGCACCTAACGCTCCTTGTTTCCATTCAGCCGGAAAAGCATCTGTATCAACAGCCTGCACACCGGGAGCTACAAACAAACTTCCTGCGCCACCTACTATGATGATACGTCTGATGCCTGCTTTTTTTGCAGCGTTGTTAATGGCATCAGAGCCTTTTAAAAAATCATTGTAAATATTTGGGTTTTGCCAGCCTGAATTGAAAGCGCTAACAACTACATCATATCCCTCTAACAAACCTGTGAGTTCATCTTCATTATAAACATCACCTTTAACTATCGTCAGGTGTTTATCATTCACGGCTAATTTTGACGGATCCCGCACAATGGCTGTCACATCATAATTTCTATGCAACGCTTCCTTCAGTAAATGGCTTCCTACAAAACCGGTTGCGCCTATCAGTACTATTTTCATAATGTTATTCTTTTATGCAAAGCTACCTACAGACACTGGACCGTATTGGTAGTTTTCTGCCGAAGGCTGGTACTTTTATGCAACCTTGTTCCTGTTCCTGTATTCAGAAGGCGTTAATCCCTCCCACTTGCGGAATGTCTTTGTAAAATAGGATTGATCACTAAATCCAAGTGTATAGGTTATTTCCTGTATGGATTGAGGCGTATATAACAGCAACCGCTTTGCTTCAAGCATTAGCCGGCTGTCAATAACATTGGATGAGCTTTGGCCAAATACTTCCTTACTTATTTCTCCCAATTTCCGGGGAGTAACATTCAGTGTTTTTGCATAAAAATCTACCGGTTGCTGATCATGAAAATGAGCTTCAACAAGCATAAGGAAGCGATTGAACAGCTGGTAATTTTCTTTGGATGCTTTGTTTGCCGAAGCAAAATGCTTTTCCTTTTCATCTTTCAGTAATTCTACGTAGGCTGACAGAAGGTATTTGATAAATGCAGGCTTTCTGTCAGGCTCATTGTCTGCATTAAAAATCAACTGCAGCAAGCTTCTAATTTTTTCTCTGAATTCTTCACAACGCACCGGAATATTCGAAAGAAAGAAAAATTGTGAGAAAAGGCATTCTGTATTCTCCGGCAAAAAGCTGCCGGAAAACCGCACTATGCATCCCTTAGCGCCTGCCTGCACTTTAAAAGAATGCACTTTGCCCTGTGCTACAAGTATTACTTCAGGTCCTTTAATTTCGTAATATTCTCCATCAATTTCATGAGTTGCTTTTCCTTCCTCCAGGAATATTATTTCATGAAAATTATGACGGTGAGGCGTACTGTTTTCCGGTTCTTTGTCTGTTATATTAAAAGTAAATATGCGGAACTCATTCCGCATATCTTTAACAGGTGCAATATGTTCGCCGTTTGACTTCATGCAAATCTACCATCCATTAATATTGAAAAAATATCTCGGTTGCGCCATAACCAAACCTTGGATCGTACTGGTTGATGAAGGTTTTAACCTCTTTACGCACTTTTAACAGATCATGTATTTCATCGCGCAATCTGCCACTTCCCACCCCGTGAATTACGGTTAATGAAGGCTGATGATGCGCAATGGCCAACTCGTACCATTTTTCAAACTCTTTCAGCTGCAGCGTCAATATTTCAAAATTGCTGAGATGTTTAAAATCGTTCAGCAGTTTTTCAATATGCAGGTCTATCACCGATCTTGCAGGCTCGAGATTCTGGCGGGTTCTTGCAGCATCATACAATTTGTAACCTTTAGCCACAAGCGGGGTAAGTTCTATTTTATCATCCTGAACTTTATCCGGGTATTTTGAAAACAGTTCGTAAGAAAGCGTGGGCTCGTTTCTTTTCTTCATTTCTTCAATGCGCAGGAATACCTGTTTGGCTTTCAGTTTTACAGAAGCTTCAAAAAAGTCAGCTTTTTTCTTATTCTCCTTTAATAGGGAAAACTCAAATGTAAAATGCGGATTATCGTTCAGGTCCTCAAAAGGAATATCGTGCAAATAGAAATCCTGGAAAGCCAACACCTCGTTTCTCAATTCAAAATCAGGCTCTCCAAAAAACACCTGCCGGTAAATAAACTTGTAAGCATTTTCAGTCTTATTCACGAGGTAAACCTTGAACTCCTCCACTACTTCGTCATTAAACTCATCCAGTCCGAATTTGGGCAGAAAAGAAAGCCATATGCCGTCTTCTACCTTTATTTTATTTGCAGTTGGTTTCTCCTTCGGAATATTTTCAACATAGGTTTTTACAGGCTTTTTCTCTTCAACAACCTTCTTTTTGGTAAACCTGTGAAAGTAAGGAAAGTCAATCTGATCCATATATGCGGGAAATTTTACCCCACGCACTTCAATCATGACCATTTTATCGTTAACGATCTCTATTACTTTTCCTTCTTCATTGCTGTGCAACACAATAATATCATCTCCTACCTGGTACTTCATGATAAATAATTTACTTTGCAAAAGTAGTGCAGTTAACGGTTTTATACTTCATTAAGCCCGTAATACGTTCTAATTAAAGTATTTTTAGATTGAAATTGTTGTTGTTGGAATAATTTCTGACAATGAGTAATAAAACCTGGTTTGTTGAAAATTTCTTTTACATATATCTCTAGATTCGCGCTGGTGTACCTCGTATCCTTTCTTTGTTTCAGCATAAGCCGTGCACAGGAAAAAGATACCACCAAACCTGAAAAAAAGAAAAACAACATCTTTGATTTTGCGGTAAACGCCATAACCAGAAGCACCCCGGATTCTACCACAGAACTCATTAACGCCAAAAGCGAGAAGCCCTATTTGCCTTATGAAGGAAAGATCATCAGACACATTAGAGTAAGAACTTTTGGCTTTGAAACCACTTTCCAGGATACCACGCAAAGCAGCAACTACTTCGGAACCAGAATCCTCAATCATCTGCACCGGAATTCAAGAGAATGGGTGATCCGCAATAATCTTTTTGTAAAGGAACGCACGCCGGTAAACGCGTACATGATGGCTGACAACGAAAGGTATCTGCGTTCGCTGGAGTTTATGCAGGATGCACGTATTTTAATCAGGCCAATTGAAAACAATCCTGATTCGGTAGATGTGGAAGTTGCTACAAAAGATCTTTTTAGTATAGTAGGTGAAGTAACACAATTTAGTCCTGAGCAGTTCAAGGGGCGGATTGCCGACGCGAATGTGCTTGGTATGGGCCAAAAGGTACAACTTTCGGTGCTTTGGGATCAGCTGCGCACTCCAACATTCGGTTACAATCTTTTATACAGCAAGAACAATATTGCAAACTCCTTTGTCAACGCCTCTGTTGCCTATGGAACTATAAATCCCAATCTTCAGGGAGCTGCATGGAACGAACAGGGCTGGATGGTAAGATTTGACAGGCCACTGGCTTCGCAATACCTGCATGTTGCCGGTTCCGCTGCGGTGTTGCAGGGGGAATCGTTTAACCTGTACAATATATCTGACACGCTTTTCTACAAATACAAGTACCGTACGTACGACGCATGGATCGGCTACAATATTGGCGTGAGAAAATATCTTCACAACATTAATGTAAAAGGCAGGCAGTTTGTTGCCATACGTTTTTTGAATACAAATTTTCTCGAATCGCCTGAACAGGTAAAGGGCCAGCTTATCCAAAAATTTAATACAACCAAAGCAGTGCTTGGCTCCTTTACACTTTTTCGCCAGAATTTTTTCAAAACCAATTACCTGTACGGCTTTGGTACTACGGAAGATGTGCCTTATGGCTACAATGTGGCATTTACCGGAGGCTGGTATCAACAGTCTTTTCTCAACCGTGGATATGCAGGTGTTGATGCCAACCGTTACATTGTAACCAAAAAGAAGGACATTATTCAGTATTTCGGCCGTGCCTGCACATTTATAAACCAGGGTGAATTGCAGGATGCAAGCGTAATGTTGGGTGGCAGTATGTTCAGCCGTTTGTTTGTGCGTGATAATGTTAAGCTGAGACAATACATGCGGCTTACCTATGCACAACAATTCAGCCGGATGGGTATTGATCCGCTTAGTCTGAGCAATACCTTCGGCATCAGGTATTTCAGTTCAGATTCTACATTGGGGGATCAGCGGTTAAGCCTGCATTCAGAAACATATCTCTTTTTAAAATATAAGGTTTTTGGATTCAAATTCGCGCCCTTTGTATTCGGAGATGCAGCAGTTATCACTCCCGAAAATGAAAAGTTCGCAAAATCAGGCGTATTTTATGGATTAGGCGGAGGTGTAAGAACCAGGAATGAAAACCTTGTTTTCGGAACGATGGAACTGCGTTTCATATTTTTCCCCAGAAAGGCCGAAATGGCTGATTCGTTCAAACTGGAGTTTACAACAAACCTCAATTTCCGGTATAACAGCAGCTATGTAAAAGCGCCGGATATTATTCAGCTCAACAACGATCCGAACAACAGCGTATTTTGACTATTTAACATTGTAATTAATCCGCTACATAATTGTTTTATAATGAAGGCCTAAGACAATCGCTGCCTGGGCTTTTGTGTTAGACAAATTCAAACACTTGTTTAAAAAATTTGGAGATAATCATTCCAACCCTATATCTTTGCACATGGCAACAAGAATTAGTTCCCCCAACAAAAAGTCTGACAGTTCAAGGTTTTTCGGTGAAGGTCTCACCTTCGATGACGTTCTTCTTATGCCGGCTTATAGCCAGGTTCTCCCAAAAGATGTTAATATTCAGTCACAGCTTACCAAAAGCATAACATTAAATATCCCTATGCTGTCCGCAGCTATGGATACTGTAACTGAGGCTAACCTTGCCATTGCATTGGCTCGTGAAGGCGGTCTGGGTATTCTGCATAAGAATATGAGCATTGAAAAACAGGCAGAACAGGTTCGCAAAGTAAAGAGAAGCGAAAGTGGTTTGATCATCGATCCGGTCACTTTACATGAAGACGCAACGATTGGTGATGCATTGCGCCTGATGAAAGAGAACAAGATCGGCGGTATTCCCATCATCGATAAGGGCGGCAAGCTGGTGGGTATCTTAACGAACCGTGACTTACGTTTCGAAACAGATAAAAAGCGCAAGGTAACGGAAGTAATGACCAGCGACAGACTGGTTACTGCGCCTGAAGGAACTGATCTTAAAAAGGCTGAAAAGATTCTCCACCAATACAAGATTGAAAAATTACCTGTAGTAAATAAACAAGGCCGTTTGATTGGTTTAATTACTTACAGGGACATTTTACAAGTGCGGAATAATCCCGCAGCAGTTAAGGATAGCTTTGGCCGGTTGCTGGTGGGTGGCGCTTTAGGCATAACCAAAGATGTGAATGACAGAGCGTATGCTTTGCAACAGGTAGGCGTTGATATTGTTGCGCTTGACAGTTCTCATGGTCACAGCAAAGGTGTTATTGATGCCCTGAAGACACTGAAAAAGAATTTTAAAAATCTACAGGTTATTGCGGGAAATGTAGGCACTGCTGCAGGTGCGAAAGCATTGGCTGATGCAGGCGCTGATGCGGTAAAAGTAGGTATCGGGCCAGGCTCTATTTGTACCACACGTATTGTTGCCGGTGCTGGTGTTCCGCAATTAACAGCGATTATGGAAGCTGCCGGTGCATTGAAAGCTAAAGGTATTCCGGTTATTGCTGACGGTGGTATCCGTTATACAGGTGACATGGTAAAAGCACTTTCTGCCGGAGCCAGTGTGGTGATGATGGGTAGCGTGTTTGCAGGCGTTGAAGAGAGCCCCGGAGATACGATTATATATGAAGGACGTAAGTTTAAAGAATACCGTGGTATGGGTTCTATCGGAGCCATGCAGCAAGGGAGCGGCGACCGTTACTTCCAGGAAGGTGATGATGTGAAGAAAATGGTCCCTGAAGGAATTGAAGGCCGTGTAGCTTACAAGGGTTATTTAAATGAAGTGGTATCACAGTATGTAGGTGGTTTACGTGCAGGTATGGGCTTATGCGGAGCGAAAGATCTTGCAGCTTTACAGCAGGCCACTTTCGTACAGATCACCAATGCTGGTATGCGCGAGAGCCATGCACATGACGTTGAGATCACTAAAGAAGCGCCAAACTATAGCAGGAAATAGAAAGGATGGCTGATGGCTGATCTGAGGATCGCTGATTTACGTTGATCTTTTAAAAGCGATTACTAGCCCGATCTTCAAAGATTTTTGTGATATAAAAAAAGGAAATTGAATTGAGTTTCAATTTCCTTTTTTTTTTGCAAGAAGATATTGTGCAAAGCCTCTGTGCAACTCTGTGTCGTCTCCGCGCCCCTCTGTGTAACCATTACATCCTCTTATTACCGATAAACATTCTCGCTTCAAAGCTGAAGCTGATAGCTGATAGCTAATAGCTCAAAGCTCCTTATTCCCTCTTCAAATGCACCGAAGAACTATCCTCTGGCAGATACAACTCAACAGTTGAGTCTGAGATTTCCTTTATCTGCAATGGCTTGTAAATAGAATCAGTTTGTATGTAGATAGTTTTGGCGGAAGAGTCCACGTAATATTTTCCTTTCTTCTTTGGCTGCTCCTTTGAGTAGATAACATAAGAGCTATCTGTTTTAAACTCAAGTGAGGTTTTTACAGAATCTTTTATAGGGATTGATGACAGAATTCCGGAAGACGGCTTTGTTGTGTCGACCTTGCTGCTATCCGCAATTGTAACAAATCCCCATCTGCCAATTAAAAACTTTGAATCCGGTTTATCATGAGAAAACCATTTACAGGAAATAGTAGTACCGCCCATGCATATCAATCCCCAAAAAAGTAATGCCTTATTCATGCAAAATATTTTGTTCAGAAATCACTGTCTAAAAATGATGCCCTTGTCTCCTTAAAGATAAAATTTAAAGCTGAAAGGCGAACGCGGTTAAAAGGTAAACATGCAAATTGGGAGCAAGTCAAAAGTAAAAATTCAAAAGTCAAAACGTCAACGTTGTGTTATTTGATAAACCCGCCGCTGCCGCCGCCATGGTTTGTGTCTCACTAACCATTTCCGATTGCCCTCTCATTATGTAATGTCGGTAACAAAGTCAATTTTCATATACGCACCGCACCAGTTGTGATAGTTCGCGAGACTCAAGCCACGGCAATTGGATGATTAAAGCGCGCCCCTTCGCTTCCCGTCAACGTATAACGTACAACGTTCCCTCAGTATGCAAACTTCTTATTGTTTAGTTCAATGTTGAAGCTTACCTTGGCGCCTAAAGCATCAAACACTTTCAAGATGGTGTCAAACCTTGCATTTTTTGCACCGTTCTCAATTTTTGAGATCTGAGCTTTTTGTACCCCAACGAGTTCACCTAACTGTTCCTGGGTTAAATTGAGCTCTTGTCTTGCGTGCTTAATAGCTTGTCCTAACAGGTCTATACGCAATTCTTTTTCAAAAGCCTCACGTCTCTCAGTTCCGCGTCTACCAATGTGTTTGTCGATCATTGTATTTAGCGAAACTGTTTTAAATTTATTTGGCATAGCTATTTATTTTTTGTACGGTTGTTGAAATACGCTGTCCTGATTTCTTCTGCTTTTCTAATTTCTTTAAGAGGCGTTTTTTGTGTCTTTTTTAAAATGCCGTGTGTTGCGATAACCAAAGTTTCTTTACCATCAATTTTGTCCCAAAAAGAAAAAAGTCTGTACGCTTTACCGTTGTATAGTGTCCTGAATTCCCAAATAAGGGTATTGAGTTTTTTGAAGAGTTCACTGTCACTTACAAATTGAGATTTTCTGATGTTGTAGTAAATTTTTTCTCTCGTTTTATCATCTAGTTGTTCCAAAAACTCAACTGCTTCTGGTAGTAATTCTACTTCAAATTTAGGGTTCATCAAGGATTTTTATCAAAAGTAAAGGTTTCCCAATTAGGAAACAACTATTTTGCTGCATTCAGGGTCTTATTATATAGGTTGCGCGGGTTATTGAATGGTTTGTGAGACACAAACCAAGGCGACTAAAACATGTTTTGCCTTCGCTCCAATCAACGTATAACGTAATACTTACAACGTACAACTCAAATGCTCCAAAAATACAGGCCCCGGTAAAAACCGGGGCCGCCTATAGTCACATAAGAAAAAAACTAAAAATTTTCAACGGTGTAAAAAAATGCATTTATCTGCAAACGTATTATTCAAATAAGGATGAGAGGACGCATTTTAATATGTAAGGCAACTAGTTACCTCCACCACCGCCTTTCACGCGGCTTGATTCATCATCAGATCCACCTCTCTTTCTTTGCTGCACTGCCTGACCTTTACTAAACCTGTATGTGAAGCTAATGTTAACTACCCTGTTATCCCATTGATTGTGGATCTGTACGTCAACATTCTGGTATTTGCTATAGCCTCTGAACTGTTGAATATCCAGGAAGTCCCTTACATTCAAACGCACTGTTCCTTTATTCTTCATCACGTTTTTACTTACAGCAAAACTTACCATGCCCATTGGCTTTGCAACCAGTGTTCCTTCGGTCATAGTACTTCTGAAAAAGCCGTTCAGTTCTAACGTCCAGTTTTTCTTCAGGCTGAAGGTGTTGGTCATATTGGCCATAAAGCCCAAGCCGTCTACGTCAATGTACCCATTGTTTACCGGTCCTCTGAACCTGTTGTAAACACCCTGTGCATATATATTCGTTTTATACCATTTTGTTACCGGGAAATTTGCACTAACACTTAAAGCAACGTTATCCCTGTCCGCAATATTGCTTTGCTTTACGTAAGATGTGTGTGTGCTGTCAATTTGTTCCAGTACCTCCTGTATAATGTCTTTTGTTTTGTTGTATTGTAACGATGTTGTTAAAAAGCCTTTGAACGTGTGGTTTAACTCAATGTTATGACTGAACTGTGGTTTCAGGTATGGGTTACCCACCTGGTAAGTGTATTTGTCCAGGTAATAATAGAACGGGTTCATATCCTGGTAGTCCGGTCTTTGAATGCGGCGGCCGTAACTTAAAGCCAATTGGTTCTTTTCATTCAGTTTATAGCCTATATATGCTGTAGGGAATAATTGTGTATAGTTCCTTTCAAACTCCGTGTTGGTTGTCAGCTGCTGACCTTTTGAGTTGGTGTTTTCCAGCCTCAGACCTAACTGTGCGCTCCACTTTTTGCTTAAGGGCCTGCTATAGTTAACGTATGCCGCATTTATGTTTTCTGTGTAGATAAAATGGTTTGTCCTGCGCGGGTCTTCCTGCCATTCACCTGAGGCGCCCAGTGTGTCGTAAAAAGCATTGTTATCGGTTTTTACATAACTTGTTTTAACACCTGCTTCAAACTTGGCATCATGCTTCAGTGGTTTGGTAAAATCAACTTTTGCTGTATAGATGTTAATGTTGGATGGCAAATAACCCCTTAAGATCTCATCACTCTGAATTTTAACTCCCACCTGGTTATAAAACTGGTTCTCGAACATCTGGTTAAGATTTGCCTTGTAGTTCATATAATCAAGATCAGCTGTTAATTCGGTTCCTGTTGTATCAAACGTATGACGAAGATTAAAATTGCCGCCTATATTGTTCCATTTTTCCTTAGAACTGTTATTGGCAAGGGTTGTAGCGGTCAGATTATTATTTGCGTCATAAATATTGGTAACACCGTTGGATGTAAATGATCCCGGATTTACATAGCCATTCAACACAACACCCAATGTAGTTTTCTTTGTTACAAAATAATCAACGCCCGCTTTAAACGAATGCATCTGGTAGTTGGGTGTCATTTTGGTTCTTTGCTTGTAAACAGATTCCAAAGCATTGGTACTATCATAGAACTTACGTGTCAGATCCAGATCCTGCATCCCTTTGTTCCAGTTAAAGCTGTAATTTCCAAAGATGTTCACCTTGCCGGTACGGTAATTCATGTTGATGCTGTTATTGGTTTTAGGGTTGATTCCCTTACCAGCGCCAAGCGTTACGCTTCCGTTAAAGCCTTTTACTTTATTCTTCTTTGTTTTGATATTGATCACACCTGCATTACCTGAAGCATCATATTTTGCCGGCGGATTGGTCATAATTTCAATCTGATCCAGGTTAACGCTGGGCATATTTTTAAGCAGGTTCGCCAAATCCTGCGCGCTCAGATAAGTGGGTTTTCCATCTACCAACACAAGTACACCCTGCTTGCCTTTCAGGCTGATATTGCCGTCTTTATCAACTGTAATGCCAGGTGATTTTTCCAGCACTTCCAATGCTGACAGACCAACGTTTGTAGGAGAAGCGTCCACATTCACGACTGTTCTGTCAATCTTCTGTTCGATCAATGGTCTTGATGCAGTTACTACAACAGTGCTCAGCTGCTGGCTGGATGCTTTCAACACCACATCTTTTAGGGTATAGTTAGCATTCTTTGCATCAATGTTGAAAGCTTCGCTGTAATATTTAGAAAATCCTACGGCTTCAGCAGAAACCAGGTATTTTCCGTTTTTAATCTTTTCCAGCGAAAACAGTCCCGATTTATCTGTCACTGCTATTTTGACAACGGAAGAATCCTTTGCATTCAGCAGGGAAATTGCTGCCGCTTCAACCGGTTTTTCGTTACCGGAAATTTTACCATCCACCTTACCAGATGGTGTTTGCGCAAAAGAATATATGCTTGCGGTATTTATTAAGGTTAACAGGAGTATCAATTTTTTCATGACTATAATGTTGTGGTTCGATGTGTTTTTCTAAAATACAGATCAAAACTAGGTACTATGTTTTGCATAGTACATTGGTTTGCTTTGAATGGCTGATTTTAGTGATAAACGGCGCCGGCGATTTGGAAGTTGTACGCACAACGATGGAAAAAGTTACCTGGATTTTGGCCTGGAGGGACGAGCGGTGATTGGAATGGATGAGTGGAGACTGGGATAAAAGGAGGCGAAAAACTTCATTTTTCTTGTCTGGACCAGGATTTTGGGGATTGGAGGATTGGCAGGATTTAATGTTCGTGCTGGACTTTTCCTTAAGTCATGACTCAGAAGATCCGGCACCCTCCGGAATCGGACTTAATAGATTACCAGACAGCCCATATTTCAATGAAAAACCAATATTCTTCAGACGCTTTTTTCCGTAGACCTAATTCCATTCGTACGCGCCTCATACCCCATCCCTCATTCCTATGGCGGATAGCTACTAGCTGACGGCTTTACTGACACCTGATACCTGACACCTGATGCCTGATACGTCACGCCTCACTCCTACATCGTACATCGTACATCTTACACCGTACATCTCACATTTCCCCCCTCCTACTCGACTCCCTAATATGCAACGTATTATCCAGTACAATTTTTTCAAAGGATGTTACGGGACGGCGGCTTTCGATAAGACGGATGAGGAGCTCTGTTGCAGTTTGTCCCATTTCATATGCTGGCTGTGAAATGGTGGACAGCGGCGGATCGAAAATATCTGCACTGATGGAATTGGTAAATCCGATAATAGCTATTTGCTGTGGTATTTTAATGTGCTTACTTTTCAGCAGGCTGAATACGGATGTGCTTAGTCTGTCCGATGCAGTAAAAATAGCATCCGGCATCTTTGTCATAGAAAGTAATTGTTGCAAGGCAGCAGATATTTCTGATTGCAACATGCCTCCATGATCGCAATACTTAATACAGGCTTCGTCGAGCGGATATCCATAGTCCTTTAATGCCTTCACATAACCTTCAAGTCTTTCGAATGTAATCGAGAGTGTGTTAGCACTCGTGATGTGTGCAATCCGTTTGTATCCTTGTTGGATCAGATGCCGTGTTGCATTGTAGGCTCCTAGAAAATTATTGCTGGTAACCTTATGTGTGTTTATTGTGTTTGCAACGCGATCGAAGAAAACCATGGGCAGGCCGCTATCATGCAGTTTTTTAAAATGATCCTGTTTCTTTGTTTCAGCAGAAAGCGAGATGATCAGGCCATCAATAGATCTTGCTGCAAAGTTTTGAACTGCCAGTACTTCGCGATCGTAGCTTTCATGTGTTTGTGAAATCACCACATTGTATTCTTTTTTATGCGCAACGGATTCTACACCATTAATTACCTGCGAGAAAAAATTGTTGTCAATATTTGTCACCACCACACCAATTGATTTACTTTTTCCTTTTCGCAAGCCCTGTGCAATGGGATTGGGTTTGTAATTCATCTTTCTCGCATAACTGTGTACCTGTTTTTTTGTTTCTTCACTAATCTCATGGCTGCCCCGTAAAGCTTTGGAAACACTGGAGATGGAAAGATTGAGTGCCTTCGCAATATCCTTGATGGTTACGGCTTCAAATTTCATGAATGAAGGAGTTAAAGGTTTGGGTAATTAAGAATGCCGGCGCTGTTCCTGGCAACATCATCATAGCAAAAGCAAGCACAGTTTTGGCAAATGTAATGAGCATAGTTGCTGCAATCAAAAAATCATCATAACTACAACGATTTCGCAAATAAAAAGCATAAAACAAGAAGAACTTTAACGATGTCTTTGTAACCTTGCCCTACGATTGAAGCAGAAGCCCACCCTTGCCGATTGCATGTTATGAACAGATAGTACCTGAGGATGCTTCTTCAATTCACACGAATCAAACAACAAAAATTATAACCCTTATCGTAATAGCTATTCCGGGTTGGTTGTGTTTTATATTCTTTCATCTCAACAATCATTGCTTATGATATAAGCCCATCTTTTATCGCATCAATAATCAAAAGGATTGTCGTTGCCCCTAACATTCCATCAATAAGGCTGGAACGGCTATTCTTTGCACTTTCCTGACCATTTGTAAACCAAAAACGAAAACAATGAAACAACAGTCGTTTTTAAAGAAAGTACTACTTACGGCATTTTCGGCATGCATTTGTTGCATTGCTATGGCCCAATCAATTTCCGGAAAGGTTATTGATCAAAATAACACGCCACTTGCAGGCGCGTCCGTTGAAGTAAAAAATACCACGCGGGGTACAGCCACAGATGAGCATGGCGAATTCACGATTAATGCGTCACATGGTAACATACTTGTGTTTTCCCTGATCGGATATAAAACTCGCCACATAGCGGTTACGCAAGACAATATCGTCGTAAAGCTGGAACACGCAACAATAGATAGTAGCCTTAGTGATGTAGTGGTGGTAGGCTATGCCACGCAGAAAAAGGTAAACATGACAGGCTCTGTTGCACAGATCACATCTAAACAAATTGAAAACAGGCCTACAACGAATATATCCTCTTCACTGGCCGGACTTGCGCCTGGTGTTTCTGTTTACCAGGGCTCAGGCAAACCCGGTAGTGATGGTGCTACCATTCGCATACGAGGCACCGGCACTTTGCCTAGAAGCGATCAAACTATTCCATCCAGTCCATTAATCATTGTTGACGGAATCATCAGCACAATGGATGCAGTTAACCCTAATGATGTTGCCAGCATTTCTATATTAAGAGATGCAGCATCTGCCGCCATCTATGGCTCACAGGGCGCGAATGGCGTGGTGCTTATTACAACAAAAAAAGGCAACAAGAATAAAACGACAGTTACGTATAACGGATTGTTCTCTATCGCACAACCAAGTAACATTATCAGGCCTGTAACTGATTATATACGAAACATGAAACTGATCAACGAAGGCTACATCAATCTTGGTCAATCTCCGGTATTCCCCGAATCTGTTATGCAAACATGGACTGATGCAGCAAAAGATCCGTACGGGAAAACTGAATCCGGGTATCCCAACTACGTTGTTTATCCCAACACTGACTGGGTCAGCACCATCTTTGAAAAAAATGTTGTTCAGAATCACAACATCTCCGTGTCAGGCGGAAACGACAAAGTCACTTACCTCTTATCTGGCGGCTATTTAAACAATCAAGGAATTATGCGCCATACCGGAGCTGAACGCTACCAGTTGCGTGCAAACGTAGAATCAAAGATCACCGATTTTTTATCGATAGGCACGCAAACATATGGCTTAATGCAATCGCTTGGAAAAGCCAATACTGATAACGCATTTAACTTTCTGCGGGCGACAACGCCCGGACTTTATCCTTATTATGACGGCTTTTATGGACTGCCTTCCGCCACACAGGAATCTCTAAATGCAAATAATATACTTACCTACCTGGACGGCACAGGTGGCAGCGATCTTACAACAAGATTTAATACAACATGGTATGGCATTTTAAAATTGGCAAACGGACTAACGCTAGAGCCCAGGTTTAACTATCAAAATAAAACGCAGGAAATCAAGTCGTATCCGAATGTTCTTTACAGGCGAAATTTTGCCTCTACTGTACCTCCTGACATGTCGATCAATACAAGCACCATGACGACCCAGAATAATTTCAACAAAGAATATAGCACAACGCTGGAAGCTGTGTTGCGATATACCACTCAAATAGGCGATCATGCGATCGGCGCTCTAGCCGGGTACAATCAGTACTATTATGATTATTACTTTACCAACACAAGCAAAAAAGGCCTCATAGATCCTACCATAACAACACCTGCATCCGCATCGGTTCCGGAGACGATTGATGGCAATGAAAACGACCGCTCAACAGTGTCATGGTTTGGCCGTGTTACCTACAATTATAAACAACGTTATCTTTTTGAAGTGAACCTCCGGAGAGATGCCTCGTCCCGCTTTGGATCCAATTATCGCTGGGGAACATTTCCGTCTCTTTCTGCCGGATGGCGAATTTCCGAAGAAAACTTTTTTGAACGCTTTAAAGAGTCAATTTCCAATTTAAAGCTGCGCGCATCCTGGGGTAAACTTGGCAGCAGCAATCTTGGCGATTACGACTGGCAGGCCTTGTACAGCAAAGTAAATTATTCATTCAACAACCTTGTATGGCCGGCGTTGGCTCAGACCAAGATACCCAATCCAAATTTGCGTTGGGAAGCTTCTACGCTGACCGATATTGCATTGGAAGCAGCTTTTTTGAAGAGCCGCCTGAACGTTGAAATAGGCTATTACAACAAGCTTACAACCAATATACTTACCGTTCCCACCATTTCAATGACGATGGGCACAAAGACAGCACCTACGGCCAACACAGCAAGTTTGCTCAACCGTGGCGTTGAAGCGATGATCAATTGGAGAGATAAAGCTGGTCAGGTAAGTTATTCTATTGGAGGCAACTTCTCATATAACTATAACACAATCAAATCCTATCTCGGCCCTTTGGTAGAAGGCTGGACAACAGACGCAACAGGCAAGCAGGTTTATACATCCAACATCGGCAGCGTGTACAATAACGGAGCAGTTGAAGGCCATATGATCAATGAGCTACTGGTGCAGCAATTATATCGCGGAAGTGGCAGTCATAAAAACAGCGATGGATCTGTTAATGCCAACGGTGGTCCAGGAGACGGCATGATCCGCACACCTGATGATCTTCAATGGGTTAAGGATATGATGGCTGCGGGTTATAAATTTCAACCGTCAAATACAATAGGCAAAGGACAACTTTACTACGGCGACTTTATTTACGCAGACAATAACAAGGATAGTACTTATGGCAATTCATACGATAGAAAATGGTTGGGCAAATCAGCCACACCCAAGTTCAATTTTGGATTGAATTTGAGTGCTTCATGGAAAGGATTCGACTTATCTATGTTATGGGCCGGAAGCGCAGGCATGTCCTATCGATGGAATACCCAGGGCTTCAACAGCTCAATTGTTCAAAACGGGTATTCAGTTAGCGATTTTGCAGCAAACAACCACTACTATTATAACGATGCCAATCCAAATGATCCGGCTAATAATATCAGCGGCAAATATCCGAGGCTGAAAAACACCAGCGATCCGATAAATACCATTGCCAACGATTTTTATGTTTATGATGCGTCCTATATAAAGTTGAAGAATCTGCAGTTCGGCTATACGCTTCCCGCTGCATTGATTAGAAAAGCATACATGAGTAATGTTCGTGCTTACATATCTGCTGAAAACCTTTTAATCATCACATCATATCCCGGTATGGATCCGGAGATTGGCGCGGATGTAAATTATCCGACAATGAAACAGTTTGCATTTGGCCTTAATGTAACATTCTGATCACTTTAAACCTGTCACAATGAGAAATACACAAACCATAATAATCATTTTTGCTTCATTTTTTATATGCTCATCCTGTCGCAAAAACATCCTGGACACTTATCCATATAGTTCAATCAGCAGTTCCACCATGTGGACAACAGATAATTTGACTGATCTTGGCGTCGCTGGCGTTTATAATGGATTAAGAATCGGAATAACAACCGGATCATACAGCCCTTCAGGTTATGAGTTATACCAGATGGATGGCATTTCTGTCACGGGACAGATGCGCGGCGATGCGAAGGACGGACTGTTAAATGGAACCGCAAGCCCCGGATCTGACATATTTGCCAATTTATTCAGAGCAATGTACGAAGGAATACAACGGGCCAATGATGCCATTTACAGCATACCTGCCAAATCCCCTTCAGAAAGCGTTAAAAAAGCACGCTATATAGCCGAATGCAAGTTCCTGCGTGCATACTATTATTTCCGGTTGAACCAACTATACAAGGGAGTTCCTGTTTACCTTGAGCCAATTACCGCTGATCAGGCAACCAAAGGCAGGGAAACAGAAGAAAAAGTATGGGAAGTAGTTTTGACCGATTTGAATGATTGCATTAATGAAACCAATCTGCCGCAGAAATATGCGGCAAAAGATGCAAAATACGGACACATTACCAAAGGTGCAGCATATGCACTTCGCGGTAAGGTATATATGTACCAGCATAAATGGGATGCTGCAATTGCCGACTTTGAAAAAGTGAAGGATTGTGGTTATGCGCTGTTTGCGGGAAGCTATAAAACTTTATTCAAAGAGGCCAATGAGCAGTCCGACGAAATGATTTTCTCCATACAAAACATGGCACAGGCCGATTACGGTGGCAATATGCAGCTTTTCCTTGGATCAAGAGCCTCGTTTGGTTCTTGCTGGGATGTGTATTTACCCTCACCACACCTCGTAGATTTGTATGAAAAACCCGATGGCAGCAAGTTCAATTGGGACGATATTATTCCTGGTTTTAACGCAATGCCGGCCAGCAAAAGGGAAGTATATTTTTTCCGTGACAACCTTACACAAAAAGAAATTGATGACGCTATTAAAAAGGGTCTGGATATGTCGCAATACATTCCCGGTGGCAACGAGGCACGGATCAAAAAAGCCTATGAGAACAGGGATCCACGCCTGAGTGCGACAGTTATCACTCCTTACTCAAGTTATCTTGGAACACCGCTCGCAGGAACAGACCAGAATTATACCATGCGCTGGCCATTTCGCGATGCCAACCTGCCAGTGCAGGATTTACGCACGGATTGGAGTTCCTTTTTTGTATATCTGTACAGGAAGTTTGTTGGTGAAGGTTCGAATGAAGTGCTTGTCCGCGATCAAACACCCATCGACATACCGGTGATCCGTTATGCAGATGTCCTGTTGATGTGGGCCGAAGCTCTGAATGAAAAAAGCAATGTACCTGCAGCTATCGAGTTGGTGAATGCAGTAAGAAGCCGCGCAGGAATTGCGCTACTACAAACAGGCAACGCTAATTTGCCAACTTTTGTCAGCGGACAGGCCGATATGCGCGAAAGAATACGGAACGAACGAAGAGTTGAATTCGCCTGCGAAGGCATCGATTACTTTGACGAACTGCGATGGGGAACTTTAAAAGAAAAAGTGTTCGCAAACGGCAATGGAGTTTTGCGCGTGTGGGGTGAAAATATAACTACCTACAAATATCCGGGCGATTACATTACTACCTGGCCCATCCCAAGAGCAGAAGTGCAACGGAACAGCAATATTACCCCAACTCCGGGTTGGCCTTATTAAAAACTCATTACTGCGGAGATTTTATTTCCTCAGTATGCTTATTTTAGTTAAAAGCCGCTATATGAAATATCTGTTTGTATTCTTAGCAATATTGATTTCAACTACAAGTATTGCATCGTATACTGAACGTAACCTGCTGCAAAAAGAAGCCAGCGAACAGCAATTGAGATCATATATACTTCCAACGGATCAATGGGTAAAATACCCGGCATACAGCAATCGCATCGGATGGGACAGCATAACCGGCAATCTGAAAAACAAGATCATTCAGGATGGCGAAGCGTATCTGAATTATGAATGGAAGGTGGTTAAGGCGACGGACTATCTTGAATTTGAACGCAGTGGTAGCCGCGCGGTAATGGAAACACCCTTCAACGCCAACAACACTGCGCTCGGCCGGCTTGTGTACGCCGAGCTGGCTGAAGGAAAGGGACGCTTTATGGAACAGATCATCAACGGCGTCTGGCATGCCTGTGAAATGTCGTCCTGGGTTTTATCGGCACATCTTTCTGCTCAGAAAAGCAAACGGTCCCTGCCCGATTATCATGAAGAGATCATTGACCTTGGTTCGGGGCAACTCGGATCATTGTTGTCATGGACCTGGTATTTTTTGCATGAACAAATGGACAAGACAGATACCATTATCGCATCAAAACTGCGCAAAAATATCAGGGAACGGATATTGATTCCATACATGGCACGCAGTGACTACTGGTGGCAGGCTTTGAATTATACACCGGGCACGCTCGTGAATAACTGGAATCCGTGGTGCAATTCGAATGTACTGATATGTTTTTTGCTACTCGAAGATAATGCTGACGCTCGCTCAGCCGCAGTCTACAAAACAATGCAAAGTGTAGATAAATTCATTAATTACGTGAACGAAGACGGCGCCTGCGAAGAAGGTCCATCTTATTGGGGACATGCAGCGGGAAAACTGTATGATTACCTCCAGATCTTATATAATGCGACCGGCGGCAGACTCAATTTATTCAGCAAACCCATGATTAAAAACATGGGAGAATATATTGCCCATAGCTATGTTGGAAATGGCTGGGTCGTAAATTTCGCCGATGCTTCTGCAAAGGGCGGTGGTGATGCAGGCTTGATATTCAGATATGGTGAAGCTGTAAACAGCAATATGATGCAACGGTTTGCCGCTTATCTACAACAAACCAATACCCTTGAAACAGGTGTGG
Source organism: Danxiaibacter flavus (assembly GCF_041060425.1). Classification (NCBI taxonomy): domain Bacteria; kingdom Pseudomonadati; phylum Bacteroidota; class Chitinophagia; order Chitinophagales; family Chitinophagaceae; genus Danxiaibacter; species Danxiaibacter flavus. Next base: position 19,282 of record NZ_JAULBC010000002.1, read on the forward strand.
GCATTGATTTTTTCAGAACCATCGAAAATTGGAGTTGCGCCGCAGGATTATCGAAAACCGACCCGGAATCGCCTTCTGATAAATACACGTGGTATCCGCAAACCCAATTCTGTTATATGAAGGATGAGCAGGGCTTTTTCCTGGCGGCAAAGGGAGGCTACAACAATGAGAGCCATAACCACAACGATGTGGGTACCTTTTCATTATACCTGAATACAACACCAATGTTTGTTGACGCTGGCGTAGGTACATACACGCGCCAGACATTCAGCAACGAACGATACTCGATCTGGACGATGCAAAGCAATTATCACAATCTCCCCATGATCAACGGAAAACCTGAACAATTTGGCGCTGAATATCGTGCAAAAGATGTTCAATTTGATGAACGCCTTATGCGTTTCTCGATGGACATAAGTGGTGCGTACAACGCTGATGCTTCAGTAAAGAGCTGGAAACGGACCTATGATCTTTCCAACAATGCGCTCACCATTGAAGACGCGTTTACATTAGCCGAAGCCAAACAACCCAACCAGGAAAACTTCCTCACATGGGCAAAACCGGATATCACCACACCCGGTACGGTAGTACTGGAAAAAGACAGGCAAAAACTGCAAATGATATACGATGCCGCATTGTTCACTCCCTCCATCGAAGAAATTCCTCAGACCGACCCGCGCCTCTCCAGCGTCTGGGGCGAGCATCTTTACCGGCTTACGCTGACGGCGAAGAAAATGCAGGTTAGTGGAAAGTACAAGTTCATTATAAGACGCGTAAGACAGTAAGATAGTAAGACCGTAAGAGTGGCGCGACGATGTTATTACACACTTTGGCTGATAAAATTCTATAACAAAAAGAGGGGTAAAATGGCTATCATCTTACCCCTCTTTTTTATTTCTGTTTTTCTTTACATCTTTCTTATGGTCTTACCTGTCTTACCTGTCTTACCCGTCTTACATGTCTTACACGTCTTACACGTCTTACACGTCTTACTGTCTTACTGTCTTACTGTCTTACTGTCTTACCGCTGTCTTCCTAAACTTCGGTGCGTAGTAATACAACACCACACCAGCAATAACAAGTAACGTTGAAATAATTTCCGCCTGCGTGGGATGGAAACCGAAAATGCTGTAGCGGGAGTTTACGCGGATCTTTTCAATGAAGAACCTTTCAACACCATTCATGATGAGATAGATAGCGAAAAGTCTTCCGGGAATGCTGATCCTTTTTCTTATCGCCCATAGCGCCCAGAACAACAACAGGCATACGATAATTTCATACAGCGGCGTTGGAAATACCGGCAGGGGAAGATGATTACAATATTCACCCCAGGTACAACCCGGAATAGGAATACCTTCACTATTCACGTTATGAGGGTATGTATAAGCTACAAACCAATCAGGTAAAAGGGAGGCTTTGAAACTAGCATGGTGAAGATTTTCTACCGGGCCATACTGTGAATAGAAGTTTGCATTTGCGGCAGCTATTTGCTTTACCTGTTCTACACTTGTTGCAGGCAATATTTTTCCGTTTGGATCACTTATATAAGCGCTGTTAACAATTCCCCAGTCGCCATCACCCGCCACCTGGCATCCGACTCTTCCCGATCCGTATGCAGCCATTAATGATGGCGCAGCGGCATCACAGATATTAATAAAGGAAATTTTATGTTTTCTGAAATACCAGTATAATGCAAGTGTGGCGCAAATTAATCCGCCGTAAAAAGTAAGGCCACTTGGAGATAGTAAATTTCCTATCGGATCCTGGACGAATCTGTCCCAGTTTTCGAAGTTGTCAAACAGCTTGGCCCCAAAAAAACCTGCGGCGGCAGCAATAATTACGACGTCACCTACCCTGTCGCTTGGCCATATTCTAACCGTTCTGGTTTCAGGCTGTTTCAGCTTAACCTTATTCTTCTCATACCATTTCAATCCGGCGAAGAAAACACCGCACAAAATACCTGCGGGCCAACTTCCTTCTCTTGAAAAAATAAAAACCTGCGGGTTGTTCAATGCATTCTCAACCAAAAAGACACCCAATATCTTAAAACCCAATGTAAAGCCCAGTAAGAAGTTAAGTGCCAGCTCCTGCGTACTTGCAGGCTTACCAATGGTCACCTGTGTTTCCTCATATGTAAATATGCCCTGTGCCTGCTTTCTTCGCAACTCTTTAATAAAAAAGTACGCTGCAGCCAGGAATGACATAGCCACAAAAAAGCCAAACGAGTTTACAATTTTTAAAGGCGGCAGACTAATTCCAAACAGCTCTTTAAACAGGTAATATAAATTGGGATACATGTATGCTATTGATGTTGAGGTGCAATGATAGGGAAAAAAGCGTAAAGGATAAAGCTTAAAGCCTAAAGCTTAAAGCTTAAAACTTGTGTTGTCTTACTCATATGTAACGCGCAAATCGCCGCAATGACAAACTGGAAGAAGGAAGCTTAAAGCTCAAAGCATAAAGCTTAAAACTTAGATGCCTTACCCATTCATAATTGCGCAGATTGCCGCAATAACCACGTAAAGAAAATATGTTAATTGGCAAATTTTGATTGCGCAGAGGCATCAGCTTTAAGCTTTAGGCTTTAAGCTCTCAGCTAGTCCAAAAAAAGACACCTCCCCAGGAATGAGGAGGTGGTATTTACTAACCCATCCATTGAACAAAGCTGCTCGCATGGATATCTTTAGCTGCTAACAATATTCTTCGAAAGCAGCGATTAAATTTTTTGCTATTACCTGTGCAGGGCGTCCTTCAATCTGATGGCGCTCTACCATGTGTACCAGGCTTCCGTCTTTAAACAACGCAATTGCTGGCGAAGACGGTGGGTAAGGTAATAAGTGTTCTCTTACTTTATTTACTGCGGCAATATCAAAACCCGCAAATACTGTTGTTAATTTATCAGGACGTTTAGCGCTGTTGTGAACCGCCATCACCACACCTGGTCTTGCAGCACCTGCAGCACATCCGCATACTGAATTGATCATAACCAAAGTAGTACCTTCTTTAGCAAGTGTATCATCAACCTCAGTTGGAGTAAGTAACTCATCAAAGCCATTGTCTGTTAATTCAGCCTTCATCGGCATCACTATTTCTGCTGGATACATTTTCTTCGTCCTCCGTTTTTCTGTTTAGAATACAAAAATAGGAGAAAACTTTTAATGCTTAGCAGGTTAAAATAAAGACTTTTTGTCATCATTAATAGACAAAATAAGACATATTGTCATTTCAATTAATAAAAACTGACGAAAATACCCCTTTAGAACCTGATTTGGCCAATGGTATACATTTTGAAAATCCACTTACATCGATCTACGATTAAAAAATTTAAAAACAAATAACTATGACACTCGTAAAACGTAACTACAGAACTTTTGACAACTTGTTTGATGAGTTATTCAACAACATTCCCGCTGCATGGGGCAAAGAAGCAGGTTGGAACGTTCCTCCGGTAAACATTCATGAAACAGAAGATGCGTACCATTTGGAACTGGTTGCTCCGGGTCTTGCAAAAGAAGATTTTAAGGTTAACCTTGAAAAAGGTTTATTAACCATCAGTTTTGAAAAGAAAAACGAAACTGAAAACAAAGAATACAAAACACATCGTCGTGAATTCTCGGCAACAAGCTTTAAACGCAGCTTTACAGTTGATGATAAAGTAAACGCAGAAGGTATTCAGGCGAAATACGACAACGGTGTGCTGAAACTTTTCTTACCTAAGAAGGAAGAAGTAAAAGCATTGCCTAAAGAAATAACTATACAATAATTTTCATAAGCAGTTGGTTTTGGTTTAGAGCGTCCCGCATATCAATGCGGGACTTTTTTTTATAGTGATTATCATCTAGACAATTTAATTTGTATCATGCACTCAAAACACAATCATTTATGTGTTACTCCATCAATAAAAAGCTGTTGAATTTTCTGGTCACCGGCATCACCTCATTACTTTTTTACACAGCATCATCCGCTCAAACGACAACATACTCATCTTTATTGTGGGAAGTAAGTGGCAACGGTTTGCAACAACCCTCCTACTTATACGGCACATTCCACCTTGTATGCCCGGATGACCTTGTTATTTCCCCTGTGATCTCCGGAAAAATACAATCATCAAAAAAACTTTTTCTTGAAATGGATATGGATGATCCATCTGTCATGATAAAAGTTCAGCAGGGAATGATGCTGACGGATTCTTCATGGAAAGATCTTCTTTCTGAAAAAGAATACAACGCATTGGCCGACAGCTTTCAGAAGATCACACAAATGCCAATTGGAATGATGACGCGCATAAAGCCGTTCGCGTTAGTATCCATCATCACAATGGGAATTATGAAATGCCCGATGGCGAGCTGGGACCTTGCACTTGCACAAAAAGCCAAGGACAACAACATCGAGATCAAAGGACTTGAATCTCCCGAACGCGAACTGGAAGCAATCAATATGATCAGCCTGAAGGATCAGACGGACATGCTTAAAGACATGCTGCTTAATGCAGATTCCTGCAAAAAGGCTATGGACAAAATGATGGATATGTATAAGCGCAGGGATCTCAAAGGCTTGACTGAAGAAATTAAGAATGACAAAAGTTTTGGCATGCTGGAAGATGAACTGCTGGATAAACGAAATGCGGAATGGGCACCTGTTATTGAGAAACAAATAACTACCGAACCAACATTCTTTGCATTTGGAGCAGGACACCTGGTGGGCGATTCAGGCATTATAAGCCTGCTGAAGAAAAGGGGATATACCGTTAAGCCGGTGAAGTATTAGCTTACAGCCCAAAGCCTAAAGCCTAGAACTATTTCACGCGACGTTTTTTGTTTCACGCAAAGATCGCAAAGAAGCAACGACGCAAGGAAAAACAAGCTTAAAGCGCAAAGCCTAAAGCTTAGAACTATTTCACGCGACCTTTTTGTTTCTCGCGGCGAACGCAAAGAAGCGGCGACGCAACGGACTTCGTGCTTCTTTATGCTCTGCGTGACTTTATGGTTCAAGTCGCCGTGTTTCTTCGTGCCGTAAGTGGCTCCGTGGTTCAATCCCTCCGTGGTTCCTCCCTTTGTGCTTCTTTGCGCCTTAGCGCCTTTGTGGCGAAACTAGTAGGAAACAACCTGCCGCAAATGATGTTCCATATGATGCACATAGTCATTGATCAGAAAATCAAGTGTAAACGTGTTATCACCCACCTGGCACTCCCTGCTTAAAGCTTCTTTGGGAATATGTTTGATGATCTGCACAAGATGTTTGTTGTACGCCTCCCAAAATCCGATCACATGAAGACTGTTCATTTGTTGATAGTGCGTAAAATCATTCCACTTGTCCTGATCATAACGAATTAATGGCTTGTCTTCAAACTGCACACGCACAAAGCGCTGATGATTATTTGTAGCACTGTCGATAAGATGACCCACAATTTGCTTTTTACTCCATTTTTCAGGATGGGGCTTCGAAGAAAACACTTCTTCATCTATTGCTTTCAACAAGGGCGGAATTACTGCGCACAGGTATTCAAGTCTTAAAATAGCAGTAGTTGTCATTTTTGTAACTTCTATAATAGTTAAACAATTATATACATCCGGGACTGGAAACGGAATACTACATTTTTGCTAATATACGCCCTTCATACATCTTTACGTATTCCGGATTGACGAAGAGCATTTTCCTTCTCCGCAATATTCTTCGCAATTTCCCTGGCATCTGACGATATCTCGTGAATTTGTCCCGTCGGAGCAATCCAATAACCACAGAAATACAAACCATCTTTTCCAAAATACTTCTGATGATCAACGGATAATTTCAGATCGTCAAACCGGCTCTTATCGACATCTACAATGTCTGCGTAGTTAGGCTCATATCCAATGGCGCCAATAATAGCATTAACTGTTACGGCTTTACCATCCTTAAAAAAAACCTCATTTCCTTCTACAAAATCAATCTCACTGCAAATTTTAATATGCCCTTCGCGGATATGTTTAATCGTTCCAATATCTAACACAGGTGCAGTACCATCTTTTTTTATCTGCTCAAATGGGCCGTATTTCATTTTCGTCAAACCAAATTTGCCAATATCGCCAAACAACAAACGCCTGATCGGAACAGTTAATGCATCTGCAACACGCGGTGGAAGATGACTCAGCAAATGGCTTATTTCAAGTATAGGAATTCCCAAAATATCACGGGACACGATATTCACAGGAGAGCGTACGGACATATAAGGCTTTGCGCCCTGCTCATACAAATCAATAGCGATCTCGCAAGCTGAATTACCAAAGCCAACAACCAGCACATTCTCTCCATTAAAGTCCTTACCCGTTTTATACGCAGCACTATGCATGATCTTTCCGGGAAAAGTTTTGATGCCTTTAAAGTTTATGTCTCTTGGCTTGCTGAAAGCACCGGTAGCCATGATCACATACTTTGAAGAAAATGCTTCGTTGTCAGTTTCTGTGATCCATTGCCCGCCTTCCTTTCTAATCCGCCTGGCTTCAGTATTAAAAACAGGCTCAATACCAAAACTATCCCGGTAATCTTCCAGGTAATCAACAACCTCTTGCTTTGCAGGATAGCGGGGAACAGACTTGTCAAATTTTTTATGCGGCAGATTTGACAGGCGTTTATTGGTATGTAAATGAAGACGATTGTAATGGTTACGCCATGGAACTGCTATTTGAGGATATTTTTCTATAATGAGATAATCAATGCCGCGCATCTCTAAAGACGCTGCTGAAGCCAGACCAGAAATGCTTGCACCCACAACGAGCGTTGTTGTCTGTTTCATAACAACATGAACTTATAACGGCGGCAACTTGACGAAGTGAAAATATTTAAGGAATGTCCACTTTAGTTACCTGAACTAAATTTAAAATTAAAAGCTCATTGTTGGTTTATTATAGAAATAAAGATTTTGCATTCAACGTTAAAAGAATGGTTTAAAAATCCGGGCGTCAACTCTCGGTTCTCTATTTTTTCAAGAAGGCGGTAACACTACTGTTTACAATAGCCGGCTGTTCCAGTTGTGGTAAATGACCGCAACTGTCAACCATCATAAGATCAGCATTCAAAATTGATGGCAATCCAGGATCATACTTTAAGGTTTTATCTTGTTTGCCCCACATTAACAGCACGGGCTTGCCAGATGAACCGAGCTTTACAAAAGCCGGGCGCGGATCTACTGCAATGAAATTCCGGATGGTTGATAAAACCGCAGTGCTGAATCCTTTATAATTCATTTGTTCCATGAAGTTCTTTTGATAATCTGCCGGCATTGCCGAACGCTTGTAAAAGTCGGATGCCTGGTCATCCAATAGCCCGGGCACAAACCAGACACGATTAAGGTATTCGCCCAACCACCTGTGTTTTAATACGCTGATATCAGACACCTGGTTAACAGGATCTATTAAAACAACCTTATTCACTTTTTCCGGAAAATTTGCAGCAAAATTCGTTGCAACTGCTCCTCCCATAGAAACACCGGCAATATTTACCGGCCTGGTTATTTTGAGTGCATTCAACAAATCATTTATCTGGCAATTATAGAATTTAGCATTGTATGTAGCCTCCGGACGATCAGAAAATCCCCTTCCGAACGCATCGTATCTGATTACACGAAAACCAGAGTCTGCCAAGGCCTGAAAATTCCGGTCCCAGATATAAGCCGGTACAGAAAAACCGTGCACCAGCAACAATACAGGACCGTTATCCGGACCGGCAATTTCGTAATGCGTAATGCCTTGCGGTAACTCAATAAAATTCCGGTTTAATTTTTCACGTGATTGAGCATTTAGTGTCCTCCATTCCCTGGAACGTCCATATGGCAGAATAATAATAATCACAAGCAATAGCAAAGCAATACGGGCTAGAACAGTTTTGGTTTTCATTTTATAAGCATTGGGTACCGAAAACAATAAATTATGAAGGCTACCGGGTTCGGAGCTGGGCAAAGTAAATGAAAAATGCAATTCACCAATATTAAAATGTTTTTGTTGAGACATACAAACAATCCGGAACCAGCAGTTTTTTAAACAACAAAAAGATTAGGACCATCTCAACATCAGGAATGGAAACATTTTAAGGAGTATACTAATCAAGCACGCTAAAAGAGGATTATTTGAACTTAATTGACTTTAACGGTTCTTACTGTACTTATTCTACCCGGTTGCCTTTAACTGGTCATTCAATGCGTTTTTGACGTGCTCGTCTAACAACGAATTTACACCCAGCACAATATTTGCCAGGATTCTCTCATGTCTAACCATCATAATAAACCAATTAAACATTCCAACACAAAACAGAAGAAGAGCAACCCATAACTGTTGTGAAAAAAAACCACCGATAATGGCTGAAAGGCAGATAAATCCAACCATGCGGTACATATAAAACTTATAAGTCAGCCTCGATCCATTATTATCGTCGCTTATGGTAAACATGCCATTGTCTATAGTTCCTACTATATCACCGCGCCACCGGATCCTGAAAAAGTTTACATCAAAGCTGACTTGGTTTCCTTCGATAAAAATATCATCAGCTGTCTTGCCATTAATGAATTCCTGAATATAATTGGTTACCATACCAACTTCTGAAGCGGCAACATGCCTTTTAAGCGGCCGTGAAAATTCTTTGGAAAAAGGAAAGAGCATATTTGATCTTTTACAAATTGGAGCAAAAATGTTTTCATAATTATATCAGGGTCACCGCAGTTTGTTACCTTTTTGGCTTTTCGTAAAAATGAATGCTGATGATTATGCATCATTCAATTCAATTACTCTTTTTACATCTATCTCTTCCAGGAAATATTCATCGTGAGAAACAACGATTAGCGTTCCGCGATATTCGTTGATGGCAGCCGTTAAAATCTCAATATTTTGAATATCAAGATTATTGGTAGGCTCGTCAAGAATAATGATATCAGGTGGTTGATTGCTGATTGTAAGACAGCAAAGCATCAGGCGCATTTTTTCACCTCCACTTAATGAGGCACAAGATTTATCCCAGGCATCTTTTGAAAACAAAAACCTGTTCAGCCGGCTTTTTATTTCATGTTCCTGAAGCCCGGATGAATTGAATTGCTGAACCTGTTCGTAAACCTTAAGCTGATTATTGATCAATGAATAATCCTGATCGATATACACAGCTCTGTTGTAGGCCCTGTAAACCGTACCTGTTTGAGGCTCAATGCTGCCCAAAACGATCCTGATCAAGGTTGTTTTACCCGAACCATTTGATCCCTTAATAGCGATCCTTTCTCCACTGGTTAACAGAAAGTTCAATACATGCGGCCACAGCATTTGCTGCCCATATCCAAAATTGATGGATGTTGCATTCAACAGTATTTTACCTGTATGTAAGGTTGAATTATCAAAGCCAAATTTCATTTTATCTTTATCCGGCAATTCTTTGCGCAGGCCATTCAATTCCTGCGAAATGGAGCTCACTTTTCCGGCATGAACACCTTTCAGTTTGGATGTACTTTTCTCAGCACTATTTCTGAGCGTGTTCATCATGATTGTCGGCAACCCTGCTTTCTCCTGCTTCTTTTTTCCCCTGGCATCCAGCTTCTGCTGCCGTTCGGCAGTTTCGCGTTCAATTTCTTTTGCTTTACGCAAGGCTTTTTCTTTACTTCTCACATCCTGATCCAACGCATCCAGCTCAATTTGTTTTTGCTCAGCATAAAAATCATAATTACCTCCATACACTGTTATACCAGTTTTACTTAGCTCATAAACAGCATTCAAAAGGTTTAATAATTTTCTGTCGTGACTCACAACAATTAATGTAAGCGTGGAAGTTGCAATAAAATCATACAGAAGTTGCCTCGCTTCTACGTCCAGGTGATTACTGGGTTCGTCCAGTAAAACAAGTTCCGGTTGATGAATAGAAATACCAGCGAGAAAAACTTTAGTTTTCTGTCCGCCACTAAGTGTACCCATTTTTTGCGTAAGGTCAAGCTCACTTAATTTCCAATAGCTTAACGCTTCATTGCAGCGTTCTTCTATTGTCCAGTCATCAGCCAGGGCAGTAAAATTATTTTCACTAACATCACCATTAAGGATATTATGCAGTGCAAGTAATTTCTGTTCTACACCAAGTGCCTGGGCAATAGAAAGATCATTAAACTGACCAAATATCTGCGGCACGTAATAAGGCGGGGAATCAACTTTTACCACGCCATTCGCGGGCTGTAAAACGCCGGCTATAATTTTAAGCAGGGTTGATTTACCGATACCATTGTTGCCAACAAGCGCAACTTTAGCATTCTTGCTGACCGTAAGATTAAGATCGCTGAATAATAAATCTTTATTGGGATGTGAATATGTAAGATCCTGCAGAAGAACCATAATTCCTTTCTTTAAAATGAATAACAACTGCTAACCGCCCGCCGGTTTTGCTATCTGTTTTCCGAGAAAGAAATTATCCTACATTGATTTGTAATTTTTATTGAAGGCCGCAAAGATATAAAAAAATTCTTTAGGGGTGTTTTTTTAGGTTTAACAATCTTTTTTTGAGGGATTAAATAAATACAGTTACACAGAACAGTACGGAGAATATGTGCAAAGCGCATTCAAACTAGGCCGACACAACAATATCCGGATTGGCAGGCTTCGACCTTACATTCACAAATTTATTCATTACATCAAACAACATCTGCGCAAAAAATACCGTCAGTATGATAGTTATCACCCATCCTGTTATAGTCAAAATAATTTCCGCAGTGGTTAGAGGGGCGTCGGGTTTTGACCACCCCAATGGATAAGCATCTGCAGGCAAATGCGATAAAACTATTTTAGCTTTTTCGGGGGACACATTTCCTTCTAGATCCTTTTCTTTATCTAAAGCGGTAATAACCTTATTTATAAGCTCATTCCTTGTAATGCTGTTAAACAATTTAATAGCATTTACATTAAAACCAATTACTAAAAAGGTCGCTACAACAAAAAGCAGTTTTTGTACCGTGCGTTTGTAGTATCCTGAAATTGTCTGCACCACGCTGTAAAAAAGCTTCTTTGCATTGTTTTGTAAGTCCTCCATTGAAGAAGCATTAATTGAGAGCTTACAAAACGCTTCGACAAAAGTATTGTTGGGATAAGATTCATAAAGTTCAGGATTAAAATCTCCGATCTTCTTAATAGATAACAAATCCAAAAAGGCAACAGAAAAATAACCCGCATTCAAATAAGAATTTTGTGCACCCTGGATCTTGATGATGGGATGATTAAAAAGCCGTTCAACAAAACGCTCGTCATTAAAAATCCTGAGCAAAAATTTTCGAAGAAATTTGTTTCGTAGCCTGAATAAAGCGCTTATCGCTTCCATAATGATTATAGTAAAAAGGCCCAGGATAATAAATCCTGCAGCGAGCTTTATCAGTATCCCGACGAGCGTTGATAACAGGTCAAAATTTTCCATAGATCAGTTTTCACGTGTTTACACGCACATTTTATTGTCCTTTTAAAACCAATTCCTTCTTACCATAATCAAAACTATTCCTGATGTTTACTGAAGTAAGTTTATCACCATCAAAATGACAGATCATTGTAGCAGTGTGCGGACTTTCTATATAGCGCAACGTAAGACTGAGTGTATTCTTGTCGGTCCAATTGTAACAGCCATCAATCTTAAAAGGATCCAGACCGGCCAGGTTGCGTCTGGCTCTTTCAACAAGATACGGACCGTGCATAGTTGTTTCACCTGCATGCCATTTGCCTGAGCCGAAGCCAATCTTAAATGAAGCTGTATCGTTTTTTACTGTCGCATAGCAGGTATTGTTGCTGAACTGGAATGAGACACTTTGAATGTGCTTATCATTAGGTTCAAAGGAATATGTTGTGCCTGCAATACTTTTTTCTAACGGAGAAGCTGCTGACTTCGCAGGAGCAGGAACTGAAAGTGATGCCAGCGTTTTCTTTAGCCTGGATGCATTTTCTTTATCTTCTGCCAACACATTATCTTTCATTGCGGGCAACAGGTATTTCCATACGAGATTGATCTCTTCCTGCATATCGGGCGTTTCGGCCGTAACAGCCAACACGGCATCTTTCTCAGGCATGATAATAATATACTGGCCAAAAGCACCATCTCCCCTGTATGCATTGTTCCTGCAGCGCCACATTTGGTAGCAATAACCCTGCAGCCAGTCGCTGGAATCTTTTTTTGATTGCGGCGCATCCGGATCCTGCATTATTTTAGTGGATGATGCTTCTTCTATCCAGGAAGAAGGTATTACTTCCTTTCCACCAAAGCTGCCTTTTTGTAGAAACAATTGACCAAACTTGGCCATATCTTCTGTTTTTAGCCGAAGTCCCCAGCCTCCGGTATTAATCCCTTTTGGATCTGTTTCCCAATCCATGCCACTTATTCCGAGAGGCTCGAATAGTCGTGGTCTTAAATAATCAATCACTTTCTCGCCGGTCACTTTCTGCACAATGGCTGAGAGCATGTAGGTCCCCATTGAATTGTAGAGGAATTTTGTACCGGGTTCATTTACGATAGGTGTTGACAGAAAGCCCCTTACCCAGTTGCTATCGCGTCCGGGAATAATATTTGTCGGGTCTGGATCCTGGCCGTCGCTCATGCTTAGCACATCTTTTACTGTAAGCGCTGCGAGATAAGGACTAATGCTATCAGGCAGATCATTAGGAAAGAATGAAATTACTTTATCATTTACAGTCAGCTTATTTTCGGTTACGGCAAAACCAATGGCTGTAGCCGTAAAACTTTTGCTGGTTGAATACAATGTATGTTTGAGGTCTGCCCGGTATGGATTCCACCATCCTTCTGCCACAACTTTACCGTGACGCAAAAGCATAAAGCTGTGGAATTCTGTTTTGCTTTTGTTTGCGGCATCGATAAAATCCAAAATCTCTTTGGAAGAAACGCCTTGCGCTTCCGGTGTGCTGCGCGGTAATGAGGTTGATTGACTGTTTGCGGGTGCAAAGAATAAAGTAAATAGCAGGAACAGGTTAGCAGGCAAGTTTTTACAGTTCATTGTTTAAGGAGATTTATCAATAAACTTAAGAAAATAGTGGCAAGAAAGTAATAGATAAGGGAAGTCTTTTCTGCGAAACAAAAAAATACAGTTACACAGAGTCACACTGAGGATACACTGAGATTCACAGAGGGTTTAGATGACTGTTAAATGTAAGCAGGTTTGTGCAAAGGTACTTCGTACCCGCCTGAATGTATTTATACGGGCAGGCTTCGTAATTCGTACTTAGCACTTACAACCTCTACCTGAAATTCCTTCCTGAAGGAAAAATTTCTGCCTGTACAACTTTCTGAGCCTTTGGTGTGCCGGGATAAGTAGGAACACGATCACCATCTTTTTCATCTGCACGTGAAAGTGTAAGTACGGGTTGATCCTCTTCTTGCTTGTGCGTTAAATTTGCCAGCAAGGCGTTCATGTTATAGCAGTGCTGTACAATCACGTGCGTCACCTCTCCTTCTCTTTGCAATCTGCCTTCAACCATCAGTAGCCTGGATTGTAAGATCTCACTTCTGAACCGTTCAAAAAGATTTTGGAATACAACGAGGTTGGCGCTGCCAGTTTCATCTTCAATTGTTATAAAGCAAATACCACTGGCTGTGCCTGGTCTTTGCCTAACCAAAACTAATCCCGCTACACGCACCAATGTTCCGTCTGGCCAAAGCGCTAATTCGCGCGTAGCGAGCACACGTGCTTCAAATAATTTTCTCCGGACAAATTTTACCGGATGTGCTTTCAGCGATAAGGCCATTGAACTGTAATCCTGAATGACATGTTCTGATGGCGACATTTCCGGCAAATCAGCTTTGGCCTCAGAAGCTGATTCAGAAGGTTGCCCGGTAAAGATCCCCTGTGGACGATCGCTTAACGCGGCCACTTCCCATAATGCCCTGCGCCTGTCAAGCCCTATGGACCTGAATGCATCTGCATCAGCCAATCTTTCTAAAGCAGCTTCAGAAACACCGGCATCACGTAAAGCATGTACGGTTGCAAAAGATGTATTACGTTTGCTTACCAGCAACTGCATATCTTCTTCACGCAAGCCTTTTACCTGCCTGAAGCCGAGCCTTAAGGCGCAATACTTACCGGTATGTTCTTCAAGGGTATTGTTCCAGTGTGAGCAATTGATATCAACCGGCCTTACTTCAACACCATGTTTTCTTGCATCAATAACTATTTGTGCAGGCTGATAAAAACCCATCGGCATACTGTTAAGCAGCGCCGTTGCAAACACATCCGGGTAATAACATTTCAGCCAGGAAGAAACATATACCAACAAGGCAAAACTTACAGCGTGACTTTCTGGGAAACCATAACTACCAAAACCTTCCAGTTGTTTGAATACCCGCCTTGCAAACTCTTCAGTATAACCATTGTTGATCATTCCATTTATGAGCTTCTTTTCAAATTGACTCACCAGACCTTTTGCTTTGAATGTGGCCATGCTGCGACGTAAAGCATCTGCTTCGGCAGGAGTAAAACCAGCTCCTACAATGGCGATTTCCATGGCCTGCTCCTGGAAAAGTGGCACTCCCAAAGTACGGTCAAGGATCGCCTCCAATTTCTCTGGATAATCAGGATCCTCTTCTTTATTGCGCCTTCTAAGGTATGGATGCACCATATCACCCTGGATCGGACCGGGACGAACAATGGCAACTTCAATAACAAGGTCATAAAAACACTTAGGTTTTAACCGCGGTAACATGGACATCTGCGCGCGGCTTTCTATCTGAAATACACCAATCGTATCTGCATGACTTACCATTTCATACACTGCAGGATCATCCTGCGGAATGTTGGCCAGCGTTAAGTCTAATCCGTAATGCGCTTTAGCCAGATCAAATGCTTTGCGGATACAGGTGAGCATGCCCAATGCTAGTACATCCACCTTCAAAAATCCAAGCGCTTCAACATCATCTTTGTTCCACTCAATACAGGTGCGATTTTCCATGCGGGCGTTAAGAATCGGGCAGAGATCAGAAAGTTTTCCCTGCGTAATAACAAAGCCGCCGGTATGCTGTCCCAGTTGCCGCGGAAACCCCATAAACTCCTTCGTAAGCTGCAATACTTTCAGCAAATGTGGATCGTGGGGGTTAAATCCTTCATTTGAAATCCGCTTCCCTTCAAACCATTCATCCGTAAATTCCCAGATAGAACCGGACAGGCGGTTGATGGCATCTACAGACATTCCCATCGCCCTGGCAACATCACGTATGGCACCTTTCTGATGCAGCTGCGTAACAGTGGCAACAATGGCCGCCCGATCCCTTCCATATTTATCAAAAATGTACTGGATCACTTCTTCTCGTCGCTCATGTTCAAAATCCACATCAATATCAGGCGGCTCATTTCTGGCATCTGACATAAAACGGGCAAAGAGTAAATTGAACTTATCAGGGTTGACAGAGGTAATTCCAAGACAATAACAAACTACTGAGTTTGCCGCAGAACCGCGTCCCTGGCACAAAATGTCTTTGCTTCTTGCAAAACGCACAAAATCGTAAACAGTAAGAAAATAGGATGCATAATTTTTCCTTTCGATAAATTCCAATTCTTCATTGATCGATTTTCTGATCTTGTCCGGAATATTATTTTCGAACTTTTCATTCGCCCCTTTCCATGCAAGAAAGACCAGCTCTTCCTGGGGCGTGCGCCCTTCGCTTGTTAATTCTTCAGGATATACATATTGTAAGCTATCGAGCGAAAACTGACACGCAGCTGCTATCTCTTGCGTTCTGGCAATGGCATCCGGATATTGACGGAAAAGCCTTTCCATTTCACTACTATTCTTCAGGTATCTTTCTGCATTTGGATACAAACGGAAACCGGCATTGTATATCGTGCATTTTTCACGAATACATGTCAGA
This sequence comes from Danxiaibacter flavus, assembly GCF_041060425.1. NCBI lineage: Bacteria > Pseudomonadati > Bacteroidota > Chitinophagia > Chitinophagales > Chitinophagaceae > Danxiaibacter > Danxiaibacter flavus. Next base: position 35,122 of record NZ_JAULBC010000002.1, read on the forward strand.
ATATCCTGCAGCTCTCTTCGTTCCGGCATGTGATAGAACACATCATTTGTAGCAACAATGGGAATCTGTAATGCTACGGATAATTGAGAAAGACGATACAGTTTTTTATTATCATTAGCCTGGTAAGAACGCGTTGCACCGAGATAAAGATGGCTGCCCAAATTATCTTTATACTCTTTTACAGCTTGTCGAAAATCTTGTTCAAATTCAAAATGTTCATTTAGGGTTTGAGGTGGTACTATAATAAATTTTAATCCTTCAGCATACTTATATACATCCGCCTTGTACAAATCACACTTGCCTTTCTCCGTGCGAAGATTTCCGGTTGTAAGCAATGCAGACAATCGTGCATAAGCTTCTTTACCTGTCGGATAAGCCAATAATGAAGGTCCATCCAGCAGATCAAGACAACAGGCCGGAATAATGCGGATGTCTTTTCCTCTTGCTGCAGCATGTGCACGGACAATACCCGCCAGCGTGTTATGATCAGTAATGGCAATTTCCTTATAACCCATTGCAGCAGCCTGTTCTACAATTTCTTCCGGATGCGAGCCGCCCCGCAGAAAACTAAAATTTGTCGTTACCTGTAATTCTGTATACAGCATAGTGTATTATTCAATTGTTAAGACCGTTTCATGTACGATGTACGATGTACGGTGTACGGTGTAAGATGTACGATTTACGATGTAAGGTGTAAGATGTACGATTTACGACGTACGATGTATGATGTACGATGTACCTAAGGATAAGACACTGATTTTTTATGCAAAAAATCCATGAACAAACCATTTAGGCTCATGCTTATCATAACTACCGGAACGGAACAACCAATAGCGGCTTCCATCCTCATCTTCCACACAATAATAATCCCTGTATAGACCTGCCTGCAGCCACCATTCCTGCTCAATTCGTTCGGGACCATCAGCCTTACTTACCTTATGCAATTTTCCTTTATACTCAAAATTCATAGGTGGATAATCGGGAATCGGCACCGTAACCTGTATTGGCTCAGGTTTAGATAACAAGTGTATTGGCCTGGGCAGATCTGTGCGCCATGCTATAGCTGGTTCTTCTTCCAACGATGCGGCCAGCCTGACTGATCTTTCCGGCAAATAATGTTCATCAGGCAGATAACGACGAATCCCCTGTGCACCTATCTTACCAGCAATAGCATCCAACAATTCAGCTACGGCAACATTGTTATAACTGCCGGACATGTTCCAAAGCTTTTCCTGCTCAGGTGAAACATCTTCTATCACAGGCGCTTCCATTACAAATAACTCAATACCAAGATCAGGTTCGATAGACGCTATTTTAAGCTCAAACAACTTGAATAAATGAATGCTGTTACGTGTGGGACGATTGGTACTTATCTGCACTTGCTCCAGCTTGCCATCAACCCTGAAACATTTTAATACAGCAACCCGCAATCCCTTTCCTTCTTTGACTAACCGGACACACAAAGCTTCCAGCAATTTTTGTATGGCAATTTCAATTCCCGTTGCTGTACGGACAGGATCAAACAAGGGCAATCTTTCCTGGAAGGGTTCTATTGGTATTACAGGCTCGATGGGTTCTATTTCTACACCAAGAGCCTGATCAAGCCTTGTCAGCAATTGCTGACCAAAACGCCTGCGTAATGCCTGTCGTGGCATATTCATAAAACTGCGGATATTGGTTAATCCAAGCTTATCCAATCTTTGTAAAACAGGCTGTTCGAGACGCAATGCTGCAGGTGGTAATGAAAACAATGCTTCCGCCTGCCTGCCCGGTTCAACTATGCCACCCTTTTCTCCATAACGGGAGATGGCCCAGGCTGTTCCTGCAGTATCCGCAATGGCTGCATGCACTTCATAACCGGCTTTTTTTAATCTTGTAAGAATGTCTTTTATATACGCCTCTTCTCCTCCCCATAAATGTGCACAGCCGGAAACATCGAGTATCAAACCATCAGGCGGATCAACTGCGACAACCGGCGTATATCGTATGCTCCATTTAGCCAGGGCACTCAGTAATTTATCTGACATACCCGACACTTCATCCATCACCTGCAATGTTGGCAATACAGCCCTTGCATCTGCTACTACCATACCAGTGACAATACCTTTTTTTTCTGCACGCATGTTAGCTGCTCTCACAATCATGCGGCCACGCTCGGGAGATGCCAGCACAAAAGGTTTGTCACGCAATGCAGGCTCCCGGATCGTATACCGGTCTGTAAGCAGATAACGGAACCATATTGCCGCAAAACGCTTCTGCATATTAACCGGTTTGTAATAATTCAAATTTTTCAAATCTCATCAATGGTCTGCTCTTAACGCTAAATCCTTCCGAAGTCCATTCTACCTGCCAGCTGCCGGGTTTACCGTTTCTTATTTTTTGCAATTGCACATTCCAGCGTGGCCAACCAACACCGGGCATTCCGTCTGCAGCTTCACTGACCATTGGCTGTATTTTCCAGCGGGAAACACATGCCACCGTATTTTCCACCAATGGATTATAACGATGCAAGAGACCAGTAACACGGCTTTGTTCCACCGCTAACTGGAGGCGTCTTGATTCTTTAAAATTCAATTCTGTCAGTTCACCTACAACAGCAGCCAGTGCACTGCATTTTAGTGCTTCTTCAACTGTCCAGAGAATATCCTTTGGTTTAATGAGGTCAATAAAAATGATGCGTTCGGGATCTATTCCAAAGTTTTTTAGCCCGGCAGGAAAAATGGTTCTTTTATTTCCTATCCATAAACAGGCACCACCATGGTGCATTAGCTTTCCCAATAAACCACCGATAAAGCCATTGGTAGCGGCAGCTTCTTCCCTGCTATAACTTATAAATTCATGCATGGCTGCCACAGGAAATGTCTGATTGGGAAATGCATTTTCTATTGATCCTAAACCTATGTCCAAAGGGTGCGTTCCAGACCTTTTCACTAGCCCTTGTAAAGAGAGGATCTCTCTTTCCAGATCACGGATTATATTGTTTTTTTCTGCGGTAGTGTTCATAAAACCCTTACATTTGTTACTAATAGTATCAAACGTATGTTATCAATAATAACATTTGAGTATGAAAACTGCAAATCTTTTCTGGAGTGAGAACCTCAGATTTCTTCGAAATCGCAGACAACTTTCTCAGAATCAATTAGCGGAAGATTTAAAAATTTCCCGCGCAAAATTGAATGCGCATGAGAATGGGTTGAGCCGGAATCCTCCACTGGAGGATCTGATCCGTTTTGCAGACTATTTTAAAATGAGCCTGGATACCTTGTTGCGAATCAATCTTTCCAAATTAGGCGAATTAAAAGTGCGGGAACTGGAAGCCGGCAACGATGTGTATTTGACCGGCAGACAGATCCGTGTGCTTGCTACGACAGTCGATAAACAAAACAATGAGAATGTAGAACTGGTGCCCATTAAGGCTAAAGCGGGTTACCTGGCGGGATATAATGACCCGGAATTCATCAGCAAATTACCCAGGTTCAGCATTCCTGATCTGCCGCCAGGAAAAACTTACCGGTTGTTTCCCATCAAAGGTGAATCGATGTTACCCGTACCGGAGGATAGCATTATCATTGCATCATATGTTCAGGATATACTGGCAATTAGGAAAGATACGCCTTGCATTGTTGTGGTAAAGGGGCAGGACATTGCATTTAAACTGGTTGATGTTAGCGGTATACAGACGACGGGTAAAATGTGGTTAAAGTCCCTCAATGTGCGTTTTACACCTTATGAAGTTGATGTTTCGGATGTATTGGAAGTATGGCAATTTTATGGATATCTCAGTAAAACGATTCCGGAAGAAATCAATAATGCAGAGATTGTTTCTGCGTTGAATCATTTACAAACGGGGATGCAGGAATTGTTGAGGAGAGGTCAATGAATTATCAGTATAGCTCTAATGTGTCCTACACTTGCAAGTGTAGGACACATTAGAGCTGCCAAATAAGTACTTTAATTTTAGATCAACGGCTCCTGCTGACTCAGGCAGTGGAAGCTACCAAGTCCCCAGATAATATCAACAGAATCAATCCCCACAACTTCCCTTCCGGGAAAGCATGATGCAATGATCTGCAAAGCTTTGTCATCGTTTTTAGAATTAAATACCGGCACGATCACATACTTGTTTGCAATATAAAAGTTTGCATATGAGGCCGGTAAACGCTGATCTTCATAAACAATTTCATCTGGCATTGGCAACTCAACAATATTCAGTTGTTTACCATTTAACAGGCGCATTTGCTGAAGCTGTTTCAGATTGTGTTGGAGTAAACCGTAGTTTTCATCAGCCTTATTTTCTTCAATCACTGTTATTACAGTATCCTCATTTACAAAACGCACAGTATCATCAATGTGGCCATCCGTATCATCGCCAACAATACCTTCATCCACCCACAACACTTGTTTCATGCCATAATAATCATAAAGGAATTGCTCAACCTGTTCCTGGTTGAGATGAGGATTCCTGTTCTCATTCAGCAAACAACAGGTAGAGGTTAACACTGTACCCTGACCGTTAAACTCAACAGAACCACCTTCCATTACTATGCCCGGGTAAAATACCGGCAGATTAAAATGTTTGCCTATTAAAGTCGGAATTACATCGTCCAGGTCAAACGGCGGATACTTTCCACCCCACGCATTATATCCCCAGTCTACAATCGCTTTTTTCTGTGCTGCATTTGGATTGATCAAAAACGCAGGACCATGGTCCCTGCACCATGCATCATTGGTCGGGTGAAGAAAAAACTCAACATTCTGCAGATTAGCGCCGGCTTTGGTAATATGTTCCAGGGCGAAGTTTTTCATATCCTCGCTGCCTACATTAATGCGCACTTTCTCACTCTGTGAAAGATATTTTATAAACAGACTATAATTAGGATAAATAGTGTCAATTTTTCCGGGCCAGCTTGCTTCTTTGTGCGGCCAGCTTAGCCAGGTTGCCTCATGTTGTTCAAATTCCGCGGGGAAGTAATAACCAAGTTCCCTTGGGGTAGATTGTGTCATTCTATTTGTGTTTGGAATTAGAGATGTTTAATTAACGGTTTGGGTAGTGTCTTATTTGCAAGTACGAGTTACGAAGTACAAAGTACTTAGGTTTAGCTCGCTATGAATTGTCAAAATAGCTTTATAGAAAAATTGAGCTAAAATAATAAACTGCTGCTCGTTTTCAGAACAGCAGTTTATTAAATATGCATTATTGATTACTCAACTTCATCAATATATCTTTTAGTGATCTGCTGATAAGAGTCAATTCTGCGATCTCTCATAAAAGGCCAGTGCGTTCTGTAGCGATCTGTTTTGTCAGTATCAACTGTCACCACAGCAACTTCTTCTTCATCATGAGATGCTTTGTAGATAAGTGATCCGAAAGGATTGCTTACAAAAGAACCGCCCCAGAATTTCATAGCGCCATCCTGCTCAAATCCAACCCTGTTAACACTCACGACGTGAACGCCGTTGGCTACCGCATGACTTCTCTGGATAGTTTGCCATGCATTGTATTGCTCGGTATTGGTTTCTTCATCCTGCGATGTTGCCCAGCCGATGGCAGTTGGGTAAAACATTATTTCAGCTCCCATTAACGCAGTAATGCGGGAAGCTTCAGGATACCATTGATCCCAGCAGATCAGCACACCAATTGTGGCGAATTTTGTTTTGAAAACTTTATATCCAAGATCACCGGGAGTGAAATAAAATTTTTCATAATATGCCGGATCGTCAGGAATATGCATTTTGCGGTACTTGCCCAGGTATGAACCGTCAGCATCCAGTACAGCTGTAGTATTGTGATAAAGTCCCTGGGTTCTCTTTTCAAAAAGAGAAGCGATGATCACTACACCCAATTCTTTGGCGACTTCACTTAATGCGTCAGTTGAGGGACCAGGAATAGCTTCTGCAAGTTTGAAGTTGTCGTAATCTTCTACATCACAGAAATACAGAGAGGTAAACAACTCCTGTAAACAAACGATTTGTGCGCCTTTTGCAGCAGCTTCACGAACTTTTTGTATAGCTTTTTCCAGGTTTTCCTGCTTGTTATTAGTGCAGCTCATCTGCACAAGACCTACTTGTACTTTGCTCATGGGCGCAAAATTAAGCAAAAAGCTTTAAGGTGAGCTCAAAGCCTAAAGCTCAAAGCTTAAAGCCCAAAGCCTAAAGCTTAGAACCTGGTTCTGACTAACGATATTGATGTTGTCGTTTAATTTTGATCTTACCAATGCCCCCTCAATGTAATCTCTTTAAAACAATGGCTTTTGAAAGGTCGGACCAAACCTTAAGTCTGATGTAATTTAGTAAGAACACTTCGCTGTCATTGCTCCCTAAGAGCCACCTGTTTTGTAGATAGAAAAAAGAACAGATCGACTAAGCTCCGTTAGGAGCTTCCGGTCAAGCATTACAGGAGACTCCGCTGGAGTCCGATGATATTTTAAAATCCTGATTTTCAAACAGGAAGCTCCTCTGGAGCTATAAATGTTTTTAATTAAATGACATTACATTGAAATCGGGACTCAAAGCCTAAAGCTTAGAACCTGTCGTCGACAAACAATACAGTATTTCGTCTATGTATTAATGTTGTTGTTGGTTTTTAAAACTTTCGGAATGCGGCAATTCAAACTTATTTGAATCAACGGCTTTAAGCTTTAAGCTTTGGGCTTTAGGCTTTAGGCTTTCTCAATCACCATTGCGCTTGCGCCGCCGCCGCCATTGCAAATGCCAGCAGCACCATACCGGCCATTTTTTTGATGAAGGATGTTGATAAGGGTGACGATAATTCTGGCGCCGCTGCAACCTAACGGATGCCCTATTGACACAGCACCGCCGTGTACATTTACTTTATCTGCAGATAAATTCATTTTCTGCATATTGGCGATGCCAACCACAGAGAATGCTTCATTTAATTCAACATAATCAATATCATTCAACGTCAGGCCCGCTTTTGCCACAGCCCTGGGCACAGCTAATGATGGTGTTGTAGTAAACCATTCCGGAGCCTGTTCCGCGTCGGCATAACTTTTAATAACGGCCAGCGGCTTTATGTTTAATTGTTTTGCTTTTTCTTCACTCATTAATACGAGTGCGGCAGCACCGTCGTTCATGGTGCTTGCATTAGCGGCTGTCACGGTGCCATCTTTTATAAAAGCCGGTTTTAATTCCGGGATCTTATTGAATTTTACGTTGAAAGGCTCTTCATCTTTTGCAAAGGAAACCGGCTCTCCGCTACGTTGCGGAATTTCAACCGGAACAATCTCACTATTAAACAATCCTTCATTCCATGCCCGTTGACTTCTGGTATAACTTTCAATGGCAAAAGCATCCTGATCGTTCCTGCTGATGTTGCATTCTTTTGCACACAACTCGGCTGCATTGCCCATGGCGTAATTGTTATACACGTCAGTCAGTCCATCCTTTGCTAATCCATCAATAAAGCTCACATTCCCATATTTATTGCCCCAACGCAAATTAGGTGCATAGTAAGGAACATTGCTCATGCTTTCCATTCCGCCGGCAACAACAATCTCTGCATCACCCAAAGCGATGGCCTGCGCTGCCTGGGCAATGGCTTTCATACCGCTTGCACAAACTTTATTTACGGTTGTGGCTATAACCTTATCCGGTAAACCTGCACCCTTTGCAGCCTGCCGAGCCGGCGCCTGACCAAGATTGGCCTGCAATACGCAACCCATAATTACTTCATCTACATCAGAAGATTGGATGCCTGCTCTTTCAACAGCGGCTTTAATTGCGATGGAGCCAAGTTGTGTAGCTGAAAAATCTTTTAATGTACCTCCAAAACTGCCTACAGGTGTTCGTACTGCGGAAACAATGCATACTGTTCTAAAATTCATACGGCTGAAGATTTAGCTCTGACGAAGTTAGATGCTTTATGTAAAGAAAAACGTGAAAATTAACGATGCAAGATCGTTCGTTTTTCAATCAAAATGAAAAGGCTGAACAGTAAAACGTTCAGCCTTTTTAAAAGTCGTTATTAGCAGTGGTTATTCCTCGCTTTTGCCCGGTGTTCCGGCAAAAAGCTGTTCTATTTTATGCATCATTCCGGATACGGGACCTTCCATTTTATTGGTCCTGTCATCCAGCATATTATCGCCCAGTATTTGACCTATTTGCAGTTTGGCAGGCAGGGATTTCAGGATATTGTTTCTTTCAGCTGTAAAATAATCCATTACAGCCTGTTCACTGTTTCCGGCGCTTGATTTTACAATCTCGCAGGTTGCCTGGGCTACTTTTTGCATTTCATTTTCAGCAACTTCACTGGTCATATTGGCGTATTGCGCAACATGCTCAACAACAGGCGTTTTCTTTTCGCCAAAAACATCGGTAAGTATATCAGGGGAAAAATTTCCACTTAAAATTTTTGCGGCGCCTGTTTTTACCCGTGAAAGTTCATAAAACCCTACCAGTGTGGCCGGTACGGCGGCTTGTGCTAATGAATCATTTTCTTTAATTGTTTCCTGTGTGTTAGGATCTACTTTCTTAACAGAGGAATAATTAAGCTTTTGTTGTATTAATTCAATAATGTTAGCCATGATCTTTTATTTATCATGATCAAATTATTGTGCCAAAAAGCTTAAATGTTAAAGCTTAAAGCCCAAAGCTTAACGCTTCGGGCTTTTGTTTTTGGGCTTGGGGAAAGGGTGAGAGGCTAGACCAAGTACGATTTACGAGGCCCGCCCGCGCCGAATGCGCATTCGGACGGGTACGAAGTACCTGATTTCATCCTTTTGCTTCTTTTGTAACAACCTGCCGATTAATCACTAAAAGACAGTTGCACATCACTCACACAAACATGATCATTATTTTTTCAAAAGGGTAGCATGATCAATATCGTTTAGTTAGACATACGTTCAATTTTGGGAGACAGTACACTTTTCGTCAATAGTCCGTAGGACTTAAAATTTAATAGAAGCTCTAACATACCAGGCCCCTCTTGTCCGTAGGACATTAACCCCATTTATTTGGTTAATATCCTAACGGACTATGATGTTCTCAATTCGCATATTTCTAATAAGCTTCATTCCAACGGGAAAAATTGATACGCTATGAATCTGTCATTCGCACGACAGGAGAGCTCTCCCGAATTTTGGCCTGATCGTAATATTATAAGAGCGTTCGGTATTAACTAAACGACATTCGGATTGGATTAGTTGCCATCAATAACCTGGAATGTAATAGCTTGTCTCTGCCTGTAAATAACTTTTCTTCCATTCTGTTCTGCGGGAATCCATTGATTGCTCTTTTTAATTACCCTTACTGCTTCATCGGCAGTTCCAAAACCAGGATCATTTTCCGCACGCACTTCAGAAATGCTTCCGTCTTTATTTACAATAAATGAAACGATCACTTTATAGTCACCTGCAGGTGCACCATTTTCTGAAGGAATTTCATTTCTAAGATTTCTTCTTAAAAACTTTTCCCATTCAGGAAAGCCACCGGGAAACTTTGCCTGTATTTGCACAGTCTCCATGATAGTTTCGTAATCCTTTTCTTTAGTGCCAATTGGTTCTGGAGCGCCTACGCCCTTTGCTTCCACTGGTGGGTTTACATAATCACCGGCTTCTCCGGGAGTTGTTTGCAAAGAAATCTTTACATCTTCTAAATCCTTATTCTCTGGCACTTCGTCTTGCTTTGTGACTTTTTCGTCAGGTACAATTTCAATCGTCGTAACCCTCTGCTGAGCTATGGGCTTAGGAGCTTCTACTTTAGGTGGAATTACTTTTGGTTCCTCCTTTTTAGGTTCATCAACAACTTTAGATATAATAACGTCAATAGCAACTGGTCGCACAATGTTTGGCTTTCTTGAACTTGCGAATATTGAAACACCTATTCCGGAAAAACAAAGCAAAGCCATTCCCGTTAATGCATACAATACTCTTTTGTTGTAGGTCTTTCTTAAATCATAAGCGCCATATGCTTTGTTCCTTCCTTCGAATACGATATCAAGTACATCGGCTTGTAAGATTTTGTTTGCTTCCATAATTTAAAGGTTTACTATAGAGATTGAGTGAAGCAAAAAAATCCATACGATAAAAAATATATTTTATTATAGCGTGAAAGTGTATGGAATTATTGAAGTTTAGAATCATGTGAAGACCGGAAGACCGGAAGACCGGAAGACCGGAAGACATGTAAGACCGTAAGACATGTAAGATCGTAAGATAGTAAGATGGTAAGAATAAAAAAGAGTTGCATAGATAAAATCTCTGTGCAACTCCGTGCCTACTCCGTGCTCTCTGTGTAACAATTATATCTTTTATAGACCAAGATTCTCAGGCAAGACAAAACAACCTGATACCTCATACCTGAAACCTCACACCTTTCTAAAACACATTATACCCAAAACTCACATAATACAATCCACCAATGCGGGGGTTACCATATGAGTTGATATAGTAATGATTGGTGATGTTTGTGCCACCCAATTTAATAAGCGATTTTATTGCCGGGAACTTATAACTAACCTGTGCATCAAGTGTGCTAAATGCACTCACATTGCCAGAGATGAAGGTGCTTTCATTAAAGTAATCATCCTGCCATCTGTAAATAACATTAAAACCCCATCTTTTCTGATATCCAAAACCATTATTACCAAAACCGATATTGGTGCGGTATTTAGGCGTATTAAACTGTGCCTGGAAATTCTCCGGCACATCTGTTATCTCATCGGAAAACAGGTTCGCGTTAATAAAAAAGTTATGCTCAAGCAAATATTCAAGTGATACACCATATCCGTAAGTTGACACTTTATTGTTGCTGTTTACTGCTACAGAATAGACTGTTGGATTAGCCAGGCCCTGCGGCGTACCGGTTGAAGACTGAAACACATTTAACCTTCCAAGAAAATCCTTATAACGTGCATAATAAACATATGCATCAACAAGCACTCTTTGATTAAACAAGCCCTTATAACCCACTTCATAAGAATTAGATGTTTCTGGTTTATATGTACCAAATTGTTGTACCTGTAATTTGGATGGATCCCCCGATTGTGCAAATGCGAGGAAGCTTGCCTGGGTGTACACAGGATTGGTATCGAAATGATGACCTTCGCGCAGTTGTGGTAAACCACCTATCAGGAAAGCCGAACCCGTCTGTAAATTGATCCATTGATTTTGTGTTGTAGGAAATCTGTAAGCGGTTTGATAAGACAACCGTATGTTTTGATCTTTCGCTACTCTTATAACACCTGATATACGAGGAGTGAATTTACCTTCAAAGTTTTCGTTCTTATCGTAACGGCCCGAAACGGTTAACTTCAACACATCTTTAAAGAGCTTTTGTGAGATTTGTGCATAAGCTCCGAATTCGTTGATGTGTATCTTTCCTGCTGTATCGGCAAATAAAGTTCCTTCAGAATTTAAAACATACTGTTTCCAGTTACCTCCAACAAGAATATCTGTTCCTTTGTCTCTTAACTTTAATCTGTCAGTTAGATTGTATTGTCCTTCTACCATGTATAAATTGGAGCGGTCTACAAACAAACCACCCTGGGGAATCGGCTTTTTAACAACCGCATTAAAGAACTGTTTAAACTGATCACTGCCTGCTGCTGGTCTTCCCTGATCTGCGAACGATCTTGAAGCATTATATAACATGGCCGTATTGCTTATTACTGCTGCCTCTGCGGTGGCTGCCGCTTGTTGTTGATTTTGCCCTGCCGCTATCGCTGCCTGGTAGGCTGTCTGGAAAACAGTAACAGCTCCCTGAACAAGTGCGCCGGCAAATTGAGGATACCAGCTTCCTGCAGGATTCGCAGCGCTATAACTTGGCTTCCACGCTTCGTTGGTAAGCTGTGTGGCCACTGTTGCATTGTAGGAGTCTCCTGCATTTTCCTGCGTCGTATATCCCCTGATAAACCAGTTGGTTGATTTTAATTCCAGTTTGTATTGCCCCATTTTCATGTTCTTGAGCGAATAGCGGTCGCTACCGGTGTACACCGTGTTTCCTGTTCCCCAATAACCGGAAAGAGAAGCTGTTAATTTATCAGTAAGCTTATAATATATTCCACCAGAGACCTTAAGATTTTTGGTAACCGGATCAATCACATTCTGCTCTTTATACCCTGTTCGTGAAACGCTAAGTGGAGAGGCTAAAAAAGGCTGCATGATCTGGGTAACTACCGGTTGCTGCTGTGCAGGTAAAGTCGCGATCACTCCTTGTATGAAAGGCGTTTGACTGCTACGGATATCCAGCGTTGTTTCATCACCATACACGTTCACGCCGTTGTAATTTGGGTCAGACATCCTGTTGCCTCCTTTAACAGAAAAAGTGTTTACGTTGTAGTTGGAGCTGTCATATGCAGCCCAATCGTTCGCTCTTACATATTGTGCAGCGACTTTAAACGCAAATTTTTCTCCTATTTTATGTGCCCAGCGCAATGAATAATCCTGGTAGGCAGACGCGTCTTGCACCGGGCTGTTTATGTTCATTACTCCACCTTTTACCTGCACACTTAAGCCTGTGTATTTGAAAGGATCTTTACTATTGATGATGATCGTTCCGTTCATACCACCCGGACCGTACAGGGCTGAAGAAGCACCTCCAAGAAGTTCCATGCTTTCTACATCAAGCTCGGTTAAGCCAATTACGCTTCCCACAGAAAAATTGAGTCCCGGCGCCTGGTTATCCATCCCATCCACAATCTGGTTCAAACGCGTATTACCACTTCCACTAAAACCACGGGTGGTTGGTGTTTTAAATGTCAGGCTGGAAGTGGTCATATCAACCCCTTTCAGGTTACCGATCACATCATAATAGCTGGTTGCCGGCGCATTGCGGATGGTTGCAGTATTAACCCTTTCAATAGATACCGGTGATTCCATTATACGTTCCGGCACACGTGACGCCGCAACCACGATATCTTCGCCCAGTACATAAGATGGGGCCAGAGACACTTCAACAACCTGGTTAACACCTGTATATTGCATTTCCTGCGTTCTAAAACCTATGGAGGCAAAAACCAGCGTAAAAGGAGGTGCTTGTGTCGAAGTGAAACGGAATCTTCCTTTTTCATCTGTAAAAGTGCCGGAATTGGAATTTTTTATCAGTACGGAAACAGCAGGAAGCGTTTCCTTTGTTGATGCGTTTTTAACCGTTCCGGTAATGGTGATTGCATTTTGCCCTACGGCCATTAATGTAATTAATGGGGATAGCAATATCGTCAGAATTCTTGTCGTAGTAGCTCTCATATGCAAACAAGTTTTAGTTAGTAAACGCCGGAAAAATAGCATTTGTTCTTACCAATTAAAATTTTTCTTCTAAACATTTGTTCGTATCAAAAAAATCGTGCTAATCTTTGCGGTTATTACTAAATGTGTATAAAAATGGCTTCATTTCAATTTCCTGATCAGACTGCATTTTATAAAGGCAAGGTTAGAGATGTATATACAATTAATGAAAACTGGCTGGTAATGGTTGCCAGCAACCGTATTTCTGCGTTCGATGTAATTCTGCCAAGACCTATTCCTTATAAAGGACAAGTTCTTAACCAAATAGCTGCATACATGCTGAATGCAACAAAAGATATTTGCCCTAACTGGTTAACGGTTTCACCTGCCCCTAACGTATCTATCGGAAAAAAATGCAAGCCATTCAGAATTGAAATGGTGGTACGTGGTAATCTTACCGGTCACGCATGGCGCACTTATGCAAGCGGAAAAAGAGAGTTATGCGGTGTCGCTCTTCCTGAAGGGCTGAAAGAAAATGATTATTTCCCCACCCCAATCATTACGCCTTCAACAAAAGCTGAAGAAGGTCATGATGAAGATATTTCCCAAAAAGAGATTATAGAAAAAGGCCTGGCAACACAAGAAGAATGGGCCATTCTTGAAAAATACACCCTGGCGCTGTTTGAAAGGGGAAAAGAAATTGCGGCTAAAAGAGGTCTGATTCTCGTTGACACAAAATATGAGTTCGGTTTGCTGGATGGTGAAGTTTATTTGATGGACGAGATCCACACGCCTGATTCTTCCCGCTATTTTTATGCTGATGGATTTGAAGAAAGACAAACAGCGGGCGAAAGACAAAAGCAGTTAAGTAAAGAATTTGTTCGTGAATGGCTGATCGAAAACAACTTCATGGGTAAAGAAGGTCAGACTGTTCCGGAAATGAATGATGAATGGGTGAATACAATTTCAAAAAGATATATTGAACTGTATGAGAAAGTAATTGGAGAAAAATTTCATCCGGAAGAGCTAAGCGATGAGGAAACAGAAAAAAGGATTATAGAAAGCCTTAAAGAGATCAAAGCGCTATAAAATTCAGCACCGTTTTTTATCAAGTACGAGTTACGAAATACGAAGTACTCAAGTTTGACACGTTCTTTCTTTTGTAACTGTTAAGGATCGGGATTTTTTTTACAATCAGAAGTGCGTAAAAGGCAAAGCAACAAACATTGCTTTGCCTTTTTATTTGCGACCGGAATACAGTAGCTAGTTATATTTATTGCTGGCCTTTTACAGCTGCCTTTGCTTTGCTGAATGGCAAAAAGATCGTAAAACCTACGTTAATGGTAAGATTACTTGCAAAAGGTTCGGATCCAAAACCCACCAGGCCATTATACTTAAGTAATCCTTCCAGGCCTATGTTCGGTGTAACAAAATAGGTCATACCAGGACCAAACCCAAACAGGAAACCGTTTGTAGAGCTGTTGGTTTCGGCAATAATGGTACCGGCAACGCCGGCTGTTGCTTCGGCAAAAAAACGGGTATGTTTTAGTACGTTAATTGCTGCATCGTTTACGTAGTACCGTCCCAATGCGGCAACAGCCCAATTGGTAGATGGTTCAATGCCTTTTTGTGCCTGAATTCCGTAATTTAATTTTGCACCCAAAGCAATATTGTCTTTAACAAACCACGCTGCATACGGATTAATATCAACGCTGGATTGAGAGCCTGTATTTAACCCAATCTTAAAATTGGCAATGTCTGCACCTATAATCGTACTTCCTTTTTCCAATTGTGCATTAGCAACACCGCAGAAAGCTATTAAGCCTGCAAAAAATAACGCTACTTTTTTCATTTGAATAGTTTTTAGAATTAAATAATGTTTAGAGTACTGATTATCAAAATGAAATTAGTCGAATCAGACTAGTTTGGTTCATTGGAACGGGTTGCAGCTTTCTAGTAACTTATGAATTTCAAAACTCAAAAGCTTACCATAGTTAACCAACGAAATAGTTTTTTGTTTAAAAACATGATATTTTTTAATCAATTATTAGTCCGGTTAATTTCTGATTTTATGATCGCTGATGTCTGATTTCTCTCTGTTCAACAGAAAAACAATCTTTCAACTCTTCATATTCAAAGAGGAAAAAGTCACACTCAACAAATCTGACATCAATAAATCCTTACATCAGCCATTAAAAGCTGTTTCTGATTTTATGATCGCTGATCTCTGATTTCCTTTGTTCAGCAGAAAAACAAATACTTGAACTCTTCCTGTTCAAAGAACGAAAGAATCACACTCAATCGTTACTTCTTCAACAATTGTCAGAACCATCATCGCCACCCGGATCAGACGTCAAAAAATCAGACATCAGACATTCACTATGCTTATTGCTTTTTTAGGTAACAATCAATTAATATGCCCCAACACAGTATGGTTTTAACTTGCGCCCGAAATTGATGAAATTATGCTCCTCTGTTGCTGCAATGATTCTTATTTGATGATGAATAGGGTAAAAAAATACACATGGCATTTAAAGCTTTGTAATGATTTAATCTTAAATTGCTCTTTAACTGCTTCAAATATTTTATTGTCTTGAATACGATTGCTGCTTTGAAAGATGGGGACCAACTTGTCTTTGACCAGGTATTTTACCAGTACCATGGCAACGTTTATGCGTATGTTTTAAACAAAACAAATTCTTTGTACCTGGCTGAAGAAACCACACAGCTTACCTTTATCAAGCTATGGCAAACACGCAAAAACTTAAATGAAGAACTGTCTTTATTCACACAGCTTTTCCGTATTGCCAGAACTACTATGATCGACCTTATCAGGAAACAAAACAACAACGAGCTGCACACCCGTCAGCTAACAGCACTTAATGAACGCAATGATGTTTGGGAGAAAGTAAGCGAACGCGAGCTGAACGAACGCATGCACGCCTCTTTAAAAAATATGCCTGATGTAAGAAGAAAAGTGTTTGAAATGAGCCGCGTTAAAGGCATGAGCTATAAGGCAATAGCTATGGAACTCTCTATTTCCGTTAAAACCGTTGAAAGCCATATATACCAGGCAATAAAACAGCTCAGGCATCTCATAACGCTATTGCTTCCCATAATTTTTACTTTTTCTTAGTACCGGCTAAGGGTTCTTTGATTTTCAAACGTATCCATTATAGCAACAACACTTATAGGAATGATCAGCCAGGAATTAATAGAGCGGTTTTTACGGAATGAGTGTACTGCTAATGAAAAAGAACAGGTGCTTCGATATCTTGACGAACATCCGGATGAACTTGATGCTTTTTTTCCTGCAGAAGAATGCTTTAATGCAGATAATAATGCACCGGATAAAGAAACATCAGAGCGGATGCTGGACCATGTTCACCGTCAGATAGAAAAAAAGAACAACGTTGTTTCACTATACAGACGATTAATAGCTGCAGCATCAATTATACTTGTTTGTGGAGCTGCATGGATATGGACAGGTCAGCATAATAAACAAACAGGCAAAGACATCGCAGCTATAGCATCAACCTCTTCCGAAAAAAACATTTTACAAAAAAGATTCAACACTACTGATAAAGTAATTACGATAACAATGCCCGATGGTACTGTTATTGACTTACAGCCCGCAAGCGGGATTAGCTTCCCCGAACCTTTTGGAAAAGACAACCAACGCACAATCTACTTAAATGGAGAGGCAATGTTTAAAGTTGCAAAAGACAAAACAAAGCCTTTTACAGTTTATACTGGTGGCATTTCAACAACAGCGCTGGGCACATCGTTCAATATTCGTTATTATGACGAAAAAGGTATTACAAGTGTAGCGTTGTATACTGGCAAAGTGGTGATTAAACCGGCTGGAACAACTGAAAAAAGCCTAGATGATGATGTGTATCTGACACCCGGACAACAACTTTTGTACAATCGCCAAACCAGGCATGCACAAGTGCAGCTGATCCTTAAAAAGGACCTGAACGGGGGCCGCAATAAACTGGTAAGTGCAAGACAAAAATATACAGGTGCCGTTGTAAAAAAACCAACGTGGTATATGTTTAACGGACAAACACTTGAACAAGTTTTGGATCAGTTAAGTGTCTATTATAACGTGGATATTGAATACGTACCTGCGGAAATTGACGATAAATACTTTACAGCAAAATTTGACACAACCGACGCGGTTGATCAGATATTGCGTGATATAGCAACATTGAATCAACTGAATCTGAAAAAGGAAGAAGGCAAATATATCATTCGGAAAAATCATCATTAAATAAACGGGCCCCGAAAATTTAACTGCCAAAACATGGCAAGGGTATGTTATTGGGTACACCCGGCAACGGATGATTATTGAAACACATTAATCAGCATTAAATCATACAACAAAGCAGATTAAAACCTGGCCATGTGCATATACACGTGGATGTAATCCCTTTTTACAAACTAAAGAAAACTGAGTATGAAAAAAATGAAAGTTTACAGGCAGATACTATTCTACCTGTGTTTGGTAAATCTTATTACTCCTGCCCTGCTTTACGCGCAGGAAACAAGAATGGATGCAACCGGTATTGTCCGGACTGAAAAAGGAACTCCGTTGCAAGGCGTAACAGTTGTTGTACAGAACAGTAAAACAAGTTTTACTGCCGGCACACAAACAGACACATCGGGAACTTTTGTATTTAACAAACTGCCTCCCGGCAATGGCTACAGCTTTACCTTTTCTTATGTAGGATATGAAACACAAACACTGAAAGGTTATGAACTAAAATCAGGCACAACGTTTTCTCTTGTAATAAAATTAAAAGAAGAAGACAAAGCATTGAATGATGTTGTTGTGGTTGGTTATGGTACACAAAAGAAAGTAAACCTTACCGGCGCTGTTGAACAGGTTACCGGCAAAGCATTGGAGAACAGGCCGGTTCCTAACCTTACACAAGGCTTACAGGGAGTGGTTCCTAACCTTAATATAGTTATGGGTGATGGTAAGCCAATCCAATCCCCTAAGTTCAATGTGAGAGGAACGACTTCTATCGGACAGGGCGGTAATGCACTTGTATTGATTGATGGTGTTGAGGGCGATCCAAGCATGATCAACCCCAACGATGTTGCAAGCATATCCGTTTTGAAAGACGCATCTTCTGCAGCTATTTATGGTGCAAGAGGTGCTTTTGGTGTTGTGCTGATCACGACAAAAAATCCTACTAAAGACAGATTCAGTATTACTTACTCATCCAGCTATTCATCTAAAACACCAACTACAGTACCTGATATGGTGAGTGATGGTTACCTGTATTCAAAGATGTTTAATGAAGCATGGACAGCATGGAACGACTATTCTCAAACACCGCAGAACGTAAATAAAACAGTTAAGTTTTCACAGGACTATCTTGCAGAATTTGAAAAAAGATCTAAAGATCCAAGTCTGCCTAAAACAGACGTGAACACAAACGGTGAATATGTGTATTACGAAAACACTGACTGGTATGATCTGTTGTACAAAAAACACACAGGCGCAACAGAACAAAACTTATCACTTTCCGGGAACAGCGGTAAGGCAAGTTTTTATGTAACTGGCCGCTATTTTGGTCAGAATGGTTTGTTCCGCTACAATACAGATGATTACAAAATGTATAACCTGCGTGCTAAAGGTTCTATCCAGGTTTATCCGTGGCTGCGCATTGATAACAACACAGACTATTCAAGCATGTTGTATCATAACCCGCTGAACGTGGGTGAAGGTGGAGGCATCTGGAGAAACATCGCGGATGAAGGTCACCCGATGGCGCCATTGTTGAACCCTGATGGTACACTCTCCTACTCTGCCGCTTATACCGTTGGAGATTTCTTCTACGGTAAGAATGGTATTGATATGAACAGGCGCATTATTAAAAACACAACTGGTTTTACATCATCTTTCCTGAAAGACAAATTGCGTATTAAAGGCGACTTTACTTTCCAGAATACCAGCTATGATCAAAACCAGATCCGCGTTCCTGTTCCTTATAGCAGAAAGCCGGGTATAATTGAATATGTTGGTACCAATACAAATGATATCCAGAATACTACGCAGGAAACACAGTACCTCGCTACCAACATTTATGGCGAATACGAAACAAGGTTGAACCGTGACCATTATTTCAAAGCAATGGCTGGTTTCAACTATGAGCAATCGACTTATAAAAACCTGATGGCTCAAAGAAATGGTTTGATCTATGAAGATGCACATGATATTAACCTCGCGTTGGGCCAGGCAATCACTACACAAGGTGGTTGGGAAAAATGGGCCATCATGGGCGGCTTCTACCGTTTGAACTATATGTTCAGGGATAAATATCTTTTGGAAGTAAACGGACGTTATGATGGCTCTTCCAAATTCCCTGAAAACCAGCGTTACGCATTCTTCCCTTCAGTTTCTGGTGGATGGCGCGTATCTAAAGAAGGATTCTGGAAGGTTAATCCGTCAATTATTTCTGATCTGAAAATAAGGGCATCGTACGGTTCACTGGGTAACGGTAATATCAGCTCTTATGCTTTCCAGGAAAAATTCAACATCAGTCAGTCCGGTCGCGTTTTGAATGGTGTTCGTCCACAACAAACCAGTCAACCAAACGTACTTCCCGACGGTCTTACCTGGGAAAAATCAACAACTGAGAATATCGGTCTTGATCTGGCATTGTTTGGTAATAAGCTGAAGATTTCCGGAGATGCTTATATCCGCAAAACGACAGGCATGTTTACTGTTGGTATGTCATTGCCTGCTGTATTCGGAACAGATGTACCGAAAGGAAACTATGCTGATCTGGAAACAAAAGGATGGGAACTTTCTGCAACATGGAAAGATTACTTTATGGTGGCATCAAAACCATTCAACTACTCTTTCAGGGCGGTATTGTCTGACTATACAGCAGAAGTTACCAAATACAATAACCCCGAGCAGAAATTATCTGACTACTACGCCGGACAAAAAGTTGGCGAAATATGGGGATACGTTACAGATGGCTTCTTCACAAAAGATAACATTGCCGAAGCTTCCAAACAAAAACTGTTTAAAGCTTCAACAAGTGGCCAGTGGTTGCCAGGTGATATCAAGTTTAAAGATGTTAATGGTGACGGCGTTGTCAATAATGGTGATAACAGGGTAAGCAGTCCTGGTGACATGGTGATCATCGGTAACAACACTCCCCGCTATCTGTATGGATTTAATATTGATCTTGACTGGAACAACTTCTTTTTTGGCGCATTCATTCAGGGTGTTGGCAAGCAGCAATGGTGGCCTGGTAGTGAAGCGGACGTTTTCTGGGGTCAATATAACAGGCCCTATAACCTGCTTCCAAAATCGCAGCTTGGTAATATCTGGTCCGAAGAAAATCCAAATACATACTTCCCAAGATATCGTGGCTATTCAGCGCAATCAGGTGGTGGTGAGTTAACTACCAAACAGACAAAATACCTGCAGAATATTGCTTATACAAGAATCAAGAACATTCAGTTGGGGTACATTCTTCCACAAAGACTGATCAGCAAAATAAAAATGCAGAATGCAAGGGTTTATATCTCCGGAGAAAACCTGTTCTCATGGTCTCCGCTGTATAAGGTAACCAAAGATCTTGATCCGGAAAACACAGGCGGATCTGACATGGTGCTGACTACTGGCGGCTCAGGCAATGGAAACAACTATCCGCTGTTGAAAAGTGTGACAATAGGTTTGTCTGTTACATTCTAAAACTGACGATCGGATTATAAATAGCAAAAGGAGCCGAATGATGTCAGTCTTAATGAAGTCGATGATAAAAACGTTCACTCCAATTCATAAAAAATTAATCATTCAAGGATGAAAAAATATTTGTTCTGGCTGGCTGCAAGTATAACGTTTATAAGTTGCAGTAAACAGCTTAACCAGCTTCCCGAATCAACTGCATCAAACGGCGCTGTGTTTGGAAGTGAGAAAGGTTTGGAATTATATACAAATTCTTTTTACAACATATTGCCCGATGCGAACTCGCTAATAAGAGGCGATGAAATGACTGATTACCTGGCAAGAACGCAGGTGCCGGATTTTCTGAGACCGGGCGCCTATGGTCCGCGCCAAAGCAGCGGCTGGACCTGGACCGATCTTCGCAACATCAACTACTTTATCGAAAACACGGCCGCATCTAAAGTGTCGGATGATGCAAAGAAAAATTATACCGCCATTGCACGATTCTTCAGGGCCTGGTTCTATTTTGATAAAGTAAAACGTTTTGGCGATGTGCCCTGGTATAGCAAAACCATGAGTGTTACCGACTCAGCTTTATACAAGCCACGCGATCCAAGAACGCTTGTAATGGACTCTGTGCTGGCAGATCTGAACTATGCCTGCGAAAACATAAAAGCTACTGATGACAAAACAAGAAGCCTTGTTACAAAGTATGTGGCTTACGCTTTTAAATCGAGAGTATGTTTATTTGAAGGCACATTCAGAAAATATCATTCTGAATATAAGTTACAAAGCAGTGCTGCACAATGGTTGAATGAATCTATAGTTGCAGCTCAAAAGGTAATGACAGAAGGCGGCTTTAGCCTGAATACAGCGCAAGGAAACGATAAGTCTTACAGGCAATTGTTTACTAACAAGACGCCTGTTTCATCTGAAATTATCATTGCCTCTGTTGTTGATCCTTCCCTGGCAGTTTACAATGACGCTAACTGGTATTGGACCAGCGCTACTTATGGTGCCAGATTAAGCTTTACAAGAACTTTTGTCAATACCTATTTGAATATTGACGGAACACCTTTTACGTCTAAAGCGGGTTATGAAACAATGCCGTTTGTTGATGAAGTGAAGGGCAGGGATTTGCGTTTGCAGCAAACCATCCGTATGGGTGATTACAAAAGGATCAATGGCGGTGTTGCAGAGCCTGCCCCTCCTGTATTTTCTTACACCTATACCGGATATCAGCCTATTAAATGGTGCCTTGACGACACCTATTATGATGGCGGTACGCGCAATGAGAATTCCATCTCAATGATCAGGTATGCTGAAGTTCTGTTGAACTATGCTGAAGCTAAAGCAGAACTGAACCAGCTGACAGATGAAGACTGGTCCAAAACTGTTGGTGCGCTTCGTAAAAGAGCCGGCATTACGGGTGGCACAGACGCCAAACCAACTATGGCAGATCCATACCTGAAGGCAAATTATTTCCCTGAAATTTCTGACCCCACATTGTTAGAGATCCGTCGTGAGCGCAGTATTGAATTATCGCTTGAAGGTTTGCGCTACTATGACATTGTAAGATGGGCAAAAGGTAACCTGATGCAGCAAACATGGAATGGTTTCTATGTACCTGCACTGGATGTTCCGATGGACCTGAACGGCGATGGCATACTGGATGTTTGCTTCTACAAAACAAAACCGGCGACGCAGGTTGCAGGCGTTACGTACATCAACGTAGCAGAAACGATCAGCGGCGGGGTGAATCCGCAAAGACTTTCTCACGATACATATGGTGAACTTACCTGGCTGACAAATGTTCAGAGAGTATTTGAAGATAAAAATTATCTTTACCCGATACCGGAAAATGACAGGCTGATGAACCCGAATTTGGGACAGAACCCGGGATGGCAGTAGGATGTACGATGTTAGATGTACGATGTGATTTAAGTACGAATTACGAAGTACGAAGTACGAATAATTGCCGCGCCAGAAGATTGTTCTATAATTTATAAATAGGAAAAGGTATCAGATGTCCGGGATAGCATTTTATTGCTGATGGCTGATAACTAAAAGCTGACAGCTACCTGACACCTGATACCTGATACCTGAAACCTAAAAACCAAACGATTCGACATGAAAAAATGTATTAGCTTAATTACCTTTTGCGTGCTGGTGATTGTAGTGCACGCACAAACGCTGAGAGTGGCGTCTTATAACCTGAGATACGACAATAAAGGAGACAGCGGCAACCTTTGGGTAAACCGCGCCCCAATTATCGGCGCATTGGTTGCCTTTCACGACTTTGACATTTTTGGTACGCAGGAAGGCCTGCAAAACCAACTGGAAGATCTTCAAAAACAGTTACCTGAATATTCATGGTATGGTCGTGGACGTGATGACGGAGAAACCAAAGGCGAACACTCGGCTATCTTTTACAAAAAAGACAAATTTGATTTGGTGGATAAAGGAGATTTCTGGTTGTCTCAAACACCTGAAAAACCCGGTCCGGGTTGGGATGCTAAACTGAACAGGATCTGTTCCTGGGTAAAGCTGAACGACAAGCAAACAAAAAAGACTTTCTATTTCTTCAATGTACACTTTGATCACCAGGGCGTGCAGGCAAGGGTTGAAAGCAGCAAGCTGATTCTGAAAAAAATAAAAGACATCGCCGGATCAAATACAGTGATCTTTACCGGAGACTTTAACGGAGGTCATAATTCTGAGTGGTACAAAAATATTGCTCAGTCAGGCTTCCTGAACGATGCCTTAAAACTTGCTAAGAATCCTTATGTCAACAACGGTTCTTTCAACGCTTTCGGGCATAGTGTAAACAGCAACGAGATCATTGATCACATCTTCCTTTCAAATGGTTTAGCTGTAAACAAATACGGGATCTTAACAGATACTTATCATGGCAAGTATCCTTCAGATCATTATCCAGTGATGGTGGTGTTGGATTGGAAATAGTGAATGGTCAATGGTGAATAGTGAAAGGTTTAGGCAGGCTCATTGTTCACTGGCAGGTCACCTAAGTGAATAGTCAATGGTGAATAGTGAAAGGTTTAGGCTGGTTCATTGTTCACAGGCAAGTAATAAAAAGGTCAAAAGCGAGGTAACTCACGCTTTTGACCTTTTTTATGTGTATGATTAATTTCATGCGCCGTGGTTCGTGTCTCACGAACCACAAGTCAACCTTTTTTTTAATTTCGTAATGGATAACCCGCAAAACAATTAATGACGGTTCGTGAGACACGAACCACGGCGTTAAAATATGAAAAGTGAATAGTCAATAGTGAATAGTGAAAGATTTAAGCCGGTTCATTGTTCACTGGCAGATAATAAAAAAGGTCAAAAGCGAGATAACTCTCAGGCTTTTGACCTTTTTAATTACAAGTTGAACCTATTCCAATTCAATCAATAATTTATTTACAACGTTTCAGTTTGCAAAAAGCAAGTTTAGCAAATCACTTGCGAAGATGCACCTTTCACTATTCACCATTCACTATTGACTATTCTCACCTTTCACTATTTGACTCTCTTTCCCTCTCAATTCACTCAACTTCGGTCTTAGCCTTGCCTTCGATTTATTGAAAATATTTCTGCCCTTATCGATGCCCTCGCGAATTTCTTTTTGACGCTCTACCGGCAAGTGAATAGTTTCCTGGCATTCTTTGCTGCAGCAGCCATCATGTTCAGCTGCACAACTCTCACATTGAATGAACAGCAAATGGCAGCCATCATTTTTGCAATTGGTATGTGTATCGCAAGGTTTGCCACATTGATGACAATGAGCGATTACATCCTCTGTAATCCGCTCTCCCAACCTGTTATCAAACACGAAATTCTTTCCGATAAATTTGCTGTCGAGCCCTTCTTCTTTTATTTGCTTGGCATAGTTAATAATACCGCCCTCCAGGTGAAAAACATTCTTAAATCCTTTATGCAGCATATAAGCACTGGCCTTCTCACAGCGGATGCCACCTGTGCAGTACATAATGATATTTTGTTCTTCTTTGCCTTGCAGCATATCTACTGCCATAGGTAATTGATCCCTGAATGTATCTGATGGAATTTCCACTGCATTTTCAAAATGTCCCACTTCATATTCGTAGTGATTGCGCATGTCGATGACGATTGTATCATCATTCTTTAACAACTCATTCATCTGCGAAGCGTTTACATACCTCCCTTTATTGTCCATATCAAAAGATGGATCATCTATACCATCAGCAACTATCTTTTCCCTCACTTTAATCTTTAGCACCCAGAAAGATTTCCCGTCGTCGTCTACTGCAATATTTAACCGTAGTCCGTTTAAAGCTTCTATAGAATATAGGAATTCTTTAAGCAGATCAAAGTTGACAGACGGCACACTGATCTGCGCATTGATACCTTCTTTAGCGACATAAATGCGACCAAACACTTTTAATGTGTGCAAATGTTTGTACAAATAATCACGAAACTCCTGTGGATTTTGAATGTGGAAGTAACAATAAAAACTAATGGTGGTCCTGGATTCTTTTTCTTCCAATAAACGCTTCTTCAGTTCCTCGTTAGAAACACGGTTGTGTAATACTGCCATAAATAAACATTTCAGATATCACTTTAAATACTAAAGCAATATTCCATTAAACAATATGGACTCACTTGCAGGGTGAGCAAAATTTTAAATTGGGTGCAAAGATAAGCAGAATCATTGGAGCTAACGCAATACAATATATAGAAACAACGTTAAAGCAAACTGTTAGATGTTTTCATCGATTGTATAATTACATACAACTTATATGTTCATGCTACACATTGTTGAATCCCGCAAAACTCTTATCAAATTGTTAAAGCCACTTAACAATAAAAACAAATGTCTGAAATCATTGTATTTTATTGTTCATCATTCATGATAAAATCCACTTTAAGCCTTTCTTATGTGAATTAATTCCTCTTAAACAGTCTATTAAAAATACTATAAAATTGATCAATGTCAATTTGCTTTATGATGCGCAAAGTATCTTCGTACCGCCCAAAAAAACGTTTTAGTTAAGGCCTGTATTCTTCGATGAAAAATGAAGTTAGTATTACCAAAATGCAATGTTCTATCGTTAAATCATTTGCCTTAACCATCCTAAAAAATTGAATCCGGTGCTGAACGAAAATTTAACAAAATATCAATCCGAAGGCTTAAGAAAGCTTATCAGATATAATAGGAAATATCCCTTAAATGATACAGCTTATAAGTCAAACAGGAAAATAATTGACGAGTTTATTACGTTGTTTTGTGAGTATGATCTGGCCGATAATGATTATATGGCTATTCAACTTGCTGCGAATAATAACAACTCACTCACCAATTATATTTTTAAAAACAAACTATCACTTGCTTCAATCTTAAAGTGTATTACTTACATCATATGGACAGACAGAATTGTTGACAATTACTTATACAATCGTCTAAAAGATAACACACTTATTGAGCTGATGAACCAGCTCGAAGAGCTCCTTTCCAAGGAACAAAAAATGGAATGTTAACAGGAAACATTCCATTTTTGCTTACAGAGTTATTTAAGAACAGTTTAATCTTTATTTATAGTCTTACATCCTTTACGCAGCGAAAACCAATGTGATTACTTCCT
This sequence comes from Danxiaibacter flavus, assembly GCF_041060425.1. NCBI lineage: Bacteria > Pseudomonadati > Bacteroidota > Chitinophagia > Chitinophagales > Chitinophagaceae > Danxiaibacter > Danxiaibacter flavus. The sequence continues at coordinate 61,626 of NZ_JAULBC010000002.1, forward strand.
GATCTCCACTCTCCTTTTCCTCTTGTTCCTATCATGTATCTTGTACAATATTGATCGGTGCATAAAAAAGATCCGCCACGTTGCACTTTCTTTTTTGCATTAGGTTCATCAGGATCAAAAGAACCGGCAGGACCTTTAGGATTTTTTGCTATGCCTTGTTTAGCGAGCTCACCATAATAATCCGGCCTGTACCAGTCACTGCACCATTCCCATACATTCCCGGCCAGGTCATATAATCCATAACTATTCGCAGCAAACTGCTTTACAGGAGCAATGCCTTTGAATCCATCGGAGCCAAGATCGTTTGTTGGAAACTTACCTTCAAAAATATTTGCCATCCATTTACCATCCGGTTTAAACTGATTTCCCCACGTGTATAATTCACCAGCCTTTCCGCCTCGTGCAGCAAACTCCCACTCTGCTTCTGTAGGTAATCTTTTACCGGCCCATTTTGCATAAGCTTCGGCATCTTCATAAGAAACATGTGTAACGGGATAATTATCTTTTCCCTCAATAGAGCTGTTAGGACCAAGCGGATGACGCCAGTTCGCACCGGCTACATAGGACCACCATTGCAAATGATCATTCAGTGCCACTTCATGCGTAGGAGGAGAAAACACCACAGAACCTGTTACCAGGCTTTCCTCAGTTGCACCGGGAAACTCTTCTTTCGTTGGCTTTTTTTCAGCAATGGTAACATAGCCTGTCGCTTTCACAAAAGCTGCAAATTCTGCATTGGTTACTTCTGATGCATCCATAAAAAAGCCATCTACATATACCCTGTGAACAGGTCTTGCATCATTCATCGCCTGGTTGCCGCCGTCATCCATTCCAACAGGATTTACACCACCCATGCTAAACTCACCACCCGGTATCCAAACCATGTTGGCAGGCGCTTCCGTTGCGGGCTTTTTTTCATTAAGAACAGTTGGCAAAAATTCTTTGCCACCTCCATTCATATATAGTGTGCTGTCTTTAACCGTTAGTCCGTTAGATGTACATGAGATAGTCGCGTCTATTTTATCATCAGCCAAACTTTTTCCCTCGGAGGATTTGCAACCAGTGTTCACCATTATAGAAAAACCACTGACACAAAAAAACAAAACCAGGTTGGTGTACTTCATAAGTAATAAGTTACTATAAAATTAAGCTCATTAGTCCACAAAAAAACCATAAAAAACATTCTCAAATAAGAAAAGTTAAAACACATTCCGTTCTTCTCATGTGCATAAAAAGCACGTGCGCAACAATTTGATAACATCAGCACTATAGGCTCAATTATTGCGTTTGGGAGAAAAATGATTCTCTCGATGAAAAAGATTGTAAGCGCTATTATTGGTGTAATAATCTGCAGCTACTGCTATAGCCAGGAACAACCGGCCTACGATCAGGCAATTGGATTGAAGTTTTTAAGCGGCGTATCCATTACTTATAAAAAATTTGTTACCGAAAAAAATGCAATTGAGGCGCAAGCCAATTTCTGGAACAGGGGATACAGACTTGTTGGCTTGTATGAGTTTCATTTTTATGATTTTGATGTGGAGGGACTTTCATGGTATGTTGGTCCGGGTGTGCATGTCGGAAGCTGGAGCAATTCTTACGCAAAAGATTCGGGTAGCAAGGCTGACATTGGAATAGATGGTGTTATTGGTATGGATTATAAATTCAAAAATCTTCCGCTCAATTTAAGTGCGGACTGGCAACCTTCATTGTCGCTTATAGGCAGCAATGGTTTTAGTCCTTCTTACGGAGGAATTGCTATCAGGTATACCTTTTAAATTTTAAGTTTGGCATGATTTTTAAACGCTCACCATTAACTAAATAGAGTTTTTATGAAGAAAATTTTGTTCGTAGCCCTTATCCTTGTCGCAGGCATTTCCGTAGCTAATGCACAAAACATGTCATCTTCTTATAAAACAGCATTGGGTGCAAAAGGCTACTTTGGAGATGGCTCTATTGGCGGATTTAACGTTAAACACTTTTTTAATAGTACAAATGCACTCGAAGGTTCACTGTTATTCAGAAGTCATTTTGTAGCATTCGAAGGAATTTATGAATGGCACGGCCCGATTAACGGAGCAAAAGGTTTAAAATGGTATGTTGGTCCTGGTGCTCAGTTAGGTTTTTACACTGGTGATCATGATCATGATTACAACAATGATCATCACGATGACAATGTTCTTTTTGCATTAAAAGGAACTGTTGGTCTGGATTATAAATTTACCGGAGCTCCAATAGACATTGCATTTGATGTGAACCCAACATTCAACCTCACCCCAAATACTGACTTTAATTTTTACGCAGGTTTAGCGTTCCGATTTGCTTTATAGAAGCCTATTACCATTTAATATAAAAGGGTGCATATTCTTTGCACCCTTAATTTTTTATAGCTATCAGCTTTTAGCTATGAGCTTTCAGCCTCCCACATTTTGATTTAGCTATCAGCATTCACCTATGAGCTTTCAGCTTCACCCATTTTAGTTGATGCATGATTACATCTTATACTTAACATCTTATATAAATTACAGAGAGATATAAATTAACCTGCCACACCTGTGTACTTCGTACTTCGTAACTCGTACTTATTATAGTTTTCAGCGACAAGCTTATCACATCTTAGTCATCACATGATTGTGCCCCACATCGTACACCGTACATCTAACATCTGACATAAGAAAATTGACGGCCATTAATGTAGTCTGCCGCACCTGCGTACCTCGTACTTCGTAACTCGTACTTTCTTTATAGTTGGAATTACATCTAAAATCGTACCCGCCCGAACGTGCCGTCGGTACGGGCAGGCATCTAACATCGTACATTGACCTACATCAGCTGAGTTTAAACAAGCTATCCACAAACTCGTGCTTGTCAAATATCAGGAGGTCATCTATTTTCTCACCTACACCAATATATTTTACAGGGATCTTTTGTTGATTGGCAATGGCTAACACCACACCACCTTTTGCAGTTCCATCCAGTTTTGTAATTGCGATAGATGTTACATCAGTTGCGGCAGTGAATTGTTTCGCCTGTTCCAATGCGTTTTGCCCGGTTGATCCATCAAGCACAAGCAATACTTCGTGCGGAGCATCAGGAATTACTTTTTGCACAACACGCCTGATCTTGCTCAATTCTTCCATTAAATGGATTTTATTATGCAGGCGGCCGGCCGTGTCAATAATTACTACATCGGCATCTTTTGCCACTGCGCTTTGGACAGTATCAAAAGCGACCGACGCGGGATCGCTGCCCATGGATTGTTTTACAATGGGAACACCAACTCTTTCACTCCAGATGGTAAGCTGGTCAACTGCCGCAGCGCGGAAGGTATCGGCAGCTCCAAGAATGACAGATTTTCCCGCTTTTTTAAAATTGTGGGCAAGTTTTCCAATAGTTGTGGTTTTTCCTACACCATTTACCCCAACTACCATAATAACATAAGGCTTCTTTCCCAGCGGCACATCAAAACTTCTGAAAGACTGATCTTCAGAATCGATCAGTATATTTTCAATTTCCTGCTGAAGCAAGCTGTTTAGTTCACTGGTATTTACATATTTATCTCTCGCAACCCTGCTCTGAATTTTTTCAATGATGGCCAGTGTAGTGTCGATACCAACATCAGCACCTACCAACGCATCTTCCAGATTATCCAGCACCTCGTCGTCAACAGTACTCTTACCGGCAATAGCCTTAGTGATCTTTGCAAAAAAACCTTCTTTGGTCTTTTGCAGACCCTGATCAAGACTTTCCTTTTCTTTTTTACCAAACAGCTTTCCTAAAAAACTCATGCTTACGTAATTTACCTGGGGTTAAATATATAGCAACAAAGCAATAAGGGACTTTGTTAACCCAATATCAGATCATTGCAAAAAGAAAATACAAAAAGCTTCCGGCAAATTCTGCGGGAAGCTTTTAAGAATATCTTTTCACGACCAAACTATTTAGCCAAAAAATCTTTGATTTTATCCTTGTGTACAATAGCCTCTTTAAAGGTGTAAGCACCTGTTTTTGGGCTACGCACAGCCTTGATAACTTTTGTCCAGTTTTTAGCTTCAGCGGCTGCCTTCTGGTCTTTGGTCTTGATCGCTGTTTTAGCTGCTTTTGCCATAATTATTTGATTTCTTTATGAACAGTAACTTTTTTCAAAATTGGATTGTACTTCTTTAACTCCATACGTTCGGGAGTGTTCTTTTTGTTCTTTTTAGTGATATAACGGCTTGTACCGGGCTGGCCGCTAGCCTTATGCTCTGTACATTCCAGGATCACCTGAACTCTGTTACCTTTCTTTGCCATTGTATAAGCAATTTAAACTTTTAACTCAATTAGATTTTAGCACCTTGTGCTCTCATTTCTTTAATAACTGTAGCTAAACCTTTTTTGTTAATGGTTCTAATTGCTTCAGTTGATACTTTAAGCGTTACCCAACGGTCTTCTTCTGCATAAAAGAAACGCTTGGTCTGTAAATTGGGTAAAAACCGGCGTTTGGTCTTAATGTTTGAGTGAGAAACATGGTGACCTCCAATTGGTTTTTTACCTGTAACCTGACATACTCTTGCCATGACGTAATTTTTTCGGGACGGCAAAGGTAGTGAACCTTGCCGAATTTCAATAAGATTATTTTCTTTTTTTCAGGAAATTATTCACAAATATGCGAAAAAGGTTTGTAATGACCGAGGGTTATCCACATTCAAGCTGAAAGCTTAAAGCCCAAAACTGGGGAGGAGGTTTGAGGCTTAAGGTGTAAGGCTGGAGGTTGGAGGTTTGAGGTTTGGGGTGCCAGGTGAGATCCAGGTCGCCGGCATTCACACACCTTATGCCTCACGCCTCACGCCTTATCCCTTTTACGTAGGTTTTAAGCTTTCCGCTTTGAGCTTTGAGCATTTTTCCCTATCTTGCCACCCAATCGAATAATCATATGGCTTTTTTACTCCAAAATCTTGACCTTCTCAATCATCCCTGTTGCGGGTAGTATAAATATTTATTTTCGCCATATCTCTTTTTAATCCCCTTTGCGGGAATTTCATTCTTGCTTATTCGTCAATTATTCAATTTTAAACTTTATGCTTACTCATACTATGTCTGAAAAGGCATTGCATTTCCTGCAACTGGAAGAACAATTTGGTGCTCATAATTATCACCCACTGCCTGTGGTACTCGAAAAAGGCAGTGGTGTTTTTGTGTGGGATGTAGACGGAAACAGGTATTATGATTTTTTAAGTGGTTATTCCGCTGTAAATCAGGGACATTGCCATCCGCGTATTATTAACGCGCTGACAAAACAGGCACAGAAGCTCACCCTTACTTCCAGGGCTTTCCATAGCAACTTGTTAGGCGAATACGCACAATATATTACATCCTATTTTGGCTACAACAAAGTTCTGCCAATGAACACTGGTGTGGAAGGCGGGGAAACTGCCATAAAACTTGCACGCCGTTGGGCCTATGACAAAAAAGGTGTTGAAGAGAACAAAGCAAAGATCATTTTTGCAGAAGGTAACTTCTGGGGAAGAACGCTGGCAGCCATTTCCTCATCAACTGATCCATCCAGCTACAAGGGATTCGGACCTTACATGCCAGGATTTGAACTTATACCTTACAACGACCTGGTTGCTCTGGAAAAAGCATTCCAGGATAAAAATGTCGCGGCCTTTATGGTTGAACCTATCCAGGGCGAAGCCGGTGTAGTTTTACCTGATGTGGGTTATTTGCAAGGCGTGCGGAATTTATGTACTGAATACAATGTTCTGTTTATTGCAGATGAGATACAAACCGGTTTGGCCCGCACCGGGAAAATGCTGGCTTGCGATCACGAAAATGTTCGCCCTGATATATTAATACTGGGCAAAGCGTTAAGTGGAGGAACCATGCCTGTTAGTGCAATACTTGCTGATGACGATGTAATGCTGAATATAAAACCAGGCGAACACGGATCCACTTATGGTGGCAATCCACTGGCATGTGCAGTTGCAATAGAAGCCTTACAGGTGCTGAAAGATGAAAAAATGGCCGAAAATGCCGAAAAAATGGGCCAGCTCTTGCGCAATGGTATTTCTTCAATTAAGTCTCCATTTATTAAACTGGTGCGCGGAAAAGGCTTGCTTAACGCTATTGTAATTGATCATCCAGATGAAGATGCGTCCTGGGAGCTGTGTCTTGCATTAAAAGACAATGGCATGTTAGCTAAACCAACACATGGCGATAAAATCCGGTTCGCGCCTCCCCTGCTGATCAACGAAGAACAGATAGCAGAATGCGTGGGTATAATTGAAAAATCCCTGCAAGTGTTGGAGAAGTAACAGAGGTGCGAGACTTAAAGTGTGAGGTTTGTGGTTTGAGGCGTAAGGATTAAGGATTGAGGCTTAAGGTGAGGTCCGACGGGATTTGAGATGATAGATACACAAGAATTTGACCGCCCATGGGTTGTACAATTATAGCGTATGACCTATGGGCGGCTTTATTTACATTATTCCGGCGAGCAACATTGAACTTTATAGCCAGCCTTTAACAAAAAACAACTAGCGGCTTGGCTTATTTATTAAAATCACTGTTATTTTCGCCACTCAATTTATCAACATGAATAAAATCTGTTCTTTTATTGTTCTGGCTTCTGTTGCAGGATCTGTTTCTGCACAAACAAAGCCTGCAACTAAACCCAAGACAGCAACTACCGCCAAACCGGCAACAACAGCACAGGCTCCGGTTTTTAAAACTTCAGCTGATTCGCTTAGCTATTGCATCGCCATGAGTACAGCTTTATATTTTAAGGAAAAAGGCGCTACCAATATTAATCCGGCTATGGCCTCAAAGGCATTTGAGGATGTAATTAAAAAAGATAAACCGGCATTCACCCAGGAACAGATGAACCAGGTAATCATCACCTACCTGCAGAACCTGGAAAAAGTGAAGGCAGATGAAACGCGCAGAGCCGGCACTGCATTTTTAGAAGCAAACAAAGCCAAACCTGGTGTAGTAACTCTGCCAAGCGGCTTGCAATACCAGATCGTTACACAAGGTACAGGTCCTAAACCTGCAGCGACTGACAGGGTAAAAGTTCACTACCGCGGTACTTTGATAGACGGAACTGTATTTGATAGTTCGATTGACAGAGGCGAACCGGCTGAATTTCCTGTAAACGGTGTTATTGCAGGTTGGACCGAGGCGCTACAGTTAATGCCTGTAGGAAGCAAATGGAAGCTGTTTATTCCTTCTAATCTTGCCTATGGCGATAGAGATGCCGGCCAGGCAATTAAAGGTGGTTCTACACTTTTATTTGATGTAGAGCTATTGAGCATCGAAAATCAGGATAGCACTCCAAAAGCAGATTCAACACAGCAGAAGTAGTTATACGTTATAAGTTTTACGTTGTACGTTTTAGCCCGGGTAGGTTAAAACGTACAACGTATTTTTTTTATTAATTGCAGGTATTGAGAAGACAAATTCCCTGCCTGTAGGCGCTAACCTTCGCTCCGATCGACGTATAACGTACCACGTAAAACTCCTAACTCACTCCGCTTCAATCAACGTATCACGTACAACTTATAACGTACAACGTTACTTCGCCAGGCTTTGTATAATATCATACTTCGTCACAATATGCAGATCACCTTTTTCATCTTTCGCTAACACGGCGCCGTTTTCACGATTGATGAGGTTGCCTAATCTTTCTACGGGAGTATCAAATGAGACAATAGGATAAGATTGCTCCATTACATTTTTTACCAGTTCACTTTTAATATCAGGATTGGTAAATAATTTTTGAAACAGGCCGCTTTCGCTAACAGCTCCTACAGGTCCTTCGCCGTTGATGACAGGAATTTGCTCAATATCATATTTCTTCATCAGGTCAACCGCTTCAGCTACGGTTTTATCCGGCTCAATGGTCACGAGCTTTTTAGAACCACGCGCGCTAACAATATCCTTAAAAGTTTTTACATCAAGAAAGCCACGTTCCATCATCCACTGATCGTTGTAGATTTTAGCAACATAACGGCTGCCATGATCATGAAAAATGCAGACAACAAGATCATCTGGTTTTAATTGATCCTTCAGTTGCATTAAGCCTTGCAGGCAGCTGCCTGCGCTATATCCGCAGAACAAGCCTTCTTCTTTCGCCAGGCGCCTGGCCATAATAGCACCGTCTTTATCAGTTACCTGTTCAAAACGGTCTATCACATCCATCTTATAATTAGCCGGAACAAAATCTTCACCGAAACCTTCGGAAACATAAGGATGCACTTCATTCATGTCCACTTCGCCGGTATTAAAGAACTTTGTAAGCAGTGATCCAAATACGTCAATTGCCCAGATCTGGATATCGGGGTTTTGCTCTTTCAGATACATGGCAGTTCCGGTAACTGTTCCGCCGGTTCCTGCCGTACAAACAAGGTGCGTTATTTTACCATCAGTTTGTTTCCATATCTCCGGCCCGGTTGTCTCATAATGCGCTAGACGATTAGCAAGATTATCGTACTGGTTGCAGAGGTAAGAATTAGGAATTTCCTTCGCAAGTCTTCTCGCAACTGAATAATAGCTGCGTGGATCATCGGGTTCTACGTTCGTAGGACATACTATCACTTCTGCCCCCACGGCCTTCAGTATGTCCATTTTTTCTTTACTCTGTTTATCTGTCGTCGTAAAAATGCACTTATATCCTTTTACGCATGCGGCCAACGCCAGCCCCATACCGGTATTGCCACTGGTGCATTCAATGATGGTGCCACCTGGTTTTAAATGCCCTTCAGCTTCTGCAACCTCTATCATTTTAACAGCCATTCTGTCCTTAATGGAATTACCCGGATTAAAGTAATCCACTTTAGCTAGTATTGTCGCCGGAATCTCTTTTGTTATTTTATTTAGCTTAATCAACGGAGTGTTTCCTATCGTTTCGAGTATGTTGTATTTGATGTCCATTGTTGCAGTTGATTTATGGCGTAAAGATAGCACAATGTATGATGTTAGATGTAATACAATGTACGGTGTACGATGCCTGCCCGTACCGACGGCACGTTCGGGCGGGTACGATGTTAGATGTGCCCCAACATGCGTAAGTACGAAGTACGGACGCCGCGTGGTTACAATCTAATGTACGATGTTAGATGCCTGCCCGTATCGACGGCACGTTCGGGCGGGTACGATTTTAGATGTGAGACGCCGCAGAGAAAGTACGAATTACGAAGTACGAAGTACGGAAGCCGGGAGGTTGTAATCTCATGTATGATGTTAGATGCCTGCCCGTACCGACGGCACGTTCGGGCGGGTACGATTTTAGATGTGCTCAGACACAGAGAAAAAGTACGAAGTACGGAGGCCGGAGGTTGTAATCTCATGTATGATGTTAGATACCTGCCCGTACCGACGGCACGTTCGGGCGGGTACGATTTTAGATGTG
>NZ_JAULBC010000002.1:71113-241373 GCF_041060425.1 Danxiaibacter flavus
ATGTACGATGTTAGATGCCTGCCCGTACCGACGGCACGTTCGGGCGGGTACGATTTTAGATGTGCTCCAGACGCAGAGAAAAAGTACGAATTACGAAGTACGAAGTACGGAAGCCGCGTGGTTACAATCTAATGTACGATGTTAGATGCCTGCCCGTACCGACGGCACGTTCGGGCGGGTACGATTTTAGATGTGCTCCAGACGCAGAGAAAAAGTACGAATTACGAAGTGCGAAGTACGGAAGCCGGGAGGTTGGAATCTCGTGTACAATGTTAGATGTAAAGACAGATGCCCAAAAATTAAGATCTCTCATCGGCTAATAGCTGAAAGCTGACAGCTAATAGCTCACACCTGATACCTGATACCTGACACCTTACACCTCCCTCAAAAAATTTCGTTATTTTTTGTGGAATCAAAAACTTATCGCATCTCAGTGTTGTAGTTACATAAAAACCATTGCTATGAGTACATCCTTACGACCCTGGCAAGTTGCCATAGTAGCTGTATTAACAGCTCTTAATTGTTATTCAATCGCACAAGGTTTTGCTTACAAAAGTTTTATTGGCATTTTACTGGCCGTAGCCAGCCTAACGGTGCTGGGTTTTTGTATTAAAATGTTCAGATCTATGAACCGTATGGCAGAGAATGCTGAAGACGTTTCATGATTGCTCTTTCAGTTGCCAAAGCGTTTGCAATTGATCCATTCTTTCCTGTGACAATGACGGCTGTGTATAGTGGCCGGCGATAGTCTTTTGCCTGAACGCTTCGTAAACAGACACTGCACAGGCGACGGAGATGTTCAGGCTTTGTATAAGGCCCATTTGTGGAATAAGGAAATTGCCATCAGAAGCGTTGCATATTTCATCGCTAACGCCGGTCTGTTCATTGCCGAAAACAAGCGCTACTTTATCTGTAAGATCAACATCATAGATGCTTACCGATTCTGCCGTAAGTCTGGTTGTATATATTTTATTGAAAACCTTTCTTACGGCTGCAACACATTCTTCCACGTTGTCAAACTGATGAAGCGTTAGCCATTTAGCGGCGCTTGTTCCGGATTTGAATTTCCACTCCCTGTTGCGCTTTGGTTTGCTGTTAATAACATAGATATCCTGTATACCCACAGCATCGCAGGTGCGCATTACTGCTGTTATGTTCCTGGGGTCTTCAATATTTTCCATCACAACGGTCAGGTTATTCTGCCTTTTGGCCAATACTTTCGTCAGCTTGTTGTATCTCTCGGGTGTCATGTATTATCCTTTAGAAATGCCGCAAACTTAGCAAAAGGCACCCACAGCCGCTTAAATTTTTGAAATGCGTTGAAAGGGGTTTAATTTATTTCTTTACGACTTTGTTATCTCATAAGAACGCCAATGATCGCAAGCAGAAAGACCAGCGCATATATTGAAATAACAACGATCATAATTATACCGATAAACCTGAAATAGCTTTTTAGTTGCGCAAACGAATTATTCAGCGCATTCTGATCGTTTCCGTTTAATGCCTGCTGCATTTTGCCGGCATAGTTGAACAAAAAAAGATTGGGCAGAAAAAACAGCAGTGCAAAAATCAGGTAAACTACGGTCAGGAAACTTCCACTCATATATCCCGCACTGCCGGCCGGGGAAAAAACAGATAGCAGACTGCCGGCAAAAAAAGCGACCAGTACTATCAATGCTGACATCACAAATCCTACAATGGAAATAAATTTTGCCCATTTAGCTGTACTTACCAAATGCGAGGTAGTCAAAGTGTCGATTTGCAGCTCAAATAAGGAGGACGAAGACGTGTTTGGTTCCATATTATTGGGTTTTACTTTTGGTGGGCTGAATATAGTGAAATAAGCTTAAAGCCTAAAGCTCAAAGCGTAAAGCCTAAAGCTTAAAGCCTAAAGCCTAAAACCGACCGAAGCGAGGTTAAGTATGAGTTACGAAGTAGTTTAAGCTTAAAGCTTAAAGCCTAAAACCAACCGAAGCGAGGTTAAGTACGAGTTACGAAGTAGTTTAAGCTTAAAGCTTAAAGTCTAAAACCAACCGAAGCGAGGTTAAGTACGAGTTACGAAGTAGTTTAAGCTTAAAGCCTAAAGCTCAAAGCCTAAAACTGACTGAAGCGGACTTAAGTACGAGTTACGAAGTAGTTTAAGCTTAAAGCCTAAAGCTCAAAGCCTAAAACTGACTGAAGCGGACTTAAGTACGAGTTACGAAGTACGAAGTACCCAGGTTTTGACCTGTTCATTTCCCGGATGCATAAAAAAACTCCGTAAAACTCTTTTTGATCACTCAAATCATTTTTCGGAGCCAATTCGTCTCTTAATATGCACTTGCTACATCGGTAACAGTTCTAAGCTTTGAGCTTTAAGCTTTAGGCTTTAGGCCTCCTAATACGCTTTCGCGAATAGCACACGCTGCGTAGAAGGTTTTCCGGTCAATATACATGTTCCATTCTCTTGCGGATTGTTGATGGGAATACACCTGATCGTTGCTTTTGTAAGCTCTTTTATTTTCTCTTCAGTCTCCGCAGTTCCATCCCAATGGGCCGAAATAAATCCGCCTTTTTCTTCCAGCAGTTTTACGAATTCGTCCCAGCTGTCAGCTGGTGTAATGTGCTCGTCCCTGTAAGCAAGCGCCTTGTTGTAAATGTTCAGCTGAATATCATCCAACAGGTTCTTAACGCTTTCAGCCAGGCCATCCAGGCTGTATGATTTCTTTTCTTTAGTATCTCTTCTTGCTACTTCTGCAACATTATTTTCCAGATCCCTTGCTCCTATCGCGATCCTAACCGGAACGCCCTGCATTTCATACTGAGCAAATTTCCATCCCGGACGCTGATTATCGCTGTCGTCATATTTCACAGAAATACCCATTGACTTAAGAGACTGAACGATCTCTTTCACTTTTACGTCAATGTTTGCCTTTTGTTCTTCTCCTTTATAGATCGGAACTATAACTACCTGCATTGGAGCAATTTTCGGAGGCAGGATCAGTCCGTCATCGTCACTATGTGCCATAACCAGTGCACCGATCAGCCTTGTACTGACACCCCAGCTGGTTGCCCAAACATAATCCAGTTTATTTTCTTTGTCGCTAAACTTAACATCAAATGCTTTCGCAAAATTCTGGCCCAGGAAGTGGGAAGTACCAGCCTGCAATGCCTTACCATCCTGCATCAGTGCTTCAATACAATAAGTGTCTTCAGCACCCGCGAAACGCTCGCTTTCAGTTTTTATACCTCTGATCACCGGCAAAGCCATCCAGTTTTCCACGAAATCAGCATATACGTGCAGCATTTGTTCAGCTTCAGCCACCGCTTCATTTTTGGTAGCATGCGCAGTATGTCCTTCCTGCCAAAGAAATTCAGCAGTACGTAAAAACAGGCGCGTACGCATTTCCCATCTTACCACGTTTGCCCACTGATTTACCAGGATCGGCAGATCGCGATAAGACTGGATCCAACCTTTATATGTATTCCAGATAATAGCTTCGCTGGTAGGACGAACAACCAGTTCTTCTTCCAGGCGTGCTTCAGGATCAACGACCAGTTTTCCCTTAGCTTCCGGATCAGATTTTAAACGGTAGTGAGTTACTACGGCACATTCCTTGGCGAAACCTTCTGCATTCTTCTCTTCAGCTTCAAAAAGACTTTTGGGAACAAACAACGGGAAATAAGCGTTTACGTGGCCGGTATCCTTAAATTTCCGGTCAAGCGCATCCCGCATATTTTCCCAAAGCGAATAGCCATAGGGTTTAATCACCATACATCCGCGTACGGCGCTGTAATCCGCCAGTCCACCTTTAATTACCAGGTCATTGTACCATTGAGAATAATCCTGTTCTCTCGAAGTAATCTCTTTACTCATATTAAAATTTGTTTCGGCAGTTTGTAAACAATTGTTAGCTTTAATTAATTGTTAACAATGAATGTTTTTAATTTAGCTTTAAGGCGGAGCAAATGTAGTAACTTCGCATTAGAAACTTCACAATCTCAGTTTATGAAGAAACATATATTATACCTTATTGGCGTGGTGATGGTATTTGCCAGTTGCTCAACGGCTTATAAGAATACCCAAACTCCCGACGACATGTATTATTCACCTTCCAGCGAAGCCGGCACAAAACAAGCTGCTGTCAGTGACGACAGGTATGAGCAATACATGAGCACTAATGATGATCAATACCTGCGTATGCGCGTAGCGAACAGAAGCAGATGGTCAAGCATTGACGATTATGATTATTGGTATGACAGCCGCTATGATTTCGGTTATGGCTGCAGCATGTCAAGAGCATCCATGTTCTATTCATTTAATCCTTACTACATGCGTCCATGGACCACCAGTTTTGCTTTTGGATATGGATATCCTTATGCTGGAATGGGCTTCTATCCGTTCTATAGCTATGGTGGATTCTATAGCGGAATTGGATTTGGTTACGGTTATGGCTACGGATATGGTGGCTGGTATGCACCAATGTATACTGTAGTAAGTTATAAGAACCCGAAAGTGATGGCCAGAAGCAGTGCCAATTATCTTTCAACTTACAGGAACAGAACTTATTCAAACAATAACTATAACCTGAAAAATTATAACAACGCCCGTTATAACAATTACAACAGTGGCACACGTTATAATAATACAAATGGCCGTTATAACAACTATAACAATAACAACAGGAGTTATAATAACGACAACAGTAATTTCAGCAATAGCAGACCTTCAAGGTCATTTACACCAAGCACCCCATCTTACAGCGGCAGCAGAAGCAGCGGTGGAAGCTTTGGTGGCGGCGGCGGCGGAGGAACAATGAGATCTTCCAGCTCCGGCAGTGTTAGACCAAGATAATAAGAGCTAGATAAACCCGAGGCTGTTTAGCATTTTGATGAAGATTTACAATAATGCAAGATTGTAGGTTAAATTAAAAATCTAAGCAGCCTTTTTGTTTGTATAACTTGACAGGATAAATTAAGAGACATTAGCGTATGAAAAAAAAGATCCATTTGGCAATGTGTTCAGCCTTTCTTGCGACCGGTTTATATGCACAACAGATTCCGCCTACTCCCGATGATGCTTTGCGTTCAGCATGGTTTATTCCCAATGGTACTGCCAGAAGCGTTGCTATTGGCGGCGCGATGGGATCGCTTGGCGGCGACATAAGTGCGGCAAACGTAAACCCGGCAGGGATCGGTGTCTACAAGAGCAGCGAGTTCGTAATCACACCCGGGATGATTCTCAATAATAACACTTACGATTATCGGGGTACTAATTCTTCTTCAAATAACGCGGCATTTATGTATGGCCCTGTGGGCTTCGTATTTGCCTCAGGAAACAGAAAAGGGAGTTGGTCTAGTAGTGCATTCTCCTTATCAGTCACACAACTTGCCAGTTATAATAATCACCAGACATTTACCGGGTTTAACGACTACAGTTCATATTCCGAACAGTTCCTTGAAGAATTGGTTAGCTATCAGGGAAGAGGCGCATCAGAATCCGAAGCATCTAACTTGTTTCCTTTTGGTTCATCATTAGCATACAACACCTACTTGGTTGAAGGCACATTTGATAACAATGGCAATTTAACAGGTTATGCCAGTCGTGCAAACCCGGCAACAGGCCTAATGCAGAAATATGATGAGACGACGAAAGGTGGTTATCATGAAATATCGCTGGGATTTGCAGGCAGCAAGAACGATAAATGGTACTTAGGTACCAGCATTAACATACCAGTGATTGGCTACAACCGCCAGTTGATTTATAGCGAAGACGATGCGACAGCGGACACTACCAACCAGTTTGGATATTTTGATCACCTCCTCAGAACCAAGTCGAGCGGAGTTGGCATAAACGCAAAGTTGGGACTAATCTATAAAGCAAGCAACGCACTAAGACTTGGTTTCGCAGTACATACACCTTCATACATTGGCTATAGGGATGACGTTTATGCCGAGATGTCCACAGAAACAGAAAGCTATAGGCAGCAAAAATTTCAGACAAGTGACGAAATCATCGCTAATAATCAAGATATCCCGACCCGTTATTATTACGGCCAAATTACGCCCTATCGTGTAATCGCAAGTGGCAGTTACCTGTTCACAGGAGCACACAGCAGTCAGCAAAAAGGGTTTATAAGCGCCGATGTAGAATTTGTGAATTACCGCGGCGTTCGTTACTCCGCCTCAAATGGAGAGAGCGATGGTGGCTATTTCAGCTACCTTAACGATGTCATTAAGGATTACTACAAGGGTAATGTAAATGTACGATTAGGAGGTGAAATGAAATTTGATGTATGGATGGTGCGTTTGGGGGGAGCCTACTATGGCAGCCCATATAAGGACAAAGAGCTAAAGGCCAGCAGGGCGCAGATAAGTGGTGGTGTAGGTTACCGCAACAAAGGATTTTTTGTTGATCTTACCTATGCACAATCGTTCAATAAAGATGTAATCTTCCCCTATAGATTATCCGGCACGCCTGATCAACCTGTTGCAAATACGTTTGCCGATGCAAAGAACTCAAGAGCAAATGTGCTGCTTACATTTGGCGTGAAATTCTAAAAATATCATTACAACAGGCAAAGCATTCTTAATACCAGATTCGCTTTGCCTGTTTTTTTATTCTTTTTTCTCAATCTTCAGATTATCCTTCATCTCTTCAAACACTTTCTTGTACTTAGCCGGAATTTTATCCCAGTCAATAGACAACGTCCTGTCCCCTGCCTGCAAGCTATAACTGCTCGCATCCCGTGCAATGCCGGGAGAATGTCTCTCTACACCAATTATTTGCAGCAATTCATTCAGCTCATCCTGGGTCCAGTCAACGTCTGTTTCTGCTTTCTTTGTCATGGGAATAATTCCACCACTTCGCAGTAATGTGATCTTCATTATATGCTGTTTATCAATTAGAGTACTAAACGGCTAAACTTTCGCAGCAGCCCAGCCATCTTTAACTGCTTTAACCTCAAGACTGTTTGCTCCAAACAATTCTCCAGCCTTGGTAACGGTTATTTTCTTGAGATCTACAAAGGTAGCATTATGTAAAAGATGTGCGGTATCAGTAAGAGCTGCATACCAAATACGTCCGGCTTTCTCCCAGGAAAAACCGCCTAGATTGAATGCAGTTACATAAAATGCATAGTTAGGAATGCCTGAATTAATATGTACACCACCCCAGTCACCATTTTCGGTATTAGGCAGATTCTGATAGTTATCCATTGTAGCCGGCTGAGGATCGGTTCCCAGATCCGGGTGATTTTTGTATGCAGTTCCTGGAGCTTTTAAGCTGCGGAGTGCATATTTTTTGCCCAGCAATACATTCTCTCCAATCAGCCAGTCAGCTTTTTTTACATCCTGATTCAGTGCGCGCTGTTTGATCATGATGCCGAATACGTCTGAAAAAGATTCGTTGAGCGCTCCGGCCTGCATTTCGTAATCCAGGTTGGCCTCAAATTGCGTAACGCCGTGCGTAAGTTCATGTCCGATGATATCCACATCCGAAGTAAAGCTGCCAAATATGGTACGGTCGCCATCACCATAGATCATTCTTCTTCCATCCCAGAATGCATTATCATATTTCTTGTCATAGTGAATGTATTGTTTGATGGTCATGCCGAGATTGTCGATCGAATTGCGATGAAACAACTCATAATATAAACTCCACGTATCAGTACCCGCTTTAATAACATTTTTTGCATCTCTGTCCGTTGGCTTTTTGGTGCTACCTGTTTTCCAGAGAAGAGTGGCCTTGCTGAGATCTGTGCCTTTTTTACAATTGTAAACTTCCAGTTTAGCATGCGGCGTAGCAGTCTTTCTTGCAGACATTGCGCCCAATACGGTCTTTTCTTTTTCGTTTGTTCCTTTAAAAAATTCCCTGTCACTACGGAAACGGTAACTTCTGAATTTTGAATTAATCGCATTTTTAGCGAGCGCCAGGTTACTACTGTCTTTCAACTTATCCTCCATGTAAGGAGGAATAATACACCTGATGGATGAGTGGTTAGTACACATGGTTTGTATTTTTTTAGGGTATAAAAAATTATTGTTTAAGGTACACCGAATGATCTGCATTATCAATGTGAAAAATAGCTGTAGTCTGATATTTATCACAGACGCGTTAATGCAACCAATTTATGGAGGGAATAAATAGGTGAAAGGCACCGTCCAATAGATACGTTGGCTAACTTTAGCCCATGTAAGAAAATTAAGTTGATTCTATGCAATCCCGACGAAAGTTCATCGGTTGCTTTCTCGGACAAGCAATGCGAATCAATGTTCTTTAAATTTAGCCGGACAATAATGATATCCAATTAAGGATCATGAATTCTGATACATGTTGCGTATGCATCACTCCTCATATCTCATGCTTCACACCTCACACCTCAAACTTTACACCTCGCACCTGACACCTGACACCTCAGAGCTGAAAGCTAAAAGCTGATAGCTCTCAGCTAAATAAGCCGTAAGTTTGACACATGTTTGATCTGCTATTGCAAAACATCAAAAGTAAAATACAATGCACGCCGGAAGAAGAAAGCCGGATCGTTACATTTTTTACTGAAAAGCAATTGCGCAAGCGCCAGTTTATGTTGCATGAGGGAGATGTATGCAAGTGCACGATCTTTGTTACCAGGGGCTGTTTACGGTTGTATGCGCTGGACGAAAATGAGGGCGAGCACATCATACAATTTGCTCCGGAAAACTGGTGGATGACAGATATGTACAGTTTCTTGTCGGGCGAGCCGTCAGCCTACAATATTGATGCGGTTGAAGATGCTCAATTGCTGACCATTGACAGGGTTACGCAGGATGCACTTTTTGAAAGCGTTCCCTCCATGGAAAAATATTTTCGCATACTGCTCCAACGGAATTTCGTCGCTTCACAAAAACGGATCGCCGAATCCATGTATTCGTCAATAGAGGACCGTTATATTAATTTGCAAAAGATGTATCCCGATATTATTCAGCGGGTTCCTCAAAGAATGATTGCTTCTTACCTGGGGGTAACGCCGGAGTTTCTCAGCAAAACGCGTAGCCGGATCACGCATAAAAAGTAAGTCCGGAATTTGCAAGCAATCAGAAGGATGCTTAAGCAGAAATTAATTATCTGCGGTACCAGAATCCTCTATTTTCAGGTTTTATTTATTCGCCTTCCTACGCTGGTAATACAGCCGTTTGGTAAAAGGCGCAAACATCATCCCAATGAGATCGTTTATTTTGATTGCAGGCCTTTTGTTGTTATTTGCAGTAGAGTTCCTGCGCGTCTATTTTATTATGCCTTTCCCGGGAAGTCAGCATAAGGACACATTGCAATTTGCGTACTGGCTTTCCAATAACATCCGGTGGATGCGTATAGTGTTGGTATTGGTAATCGCCATGCCCGTAATAACTACATTAAGTACATCAATCCGGTGGAAAAGAATAGTATTGTTTATCGTCTTAATTTTTTACGGCGTTGTATTTTTTCTTTTCAATTTCCGATTGCAGGCAGACAAGATGTTTTATCAGCCTTCTCATAAAACACTGGCGACACCTGAGGAGAATAAAATTGCACTTGACAAACTCGTTATTGGGGTTGTAATCAATGGCGATGCAAGAGCATATCCGATTCAACTGATCGGGTATCATCACCAGGTGAAGGATACAGTGGGAAATACTCCCGCAATAATCACTTATTGCACTGTCTGCAGAACCGGCAGAGTGTACAGCCCGACCGTTGATGGCAGGCTGGAAACTTTCAGGCTTGTGGGAATGGATCACTTTAACGCCATGTTTGAAGATGCAACTACTAAAAGCTGGTGGCAACAAGCAACAGGTGTAGCAGTTGCAGGACCGTTAAAAGGAGCTACTCTTAAAGAATTTCCTTCGCAGCAGTTAACACTTGGCGCGTGGTTAAGATTATATCCGTCGTCATTAATTATGCAGCCTGATTCACTTTATAAAAAGGACTATGATGACCTTGCAGACTTCGATAAAGGCACGGTAAAAAGCAGTCTTGAAAAAAGAGATTCAGCATCGTGGCAAAATAAATCCTGGGTGATTGGTATACAACACGAAGGTGTGAGCAAGGCCTATGACTGGAATGCTCTTGTAAAAGAAAAAGTACTGGAAGATTCTGTTGCAGGCTTGCCAGTTCTATTTGTTCTTGAAAAAGACACGGCTACATTTCATGCATGGAACAGACGCGTTGACAGTACAGTATTAAATTTCGAAAAGAATATTTCAAACGAGACTTTCAGGGATAAGAACACTGGTTCTGTATGGAATATGGATGGAACTTGTGTTGACGGCAATTTAAAAGGAAAAATATTGCGACCCGTTCAGGCATACCAGGAATTCTGGCACTCATGGAAAACATTCCATCCCAATACAACAAGGTAAACAAAACATCGGATCAATGTTAAACCTGCGTGACCAACCAGATTTTTCCATCTTAATGTTTTATATTTAATCAATCACACACTTCTCCTCACCCATTAAAATCATAAATGATCAAATGATGGAAAAAGATCTCGCTAAAGAAAAACTACTTGCAGCGAAAGAAGCTGTAAAGCTTGTAAAAACAAACCAGATCGTGGGACTCGGCAGCGGCTCAACCGCCGAAATAGCAATAAATGAATTGGCATTGCGAATGAAAAATGAAGGATTGACAATCAAGGGCGTTCCTTCTTCCAACAGAACTGCCGAGCTGGCAACGTCTCTTGGAATTCCGCTTATTGACATCAATACTATTGCACGAATAGATATAACCATAGACGGAGCTGATGAATTTACACCCGAATTGTTTGTATTGAAAGGAGGCGGAGGTGCACTTCTGAAAGAAAAGATTGTTGCTTCTATGAGCCGGGAAGAAATCATTATAGCGGATTCAACCAAAAAAGTAAAAACGCTTGGCCGGTTTACACTCCCCATGGAAGTTATTCCGTTTGCCTACAACTATATACTTCATGAGTTACAATTACTGAATGGTTTTGGAAAACTCAGAATGAAGAATAATGAGGACCAGCCTTATATAACTGATGAAGGAAACAATATTATTGATGCAGATTTTGGATTAATAACAGATCCCGCGGCATTAGCTTCAAAATTAAAAGCCATTGTAGGCGTTGTTGAACATGGTATCTATATTAACCTGGCAACCAAGGTTATTATGGGTGAAGGAGATTCTGTTGTAACATTTGGAAAACAAGCTTAAAGCTCAAAGTTTAAAGCTTAAAGCCCAAAGCCTAAAGCTTAGAACTGAATTTGGAGCTTAAAGCTTAAAGCGTAAAGCCTAAAGCTTAAAACTGGATCAATTCGGGCTCTAGGCTTTTTTATAGATTTGAGATTTGAAATTTTGATTTGGGATTACTACTCAACTGTTAGGCATCTGCTAGTTTTAGGCTTTGGGCTTTAAGCTTTAGGCTTGCCTCTCACGCCTTATACCTCATCCCTCACACCATACATCGTACATCTTACACCGTACATATCTACCCCCTCCAATCATACTTATAACTCAATCATTACCAAAAAATTATTTTTTAAAAGAGCTATTGGCCGGAAAATATTTTTTTCATTCCTGCAACGTTGTTTCAGAAAAAAGAGAAAAATATTTTTAACTGAATAATTATTCATTTAATTTTGTGTTGTGAAACCGAAAGACGAGAAAAAGATTAAAGAAATTTTCCATGCAACGCTAAAGCTTGTAAAGCTTAACGGACTGGCAGGAATAACCATGCAAAGCATTGCTAAGCAAGCTCATATAGCGACTGGTACTCTTTATATTTATTTCGAGAACAAGGAAAAGCTGATCACGGAGCTCTTTAATGAATGTGTAAAAAAATCAACAAGCACTTATTTTACCAATTACGATCCTGAAGCGCCTTTTAAAGTAGGCTTCCGCACCATCTGGGAAAATATGTTCCAGTACAGAATTAATAACTTTGAAGAATCGATTTTTATAGAACAGTGCTTCCACTCTCCTTTTATCCACCAGGATACAAAGCTCGCTGCTAAAGAAATGTTTCAGCCATTGGTTAAGCTGATTGAAAGAGGAAAAAAGGAGTTATTAATCAAATCTTTAGAGACGTTCTGCATTCTTGGTTTCCTGGCCGGAGGCATGAGTGAGATCATTAAAAGAGCCCACTATTTTGATAAAAAGATCACCAGGCCTATGATGGAAGAGACGTTTCTATTGAGTTGGGACGCCATGAAGGCTTAATAAATATGAATAACTATTCAGTAATAAAAATTTTTACAGTTGGTTTTGGTGAAACACGGAGCCTTCATTTTTGATGGCTCCTTTTTAACCCCCGGTATAAAAATTGGAACCCTAAAAGCAAACTCTTTTATAAAACACCTGCTGCCAAATAATATAAAAAAAGAATAACGATTGATATAAGGAGGATATATCCTTCTTGTGTCAGCGCGCATAATAAAAATTGAAAATGAACGCAAATCAAATAATAAAGGAACCAATTAAAGGACATCGATCTATGAAGCGTAACATAGTACGTACAATTCTGGCCGTTTTATTACTGACACTATTCAATAGTGGCCCAGTAATGGCACAGGAGACACGGGTTATAACTTTACAGGAAGCTATAGACCTAAGCATAAAAAACAGCAAACAGCTGAAAAACAACAAAGCAAAGATTGATGAAGCAACTGCGGCTTTAAAAGAAGCAATTGAAAGAAAGTTGCCCGACTTTAAAATCACAGGCGGCTATATGTACCTGACCGACCCCAACATCAACCTGAAAACCAAGTCAGACAATAGCGGGTCAGGCGGTTCGTCAGGTGGCGCAATGCCTTCTGTAAACCAGGCTGCATATGGTATTGCGAATGTATCATTGCCTATTTATTCAGGTCTGAGAATTCAGTATGGTATTGAGTCTGCCAAATATCTTGAACAAGCTACTGAACTGGACGCAGATTTCAATAAAGAACAAATAACATTCAACGCGATCGGTGCTTTTGCCAACCTGTACAAGTCTAAAGTAAGCGTAGATGTTATCAAAGAAAACCTTTCACAATCAAAGCAGAGAGATGCTGATTTTGCAAACCTTGAAAAGAATGGTCTACTGGCACGCAATGACATGTTAAAAGCGGCATTGCAGACATCAAACATTGAACTGACACTGGTTAATGCCGAAAACAATCTTGCACTTGCAAATGTCAGCCTCAATTTAATGATGGGATTACCTGAAAAAACACAACTGGTTGTTGATTCAAGCAGCCTGCAGGTGGCCAATTCAATACAGACGATCGAGGATTATGAGCAACAGGCGTTCCAATCAAGAAAAGATGTACAGGCACTTAGCCTGCGCAAGAAAGCTGCTGAAACAAATGTAAAATCCGTAAAAGGCGAATACTATCCGAGTCTGGCTTTAACAGGTGGTTATATAGCTGCAGACATCCCGGGACTGGTTACCATCACCAACGCATTTAATATTGGTGTGGGTGTTCAATACAGCCCTTCTTCTTTGTGGAAAACCAAATCCAAAGTTGAACAAGCGAAAGCTCGTGAACGACAGGTAATGGCCAACCAGGAAGAACTGACAGACCAAATTCGTTTACAGATCAACCAGGCATACCAGGACTACATTGGTAGCAAGAAGAAAATAGAAGTTGCAACCAACGCAGTAGTACAGGCCACAGAAAATTACCGGATAACCAAAAACAAATACGATAACAGCCTTGTAACTACAACCGACCTGCTTGACGCGAACGTTGCGTTGTTACAAACTAAAATAAACGCAGAGGTTGCAAAAACAGATGCAATTGTTGCATACAATATGCTTCTGCAAAGGGCAGGTATATTAACCAGCCAACAAGCAAAATAATTATCAATCAAACTCAAAGTATAAAGAACCTATAATATGGAATCGAATACACATCAAAAACACGAAAATCAGGCTCCTAAAAAACGCAGTAAAAATTTCATCATTGTACTGGCGGCCCTCGTAATTTTCGGCGGCTGGTTCGGTGTGAGCAAATACATTCACGGGAAACACCATGAAGAAACGGATGATGCACAGGTTGAAACACATATAAGCCCGGTTATTCCGCGCGTTGCGGGTTATGTTACCGAGGTAAGGGTAACGGACAACCAAAGAGTAAAAAAGGGTGACACCCTTCTGATTCTTGACGACAGAGATTTTAAATTAAAAGTTGAGCAGGCAGAAGCAGCACTTGCTACCGCACAAAGCAGCCTGGGTACAGCAAAAGCTTC
The DNA here is from genome assembly GCF_041060425.1 of Danxiaibacter flavus. Taxonomy (NCBI): domain Bacteria; kingdom Pseudomonadati; phylum Bacteroidota; class Chitinophagia; order Chitinophagales; family Chitinophagaceae; genus Danxiaibacter; species Danxiaibacter flavus. Next base: position 85,305 of record NZ_JAULBC010000002.1, read on the forward strand.
AACTACAGCTTCTGAAGCAAACATCCTGACGTACCGCGCATCTGTGTCAACAGTGGACGCACAGATAGAAGCAGCAAAAGTTAATGTATGGCGTGCAACCCAGGATTACAACCGTTATGCAAATCTTATTAAAGATCATTCAGTAACACAGCAACAGTATGAACAGGCTTTAGCAGCAAAAGAAACTGCCGAAAAGCAACTGCAGGTTTTAGAAGAGCAGAAAAAACAGGCAACAAAACAAACAAACGCAGTTGCATCTCAAAGTTCAGCTACTTCTGCACAAATTGGTGTAGCCAATGCTACAATCAAGCAACGCCAGGTAGATGTTGATGATGCAAAACTGAATCTTTCTTATACCGTAATTACTGCACCTGAAGACGGATTGGTTTCTAAAATAAATGTTCAGCCTGGTCAGTTTTTACAGGCAGGGCAAGCAACATTCAGCATTGTCCGCGATCAGCAAGTGTGGGTAGTTGCCAATTTTAAAGAAACACAGATCACCAGGATCAGAGAAGGTCTGAAAGTAATTGTTGAAGTAGATGCATTCCCTGGTCATGAATTTGAGGCGAAAGTTGCATCCTTCTCTCCTGCTACAGGCGCCCGTTTTGCGCTGCTGCCTCCAGACAATGCAAGCGGCAACTTTGTAAAAACAGTACAACGCGTACCTATCAATATTGAATTTACCAATCCTCAGGACTCAATGGTAAAGCAATTAAGAGCAGGTATGAATGTTATTGTTGACGTACATCTTGATTAGATTATTTGAGATTTGAAATTTGAAATTTGAGATTTGAGATTGGACATAGCGATGGATGATTTATAGTTCTTAAGACTTGTTTAGCTGACCAACACGAAGACTTTTTGAATGCTTAGCATTTCAAATCTCAAATTTCAAATCTCAAATTCTCCCAATTTTTACCTTATTATATGCAACAACAAAATTCATTGGTTGAGTACGGATCCCGTCGTGTGATCATTACCATTACAGCCATCATGTGTGCGTTGCTTGAGATAGTGGATACTACCATTGTTAACGTGGCACTGAATGACATGCGTGGTAACCTTGGAGCCACCATGACAGAGGTTGGCTGGGTGATTACGGCTTATGCTATCGGTAATGTTATTATTGTACCGATGACAAGCTGGCTATCTCAGCAGTTTGGAAGAAGAAATTATTTTGCAGTATCCATCGTTCTGTTCACTATATGTTCTTTTTTATGTGGTAATGCCACCAATATATGGGAACTGGTTATCTTCCGGTTTATCCAGGGTGTTGGAGGCGGTGCCTTGCTGGTAACTTCCCAAACGATTATTACAGAAAGTTACCCGGCCGAAAAAAGAGGAATGGCTCAGGCAATATACGGCCTTGGTGTTATCGTAGGTCCTACACTTGGCCCTCCTTTAGGTGGTTACATCGTAGATAATTTTTCATGGCCTTACATATTCTACATTAACATTCCAATCGGTATTATAGCTGCTTTGTTAACACTGCAGTTTGTAAAAAGTCCGAAATATTCTGAAAAAAGTAAAACAAGAGATATTGACTGGTTGGGCATTTTCTTATTGGCTGCAACTGTTGGTTCTTTGCAATACGTGCTTGAGCGTGGACAGGATGATGACTGGTTCGCCAGTAGAGAGATTACGTTCTTTGCAGTGGCGTCATTCCTTGGTTTTTTCTTTTTTATCTGGCGCGAGCTTACATTCCGGAACCCTATCGTACAATTACGCGTATTGAAAAATGGTAACCTCAGAGTAGGTACCATACTTTCTTTTATATTAGGTTTTGGTCTGTACGGATCAACATTTATTATTCCATTATACACACAGTCAACGCTGGGATGGACGGCACAACAGGCCGGTATGTTAATGGTTCCGGCCTCTATAACAACTGCATTCATGATGCCTATCATCGGTCAGTTGCTACAAAAAGGTGTTCCACAGCAGTACCTGGTTTCGTTAGGTATGCTCCTGTTCTTTGTATTCTGTATGTGGGGATATAAGATCTTAACACCCGACACCAGTGAAGACGCATTTTTCTGGATGCTGATCGTACGTGGTGTTGGTATGGGTCTGCTCTTTATTCCAATTACAACACTATCCTTAAGTACATTAAAAGGACAGCAGATTGGACAAGGCGCTTCCTTTACAGGTATGATGCGTCAGCTGGGTGGTTCGTTTGGCGTGGCCATGATCACCACATTTATGGCAAGGCGTAATATGGACCATCGCAGTACACTTGTAAGCAAATTGAATGTTACAGACCCGGATGTTGCGCAGCGCGTAACTGGCATGCAGCATGCATTTATGGCGAAAGGTATGCCGGCCAATACAGCATTAAGCAGCGCCTACAAATCACTGGACTATGCTGTTACCAAACAAGCCGCTGTAATGTCTTACATGGACGTGTTCTACTACCTTGGCATCCTGTTCCTTATTTGTATTCCGTTTGTGTTGATGGTAAAAGGCAATAAAGCAAAGAAAATGGATATGTCGGAAGCAATGCACTAATCGTGATTTATTATAGGTTTTGAGTGGTGTGCCGCAGATGAATGTTTCTCTGCGGCACTTTTTTATTTACGATTCAGGTATTCTCTGTGAATCTCCGTGCCTGCCCTGTGGATCTCCTATGTAAACTGTATTTTTTATCTCGCAGAGAGACGGCCGAAGTGCAAATTACAAGATATACTCATTGTTATGTGCGGGTTGCACAGGCGCAGGAATATCTTTCTCCTGCAAAGCTTGTAGCAGATTAATCTCAATGGTTCGCGTAATGCTGTCCAATGGAATAGCCGGAGCTTTAAGCTCAAACGGATTGATGATGTTCATTCCGTTAAGATGCGAAATGTGAAAGACGAAACCTATTGCCCATCCAAAAAAAATGGCTGCGGGCCCAACCTCCTCTGAAATAGCCATCGTGAGGATAAGCATCAGTAACCAGATAAACAATCGTGTAAAGTAAATATAAGTAGTAGGAAAAACAGTGTTGTTGATGCGCTCCGATTTGCCCATCCCCTCACAAAAGTTTTTCAATAATCCGTCGAGACCAAGAAAGCGATATCCATCAATCATCTGTTGGTCGTATAGTCGTCGCAGATCAGCAGCCTGCTCATCTATAATAGCATTGGGAATATTTGAATAAGAAGCAACTCTTTCAACTTCATCATCCGGCAGAAATTTTTTGTATTGATTGTCGTTTGTTCTTCGCAGAGATGCCTTCAGGGCATATAAAAAACCGATATGCCTCAGAATCATCCGCCGTTGTATCTCCTTATCCCTGTCCTTTTGAACATACTGTAAAATGCTGCGCGACCATGATCTTGAATCATTTACCAGGCCGCCCCATATTATCCTTGCTTCCCACCATCTGTCATACGCCTGGTTGTTATTGAAGGCTATAAAAAAGGCTAATGCAGTGCCCATTAATGTAGCAAGCGCAACAGGAATGTGCAAGCCAGGCAACAATTTTGTATCAACAAAATATACTATGCCGCACAGGCAAAGCATCAAAATATCGATGCGCCAGGTGATTACAAAAAAACGGTAGAGACTTAGGTTTGGTTTTAACAGCATATAACGGCCTCAAATTTTGGTACAATAAAATACTCAAAATTTCATTTCCCGCCTATTTTACCGGTTAATTTCTATAACCTAAGGTATCCTGCAATTTGTAAAATGTGATTATTGATGTTGCTGTTGCGTCCGGCAACAAACTGATACATGTAACCTGTTTCTATATCGCATTTGGGAGACAGGCGATAACCTATAGAACCATATGCACGGTTTTGATCAAAAAATTTATTGTTCACTGCAGAGGCATTGGTTACATTAAAGAATACCTCATCCTGGAGCGAGATAAACATTCCTTTTGTAAACTTAGATGTCTGCCCTAGCGGAAAAATGCTACGTGCAAAATAGCGAAAACGTTGGGCAAAGACATAGTCTTTCGTCTTGAGCTGCTCATTTACCACTTCGCTCCTGCTAATAAAACGCTGCTCCAGCCTAAGCCGGTGCTGCAACGAAACAGCCCTTTCTGCAACGGGAAAAGATTGGTTAAAAATATATTGTTCCCATATGCGGTGTTCATTTGCCCAGCCGCTTACTCCATTGATCCGTCTAAAATGCCCCACGTATGCATAACCAACCGTTGCAATTTGATTCCTGGCAACCATATAGTTTATACCCGGACGGATGAGAAATGATTGTGCTTCTTTTATTTTATCAGCACTGCGTAGCTGTCCATCAAAATGAACAGAAAGCTTATTGTTGAGTTTATAAGAACTGAAGAGCGCCAGCCAACCGCTGAAATTGTTTTGCGATTGTGCGTATAATTTAACACAAGGCAAAAATGAAATGCCGAGAAGGACAAGATAAATTAGTCGAAAGTGCATTTGCAAGGTTTTGTCTGCAGCAAAAAAAAGGCATTCAACCTGAACCGCAAAAAAGCATGCATTTGTTACGATTTTTTTAGATTTTCTTAAACAGAATGTTTGATAAATTGTTTAAGCATTAAATAGCGAACGGCGTATGATGGAAAAATTTGCATGGGAATACGATGGGGTTAACTTTTCAGGAACAAAGTGGATACCACAGCAATTCAGCACTGTTATTGTTTTAGTACATGGAATTGGAGAACATATTGAACGGTACAGCGATGTTGCTGATTTTTTTACAAAGAATGATTTTGCTGTTGTTGGGATAGATCATTACGGCCATGGCAGGTCAGACGGCGCAAGAGGTTCCACAAAAGGCTATGAATTTTACCTCAATTACATAGCGACTTTCATCGGATATGTCAAACAAGCATGGCAGAAGCCGGTTGTGTTGTACGGCCACAGTATGGGTGGCGGTATAGCAACAGCTTTCGTATTGAAAAGACACCCGGATATAGAAGCTGTTATCATATCATCCCCGGCTTTGGTTTTAGCCAGAAAGACGCCGCCTTTGCTGATGTTGATGCTTGGCATAATTAACAGAATAGCTCCGTCTCTAAGACTAAAACAAGATCTTGATATCAATAAGATTTCACACGACAAAAAACAGGTAGAAACATTCATTAAAGACCCGTTAAGGCATGACAGGATAAGTATAAGGCTTGCATATGACATGATAAAAAACGGTGAATGGTCCATTAAACATGCAGGCGATTTGCAGATTCCGGCCTTACTGATCCATGGAGATCATGATGTATTCACCAACGTAGAGGGTTCCCGGACTTTCGCCAAAAATGCACCCCGGGAGCTGCTTACATACAAAGAGTGGAAAGGCGGCTACCACGAATTGCACAATGAGCCTGAAAGAATGCAGGTACTCCAGATAATACTTGAGTGGCTGCATCAATTGTAGCTTTTATATGTCGGAAAAAAATGGTAACTTATCTGTATTCTTAAACCTTTGAAAAAACAAGTTATGACCAAGGCACAGACGGGAATATTTTTGAAGGCCCCCCGGAGAAATTAAGAGAAGAATGGTCCTTAACGCGCCGTATGCAAGGCACACAATATGGCCAGGGATTTGCAGGAATATTAACAGCAAGTAAAGGCATTGTGAAAAAGTCAGCGGGTAAGCCAACGGCACCAAAATCAAAAACATCAGTTAAAAAAAAGAAAGCTAAATAACATTTACTCCGGTATTCAAAAATGGTACATCTATTGCTTAATTAGTTGCAAAATAAATGCGAATGAAGAAAATTATAATTACCGCTGCTTTGGTTGGCGCTGCTACGGCTGCATTTATACTCTACATGAAAAACCGGTATATTGCGCCCTTTACCGGCGATGAAGAATATTTTGATGAGGATGATGAACACAAAACCATGTTTAACTTTTATGGCTGGCCGGTGAAGACGATAGATGAACTTGGATAAACAATTTTTACAGATGGAAGACTTACTGATTAATGTAACAGAAATTGAAGAATGGCAGACCATAGGTGATGAAAGTTCATTAAACCGCCTGTTTAAAAAAGCACGAGTCCATGCAATTGGGGGTGGAACAATTATTTTAATCAGAAAGAATAAAGATGGGTCGAGTTATGCCTTCGATAAGCTTAGCAATGAAGCCGACCTGGAAGAATACCGCAAAAAAGTCTACAAGTATATTTGAGTTATATTATACGTAATACGTTGTACGTAGCTGTTCAGTTTTGCATTTCTATCCTATTCATGGCAACGTAATATTTTTCGGGTACTGTATAAAACGTAGAACTTACAACGTACAACTACCCGCCAGCACAAATACCCACCACGTTATATTGGTTCGATAAGTAAAATTATTTTTGCCACTTGTTTATTGCATACCAGCCGACCTGGAAGAATACCGCAAAAAGTCTACAAGTATATTTAGGTTGTACGTGATACGTTTTACGTTATAAGTTGCTGTTCAGTTTTGGAATTCGTAAACAAACACGTACAACGTATAACGTAGAACTTACAACGTACAACTCATTCCGTTCTCAGGCTCTTAACAGGATTTTCAACTGCAGCCTTTACAGCCTGGAAGCTGATCGTTATAAAAACAATAAGCAACGAGCCTATACCGGCCAGCACAAATACCCACCACGTTATATTGGTTCGATAAGCAAAATCATTCAGCCATTTGTTCATTGCATACCAGCCCACCGGTGAAGCAATCAGAAACGCAATGAAAACGAGTTTGATAAAGTCCATTGAAAGCAGCCCGACAATATTTGAAACGCTTGCTCCAAGCACTTTTCTTACCCCTATCTCTTTTGTGCGCTGAATGGTGCTATAAGACGCAAGCCCCAACAATCCGAGACATGATATAAAAATGGTCAGTATGGCAAAATTGAAAAACAGACTTCCAAATTTATTTTCTGCCTGGTATTGCTGATTAAGATATTCATCAAGGAAATTGTATTCAAACGGTCTGTTAGGAATGATATGGTTCCAGCTTTTTTCAATCGCTTTTACGGTTTGTTTGATATTAGCTGTGGCTATTTTTATAGATATCGTTCCAAATGATCCGGGTTCTATGCGCATTGTCAGCGGCTGGATATCCTGTTGCAGTGATTTATAATTAAAGTTTTTCAGCACGCCAATAATCACACCCTGTCTGCCCCACTGATCAAACTTTCTACCCACTGCTTCCTGAGGTGTTGCATAACCGAGAATCCTTGCCGCGCTCTCATTAATCACCATCGCCTTTGTTGAATCAGTAGGGTACTCTTTTGAAAATGCCCTTCCCGCAACCACTTTCAATTTGTATTGGTCGATGTAATTGAAGTCCACGAAATACAGATTCAGGTTGGTCTTCTGCATTTCGCCGGTTTTGTTTTCAACCTGGGAATAAGCAGATGTATGATCACTGCCCGGCACACTGGAAGAATAAGTGCTGGATATAACGCCCGGTATTGATGCCAAAGATTGTTTGAATGCATCTTTGTTCTTATCATAATTAGTATTGATGATCATTTCCTGATCCTTGCTAAAGCCGAGATCGCGATTGCGCATATAACTCAGTTGCTTGTAAACAACGATGGTACTAACTATTAAGACAATGGAAATAGTAAACTGAAAAACAACAAGACTTTTCCTTAACGTAACACCCTTTGTGCCGGTAGAGAAACGGCCCTTTAACACACTGATCGGTCTGAATGATGATAATACCAACGATGGATAAAAACCTGCAATAAACCCAATCACAATTGCCAGCACAAATAAGATCAGAATATTACTGTAATCGCTAAAAACATTTGTGCTTATTGTTTTGCCGGCCAAATGATTAAACAAAGGCATTAGCAACTGACACAATAAAACCGACAATACAAATGCAATCATGCAGATAATAATCGACTCCCCTAAAAACTGTTTTGTCAGTTGATACCTGGCCGCTCCGACTACTTTACGTATGCCCACTTCTTTTGCACGCTCGGCACTTCTTGCCGTTGTCAGATTAATAAAATTTATACAGGCGATAAGCAGAATGAAAATAGCAACGATTGAAAAAATATTTACGTTGCTGATACTTCCTGATACAAACCCATCGCGTTTTGATTTCAGATAAACATCGCGCAAAGGCTCCAGCGTTAACGTCTCAAACATCTGCAGTTTTTTGCTTTCTTCACCATGATGAAATTCCATAAACGCCGGAAGTTTCTTTTCGAATGCTTTCGCGTCTACATGAGGTTTTAGTAAGAGATAGGTGTAATAATTATGATTGGTCCATTCACTGTCTGAAGTTGGATAGCCATAGATCTGCCTGAATGAAGACATGGAGACCAGCATATCTGCTTTTATCTGGGAATTTTCGGGAATATCTTTCATTACCCCTGTAATGGTCGCGTTTATGGCTGCACCAGTGAGCAATATTTGCTGGCCTAACGGATTCGCCTTATTGAAGTATTTTTTGGCGAGCGATTCAGACATTATAACACTCATCGGTTCGGTAAGTGCTGTCTTCTTGTTGCCGGCTATAAGCTTAAAATCAAATACGTTGAAGAGGGTCGAATCTGCCAGAACAACTTTTTTCTCCTGGAATTTCATTTCACCTTTTCTTATCAGAAATTCATCGCGCGTTACGCGTACCGCATCTTCCACCTCGGGAAAATCCTTTTTTACATTGATGGCAATCGGAGTGGTTGTCATTCCGGTCCTGATCGTTTCCGTAGGTGTCTTCACATCTGTAACAACCCGGTAAATACGATCAGCTTTTGAATGAAAATTATCATAGCTTTTTTCAAAGCTTACATAAATAAATATCAGGAACGCGGACGTCATTCCAACAGCCAGTCCCATGATATTAATGAACGAAAATATTTTATGCCTTGAAAGATTTCTGAAAGCAGTTTTCAGGTAGTTTTTTAGCATGGTCTGTAATTTACTTATTAAGCTTAATTGCCACCGGCGTAAAAAGCTACCAAGTAAATGCCATTCTTATATCTACTTCAATTTCAATTTATTGAATCAATTTAAAACAATAAAACCGTGCGCTTTTGATACAACTAATGTCCGCTAATGATTGCCTGAAGAACAGTGTCATTTAGTTAAGGATGATTCGCTGGTGTTGCTCCGTAGGAGCATCCCGTTTGTAGAAAGAAAAAAATAGATCACTCAAGCTCCGTTAGGAGCTACCTGACAAGCGTCACAGGAGGCTCCGCTGGAGTCCGACGATATTTTAAAATCCTGATTTTCAAACAGGAAGCTCCGCTGGAGCTTTATATGCTCTTAACTAAATGACATCGGCCTGAAGCCAACAGATTTTTAATAAAAAAACCGCAGATGCAAAAGCAAGCTGCGGCTGAAAAAACCAAAACCACCGACGTTTATTTTAAGTTGTAAGTTGTACGTTATACGTTATACGTTTTACGTTATATGTTGCAGATCAATTTTTCATCTTCGTTAGTCCAACCTTTCAACATATGACCTCCTACCTTTCGCTACCATAAACGTATAACGTATAACTTACGACGTACAACTTCTCTATCCTTTCGTAAACTGTATTGCCTTTGTAACCTTTTTACTTTGTACCTGAATGAAATAGTTACCGGACTTCAAACCTGACACGTCAAGTTGTATATTGTTCTTACCATCGGCATTGTATTTTGTCTTACTTAGCACTACACCTTTCATATCAACAACTGATACTACAATGTCTTCCATTGCTGTATTTATTTTCAGGTTGATAAGAGATGTTGCCGGATTAGGAAAAACAACAGCCTTTATTTCAGTTTCTTCCGGCTGCAGCTGTTCTTCACTTATGGCCCGCATTGCGGTTACCGCAGCGGCTTTCACTGTAACAGTAATTGTTTCCTCATCATACAAGGCAGGTGATCCATTATCTGTAACCCTTACTTTGAATGTAAAGTTGCCTATAGCAGCCGGCTTCCATGAAAACGCCCCGGTAGTTGAATTAATGGTTGCCCCGGAAGGTGCTCCTATTAAAGAGTAAGTAAGGATTTGGCCAGCATCCGGATCTGTGCCTTTTGCAGTAAATGTGAGCGTAGTATTTACCACCACCGATTTGGCTCCAATAGCAGCCAGTACAGGCGTATCCGGAACGGGTGTTACAGTAACGCTTACAATAGCTGCCGGAGATGTAAGACAGCCAACACTAACTGTAAAAGAAAACTGATCAGCGCCTGCGTAGTTTGCGTTAGGTGTGTATGTACGGTTTGCACCTGTGCCACTTATTTTGCCGCGTGCGGGATTAGCCGCTATATTAAAGGTTAACGGAGAACCGCCAGATCCGGTTAATGTTACTGCTTTTGCCTTGTCCTCTGCAGTAGTAATAGATTGTGCATTTGCCACCAGGTTATTAATTGGCGCAGGTATTAAACCACCGGTCGGCGCACCGCCATCTGTAACCATGTTAAAATGTCTGAGTATGGTATAAGTACCTGCTGTGGTTATTTTAAACAAAGTGCCGGCACCGTATGTTCCGCCGCTGCTGGTCATTCCGTATAAGTTGTTGTCGGTACCAATCAACAATGTTCCTTTCGGAAATCTGCCATCGGTGGCGTTGTTGAGGTGTTTAAGCGTTTTGAATGTTCCTGTGGCCGAAATTTTAAAGATCGTGCCGCCACTGTAAGTGCCACCACTGCTTGTTGTGCCATAAAAATTACCATCAGAATGTAATACCAGGCTTCCTGCAGGTGCTGCACCATCTGTTGTACTCACCAGCGCGCGTAGTATTGTAAAAGTTCCTGAGGTAGTTATTTTAAATATTTTCGGATTGTTCAGCGTCATCCCATACAGCGCTCCATCTGCGCCTTTTACGAGATTACCTTCGGGATTGGCTCCGTCATCGGCACTTTTTAAGTGCCTTAATACAGTAAAGGTTCCTGTAGTGGTTATTTTGAAGATAGTGCCGCCTCCGTTAGTTCCGCCAGAATTAGTCATACCGTAAAGATTTCCGTCCGGAAGCTGAACCAGGCTGCCCTGCGGGTAACCGCCGTCTGTAGGGCTATTCAGATGACGGATCACTGTATAACTGCCTGTTGGTGTGATCTTAAAAATGGTACCGTGTCCGCTGGTTCCTCCTTCAGATGCCATGCCATAAAAATTGCCATCGGTAGCTTGTATAAGACTTCCTTTGGGTAATCCGCCATTTACATTGCGGTTGAAAGAAAATAACGTAGTGGTCTTGCCGCCGCATATTTTAAATATCGCACCGTAGTTATAGGCACCACCTGTACTGTTTGTTCCATAGTAAGCACTATCTTTTCCTTTTACCATTGTTTCCAGTGGTGCATTGCCTGTAGCGGCTCCCCAAAACGAAGCCAGCACTGTAAGGGCACCTGCGGTAGTTACTTTAAAGGCCGTACCGAACAAACCGGGGCCTGCTGTGCTTGTCATACCATACAGGTTACCATCATCGCCCCTGGCCAGGCCGCCATTGGCAGTAGTACCTTCGGTTGTTGCGACAAAAGAATGCAGCACCGTATATGTGCCGGTAGTAGAAATTTTGTAAACTGTTCCGGCAGTGTTTAAGCCTCCGGTTCTGTTAAGTCCATACAAAAAACCATCCGTATTTTGCATCAGGTTGCCATAAGGAACACCACCATCTTTTGATGATGCCAGGTGTCGCAATACCGTGTATACACCCGCAGTTGTTAATTTGAAAATTGTACCGTTGCCATAGGTTCCGCCGCCGTAACAATTTCCATAAAAATTACCATCAGATCCTACGATAAGATCACTTTGCGGATAGCCTCCATCTGTTGCGGAATTCAGATGTCTAACAACAGCAAATGATGCACCGGAGGGCGCAATTTTAAATATTGTGCCATAATTGTAGGTGCCTCCCCAATAGGTAAGACCATACAGATTACCATCCTTGCCTTCTGTAAGACTGCCATAGGAATTGCCGCCATCTGTAGTCTTGTTCAGTGAACGGAGTAAAGTAAATGCACCAGCTGGAGTTATTTTAAAAATTGTTCCATAGCCATTCGCGCCACCACCGTATGTGAGGCCGTAAAAGTTACCGTCCTTTGCCTGTACAAGATGCCCCTTAGGATTTGCTCCGTCTGTGGCGTATGCGAAATGTCTCAGAACAGTAAATACACTGCCATCTGTGGAGATCTTAAAAATAGTACCATAGGAGTTTGTTCCTCCGGCACTGGTTACACCATACAAAAAGCCATCAGTTCCCTTTATTAGTTCTCCGTTGGGAGAAGATCCATCCTGTGCCGGGTTAAGCTGTCTCAGTATGGTAATTTCACCAACCGGCGTCATCCTGAAAATAGTTCCTCCGGAAAATGTGCCTCCGGTACTTGTCATGCCGTAAAAATTACCATCATTGCCTTTCAGCAAGTCACCATTGGGCGTTTTCCCCCAATCAGCAAAGCCGCTAATAATACCGAAGCTGGTTCCATTTGTTTTGATTGTAAAAGCAGTGCCTCTTCCCGCGGGTCCACCATTTGAAGTTAATCCTGCCATAACCTCCTGCGCATGCAGGTTCGTGGTCAATTGTAGAAAAAACAGGAAGAAAAGAATGAAGATAAAAACAGGTAGTTCATAAACCTTTTGCTTCTTCAGAGGCAAAGCAATGCCATCTCCGTGAGTAAAAGTGTTTCTCATACAAAGTTTTTTAAAGCTTATAAGTTGTTTGATAATGACTACATCGTCATCGAGGCGCAAAGCTTGCACACAAAAAATGCTTATGCAACGGAAATATGTATGAATTGGTAAAAAAGGATGATTAATGGTATAAATAAGCCGCTAAATAATTTCAGCATTAACGCCCGGTGCGTTAGAAATAAACCATAGTAACCTGATTTAAATAAGTTCCGGCACAAATCCCAAAGGCTACCGCTCAATACTCCCACTCCCATCTCCTTCTCTTCCTGTCTTACATGTCTTACATGTCTTACTGTCTTACTGTCTTACATGTCTTACACGTCTTACATGTCTTACTGTCTTACTGTCTTACATGTCTTACACGTCTTACATGTCTTACATGTCTTGCTATCATACTATCTTCTCATTTATTGAAGTATTTTGCCAATCCCGGGCGCGTCTTCAACTCGTTAAGTTTGGATACATTGATAGGCTTATTGACAAATTCCAGGATCACCGGGTGATTCTCTGCAGTAAACTGATCCTCCGGGTTTACGCTGGACGTGAGTACGATCACTTTGGTATCAGGAAAAAGCGGGTAATACGTTTGTTCAAATTCAGCAAGAAATTCCCAGCCATTCATTACGGGCATATTCAGGTCAAGAAAAATGAGCTCGGGCACCAACGCATTCTTATCTGCGGCGAACGCTTTATAAAAATCCAATGCCAATTCTCCATTTTCAGCAAACAACATTTCTCTGCAAAAAGCGGCTTTAGGTAAAATTAACTTATAGAGCATCAGTGTTACTGAGTCATCGTCGATGCAGATGATTTTATTGATCACTTTATCAGGGTTTGAAGGTTATGGTAAATGTAGAGCCTTGATTGACCTTACTTTCGAGTTGAATTTTTCCTCCTGAAGATGTTACCTGGGAATGAACAAGAAACAGTCCGATACCTTTGCTGTCAGGGTAATTGTGGAAGCGCTGGTACAGGCCAAATATCCTGTCTCCGATCCTTTTAAGATCGAAACCGAGACCATTGTCTGTGAATAATAATTGTACGCTGTTGTTTTTCATACGAGATTTTACGGATATTTCCGGCGTTCTGCCCGGATGAGCATATTTTAATGAGTTTGTAAGAAGGTTCATAAAAATGCTCTCTAAATAATTTTTGTTGAACATCACAGTTTCTGCTTCGGTAAAATCAACGTGGATCATTGCATTTGATTTCGCCGCCAGTTGAGATGTTGCACTTGCTATAGCGTTCCAAACATCCTGAAAATGTAACTTCTCAATGTACGGATTATTCTGTTCTTTGATAATAAGAACATTCACCAGGTCATTGATCGTTTCATTAAGGAGCCAGGTGGATTTTTTAAATCCGTCCATCAGCAGCGTCATCGTCTCATCTGTGATTGAATCATAATCTATCAGCTCGGCAATACTCATCAGATTGGTTAGCGGAGCGCGCAGATTATGAGATGTAATATACGAGAACTGTTTTAATTCTTTGTTATTTTGGGTGAGCTCTTTAATCAGCTGATCTTTTTCCAGCTCACTTTTCTTCCGGTCTGTGATATCGCGCTCTATGGAAATGAAATGTGTGCACTGACCAGCTTTATTAACCACCGGGACAACAGAAATACTTGACCAATATTCATCGCCGTTCTTTTTGCGGCTGATCACCTCAATCTCGCAAGGCTTCCGCTGATTGATGGCTTTACCTAATTTTTGAATCTCTTTCTGACAGGTTCTGGGTCCATGGAATATAGAAGGATGTTTTCCCAACACTTCTTCTTTTGAATAGCCGGTTAACTCAGTTAGTGCATCATTCGCATAAAGAATAACAAGGTCTGCAGCAGTTTCAGGAGCATTGGATATTAATACCATGTCCCGCGCATTGGTAATAACCGATTCAAACAATTTCAACTGTTGCTCTTCATTCTTGCGTGCTGTCACATCCTGCATGGCACCAATCATCCGTACCGGTCGCCCTTTGTCATCAAACAACATAAAGGCGCGATCGTACACATAGGCATATTCGCCGTTAGATTTTAAATAACGGTATTCATCCTGCCAAACACTGGACGATGCATCTTTAAGCTTTTTCGCCATGCTTTTCGCTATACGCCTGCGGTCGTCGGGATGTATGCGATCGAAAAAGATTTTATTATCTCCTTTTTCTTCCTCGTACCCGAAAAGTCTTTTGTAGCCTTCTGCACAAAATATTTCTCCGGTTAAAAGGTCCCAGTCCCATATAGCATCAGATGTTGCCTTGCTGGCATAATCATATCTTTCGTTGCTTAGCTTTAATTTAAGTTCGCTTTCCTTCTCTTCAGTTATATCCTGCACCACACCCTCAAATATTGGTTGCTCATCCTTGCGGAAAATAATTACAGCTTTTTGCATCAGCCATTTCAGCTTGCCGTTGTGAAGAATAACGCGATGCGTTATAGGATAAATTTCCTTTCCGGCTAATGCATCCCTGAAACCTTCGTCAAATAAATGTTGGTCGTCTGGATGTATTGAGTTATAGAACGTGTCATAGTCAGGAGTAAACAGCTCCTCATCCCGTTCAAATATTCTGTAAACTTCTTTGGACCAGAAGATCGCGTTATCTTTTAGGTCGAAGCTCCAATACCCGAGCTTGCCGATCTGTTCAGCCCACTCCAATTGTTTGTTGGAGTGCAGTAATTTTTCCTGCGCTACTTTTCTTTCTGTAATGTCTTTGAAATATACTGAAACGCCCTTTTGTGAAGGATAAACGCTGGCCTCAAGCCAGATATTCAATGGGGCATAATATTCTTCAAAATGACCAACAACCCTTTCGTTCATCGATTTTTCCAAAGCAGCGTAAGAAGTGTGTTGTGTTGTTTGACTATATACTTCCCACAAATTTTTGCCAAGTATATTTTCCCTTGGCATCAGCAGTAACCGTTCCGCCTCCCTGTTCCAGTATGTAACAATGTTCTGATCGTTCACAGCAAAGAAAGCATCCTCAATACTTTCCAGGATCTGCAACTTTTCCTTATTGGCATTTTCAATTTCTTCCTGTGCTCTTTTCTTTTCCGTTATATTTCTGAAATATACGGTCATGCCTGCTTCTGAAGGATAGATGTTCAACTCTATCCATTTATCAAGAAGGGCTATATATTGTTCAAGGGACCTTGCGGTGTTTTCCTTTTTTGCAGCAAGGCAGGTTTCATAAATCCCCATCTCCCCTACTTCAGGAAATGCATCAAGCAAAACCCTTCCCAATACCTGCGATCTGTTAATGCCCGTTACCTTTTCAGCCTCTTTGTTCCAGATCGTTATTATCCAGTTATTGTCAAGCGCGCAAAAACCATCCGTTATACTTTCCAACAGCGTTGTTATCCGTTGATTGTATTCGCGCAGTTCACGCTCCAGTTGTTTACGCTCCGTAATGTCTGTGTGAATTCCGTAAGCCGCTACCAGTTCTCCCTTTTCATCTTTTACAGCGCCGGCACTTAAATAAAAATCCTGTACATCATTTCCTTTCGTTATTAAACTAACATCACCACTCCAGTAATTGCCCGAAAATATGGTTAACATTACATCTGCAGCCTGTTGCTTATCTTTATAAACCCCTAGTATCCCTCCTGCATCAGCTAGCTCTTGTTCGGTTTTGCCCAATGTCTTTCGCATTGATTCATTCATGAATATAGGCATACCATCTTTGCCAAGCAACCCAATTGCATCTTTAGAGTTATCAATGATGTTTTTGTATAAGAGAAGATCGTTTTCAGCCTTTCTCTTTTCAGTTATGTCATCTGCAACAACCAGCGTTATCCTTTCATCATCCTCTTTTAGTTTGCAACAAGTGTATTCAACCCATATTTTTTCGCCATTCTTTTTTCGATGCAGATCTGTACCTGTTTTAGTGAACCCGGTCTTTTGTCTTTCAACAATTTCATTACCGAAGCCATATGCAATATCAGCAATAGTCATACTTAAAAACTCATCCTTTGAATATCCATAATGAGCTACTGCTGCTTCGTTTACATCTACAAAACACATGGTTTCGTTATCAAACATCCATGAAGGAAGCGGACTTTTATCAAATACTATTTTATAATCATTTTCCGCATGTATGAGTTCTCCGTTTAATACAAGCTCGTGTTCTTCAAAAAAAAGATCGGACTTCAAGCGATATATTTCAGACTCAACGTCATCTGCAGAAAGTGTAGTAACACTTAAAAATAGAAATTGCAATATGTTGCCTTCATATACCGGATTTAAAACTACCTGTCCGTATTCACTTGTTGAAACAGTGCATGCTGACCGTTCTGCAACACATTTTATGAGAGAGAAAATTAAAGGGTTAATATCGTGATCAGAAAATATTGCGCTTTCGCAAAGCCCTTGATTGGTGAACAATTGACGGGGTTGATCCAGCAATCTGGAAAAGCCGCCATTCAGTTCGTCGATACGCCAGCCAGCCTCACAACTTTTCAGCAGTAACGAGGGAAAATTCAGCGCCCGAAGAATGATATTGTATTGAATACCCATAGTAGCAACTCAGCATAAACGCCCGGCTGTATACAAAAAAATATGAAAATATCTATTTCTCTCTATTTAACTGCCGGAAATAACAAACGATTGTCTAATTCGACGAATGATCATCAAAATTTGACTTTTTTTTATTATGAATCATTTCATCCATTCAAAATAAAACACACTTCCTTCCGAATAAAATGAATCAACCCAAACTTTACCGCCCTGTTCTTCAACCAGCATTTTAAACACATTTAGTCCAATGCCGGTACTGCTTTCCCTTTTTGTGAGCGTATTTCCTGTCTCAAAAAGGTTGAATACTTTTTGCTGATCATCAGACGCAATGCCGGGACCGTTATCTTTCACATAAAATACATAATGATCTCCTTTGTCTTCATACCCAACCTCTAAAAGGCCGGCCTCTTTATCGTTGTACTTAATGGCGTTACTTAAAATATTTTGAAATACCTGTTGAAGTTTTATTTTTCGTGTAAACAGAACCGGCATCTTTTCCGGCAGAACAATTGAAATATTCTTTGGAGGTAACAATGTATTCAAAATCTGGCCAAGCATTACCCGGACATCCAAGATCTCTTTAGCCTGCTGTGAATGGCTCACTTTCGAGTACTTCAGTAAGGCATCTATCATACCGGACAGGTAATTAACGGCAGAACCCAGCATGATGATATTGCTTTCCAGCTCCTGGTCGGTCATTTCATACCTGTTATACTCCAGCATGGAGATAATTGTAGAAACACCTGCAAGAGGTGATTTCAGATCATGAGAAACTACGTGTACAAAGCGCTCCAGTTGTTTGTTGACTTTCTCCAGCTCTTCATTTGACCGTTGCAGTTTGTGCTGATAAAAGTACAGCTGCTCAAATACATTTACTTTGGCACGTACTAAATTAACATCCAGCGGCTTTTGCAGATAATCAACTGCACCTTCTTCAAAACCACGTAATATGTAATGTTCTTCTTTACTGATTGCCGTAACAAAAATGATGGATATGTTTTTTGTTTTAGGATTGGATTTCAGCAGCCTGGCCACTTCAAACCCGTCTATATCCGGCATCTGTACATCAAGCATAATCAGCCCGATGTTATTGTTCTTCAATACAAGCTTTAACGCTTCACCACCTGAAGAAGCTTTTAGAAATCCCCTTCCTTCACCCTGCAATATATCTTCAAGTACAATCAGGTTTTCCTCCTTATCGTCCACTAAAAGAATATTAAACGGATATTGTATCTCAGGCTTACTCATAATTTACCGTACTCTTTTAACCTTTTATTATTGATTACTTCCTTGATAACCATACACGCATTAGAGAAAGCAGCTTGCTTGCTTCAAACGGCTTTGACAGATAGTCTGACGCTCCCGCCTTTATGCATTGTTCACGGTCTTCCATCATTGCTTTTGCCGTCAAGGCAATTACCGGTGTTTCCTTATATAATAGCATCTTACGGAGCCGGGCAATTGCCTCAAGCCCATCAACTTCAGGCATCATAACATCCATCAGAATGATGTCTATATCTTTACTTTCGGTAAGCATTTCAAGTGCTTCCCTCCCATTTGCAGCTGTTACAACAGTCATACCCTGTTCCTCCAGCAGCACATTCAGCGCAAAAACATTCCGTATGTCATCATCTGCTACAAGTGCTTTTTTATTCTTTAGCGAGCTATCCGGCAAATAGTCCGGAGCCCCAACCGTGGAATTTGCGGCCGTTTCATTTTCAAACCTGTTCAGGAACAATTCCAACTCATCAATCAGGCGCCTGTGAGCCTGTGTAGAATGCACGATTGTTACATCAGCGATCTTCTTTAGCGTAAGCTCATCAAAAGCAATGCCGTTATCATCCAGGTAAATAATTACAGGTGTGCCGGCAAATGCATCCTGCTTTTTAAGATCAGCAAGCGTATTCACACTCTCAGCCACATCATTCCTTATATCGGCTATTATACAATCATACTTTGTTGTTACAGCTTTATGCATTGCCTCTTTAATAGAAAATACATAATCCGGCACTATATGAAAATGTACGTTATTTAACGCGTCTGAAAAGTTATTGTCTGCTAATGACCTGTCAGAATATATCAATACATGTTTGGCTTCGGTTTGCAATTTCATGCCCAGCAAAGCAAATGCCTCATCAAGACTTTCATTTGCCACCGGCTTTTTAAGATAGGTGATTACGCTGTTACCCGGCACTCCATCAACATCAGCGCCTGAAATTATATGTACAGGTATATCTTTCAGGTTTTCGTCGCTATTCAGTTCTTTTAAGGTGTCCCAGCCGTTTTTAACTGGCATATTCATATCAAGAATAATCGCATCCGGCCTTTGTTTTCTCGCAACGGATAAACCTTCTTCACCGTTGGATGCTATCACTGTCTCATAGTTTTTCGACGACGCATACTCGCTTAATACAGTCGCAAAATCCCTGTCGTCTTCAATAATGAGTAATGATTTTTTTGTCCTGCTCATCCCATTTCGGGCAGAATGGCCAGGTTTAAAATTTACGTCGGAATGTTGTATGCGGCCAGGGTTACTACTTTGTTCAGATACAGGGTTTACAGGGAGCTCAATTAAAAATGCGCTTCCGGTTCCCTTCTCGCTATTCATTGATATTGTGCCGCCAAGCAACCACACCAATTCTTTACTAATGGATAAACCAAGCCCGGTTCCGCCGAATTTGCGGTTAATTGAACTATCAGCCTGGGTGAATGCTTCAAATATCAACGATTGTTTCTCTTTCGATATGCCGACTCCGTTATCTTCCACTTTGATGATCACCTTGCCGTCAGTATCCTTGTTTTGCTTATAATCAAAACTTAAAGAAACAACACCATTTTTATCCGTGAACTTAAATGCATTGGAAAGAAGATTTTTTAGCACCTGTTCCAGCTTGCTTTTATCAGTAACAATACTGGCGGGACACTGCCGGGTAATAACAGTTGAAAAAGAGATATGCTTTTCTTCTGCAATTACAGAAAAAGTATCTCTCATACTGGTCAATATATCAGCGAGACTGGTTTCTTCCGTCACTATCTCCATTTTGCCGGCTTCAATTTTAGACAAATCGAGAATGTCATTTATCAACGAAAGCAGATCCTTACCGGATTTCTGAATGATCCTTGCATAGTTCACCTGCTTATCTGCCAGGTTGTTTTCTTTGTTCTCTTCCAGCAAACGTGATAAAATCAAAATGCTGTTGAGTGGCGTTCTTAACTCGTGAGACATATTGGCCAGGAACGTTGATTTGAATTTTCCTGACTGTTCCAGCTCGTCAGCTTTAACTGATAATGCTTGCCTGGATAATTCCAGCGCTTCATTCTTCTCCTCCAGCTCAACGTTAATGTTTCTTAATTCTTCGTCCTGTGCTTTTAATTCTTCTTCAGACGACTGCAGCGCCATCGCCTGCTGCGTCAATTCTTCATTGGTCTGTTTCAGCTCTTCCTGTTGGCTGATCAGCAATTGTTGATGTTCTTTTAAGCGGCCTAACAAAGCATTTTCTTTTTCTTTTGCCTGCACAGAATTAAGTCCTGCCGCTATATTGTGAACCATCACTTCAAAAAAATTGAGCTGGTACGAGTTGAATGAACTGAACGAAACAAGCTCAATCACGCCGGCAAGTTCATTCTGTATAAACAGCGGAATACAGGCTATTTCCATAGATCCTGAAACATCCTGCGCATTGGAAAAACGCCAGTAATTGGCGGGCACCTGTTTAATGATTTTTAATTTGCGCTGGTCTACTGCTTGTGAAGAAATCAATCCTTCCAAAGCGTATAGTTTTACTGACTGTGCCTCAAAGCCACTTGAGGCCTTTAACTGAAGTGCTTTTTTTTCCCTTTCTTCAAATATGTAAAAAGCGCCGGCCGGAAGCTCAAGTATTTGTATAATGGAATATAGAACACGCTTTGCAAACGTGTCGGTATCGTTTACAGATTGAAAATCCTCATTCAATGTTGCTAAGCCGGTAAGTAGCGCATTTTTCTCTTTTGTTTCCTTCATCAGCCTGTCTGATTGCCTTATAGTATGCTTCAGCTTGTCCTGCATAACACTTCTTTTATTGAACTCTGCGTAGACTCTTGTGCATAAAAAACCTATCAAAAAAAGGATGATAGCAGTTCCGGCAATGTTGGTCCATGTGGAGATGTTCCTTTGCGCAGCTGCCCTGGCCATTCGTACCTCAAGCAACGAATATTCGGTCGCTATCATATCACGTAAAATAGCATCAACGGCAGCAAGCAGGTCATGTTTTTTCACGTGCCCAGATTCGTTCTGTCCATCTTTCAACAATGCCGTTCCGTTATAAAGACAGACAGATAAAGAATCTATTGCTGCAGACAGCCTGGCCGACCGTTTAACCTGCGGCTTATTATCATGAATAAGTGTGTTTAGCACTTCAACTTCGTTGTGAATTGCCGCTTCGCGAACGTATGCATCCTTTTGTGATAATTTATCGCTGTCGAGGGCCTGGTCCTTTATGTGAAGAGAGATATTCTGTAATTTGTCGATAACCTGCAGCGTATGATGCGTCCATTGCTCGGCACCCCTGCTCTCTCCTGAATTGTAAAAGAACAATATACATAGGGATAATACGATAGCTGCAGCAAATAAGACACCCGCAAACAGTCGGATCTTTAACGGTATTTTCATGGATAAAGTCAGCTCGGAAAATTATAAGTACATTTTAAGAATAACTACAAAGTGGCAAAATAAGGAATAAATTATATATACTATTAAAATAACATGCCGGATTTTATTAAAGGCACTTCAGAACGGGCGCTTCGGTGTGGCATTCCGCCGAAGGAGCGTCATATGCAGGACCTTTATTTTCAGCACTTCCGGTGGTTGTTATGCAATCCCACTGTTAATGGATTTTAATTTAACCGGAAGTTCCGGTCAGAATAGCCCGTTTTCAATCTTGCATGATTTGATATTAATAAAAGGATTATTATATCTTTATGTAATTATAATATCTGTGAACAAGTTATTTTGATAATTTCGCGGAATTATTTTTTTCGCCTTCCCCTTAAAAAGCTAACTATTAAATCCATTTACATGATTCACGAAGGAACGAATCCGATTCCGAACATCCTCGTTATTGATGATGACGAGATAATGCAGAACGTTATAGAAAAGGTTTTGCTCAGGGAAGGCTATAATGTTGAGGTTGCTAAAAACGGTAAAGAAGGTCTCAGCAAGCTTGAGCTTAAACGTTACAACCTTGTTATAACCGATATTATGATGCCCTACGCCAATGGCTTTGAAATTGTGAGTAAGCTTAAACAACATCCTAACACCAAAGACGCTTCGGTAGTTGTTATCTCCACCATTACACATGAATCGTCTATCCTTGACAGTTACAAAATGGGGGTGGATGAATACATCAGGAAACCCATCATGGTTAGCGAATTTGTTCTTCGTATCAAAAAATTATTAAGCAAACAAGCTACTGCCTGATCCAATATAAAAACCCATGGCTATTTTAGTACTTAATCCATTACAGGTCACTAATTTTTTTATGCCTGCTATCAGGAATTTTGCAGGGCTTCCTGTGATTATGCAGATAGCTATCTGTTTTATTATTATATCCGTTGCACTCATCGTATATATTCAGTTCAGGCTTTTTATCATCAGGTATAAAGGGCATCGCCTGGAACAGAAAAAAGCCAAGCTTGTTCCCTTTATAGACGGGTTGATTACAGAACATATTTTGATGCGGACGGATATTGACAGCAGCAGCGATGTTAACAGTATTATCATTGATACTGCTGCCTTTAATACACCGCAACTTTCCGGCAAAGAAAGCAGGCAGATCCTTATTGACAGGATCATCAGCTATAAGAAAGGTTTTTCTGGCACAATAGCGCTTTTGTTAAGAAAGCTGTACCAGGATCTTGAATTTGATAAAGTGTCTTACAAGAAGATGAACGCCTTTAAATGGAGCAAAAAGATCAAAGGCATTCGCGAACTGGTTGACATGGATGCTCCCATTTCTGACGTTATTGTGCTTCCTCTTACCAACAGCAAGCATAGAGAGTTGCGCGCCGAAGCCAGGAACGCTTACATTAAGCTAAGTAAGAACGAGCCTTTTAAATTCTTCGACATAAGTACGGAACCATTATTAATGTGGGAACAGATTGAACTTTTTAAAACCATCACAACCACTAAAGACATTTCCATTCCGAACTTTGCCCGGTGGATAACTTACTCCAACAACAAAAGCATTATCTCCTTCTGTCTTAAGCTAATTGTGCATTATAAACAGACAGATGCAGCGCCTGCAATAGTTAAGTTGTTAGACAATAAAGATCACACCCTGCGTGCTGAAGCTATCAACACACTTGGTAAAATAAAATATCTGCCTGCTGAAGATCAGCTGATCCATTTATACACCAATCAGCCCCTTACCTGTCAGTTAGAGATATTAAAGGCTATAGGCCGCATGGAAACAGGCAGGAACATTCAGTTTCTTAAACAGGAGTTTTTATACTCAACGGATTTTGATGTACGCAAAAATGCCGCAAAATCAATTATCATGTCTGATGCACAAGATCTCATCGATGAACTCTTCCAGAGCTCAACACCTGAGAACAAGCTGATCCTGAAGCATGCAATGAACCCTTTAATAAAATACTAATGCAGTTTATACTTGATAAAATAGCAAAGTTCTACGAAAGCTCCATTTTCATATATGGGATGGCGCTTTTGCTGGTATACGCTTTGCTGGGATTTTTTTCCTTTATTGCCATACGCAGATATTTGCGCAAGGAAAGCTATACCAATTATGATCATCTACTAACCTCTCCCCTTACTCCCGGTATATCTGTATTGGCACCCGCTTATAATGAAGGTTTGTCCATTATTATGAATGTTCGTTCTTTGCTCACGTTGAATTATCCAAGGTTTGAGATCATCCTGATCAATGACGGAAGTACAGATAACTCTATTGAGCAATTGGTAAAAGAATTTGAATTGGTTCCGGTGGACTTTGCCTACAATGCAAAATTGAAAACACAGCCGGTAAAAACAATTTACAAATCAACCAACACGGCGTTCAACAAATTAGTTGTAATAGATAAGGTAAACGGAAAGAGTAAAGCGGATGCAGTAAATGCCGGAATTAATATTGCAGCTTTTGATTATTTTGTTTGTACCGACGTTGATTGCATATTGGATAAGGATACTCTCCTGAAACTTATAAAACCGGTAATGGACGAAAAATCCAAGCGAGTAATAGCGACCGGTGCAACATTACGCATTGCCAATTCCTGTACTATAGATAGTGGTGTTATACTACGTATGAAGCCTCCCAGGCAGCTCTTGCCGAGGTTTCAGGAAGTGGAATACATACGTTCTTTTGTGCTGGGAAAAATGGGATGGACCCTTGTTAACTGCGTGCCAAACGTTTCCGGCGGGCTTGGCTTTTTTGACAAGGAAATAGCCATCAAATCAGGCGGCTACGATCCTCAATCATTTGGTGAAGACATGGAACTTATGACCCGCATGTGCCGTTACGCATACGACAATAAAATAGACTATGCTATCAGGTACATACCCATTACATTGTGTTGGACCGAAGCGCCTGTAACGGTAAAAATATTTATGCGGCAGCGTACAAGATGGGCCCGTGGACTTGCACAGCTCATGTACTCTCATTTTAAAATGCTCTTTAACCCGCGCTATGGCAGGGCTGGTTTAATACTAATGCCTTACAATTTCTTTTTTGAGCTACTGGCCCCTATAATTGAACTAACAGGTCTTATTTATTTTATATCGCTGCTTGTTGCCGGACGGGTTAATACTGAATACGCATTGTTGCTATTGTTATTTGGTTATTCCTATTCAGTAATGATCACCACACTGGCTATATTGTGGGATCAGATGACCTTTCGTTATTACAAAACCTGGCGCGAGGTATTGTTTCTTTGTTCAACAACTTTATTCGAATCCATCTTATATCATCCGCTGATTGTAATCTTTTCAATGCGTGGGTATTTCTATTTCCTTACAGGAAAAAAACATACCTGGGGCAATATGCAAAGGCAAGGCTTTGGTCAGGTCACAGCCAAAGCATAATTCAGTAAACATGGTATCAGAACATTAATCCGCACCTTATTTTTTTACCGGTTTTTAAGTAACCGAAATTGAAGGTATAATTATCAGATTATATGCAATCCATCTGGCATTACATTAAAAGCTTTTACGAAGGGGGTATATTCATATATGGCATGACTATGTTGCTGATGTATGCCCTTCTGGCTATACTATCTTATATTGCCATTATGCAGTATAAACGTAAAAGTGTTTATACTGATTATGCACAACTCACCAGTTCCTCCCTTGCGCCCGGCATTTCCATCATTGCTCCGGCTTTTAACGAGGGCGTGACTATTATTCAGAACGTACGCTCCCTTCTTACATTGAACTACGCCCTGTATGAAGTGATTATTATTAATGACGGAAGTACGGATGATACACTCGAAAAACTCATCACAGAATTTGAAATGCAACAGGTTGATTTTGCCTACAACGAAAAGATTGTAACGAAACCTGTAAGACGTATTTTTAAATCGGGCAACCCAGCATATGACAAGTTGGTTGTAATAGATAAGGTAAATGGAAAAAGTAAGGCTGATGCCTCCAATGCAGGTATAAACGCTGCCGCTTTTGATTATTTTCTATGTACGGACGTAGACTGTATTATTGAAAAAGATACACTCATTAAAATGATCCAGCCTTTTTTAGGTGAAGAAGATAAGAAGGTAAGACAGGTTGGTGAGCCATGTCCCGAATGCGGCTATGTACACATAATTGAGGAAAACAGAAGAGTGATAGCCACCGGCGCTACATTACGCATTGCAAATTCCAGCGATATTGAGGAAGGTGTGATTGTGAGAATGCGTCCTCCCAAAACACTTATTCCACGCTTCCAGGAAATGGAGTACATACGCTCTTATGTGTTGGGTAAAATGGGTTGGAGCCTGATCAATTGCGTACCCAACGTGTCAGGCGGATTAGGGTTATTTGACAAAGAAATAGCAATCAAGGCCGGAGGATATGATCCGCTTTCATTTGGTGAAGATATGGACCTCGTTACGCGCATGTGTGCCTACATGAAGGACAATAAACAGAAATACGCAGTACGTTATATTCCAACAACACAATGCTGGACAGAAGGACCGCCCAACCTCAAGATCTTCGGAAGACAACGTACCCGTTGGGGTCGCGGTCTTATTCAGATTATGACAATGCATCGCAGAATGATCTTTAACCCGCATTACGGCAAAATGGGAATGATCGTTATGCCTTATAACCTCTTTTTTGAATTTCTGGCTCCTTTTATAGAAGCTGTCGGCATCATTTATTATATATTCATCGTAGCCACAGGCAGAATCAATGGACACAATGCCCTGCTGTTACTGCTTTTTGTTTACCTGTATTCGGTAATGATCACTAGTATAGCTATTCTGTGGGACCAGTTTGTACACAGGAACTATAAAACATGGATCGAGGTATTTGGTCTTAGCCTGATGGCATTTCTGGAACCGATCATTTATCACCCACTGATCGTATTCTTTGCATTAAGAGGATATTACTTTTTCATCACAGGTCGCAAGCACGTTTGGGGAAATATGCAACGCAAAGGCTTTGGCGCGAAACCTGCTTAAAAACTTATAACACTAACCACAGTAAATATGGGAAGAAACCTTTTTTTGATCATTCTCGTTACAGCATCGGCTCTATTTGCCAACAATATCAGTGCACAGATGGCTGCAGATGTTGTAAACAAACTTTCCTCCACAGATGTGATTAACGAGATAAAAAAAGAAATAGACGTTAATCATAATTATGCGAGGGCGGTTGAGCTTTCTAAAGCAGCAGCAGCGAAATATCCTACTGATATGGATTTTCAGTTCTTATTGGGAAGAAGTTACCTGCTCGCAAAGGATTATAACAACGCGGAAACGGCTATCGGGAATGTGATCAAAAAAGCAAAGAATTATAAGGATGCCTACATTACAGCAGCGAATATACAAGTAGGGAAAAACCGCCCGGATATAGCGCTGGTATTTGTTGAAAGCGGGCTTCAGTTATTCCCTGACGATAAAGACCTCAATATAAAAAAGCTGCCGTTACTTCAACAAGGGAACGATGGAGTTAAGGCAGAACAATACGCAGACCACTTGATAAATTATTACAGAAATGACAAGGATGCAGTAGATGCTTATTTTGATTACAGGAGCACGATTGCCGGAAATTTTCTTCAACAGAAAAATTACGAACAGGCGATCATTCAATATCAAAAAATACTGGAGATTGACCCGCAAAATGATGCGGCCGTAAAACAGATCATCGACGCTGAAATGAAAACAGGTGATGTGGAAGGTTCGCTAAAAGAGCTAAACAAAGGAATTGCTATTACGCCTGATTCTTACGAATATCAATTGAAAAAAATATTGTTATTACAGGAATTAAAACGTTATCCTGAAGCTTTGGATGTGCTGCAGGCTATGATCAAAACCCATCCTAATGACAGCAAGCTCAGGCAACTGAACGTTGATCTGCGGCTGGAAGCGGGAAGGTATTTTAGAAATGCAGATCCATACGCGCAATATCAGAGTGTACTCGACATCTCGCCATCTAACAAAGAAGCGCTAAACAATGCTATTAACTATGCGATAAGCCATCGCATGTATGATGATGCTATTGTTTGGTTAAACAAAGCATTGAAATATTACAGCAACGATGCTGCACTGCTTCAGAAAAAAATGAGCGTATTACAAAGCATGCAGAAATACGGCGAAGCAGCCGTTATTGCGCGCCAATTGTGGAGTAGGGCGCCAAATAATGCGGCTGCAAAGAACATGTATATTGAACTGACATTTCAAAATGCGCGCGCACTCACTTCCGAACTACAATATGACAGCGCCTTATATTATTACAATAGTATATTGATTGCGGACCCAAATAATGCGCAGGCGTTAAATGCATCCGTAAACATTCTTGCATCTCAAAAAAATTATACAGAAGCACTGAATGCGCTGGATAAAACCCTTGCTTTTTCCCCAAACAACCAGGCGTTGTTGTTGAAAAAAGCCTCTGTCCTGATGGATGACGAACAATATGAAGCTTCTGCTCTGATGCTGGAAGATCTGATAAAAAAATATCCCGACAACAAAAAGTTCGTCAACGCATATATAGATGCCAATCTTGCTCATGCGAGGCAATTAATGCAAGCTGAAGAGATTGATGCAGCAGAAGAACCTTACGCCAAAGTTCTGGACGCACAGCCCAACAATATGGAAGCATTGAACGGCATTATTAACGTTGAGCTTACGCAAGGCAAAGGCAAGAGCCAGACAGCACTTGATCATACCAACCAGGCTTTAAAATATTATCCTTCATCCAGGGATTTTTTAATAAAAAAAGCGGCTGCGTTATCAGCGCTCGGCAAATACAATGAAGCCGTGGCGATCAGTGACAGTCTCATGAAACGCTATCCATACAATGCTAAAGTGAAAGATCTTTACATAGAGCAAATTCTGGCCTCTGCCAAAAGCTACCGTGATGCAGGCAATGATACAATGGCACTGCAACAGTATCGCAAAGCCTTGTTTACAAGACCGTCTGATTCCCTGGCGCTTGTTAATACGATCAATCTTTTAAATAGCGGGAAACAATACGATTCTGCGCTTGTCGTTGCCAACACCGCATTACAGTATTATCCTTCTAATGTTGATTTTTTAAGGAAACGGGCGTCGATACTTGACAGCAAGCAAGAATACGCTGAAGCAATTGTAACCGCAGATTCCATTGCCCGGATAAAACCGGATATGTACAGCCAGGATTATGCTGCATATCTGAGAAGCAAAACATTTAGGAACCAAATAGGCCTGATGTATCTTACCTCCCACATAGATTCTATGCAGGCAGCAAATATCGCATCTTTACAATACACCCGTTATAGCGGTCAAAACTCATATACGGCACGGGTAAATTTCGCTGGCAGGTCTGTGGGCACGGGTCTGCAACTGGAACTGGAAAGCTATCTGCACCATACCAGTAAATGGTATTCGTTTATTAACGTAGCAGCCGCAAATGAAGTAGTGTTTCCTAAATTCAGGGTTGCATATTCATTGTTCCATAACTTCAGCAATGGTTGGGAAGGAGAAATCGGCGGCCGCTATTTAAATCTTGATTCAATATCTACCGTGTCTGCAGTAGCATCCGTGGCTAAATATTTCGGCGATTTCTGGATCAATCTTCGCGGCTATGGTATTTCTGCCGAAAGCAATTTTTACCAGGCGGCAACTTTAACTGCCCGCCAGTACATGAACGATAAAACCACTTTCCTCTTTGCAGTGCTCGGCTTTGGTAACTCTCCCGATGAGTTCACGCGTAACTACCAGTTGACCAACAACCTTGGTCAAACTACCTACAGCATCGGTGCAGGTTTTCAAAAAACGTTCAGCTACCGCAACACATTCAGCATAAACGGGACCTGGTACAACCAAAAGATAAACGAGAAGAAGTATAGGAATCAGTATGATATTTATTTGTCGTTCTACAGAAAGTTTTAGGAAGACAGTAAGATAGTAAGACAGTAAGACACGTAAGAATGTAAGACGTGTAAGATTTAGAGAAGAAGACAGCCAAAGAGTAAGATTGCAAAAAAAGCATAAGAGGTTGGCACTGGTTTTGGTTTTACGCTTTGGGCTTTAGGCTTTAAGCTTTGGGCTTTAGGCTTTGAGCTTTTTTACTTTTAAATTTTGAATTTCCATGCCCCGACTTATTGGAACCATATTATCCTGCATGGTACTTATGCTAAAAACATTTTGTACGCCGGTGTCTTCCATTGCGCTTGTAAAGAATGGCAGATCCGATTACACTATTGTATTGCCAGCAGAACCCACAAAGGCTGAGCGTAAGGCTGCACAAACGCTGCAGGATTACATTTTAAAGATTTCGGGCGCAAAACTTGGCATCATAAATGAGAACAGCTTCCAGGGCAAATACGCAGTATATGTAGGTAAAACATCTGTCGCTCAACAGCTTGAGATAAGTTCAATAAAAGATGATGGTTTCCTCCTTGCAGCATCGGGGGACAATATTGTTATTTGCGGCCTTCATGGAAAAGGAACCTTATACGGCACTTACACTTTTCTTGAAGATGCCTTGGGGTGTCAGAAATTTGGAAACGCACCGGTAACATACGAAACGAAAAAAGACCTATTGGTTGATGGCAATATGCACTCGCTGCAAAATCCTTCATTTAAATATCGTCAGAGCTACTACCCTCCCAGTAACGACCCCGAATATTTGGACTGGCATAAACTGCAGAAATTTGAGGATCTGTGGGGCCTTTGGGGACATTCCTTCTTTAAACTTGTTCCTCCTCAACAATACTTTGCACAGCATCCCGAATATTTTAGTATGATAAATGGCAAACGTGTGGCCACACAACTTTGCCTGAGCAACGAAAAAGTGCTGGAGATAACCATTAACAAGCTTACTGGGTTAATGAAGGAAAACCCGGATGCTGAGTACTGGTCCGTGAGCCCTAATGATGATGGTGGTTATTGCACGTGTTCCCTTTGCAAAAAAGTGGATGATGAAGAAGGAGGACCGCAAGGCTCGCTCATCCGTTTTGTAAATAAAGTTGCAGATCATTTTAAAGACAAGAATATCACTACGCTGGCATATGGTTATTCAAGCCACGTACCAAAAGTTACAAAGCCTGGCTCCAACGTATACATTTTATTGAGCAGCATAGATGCGTTTCGCAGCAGGCCCCTGGCCGAAGAACCTTCCGCTGCGGATTTCAGAAAAATGGTAAAGGAATGGAACAGCGTTTCATCCAACCTGTTTATATGGGATTATACAACGCAATTCACTAACTACCTTGCACCTTTCCCATACATAAATTGTCTTCAGCCCAATTTTAATTATTTTAAAGAAAATGGCGTAAAGGGTGTTTTTGAACAAGGCAGCGGAGACACTTACGGAGATATGGCCGAGCTGAACAGTTTTGTGCAAGCCAGGTTGCTTTGGTCATCCGGCCAGGATGTTGCGAAACTGCAACAAGCTTTCTTCAAAAATTACTATGGTAACGGCGGAGCCTTTATGCAGCGGTATCAGCAAAGTATTGCCAGCGCATTGCAGCAAAGTGGTAAAAACCTGGATATTTACGGTAACCCGATCAATGATTACAAAGGATACCTGAGTCCTGAAAACATTGATATCTATTCTACCCTGTTTGATAAAGCTGAGGCTGCTACCGAGACCAATCCAACCTTATTATCCAGGATCCAGGCAGCCCGTTTAGGTATTGAATACACGGTTTTACAACAATCACGTTTTTTTGGCCCAGATAAATTCGGATATCTGCAACCCGATAACGGAGGAGGCTTTATGGTAAAACCAAATTGGCTGCAACGCGTCAGCCGTTTTGTCAAACAATGTAAAAAGAACGGTGTTACTGAGCTTTCCGAAGGTGGAATATCTCCCGACGAGTATGAAAACGAATGGAAGGAAATAATTGCAAAGGGCTGGAAAAACAATCTTGCCTTTAATGCAAAAGTTACACTGACAAATCCTTTTGTTGAAGATTACCCCGCGAAGAAAGAACGAACCCTGGTAGATGGTGTTACAGGCTACCATGATTTCAGTTATAACTGGCTATGTTTTTATGGAAAGGATATGATCGCAAATATTGACCTGGGAACAGAAAAGAACATTACCAACATTAACATGAATTTCCTGGATGACCCGAGGCATTGGATCTTTCAGCCTGCCGCCGTTATGGTTGAAATATCAAAAGACGGCGTTAACTATAGCAAAGTAGCCACAAAAAATTTCAATACACCGGAAGAACATTATACAAACACCTTACAACATACCGTTTTTCCTCTTTCTACAACCATGCAGGCCCGTTATGTAAGGGTTACAGCGCAAATTTTATCGTCACTACCTGATTGGCGATATCACCCGATCAAAAAGCCGATGCTATGTTGTGATGAGATTTATGTGCAGTAATAATTTAAATCGTCAAATCATTAATGTTAAAGGTCCGGAGATTATCTTTAAGCTGTTCGTTATTTACAAATCAGCAGGATCCATTTTGAATTTATATAAATGAAAGAATAGCATTTATCACTTCCTCCGGAGCACTCATGTGCGGAAAATGTCCTTCGGTACCAATAGAAGTCAACCTGCTCACGGGTATATGTTGATTCATATAATCTCCAACTGCCTTTGGCACAACAATATCATTTGTTGTCTGAATAATTAGCGCAGGGATATTCAGTTTCCCCAGGTCTTTCCGGTAATCTGATTCAAAGATTGCCTTTGCGACGATCAGCGCAATATCAGGGCGTAATGCGGAAAGCGTTTGAAAGAATGCTTCAGCAAGAAAGGGTCTGTCGGGATTGCCCATGGCCAGCGCAGAAAATCCACTGGCCCACGCCTGGAAATCAGATCGCATGGCTGCATACAAGCCATCCAGATCTGCTTGTGTAAATCCGCCAACATAACCGGTCTGCGCATCATCAAGATAACGCGGACTTACTCCCAGTAAAATGATCTTTGAAAAGAACGATGGATTTTTTATTGAACACAACAACCCAACCATCCCGCTAACAGAATGCCCCACATAAATGGCATCAGGAAATCGAAGATAGTTGCAAATGTTTTCCAGGTCGGTTACAAACCCCTGCAGACTGCTGTATCTTGAAGGATTGAATGCGTTAATATCAGCATTTCCACCGCCAACATTATCATACAACACAATACGGTATTTATCCTCAAAGGCTGGAACTATTGCGGAAAATGAAGTTTGGTCAATCCCAAAGCCATGGCCGAAAACAATTGTCTCAGTAGCGTGAAGATTCCCTGTTACCCGCACATTATTTTTTGAGCTTACATCCATCGGAATATTGACTGGTTGTGGTTTAAAACAAGCCCAAATGTATTGGAAAATCGCTGATGTCTGATTTGTTGATCGCTGATTTGCGCAGGTGTAACAGGTTTGCTGTTTATTGAGATCTCTAATGCATGATTTTGATCGCTGATGTCTGATTTGCTCATCGCTGATTTGCTCAGGTGTAACAGGCTTGCTGTTTATTGAGATCTCTAATGCATGATTTTGATCGCTGATGTCTGATTTGTTGATCGCTGATTTGCTCAGGTGTAACAGGTTTACTGTTTATTGAGATCTCTAATGCATGATTTTGATCGCTGATGTCTGATTTGCTCATCGCTGATTTGATTAGATATAACAGGTTTACTGTTTACTGCGATTCAAAATATGAAGTGCCAGAGAAAAACAGAAGTCTGTTAAGCAGACTGCAATCTTGCGTCCACAACAAGTCGTTGTACTGTAAAGAAATCAGACATCTGCAAATCAGACATCTGCGATTTGGCACCAGCGACCTGTTTGAGTTAACGAGACATCTTGCACTGTAAAGAAATCAGAGATCAACACATCAGACATCAGACATCAAACATCAGCGATCTTCTTTCAACAAGGATGTAATAAGATCATCAAACTCCTTTTTGAAAATCTCATAATGATCTCCTGTTCCCGGGCCATTGAAGCCGGTATGGATCTTTCTTACATTTCCTTTTTTATCAATAAAGATCGTTGTCGGAAACGCACTGACCTTATCTAATTGAGGCAATGTTTTTTCCGTGCGCAATGTGTCAGATACTGCTACACCGGTAACCAAAATGGGATAATCAACTTTGAAGCGTTGTTTAAATGACTGCAATGCTTGCTGTGACTCTTTAAAGTCTTCGGTACGCTCGTATGCAAGGCCAATCACTTCAACACCCTTTGATTTATTTTTTTTGTAGTAATCGCTTAGGAACTTCGTTTCATCCATGCAATTCGGACACCATGAACCCAGGATCTGGATAACAACAACCTTGTTTTTATAACGATCATCATTGATCGAAACATTTTTCTCATCAATGCCTTTGAATGTAAAATCAAGCTTTGATTCACCTGCCTTCAGTTTGGTAAGGCCATAGCCATCCGGCAACTCTGCAGAAGGATTGCGGGTTGCGCTCCACTCCTCGGTAGCTACTGCTCCTGAATAAAATTTACCACCGGAAATCTCATTGTTATTTTTAATTGCGGCGGTAAACAAAAATGCGTGGCCACCATCAAAACCGGATAATTTCAAACTGTCACCAGACACTACGCCTTCAAGATAACGGTAGTCCCCTGACGTCGTGAGGAACGTTCCTGTGAGTTTATTTCCAGTTTGCCTGAACTCTCCTATAGCTTCGGTCTCACCAGATCTGCCGCTGAAGGTTGTAGACCATCTGCCGCTGACATTATAAGCCGGCTGAGCCGTTGCAGTAAATCTTTCTTTTTTATTATAAGCCGCGGCGAAAGGAAGAACCTGCACACGCGGACCATAACGTTTAACCCACTTGCCCGCAAGATTTCCATCATCCTGCAACTTCACAACAAATCCGGATTCGAAAAACGGCATCTGAATCAACAATGAGTCATTCGCTGATTTAATATTATCAACCAATAAACGTTCATTGCCATTGATCACATACAGCACTTTTTTGCCGGCACTGTCTTTTGTTTCAAAGTTGAAAGTGATATTTTGACCATCCTTACGCTCTATTGAAGCGCGCCAGACACCATTTGGGAGCGTTTCGTTTTTGTTTTTCCAGCTTATCCCTGCAGCCGACGCAACCAATAAAGCACCTAAGAAGTATTTTTTCATCCGGTTGAATTTAAACTATTGAGCAATATCCCTCTTTATTTTGTTAAAACTACATTTAAACTGTGTTGCTTTAACCAAATATTGTTTTAAATCAAGACTTTCCGCACTAACGGACCAGGCTTAATACACATCAAACCAAAGTTTAGTGGTAAGCGCATCTGTTCCCTGCCTTGCTACAGCAGCAGTATAATTCTTGTTGTTCAAAGATTGTTCCGTACCGGGGTAAATGAAACGTACAGGCATTTTTCCACTCAATGCACCAGCTACCGCAGGCGACAAAGTTGGATAATCCAATCTTCTCCATTCAGCAAAAGCCTCCAAACCCTGGCCAAACAAAGCGATCCATTTTTGATCGCCGATTGACTTCTTATAGTTAGCGGCATTATACGCCACAGAAGGCTGCGCCAGATACGTTGCAATAGCATTGGCATCTGTGATGCTGTACTGGTTAAAAGAAGCGGTGATTGCCTGTTTGTACAAGTCCGCAGCATTTTCAGATGTAAATCCTCTTGCGGCTGCTTCTGCCCTGTCGAACAATACTTCTGAATAACTCATAATAACTGCAGGAGCGTGTGGCGCTCTGAAATAGGTTCCCGGCTTAGACGTAACCGTAAAACCCAACGTACTTGCATCACCCGGCGTTAAACCGTTAGGAATACCTACATAAGTTTGTGGTGTTGGATCAGCCGTGGGAGCTGCAAATATGGGCAACCTGGGATCGTTCAATGCAAACAATTTGTCCACGATTGATTTGCTGATGCGATAGTCATCACGTGTATCAAACAGGTTACTGATCGGATTCTGGTTGGGAGAATCTACATATACAAATTGTGCAATGTCGCTGTTGCTGCTGATATAACCGCTTCCTTCGCTTTGTATTTCAGCTATTGTCTGTTTAGCTTTTTCCGGTTCCCGGTCAGCGATACGCAAAGCAATACGAAGACGCAGCGAGTTGGCAAACTTCTTCCATTGAGAAATTTTATTGCTATAGATCACATCTCCTGCAATAGTTGAACCTGAAGCATTCAGCAGTGTTTGTGCGTTTTTCAGATCATCCAGCAAGCCGAAATACACATCTTTCTGCGCATCGTATTGCGGTGTAAGATATTCAGAAATGTTACCGGCCTGTGAATATGGAATATCACCAAATGCATCTGTTAGCAAAGAAAATACCCATGAACGCAGCACCAATGCAACACCTTTATAGTTGGTATTCTGTTGCTTATCCGCTACATCTATCACTTTATTAAGGTCGGTTATAGATTGCGCAAATCCTGTATTCCACAAACTGTTAAAGCTGCTGTTGTCCAGGATATATCTATCAGGATCGGTATATTGAATTTTGGCCCAATGCTGAATAAACAATAAAGAAGAGTTCATGTTATTGTCCGTTCCCCAATACGTGTCAGAACTGATTTTCTGCGCTGCGGTAAGCAGGTAATCAGGCTGTGGATTTTCAGCACCATTAGGATTCTTATTAATCTCAGCCAGGTCTTTTTTGCAGGAAGAAGCCCCAAAAGTTACAAGGCCTGCCAGTAATATGTTGATATATAGACGTTGCATAATTTTCTGTTTTACCACTTTTAGAATTTAAGATTGATATTGAAGCCGTAGCTGCGTGTTGTAGGCAGGCTAAGATCTTCAAGCCCCTGTCCGTTACCTGTATTAAAGGCGTTCTCCGGATCTATGTTTGGAACGTTTTTGTGAATGATCCACAAATTGCGTCCCACAACAGCTATAGATGCGCCGGTAAATCCAATGTGTTTAAGCCATGAAGCATTCACGTTATATCCCAATTTAATTTCACGCAGCTTTACATAAGAAGAACTGTAGATCCATTGTTCATCAAAGTTTCTCATTGACTTGTAGTACTGTTGTACAGGGAGGATCGCAGTGTTTTCTTTACCATCTTTGGTAACACCTTTGAATATTACACCATCGTTATAAACTGTTTCGCCATTAGGACCGGCGCTTCCAGCTACTGTTCCGTTTGCTTTGTTATTGCCGGGATAATAATAAGCAAGTCCGCCATGTTGAGCATCTCTTCCAAACAATGTTTCAGCAAGAACACCGGTATAAACACCTGTTGAGTTAGTATTGGAATACAATGAACCACCGATGCTTGCATCAACCAGGAAGCTTAAGCTAAATGCCTTGTAGGTGAAGCTGTTGGTGATACCACCTATCCAATCCGGCGTATATTTACCAAGGATCTTTTTTGTTGGATTTATAGCTGGCGTACCATCAGCATTTACGATGATCTGCCCCTGATCATTTCTCAGATAAGGATTACCATATAAGCCGCCATAAGCCTGGCCAACGGTTGCAACAGTTTGCACATTGCGATCAGTACCTAACACATAGTTCTGCAGACGACCTTCCGCATCCAGCGAAATAAGCTTGCTTCTGTTCAAGGCATAGTTAACATCTATGTTCCATTGAAAGTTGTTTGTCCTAACCGGAGTAACGCCCAATTGCACTTCAATACCTTTGTTGTTCAGTTTTCCCGCATTCAATAATTTCTGCGTAAAACCTGTAGTTGCACTCACATCCACACTAAGGATCTGGTCATAACTGCTGGATTGATAAAGGCTCACATCCAGTCTTGCCCTGCTCTTAAATAAACCCAGTTCAACGCCTACCTCTCCGGAAGTTGTTGTCTCTGGTTTAAGATTAGGATTCAAATCTTTTGAAGGCGCTGTCAACTGTGGATTTGAACCGAATGGCGGTGTGATGAACGGATATGTATTGATCAACTGATAAGGATCGGCATCTTTACCCACTTTTGACCATCCACCACGCACTTTGGCGTAATTCAGCACATCGCTTTTGATATGCAATGCTTCCGTAAGAACGATGCTACCGTTGATAGAAGGATAAAAATAAGACAGGTTTTGCACCGGTAAAGTAGATGACCAGTCGTTACGTGCTGTAAAGTTTATGAATGCGTAATTTCTGAATCCGATTTGTGCCGAACCGTAAATGCTATAAGTTTTAAGTTTGGAATAATAGCTGGTTGACTGCAGAGGATCTCTTGAATTGCTAAGCGTGTAAACACCTGCGACTGCCAGCTTTGGAGCAAGCTGATCATTTTCCTGGAATGTCTTCGTACGGATGTTTCCACCGGCCAATACATCAAGAGAAAAGTCGCTGCTGATCTTCCTGTTGAAGTTCAACGTAGCTTCCGTGTTATTTTCGTTTACAGTGAATGCATCTTCCTCATAAGAACCATACGGAGTACCATTTGTGCCATAAGCAACCCTTATCTTTCTTCTGTCTGTGTAATAATCATTACCCGTTCTTACATTGGCCGTAAGTCCATCAATGATCTTATAGCTTAATCCAACATTACCAATGATACGATCCCTGCGTTGGCCAACTGTATTTTGATAAGCAATAAAATAAGGATTGCTGTAATACGCGTTGTTCCAGTTAAGCGGACTGCCGGTGTTGAAATAATTGTCCTTCAGTTTCTGCATATCAACCTGGCGTCCAAACCATGTGAACTGAAGCATGGTGCTTGTTGCACGTTTTCCGCCGGCGCCTGGCAGGTTATCAGCATAAGTCTGAATATAGTTTGCTCCTGCGGTTAAAGTAAGTTTGGGATCTATTTTTAATGAAGTGTTCAGAGAGAAAGAGTTCTTGTTGATATCTGTATTAGGGATAACGCCATTTTGCTTTTGTGTATTTGCTGAGAAGCGGTATTCGACCTTGTCATTCGCGTCAGCAATGGCTACACCGTTATTGAACGTTGTACCTGTCTGAAAGAAATCTCTTACATTGTTTGGGTGGGCAACAAATGGCTGCGGACTGCCATCAAAGAACTGGGGGATCAATGAGCCATCAAGTTTTGGTCCCCAGCTTTCATCAACTGCATCATTCACGCCGCCACCTTTTCCGTCTTTATAACTGAACTGACCATTAGAACCCTGGCCATAAGCATCCTGGTATTTAGGTAATGTTAACAGGTTTTCAAATGTTGTGTTTGAATTGATGGTGATGCCAAGCCCCTTCTTTCTTTTACCCGTTTTTGTTTTGATCAACACAACGCCCTGTGCCGCACGGGAACCGTAGAGAGCAGCAGCATTAGGACCTTTCAACACGCTGATAGATTCAATGTCTTCGGCATTGATATCTGATATAGCATTGGCATAGTCCCGCGAACCGTTAGAACCAACACCAGCACCAAGCTGAGAGTTATCTACAGGAAAACCATCCACCACAAACAGCGGCTGGTTATTACCGGAGATAGAAGTTTCTCCTCTTATTACGATGCGGGATGAACCCATATTGCCCTGGCTGTTGGTAATCCTCACGCCGGCAACTTTACCTGCTAAAGCATTTACAAGGTTGCTTTCCTTAGCCTCAGCGATATCGCTGGATTTCAATTCCTGCACAGCATAACCCAATGATTTCTTCTGCTTGGAAATACCGAGTGCTGTTACAACTACTTCAGTCAATGCACCCTGTTCACTTTCCAATACAATCTGCAAATCTCCCGGTGAGGCAGTTATGATTTGCTCCTTTGACTTATATCCTATATAACTTAACAGAAGTGTATCGTTCGCCGCTGCCGGTATGGTAAACTTGCCTGCAACATCTGTAGACGTACCTTTCTTTGAACCTTTTATGATGACGCTTACTCCGGGGAGTGGCGTATTATTTGCACCGGTTACTGTACCGCTCACCTGTGCGTTCAGTGCGGCCGATACTATTAGTAGCAATGCAGTTAATAGTGAATACTTTTTCAACGTTTTAGTTTTAAGACAAATAATAAAATTCAATACCATTTACGCCAATGAATTAACATCGGATAAACAAGCATGTTGTGGAGACGGATGTCCGGGAAATTCCGGGCCTTTTGATAGTTTGTTTTTTGAACTTAACCTGACCGGTTAAGATTAAGCGCAGTGCATGCAACAGCAACGCATCGACATGCGCATGGAAGATGAATGGAAAGTAGTAATAGTTCTCAATACCTGATGTGCTTCTGAAATGCCTGAAACAAGTGTGCTTTTCATGTTATTCTGTTTAATATCTCTGCTTCAAATTGTAAAAAGCAATGCAAATATAAACAAGTCCACCAAATTAATAGACTTTTATGTTAAAACTTTTTTATTCCCAACATTGTTAATCCAAAAACTAATTGATTCACAGGCTGAAGCGAACATTAAAACCTTGTGCTCGCAGGGCTTTCAGCTTATTGCAGATCAATTTTCAAATATCCATTATCCATTTTCAATTATCTTGCACTATGCACATTAAGAAACGGTATTTATTATTGTTTTTGATCATTGTTCTCGCAGGGTTCTGGCTTATCAATAAAAAAATAGTTGAAACAAAGGAAGAACGCAGGTTCAATCTGAGCATGCAGCAATTACGTGGCGTGTCAAAGCTGGTTTTGTGGGAACAGGATTTTGTACTGAATAATATTCAAACGCAGGAGAAAACCTATTTTGAGTTTTTTAAATCGAAAGAATCAGTATCAACAACTGTAAATGGCAAAATGGGCTTTCACATTGATCTTGCAGACTCCATTCGCACGCACATCAATCGTAACGGTGACACACTTGTTGTATCAGCTCCATTGCAGGTAACTTATGTAAGCCTGGATATGGGAACACTTCAGCAGGTGAAAGAAGCATCATTAGATCCCTCACTCAATATTGACAAAAACGAAGTAATAAAACACCTGGATCAAAAGGCTTTAGAACAATATCTTCCGGTTGTAATTGCAGGCATCCAAAGCAGAATGCTCACAACGCAGGAGCAACAGCTGAGCAGGCTCACAGGTAAACCGGTGAAAATAAAGGTCACAGAAATGCCGAGAGCTTCGGATTGGAAGGGCGAATAGCTATTTCACGCGACGAACACGAAGAAGCGGCGGCGCGGCGAACCCATATGCAGTTTCATTAACGCAAATAAGCGGAAAATTAATAGACGATCGCAAATCATTATTTTCCGATTAAAATTCAACAAATAGAGTCGCAAGCCTCGCCGGACAACGGTACAAATGAACCTCCTTCAAACCAATTCCAAAGGGATGGAATTATTATAGAAGAAAACAGACGTCTGGATCAAAAAACCCCGAAGGGGTGACACAATAAAATGTCACCCCTTCGTGGTTTTGAGGCGTAATTTCGACCTTTGCTATAATAATCCCATCCCTTCGGGATTGCATTGCATCGGCTTGATGTTCTTAATAAAATTAAACCCCGTTAACGACACAACTAACGAGCAAGTGCTCATAAAATATAATAGTCAGATCAAGTTTCAGAAGACCTCTGTTATCGTGCCAATAAAAGTATTCGACGCATACTCTCCGTGATTCGCCGGCAGAAGTCACTATACAATTGTGTGAAGAATGGCTGACAGCTAATAGCTAAAAGCTGATAGCTCCTACGTTTTTTCCTTTACAAAGTCCATCACCTCATCCAGTGCTTGTGGATGGAACCATTGCAACGACTGATCTTTTTTAAACCAGGTCATTTGGCGTTTGGCGTAATGGCGGGTGTTGGTTTTGATCTTTTCTACACTTTCATCTAATGTACATTGATTATTGAAAAAGGCAAACAGTTCTGAGTAACCAACAGTTTGCAGCGCATTGAGGTGTTGGTAAGGCATGAGAGATCTTACTTCTTCTGCCAGGCCCTGGTGCATCATAATATCCACGCGATGATTCACATTGCGATACAACAGTTCCCGCGGCAATTCCAGTCCTATTTTAATGATATTAAACGGCCGTGATGCTTTTGTGCCTTTTCTGAAATGAACAATAGATTCGCCCGTTGCCAGCTTTACTTCCAGTGCGCGCATCAGCCGTTGAGGATTTTGCTGTTCTGCAACACGCCAGAATTCCGGGTCATTCTTTTGCACTTCTTCCTGCAACCATTGCAAACCTGCAGTTTCATAACCAGCGATAATCATCTGCCTGATAGATGGTGGAACCTGTGGCATGTCATCCATGCCTTCGCAGAATGCTTTTATGTAAAGACCTGTGCCTCCAACCATCACAACTACAGCATGCTTTTTAAAAAGCTCCTCCGCACTATCAAGCGCATACTGTTCAAATGTGCCTGCATTTACATCATCATGAATAGAGTGAGAATTGATAAAATAATGCTGTACTTCATTCAATTCTTCAACCGAAGGCTTGGCAACTCCAATGTTCAGTTCTGTAAAACACTGTCTTGAATCCGCTGAAATAATTGAGGTTTGAAATTCCCTGGCCAACTGCAATGACAAAGCCGTCTTCCCTACAGCTGTAGGACCCGCGATAACGATGACAGTGTTTTGAGGAGGCTTCATTGCTAAAGTGAATGGTGAATGGTGAAAGATGCAGGCTTGCGCTTTTTTTGAGTCAATGGTGAATAGTCAATAGTGAAGGATACAAGCTTGCGCCACTTTTCAAAATCAGTCCTTAAGTCATTGGGTGAATAGTGAATGGTCAATAGCGAAAGATGCAGCCTTCAAAAAACGCAGGCTGTTTCACATTTCACTATTCACCATTCACTATTGACTAACTTCACCCTTCACATTATTTCGGCAATACATAATTTGTAACGTCTTCCAGCAAAATAACCTTTCCTGAGAGTATTACCAGTCTTTCCACCACGTTGCGCAGTTCACGGATGTTTCCGGTCCAGTTATGTTTTTGCAAAGCATCCATTGCTTTCGGATCAATATCTTTTCGTGCCTGGCCATATTCGCCGGCAATATCATCAAGGAATTTTTCAACCAGCAACGGCACGTCTTCCCTTCTGTCATTCAACGATGGCACGTGAATTAGTATCACACTCAAACGGTGATACAAATCGAGCCTGAAGTTTTTTTCCTCCACTTCCTTCATCAGATCCTTATTGGTAGCTGCCACCACCCTTACGTCAACGGGAATTTCCTTATCGCCACCAACACGCGTGATCTTTCCTTCCTGCAAAGCACGTAGCACTTTAGCCTGTGCACTAAGGCTCATGTCTCCGATCTCATCTAAAAATAATGTACCGCCATTTGCCTGTTCAAACTTACCGATACGTTGTTTGATAGCAGATGTGAATGATCCTTTTTCATGACCAAACAATTCACTTTCAATCAACTCACCGGGAATGGCCGCACAGTTCACTTCTACCAACGGACCATCAGCCCTGTTACTCTTTTC
Source organism: Danxiaibacter flavus (assembly GCF_041060425.1). NCBI lineage: Bacteria > Pseudomonadati > Bacteroidota > Chitinophagia > Chitinophagales > Chitinophagaceae > Danxiaibacter > Danxiaibacter flavus. Next base: position 128,251 of record NZ_JAULBC010000002.1, read on the forward strand.
ATGTATCCACCTTGCCACCAGTTCTTTACCTGCGCCATTCTCACCTGTTATAAGGCAACGTGCATCAGTAGGTGCAACTTTCTCGATCGTATCTTTAATGCGTGTGATAGCATCACTTGCGCCAATCATTTCCTGCACCTTGCTCACCTTACGTTTCAAAACACGTGTTTCCTTAGCTAGTACGGTTTTATCCATCGCGTTGCGAATGGTGATCAGCAATCTGTTCAGATCTGGCGGCTTGGATATATAATCATAAGCGCCTTTCTTAACTGCTTCAACGGCGGTTTCAATATTACCGTGTCCGCTGATCATAATAATGGGAACATCGGGATTAACTTCGCCTGCCTTTGTCAAAAATTCGAGCCCGTCGAGTTTGGGCATTTTTATATCGCAAAGAACTACATCATAATTATTAGCGGTAAACAACTTCCAACCTTCTTCACCGTCCGCCGCTTCTGAGACTTTAAAACCTTCGTTGCTTAAAATGTCTTTTAATACGTTTCGAATGGCTCTTTCATCATCTACAATGAGAATATTCGACATGTTTTCCTTTTTTAAGGCTGCTAAGATAGGGAATGCAATGTTTTGAAAGTTGGGCCGTTCGTTAAAGTACAAGGTAATTTTACGCACAACAGCATTATTTGGGCATATAAAATGAATTAGAAATCAGTTTAAATTGAATTCTTCTCTAATGCCAATAAATGTGCTGACGTTAAATTGAAACAATGGCATGTTGATTTAAGTACGATTTACGAAGCCCGCCCGCGCCGAATGCACATTCGGATGGGTACGAAGTACATAATTTTAGGCTTGTTCATTTTTTTCAACCTCTTTAAGGCCAATGTCACTTAGTTAAGAGCATTTAAAGCTACGGCGGAGCTCCCTGTTTATAGAAAATCGGGATTTAAAAATATCATCGGACTCCAGCGGAGTCTCCTGTAACGCTTGACAGGTAGCTCCTACCGGAGCTTGAACGAACTATTTTTTTCTTTCTACAAACGGGATGCTCCTGCCCTTAAGGCGACGGTAATAATAAAAAAATTAACGTTCAACCTTTTTATCGATAAAACTATTTTCCCTCGCCGTCCAATGCCTTCATAAGGAAAGTTGATACTTCAGGCTTGCTGTGTTCATCTTTCATGATCTGTTCCATCTTTTTTATAATGTCAGGATGTTCGCTGGCTACATCATGTTGCTCCTGAATATCTGAAGACAAATCAAATAATTGAATCTTCAGATTACCCTTATGAATATTCATGCGTATACCTTTCCAGTTGTCTATGCGTACGGCCTGCTGGCCGCCTGATTCAGGAAACTCCCAATACAAAAATGGATGCTTTTGTTGCTTTGCATTCTGCCCAATCAACGTGGGCAGATAGCTGATCCCATCTATTTGTTTTGGTGCAGAGACGCCAATGATATCGCATAGTGTAGGCATAAAATCCCAATTGGCGGCGATATGATCGGTTTTGCTTTCGGTTTTTATTTTGCCGGGCCAGGTAATGATGAAAGGCTCACGTATGCCGCCTTCGTGTACATAACCTTTACCCCAGCCCTGCTCACTTTTAAATGGTCCCCCGCTGTTGAACCAGGGCGAGTCAGTTCCTCCGTTATAAGAAGGTCCGTTGTCACTCGTAAAAACAATGATCGTATTGTCGTAGAGATTTAATGCTTTTAGTTTGCTGACCAGTTTACCAATTTCTTCATCTAAAGCAGACACCATCGCCGCATAGGTAGCGCGTGGATAGCGGCAAGGAAAATAACTGCCACCGGTAAATGGCTTTTCATCACCAAATTTCCTGTGATAATAATCAACCCATTTTTGAGGCGCCTGTAATGACACATGGGGTAGCGGACTTGCGTAATATAAAAAGAATGGTGCTGACTTATTTTTATCAATAAAACGTAATGCAGCACTGATCAGAAAGTCAGAAGCATAATCACGTTGCTGATACTTCGCATAATTTTTTTCATCCAAGGAATCCAGATCAGCGGGAAATTTCACGTTCGGATCTTCGGCATTATTGTTCAACGCAACGCGTGATTCATTTTCCCAAAGATGCCCCGGATAATACGTATGATCTTCACGCTGACAAATAAAGCCATAGAAATAATCAAAGCCCTGTCTGTTGGGAAGCCCATCTGTCATAGGTGCGCCGAGTCCCCATTTACCAACAATACCAGTCGTATAACCAGCTTGCTTACACATCTCTGCAATGGTGATTGTAGAATCGGGTATCGGCCTTTGCCCTTCCAGGAAGGGATTTGCTTCCATGGCTTTATAATCCCAAACCGGCCCACGTTGAGCCCACTCATCATTGCCCCTGATATATGCATGGCCCGAATGTTTTCCCGTCATTAGCAGATATCGCGAAGGTGCGCAAACCGGATCGGCATAGTATTGGGTAAACAACATGCCTTTTTTTGCAAGCGCATCAATATTGGGCGTTTCAATTTTGGTTTGCCCCATAGCGCCAATGTCGCCGTATCCCAGATCATCAGCGAGTATGTAAATGATATTCGGCTTCTTCTGAGCCTGCAATATGTTCGTTGCTCCTGTCACGCAAAGAAGTGATATAAATAGCCCGATTTTTTTCATGTGAAGCTATTGTTGACAGCTGCCAGCAATGAGCCATCAGCTATCAGCTTTTTTGAAATTGTAATTTATTCTCGTGATAGTCGAATACCTGCCGTATATCACATCAAATTGATAGTCGGAAAACCGCTCCCATCGTGCCATTGACAGATTTATAACAGTTGCAATTTTTCCGGAGGGAATTAAGCTCAATAGAAATGATCGAATCGAGAATCTCATAGCTCGTTAGGGCTTTAACCAAACAAAGAGGTTAATGTCCTACGGACAAAAGGACCTTGTATGTCAGGATTTCTATTGAACTTAAAGTCCTACGGACTAAAGCAGTATCGTAGACGAAAGGAGTCATCTCCTAAAGCAGATGATGCATGACTAAACGATGTCGCATTGTCAATTTTCAATTCTCCATTATCCATTAATTTTCCTTTCCTCCTGTAAACGCATCAAACAGTGCCTTCAGCTCTTTTGCTTTGTCAGGAAACTCGTCAATGACGTTCGTCCGTTCACTCGGATCATAACCGAGGTTAAATAACTCTTTACCTGCCGGTTGCTCTTTATTGACAATTCCATTTGCCGAAGCAGTTTTTACTTCGCGGTATTTCCAATTGCCATCACGAACAGCTTCAAGTATTCCGTTGTTGACAATATAAATCGGCCTGTGCTGGTAGGTCTTTCGATCAGCTTTTCCTGTAAGCAGGTCCGTGATATCCTGTCCATCCAATGTTCTTCCCTGTGGCAATGGAGCCTTTGTAATGCGCGCCAGTGTTGGCAACACATCAAGATTACTGATAGGATTGGTTAACGTAACACCTGCAGTAGCATGATTCTTCCAATAGAAAATAAATGGTTCACGAATCCCTCCTTCGTATGATTGACCTTTAGATCCCCTGAAAACGCCTGCTGTGCCTGCATGCCAGCGCTTGGTTGCGTTGTCGCCAGACATACGTGCAGGGAATTCTATCCACGGACCATTATCGCTGGAGAACATAAAAATCGTGTTATCCAACATTTTTTTCTCGTCCAGTTTTTTCCAAAGTTGTGCGAGACTGCTGTCAAGCTCTTCTACGACTGCACCCAGCGCCCCCCCCTCCTGGTGTCCTGCGAGATAACTTGCCTTCGCAGCGAATGCAACGGGGAGATGCGGCATGTTATAAGCAAGATATAGGAAGAACGGCTGATCCTTCTTTTGTTTGTCAATTAAAGCGATCGCTTCTTTGGTATATAAGTGTGTCAGTGACGAATCTTCTGGCTTGAATACTTCAGGCGTACGGTTGCGGTAGATCTTGAGCGTTGTATCTGTTTGCACGTAAGGAGCATGATAGTCATGGCTATACAACATACCATAATACGAATCAAAACCCTGGGCAGTGGGATAATTGAAATCATGCTTATCGCCCAGGTGCCATTTTCCGATCATTGCTGTTGTGTAGCCAGCTTTCTTCAGCATTTCAGCAATGGTTACTTCCTGATCAGGAAGTCCCAGGGGAGATCCCGGCGGAATTGGATACGGCAGGTTATATCTTGACGCATAACGACCTGTTAGCAATGATGCACGTGAAGGCGTACAAGAAGGACTTGACACTACATAATTCGTTGCCTTGATACCTGCTGCGGCAACCGAATCAAGAAAAGGCGTCTGGATAACAGGATTACCATAGCTACTCAGATCTGAGTAGCCCAGGTCATCAGTAAGAACGAAAATGATATTTGGCTTCTGCTGTGCATGCGATACGCTGGTCCATACACAAAGGCCTGTCAGTAATGCTAAAAACCTGGATTTTTTCATTGTTGCTTGCGTTGAAGGGCTATCAGCTATCAGCTATCAGCTGTCAGCTTGTAGCCCATGAATATTTAATTGCCAATAATTTTTACACGGGATACTTTAAAGCGTATACCTATACCATTCTCTGCATCACAAATCGCAGATCAACATCTTACATTCCCCCACTCATCCGGCTTCCGTACCTCGTACTTCGTAATTCGTACTTCCATCATCATTTTCGCCCACATCGTACATCATACATCGTACATCGTACACCTGACATCTAACATTGTACATCCCCTCATCCGGCTTCCGTACTTCGTACTTCGTAATTCGTACTTTCCACATCGTACACCTCACATCTAACATCGTACATCTCCACATCCGGCTTCCGTACCTCGTACTTCGTAATTCGTACTTCCATCATCATTTTCGCCCACATCTTACATCATACATCGTACATCGTACACCTGACATCTAACATTGTACATTCCCTCATCCGGCTTCCGTACTTCGTACTTCGTAATTCGTACTTTCCACATCGTACACCTCACATCTAACATCGTACATCTCCACATCCGGCTTCCGTACTTCGTACTTCGTAATTCGTACTTTCCACATCGTACATCGTACATCATACATCGTACATCTTACACCTAACTTTCCCCTCACCATCCCGCATTCTGCGTCAAATTCCCGTTCTGGTCTCTTTCTGTTTGCGGAACAGGCCAGAGATAATGCTTGGATGCATCGAACAACCTGTTAACCGCAACCTGCACGACTTTTGTAGCGCCGCTGTTGTCTTTATAGGTTATTCCGTAAACAGGTCCGGGAACCACTGTTGCCGCTGTTTTCCACCTTCGGATATCCTGCAGATGCAGCCCTTCGAAAGCCAGCTCAATTGTACGTTCCTGTCGCACCGCTGCACGAAGCTGATCCCTCGTCAAATTGTTTGAAACAGATGGCAATATAACATCAGATCTTGTATTTCGAACAGCATTAATGGCATCATATACCGATTGATCTATCGTATTTGCCTCAATTTTGGCTTCTGCATAAGTGAGCAGCACTTCAGCATAACGCAACAGGATAATGTTAATACCATTGTTAGAAGGATTTGCGTAATCCTCTTTATTGACATATTTTTTAATATTAAAACCTGTTGTTGACGCTATGTAGGTGTTACCCACTGCATCCGGTGTACCACTGTTTGGGGCAGGATGAAATATAGACCCGTCAGGCAATGTATCTCCATCAAGAAAAACGGAAAAACCAAGTCTCGGATCCCTGTTTGCATAGGGATTATCCGGATCATAACCGCTGGAAGGATCTGTAATATTTACACCCTGTGCTGTTTGATACTGGTCAACCGCTGCTTTTGTGGGCACATACGTGCTTTGACTGCTCTTCTGACTGTACGGTGCCAGCAAATTAAATACGCCGTTTGAATACGTTGAAGTAATAAACTGCTTATCAAGAATCACCTCGCTATTGTTTTCCGCAGCATAAGAAAACAGTTTGCCATAAGTGGGATAAAGCTTGTACACATTTAAGTCAATTACCGCTTTTGCAGTAGTTGCAGCAGCCTCATAGCGGCCGGCATACAGATCTGCTCTTGCTTTCAGTGCCAATGCTGCACCGCGTGTAATGCGTCCGACATTATTTCCTGAATAAGATAACGGCAGTGTATTGACTATGTCTGACAATTCTGCGTCAATAAAGTCATAGATTGTTGCAACCGGCTCTCTTTTCAACTGCCTTGCATCGTCGATGGACAAACTGGAAGTAACCAGGGGCACATCCCCATACAGGCTGGCTAATTTTACATACTGGTAAGCCCGCAGAAACCTCGCCTCTGCTTTGTAGCGTTTAAAGGTTGTGCTATCAGTGACTGTGGTGATCTTGCCAACATTATCCAGGAAATAATTCGCCGCAGCAATACCAGTGTATGCGTTGCTCCACTCACTATAAATTTTGGAACTTGTTGCATCGTATGTACCAAGCTCTATAAATGCATCTACGGCAAAAGGCTGGTTAACATGCGCAAGATCTGTAAACGCATCCCATGCAAAAATGTTGGTACCATCAAGATCGCGATACAAGGAATTTACGGCCACTTCGGCATCAGATTGTGTCTTCCAGAAAACGTTTTCTGAAAGCCTGTCGTTGGGAACGGTATCGAGCAGGTCTTTTGAGCAGGAGAATAATCCCACTGACAGCAATAAGACCAAATATTTTTTATAGTTATTTTTCATATAATTCAAAGTTTCAGCTACTGCTTTCCATTAAAATTGAAGGTTAACGCCAAATGTGTATAAACCTGTTTGCGGATAGTAAACCGCTCTTCCTGAAGGTGTTTCAGGATCAAGGTGCCATTCATTCAGTTTGGAAATGGTAAACACATTGGTTGCGGAAACATAAAAACGTAATCTTTGTACATGAATATTTCTGAGCACTGATGCCGGAATATTGTAAGCCAGTTGTATGTTTTTCAGACGCAGGTAATCACCTCTGTAAACGAGTCTGTCTGAAGTAGCCACATTTCTCAGATCATATTTCACGGGACGTGGAAAACGTGCGTTGGTATTCTGGGAAGTCCAATAATTATTGGCATAGATCTCATCTGTAAATCCTTCCTGGTTACCCATTTCGGCCAGCGCACCTGAAAGGCGGGTATCAACTTTTGCCGCACCCTGGAACAGAATGCTTAACTCAAAATTCTTGTAAGAAAAATTACCGTTGAATGCATAAACGTATTTAGGAAATGAATTACCAATAACGGTCATATCATTAGCGTCAATCTTGCCATCATTGTTACGATCTACATACTTAACGTCACCCGGCTTTGTGTTAGCAGCATAGGTGGCCTTGTACTTGGTGATTTCATCCTGCGATTGAAACAGGCCGTCTGTCTGATATCCCCACAATGTATTTATGGGTAAGCCTTTAGCAATAATGTACCTGGGATCAATATCAGAACCGGTGATGTATGGTCCCGTGCCTTTTAAATCAAGTACTTTGTTCTCGTTTATGCTCAGGTTAGCACCTACAGAATACCTGAAGTCACTGCCCCTGCCGCCACCGTTATAGTTGGCACTGAACTCCCATCCCTTGTTTTCAACAGAACCTGCATTTTGGTATGGAGCAATCAGGCCCACAGTTGCCGGGATGTTCAGGTTAAGCAAAATATCGTTGGTCACTTTGCGATAATAGTCCACCGTCAGGTTCAATCTTTTGTCAAATGCTGCCGCATCCACACCGATATCCAATTGTGTGGTAGACTCCCAGCCCAGGTTCTTGTTGGCCAGTGTTGTTTGCCTGTAACCATTCACAGCCTGGCCGCCGAAGTCGTAGCCTGCAAGGGATAGCGACGCATAATAGCTATACAGGTCCACTGACTGGTTACCAGTTTTTCCGTATGAACCTCTCAGTTTTAAATCCTGCACAACAGGTTTAATCTGGTCCCAGAAATTTTCTTCTGATAATACCCAACCTGCAGAAAATGATGGGAAGAAGCCATATTGTTTATCGCCCGTAAATTTGGACGACCCATCATAACGACCATTTACTTCTAACAGGTATTTTCCGGCGTAATCATAGTTCAGCCTGCCGAACCAGGAACGTAATGCATACTGAGCGTCGTTACCACTGTTGCTTTTCGTTGCGTCGTTAGCACCCTGTCCGATAGACTGAATATCATTATTGTAAAATCTCTCCCTGTAAGCTGTAAGAAACGTTTGCACGTTATCAATCTGTGAATAACCGGCGAGTACTTTTCCATGATGTTTGCCAAATGATTTCTGATAAGTCAGCAAATTATTCCATGTGTATTCACGAAGATTATTACGTGTTTCCGTTAATGTATTGTTGGGCATTGTCTTTACAATTCCTGTAATAGAGTCTTTATTGGTATAAGAATTTGCGAAGGCCTTGCCTTGTGTAAAGTAAGCACGTGCAGAAAGGAAGGATGAGAACGAAAGGCCTTTGATTATTTCCCAATTGCCTTGTACTGCACCTGTAAAATAATCATTGCGCGTTTTGGTAAGTCCGCCAATTTCATCAAACATCATGGGGTTGTTACCCTGCGTGCTTAAACCATATGTACCGTTCGGATATTTTGGAACGGCCCACATAGAACCGTGGAAAAAGTTATTGATCGGATCAACGGTGGGCACCTCTGTGTAGTTATACCGGTAGTCAATATTTGCATTAAACGTAAGTGTTTTTGATGCGGTGTAATCTGTATTCAGCCTGATCTCCGCAATTTTATTACCATAGTTTTTAATAATGCCCTGCTGATCCTGGTAGCGAAGACTTAATCTTGAACGAAGGTTATCACCGCCTCCACTGATCGCAACGGATTGGTTTGTTTGCGGAGCTGTTCTTAACATGGTTTCAAACCATGTGTTGGGCAGCGGATATTTATAGCGATCGGTTGCATTTACCCATACAGCAATGCTGGAGTCTGTAAATTTTGCAGGAATGGGAAGACCTGCATTCCCATAAGCAACTTGCTGTTCCTTCATGTAATCCTCAATGCCCATTTGTACAGGTTTATTGATGGCCCGTTGCAACGCATAATAACCATCATAGCTTATCTGCGCAGCTCCTTTTCTTGCCGCTTTTGTAGTAACAAGTACCACACCGTTAGTAGCGCGTGAACCATAGATGGCGGTTGATGCAGCATCTTTTAATACGGTGATTGTTTCAATATCGTTTGGGTTAAGATCCTCCATGCGTTGTTCGGAACCATCTACTATCACCAACGCATCATTCTTACTCAGGTCGAATCCGCTGGTACTGCTGCTGTTTGTGTTAAATGTGGTTATACCACGAACACGAATGGTGGTTGATGATTTTCCAGGAGCGCCTCCGAGATCAAGCACTGTAACGCCCGGCAACTGGCCTTGCAACGATTGCTGTACGTTTGATACCGGCCGCTTTGCAAGCTCTGCGCCGCCAACCTGCGCCACTGAATTGGTGAGCGTGATCTTTTTCTGCGTACCGTAAGCTACTACCACTACATCTGTAAGGTTTTGCTCGGATGCAGTTAAGTCAATATTTAATGCTGAGCCATTTGCTGTAATTTCTGTAGGGCCGAATCCTACATGGCTAAACTGCAGTTTGAAAGGAAAAGATTGATTTGTCCTTAACACAAATTGTCCCTTTGAATTTGTGGTTGTTTGTACTGTTGTGCCCTTAATGCGGATAGTTACGCCCTCAAGTGGTTCGTGATTTTTACTATCAGTTATCACGCCTTCCTGAACGGAGGTTGTTGTTGTTTCCTGGGCATGCAGGAATGCCTGTAAAAACAACAGGCAAAACAAGGAAAGCCAGATTTTAGATTTCATGAGTGGTTAAATTAAATTGATGTTTGCAGGTTTATGCGGCATTTAATACAAAAGCATTACACCTCAACACTTTTCAAAGTGTGAGTATTGTTGAAAAAAATATATAAGTGCTTATATAATATATTTTTCCCGTAACAGATAATCGTCTGCGGATTAGCTACTCAGTTATCGTGAAGGTTAATAGTGATCAGTTATATGCCATTCAGTGATAAGTACATTTCAGCGAACCGGGAAAAAGATTTTATCTATCGACAGTTTAACAACACATACAACAGCATAAGACCGTTGTGGAGATTGCTTTACCTGAAGGCACAAACAGCCTTGCAGTGTCAGTGTCAGTGTCAATTGATTTCAAGTGGTTCATATTTAAGTTTTGGATGAGATTAAAACCGGGAGAAAATTAAATTCCTACCATTTCTATAGACAAATATATTTTAAATATTTTTTAATGAACAAATTTTTTTGAACTGAAAAAAAATAAATCTGGCTTGTGACTCTTGCGCCAATAGGATGTTGAAGTATGAATGCCCCTAAACTCCCACACCTGGAAGTATGTTGAGATCGGGATAAAAATGGTATTGTATGGAAAGATCGAAGCCTTTATCCCGGATGGATTTTGCACTTTCCATCTTTTTTATATCTTAGAGTTTATAAAGCTATTATTCGTAAAGAAAGATATTGAGCGACTATGGGACGTGAAGTTTACATTACAAGAAAAAAACAGTGGTTTGACCCGGAATCTGACAAAGACATCCCTTTGGATGACTGGATGACGTTTGTGAAAAATGATCCTGACATGAGGTTGGACAATGCTACTGAAGTAAAGCTGGAGGACGGCGAAATATTCCGGTATGATAATCCGGGAGCTGCAGTGTTTCTCCACAGAAAATGCGGCGAAATGGAGGTTTGCGAAATAACTTTCGAATACATTTCCGGTAATATCCGCGTTGATGAACCCGACGCTGAAACCATGGAAAAAATTAAGCATATCGCTTTTAAGTTGAATGCGCATGTTCAGTCAGAAACAGAAGCTGAAACAGAAGAAATTGAACTTTCACAACCTGAAGAAGTGAAACCTGCTTTCAAGTTTGAGGACATACTGAATCCATTTAAGAAGATAATGAACAAGCTTGAACCTGGTACGGGGACAAATGATAAGCCACTGGAAACACAATAGAAGACCGTAAGATAGTAAGACCGTAAGAGGGGAATACAGAGAGACTTAGATTTTCAGGCAGTAGATGGTGCCGTCCATGCTGGTGGTGATGAGAAAATCTTTGTACAATGCAGGTTGGGAAATAATGCCGCCCATGGCAATATAGAGATCGAGAAAATCTTCATTCCTTTTTATAATTCCATTAAAAATATCATCACGATAGGTGTCATCTGTTTTAAAATAGATGGAACGGTGGGCGTTGTAGCCGTCTGTGGTAAAATCGTAAAGCAACTTCCCACCGTTCTTGCCGAGACCATAGAGATGCCCCATCATGGTACCGAAATAGATGACAGTATCCTTTACTACAGCTCCACCGAAGATGTTGTACTTTGCGTCAAACTTCCATAACACGTCACCATTAAACGGATTTAAAGCGAGAAACAGATGGTCATCTGAAGTTCCTATGTATAAAACAGAATCTGCAATCAACGGAGGTGTGATGGCCCAGCCTCTTTTAAAGCGCATGTTCCAGCGGCAATAACCCTTATCCGCATCAAGTGCATAAAAATTAAAGTCACGCCCCCCTGCAAATATATTTCCGCTGAACGCAGTTGCCGGTCCGTTGAATTCGCCGATCGGGAAATATTGCTGTCCGACAGATTTGAATTTCCAGCTAAGCGTTCCATCCTTTTCGTTCAGTGCATAGAACCATCCGTCGAAAGAACCGATAAAAATCTTATCAGCATAAATGCAGGGCCGAGTGTGCACGATGTTACCTGTCTTTACTTTCCATGCCAACATTCCGGTTTGCGCGTTAACAGCGTAAATACATGAATCGCCGGAGCCAAAGTAAATATTGTTGTTGTGATAAACTGGCGAAGATTGAAAGTAATCTGCAAAACTATAGAGTTCATACTTCTTCTCTCCTCCGGTCGTAAATTTCCATTTTATATTTCCGGATTTATCAGCACAATACAGTATGCCGTCGCCACCCAGAAAATATACAGATCCATTGTTGATGCATGGTGTTGAACGGATGTCCCCATTGGTCTTGATCTTCCATTTTATTGCGCCTGTAACAGCATCAATTGCATAAAAATTACTGTCCAGACCGCCAAAGTAAACAATGTCATTATCAACAACAGGTGAGCCTATCAATGGCGCAGATGTTTTAAATTTCCAGATAACATTTTCCTGGGCTGTAAGAAAAAAAATGATGCATTGCAGACAGGCAAGAAGACTAATCTTTTTAATGATGAGTACCATATGCTTTGATGATTGACAGCAATGAACTGCAATACTGATATTAAAATAAACAATAGCATTCAGATCAAAAAACCACTCATCAAATAAAACGCGAGAGGGGCATTATTATGTACGCTCCGACAAGGCCTCTCCGTCAAGTGAGAATAATTTTGCAGGATAATGATAAGGAAACTTTATCATTGGTTTTCATAGGATATTGGTTGAGCCCGTATTTCCATGCGGGCTTCTCTATTGGAGGATTATAAAAATGCTGAGTCAGAGATTGATCACAAAAGAAAGACGAGTTTTATAAATGCGATTTATTATTAAACAGAGTTACACGGAGTATGCACAAAGATGCACGGAGGGCTGTTTAGAATTTAAAAACTCTGTGTAACTCTGTGTCTTCTCCTGGCTTCCTCCGTGTAACAATAATTCTACCTAAAAAGGGATTATTTCAACCGGAGATTATCAACCTTCTTTTACCCCCACAAATCTTATCACAGATCCTTTACCGTTATGATATAACCCTTCATTCAATTCAATTTCTTTTTCTTCCAGCTCGATGAATTTATAGTTGGCAAAGTCGGCTTTAACCTCTTCAAGAGAAAAAAGCGAAGCCAGGTCCTTAGGGCCTCCTATTTTTTCATTCTGTTGTTGATATTCGATATGTTTTTTACTGAACGCTTCGAAAATTACGGTACCGCCTTTGCGAAGATATTTGTTGAGCGCCTTATGATAAGTCGACTTGAGCTCTGCAGGAAAATGTGCATAGATCAATGCGATTGCATCAAATTGCCCATCATTGTATGGCAACGTTTCCAGCTTACCTACTTTGTAGTCGATCGAAACGTTAGCTTCTGCCAACAGCAGTGCTTTATTCCTGCCTTCATCACTTATATCAAAAGCTGACACTTCCCAGCCGAGTTTTGCAGCGAATACTGCATTACGGCCCTCTCCTTCTGCAGGAAATAAAATCTGCCCAACGCTAAGTCTTTCCAGTTGCTCTTTCAAATAATTATTGGGTTCTATGCCGTATGCATATTCCTTCTGACTAAACCTGTCATTCCATCTTTCGGTCCAATTGTCTGCCATAGTATTGCTATTTTTTGAATATCACTAGTAAATCTTCTGTTGAATCCATGTTGAAAATTCTTCAACTGAATAAAATATTTCATCAGGCTCAAGTTCTATCAGTTTTTCCGGTTCAGCTGTTTCTGCCCATGCAGCCGCAATAACCGGTATACCAGCCTTTCTGCTTGCGATGATATCACTGGGTGCATCGCCTACATAGATCACTTCATTCTTTGGCACCCCGTTCCAGTCATCGAGGATGACTTGTATTCCCTCAGCCTTTCTTGCACCTTTTGGTGAACCGGTCTCAAGCAACTCAAAGTAATGCGTCAATTCAAAGTATCTTAAAGATATATCTGTACTGTATTTGCCCTTTCCCGTCACCATGGCAATCCGCACTCCGTTATCTTTTAAAGCGTCCAGCAATTCTTTGATGCCATCAAAAGCTACCGGACACATATCGTGTAGATCCTCATAATAATGCAGGTAATCCGTAACGCCTTTATCGTAATGATCAGGTGCCAGCGCCATTATTGTGCCTTCTTCCGATGGTCCAAACGTTGCTATGATCTCGGTATCAGAAAGTGCGCGCTGTATAAGTGGTTCAACCGATTGTCGAAATGCCTGGATGCATAACGGCAGCGTATTAGCCAATGTTCCGTCGAGGTCAAAAATAACTCCTCTGATTTTTTTCATTGTTGTTGCTTGTTTTTAAATCCAGCATAGGTAAATAACGGTAATGGATTGACGAAGAATATCTCATCCTCAATCCGGGTTGTTGCAATTTACTTTGAAATTTGCATCTTTCATTGCTGCTTCATTTTTAAGCGGGCAATAAATATTCTTGAGCGTTACAGCATACAGCAACAAAAAAACTGCTACCGGAATCGATAGCAGTTTTATCAAAATATCATCAGACTAAATTTCTTCGCGACGTTCTATGATTGTATAAATGCCAGAAGATCCGCGTTAATAGTCGCAGCTTCAGTAGTCGGCATACCGTGCGGAAAACCAGGATAAGAAATCAATTTTCCGTTCTTTACAAGTTTTACGGCTTTTGCACCGGTAAGCTGGAAAGGAACGATCTGATCATCTTCGCCGTGCATTACTAAAACAGGAACATCCACACTCTTCAAATCTTCTGTAAAATCTGTTTCTGAAAAAGCTTTAATACAGTCATAATGCGCTTTTATGGCACCCATCATACCTTGTCTCCACCAATTATCCCTTACACCTTGAGACACTTTTGCACCTTCGCGGTTATAGCCATAGAAAGGAAGTGTAAAATCCTGAAAATATTGCAGTCTTTGTGTTGCGGTATTCAGGCGTATTTCATCAAAGACTGACAAAGGAATACCATCCGGATTGTTCTCCGTTTTTGCCATGACAGGCGTTACGGCGCTGATCAAAACTGCTTTTGCCACGCGGCCCTTACCATGTTTTGCCACATAGCGGATCACTTCTCCGCCGCCCGTTGAATGTCCAACATGTATTGCATCCTTTAGATCAAGCGCTTTTGTAAGCTCAGCGACATCAGCTGCATAAGTATCCATATCATGACCATTTGCAGTTTGGGTTGACCTTCCATGTCCCCTTCTATCGTGTGCAATCACCCGGAAGCCATGATCAAGGAAGAACATCATCTGCGCATCCCAATCATCGCCAGACAAGGGCCAGCCATGATGGAAAACGATCGGCTGACCTGTTCCCCAGTCTTTGTAATAGATCTCTGTACCGTCTTTTACTTTAATTGTTGCCATGTTTTTGAGTTTTAATAATGTTATCAATGTGGTTTGACGCTGAAGAATTAATGAGCTGTTTTTAAGTACGATTTACAAGGTCCGCCCGCGCCGAATGTGCATCCGGACGGGAAAGTACCTGGCATTGGAATTACTGACGGTCTTTCAACAACTGAAGGCTGTAAAAGTTTGTTGATAGTAACACCAATTTGTTGTTTTCTTTTCTTTAAACCGAATTGCCCTGCAAATATGACTGACTTTAATTGTGGATTTGCCATGTGCCAGTAAATGGTACAATAGAATTAGTAAAAGGAAAAACACAATTGCATAAAGAAGCTGATCTGCATAGATTTTGGGATAATTTCCTGCCGACAGCAATAATCGCGATTGCTGGTTGCTATTGTTTTTTGAGGGACATATAAAATAAAAAAACGCTACCGTTTTGGTAGCGTTTTTTTATTTATTCTGAAATTGCGGAGCCGGATTGAAGATCTTTAATCTTATCCATCACCCTGCTTACCATCCCATCACAGTAAACGCGATTAAACTCAAAGATCTCTTCTGGTTGATAGTACTTTTCAATCTCCTTTCTCAGCATACTTTTAGCGCGATTAAGGCGGGTTTTCACATTGGCCTGGCTAATATTCAGCGTTTCGGCCGTTTCCTCAATACTAAAGCCATTTATCTCACGGAGAGAGAACACCATCCGGTAATCCAGGCTGAGTTGCTTTAATGCATTTTCCACTATTAATCCCAGCTCCTTGTTGACAACGGAATTGGCAGTATCGGCGTTTCGGTTGGATGAATACATTGGAACTGATTTATCACTGATCTCTGATGGTGTTTCATTGCTAAAGCTTAGTTTATGCTTTTTGTGAAAGCAGTTGTTCAGCATTATCCTGGTAATCCAGGTTTTGAATGCCGCATGACCCGCAAATTTTGAGAGGTTACGGTAGGCATCGATAAATGTCTCCTGCATAAGGTCCTGTGTATCTTCATGGCTATAGTTATAGCTCCTACCCGTCTTGTAAAGAATGGCGTTATTTCTTCGGATGATGATCTCAAACAAGGCCACTTCGCCATTCAATATAAGCTTTATCAATTGCTGGTCTGAATACTGGTCTGGTACGTCTTTCATATTTTTTTGTTATGCAACAATTTTTGCAATCCGGGATAGCGAGAACGCTCCTATTGCCATTACAAGGTCACGAACTGCAACGTCAAAATAATGACCGCCGAATATTAGCGTCAAGGCGATTAATGTTAACCATGCTGCAACAATAATTGCACCAACAGCCGGTTTTAGCAATACAATAACACCGGCAATTATTTCAATTACGCCAACAACCATCATAAATGTATGAGGCTGAAGCGGAAGCATACCCTCCATTTTCGGACTAAGATAGTGTTCCCAATTGGTTATTAAATTGGTGAACTTGTCAAGACCCGCCACAATTGGTACCAGGCCATATGTGAGCCTTAAGAGATTGAACGTAGGCCTGATGGCCTGATTTAAATTAATGCTTTCCATTTCTTTTGATTTAGTGTTCTTCTTTAATAGAGTGTGCGAGAAATGAAAAGGTTACAAATGATACTGAAATTTTATCTGCATTAAGATTTACTAAAACTTCGTTGGAAGAAATCCGATTTGCATGCAGCTAATACAGATTGTTGCCAATTTTTAATTGAATCTTATAGCCAATGAGCTGTTGCGTCTCACCACTTTCGGGCAGTAGAACGTTTGTTATAGCAAAAAAATTTTTCGCCAGTATAATTTGTACGCGGCCATAATACGTTTTGGAATTTACATCTGTGAATTCAGCTTTTTCAATACCGCCATCAACGGTTATCTTTTTTAAACTATCAAACTCCGAGTACGTTTCTACTAATAATTTAAAGGCCACTGCCGCTGCGATCTCGTCGGAAAACTCAAAACAAAGGCTGATTTCTGAAATATTGTCCAGCCATTCAGGATCACTATAAGTCTTTTGGGTGATGGCCAATTGCCCACTGCTAAACTTTCCGTTAAAAAATGGATGCTTTTCAAAAATGTATGTATTCGTAACAGTAATAAATGATGGCGGTGTTTTATATTCCTGGGGGTGATCGGTCCGCGTACGATCCGTTTCCTTATAAAAAACCGGAACATATTTTCTCGCAAACATCTCGATTGAAGGGTGCGGATTTAGCGATAACACGCCGAAAAAAAGTTGATCGGTATAGCTATCAAGAGTGAGATTGGAATTGTCTTGAGTCGTCATACTAAAATTTTACTCAGGTCAAAATTTCGGGTTCTTTTGAAAGGTAATAATACACTCCGTGAAAAACAAGCTTGCCCGGTTTTAACTGAAATTAACTCCTGCAATATCAATGCCCCGATCTGTTTGTATACAACTCAGATCAAATTTTTCAGACCACCTTAACCCTGCCGGTAGTTCCAGATCAGAAAATTCAATGTGAATTACACGTCGCGGCATGTCGTTGATTGTTCTTCCTGAGCTATGCAACAGCAATGGCCGCATCAGCATAATACCGCCCTGAGGAACAGCACAAACTACCTCTTTTTCAATATTCCAGTCAATTGCTTCGGGTCTGTAAATTCCTTTCAGGTGAGAGCCGGGAACAACCCGTAATGCGCCGTTATCTCCACTTGTCTCATCCAGATGAATGCGTATAGTTAAAATTTGTTGCAGTATTTCCAGTGGCGGTTGAACAGCAAATTGGTTTTGCTTCACTGTCCATGGTCCAAAGCCTGCCATTTCATTTTTTTTGTCTACGGAAATAGTCAGGTCCTGATGGTAAGAAACATACCAATTTGAAGTTTTCGGCTTATCGAAATATATGCTTTTAACAACAAAATAGTTGCCTTTAAAAAAGTTTTTAAGAACTGCATGTAAGCGGCTATTAAAAATGATTTCAAGGATTTCAGGTAGTTCCTTCAAAAATTGTCGAATGGCAAAGAGTTCGGTTGACCGCCTGAAGGTTTCTTTACTTTTTTCCGCAGAGTCAATGACATTCAGAATACGCTCAATGTCGTCTGCGGAATAAATATTCCTAACTGTTGCAAAACCACGCTCATTTAATCCATCCCTATAATTCATTACTGACAGGGTTTTAGTGTCTTTAAAAAAGAAAAATACAGGATTCAAAATAGCTGCGGGAGAAACGAAAATTCCTGGTGGCAGCTCGTATTTCATCCACGTGTGAAAAATACCGAATCTTTCATTGTGAGATCACAATCGCGACGTAAAAGTGTCCTACATTTTCGAAATGTAGGACACTTTTACGTCAGCAAGCAAGTTGCCGGGCCCGGTATCAATTGATTTCCTCAATTAATGCTTGGATATCCCAACAACGGTCATGCATTGCCGTAGTTTCACACGCTGTACATTACTTTTTTATTGCATATCCGCAATAAAGTATATTCATATCCTTGCTTTCCACAAGCCAGAAATGTTTTCCAAGCTCTGCAAAATTCCATTCACCTTTTGCACGCTTTCTAAGAAAACCAAGCATTTGGGGAATGGATACATTTGGCTGAGATCCCCCATGCTCCTGCCATTCTAAATTGTTTTTCGCCAAAAGTTCTTTAATCTCCCCTGGTTTAATAAACATTTTCCAAACGTGAAGATTGGGTGGCATAAATGCCCATCGTTTCCATTCCTGCCAGATCTTAATTGCCACCAACTTGCTCACGAAAGTGCGATTAAGTGTATCATAGATGAAAACACCGCCTGATTTCAATACTCTTGAAATTTCAGAGATAACTTTTGGAAGGTCGCGTACATGCTCCAGAACATCACAGCAGAAAACACAGTCAAATGACTGATCAGGATACGGGATCTGCTCACCTGTACCCTTTTCATAAACGATAGAAAGGCCTTCTGCCCTTGCATGATTGCGTGCTGTTTCAAGCGATTCGTCTGCAGGATCTATACCGGTAGTAGAAAATCCCATCTTACAGATTTCTTCAGCAAGAATTCCGCCACCGCTGCCAACCTCAAGCGCCTTTTTATTCTTGGCGTCTATGTTCAGTTTTTCCAAAACCCTGGCTGCATAACCTACCCGCCATGGATTTATAGATGTCTTCAGCAGATACAAAATATTATCAGGTGTCCACCATATATCACCTTGTGATTTATAGACTTCATTATTGATCTGGTCGTAAATCTCTTTTGCAATTTTTTCCATTTTTATTGCTTGAAAGTTTATGAAGAAGGTTAAAACGCTTTATTTATTACTAACAAGCCTATACACTAATTTCACTATCCTATCGCTACATGCCGAAACTGCATTTGTGTTCGCGAAACAGATACGAGACCGATCTTACATTGAAACACTAGCGGGATACATTGGGGATGAGATTCACCTGGTCAGGTACGGATCGCATTTGCCAGTCTGGATTATTTCTGTTGTTAAATTATTTGTTGTGGATGAAAAATGCAAGCACTTAAGCAGAATTTATTTCGCCCGTCAAAAAGAAACATTTTCATGGCGTAAACGTGTCCTGCATTTTTAAAATGCAGGACACGTTTACGTCGGCAAAAACCCAAGTTTGGTCAAAGATGCCACGACGTGACGTATCTATACATTTGCGATGCACGCACATCGGTCGAATAACCAGTCTCCTTCTACTTTTTCATACCTTCTGATCCAGTTCAAAAAGAATATAACTTTCTTCTCCCTCCCCACCTTTTGCCTTTTCAGTAAATCCTTTGCCTGTATAAAAAGCTACTGCTTTGGTATTCAGTTCCAAACACTTTAAGCTGACGGGAAGCCCTGTCTTCTCAATGGCCTTTTCCAATAATTTGCCTCCAATACCAAGGTTTTGATATGCACTGTCAACAAACAAATGATGAATAAAATTGTCAGGCAACCAGATTGAAATAAATCCAACCAACCGGTTATCACAAAGCGCCACTAAAATAGTCTCGCCTTCTGTTTCTTTATCAAAATCATCCGGATGAAACGAGGCTGCATCTTTCCAGGCAAAAGTCTTTTGCCGTTCTTTTAAAAACAGCATTCTCAAATCGGGCTGATCGGAAGGCCGGCTTTCAATAATAATAATATTCATTCGTTTAACAGATCTTATAAAACAGTTTCAATATAGCCGTTGTCGCATTTCTAGTGTTGACTTTTCTCTTTCGTAAGTTTCTTAATTTCCTTTGTCAGCGTGTGTATTTCCATTTGGGATTTTGTTAATGCAATAGCCTGCTGATAGTAGCTGATTGACTTGCCCACATCAACAGTTGAATACAAATAACCCAATAAAGAAAGGTATTGAGTGTTGTTATTCAGCTTTAATTTTTCAGCTTCCGTGATAGCTTTTTCGCTTCCATACACCCGGGCGAATGCAAACGCACGGTTCAATGCAGTTACAGGCGAATATTCAATAAGAATAAGCTGATTGTATAGTTGTAAGATATGTTGCCATTTGTTTTTATTGGCAGGCGTAGTATGCCAGTAAGCTATAGTGGCTTCTAAGTGATATTTTGATACTTCGTCGCCATAATACGCATTTATTAAGTAGTGATTTCCTTTTTGAATTAATTCGTCATCCCACAAACGTCTATCCTGATCCTCAAAAAGAATTGCTTCTCCTTCTTCATTAGTTCTTGCATTAAGACGTGAACTTTGAAAACACATTAACGCCAGCAGGGCATTTGTTGAAGGCATATTTGTTAACACATTTTCAGTAAGTATAGCTCCGAGCCTGAGCGCTTCTGAGCACAGTTCCTTCCTGATCATCCTATTATTAGTTTTTGAAAAATACCCTTCATTAAACAGCAGGTATACTGTTTTTAAAACACTATTCAACCTGGCTTCAATTTGAGTTTTGGATAAAGCACCAATATTAAAGTTCCCATTGCGAAGATTGATCCGGGCTCTGTATAAACGCTTTTTAATGGTTTCAATGTTTGTCAAAAAAGCGTTTGCAATTTCTTCTACACTAAATCCACAAAGAATCTGAAGCGCCAGGCAGACTTGTGATTCGGCCGGATTATCCGGATCACAAACGGAAAAAATCATTGCCAATTGGCTATCTGCAATATTTTGATTGCTGAACTCAACATCTTTTTCTGTTTCAAATCCATTTTGTTTAGCAACTTCTTTTAATTGCTTTTCAGAAACAGCGTTGTGTTTAAAATAGTCCCTGACTTTATTTTTTGCAACTGTATAAAGCCAGGCCGTGGGATTGTCAGGAACGCCTTTAATTCCCCAAACTTCCGTCGCCTTCAAAAAAGTTTCGCTTGCAATATCCTCAGCTATTTCAAGATTCTTTAGCTTATAGGAATGATATAGAACAGCAATTATTTTACTGTACTCCCTCCTAAACAAATGTGGTATAAGTTCATCCTGCTGCATAACGTAAAAAGGCCCTTGCACATTTACAAGGGCCTAGATTATAATTACAGTGCGTTAATTTCTCTTATTTCAACATTTCCGCCAAATGAAAGAATTGGGCAACCATCTGCCAGTGCGGTTGCTTCATCCATAGAGGTAGCTTTAACGAGAGAATATCCTAAAATTGATTCCTTTATTTCAGTATAAGGACCATCAGAAACCAGGCCATCACTTTTTAAAACCTGTCCTGAACTCATCAACCGGTTACCGCGATCGGCCAGTTTACCCTGAGCTGCAATACCAGCAACCCAATTCATCCACCGTTGTGTTATAGCCTGCATTTCTTCAGGCGAGCCTTTAGGCATAGTTTTATAATCGGCTCTGTAGACCAATAAAAATTCTTTCATTTTAAACGATTTTATAGTTAACAACTAATAGCAATTTCTTTTTTGGAATGCTTGCAAAAGCGCATTTCATTTTTTATCAGGCAATCATACCGGCATTAAACTGTTCCAAAGTTACACCGCTTGCCCTTGCGTTGGCCCCGAAAACTTTGTCAGTGATCGTTTTAAGTTTTTCCGGAGTTCGGCCCATTAGAAAAACCCTTGCCCCTTCGCCGCCAAAGGCTCTCGCAATTGAACCACCAACGGATCTGTTACCGTAAATGACTGCAACTTTGTTTTTTAGTTTGTTCATTTTTTGATGTTTTGTTACAGTTTAAAGACGATTTAAGTTTTGGGATGGGGACAAAATATTTTTATTTTTTTGTTGCTCGAATAACTCAACAATAACCAGGGAGGATAAGGGTTACACAGAGAAATACAGGAGAAGACACGGAGTTACACAGAGAAAATCTCCGTGCTCTCAGTGCTTTCTCCTGAATTTCTCTGTGTAACTATTATGGCTGTTATGCGACAGAACGCCCAATGACATAGCATAGCCAGATCTTTAAAAAAATAAAGAGGCAAATCCTGCCTCTTTATTTTTTTTCATCAGACGTTTATTTAACCTTCAGTTGGTTCTTCCGTTACA
Organism: Danxiaibacter flavus; assembly: GCF_041060425.1. Lineage (NCBI taxonomy): Bacteria > Pseudomonadati > Bacteroidota > Chitinophagia > Chitinophagales > Chitinophagaceae > Danxiaibacter > Danxiaibacter flavus. The sequence continues at coordinate 150,548 of NZ_JAULBC010000002.1, forward strand.
AGAAGATTATTCTTTCTGGCAAAATCATTCCTGTAATCCTGCAACTCTTCAATTAACCTGGTTATTGTGTCAACGGAGTTATCTGCATGATCGTGCACATCAGGTAATGCCTTATCCAATAAGTTCACCCCAACATTTATATTTTCTGCTTCCAGTTGTGTAATCTTTTTAAGCAGTGATATCTGGGAATTTTTAACATCATCCAATTCACGAAGCATTTTATCCATGGCTTCTAGTTTAGCGCGCTTTTCCATAATTAACTGTTTTATGTCAATGATGCCACAAACACCATGCAGGTAATAGTGCCAGATCGTCTTTTTAACATTTAGCCTCATTATTGGGGCACTACGATAAATAATCATAGTAAGCCAATCAATTGCCTGATCAATCCGATGTTCAGGCATCCAAAATGCAATTCAATTATTGTATCAGACTGACTATTAGACGTGTAAGAACAAGCTGCCAAAAATCATTCGACCGCCTCCTTTAAAGGAAGATTTAACCCAAACAACCCGGTTTAAATTATACATTTAAAAAACTAATTTTCCGAGAAATAATCCACCTGACTGACAAGGATCATCGAACTGTTTCTATATAAACGTCAATTAAACAAATGGTCATGAAGACATTCTTTACAACTTTCGGACTACTTGTATTCGTACTATTTGCTAATGCTCAAAAAGAAAATCCCAAATACAACAAGATGCTCGCCGATTCGCTGGGCGCAGATAAGTATGGAATGAAAATGTACACACTGGTAATTTTGAAAACCGGCAAAACTGACCTGGCGGATAAGGCAAAAAGAGACAGCTTGTTCCGCGGCCATTTAAGTAACATTGGCCGTCTTGCAGATGTTGGCAAGCTTATAGTAGCAGGACCATTGAAGAAAAACAACAACAACTACGAAGGCATTTTTATTTTAAATGTGCAGACAGATGCTGAGGCGATGGAACTACTTCAAACAGATCCGGCAATCCGTGCAAAACTGCTGGACGTGGAATTGTTTCAATGGTATGGTTCCGCCGCATTACCATTGTATTTGAACTTTCATAACAGTGTTAAAAAAATAGATTTTTGATTGTTAACTTAAGTATCAAAATCCTAAGTAGTCGATTATTTTGTTGTCTCGCTTCCAATCTGCTTGCCTAATTTTTCATAGGCAACGTCGTTTGGTTCCCATAACTCCAGCTTATTCCCTTCAAGATCGAGGATGTGGACGAACTTGCCATAATCATAGGTTTCGATACTATCTACAATTGTTATGTGGTTTAATTTCAATTCTTCAACAAGGGACTGCAGATTCTCGACCCGATAATTTATCATAAACTCTTTTGTAGAGGGTGCGAAATATTTTGTCTTTTCTGCAAAAGGGCTCCATTGCGTAAACCCTTTTTTGGTACTGTCTGCCCCCTGGTACCATTCAAAAACAGTTCCGTACTGATTGGTATTTAAGCCAAGATATGTCTTATACCATTCCTTCACTTTATTCGGATCTTTACACTTGAAAAAGATTCCCCCTATCCCGGTTACCTTTCTTGTTTTTTGCTGATTATTTTGATGTGCTGTCAGGATCGTCTTGAAGGCAAAACCGGAAAGAAACGATGCCGCAACAATCAACACCAGTAAAGTCGTTTTTTTCATTGGTAAGATGTTTATGGTTTTAAATAGCTTTAAGATAGTAACAAATGATAAAGCGTGCAACGATATTTAAACCAGGAAGTTCGGCACTGCACGGTTATTGGGTTGATTTCTTTCCCTTCTTTCGCCCTTTCAGGGCTTTATTGCATTTGTTTTTAAAACACAGGGCGTTGCCCTGTGCTAATGCCAGCGCCCCTTCAGCGCTTGTTTTTTTGAACCATATAAGAGATGTAAGGGATATAAGATGTGGGTTGACACACGTGTTACTACTTCGCTATATGAATGGATGTGTTGGTAGAAAGTGCGTCGCTCATAACAATAGCCTACGTACAAGGCTGAAGGCTTTGAAGCACAAGCACAGGGCAACGCCCCGTGAGTAAATCGCAAAATGCAATAAAGTATCTGAAGGGGCGAAAGCAAAACGAAATATAGCCCCAATAGGTTTGTATTAATTAGTTCTCATGAAAGTAATGTCACAATTCATATCCAGAAAATATTCGCTACTAAATTTTAGCAAAAAAAAATATCCCTATCATCGATGGCGAATAAGAGTGTCGTTTCGAAATTTGCTTGCACCCTTTCAGGGCTTGACGAACATTTGTTGCTTTGTCCATAGGGCGTTGCCCCATGCTAATGCTTAGACGCCTTCAGCGTCCGTCGAAGCCTCAATCACCGCTTATTTAAGTTGGCTTAAGCACTAGACGTGCTCCTTTAAATGTCTTTAAAAGCATTGTATGGTACAAGAATGTCCTATGGTTAAATTACCATAAGCATGCAGACTGCATAATTGCGTTAGGTTGACTACTCAATTTGCATCATCTTCCTTTCTCAATGAAAAAATTCTTTCTATAATAAATCCGTAAAACAGGCAATTTATGAGAAGTCCAATTAGAAACATAGAACCATCCATAAGCCAGAAAAATAACGTATGTGTTGGAAAACGAAAAATATAATAAAGTTTTTCAAGAGTTACGACTATCAGACCATTTCCGCCTGTCCCTTCATCTCTCGCTGCCGCTGCAAGCAACGTTACAAAAGTTAATATGCAACAAATGATTGTTGCAGCAAAAAAAACTTTAAAGTTGAATCTGGCTATTTTCATAGTGAACACTCTGTTTACTATCGACGCTTTTTTTAAACAGCAGGACTGTCTTACGTATATGCCACTTTTCGCTCACCAAACTTTATTCAAAAGCTAAATATAAATCCGCCTCATAGTTGATCAAGTCTTTGTCTCATAACGTTCGTAGCGTCTCAGCTCCGTCCTTAACACCGAGCCCCATCTCAAAAAACCTTTTCATCAGCTGATGGACCATATATAGAAGGCACAGCGATGTTATTCAGCCGCATATAAACGGTCATTTGTCCGCGATGATGAACCCAATGGTTTAAGGTAGAGCTTAGGTTATCAATCAATGGCGAGTTAATTATAATCTGGCTGCCGTTTTTTAATACGAACGGTTTGGATAATTGTTCAACAGTCAGCCCTTTTAAAGCCTGTTTTGCTTTCTGAATATTGTCGTCAAAAAAAGCAATCATTTCCTTTGTTGTAGTTATCTGTGGATGTGAAAAAGTTTGAAAATCGATTTCGCCTTTAGTAATCATAATTGCAATCCATTTTGGAATTTCAGCAACCAATAAAGTAAGATAACCAAACTTCATAGACTTTTCGTGCGGTTGCCAATCGTAGAGATTTTCAGGTACCCTTTCAATACATTTCCGGGTTGCAGGAATTTCGGCCTCAAACTCTTTGTAAAATTGACTGGTGATTGAAACTTCGTTCATAATTTACAAATTGAAGGTTTACAATAAGCACCTCACCTGGCACATGCATGCAGAAACAGTTTGGAGAGAAATATATTGTGGCGGCAGGCAAGATAGCGGTTGCACATTCGACTTCTAAATTAGCAATATATTCCGGAACGCTTGCTGGGAAAATGTTTTTAAACCATATAAGGCATATAAGGGAATATAAGAAATTGCCTATTGAAAACTATATTTTAATGTCAATGCGCCGCCCTTTAATGTCCTTATATCACTTCTATACAACTAGTGAATAATGAATGGTCAATGGTGAAGGTCCGAGCTGGTTAAGTAAATATATTGTCGTTTAAGTGTTATTATTATCTTGAGTAAAGCTCTTATTTGCTCTTATATGCCTTATATGGTTTAAAAAACTTCGCTTCGGTCTGCTTTGGGCGTTGGGCTCTAAGCACGCAGTGTTCGTAAAGGTGTCCTACATTTTTGAAATGTAGGACACCTTTACGAAGACTTATTGTAAGCATCACCAAACTTTATCAATTTCCGCCGTTCTCTGTTTTGGTAGCTTGCTGCGCCTGATGAAGTAATTTTTCTGCCAGCTCGCTTTTTTCTTTTTCGGCTTTCAGCAATCGTTCGTAGAGTTCAACGATCTTGTCAATGGGGTTAAATGTCAACTGTTGATTACTTTGATTATCATTTCCAAAAGCAGCACCAGCGGCCGAGCTATTGTCATTAAACGTATTGAAATAGGTATTTTTTGCTACCTCTTCGTCAAATTTTGTAATGGCTTCAACCGGTATTTTAAGCACGGCGGCAATGCGGTCGAGCGTATCCGCATCAAGGGTTTCCTTCGTCTCCAGTATTGAAATGTTTTGCTGGCTCATTCCTAAATCAAAGGCCAAAGCATCTTGCTTTACACGCAAAATTTCGCGTATTCTTTTTACGGCTCGTCCGTGATGTACTTTTTCGGGCATAGTGCTTATTGACATTTTACAAATGTAAACAAATTTAATAACCGCCTGCTTATTTGTAAGGGCACCACAAATGTTGGTGAAATACAAGCGAAATTTGTTCGGTACGCTATAAATGCGTTGTTACTTTACTAGTCGCTGGCTGCACCAAATGTGTTTATGCTTCAGTGTAATTGTTTCGCGCGGCTTCGTTTCCAATTAACATCACCCACCAAAATCCAAAATCCTTAATGAGATGAAAGTTGTTATTCACCTTCAATTACCCTCCGCCTTTGCAGATGCATGCAGGCTGCATCAGATCTCACCGCAACAGGTTATCGGGCATTTCTTCAGCTATTTGTCGCTGTATAATTATATAGATCCTTCCGAATGTCTTGCGAGCCTCCGGGCTACAAGGGTATTTCATGAGTTTCATTTAAGCCGGGGCCAATTGCAGCCGCAAGCAAATTCACCATCACATGCGCTGGCAGCAAAAAATGTTGCTGATTTGATCGCACTTATCAACTCCAATAAACCGCATGCAACCAAACGCGCCATGTATCTAAAAATTGTCGATGACTGGTTCAATCAAATTAATCAACCCTCAATCAATGACGATGGAACAGGAATTTACGCTTGATATATCGATAGAGAACCATATACTGTTTCACCTCTTCAGATGTTCAGCACAGGAGGTTGCGCAGTTTTTTGTTGATCAGCTTTCAAGCAACGCAATAAACATTTCCGGTAAAATGGCGAATGAACTTTTTGAAGATATGATTCTATATTCACCCCCTTCTTCAAAATAAAGCGGTAAGACTTGAGCTGGAAAATATGCGTAACCGGATGGCCCTGTTTTTAATCGAACTGCTAAAAAGCAATCCCTCCGCATTCGGTTAAAATCGGTTTAGCAAGGAAGCAGGCGTAATATCCATGTCACATTAATAGAACAAACAATTGTATGCACTAGAAGTATCAGCATTCAATAGTCTTGTTCTTTGAATGACTTCTTCTGTTACCCGGGTACAACGCAAGTGCATTTTGCTATGACATTATGAACATTTGTAAGTTTTAAAAATAACATCCTGCGTGTCCATTTCTGTGTACCCAGTTGCCCAGTATGTTAAAAGAATGTTTATGATCAATGAGTTGCAATAATTGCAAAAAATGTTATATGATGATAGCACGATCTCTATTCTATTGACATTTGTTAAGACGCTTAACTGAACAGGCTTTCTTAATTTTTTCTTCATTGAATTTTAAAATGTTTTCCTGACATTTCTCTTATTTCTTAAAGTCCTTTTTGGCACAGTTTTGCGTACCTAACCGTGAAAATTTTTGAAAGGTGCACCCCAATATTTTCCCAACTAATTTCTAAAACAACAACATTTAAAAACAACCAATAAACTATGAAGAAGATCCTTGTAGGGACTCTACTAGGTAGTTCCGTATTATTTGGCTGCTCAAAATCGTCGGACCTTGTAACACCAACGACCACATCAACATCGGAAAAGCTGGAACTAGCCAGTGCCTCTTTAACCCAAAATATCAAAATGTCTTTGCCACTTAATGGAACCAGCGTTTATATTAAGGACGTAAGTACTTTAAAGCTTGCTCCCGGAGATACAATCGTGATTCCAAAGTCGGTTACCAAGGTCGCTTTGTATAATGTAAGAGGCGCTTCAGGCAAACCAATTGTAGTTACAGCCGCGGCCGGCGCTGTAATTGGTGGAGGTACCGGTTGTTCGTTCGATATTAATGGGCAATACATTAAAGTAGTAAATGTGAATATCAAAGGTCTTAGTACGTCCCTGGGCTTCAAAGCTTATTACACATCAGATCTGGCATTACAAAACGTTACTGTTGACGGTGCCAGCATAGGTGTAATGATTAAAAATGATCCTTTGGCGGGACAAACCAACACCTATTATCCAACGACAATTAAAAACATATCTCTAACAGATGTTTCGGTAAAAAACACAACCGGGGAAGGGTTTTATCTTGGAAATACAGCGGACTATCAAAGCGGCTACAAAACCAGTCCTATTATCGGTCTTACAGTTACAAATGTTAAGGCTGAAAACACGGGATGGGACGGTTTCCAGATCACCAGTGCACAAAACTGCCGCGTGAATGCAGTGTCAGTTATAAATGCAGGAACTGCCAACAAAACGGCACAAATGAACGGGATCACCATCCAGGACGCAACCACAGGCTCATTCTCAAATATGTCTGTATATAAATGTACAGGTCCGGGATTGCAAATTTTCGGATGTGGCAATTTTACTGTAGATGGTCTTAATTTGAAAGATGTAGTACTTACTTCAAAATCCTATGGAATTTTTGTTGATAACAGACCTGACAGATTTAACCTGGCAGCGAAAAAACTGATCATGTCTAACGTAACACTTACACAGACTTCAGTAAAAGGTAAAATGGCTATGTATGTTGTTAACGGAACCCTGAATGGTGCAAAAGCCGCTATTCCAGGTACCGTAACTAATCTTGTTTATAACACCGGAAGCTGGGGCTCTAAGGTTGTGGATTATGCTAAGAACGTATATTATGGAGGAACAATAGGAAAATAAGAGTGAGGCGTAGGGTTTAAGGTTTGAGGCATAAGGTTTAAGGATAACGGATAAAATTAAAAACCAGGCGATGTTTGTTGAAGCATCGCCTGGTTTTGTTTTGGGCAAAGGTTTCACGCAACGAACGCTAAGAGGCAGCGGCGCGGCGGTTTTAGAGAAACAACTGACTGATTTTGCCAGGGAGGCGCAAAGAAGCACAAAGAATTTTGAAACAGGAAGGCGCGAAGAACACGAAGAGGCACGAAGGTTTTAAAGGTGCGCAAGCGCGGATAAGAACACAAAGTGAGAAACCACGGAGCCACTTACGACACAAAGAACCACGGAGTTTCGATACCAGAACGTATTTTGACCTAAACTAAAAAGGCTGGCCCCAAAAAAGGCCATTGCGCCGCCGCTTCTCCGCGAGCGCTGCGTGAAATAAAAAAGGTCGTTGCGCTGTCGCTTCTCTGCGAGCGCGGCGTGAAACACGTGAAACAAAAAAGGTGTAAAAAGCCAAATTTCTTTCGCCCTTTACACCCTATTTTTCGTTCTCAATTTACCTACCTCAATTACTCAAATCAATAACTCCTCCTGGTAGTTCATTTTCAATTATCAACTTTCAATTTTCCATTAACCAAGGTCAATTTTCAACTTTCAATTCTCAATTAAACTCAGCTTTCCAGCAGCTTATACAACTCATCCAGCTTGGGCGTAAGGATAATTTCAGTGCGCCTGTTTTTAGCTCTTCCTTCGGGAGTAGCGTTACTTTCTACCGGATCGTATTGGCTGTGACCGGATGCGATTACTCTTGCTGGTTCAACAAGATAAGTATTCACCAGGATCCGTACGATAGATGTAGACCTGGCGACACTTAATGCCCAGTTATCTTCATACCGTCCACGGATGGGAATTGAATCTGTATGTCCTTCAATGTTTACTGATATGTCAGGATTCAGGTTGAGTACTTCCGCCAGCTTACCCAATGCATCTTTACCCTGCGCATTTACAACCGCGCTTCCGGAAGGGAACAACAGGTTTTCACTCAGGCTCACATAGACCTTTCCGTTCTTTTGTGTAACAGTTAATTCGTTTGAGCTAAATCCACCCAGGGCATCACTCATTTTCTTTTTTAACTGTGCAGCTTTTTGCTTTTGCTGATCCAGCAAAGCCTGTAGTTGTTGCAATTTCTTTTGCTGATCCTGGAATGCCTGCTGACTTGAATTTAATTGGTTTGTAAGCTTGCTTTTAGTCGCAGCTGCATCCGCAGAAAGTGTATTGTTCTGATCTGTAAGATCAGATAATTGCTTGTTTAATTCAGCTATTTTATTCTCCAATGAATTCACTTTGCTTGCTAGCATGGCACTGTCCGTCTTGGAATAGCGCAATGCAATCTGCGAATCCAGGTACTTTTTCTTCGATACACAGCTTGCCGTCAGCATGATGCCTGCTGCGGCAAGGGATATGGCAAATACACGTTGGTTGATCATAACAAAACTTGGGTTAAGAAAAGTAAAAATTCGAAATTCAAGACCCATAAGCAAGCACCTTGCCAAACAGAAAAAAAGTCAAAATTCAAAAGTCAAAATTCAAAACTTCCAGATCGGTCTTGCTCATTTTCCTTTAATGTATAATTATTTAAACAGTCCTTTTTACTTTTTACTTTTGAATTTTGACGTTTTACACTTTACATCAAAACTGGCGATTTACGCTTTCTCAAAAAATGAAGTTCATCAGCTTTAAACAGCCCTTTTTACTTTTGAATTTTTACTTCTGACTTTATTAAAACAATTCCGGCGCCTTATTATCTGCACCTTTCTCCCACTCCATTTCTACGCTTTTACTGAAGTCCATCAGCTTGGCGCCAACCGCTTTCCAGCCCATTACTTCTACCATTTTAGCTATTTTAAACTTAGCCTGGCGTGCCTGGGATCCACGGCCGGTGCGAACTAAAAGAACTGGTTCAATTGTCGTTGTAACAGCTTCCAGCCTGTTTCCTTCCACTTCTTTAATAAACATGAATTTGTTATGAAGTGTGGTGGTTTCTATCTTAAAGCGTTTTACATTGAACTGCATCTTATCTGCATCAAGGTAAACAGCCGTAACGATCTTTTCAGGATCAAACTTTTCAATCAACAAGATCTTATCTGCTTCCAGGCGCTGCGTTAATTCGGTATCCGTTATTTCATATGCACCATCAGCATAAAAAACAATTATCCTGTCTTCAGTTTCAAAGCTACCCAGGTACTCTCCTTTCTCCTCAGTATTCAATCGGCCAAACTGATCATCAAACCAAATCTTGCGACCGGCAAGTGTCGATTTTCCTTTTTCCTTCAGCTTAACGGAACGCACCGGGTATTTTGTTACCTGGTTACCCATGCTGCTGCGGCCTTTGATATCCAATTCTTCAAAGAAAAAGTCAAGTTCTTTATTTCGCGCTGATGAGCCGGGAGTCAGCAATATTTTTACTGATTCAGCTTCACCATTCGGGTTAGCAGTAAAGTACAGCACCTTACTCTTATCATTTCCTTTTGTAAGATCATATTCCTTATCACGGGTAATACCAGTTACATTAAAACGTTTAGCGTACGCAATGCCGGAAGCTCCGTCAAGATAGATCATGTTATAGGTAGTCCGGTCATCATTCTTATTAAAAATAGCTGCATGAATAATATCCTTTCCTATAAATACTTTATCCTGCACCTTCACAATCTTCATAATGCCACGCTTGGTAAACACGATCACATCATCCAGATCAGAGCATTCTGCAAGCAGTTCATCTTTCTTAAGACTTGTTCCCACAAACCCTTCTGACCTGTTTAAATACAACTTGGTATTGGCAATGGCAACCTTGTTTGCCTGAATGGTATCAAACAATTTGATCTCCGTTTTACGCTCACGTCCCTTGCCAAATTTCTTCAGCAGGCTTTCAAAATATGCAACGGCAAAATCAACCAGGTTATCCAAATCGTATTTCACCTGTTTAATGTCCGCTTCAATGCCTTTGATCTGGGCATTCAGTTCGTCAATATCCAGTTTATAAATTCGCCTTACAGGCTTTTCAGTCAGCTTTAAAATATCTTCACGCTTAATCTCTCTCTTCAGTTTTTTCTTAAATGGAACGAATGCTTTGTCAATGGCTTCAATTACTTTGTCCCATGTTTCATGTCTCTTCTCAAGTTCCTTGTATATCTTTTCTTCAAAGAAGATCTTTTCCAGAGATGTATAGTGCCATTTGTCTTCCAGCTCTGCCAGTTTTATCTCCAGCTCTCTTTTCAGCAATTCCTTGGTATTGTCTGCGGATGTTTTCAGCAGTTCATGAACACCAAGAAAGCGCGGTTTTTCTTCAACAATTACGCAGGCATTGGGCGATATGCTTACTTCACAATCAGTGAAAGCATACAGTGCGTCGATGGTAATATCAGGAGAAATACCGGCAGCCAGCTCGATCTGTATTTCAACTTCCTTTGCTGTGGCGTCGGTAACTTTCTTAATCTTGATCTTTCCCTGGTCATTGGCCTTTACAATAGACTCCATCAACGATGTCGTAGTAACACCATAGGGAACACTTCTTATAACAAGTGTCTTCTTATCCTGCTCTTCAATATTGGCTCTAACACGAATTTTACCACCGCGCTTACCTTCGTTATAGTTGGTTACATCGGCCATGCCACCAGTAAGAAAATCCGGATACAGCTCAAATTTCTTTCCTTTCAAATATTTGATAGAAGCATCACAAAGCTCTATAAAGTTGTGGGGTAATATTTTGGTTGAAAGGCCTACAGCAATACCTTCCGCTCCCTGCGCCAGCACAAGCGGAAACTTCATGGGAAGTGTTACCGGCTCTTGCTTACGGCCGTCATAGCTTAGTTGCCAGTCTGTCGTTTTTGCATTGAAAGCAACTTCCAAAGCAAATTTGGACAGGCGAGCTTCAATGTAACGTGGGGCCGCCGCATCATCACCCGTTCTTACATCACCCCAGTTACCCTGCGTTTCAATCAGCAGGTCTTTCTGCCCCATATTCACCAATGCATCGCCAATAGACGCATCACCGTGCGGATGGTACTGCATACTTTGCCCGATGATGTTGGCCACTTTATTAAAACGTCCATCATCCATTTCCTTCATTGAGTGAAGGATACGACGCTGCACAGGTTTCAAGCCATCCTCAATAGCCGGAACCGCGCGCTCCAATATTACATAGGAAGCGTAGTCAAGAAACCAGTTCTTATACTGGCCCTGTACGCCGGACTCATTGGTTAAATCAATTTCTTTAGTTATATCTTTTGCCATAATTATTTATTCTGCAAATCCCGTCTTAATTGAAAATTCTGCATCAAATTTCTTGAAATACCTGCAATTCGATATTATCGTTTCATAATTGTATTTTTCGAACAATTCCTTATTATGAGTTTCGATATATCCCCGCACATTGGATCGTAAGTACTCTTTAGGGCCTTCAATCAACATGCAGTCGTCAACTGCAGCTAACACTACATTATAACATTTGTTGATCACACTAATATCTGTAAACAACAACGCCTCCAGTTCCTGGATATTTAATAGAAATAAACCTGTTTTGTTTACGATGCTATTGCATCTTGCAAAGAACTCTTTTCGCTGACTTAACATATCAGCATTATTTTCCTTGCCGTCAAGATCTCTGATAAAGACAATGAAATCAGGTTTCGCTATCTCAAATTCTCTTCTTAAAAAACGTTTCGCGAATTGGCTGTCAAGATGATTTCCTCTTATATCACTTATCATCTCAAAAAAATCAAGCCCCTTATATTTTTTACTGAGTAGGGTTTTAACACAAGCCGTATCAACCGGAGCTTCCCCAACCAATCCGATTCGTAACATAGTTTCCTAGATTTTTTCCGTCCGCTGCAGGTCCGAAAACCTCCAGTACTCGCTTAATAGTCCTTCGTCCTTAAAATACAATTGTGCTTTATTCATCTCTGCTTCACTCAAGTGGCGGAATTTTGTGCCGTCTTTTGCTGTTATCTCCGCAATTATTATCTTGTTTAACTCATCTGCATTTAATATATCTAAAACCTGGGGAGAGTGCGTTGAAATAAAAATCTGTTGATTTTTCGAGCGCTCTCTTAAAAAATTTAAAATAAGGTGCAACTGATGAGGATGTATTCCAATTTCGGGTTCTTCGATAAAAACAACTTTAGGAGCAATGCTTTGATCTGCCGAATTGTATCCACACAACACCCCAATCAGGTAAATCATTCTTTTAGTTCCGTCCGAGAGGCCATTCCAGGAGAACCAACTGCCATTTATTTTGTATTCAAACAATAGATTTCGTATTTCAACTACGTCACTACTAACTTTTGAAATACGTAAGGCGTTACTGATGCGAATATCTTCAACGGGGGTGTAAGCACCTACACTTTCCTTAAATGTCGCATAATCAATATTAAATGCCGTATTTAGCTGTTCTAATAGTAAATCATCAGTAATAGAACGCGTGTTGCGTAAAATCCTGTTTACTATTCGTACAAAGTGAGTCGCGAACAGCGGAGCTATGGGCTTTATTGCACCCGACGCGATTTTGCTTTTATTTAAATCAAAGTTGATTACCAGTTCGTCGGCTAAAACTGATAATTCGTGAGGCATATTAAACTGAACAAACTCATAACGTAAGGGAAAGTTAGGAACATCAGTATAAGGTAGTCCGTAAAGCTCATGTCCTTCTTCAAATACTTTCAGGGTGTTGTTCCACTCTATCAATCCAGGCTTTCCATTCAATTCAACGCCTGCAGAAAAGTTATAAAGGCGATTAACTTCACCTGTGAAACAAAAATGTAAAAATTCAAAAAAATTACTTTTTCCACTTCCGTTATCGCCAATGATAATATTCAACCCATCCTCAAAATCGCATTCAAGATTTTGAATAGATTTATATCCCGAAAGATTTACGTGAGTTATATATTGCCTTTGCTCATTCATATCTAATTCCAGAATGTTTACTCCGCTGCCTCTTCCACAGGTGCAGCTTCACTGCTTGCCACCCCGGCCAGTTTTAAACTTATTTCTTTCCAGCCTTTTGTCCAGTCACCCTGCAATTCCAATACTCCCTGCTCTACCAATTTTCTCAGTCGCCAAACAAGAAATACATCCCCCGTATTTACTTTGAATTTTGAAAAGGCTGTCTGTAGTATTTTCGGCAACTTTTGAAAATCGCCGGTGATTGCTCCAAGTAAAGATTTGTCATAAAAATCAACTTCTTTACCGGCAATCTTTTTACCACCTTCCAATATGCGCACCATTGCATTTTCCTGGCAGGTCTTTTTCCATTCGTCCGGATCAAGTTCAAACTCACTTAAAGTGATCACCCTTGAAAGCCTTTTCGCTTTCAAAAATTCTTTTGGTTGAATTTGATGCAATACAGAAGGATAAAACAACTGTCCCTTTTCATTAATAAATGGAAGGTTATTCAGATAAAGAACAAAAATACGACCCTGGTATGCTTTCAACTGGCTCATCAGCCAATAATAGCCGCATACATCATGTTGGTTTTGCCCCATCCAGATCCATACATCTTTGATATACTCTTCGCTGTCTTCCTCAGCGTTTAATCTTTTCTGAAGATTGTGAACAGTCATTTTATCGTTCACAATTTCTATCTGCTCTTCGTAGGGAGAAAACTCCAGGGCTTCTTTCCAGAAATCCCTTCGGGCCTGGAAACCTTCAGCTTCATAAATATCCGCCACTGGCCCTACTGCGTAATCATCTTTTATCTGCCACACTTCACCATTCAAACCACCGCTTTCGTCCAGCGCAATGGCTTTTTGTAATACATCTATGTCTGCTTCCTGAAAAACTATATGCAACATAATAATTGAAAATTGAGAATTGAAAATTGACAATTATTCATTGAGTATTAAAACAGATAATTAAAATCACCACATGCGTTGGGCATTTTCATTGTCCATTTTCAATTGTCAATTAAACTGCCTCTTCTATTAAATCCAACTCTATCTTAAGATTATTAATAATAAACTCCTGGCGCTCCTGGGTATTTTTACCCATGAAATACTCAAGTAATGCCTGAATATGATCGCCCTGTTCAAGGATCACCGGCTGCAGCTTGATGCCATCTTCGGTAATGAAGGCTTCAAATTCTTTTGGTGAAATTTCACCAAGACCTTTGAAGCGTGTTATCTCGGGCTTGCTGCCCAGCTTCTTAACTGCCGCTTTCTTTTCGGTTTCATCGTAGCAATAGATCGTTTCCTGTTTATTGCGCACGCGGAACAACGGCGTTTCCAGAATGTATACGTGGCCACGTTTTACCAGATCCGGGAAGAACTGCAGGAAGAATGTCATTAACAATAACCTGATGTGCATTCCATCCACATCAGCATCGGTCGCAATCACAATCCTGTTATAACGCAAGCCATCCATACCGTCTTCGATATTCAGGGCATGTTGCAACAGGTTGAATTCTTCGTTCTCGTACACTATTTTCTTTGTAAGACCGAAACAGTTGAGTGGCTTACCGCGAAGGCTGAATACAGCTTGTGTATCAACGCTGCGTGCTTTGGTTATAGATCCGCTCGCACTGTCACCTTCGGTAATGAAAATCGTACTGTTATTTTGTAGTGCGATGAACTCCTCTTTGTTCTTTGCAGGTGGTTCATCATTCAAATGCACTTTACAATCGCGTAATTTTTTGTTGTGCAGGTTGGCTTTCTTGGCTCTTTCATTTGCCAGTTTTTTAATGCCTGCCAGTTCCTTTCTTTCCCGCTCACTTTGCTCTATACGTTTTTTCAACGCCTCAGCAATCGTTGCATTTCTGTGCAGGAAGTTGTCCAGTTCCCTTGCTAAAAATTCGAGCACAAAATTCTTCATGGAAGGACCATTCTCATACACGTTCAGCGAGCCAAGCTTTGTTTTGGTCTGGCTTTCAAACACAGGCTCCTGTACGCGAACCGAAATAGCTGCGCAAATGCTGCCCCGTATATCCGCAGCATCGTAATCTTTTTTATAAAAATCACGCACCACTTTTACAAAGGCCTCACGAAAAGCCTGCTGGTGCGTTCCACCTTGCGTCGTATATTGTCCGTTTACGAAAGAGTAAAGGTCTTCTCCATAGTCATTGTTGTGTGTGAAGGCCAGTTCAATATCCTCCCCTTTTAAATGCACGATTGGGTAACGGATCTCGTCCTCATTGGTTTTGCGTTGCAATAAATCAAGCAAACCATTCTTACTTACATATTTTTTTCCGTTGAAGTTGATGATCAGCCCCGCATTCAGGTAACAGTAGTTCCACAGCTGGCTATCGAGATATTCATGAATAAAATGGAAATTCTTAAAAACCGTATCATCCGGAATAAATGTTACCAGTGTACCATTGGCTTCATCTGTAGCCGTCTCTTTGTGTTCTTTCTTTAGATTCCCTTTTTCAAATTCCGCCACTTTTGTTTTACCGTCACGCACACTCTGCACGCGGAAATAATTACTCAATGCGTTAACCGCTTTGGTACCCACACCGTTCAATCCCACACTTTTCTGAAACGCCTTGCTATCGTACTTGGCGCCGGTATTGATCTTACTTACCACATCCACCACTTTTCCCAGGGGAATCCCGCGGCCGTAATCACGAATGGTAACCGATTTGTCATCAATTTTTATTTCAATCTGTTTGCCATAGCCCATTGTATGTTCATCAATACAGTTGTCCAGCACCTCCTTGATCAGGACATAAATACCATCATCGGGTGACGACCCGTCGCCCAGTTTACCAATGTACATACCGGGACGAAGACGGATATGCTCTTTCCAGTCCAGACTTCGAATACTGTCTTCCGTATAATCAAACATGTTTTTTTCTTTCGCTTCAGCCATTATAAAACTCCTTTATTCTAAAAGCTAATTATTTGAATTTTTCCTTTCCCGCGAAGTAAATACATCAAATACCGGGAATTCTTTTTCTGCTAAACCTTTCAGCAAACCACTACAACCTGCAAAAGTAAACTTTCATCAAGGGCGGCAATGTACTGTTTATAAACAAATAGCAATTTATTGTGGAAAAAAATCGCTTAAATATAAAGACTGGAATTTTTTTTGTGTAAAGAATGTCACAACTACCGTTTCAGGCGTTAAAGAGTTATCAATCCTTTAACGGTAAGAAAGCGCCAAATTTTTAGTTTTATCATCAGATTCTATGTCTACAAATGAAAAATACAGGCAATTACAGGATATTTTGAGCAATGTTGCGGGAATTCTGCTGATAATTCCGCTGGCGCCGTTCATTTGCCGTTTTATTCCGCCTGTTATTGTGGCAGATATTAATATAGATCTGATTATATCTTTTATTGTCGCTATAATTCTCGTCCGCATAACACTATGGCTGGTGAAGCCGATGGTGCTTCCGGCATCAATACTGATTATCGTAATACTGCTCATCAACCAGCTGGCTGGTGGATACAGCTTCCAGGGAATTTTCCGGGATTATAAAACATTTGCCTACACCAACTGGAAAGTGCGGGAAGAAAAACAAAGTGATTTGCTGAATGTGAGCCCATATTTGTTTGACAAACCCGCCGACAAGGTGACCAAGCGGGTAAAGGCCAAAATTCAGGACACCGATTCTACGGTTCGCAATTTCTCCGTAAAACACTCGCTGGAATTCTTCAAATCTTATGAGACAAAATATAAAATGATAACGCGCTACCTGTCATTGTTCAAATACATTAATCAAAATTTTAATTACGTTCCGGACAGCCAGCGCGATGAATACTACGCCAGCCCAAAAGAGACTATTTTGAATGGACTGGGTGGCGATTGTGATGATCACAGTATCCTGATGGCAAGTTGTTTGATGAGCATTGGTGCCAAGTGCAGACTGGTGATTATCGATGGCCATATGTACCCGGAAATGTTTGTAGGCAACAAAAAGGATTTTGAAGTGATGCAGCAGGCCATTATTCAGCTTTTCAACAATTCCCAGATCCACCGCATTTACTATCATGAGTTTAACGGCAATTACTGGATTAACCTGGATTACACTGCCTCCTATCCGGGCGGTCCTTACATGAATGATAAGGTTAAACTGGTGATTGAACCTTAATTCAATTGACAATGGAGAATTGAAAATTGACAATTACCGACCTCGTAGTTTTAAGCTTTGAGCTTTAGGCTTTAAGCTTTTTCTAAAAACTTCCGCTTTCTTCCCGTAAATGACGGACTTTTGCAGCTTGATCTTATTCAGTTTTAGGCTTTAGGCTTTGGGCTTAAGCTTCTCTAAATACAATCAGGTGGTAGAAACGAACTTACAAGTAATTGGTGCGATGGCCGAGGTGCGTGAAACGGAAAATGCGCAGTTCAAAGACTTTTTGAAGCGACAGGATGCTGAGGCTGTTGATGCGCTTGTATTTGAGCTGAATAAAAAGATTGAGGCTCAGGTGGATTGCACCAAATGCGGCAACTGCTGCAGGACGTTGATGATCAATGTTGAACAGAAAGAAGCGGATGACCTGCAAGAATTCCTGGGTGTTTCGAAGGATGAGTTTGAAACCAAATATGTTGAGAAGGGCGAAAGCGGGATGATGGTAATCAACACAATTCCCTGCCATTTTCTTTCTGAAAATAAATGCACGGTTTACGAACACCGGTTCGCGGACTGCCGCAATTTCCCCAATCTACACCTGCCGGGTTTTAACAAAAGGCTTTTCGCAACGTTTATGCACTATGGCCGCTGCCCGATTATTTATAATGTGGTGGAGGAGCTGAAGCGGGAATACAGTGATACGTTGTAAGTTTTACGTTATACGTTGACTGGAGCGGAGCTTAGGAATACTTCGCATAGTGGAACTGTGTTGAAATAGTTATATAGAATATAAACAATGTATAATAATTACACGGAGGAATACAGGAGGAGACGCGGAGGGCCACAGAGAAAAAACCATGTTACTCTGTGAAAAAAACTCAGTGTCCTCTGTGGTTAAAACTGTTTTCTCCTCCCACGCAATCATTTTTCAATTTTCCCCTATCCCCGCCCGAACGACGCCAGTCGGGCAGGAATTGTCAATTATTCTTTACCATGTTGCCCGTACCTTTGCACCTTAAATAGATAAATCCTAAGCGTATGAATAATGTTAAGACAGATGCCCAAAGAATTGTTGAATCAGTAAACAACGCTACATTAAAAAATATTGGTGAAAAGATCCTGGCGGGACAGCGAATATCCTACGACGACGGCGTTATGCTGTTTGAAGAAGCTTCGCTACCATTTGTCGGTACCCTGGCCAACTACGTTCGCGAATTAAAGCATGGCAATAAAACCTATTTTAACCGCAATTTCCACATTGAACCAACCAACGTTTGTGTTTATACCTGCAAGTTCTGCTCCTATTCACGACTTTACGCCCACCGCGAGGAAGGCTGGGAACTAAGCAGCGAGCAGATGATGGATATTGTAAGAAAATATGATGGCAAACCTGTTACAGAAGTACACATTGTTGGTGGTGTTCACCCTAAAATGAATCTTCACTTTTTTGTTGATCTTATCAAACAGATCAAAGCACATAGACCGGATCTTCATGTAAAAGGCTTTACAGCTGTGGAACTTGATTATATGTTCCGCAAAGCAAAAGTGTCTGTTGAAGAAGGTATGAAGATCCTGAACGACGCAGGATTAGATTCACTTCCGGGCGGCGGCGCTGAAATTTTTCACGATGAAATAAGGTCTCAGATCTGCAATGATAAAGCTACTGCTGACGAATGGCTGCAGATCCATAAAGCTGCACATCTTTTAGGAATGCACAGCAATGCCACCATGTTATACGGCCATATTGAAAAATACTGGCACCGTGTTGATCATATGGAAAGACTGAGACAATTGCAGGATGAAACGGGTGGATTCAATACGTTCATTCCGTTGAAATTCAGAAACGGTGATAATGAAATGAGCAATGTTCCTGAATCATCTGTTATTGAAGACATGAAACTATATGCTGTTGCCAGGCTGTATATGGACAACTTCCCGCATCTTAAAGCTTACTGGCCAATGTTGGGCAGACAAAACGCGCAACTAACATTAAGTTTCGGTGTAAATGATCTTGATGGCACCATTGATGATACAACAAAAATTTACTCAATGGCGGGAAGCGAAGAGCAAACTCCTGCATTAACTACAACTCAGCTTGTATCGTTGATTAAACAGGTGAAACGCGAACCCGTTGAAAGAGATACACTTTACAATGAAGTAAAAAATTATTCAGATATTGATCTGCATGAAATGGAAGCGAACCCGCTGTATAATTAAGTTGCAGCATTAATTTTTAATATTTTATCTTCTGCTCCGGTATGAAAAATTACTAACTTTTTTAGTATTTTCATGCCGGATTTTTTTGAGCCCCCGGCTCGCTTGCCGTCCTTGATGAAGAGAAAAGAAAGAATGATTTTCCTGAAGAAGATAAAGTATTAAGATTATGATGACGGTAATATATGACGGCAGTTTTGAAGGTTGGCTGACTTCGGTTTTTGAGATTTATGAGTATAAATACAACGAGGTTCATATTATAAAGGAACAGTATTATCGAACTTCCCTGATTGATAAATTACACAATGTATACACCTGTGAAGAGAAAGCCCAAAGAGTATGGAAGGGCTTTAAGCAGAAATTTTCCCCACGCTTGCTACAACATCTCTATCATGCATGGCTTTCTGAACAAAAAGGAATTGAAGATGTGATGTTTTATTACATTAAATCTTCGTTCACAAAAAGAAAAGCGGTTGGACTCAGTGTTTCAGACGGGCATCTTACAACTATTCAACAACTGGTTAAACAGGTTCACCGAGAAGTGTACCGCGTTAAATCTCATGTTAGATTTCAGCAAACAGCGGATAATCTTCCGTACACATTCATCGATCCTGCATTCAACGTATTGCCGCTAATAGTGGGTTATTTAAAAGAAAAATATGAAGCTCATAATTGGTTAGTCTATGATACTTTCCGCAAATATGGAATGTATTATGACCTGCAAACCGTGGAAATGGTACAGCTGGCGTTCGCCGATAACCCGGAAGATCCAGGTATAATTATTCAGCAGGAACAAGAGACCGCTTATCAAAAGCTATGGCAAAAATATTTTCAAAGTGCGAATGTCAAAGCAAGGGAGAACATAACACTGCATATTCAGCCCATGCAGTCGAAATATTGGAAGTATTTATTGGAGAAGAAAAACTTTATGTAATTGAAAATTGACTATTGACAACAATGTCGTTTAGTTAAGCAGGCATCGTCAACTTTGGGAGATGTCTCCTATCGTCGACATGACGATCCGGGCTTATCAGAAAAACTAATCACAACAGCACTGGTAACAAGTACATGATAATGTTCAAGTCTTGAATCGCATCGTCACCTAGACGACAGGAGAGGTCTCCCGAATATTGATCTGATCGTGATACTTTATGCGTGTTAAATACTACAAACGCTTAACTAAACGACATTGAATTGACAATTGAAAATGAGAAATGTTAAGTTGCCCCTTCATTTTCAATTGTCAATTTTCCCTTTTCAATTAACTCTTAACCATTTGCGGTTTGGTTACTGACTTTTTTGATTTGCCGGTTTTTACACGGTAAACCACGCTGATTACAAATCCTATCACCATTATAATTACACCTATCCACAACACGTTGATGAAAGGAAATTCATACACTTTAAGCGTAACTATATCATTTAAGCTTTTACCTTCTTTAACTCCAATCTCAAGCACGCCCTTCTTTTCATCTTTCACTTTGTTGAAACGGATGACGAGGTTTTGAGCGAGCACACTGTCTTCCAGGTTTCTGAAAGTATTACCATTGATGACGATACCCGGAGTAACATCATAGCGAATGCCATTTTTTGCAAAAACAGTCATGTTCAGCATCATGGCCGTTTCACCGGGAAGCACCTGGCGTTTGTTGTTGGGCGGGTTTACGTCAACCTTATTCAACACCATGAATCCATTGCTAAAGAAGGTGGTGTCGCCAACCTTCATATCACGTGGCTGAAAGCTCGTAGTATCATTTAAGCTTGCATCCAGGAAAGAGCTCACATATACAAAGATGTCTTTGTTCAAATAGTGTTTCTTGTCGGGATTAGCTGACTGCGACCCCTCTTCCCTGTTGCTTTTCAATACATCCGGGAACAGTGAGAATGTTTTACCGGTTGCTTTTTCCTCAAAATCAAGCTGGAAGTATCTTTTCTTGCCATTTTCCTCCACTGTATCCCGCGAATAGGTAACGTGATATTTTCCCATATCAGTTTTTAAACCCTTGAAAAGCGTGAGGTTTTCTGCAGGATCTTCGGTCTTTGTTTTCTCAAATAACGCAATACCCGTCGTGTTCTTGCTCAGTACATCTTTCTTGGCGGAAGACAGCAACACACCCAGCAGCACTAATCCAAAGCCAACGTGCGCAATGGATGCACCAGCACTTTTAATCTTTCCTTTCAGCGCGATCCAGATATATGAAGCATTCGCAACTATTGCATATACAGCCGCAAAGATGGCCATATGAATTGCGGCGAGGTAACCAATGCCGTGTTCATCGTAATGAATGCTTCCAAAGATTGAAATGATCAGGCTTATTACCAGTGATATCAGCGTCGGGATAAAGATCTTCTTGCCAAAAACACCTTTCGGTGTGTCTTTGTATTTTAAATACTGAGTAACTGCTGTAAAAATGCCGATAAGAATTGCTACATAGATCTGTACCTGGTTATATGACAGTTTGATATCTTCCGGTGGAGCGATACTCGTTCCAAATACTTTATTGAATACGGGTACGGAAGTTTTAGCGATAATAACAACAGCTGACAACAGTAATACCAATGCACCGATAAACATCCAGAACTCCCTGCTATAACTGCTTTCCTCTTTCCGGATTGTCGGGATGGATTTATAATTTTTGAAGTACAAATAGAAAGAAGGAATCGTAAACACTATAATAAAGCTCAGCAACTGCCAGGTCATATCCGCCCCTGTAAACGCATGTACGGAAGTATCACCCAAAATTCCACTTCTTGTAAGGAAGGTTGAGTAAATAATCAGGATGAAACCAAGAATATAGAACAGATAAGTAGCTCTTAGTGAGTGGCCCGTGCTTTTGTAAACAATATTGGTATGCAGCCCTGCAACAATTACCAGCCAGGGAACTAATGAAGCATTTTCTACGGGATCCCATGCCCAGTAACCGCCAAAGTTCAGCGCTTCGTACGCCCACGCGGCGCCCATCATAATACCTGTACCTAAAATGGCACCTGAAAAAGCGGCCCAGGGAATTGCAGGTTTAACCCATCCTTCTGATTTATTTACCAATCCTGAATAAGCAAAGGCAAAAGGCACAATGGTTGATGCGAAGCCGAGGAATAATACCGGAGGATGTATCACCATCCAGTAGTTCTGCAACAGCGTATTCAAACCGCTACCGTCTCTTATCAGAGAAAGGTAGTCTTTACGCAGCCCGCCTGTCAGCACATCTTTAAATACCGGAGCGTTATCAAAGAACCCTTCATTACGCATCAATGTAAAAGGGTTAATGCCGATTTTTATATTGAAGACATAAATGCCCAGTAACATGGTGGCAATGCAGAATTGCGCAAGACTGATCACAGTCATTACACCGGCCTCATGTTGTTTGCTCGTTTTAATAAGTATAAGACCAAGCACACAATGCCAGAAACTCCAAAGCATAAAGCTTCCTTCCTGCCCTTCCCAGATACAGCTAAGAAGGTATTTTGCTTCCATTGACCGGTCGCTATGCTGGTAGGCGTATTTGTATTCGAAATAATGCTGAGAGATAATGAACGCAACCAAACCAATGATCGCCACCACGCTGATACATTCCAGGATAAAAGCCGTGCGGGCCATGCGGATCCAGCTTTGTTTTTCTTCCGGAATGGAAACCTTATTTGCTTTAAAGTAAGCTATGGTAGCCACAAGGGAAGCCACGAGAGACAGGATAACGAAAAAATGCCCCGCTTGTCCTGGAAATAAATGTTCGCCTGTATAGTTCATTATCTGAAGTTACGCTGCAGTGGTTAGCAACATGAAAGTATTAGATTAGAATTTCCTCCGGTATTACAACCAGCCATTAATCATTCTTTGTAGCCGCATCCAGATCGTGTTTGATTGCATCCGGGTTGTCCTTGTATTTGGAAGGACACTTTAACAGGATATCCTTACACTCAAACTTACCATCTTTCACTTTTCCACCCAGTACCAGTCTTTCACTTTTCTCCATATCGGTGGGTTTTGTGTTATGGTAAACAACCTCCATTGTATTTCCCAATGTATCAATGGCAGTGAATGCCAGGTAGTTAGGATCTTTTACAGGGTCGTAAACAAAAGGTTTGCTTTTATCGATCTTTGCTGCAAGACGAACGAATTTTCCCTCCTTCTTCTGAGCGGAAGCGAATGAATCATAGGTACTTACATCGCCAATGTAACTAATCAGAACAGCAATGGCGATGGCGATAAACACAAGTGCAATAATGTGAGTCTTCTTCATGCAACAAGAATTTCAGGCGCAAAATTAGGTCAAAAAGAGAATGTTAAGATGGTTAAGCAGGTGGTTATTTGTTAAAAGACGTTAATTTATCAGGTGTTAGGTTTCAGGTTTCAGATATCAGGTTTGAGCTATCAGCTATTAGCTATCAGCATTTAAATCTAAACAGTGAGGAGTAAGTTGTAAAAATTGACCTTTACCAGTTGATAATTAATAAGTTGCGTTCATTTTATATCCATTCTCACCTGAATATTACCGGTTTACAGCCCTGATCCAAATTAGCCTATTCTGATTTGATACGAAGCCGGCAAATCTCGTCAAGTCTCAAGCTTCATTCCTGAAACCTGGTACCCGACTACCGATGTCTCATGCTCAAACCTCACACATTCTTCCTTCTTCCTTATTCCTGAAACCCAAAACCTCACTCCTGATACCTGAAACCTCATACCTTATACCCCACCCCTCATACTAACAAACATTTTAGTTTTTTCCTCGTACCTTGCAGCCCGTTTTCAAAAGAACTGACATGGCAGACTTATCGAAATTCGACCCTAACGCCGCGGGCAACCCGCGTAACAACATCTTCGGGCTTCCATTTTCGGAAGACGACTCTAAAGTGGTCCTTTTACCGGTACCCTGGGAAGTTACAGTTAGCTATGGAGCCGGAACCGCCCGTTGTGCCGAACATATCTTCAAAGCATCACGACAGGTGGAAATTTTCGACGCGGAGACGCCGGAGCTTTGGAAATCCGGTTTTTACATGCGCGAAATAGATAAAAAGGTTCTTCTCAAAAGCGATTATCTTAGAAAAGAAGCTGAATTATACATTGATTACATTTCCGAAGGTGAAGAAGTTGCCCGCAACAAATTCATGTGCAAGAGCGTAAAGGAAATAAACGAGGGATCCAGCCTGTTGAATAAATGGGTGTACGAGCAAACGCTGGACCTGATCAACGACGGTAAACTTGTGGGCATTATCGGTGGCGATCACAGCACCCCGTTTGGTTATATTAAAGCATTATCAGAAAAACACGGAGCATTTGGCATTTTGCAAATAGATGCGCATTGCGATTTAAGAAAAGCATACGAAGGCTTTCATTACTCACACGCATCCATCATGTACAATGTACTTTCACAGATCCCGGAAGTATCAAAACTGGTGCAGGTTGGCGTGAGAGATTATAGCGATGAAGAATGGCAATATATCTGCAACAGCAATTTCCGGATCATTACCTATTTTGATCAGACGATCAAGGAAAGACAGTACGAGGGAGATACATGGAAACATATCGCAGATGAAATTGTAGATCATCTTCCTGAAAAAGTTTATATCAGTTTTGACATCGACGGACTTGATCCCAAACTCTGCCCCAATACCGGCACCCCCGTTTTTGGAGGTTTTGAGGCCGAACAGGTACTGTACTTATTCAAAAAAATAACAGCCAGCGGACGTAAGATCATTGGTTTTGACCTGGTGGAAGTTGGTGTTGGAGAAGGTAATGAAGACGCCAATGTGGCGGCCCGCATTTTATGGAAAATGTGTAACCTGCTGGCAAAAAGCAATAGCTAATGAAGAAAGAGTTTGATTATGTTATCACGCTCCGCCGGCCGGATGCGGTGCTTTTTAATTTCATCAGTCAACTGATGCTGTTTCTTTCTCTGCTCGCGTTTGTGTACACCGCTATTTATGCACCGAAACCCTTCGGTTATTACTTCGCAATAATCAGTATTCTGCTTATTGCTACCTGGATGTATGCGCGCTTTTTCAGCAAAAGTGAATATGTGTCCTATAAAATTCCCCTTGTTATTGCCGCGTTGGGTTGGTTGTATGAGGCAGGCGTTTATAAATTGGTCGCTGTGTTGCTTGGAGTTGCTTTTTTGCTTGAGAAACAGGTAAAATTTGCGGAAGAGATTGGTTTTGATAGTGAAGGCCTGACATTCAACAGTTTTCCTTCCAAATCATATAAATGGAATGATCTGGCCAATGTTGTTTTGAAGGATGGGATTATTACCTTGGACTTCAGGAACAACAAAATAATCCAGAAAGAACTCGATTCGGATGTTTCCGGCGATTTAGAAAAAGAATTTAACGAATTTTGCAGTCGGAAACTGAAAGAGCAGCACGCCTGATCATCTTCCCGCAATTCACAAAATCCTGATGCCGGTTAACGGTATCAATACTATTATCAAATAAAGCAACATGTCAATATCGCAATCTCCATACATACTGTATTCCGATGGCAAAGGCAATATCTTCGAAGATACTTCCCTGCACGTTGTAGGACGCGCGGGCTGGGATGCCTATCCCGTTCCGGTGGAAGACTGGATTGAGTTGCCTGATGGTGGTAATCTTTACGAATTGCCTGGTCGTCGAGGCATTGGTATTGACGTTCATACAGGAGAAATGCGTTTGTGCGACAAAGGCTGGGCCGTTGCTGCATTTATACCGCCTGCACATACCGGCTTGTATATTGCAGCATACGAAAGCATGCCCGATGCGCCAACTTTGCCATTGTTTTGCTACACTGCTGCCGGCTGGCTGAATGATAAATTTTATGTTCCCGCTGTACGTATAGAACGCGATATAAGACAGGAATGCGCGGGATACGACGATGAAAAAATACAACAGGGCACCAAACACTTGCTGGAAGCTTACCCGCATAACAGGCTGGTGAAACATTTGATGGATAATTGCTGTATGACCTACAATTGCCCTGCAGCAAGAAACTTTTCGCTGGGCAGATGGGAATGTCCTGTTCCTTCTTCACCTGCGTGTAATGCCAATTGTATCGGCTGTATTTCTTTTCAACCGGAAGAAGAAACAATTGTATCAACACAAGACAGGCTTACTTTTAAACCCTTACCCGAAGAGATCGTAGAATTCACCGTACCACACTTAATGAATGCACCCTACCCGATCGTAAGCTTTGGTCAGGGTTGCGAGGGAGAGCCATTGTTAATGTGGGAGACGATACGTGAATCTATTATTGAAATCCGTAAACATACAGATAAGGGCAGCATTAACATAAATACAAACGGATCTAAGCCCAATGCCGTAAGAGCCTTGTGTGAAGCGGGCTTGAACAGTATTCGTGTAAGTACCAACTCTGCACGCAAACATATTTATACGCCTTATTACCGCCCCAACAACTACCAGTTTGAAGATATAATTGAAAGCCTGAAAGTAGTACGTGAATATGGTGGATGGGCGAGTATTAACTACTTCGTATTTCCCGGAATGACAGATACCGAAGAAGAATATGAAGCATTGCGCAAACTGATCATTGACACGGACCTGACCATGATACAATGGCGCAATTTCAACATTGACCCTGACTGGTATCTCGGGCAAATTGGTGTTACAGAAACGGGAGAACTGATGGGTATTAAGCAATTGATGGACCTGATTCATGAGGAGTTTCCCAAAGTAAAATTCGGATATTATAATCCTCCAATTGAAAGAATTAAGGGCGACTACGATATGGATTTTGCACATTACAAGCATGCGGCGGGTGTGAGGTAGAGGTGTGAGGTAAAGGTGTGAGGTTTGAGGTTTGAAGCCTCCTTTATTACTTGCTGCCTCTTGAATAAAAGCTGTTTAAAATAATCCTTTCGCTGTCGCATCTAAGTACTTCGTACTTTGTAAATCGTACTTAACAGGTACTTCGTAAATCGTACTTAAAAACACTCAACTGACTGTAACAACTAATGATTGCGGAAAAAGAAAGAGTCGAATATACACCCGGGCAGAAAGGTTATAAACAACTAACACGGAAAATTCTATTGCATAAAGAAGCTCTGGGAATTATACTCGCAGTGCTGGCAACCATAGTATGGTCAGGCAACTTTATTGTAGCCCGCGGTGTTGCCAAACACATCACGCCAGTCAGTCTTGCATTCTTCAGGTGGTCAACCGCAACCGTGATACTCGCGCCATTTGCAATAAAACAATTTTTAAGTCAGCGCGAACTCATATTCAAAAACATTGGCTACTTCGCTTTGATATCATTGATAGGTGTAACGCTGTACAATACTTTTATCTATATCGCAGGACATTATTCCCCGGCTATCAACCTGGCTATTATCGGAACAACCTCCTCTCCTGTTTTTGCTATTGTCCTGGCTGCGATCATACTGAAAGAAAAAATTACAGTATTACGTATCGCGGGACTATGCACATGTATTATCGGCATCCTCTTTCTTATCTCCGAAGGAAGCTGGCAAAAGCTTGTAGCATTTCAGTTTTCAAAAGGAGATATCTGGATCCTTATAGCAGCAGTAGCATTTGCCATCTATAATGTGTTGGTGCGCAAAAAGCCAGCGGGCATCTCACCTGTTCCATTTCTTTTTACAACATTTCTGCTCGGTACTATTTTGCTGGTGCCGCTCTATATAAAAGATACAAAACAGGCGCCACCTGTTGAATGGGATTCACATCTTGTGCTGGTGATCCTCTATATTGGGGCAGGTGCATCAGTAACCGCATATATGCTATGGAACCAGGCCATCGCAAGGCTTGGCGCGGCACGTACTGCCATCTTTGGTAACCTGATACCTGTTTTCAGCATTATAGAAGCCGTTATTATTCTCAACGAAAAATTTACCATCACCCACGTTATCAGTTCTGTTATAGTAATTACCGGATTGGTGATTGCCAATTTAAGAAGAGGATAGGCAAGCTTAAAGCCTAAAACTATTTGACGCCGACGATTTTGCTCCTCCGTAATTTTCATATCAATACGCGATTTGACAACAACATACCCTTTCTCAAGCTTTAGGCTTTGGGCTTTACGCTTTGAGCTTTTAGCTTTACGCTTTAAATTGCCATATGCAAAAGATCATCATCATCGGCGCTACATCTGGTATTGGCAGGGCTTTGGCTGAAATTTATCTTGGCAAAAATTGCATCGTAGGTATTACCGGCAGAAGACAACATTTGCTGAATGAAATAAAAAATACATACCCCGGGTATGTTCATACCGCATGCTTTGATGTAAAAGGCGATGAAAATATTGCTCATCTATCCAATCTGATAAAAGAAATGAATGGTGTTGATCTTTTTATCTATAATGCCGGAGTTGGCAGCGTAAATGAAAAGCTTGACTGGCAAAAGGACAAGGATACTTATGAGACCAATGTAAAAGGGTTTATTGAGATGACAAATTACATGTTCAACTATTTTATTGAACAGGGCCATGGGCACATTGCCGCTACATCCTCGGTCGCATCGCTGCGCGGCAACAGTTTTTCTCCTGCCTACAGCGCCAGTAAAGCTTTTATGAGTGTGTACATGGAGGGGCTGCACATGAAAGCCAGGCGGCTAAAAGCAAATATTCACATCACCGATATACAGCCGGGATTTGTGAATACGAAAGAGTCTACGGAAAATGCCCGCTTCTGGGTCATACCGGTGAATAAGGCAGCAACATTAATGGAACGCGCCATCAGCCGAAAACAATGGCGGGCTTACGTGCCCTCGCGTTGGTGGCTTGTTGCCCAAATAATGAAAAATATGCCGGGATGGATGTATCATAGGATTGGATGAGAGAGATGTACGATGTATGATGTTAGATTTACGATGTACAATGTTAGATGCCCGCCCGTACCGACGGCACGTTCGGGCGGGTACGACGTAGATGGCTGATTTACAAATATCTGATTTAATGTCCGATTTTAGATTTAGAAATAGTCAAGCCTTATTCCTACCTTACGCCTCACACCTGACACCTCACACCTGACACCTGACACCTGATACCTGACACCCACCGCTAATTGCTCACAGCTCATAGCTGACTGCTGACAGCTATACACTATTGCTTGTTAAAAAACTGCCATGTGAAAAACATTTTCCTAAATCCACTCGTAACTCACAACAGTGTGTACAAAAAGATTTAAATAGCCTGCATCATTGCATAATTGTTGATACTTTTACCCAAATCTCTTGCTTCATGAAATTTCGTGGTTTCCCCCTTATTTTATGCTTACTTTTTTGTTTTGCTACTTTTTCTCAGGCACAATCCGTCACCGGTAAGTGGTATGGGATCGGCAATATAGCCATCACGGCATCTACCAACGGCTATTTGTGCGAATTCATTATTAAAGAAAATGGCGGAAAAGTAACAGGGGAATTCAATTACTTTTTTCGCAATGGATATTTCAGCAACAGAATAACCGGGACTTTCAACAGCTCCACGCGTATGCTGAAAATAAAAACCATTCCGATATTGTATCATGGCAATACGGATATATCCAATGGGGTGGATTGCTTTATGGATGGCGAATTTGTTTTCAGAAGCTCAAAAATTGAAACTATTTTATTGGGAAACTTTTCAGCTGATGATATTCACAAATTCACTTGCGCACCGCTAAATATCAAATTTGTAAAACAACCCAAGGATGCACCGACGTTGAAGGAGCAGATCGCTGCTAAACCGTTGCTGATTGAAAAGCAAGATACCATCCTGCCGGTTTTAATGTCCAAAGCAACAACGACACCTAACAATCCGCTTACTATCAATCAGACCAAACCATTATACGAAATCATTGCAGAAAAAGAACTGATCAAGAGATCCAACCAATTATTTAAAGAGCTGGATGTAGTGGATGACTCTGTTCGCATTGATCTCTATGATAATGGCGAATATGACAAAGATTCCATTTCGCTCTTTTACAATGGTAAACTCCGCGTATACAGAGAAGAACTCAAAACAAGAACACCCATTAGTTTATATGTTAATGTGGATTCAGTTGCGGCCAATAATACCCTTGTGATGTTTGCTGAAAACCTTGGTGAAATTCCGCCAAATGCTGCTTTGATGATCGTAACCGATTCTCAAAACAGGTATGAAGTGAACATTAATGCGAACTATCTGAAAAACGGTGCAGTAAGATTAAAGAAAATTCCAAAGCGGAAATAATTATCTTGCGCCCTAAAATACATTAACTACAAGCTATTTTATTCTAAATTGACGTTTATGAAAAAGATCTTTTTAGGCTTATCATTGCTGGTTACAGTTGCATTGTTCAGCTGCAGAGCCCAGGACCATTCACACCCTAACGATTCAACTGACAGCGAAGAAGTTTCTGCTACACACGAAGAAGGGCATGAACATGAGGCACCAAAAGTTACTGAAGCTCCTGTACAAAAAGATTCTTTGAGCAAAGCTGCTGATACCACTGCGGCACATCATTAATAGAAGTAAGTTTTTATATAGAAAGATCCTCGGCTGGCGCCGGGGATTTTTTTTGGGAACGCCGTCCGATCCGGCACGGGCGGGCACGGAGGCAGGGCGACACTGTGAAACACGGCGATCTTTTTGCCACGAAGACGCGAAAACGCAAAGACGCACGAAGGCTTGCGAAACACGAAGACACCAGGAACTCTAAGAAGCACAAAGTTTTTTAAGACGCGCAGGCGCAGGTTAAGATCACAAAACGTTAATTAAATTCAAAAGAATAGCCATGAGGCATTCGCGAGCTTCGGTTCTAAGCTTTAGGCTTTGGGCTTTAGGCTCTTCTGCGTGAAACCCTTCGCTTCTAAAAACGTACAACGTATAACGTACCACTTACCACCAGTTTTAAGCTTTAAGCTTTGGGCTTTAAGCTCGCAGCGCCGCTGCCTCGTTGCGTTCGCCGCGTGAAACCCTTCGCTTCAAAAAACGTGAAACGTATAACGTACCACTTATAACCAGTTTTAAGCTTTGAGCTTTGGGCTTTAAGCTCGCAGCGCCGCTGCCTCGTTGCGTTCGCCGCGTGAAACCCTTCCCTTCAAAAAACGTAAAACGTATAACGTACCACTTACCACCAGTTTTAAGCTTTGAGCTTTGGGCATTAAGCTCGCAGCGCCGCTGCCTCGTTGCGTTCGCCGCGTGAAACCCCTCGCTTCTAAAAACGTAAAACGTATAACGTACCACTTACCACCAGTTTTAAGCTTTGAGCTTTGGGCATTAAGCTCGCAGCGCCGCTGCCTCGTTGCGTTCGCCGCGTGAAACCCCTCGCTTCTAAAAACGTACAACGTATAACGTACCACTTACCACCGTTTTCCGCTTTGGGCTTTGAGCTTTATACCGTACATTAGAGAATCACTAAAACGATTTAAAACGCCAACTAAAATGAAAAAAATTGTTTTGTCTGCACTCCTTCTCGGATGCTTGAGTGCATTGTCAGCCCAACAAAAATTTAACGGAATTGAATCCAATCTCAGCAACATCTTCAAACTTTCAGATGCTAAAACACGCTCAATAAGCCCGGAGAACTTTAATGGCGAAAAAGGTAAAGGTGGGATGGCGACAACCGGCACTGGTGCAAATGCATCGCGCGACCTGGGTCAAGGATGGAAAGTCAGCCCCAGTGTTGTTATCAAAGCAAAGTCTTCTTTTACCCTGGCGGAAATTGACGGCTCAGGTTCCATTCAGCATATCTGGATGACACCTACCGGCAACTGGAGAAACTCTATTCTTCGTTTTTATTGGGATGGCGAAGAAACGCCGTCTGTTGAATCGCCTGTTGGTGATTTCTTTTGCATGGGATGGGGACAATACGCATCGCTGCAATCTCTTCCTGTAACCGTTAATCCCGGAAGTGCATTTAACTGCTACTGGCCAATGCCATTCCGCAAAAAATGCAAGATCACCATGGAGAATATTGACGAAAAGGATATGATCCTTTACTACCAGGTTGATTATATCTTAACTGAAGTACCAACCGATGCTGCTTATTTCCACGCACAATTCCGCCGTGTAAATCCGCTTCCTTACAAATCTGACTATGTATTGGTTGATGGTATTAAAGGCAAAGGCCAATACGTGGGAACCTACCTTGCATGGGGCGTTCACAACAATGGCTGGTGGGGCGAAGGCGAGATTAAATTCTTCATGGATGGAGACACCCAATACCCAACTATCTGCGGCACTGGTACTGAAGATTATATCTGCGGCTCTTATGATTTTGATACGAGAAAGAAAAATGCTGCGGGTATTGAAAATACTGAATACACTGAGTTTTCTTCACCATATACAGGTCTGCACCAGGTTATTCGCGGTGACGGACATTACAACGTTGCACAACGCTTCGGTATGTACCGCTGGCATATAACCGATCCTATACGTTTTGAAAAAGATCTGAAGGTAACGATCCAGGCTTTAGGCTGGCGCAGCGGCGGAAGATACCTGCCTTTGCAGGATGATATTGCTTCCGTTGTATTCTGGTATCAATCCGAACCACATGGCGCGTTTCCAAAATTGCCAAATAAAGATGGACTTGAGGTTAATTGATAATTGAAAGTGGATAATTCCTGCCCGACTGAAGTCATTCAGGCGGGGAAAATGAAGAATCCCTGGTGAGTTTGCGCTTACCAGGGATTTTTGTTTGGCGAGTTAAGCAATTGGAGATTATTAAACCACAGAGGACATAGAGTTTTTTTCACTGAGTTGCACAGATAATAGTCCCTACTTCAAATACAATTCTTTTCGCAACTTAGTCTTTTCAGTGCTTCAGTCCCTCTGTGGCAAATTGTCTCCATTTTTAATTCTCAATTTTCAATTAAAATCAGTGTTACTCTGTGAAAACAACTCTATGTCCTCTGTGGTTAAACCGCCTTCATTTTCAATTCTCCCTTTTCAATTTTCAATTTTTTTTCTTCCTCTCCCAACATTTGCGTTTCAACTTTCGTACTAGTAATTGATCCCGGGATTTATTCTTTAACATCAATTCAACTTGTAATGAAAAGCAAAAACATTGTAAAGCTTTTGTCATTGGCTATGGTGGGCGGACTGGTTTTCGCTGCATGTAAAAAAGATAAAAATGAAGAAGTAGTTCCCGCGCAGATCAAGGCACTTACTCAAAAGGGCTGGAAAGTAAAAGACATCACAGTTCCTCAGGCCGGCGACGGTTCTAAAGACAGCAGCATCTTGAAAGCATGTGCGGCCGATGATTCTCTTGCATTCTCAATGACTGGCTCATATGAGTTTAGCGATGGCACCACAAAATGTGATTCAACTATACTGTTTTATTCAAAAGGTAACTGGTCATACGACCTGGCGAAAGATTCTATTCTGTTAGGTGCTACAACCCCGGCAAAACGTCTTTCATGGAAAGTGTTAAAGCTGAACGACACTATGTTACAGGTTAAATACATCGATAGCCTTGTGCCAGCAAAAAAGATCACAAAAACAATTTCATTCAAACACTAATTGTTGCTGACTGCTGCAATTATTATAGTTGCAGCAGTTTCTTCAGGCTGCGCATCAAATAAAATAGTGCTCTTGTATTACTATCCGCATAAACGGATAAAAAACAACGTAATTGAGCAACGAAGAGTTAGATATCATACTGGAACATTGCCGCCTCAATCACCGGCCATCGCAGGAAAAACTGTATAAGTACTACTATGCAGATATGTTCCGGCTATGCCAGCGCTATATGCCGGACCCACACATTGCACTATCTATTTTAAATGATGCATTCCTTAAAGCCTTTCAAAACATTGGCAAATACCAGGAAAGCCTCGGCAACTTTAAATCGTGGCTGAAAACAATCATCATTAATACAGCTATTGATTATTTGAGAAAATACAAAAAAGATATGAGATTGATTCATATCGATATTGATGTAGTTCAGGAAAAAGGCAATGAAGATTTTCATCTCAATTATCAATGGAAGCATGAAGAATTAATGCAACATTTACTGCAATTACCCGGTGTTACAAGAACAGTATTGAACCTGTTTGCATTTGATGGATTTTCACATAAAGAGATTGCACTGCATCTTGACATCTCTGAAACAACAAGCAGATGGCACCTTGCAGAAGCACGAAAAAGATTAAGACAATCCATGCAATTAAACAGTCCTAAAATGGCAAAGCATGAGTGAAGATCTACGATACTATTTTTTTAATAATGAAGAAGACGGCAACATGCCTATCTCTGCCGATGAAGGCTGGGATAAAATGTCCGCGCTTCTGAATGCACACATGCCGGGAAAAAAATCCGTTGTAAAAAGGTTGTTCAAGCCTTACCTTATATCACTTCTTTTCATCACTGCATGCGTTATGTTCTCCTTGCCTTTGGCTGAAAATTATACGAAAGAAGCTCATGCAAAAAAAACAGCATCAGAATATCATTCCGATGATATTCAAGGTGGCGCAATAAATTCATCCGTTCCATCAAACAAAATAAAAACGCACGTCCATGCGTCGCAGCCGCAAACGGGAATCGATGTTCACAAGGCTGTTCAACAACTCATCCAAAACAATCATGCTACTGCAACTACTAACACTTCATTACATGATAAAGACACTGCTGATTATCATCAGCGTGTTGCTATCAAGACATCTCAATCCGCTCCAATAATTACTGATAAGGACACAGCAACCACTATTGCAGAAAAGTCATCGACTCCGCAAAAGATTACCGTAAAAAATAAAGCGCGATGGACTTTACAAGCTGGTGCCGGCTTAAATATATCGATGGGTAAATACCAGGTGCCGCAACCCTATCCGACGTTCGACCTGAAATATGCCACGGGCCGGCGTTTCTATCTTTCTACAGGCATCGCCATTTTTTCTCCCGTCGCGACCAGCGGCATTAGTGGTATAGAAAAGACTGTATATGTTAACGATACAACCAACAATGTGAGCATGTACAATGAAAAGATTGTTTACAAACGTCTTCACTATATTGACTTACCAATAATTGCAGGATGGCAGCTCTCAGATAAATTTTCGATACAGGCCGGCGTTCAATTTTCAAGGTTGATTAGCTCTAAATCATCTACGGCATCAGAAACGTATGATTTTAATATGAACAGAGTATATGCTGATGTGGGTACGCTGCTTCCAACAGCAGCGCCTCCGCCGGTAGAGAATAATATTTCGATCCGGAAAATGGATTATCGCTTGCTTGGAGGTATTGAATACAACCTCAATAAGCAGGCCTCCGTTAGTTTGCAATATCAGCAAGGATTACGCCCGGTACTTACCGGCTATAGTGCACCAGACAAAAGAAATAGTTTAATAACGCTGAAAGTAAAGGTCCGAATTAACTAATAGTTCAATATCATTATTGTCGGACTAAATTTCAATAAATTGAGTCGCAATCTTTACCGGATAATAGTTATCGCTGATCTTCCGTCAAAAACAAATCCCGGAGGGATGAAATTATTATAGCAAATGCCAAAAACTATTTCTCAAAACCCCGACGGGGTGACATTTTATAATGCCACCCCGTCGGGGTTTTAAATACAGATGTGCATTCCTTTCTATAATAATTTCATCCCTTCGGGATTGCTCCTCTTCCATAATTAAAAAACCTGTTTTAAATCAATTTGATTCAGATCTCATCATCTTAACTTTCATTAACATTAATCCAATGCTGCTTAACCCCCTTTCATACAGAGTAGAAATACTTTCGTAGACGCAAAACTTTACCTGTCATGAAAGGATTTTGGTTAACCGGCTTTCTGCTATTACTTGTCACTTTATCTGCAACGGCACAAAATGGTGTTATCAAAGGCGAAGCGTATGATACTTTATCGAAGCTAATAATCCCGGACGCCACGGTGACTATCATGAAAAAAAAGGATAGTTCATTGGTTTCATTCAGCATGACGGACCAGGCGGGAAGATTTTCTATCAGCAATCTTGCAACTGGCGAATATCGTTTGCTGATAACGCATGTAGCTTACCATAATAAAACAATCTTTTTCACTGTAGATGGAAAACGAGCCAATACTGATTTGGGACGAATAATACTTAATGATAAAAAAACAACACTTGCTGAAGTGGTTGTTACCAGTGAAGCTCCACCTGTTACGCTTGTCGGTGATACCGTGCAATACAATGCAGGTTCTTTTAAAACGCAACCCAATGCCAGCGTAGAGCAATTATTAAAAAGGCTGCCCGGCGTGCAGGTCGATAAAGATGGAACGGTTAAGGCACAGGGCCAAACAGTGAATCGTGTGCTTGTTGATGGAAAAGAGTTTTTTGGTAATGACCCAAAAATGGCAACAAAGAATCTGTCGGCTGATGCGATAGACAAAGTGCAGGTATACGACAAACAAAGTGAGCAATCGCAGTTAACTGGTTTTGATGATGGCAATAGTGAAAAGACCATCAACCTGAAATTGAAAAAAGATCAGAAGAAAGGAGGCTTTGGAAAAATAACGGGAGGTGGTGGTACAGCTGATCGATATGAAGGCCGTTTTAACCTGAATTCATTCAAAGGCGCACGGCAAATGTCAGCTATTGGTATGGCCAATAATATCAACGCCGAAGGATTCTCCTTTATGGATCTCATGAATTTTAGCGGAGAGCTGAGCCGTATGATGCGCAATGGAAATGGCAACGCAACTATCAACCTCACACAGCAGGACCAAAATGCAGGCTCAATCGGAAACGATAATAAGGGCATCCGGACTATTTGGGGAAGTGGCTTAAATTACAATAATATTATCGGTAATAAGCTGGACTGGTCAAGCAGTTATTTTTACAATCACTATAACCCTCAGACACAGACAGATATACAACGGCAATACATTCTGCCGGATTCATCTTACTTCTACAGGCAAAACAATTTGACAGACAATATTAATAACAGTCACCGGATCAGCATAGCTGCGGATTACGTTATTGATTCATTCCACTCGATCAGGTTCGCTCCTAAGTTTGGCTATCAACAAACGAATAACAAAGTTGTAAATGATTATGCACAGTATGGAGAAGACGACCACGTAAGCAACACCGGCGCATCAAAATCAATCAACAATAGCCACGCTTTTAACTTTCAGAGTGATCTTTTATTCAGAAAAAAATTCAGACGAAAAGGACGGACGTTTTCAGTTAATATGCAAACCTCATTTAACAATAGCCAGGGCGATGAAGCTTTGCTCTCCCTTAGTAATTTTTTTGATGGAGCAGGTACCGGCTACCGGAACGATTCCATCAATCAACATATAAACACTGCAGGCAATTTATCGGGTTACACAGTTAAAGTTGTATATACAGAACCTCTGTCACGCCGGTCAATCCTGGAGTTTAGCGCGGGTGGCGGTCATACAAAAAGCGCTTCTAACAAAGCCACATATGACTATGATCAAACAAGTGGTAAATACGAACATCTCAATGATTCTTTAAGCAATGAGTTTAGCAACAGTTATGGATTTATGAATGCCGGGCTTCGACTGCGCGTGCAAAAAAAGAAATTTAATTATGCTATTGGTTTTTCAGTACAACGTGCACAGCTGGATGGCACCATCATTAGCGGCATTAAAGATTCTTTACTTGCAAAAACATTCACTAACCTCCTACCCGTCGCGCGCTTTCAGTACAACTTTACAAAAAACAAGAATCTTATACTTAGTTACCGCTCTCTTACCAATCCTCCTTCCATATCGCAGTTACAACCGGTTCCTGATATCAGCGACCGTCTGAATATCAAATACGGTAATCCCGATCTGAAACAGGAATTTATTCACTTGTTACAGATCAACTATATGGGCGTAAATCCATTTGCGAACAAAAACCTGTTTGCGTTCTTTAATCTGATGAGAACGGATGACAAGATTGTAAATTATGATTCCCTTTATGCCAATGGCGTAAAAACAACCAGGCCGGTAAATGTGAACGGTGTATATAATCTCACAGGTAACATTGACCTCGGACTGCCGGTGCGTTTTATTAAAGGAACGATGAGAGTTGGGAGCAGCCTCGGTTACAACAGAGGTCCGCAGTTTATCAATGGTGAAAAAAATACCATTAGCACATTTAGTGCCGGGCCCCGATTGGCTTTCGATATTAATCCAACAGAAAAAATATTCTTCTCTGTAAATGGCGGCATCAGTTATAATTATACCGCTTACTCTCTGCAACCGTCATCAAATACCCGTTACTTTTCACAATTGTATGAAGCTGAATATAGCTGGCAGTTACCTGCTAAGTTTAATTTTAATACTGATTTCAGTTATACAGTAAACAATCGCTTATCTGCTGGTTTCAATGCAAATGTGCCCTTATGGAATGCCTCTGTAAGCAGGCTGTTTTTAAAGTTCAATCGCGGCGAACTTAAGCTGAAAATAAATGATATATTAAACCGGAATGTAAGTGTAAGCCGTACAAGCAATCAGAATTATATTGAAGATGTTCGTGCTAATACACTCAAACGATTTGTACTGTTGAGTTTTACTTATAGCTTAAGTAAAACCGGGCTGGGAAACAACAATGGCCCCGGACCAATAAAATTGCGATAGCAATATCCGCGTTCGATAAGCGCCGTACATAAAATATTAACGCTCATCGAACGAGGATATAAACAAAAGACAAATAGAAATACAATGTCGTTTAGTTAAGACAAAATTATTTATTTGATTGCTTTAGTTAGACTGATTAAGATTGAACTCATGTCGACCGGAAAATTTGGTTAACCACAATCAAAAAGGTAATGACAGTAAGCCTGGTGTGATAGCCCATAGGGCTTTAAGCTCAATAGAAAAGCCAAATAATTTATGCTTCTTTTGTCCGTAGGACATTAACCCTTTCGTTGGTTAAAGCCCTAACGGGCTATGGGGTTCCCGATTCGACCACTTCTATTGAGCTTAATTCCCTACGGGAAAAATTATAACTGTTATAAAATCTGTCATCGGCACGACAAGAGACATCTCCCGCTATTCAACAGGCTAATAGTCGAGAGACCTCTCCTGCGTCGAGGTGACGATACCAGTGCTAAAACGTAATTCTTATCTAAACGATATTGAAATAGAAATACATTAAGGTTTATCAATTTTCCTCAGTCCGCCGAGATCCTGAAATTTCCATTACGATTGTTTATTTCTTCAATCATTTTGTTGCGTTCTGCAACAAACTCAGCAGCTGTTACTTTCTTACCCTTTGCCGGTTCTTTAATGGCTGACAGATCCGCCTTTGGCGATATTTCAATGGCTACATAAACGGTTCGGCCGTTATCGTTTTCTAATTCCAACATGGCCCCGGGCAATTGTCCTTGCATTTCAGGCGCTGCAGGAACGGGAATATCCGT
This sequence comes from Danxiaibacter flavus, assembly GCF_041060425.1. NCBI lineage: Bacteria > Pseudomonadati > Bacteroidota > Chitinophagia > Chitinophagales > Chitinophagaceae > Danxiaibacter > Danxiaibacter flavus. The sequence goes on from NZ_JAULBC010000002.1 coordinate 189,998, forward strand.
AGCAAACCAGGCGGTAACCACTGACGTATCTTCAACCTCGTTGCGTTCCATTTTACCATTGTCCATAGACATCTTCATATGTTTAACAATTTCCTGTGTCGTTGCTTTTTGGCAAACGTGGCCAAGAATACTTTTTGTCTCATTACTTAGTTTCCAGTTGCCGGCTTTGATACTGTCTGTTATCACAAATGTTTTATCAAAGAATTCCTGTTGCTGAACTTTGCGGGCATTTTGAAAATCGCAATAGGTGGCATCATCGGCACCACCTCCAAAAGTCCGGATCATTAAATGGTCTCCGGCAGGAGCTGGTTCTTCCTCAGGCATATCATCTTCCTGTTGCTTCAACATCATCTTATTATTGGCAAAGTCCACTTCAAATTTATTGACCATTTTTTGCACCGAACTTTCAGGCCCGTTTCCACGATCCAGGATCATTTGTCTTTGTACAGTACGCTGGTAAATTATCTTACCTTCTTTCTGTTGTGCCTGAATGGTTGCGAAGGTTAACATCCCTATGCACGAGAAAGTTAGTTTGTTCATAATGTTTTGATTTTAACCAAAGCTAGCCACAGCACTTTTCGCATCAGGTTAAGTCCCCTTGCTTTAAGGTTAATAAAGGTTAAAACAAAAGCAACGTCACACGCATTCTTATAAATTTGTAAAAGAAATGAACAGGCTTCGCACGCTAGCAATTTTAATGGTGATTGCCATTGCGGGAATAACCGGCTTCCAGGTATACTGGCTGAAGGACAACTATGACCGTGAACACCAGAACCTGCAAATAAAAACAAACGCTTCCTTTTATCAAACTGTGCTCAGGCTCCAGACTTCTAAACTGAAATTGGATTCGATGCGTCCTGCGCTGGGTCCCGTTATAAGAGAAGACTCGAAAAACGACCGGCCAGTAATAACAATTGCCAGTCTAATTCAGGAAAAAATGAGGGAGTCTGATGTAGATTCCACCCGGCAAAGAAAAGTTTTCATTGGGACTTCAAGACTAAGGACGATATCAGACAGAGCGGATAGTTCAGGCTCACCGCCCTTAATTCGCAAAACAGAAACACATCAATGGGATTCCGCTAAACGTGAAAACCAGGTTTTTGTCAACTACACCTTTAAAAGGGATGACGGTTTGCCGCGGGTGCCTATGGTTCTTCCTGATGTTATCGCACGAAGCACAAAAGATACTGTAAGCGGTACCGAAGTAAGAATGATGTTTAATGTAGATTCGCTCTACTCAAGCGACTCAGTCACCATCCGCGAAATAGATTCAGCTTATAGCGCAAGGCTTAACGCTGATAAAATGAATGTTGCGTTTAGTGTTTCCCGGATAAACGCTTTTGAGCCAGGTCGTTCAAATGATGTAACCATCGGACTTGCCAAGCCGGTAACTTATCGTCTCTCACTTCAGCATGTACCTTCATATATTTTTTCTCAGCTTAAAACGCCTTTACTTTTTTCTATTCTACTGGTGGGCATTACCATTGCCTCATTTGTTTTGTTGTATAGTAGCCTGGTAAAGCAGCGCAGGCTTACACAAATGAAAAACGATCTTATCAGTAATATTACGCACGAACTTAAAACACCTATTGCCACAGTAAGCGTTGCCGTTGAAGCATTAAAGAATTTTAAGGCAATGGATGATCCTGAACGAACACAGGAATACCTCAACATATCGCAAAATGAGCTACAACGCCTGAGTTTACTGGTTGACAAGGTACTTAAACTATCCATGTTTGAAAATAAGTCCATAGCGCTGGAAAAGGAATATTTCGACCTTGCCGCACTGTGCAAGCAAGTAATTAATTCTATGAAATGGCAATTTGAAAAACAGGATGCCACAATAACTTTTACGACAACAGGTGACAGGTTTACCATACATGCAGACAAACTGCACATAACAAGTGTTATATACAATCTGCTTGACAATGCATTGAAATATAGCCGGGATAATCCGGTTATTCATGTTGAATTATTGTCTCACAAACAACATGTGGAAATGCGTGTAAGCGATAACGGCATTGGCATACCGCCCGAATACAAGCAAAAAGTATTTGAAAAGTTTTTCCGTGTGCCGGGAAATAACAGGCATGACATTAAGGGATATGGCCTGGGATTAAGCTATGTAGATCATATTGCAAAAAGCCATCAGGGTTTTGCAGAAGTAAAAAGCGAACCTGGTAAAGGCAGCACTTTTATTGTACACATTCCATATGAAGAAGCGGCCATAATTGAGTTTGATGAAAACAGAAAGATCATAAAGAAAACTATCCGCATTGGATGAGCACAAAAATATTATATATAGAAGATGAATTATTCCTTGGCAAGATAGTTAAGGAAAGCCTTGAAAGCCGTGGCTTTGAAGTGATCATGGAAAGCAATGGTGCAAGGGCTACTGAATTATATAAACAAAGCAACCCGGATGTATGTGTGCTTGATATTATGTTGCCTGGTAAGGATGGATTTACTATTGCAGATGAGATAAGAAGCATGAACAACAAAGTGCCTATTATTTTTCTTACGGCAAAAACACAAACGGCAGATGTAGTGAAAGGTTTTAATGTAGGTGGCAATGATTATATCCGCAAGCCATTTAGCATTGAGGAACTTATTGTACGCATACAGAATGTTACAAAAGGAACTGAAACGCAGTTACCTAAAACAAACGGAGATACATTTTCAATTGGTAAATACAATTTTCAACAAAGCCGGCAAATACTAAAAAATAACGAAGAAGAGAGAAAGTTATCTTACAGGGAAAGCGAGCTTTTAAAGCTGCTATACAATAACCGCCAGCAAATAATTCAACGCAGGGATATACTTAACCTATTGTGGGGAAATGATTCATTTTTTAATAGCCGTAATCTCGATGTTTACATCACCAAACTGCGGGGTTATTTAAAAGATGATCCTACGCTTGAAATAATTACGATTAAAGGAATCGGCTACCGGTTTGTAATGTAACTCAATCAAATACCAACAACAATCAAAATAGAACCGGATAAAAATTAAAACCCCGCCTGAATATGTTCAGACGGGGCTTATAGTTCGTTTTAGAATTTGATTCAAAACTCAGAAATCTAGAAGGCTCTTTGAGTTTTGAATTCTTCCAGATATTGAAGGAAAAGTTCCATGCCTTTTCTTTTCTCCTCCGTCAATTGATAGCTGATATTATGCGTATAATAAGTATGCAGATCATAAACCGGGCATGGATTTTCTGCAATCACTTCTTCAAGGTGCTCGAAACCTAAAGCATTGGCTGCATTAAACTCCTCAATAAAATCTTCGGACAATGGCTTGTTAGAGATCCACGCAGCAAACATAAATGGCAGCCCCGTCATGGCTCTCCATGAAGAAGCGAGGTCATAGATATAGGGTGATACTTTACGCTGAGCAAGTGCCCTGTCCCCTATTACAACGCCAGCAGTCGTTCCTTTAATGTCGTCAATATAACCTTCGCTGGCATCTTCAAGGATTGGATCTACTTTCCAATAATGCTTCAGTAACACTTTAGCAAGATTTACCGAAGTACGGCTTTGATAATCCAACAGCACTTTTTCAACCTTTTCGATCGGCACTTCGCTGAACAGGCAAACGCTGGCCACATCGGCTTCGGCACCAATGCAAAAATCGCCCACAATATGCCATTCTTTCAATTTGGGAATCGCCGCTACCGGTACCAGCCCGATGTCAATTGTGCCATCAACCAGCATTCCGGCTACTTTGGAAGGATAATCTTCTATTAATTCTATTTGCTTTAATAAATGGGTTGAACGTTTAATGCCATAGACCAATGGCTTAGTATTTAAATAACTGACTGCACCTACTTTAATCTTCTTCATTTCATTTCTTTTCTCACCGTGACGTCATATTGCATACAACTTGCTGATAAACAGCGCATATAGCAAGGACAAAACAGCTTTCTTTTAATAAAATCAGCAATTGGAAAGAACTTTCTTTTACTTTTGCGTGCAAATGTAGTGTTAGCGCGTTAAAATAAAGTAACTGCTTAACCTGATTTTAACTGTTCATTGCCCAATCTAACCTGAACAGTGTTTAAAATAATATTATGGAATTAACTAATCTTACTGCCATTTCTCCTGTTGACGGTCGTTACCGCAGGCAGGTGGCGCACCTTGATGAGTATTTCTCTGAGTTTGCCCTAATTAAATACCGCGTAATTGTTGAAATAGAATACTTCCTGTTTCTTGCCGATAAAAAGATCTTCAAGCTGCCAGCAAAAGCAAGGCAGGCGTTGAAAAAAGTGGGTGAAGAATTTAGCCTGGACGATGCACAACAGATAAAAAATATTGAAAGCATTACCAACCACGATGTAAAAGCGGTTGAATATTTCCTGAAAGAACAGCTTAAAAAAGCAGGTGCTGAGGATGTTGTAGAGTGGGTGCATTTCGGATTGACGTCCCAGGACATTAACAATACATCTATTCCATTGAGCTGGAAACACTGCATGGAGCATGATTACCTGCCTGCAGTTATTAACCTGCAAAACAACCTTCATGTGTTGGCTTCTCAATGGAAAGATATTTCCATGCTGGCCAAAACACACGGACAACCCGCTTCTCCTACCAAGCTTGGTAAAGAGATCATGGTGTTTGTGGAAAGGCTGGATAACCAGGTACAGTTATTTTCCTACATACCCTATGCAGCAAAATTCGGCGGTGCTACAGGCAACTTTAACGCACACAATATCGCTTTCCCTAAGAAGAACTGGGTGTCGTTAGGAAATGAATTTGTGCAGGACATTTTAGGCTTGCAGCGCATGCAGTTCACTACACAGATTGAACACTACGATAATCTTGCTGCACATTTTGATGCCATCAAGCGTATCAATACAATACTGATTGATCTGTGTCGTGATATATGGACATACATCAGCATGGACTACTTCAAACAAAGAACTGTAAAAGGTGAAGTAGGTTCAAGTGCAATGCCGCATAAAGTAAACCCGATTGATTTTGAAAATGCTGAAGGAAACCTCGGCGTAGCTAATTCATTATTAGAACATCTTTCTGCGAAATTGCCCATTAGCAGACTACAGAGAGATCTAACCGATTCTACGGTGCTGCGTAACCTCGGCGTTCCGGTTGCACATACTTTGATCGCATTGAAATCAATCGAAAAAGGTTTAGGCAAACTGCTTCTGAATGAAGCCAGGCTGAAGGAAGATTTGGAAAACAACTGGGCTGTTGTTGCTGAGGCAATACAAACAGTGTTAAGAAGAGAAAACTATCCGAATCCATACGAGGCATTGAAAGAATTGACGAGAGGTAAATCAGCTATTACAAAACAAGATATTCAGTCTTTTATCACAAGCTTAAAAGTAAGCGCTGATCTGAAGAAAGAATTAAAGGCAATTACACCGCACAATTATACGGGTGTTGCAGCTGATTATTAATTTTTTTGAACCACTAAGAACACAAAGAAGCACAAAGATTATTTGTGCTTCTTGCTTTAATATAGGAGCAGTTTAGGATTAATGTTTTTGATGTCTTAGACTTTGGATGCTTCCTTCCAACATATCCTTTTCGTGAGACCTTTTGCAACCAGATAAAAATTCTTTGTGATCCTCCGTGCCCTTTGGGCCTTCGTGTTTCCCCTACTCGCTTCGGAGGGTTTTAACTGGGTTTGCTATAGCCGATCTTACAGCCTGTACACTTATTGAAAGAATACCTATTACCACAGCAATGCTGCCCGCGGCTAAAAACACCAGCCAGCCAATATTTGTCTTGTAAGCAAAATCCTGCAACCATTTATTCATTACGTACCACGCAACCGGTATGGCGACCAGTATTGCAATCACAACCAATCGAATAAAGTCCGATGCAAGCATACTTATTATCCCGGAAACACTTGCGCCCAACACTTTACGAATACCTATTTCGCGTGTACGCACCTGGGCTGTATAGGCCGCTAAACCTAACAATCCAAGGCAGGAGATGAATACAGCAATAGCTGCAAAAATGTCAAACAACAAACTTGTACGCTGCTCTGACTGATACAATCGATTGAACGAATCATCAAGAAATGCATAGGTGAACGGAAAATCTGCGTTGTATTTTTTCCATTCCTTTTCTGCAGCAGCGATAGCTTTGGGAGCATCCTTGCCAGTTGTCTTTACATAGATCTGACCGTACGATGCAGGCTTATAGTAAAATACAGCAGGCTTAATTTTCTGACGCATCGAAGTAAAATGAAAATCTTTAACTACGCCGATGATCGTTCCTTCAGTTTCCCACAACTTGAATCTTTTTCCAATAGGATCCTTCAATCTCATTGCCTGAACCGCTGTTTCATTCAGGATAAAATGAGTTGAATCAGCAACCGCGCCCGTAAAGCCACTGCCCTCTTTCAACTGCATTTTGAAAAAAGACATAAAATCCTTATCGGTTTTAATGGGACTAATCATCAGGGTTTCTCCGTTCTGCTTACCGTCCCATGAATTGCTTCCTGTTTGTCCGCCATAAAATATGATGTTTGCATCCGCCCAGGTAACATTGGAAATGCCGGGTTGCGTCAGCAAATCTGCCTTCACTGCATCAATATGCTTACTCATATCAATCATGCTCATAGACAACACGTGGTCTTTATCGTATCCAAGTTCTTTGGAATGGATATAAGATAATTGTTTCCCTATAATAAGCGTTCCGGTAATCAGGATCATGGAAAAACCAAACTGAACAACTACCAATACTTTCCTGAAAACAACATTGCTCACGCGTGCAGAGATCTTTCCCTTTATGGCTTTCAGCGGCTCAAAAGAAGAAAGCAACAATGCAGGATAAATGCTTGAAACTATCAGTGTACCCAGAATGGTGCAAACAATAACTTTCCATATTCGCACATCATATATATTCAACACAAGCTCGCGCCCCGTTACCTGATTAAATACAGGTACAAGTGTATACACCAACATTAAGGCAAGCCCCGTTGCCAATACAAAAAGCAATGCAGTCTCAATGATAAATTGAAAGAAAAGCTGCAATCTTGCTGCGCCGACAATTTTACGCAGGCTGACTTCTTTCGCACGCAGCATAGAACGTGCCGTAGAAAGATTCACATAGTTGATGCAGGCAATCACCAATATAAGCAACGCAATAATGGTAAACATGCGCACAGTTTCAATGCCACCGTTACTTCCATCAGCTTTGTACAAATGCATTTTTTCTAACGGTAGAAATAAATATTGAATATCAGTATCGTCCGATTTTACGCTTAAATGTATAGTGCGCATTTTGTCGGCCAGCTGCGATAGTTGCATCCCGGGTTTTAGTAACAAGTATGTATCAAAATCAAATTGCACAAAATCATTCTCTAAGTTCTTCCCTTCTTTATTGTCGGCATACCTGATCTTTTCCAACAGAGATATCGGGAAAAACATATCGCCATCAATGCTGGAATTTTTCGGGAAGTCATGTATTACACCAGTGACCGTAAAATTTATTTTATTGTCGGCTGAAATTACTTTTCCGACTGGCTCATCTTTTCCAAAATATTTTGTGGCGGTACTTTCTGTTATAACGATTGAATTGTTGTCAGGAAAAGGATTTGCTTTGTTTCCTTTTATAAGATTGAAGTCGAACATAGAGAACAGCGTTGCGTCCGCAAAGGCGTTACGTTGTTCATTGAAAACTTTATCCTGATATCTGAATAATCCGTAGAAAGGATTGTATGATATACGTGCGAATGCTTCAACTCCCGGAATTTGTTTTTTTGACAGTGGACCGATAGGTCCGGCTGTTACCGTCCAGATTTGCCGGCTTGGGCCGGTGCCCACCATATTTTCAAGCCGGTAGATGTTTTTAGATTGCTTATGAAAACCGTCGAAAGATAACTCGTATTGCACCCACAGCAAGATCAAAATACCTACAGCAAGCCCAGCGGTCAATCCGAAAATATTTACCAATGAATAGAATTTATTTTTGACAAGATTTCTCCACGCGGTTTTGATGTAGTTTCTAAGCATAGTTCCTAAAATTTGCTATAGATAATTCGCTAATAAAGTGCCAGTATTATAAAGCATTATAAATCAAATATTTATAATAATGAAAAGGTAAATAAGTGTCCGGTTACAATACAAAAACTGTTCGCTTTCAGGCTTTTATGATAATAAAAAGTGACATGTCAATACACAGGAAAATTACCTTCGTTTGCTATTGGCAGAACACGAATTGGTTAATGATGCATTGCAAAGAGAAAGTTGAAAGAATAATTATACAAGCAAAAAATTCGGATTGACAATTAACAACTTGTATTCGTCGCCAGAGGCGACAGAGTAAGTCTGCGAAGCCCGGAGGCTTAGCAGAGCATTGGAAGCCTCACAGACCGTTGGGCAGCAACGCGGTGGATAGGCTGCGTGTTCTTCAGGCGCTTTAGTGGCAAAGAAGTTATACGTTATAAGTTTTAGGTTCTGCGTTTAAGTCATTGTAGGTTCTTAGGTTCTTCCCTTTGTATCTAATCTTTGTGCCCTTTCTGCCTCTGTGTCTTTGTGGCTATTCCTTGTGTTTCTCCGTGTCGCCCAGTCTTCGTGGTTTACAAGCGGCTTTCCAAATCCAGCCCAAACTTTTTTGCTGTTTCCTTCGCCAGTTCATAACCTGCATCGGCATGACGGATAACACCCATTCCCGGATCGTTGCGTAATACACGTGCAAGACGCTTTGCAGCTTGTTCGGTGCCATCTGCCACAATCACCATTCCCGCATGGATACTATAGCCCATTCCAACACCACCGCCATGGTGAAGACTTACCCAGCTTGCCCCACCTGCGGTATTGATCAGCGCGTTAAGCAAGGGCCAATCGGCGACAGCATCACTGCCATCCAGCATAGCTTCCGTTTCGCGGTTCGGGCTCGCGACTGAGCCAGTGTCCAGATGGTCGCGACCAATAACGATGGGTGCCTTTACTTTACCTGTTCTCACCAATTCATTAAATGCCAATCCCGCCTTTTCACGCTCACCTTGCCCCAACCAGCAAATGCGTGCGGGTAACCCCTGAAAAGCAATTTTTTCTTTAGCGAGCTTTAGCCAACGCTGCAGACTTTCATTTTCGGGAAACATATTTGCAATCACTTCATCGGTCACTGCGATATCTTCCGGATCGCCGCTTAACGCAGCCCAGCGGAAAGGACCTTTGCCCTCGCAGAATAGGGGTCGTATATATGCGGGCACAAACCCGGGAAAATCAAAGGCATTTTTTAATCCGTGTTCCTGAGCACGGGCACGGATATTATTGCCATAATCAAATGTAATGGTACCGCGTTGCTGCATTCTCAGCATCAGCTCTACATGCAGCTTCATACTATCGTAGCTCAAAGCAATATATCTTTCCGGGTCATCATTGCGCAAAACCGATGCTTCTTCATTACTTAAAGTGTGCGGAACATACCCTATCAGCGGATCATGTGCAGAGGTTTGATCTGTCAAAACATCTACTGTAATATCACGCTCGATCAATCTATTCAATAAGTGTACTGCGTTGCATACAACACCTATACTCAATGGTTGCCCTTCTCTTCGGGCAGCCGTAGCCATGTTAATAGCCTCGTCAATACTGTGGCATTTAACATCCAGGTATTTAGTCTCTAGGCGTTTATTAATGCGCCATTCTTCTACTTCTGCGATTAAGGCCACACCTTCATTCATGGTGATAGCTAAAGGCTGAGCACCACCCATACCTCCGAGACCAGCGCTGACACAAAGTGTTCCTTTCAGTGTACCGCCAAAATGTTTATTGGCTAATGCGGCAAAAGTTTCGTAGGTACCCTGCACAATACCTTGCGAACCAATGTAGATCCAACTGCCGGCAGTCATCTGCCCATACATCATCAGTCCTTTCCTTTCCAACTCGTCAAAATGTTGCCATGTCGCCCATTTTGGAACAAGCTGCGAATTAGACAACAGCACTCTTGGCGCGTCTTCATGCGTTTTTAAAATACCAACAGGTTTGCCGCTTTGTATGAGCAATGTTTCGTCATTCTCTAAAACATGCAGCGCAGCAATAATCTGCTGTAAAGCTTCTTTATTGCGCGCAGCTTTACCGCGTCCGCCATAAACGATCAGGTCTTCCGGTCGTTCTGCCACATCGGGATGCAGGTTATTCATCAGCATACGTAAAGCCGCTTCCTGGATCCATCCTTTACAGGACAACGTTGTATTAGGTTGTGCATTCATATGGTAATATTTTTTTCGCCACCAGGGCTCAAAGTCTCAAAGCGGCATAAAGTTTTCAAACCAAAAAGTCACGAAGAACACAAAGTGGCACAAAGAATTCTGACTATTCGATCCCTCTTACTATCTTACGGTCTTACTATCTTACGGTCTTACTATCTTACGGTCTTACGGTCTTACGGTCTTACCCGTCTTACGATCTTACCCGTCTTACAGTCTTCCTAAAATCTCTCCCACCCTCTTATAAACTCAACAGCCTTCATCATATCATTGTGTAACACGCGGTCTTTATCATTAAAAGAAACTTCCTTTCTGAAAGCCGTGAACAAGTCTTCAAGGATCGGAGATGTTTTTAAAGGTCGCCTAAAGTCAAACGCCTGCGCTGCGCTCAGCAATTCAATGGCCAGAATCCGTTCGACGTTGTTGATCACCCGTAAGCATTTAGTAGCTGCATTGGCACCCATACTTACATGATCTTCCTGGTTATTGGATGAGGAAATAGAATCTACTGATGCTGGCGTACACAGCTGCTTGTTCTCACTCACAATTCCGGCAGCCGTATATTGTGGGATCATAAATCCTGAGTTCAGCCCAGCATCCTGTACGAGGAACAACGGCAAGTTTCGCTGACCACTTATTAATTGATAGATTCTTCGTTCGCTGATATTGGCAAGCTCACTCATAGCTATGCTTAAAAAATCAAGATGGAGTGCCAGCGGTTGTCCGTGGAAATTTCCGCCACTTACGATAAGATCCTCATCCGGAAAAACATTCGGATTATCAGTGACAGAATTTATTTCAGTCAGGAAGACATTCAACACATTCTCGAAAACATCTTTTGTTGCACCGTGCACTTGTGGTACGCAGCGAAAAGAATAAGGATCCTGTACCTGTTCTTTTTCCTGTACAGCAACTTCACTGCCCTGCAGATATCTTGTGATAATGGCTGCAGTAGATGCCTGTCCTTTATGACCTCTGATCTTTTGAATATTGGGATGCAGCGGACCACTCACGCAATCAAATGCATCAAAAGACAGCGCACAGATAAGATCAGCAAGCTGCAGCAGGTGCGCTGATTTTTTAAGACAATACATTCCATAGGCACTCATGAATTGCGTTCCGTTAATCAGTGCCAGGCCTTCCTTGCTTTGAAGACGGATCGGCTGCCAGCCGAATTTATCCAGAACGACTTTGGAAGGATACTTTTTTCCTTCGAAATAAACTTCGCCAAGTCCTAGTAACGGCAAGCTCAGATGACTCAAAGGCGCGAGATCACCAGATGCACCCAATGAGCCTTGTGTATAAACAACAGGAAGCACATTGTTGTTAAACATTTGTGCCAGCCTTTCTACAGTATCAAGTTGTACGCCGCTATGCCCGTAGCCAAGCGATTGAACCTTGAGCATCAGCATCAGTTTGACAATCTCCGCAGGTACTTCATCTCCCATTCCGCAGGCATGCGATACAATCAGATTGTATTGCAATTGCTCAATCTGGTTTTTATCTATTTCCACATTTTGCAGGAAGCCAAAACCTGTATTGATCCCATAAAACAACCCGCGGTGACCGTCCATCTTGCTGTCGAGGTAAGTCCGGCATTTTTCAACCCGCTGTTTAGTTTCCGGCGTTAACTCAATCTGTTGTTCCTGATCCAACAAATCCTTCACCTGTTCAAACTGCAAGCAATCGTTATCTATTAAAAGCGTACTCTTCATAACCGTATTTCTAAATTATCTTCATTCAATTGGTGATCATACAACGAGCCTTTTCTGTCCGCTGTCAATTCTATCCACTTATCAACTTTCAATCACTCTTTCAATCCTTTCAAACAAACTCTTCTGGTGTATTCTTTTCTCCATACTTGTCAAAGCATTAAGCAATTTTTTGCTTTCTGCTGATGACCCGGCAATCTCCTCCATTGCTGTTTCCAGAGCGGTCCAAACGGGTTGTATTTTATGCAACAACTTCTCTCCTTTTGCTGTAAAAGTGATCACTTTATGGCGAGCATCTTTTTTTGAGACTGTCGATTTGATCAGCCCTTTTTGTTGAAGGTTACTGATAAGCTGGCTAATCGCAGAATGCGACACATTCACCTCTTCCGAGATTTCTTTAATAGAGGCTTCCTGCTTTTGAGAAAGAATATAAAACACTGGAAACCAGGATGCATCGAAGGCAATTTTGTGTGATTTGTAGACCTTATTCACATCATTTAAAAACGTCTCGCTAAGCCTTCTTAAGCGACTGCCGAATACAAGAAATCCCAATTGTTGGTAAAAGTTCATAAATATATAAGTGCTTATACAATTTCAAAAGTACAATTAATGTGTATGGTGACAAATTTTTTTTGACCGGAAGAAGGAGGCTTGCCACTGAAGCACTGAAATACAGAAATAAAACCGCAGGAGAGGTTAACCACAGAGGACATAGAGTTTTTTTTCACAGATGGCCACGGAGAGGAACAAGTTTTGAGGCGTGAAATCTATGGACAGAAGCATCACATAAAAAGACCCTATTTGCAAAAAAACTGATATAGCAAGCGAGTGTGAAGCAAGATTAATAATCTCAATGTGTTTTAACCTCCGTGCTACTCCCTGAAAAAAAATCCGTGTCCCCTGTGGTTAAATTCCTCCAAAACCTCACTGCTTCCGTGCCTCAGTGGTAAAAACTATGTTTTAGCCTCCGTGCTACTCTGTGAAAAAAAACTCCGTGTCCTCTGTGGTTAAATACCTCCAAAATTACCTCGGTGCTTCCGTGCCTGAGTGGCAAAATAAAACCCCGGCTGCATTGTTACCGGGGCTTCATTTTCAATTATCAATTTTCAACTTTCAATTACTTGCCAAACTTCTTCTTAAGCGCCGCCAACGCGTCATTTACGCTTAAATTACTTAAATCCTCTTCTTTCTTTTTATGTGAAGGCTGATTACTCTTATTGAACCTTGTTTCCCTTCTTGCAGGCGCTTCCTGGGTTTGCTTGATGGATAAGGCGATGCGTTTACGGGCAACATCGACCTCAAGCACTTTTACCTGTACCTTATCATTCAATTTTAAAACTTCATTAGGATCGGTGATATATTGATGAGATATCTCACTTACATGCACAAGGCCATCCTGTTTTACACCGATATCAACAAATGCACCAAAGCGCGTAATGTTGGTAACAACGCCCGGAACGATCATGCCAACCTGAACATCGTCAATGCTGTAAATAGATGCAAATTCAAATTGCTCCAATTCACTACGCGGATCCAGACCCGGCTTTTTCAATTCGTTCAGAATATCTTTAATGGTAAGTTCGCCGAATTGTTCCGTCACATATTTTTTGGCATCAACTTGTTTGATCAATTCTTCCTTGCCTATCAGTTCTTTTACATCCACTTTCAGATCCTCAGCCATCTTTTCAACCAGTTTGTATGCTTCCGGATGCACGGCGCTGGCATCCAATGGATTTTCTCCTTCCTTAATGCGCAAAAATCCTGCGCATTGCTCAAACGCTTTGCCTCCCAGGCGGGGAACTTTCATTAATTGTTCCCTGCTGGAGAATTTGCCGGCTTCATTCCTGTATTTTACAATGTTATCCGCCAGGGTTGATCCAATCCCACTCACATAGCTTAGTAAATGTTTACTTGCTGTATTCAGGTTAACACCAACGGCGTTCACGCAGCTTACAACGGTTTGATCCAGCCTTTCTTTTAAGCGGAACTGGTTTACATCGTGCTGATACTGGCCAACACCAATACTCTTTGGATCAATCTTCACCAACTCAGCCAATGGATCCATCAGTCTGCGGCCAATGCTTACCGCTCCACGTACAGTAACATCTTCATCAGGAAATTCCTCACGGGCTGTTTCCGAAGCAGAATAAACGGAGGCACCGTCTTCATTCACCAAAAACACCGGTAGATTTAGCTGCAGTTTTTTGATAAATTGTTCCGTTTCACGACCCGCCGTTCCATCACCCACCGCAATTACTTCAATGTTATATTTTGCAACCAGTTCACGAACCTTATATTCGGCATCCATTAATCTGTTCTTTTCATGGACGAAGATCAGGTCAGTTTTCAGCAGCTCTCCTTTTTCATCCAGGCAAACAGTCTTACAGCCTGTTCTATATCCCGGATCCAGCGCTAATATTCTTTTGCTTCCAAGTGGCGAGCTTAACAATAACTGACGAAGATTTTCAGCAAACACGTTAATAGCTTCTTCATCAGCTTTAGCTTTTAACGCTGTGCGGAATTCACTTTCCAAACTTGGTTGCAGTAAACGTCGGTAGGCATCTTTAATGGCACGCTTTACCTGGTCGGTTGAAGCGTTCATGCCTTTAATATATTGTTGCTCAATTTTTTCAATTGCTTCTTCTTCTACCGGTGAAATAGCCATACGCAAATGGCCCTCTAAAAAACCTCTTAAAATCGCCAGTATACGATGGGAAGGTATTTTGGAAACCGGCTCGTTAAAGTCAAAGTAATCTTTGTACTTACTTGCCTCATTTTCTTTATCAGCAATCACTTTACTTTGGAAAGTTGCTTCTTCTTCAAATACTTTACGCATTTTCGCCCTTACCTGCGCGTCTTCATTTACCGTTTCGGCGATAATATCTCTCGCTCCTTGCAGAGCCTCGTCAACAGATTTCACATTTTCTGTGATATAAGCGCCTGCTTCTGCAAGCACATCTGTATCCTTTTGTTCGAGGATGAGCAATGCAAGCGGTTCCAGACCGTTTTCGCGTGCAGTCTGGGCTTTGGTTTTGCGTTTCGGCTTGTAAGGCAGATAAATATCTTCCAGTTCAGCCAACGTAGCGGCGTTGTTTATTTTAGTCTGCAAAGCGTCGGTCATTTTACCTTGCTCGGTGATCGCTTTTTCAATAAATGCTTTTCTCTCTGTAAACTCTTTCAGGAATTTCGATTCATCCTGCACCTGCTGTATCTGCACCTCATCCAGGCCACCGGTTTTATCCTTACGGTAACGGGCGATAAACGGAATAGTAGCCCCTTCACTAAACAACTCCAAAACAGCTTCAACCTGTGAAGGTTTTAGATTTAGTTTTAACGCAATTGGTTGTGCAAATTCTGTCATAATATTCAATGTTTTATTCCCCAAAGTGGCATAGCCATTCAAAGAGGGTTGCGAATGTAGGTGACGTGTATGAAAAGAAAAAATTAAATAGCTGTCAGCTGTGAGCTATCAGCTATTAGCCATTGCTCAATTTTAATCAGCGCACTGATTTTGTGCAGACACTAATATTAAATATCGTAAACATTACCATTTTGAAGTTTAAATCAATACATCAGACATCTCCTTACATCTTACCCGTCCGAACGTGCCGTCGGTACGGGCGGGCATCTAACATCGTACATCAAAATGGTAAAATTCTTTCTGGATTTTTTATTGCGAAGCCTCTGATCAGGGAAGTGATCACTTCGTTTTCGGGATATTGGACCAGATGCTCCTTCACAGCATCTATTTCTAAGTTGTCAACATACCTGGGAATTAATCCCATGCCATAAAACCGGCCATTTTCGACCAGCACACAGGACGTCTCCTTGAAGAAATCGCAGGGCTCCATTATGGCATAGCTGCCCATTTGGCTTTTCATTTCGTTCAGGGCGTATTCAACTCTTTCATTGTAACTATAGGGCGGGCATTCATCTTCATCAACAGCAATTGATTGGTCCAGAAAACAAAGTGCAGGATGGAGATTGAAGGTCTTAACCATCTTCCACAACGTTCTGTTGGCATCCGTAAGCAGGCTGAAAGACAATTCCGGCTCCAGGTATTTTCTTTTCTTATCAATTGCGAGACGCATGTATCCTCTTGAATCCAAAAAAGAATAAATACCAAACCGTTGCTGAAAAGTCTTTTGACTGATATTGTAAATTGGCCAGAGGCGCTTTATTTCAATACTTTCAAAAATTGAAGCAGTAAATTCCGTAGCACATTCTGTAAACGTAACCGAATGAATATCACGCAAAAAATCCTGGCGTTTCTTACCGGTATTAAGACCTGTAAAATGACTGACCACACGTTTTTTCAGGTTCTTCGCTTTACCCACATAGATCACTTTCCCCTTGTTGTCATGAAAATAATACACACCCGGTACATAAGGCAGATTGTTCACTTGTTCTGCCGGCATATGGGGTGGCAGCATCTGCTCCCTGTTTTCTCTTTTGAGTGTTTCCAGCACCAACTTTTCACCGCCTTTTTGAAGGATCAGCTCAAATAATTTTGCCGTTGCTCCGGCGTCTCCGCCTGCCCGGTGTCGGTTCTCTATCTGAATAGACAATGCATCACAAATACTCCCTAAACCATATTTGGGTAACCCGGGAAAGGCTTTCTTGCTCAGGCGAAGTGTGCATAGCTTTTTGGGCTGCCATTCATAACCGCACTGCCTCAGGTGATCTTTGATAAAGGAGTAATCGAAATTAACGTTATGTGCCACAAAAACACGGCCATGCAGTAGTGTAAAAATTTTATAAGCAACATCGCTGAAAGGTGGCGCATCAGCGACCATGTTTTCAGTAATGCCGGTCAGGTAAGATATATATTTGGGGATGGGAACACCCGGATTAATCAATGTTTCAAACACATGTTCCACTTTCTCACCGTCATGTAACACAATTGCGATCTCTGTCAGACCGTTGTTATGCGAATGACTACCTGTTGTTTCTATATCTACAATTGCGTACATGAAAAAGCTACGTGCAAAGATAACTATCAACGGTCAGCTATTGGCTATCAGATAGAGACTTCTTTAAATTATGTTGGATTTAGACAGAATATCATTTGAACTCGCCGAAAACGGTTCGAAGCTCATCAGCAATTTCGCCAAGTGTGCAGTAATTTTCAATGGCTTCGATGACGGGAGGCATCAGGTTGGAGCCATCCCTGGCTGCGCTGTTAATTTTGTGTAAAGAGGCATTTACGAGGTCACTGTTGCGCGATTGTTTGAGATGCCTGAGTCTTTCGGACTGAACCAATCGGATACTGTCGTCAATTTTAAATACCGGTGCCGATCCCTCGTTTTCAACAGTGAATTTATTAACCCCCACCACTATCTTCTCTCCTTTTTCAATCTTGCGCTGGTATTCATATGCGCTTCTGGCAATTTCGTTCTGCATAAACCCCTGCTCAATTGCACTTATACTTCCGCCCATTTTTTCAATTTTGGCGATCAGCTGCAAGGCTTGTTGTTCGATTTCATTTGTCAGTGCCTCTACATAATAGCTTCCTGCAAGCGGGTCTGCAGTATCGGCGGCGCCACTTTCAAAAGCTATAATCTGCTGGGTTCGCAGTGCAATACTTGCAGCTTCCTCTGTAGGCAGACTTAATGCTTCATCATAACCGTTTGTATGCAGGCTTTGTGTTCCACCTAATACCGCGGCAAGTGTTTGTACACTTACGCGAGTGATATTGTTTAACGGCTGTTGTGCTGTTAAAGTACTGCCGCCCGTTTGTGTATGAAAACGAAGCATCATTGCTTTGGGATAAGTGGCGCCAAGCTCTTTCATAATGTGCGCCCACATTCTTCTTGCCGCCCGGAACTTGGCAACTTCTTCAAACAGGTTATTGTGAGCATTAAAAAAGAAAGAAAGGCGCTTTCCAAAAACATTTATATCCAATCCTTTTTCGATGGCAGCCTTCACATAGGCTTTACCGTTGCTTAATGTAAAAGCTATTTCCTGCACGGCGGTGCTTCCTGCTTCACGAATATGATAACCGCTGATGGAAATGGTGTTCCATTTTGGCAACTCGTGACTGCACCATTCAAAAATATCGGTAATGATGCGCATGGAAGGTTTGGGCGGAAAGATATATGTACCTCTTGCTGCGTACTCCTTTAATATATCGTTTTGAATGGTACCCGCTATTTTATGCAAATCGGCATTTTGTTGTTTGGCAAGCGCAACGTACAGCCCCAACAAAATAAAACCGGTAGCATTAATGGTCATTGAGGTACTTACACTTTCCAACTGAATACCGTTAAAAAGCCGTTGCATATCTTCAAGGCTATCGATAGCCACGCCTACTTTACCAACTTCACCTTCTGCAAGCGCATGATCACTGTCATAGCCAATTTGCGTAGGGAGATCGAAGGCGACACTTAATCCGGTCACGCCATGAGACAATAAATAATGATATCGCTGATTACTCTCTTCCGCAGTAGAAAAACCGGCATACTGGCGCATCGTCCACAATCTGCCACGGTACATATCTTGCTGAATACCTCTTGTATAAGGATATTCACCCGGCATTTCATTGTCGGCAGACCGTTGCACATCATCTTTGGTATAAACAGATTTTATATCAATCCCGCTATCAGATTTCATATGACCATTTTTTAATGATGAACGCTTTCCAGTCTGCCCCAATACAAGATACGCTATAAAAGTGTTTTAGCTTCGTATGCCAACACCTCGCTTACAATTTCGTGTAAAGCACCTTTCTTATTGTTCATCAGAAATTCAAGCAACAGTTTGTTCAGATCAAGACCGGTTGCATTTGGAGGCAATGCATTTGCAAACTGGTTAATCACCAGCATGTTTTGCTCCTTTAAATTTTTGACTGCATTCCATGCATCATGTGTAACATAGATCTGTTGGGAGATATTGTATTCAAACTCTTCCCGTATGTTTCTCACAAGCAATAACTGCATGTCTTTTGCGCTAATGCCGGAAATAGCAATACGGCTGATCAGGTTGGGCAACGCAATACGATCGACCAGGAGCGTAAGCCTTTCGTACGCCTGTAACTGCATTTGTTTTGTTTGAGGATCGATGGTTTTTTCGTCGCTTTTTTCCCCTCTTTTTACATCGCGGTATATATATACCAGCAATACGGATAAAAGGATGACGATAGCAACGCACAATAGGATAATTGTATTACTCATTCAGGATTCAATTTCTACAAAAATATAGGAATAGGTCCAAAGCAATAAAAATGTTCAGGGATAAGTTTTTAGGATACCGTACCACTATTTATGTAAGTAAACAGGCCATGCTGTGTCATATTTTGAGGGCGACGAAACAACCAGCTTTTCTATGTATTTTCTTGTATTGACTGATTTATCCTGTTTAAGATACTGGTTGAAAAAAGTTGCGGCCAAATCACAGATAACCTCGTGCCGGTTGCTATCTATATTTCCAATTTTGGGATCAACGGCCTTTGCAATTGATACGATAGACGAGAAATTTTCGTGAATTCCGTTGTTGAATTTCAGGAAATATTTTTCCGACGAATTGACGTGTGCCGGTAAGCTGTAAACAGAGTCATTTTTTGCCGGATGCTCGCTGCCCAGGTACATGTATGGAACAGTGATTGAGGCAGGTGTAAAAGGTGCTATTGTTTTTATTTCATCGAACTGTGTGTCCCAATCTTTATCAAAACCATAATAATGAATTTCAGTGCCATCAAAAGACAGCAAACATTTTATTTCATTTGAAAGCATTGCCGCCTTGGTTATTGCGCTACCACCCAGGCTCCAGCTTAACAAACCAATTTTTGATGCGTCGATGTATGGCAATTTTTTCATCTGGTCGATTACAAACAAAATATCACGCACTTGCTCATCAAGATCAACGGCGGCCGTCATAAATCCAGGAAATTTGCCAACTGAGCTAACACACGCCACAACAAATCCTTTTTTTGCAAGGCTATCGAATAGTATTACATTATCCCAGCTACTGCCATTCATCCCTGCAGCATAAACAATCAACGGTAAACGATCAACCGGTTGTTTAAGATCTCTGTAAACGCCGGTTTTGTAAGAGAGCATTTTTGCGCCGGAATCTACATGCAAATATTCAGCAAATGCCTTTGCCAGTTCCATGCTGGTTCTTTTACAGCTGTCAATGGGTGTATTGAAATTAAACCGTTGTTCATACATGTCAAGAATATCACCATATGATAATGCAGCGTGGGTAACCGAATCAGTGGAGGGATAAAATACATCAATCCTTACAGGACGCAAACTATTTGCGGAGGATGTATCAAAATGCCTTGTGCTATCAAAGTCCTTAAAAACTACCAAGCCTGTTTTATAAACCGGAGTCGTTTGGTGACTATTACATCCGGCAAGAAGTAAAAGAACTGAAGACAAAACGGCGCAAAATTTCATGGCAGTATGTTTTGAAAGTTTTAAAATACTTCGCCGCCATGTATTCTTTTCTTACTGAAAATACAATTCGAGAAAGATTAACATAAGAGCCAGCTATTCTTCCGGCTTTCCAACTTTACTAATCTGCCGGTATTTTTCGATCAAGTCCGGATGAGGTATAATTCTTTGATAAAATTCTATTTTTTGAGACGCTGATTGTATGGATGAGTTTTCGCGCAAAACCGGTACTGTTTGCCTCGTCATTGACTTTTATTGGATTTAGTGTGTTAACTACGTTGACGAGAACTAAGCTTAACTATGAATCTTCTTTTCATGCAACACTTTACTAAAATCTCCCTGGAGGGCAGCAATGTCTGACATCAATGCTTCTGAAGAAGTTCTGGAGATAATTTTCTTTACAGCTTCCTGGTAGAGATTTTCGTGTAAACAAAAAAAACTCAAAAATGCCTTCCAAAGACTTGCATTTATATTGTGACGTTTTTTGTTCATTCACAAAGATTTTCGATTTGACTGAATTATTTCCAGAACAAACTTACCAATTTTCAATAGACACATATAAATTTTTATTATCTGATTTAATCTTTCGCTCTTCTTTTGCTTTTAAGCATTATTCAAACGGTCGTTAGTTTATAGTACAATTCATCTTTTATTTGGTATTTTATTTACCGTATATTAATTTTACCACCAAAATGGTAGACTAATGTCTCAATCTCCATCATACTTCACTTCTGTCTGTTGCTGTAACAAGCTCGCACTCATCTGCTGTTGCATGCAATAATTAATAGTCTGAACCATAACAACACATAATTCCATACAACAATAGCATATATGTCTAACAACAACTTTAGCAAAACATATGATTTATCCTACAAAATAAGTGGACTATCCGAGGAGGATGCGTTGAAACTTATTTCGGAAGAACATGCGGGAAAGATTGTATTCTCCAGCAGCTTTAGCTGGGAAGACCAGGCTATAGCACACATGATACTGACGAATAAATTGCCGATTGAAATCTTCACGATTGATACCGGGCGTTTATTTGATGAGACTTATTACGTGTGGGGAAGAACCAACGAAAAGTATCACACCAAAATAAAAGCTTACTATCCCAATAACGAAGCACTCGAAGGCTATCTGCAGCAGAACGGACCGAATGCTTTTTATGAATCTATTGATCTTCGCAAAGGATGCTGCCATATCAGAAAGGTAGAACCTTTAAAGAGAGCTTTGGCCGGAAACGAAGTATGGGTAACAGGTTTACGCGCTGAACATTCACCGGAAAGAAAACAATTATCACAGGTTGAGTGGGACGAAACGAATAACATCATCAAATTTCATCCATTGCTCTATTGGACCACTGAAGATGTTACTTCTTTTATTTATAAAAACAACATTCCATACAATACACTTCACAACAAAGGTTTTGTGAGCATTGGTTGTGCACCTTGTACAAGGGCAGTTAAGCCGGGCGAAGATTTTCGTGCAGGCCGCTGGTGGTGGGAAGACAAAAACTCGAAAGAGTGCGGTCTACACTCCACTTCCGCAAACCACGAAGTAGCAAAAGCCGTTTAAGGCTTTTTATTTTCTCATGAAATCCACCAAATTTGTAGACTAATGAATGTTCGTAATACCAGTAAAGTGTACCTGGTTGGCGCCGGTCCTGGCGATCCGGAATTGTTGACGGTTAAAGCGGTTAAAATATTATCTCAGGCTGATGTTATTATTACGGACAGGCTGGTGAGCAACGCAATTATCGAAGAATACGCCCATCCTGATGCGCTAATTTACGCTGTGGGTAAACAGGGTGGTTCAAACGCTTCTGTACCGCAGCACGAAATAAATGAACTGATCGTAAAACTGGCGCAAAAACATAAGACTGTTGTAAGACTAAAAGGCGGTGATATTGCACTTTTCTCCAATGTACTTGATGAGTTGCAGGCCTTACATGATCATAACATTAGTTATGAAATAGTTCCGGGTATAACAGCTGCATCGGGAGCATCGGCTTACACAGGCGTGCCACTAACGGCACGTGGCTTTGCGCAAGGCGTAAAAATCCTGACTTATTACACAGAGTCTGCAGTTGAAGAATCTTCATGGAAAGAGCTGGCAACGTTTGAAGACACGTTGGTTTTCTATATGTCAGGAAAATCACTGCATACGGTAACAAGCAAGTTGCTTGATGCAGGAGCGGATGCATCTATTCCTTTTATTGTTGTTGAACAGGCCACTACGCCTGAACAATACGTATTTCAATCTAACTTATCAGAATTCTTCAATAACGGATTTGACATAACGTTCAAAAGTCCTTCGCTTGTTATTATGGGCCGCGTTACAGAACTGTATGAGCGTTTTGCCTGGCTTCCCAATAACAGCAAAAGGGAACATTATTTTAAACCACTTAACAACTATCCGGAATTAATACAATTAGTTAACGATTTTCAAAACGAGGCAAATGTTAGCAGAGCTTAAACTTAACACTTTTCGTGAACTGGTAAAAAACGCATCCAGGGATGAGCTTATTTGGATGAATGGGTACCTGAGTGCCGTGGTTGCTGATTTTTCTAATGGAGAAACTGCAGAAATCACTGCTGTGGCTTCGTCACCGGCTCTGGCTAACTGCACTGTGGTGTATGGCACAGAAACCGGCAATTCCAAAAAAGTAGCAACTGATTTTAGTACGCGATTGAAAAAACAAGGTGTGTCAGTAAAACTGAAAAGCCTTGAGCAGTACAGGATAAATGATCTTTCTAAAGAACAGTGCCTGCTGGTTGTGATCAGTACGCAGGGTGATGGTGAGCCACCTGCCGGAGCTAAGAAATTCTACGACTATATTTTACAAAACAACCTGCAGCTGGGGGACCTGAAATACGCTGTACTTGCACTGGGAGATTCAGCTTATCCCCTGTTCTGTAAAGCAGGTGAAGATGTCGACATCCGCCTGAGTTCACTTGGCGCAGAACGAATCGTGCCGTTGAGAAAATGTGATACAGATTACGAAGCTGATGCAACACAATGGCTGGAAGAATTGCTGAGTACTTCTTCAGGAAAAACTGCATCTGCAAGCGTTGCAACGGCAACAAAGACCAAGTCTGCAAAGAGCGGCAAAAAAGTTTTTGACGGCACGGTTATAGCAACGGTTAACCTGAATGATAAAGAATCCGGCAAAGAAACCTATCACATAGAAATAGCTTCTGACGAAGAAGTGGAATATGAACCAGGTGATTCTATCGGCATCATTGCCTTCAACAAGCCGGCATCCGTTGGCAAGATCATTGAATTGCTGGATGCATCCGCTGATCAGCAATTTTCTTTCCGTGATCAGTCACACTCACTGGAAGATCTGTTGACGACTAAAATAAATATTCAATACCTGCCTGAGCGCGTGGTACAGAACTACGCAAAGCTGGTTAAGAAAGAAATTCCATCTATCAGGATGGACCTTGCCGATCTGTTGCGCATTTATCCTTCTGATAAAAGCATGGACGTTCAGCAATTTGTTTCCATTATGGAACCAATTGCACCAAGACTGTATTCTCTTTCTTCTTCTCCTGCTGCGCATGGAAATAACGAAGTGCACATCACTGTAAGCAGAAGCAAGTTTAATGTTGATGGACACCAGCGCTTTGGCTTGTGCTCCGACTATCTGTCAACGTTGAATGAAAATGACAACATTAAGTTTTACATACAAAAGAACAATGCATTCCGCTTGCCTGAAGAAAGCAAAGATGTAATTATGATCGGACCGGGAACTGGTATCGCGCCTTTCCGTTCTTTCTTACTGGAACGAGATGCAAAAGGTGATAGCGGCCGTAACTGGTTGTTCTTCGGCGATCAGCATTTCGTATCTGATTTTCTTTATCAGACTGACTTGCAGGCTCTATTTGAAACAGGTGTACTTACAAAACTGAATACTGCTTTTTCAAGAGATCAGGATCACAAAGTATATGTACAACATCGCATGAAAGAAAAGGCTGATGAACTGTATGATTGGATTCAGTCCGGCGCTAACATTTACGTTTGCGGTGCCAAAGAACCAATGAGTGTAGATGTAGAAAACACGCTGATCAGCATTATCGCAGAAAAAGCGGACATCAGCATCGACGCAGCTACAGAATATGTACATCAGCTGCATGAAAGCGGGCAGTATCATAAAGATGTCTATTAGCTTGACAGTTCTTTCAATTGATAATTGACAGTTGAAAATTGAAAATGAATGAAGCGAACTTTGCAGGCTAAATGAAATAGCGCTGATCAAGCTTAGGTACTTCGTAACTCGTACTTGCAAAGTCAGATGTGAATATGTGCCAATTGAAAACTGTACCACATATTTAGCAACTTGTATTTGAAACCATAGTTTTGGGCTTTGAGCTTTAAGCTTTAAGCTCTCATTATAACCAACCAACAATGTCTCAGAACGAATCACCGGTAGAAAGGATCAAGAAAGCCAGCCATGGTTTACGCGGAACACTGAAAGAGAGTCTGAAAGATGAACATACAGGCGCTATCCGAGAAGATGATCAGTCATTAATAAAGTTTCACGGCATGTACATGCAGGATGACCGTGACAGAAGAGAGGAACGTGCAGCTAAGAAATTGGAACGCTTATTCTCATTCATGATCCGTTTACGCCTGCCCGGCGGATTTCTTACTGCCGAGCAATGGGAAACTTTGCACCAGGTAACGGACGAACATACAACCGGCGTAATTAAAATTACAACCAGGCAAACCGTACAATTGCATGGCATTCTAAAATCTCATATTAAGCCTACCATAGCCGCGTTCAATAAGCAGAAGCTGGATTCTATTGCTGCCTGTGGCGATGTAAACAGAAATGTGGTTGCAGGCGCGCATCCAAAATACTCTCCGTTGCATGAAGAAGTATTTCATTTTGCCGAAACAATAAGCGCCTATATGCTGCCAAAGACAAGAGCTTATTACGAGGTTTGGCTCGACGAAGAGAAACTTGTTGAAGTGACAGAAGAAGATCCACTGTATGAAAACCGTTATTTGCCGCGCAAATTCAAGATAGCTATTGCTATCCCTCCATACAATGATGTTGATGTTTTCACGAATGACGTGGGACTTATCGCCATCATAGAAAAAGACAAGCTGGTCGGCTTTAATATAGCTGCGGGCGGTGGCTTAGGGGCTACTCATGGAAACCCTGATACCTATCCGCGACTTGGTAACATCCTGGGATATGTATCGAAAGAAGATGCGTTAAAAACGATCTATGAAATAGCAACTGTTCAACGTGATAATGGTAACAGAAGTGACCGGAAATTATCGCGTCTGAAATATACCATAGAGAGAATGGGGCTGGATGTATTTAAGGCAGAAGTTGAAAAAAGAGCGGGCCTCAATTTTGCACCTGCTCGCAAATATGAATTTACGCATCGCCACGATGAATACGGATGGCACCAGAATCATGAAGGGTTGTGGTACTATACGGCCTTTATTGAAAACGGCCGCGTGCGTGATGACGAGGATGTTCAGTACAAAACTGCTTTCCTTGAAATCGCGAAAGCAAGAAAGGCAAACTTCAGGTTTACATGTAACCAGAACCTGATCATCAGTGACATTAATGAGGAAGACAAGGCTTATGTTGAAAATGTATTGCAGCAATACAGGGTTATCGAAACAACCGACAAAGCTTCTCCGGTAAGAAGAAATGCCGTTGCATGTGTGGCATTCAATACCTGTCCGCTGGCACTTGCCGAGGCCCAGCGTTACCTGCCTTCATTGATCACGAAGATTGAAGATGTGCTTGGTAAACACAAGCTTGAGCAGGAAGGCATCAGCATAAGAATGACCGGCTGTCCGAATGGTTGTGCAAGACCTTACATTGCAGAGATCGGTTTTGTAGGAACCAACTACGGCCGTTACAATATGCATCTTGGAGCTGATGTTATTGGCACAAGACTGAACAAATTATATAAAGAGAATCTCGACGAAGCTCAGATATTAGCCGAACTGGATACACTGTTTTCAGACTTCTCTGCAAAAAGAAAAAAGAAAGAATCTTTTGGCGATTTTGTGGTAAGGCAGGGAATTGTATAGCAGTCAGCTTTCAGCAATCAGCCATCAGCAATTGCCTTAAAACTGATGTGTATATTTAGACATGCACATTTATCGCTAAAGGCTCATAGCTAATTGCTGAAAGCTCAAAAATGGATCATGGACAACCTAACATCTACATCGAACATAAATAAACTGTTTCCGGTATTCTTTAAACTGGAGCAACTTCGTGTGCTGTTGATTGGTGGCGGAAATGTTGCTTTGGAGAAGCTGCAGGCGATCATCAATAACTCACCCAACACAAAGGTGAAAGTAATAACCAGAGCTGTAAATGAAGATTTTTCAGCGCTCGCAAACGCCAACGAAAATGTTTGTGTAGCGATTGGAGATTATGATGCTTCTTACTTAAATGAGTCCGATTTAGTTATTGCAGCTGTGAATGATATCGCCACAAGCGAACAGATCCGTAACGATGCTAAACAGGCCGGCAAACTCATCAATGTTGCTGACAAGCCTGAATTATGTGACTTCTATCTCGGTTCCATTGTTACAAAGGGAAGCCTGAAATTGGCCATTTCCACAAACGGTAAGTCCCCCACCGTTGCCAAAAGACTAAAAGAGGTTTTCAACGAACTCCTTCCCGACGAGTTAGAACAAGTGCTCGACAATCTTCAACAGATCCGCAATGAATTGAAGGGCGATTTTCAACACAAAGTCTCCGAGCTCAATAAGATCACCAAAACACTCATCGAAAAGCCCGCACCAAAAGACGCGGAGGATTATTGGTTTTTGTAGGTTTCTCGCTGCGGACGCAAAGAAGCAGCGGCGCGGCGAAAGGAGCTTAAAGCCCAGGGCGCAACCTCAGTTGTAAGTTATACGTTGTGCGTTTTACGTCGTAAGTAGTGAAGGGTTGAAAGTCACCACATCTTTGTGCCTTTTTCCGAGGTTGCGCCACTTAAAAAGCTTTTCTACTCTTTAGAGGACTTCCAGCCTTCGTGTTTCCAAACCTTTTTGCTTCTTTGAAACTTCGAGCCTTGGTGGCAAAAATTCTGTGCTTCGCCGTGTCACTCTGTCTCCGTGGTTTCAAACCTTTTTGCTTCTTTGAAACTTCGAGCCTTGGTGGCAAAAATTCTGTGCTTCGCCGTGTCACTCTGTCTCCGTGATTTCAAACCTTGCCTCCGTGGTTCAAAAAAACTGTGCGCCCGCGCACCACCGTCGTTGCCCAGTTTCAATTATCTTTGCCCCAATTATGGATAAGATCAGAAACTTTTGCATTATTGCGCATATAGATCACGGAAAAAGCACGCTGGCCGATCGTTTACTTGAATTCACCAAAACTATTGGAGAGAGAGACATGATGAACCAGGTTCTTGATGACATGGATCTGGAAAGAGAAAAAGGCATCACAATTAAAAGTCATGCCATACAAATGTCTTACGAATATAAAAATTCTAAATATACCCTTAATTTAATTGATACTCCGGGTCACGTTGACTTCAGCTACGAGGTTAGCCGTGCCCTTGCAGCCTGCGAAGGAGCCCTCCTATTGGTTGACGCAACACAAGGTATCCAGGCCCAAACTATCAGCAATCTTTACCTGGCATTGGAAAATGATCTTGAGATCATCCCCGTTATCAACAAAATTGATATGGATGGCGCAATGATCCCGGAAGTTAAAGATCAGATCATCGACCTGATCGGCTGCAAAGAAGACGAGATCTTATTGGCGAGCGGCAAAAGTGGAATTGGTATCGAGGAGATCTTATCTGCTGTTATTGAACGCATACCTGCGCCAAAAGGTAATGAAGACGCCCCATTACAGGCGATCATTTTTGATAGCGTTTTCAACAGTTTCCGTGGTGTAATCGCTTATTACCGTGTTTATAACGGAACCATAAAACAAGGCGACCAGGTGCGATTTATAGCAACCGACGCTGAATATGATGCTGACGAAATCGGCGTACTCAAACTCGGTCTGGATAAACGTAAAGAAGTTAAAGCCGGTGACGTAGGTTACATTATTACAGGTATCAAAAACGCGAAAGATGTAAAGGTTGGTGATACTATTACGCTGGTTTCCAATCCGGGTGAGCCTATCCAGGGCTTCGAAGAGGTTAAACCGATGGTATTCGCCGGTATCTTCCCTGTTGTAACAGAAGATTTTGAAGAGCTCCGCGATTGCATGGATAAACTGCAATTGAATGACGCATCTCTTACATATGAACTGGAGACCTCTCAGGCCCTTGGTTTCGGTTTCCGTTGCGGATTCCTTGGACTGCTCCATATGGAGATTATCCAGGAACGCCTGGAACGTGAGTTTAACCAGACTGTTATCACAACCGTTCCGAACGTAAGCTTCAACGCATATACTTCAAGAGGCGAAAAGATCATTGTAAATAATCCGGCTGAAATGCCTGATCCTACAAGACTTGACAGAATTGAGGAGCCTTACATCAAAGCACAGATCATCACTTTACCTGAGTATATCGGCAATATCATGACGCTGTGCCTTGGTAAACGCGGGATCCTGATCAACCAAAGCTATCTTACAACTACGCGGGTAGAGCTGATGTTTGAAATGCCTTTGACTGAAATCGTATTTGATTTCTACGACAAATTGAAAAGCCAGACACGCGGCTATGCATCTTTCGATTATTCGCCTATTGGCTACCGTGAAGCTGACATTGTGAAAATGGACATTTTATTGAACGGGGACAAAGTGGATGCATTAAGCGCCCTGATTCACAGAAGCCGCGCACAGGATTTCGGTCGCAAGCTTTGTGAAAAACTGAAAGAATTATTACCACGTCAACAATTCCAGATCGCTATACAAGCTGCTATCGGTGCAAAAGTCATCGCCCGCGAAAACATTAGTGCGATGCGTAAGGACGTAACCGCGAAATGTTATGGTGGTGACATCAGCCGTAAACGTAAGCTGTTGGAAAAACAGAAAGAAGGTAAAAAACGTATGCGCCAGATTGGTAACGTAGAAGTTCCGCAGGAAGCGTTTTTAGCAGTGTTGAAACTGGATTAGGAAATGTACGATGTACGGTTTTAGATGTAAGATGTATATTACTCCATAATAAAACCTGCCCGTCTTTATGGCGGGCTTTTTTATTAGTTTGGGCGTGCTTATTTTCATGTTCAATTTCAATTATCCGTTTTCAATTCATTCTCGCATTTGCACATTTGCTAATTTGCACATTCTTCCTCATTTTCAATTTTCAACTGTCAATTTTCAATTAGAATGAACATTCGCGAAGAACTCTTAAAAGAAAAGATCCATTCAAGAGACCACGCACTTGCCATAAGCGAGTATGCTATTCAATCTGCAAAGAACTTTAAGCAACTTATGCAATGCTTCCTGGATAAAGAAACACGGGTAGCTCAAAGAGCAGCATGGAGCGTGAGCTGGGCCGGCCGTGAAAAACCGGCAATGATCAGACCGTATATTAAAGATCTTGTTGCGCAACTTGACAGGAAAGATGTGCATCCGGCCATCATCAGAAACTCCGTGCGAGTGTTAGAAGCGATTAATATACCGGAGGAATTTCATGGAGATGTAATGAATGCATGCTTCGCCTTTATTGAAGAACCGTCTACACCCATTGCTATTAAAGCTTTCTCGCTTACAACGTTATTTAATCTCACAAAAACTTACCCTGAAATAAAAAACGAACTAAGAATAATTATCGAAGAAAACCTGCCACATGAAACAGCGGCATTTAAATCCCGCGCAAAAAAGATCCTGCCAGCCTTGTAAGCACTTCCGGGAAATGTATTTGACAGCGGCCGAACCGTTTTGAGAATGTTAACTTCATGCATCAAATTAAAACACTCATTGTATCAAAACCGGACATAAATAGCGTCCAGAATAGCTCATAATATTTTGTTTATCATAATGTTATAAAACAGGCATTTTCTTAGCTACGTATTTTCGGATAGGATTGTTAACCTGACGAAAAATATTACATGTTTCAGAATTATTTTAAGATAGCCTGGCGAAATCTCAAGAAAAACAAAGTATTTTCTTTCATTAATATATTGGGCCTGTCCATCGGCATTACCTGTTGCCTGATGATCTTTTTATATATCAACAACGAATTCAGTTTTGATAGTTTCCACAAAAACGGTAAAAACATCTACCGCGTAATGCGTGGTTACGACAAAAGCAAAGGAAGGGCTCCGTATCTGTCACCTAATTACGGACCAGCCTTGTTGAACGATTATCCTGATCTGATAAAAAGGGCTGTTCGCACAATGCCGACGAACGCATTGGTAACATATAACAATCATGCGTTTAATGAATACAAGATCTACTTTACCGATCCGGACTTCTTCACCGTATTTTCATTCCCCTTACTTAAGGGAAATCCCGAAACAGCGTTAAAAGATCCGTCAAGCGTGGTGTTAACAGAAAAAACAGCAAAAAAATACTTCGGAAATGAAAACCCGGTTGGAAAGATAATTGAGCTGGATAAGCACATGCTTTTAAAGGTGACGGGTGTTGCAAAAGACATACCCAGCAACTCTCATCTTGAATTCAGTATGATCGTTCCGCTTGCAAATTATCAGAATGCCGACTGGTTCAAAGGCTGGCTCAATAACAATCTCTTTGTTTATGTGCAGCTTAATGACCATGCGACAAAAGCTCAGGTTGAAAAAAACTTCCCTATGTTTATGGATAAATACCTCAGCAAGGAACTTGAAAGATCGGGAAGCAAGTTTGATCTCGCTTTAACTCCATTATCTGAAATTTACTTTGAACCTTTTTCCGGCTTTGACAATGTAAAACATGGCGACAAAAAAGTTGTCTATATATTTCTTTCCATTGCAATCCTGATCCTGTTGATAGCCTGTATCAATTTCATGAACCTTTCAACAGTTCGGGCTGTTGAAAGATCAAAAGAAGTCGGGCTTAGAAAAGTAATGGGGGCTTTAAGAAATAACCTGATCGGACAGTTTATCGGTGAGTCAATTTTACTAACTTCCATTGCCTGCTTTATCGCATTTGTGTTATTTCAATTATTGATGCCACTCTATAATCAGTTACTTGGTTACACGCTTGAAGTAAATTGGAACACACCCGGAATCTATTTATTTCTGCTGACTGTAGTGATCATGGTAGGCTTCCTCGCAGGTAGTTACCCGGCTTTTTTTCTTTCATCGTTCTCTCCTACTGAATCATTAAAAGGAAAACTAAGGCTCGGCAAAGGTGGCTCTTTTTTCAGGCAGGCACTGGTTGTTGTGCAGTTCAGCATATCTGTATTTCTTATTATCGGCACAATAGTCATAATGAATCAAATGCATTACGTGAAGAGTAAGGAACTTGGTTTCGATAAGGAGCAGACCGTAGTTGTAAAACTGAACAATGACGAAATTTATGATCACCGTGTTACATTTAAACACGCGTTGGAAGCCAGCCCGAATATTGCTGGAGTTTCATTAATGTCCGGCGAACCCGGCGGCTTCTTTGACGATTATCCCTTTAAAGTAGAAGGACAAAATGATCAGATCTGGAAGGCAAGAACTGAATTTTCAGATTTTGAATTTGCCAAAACGCTTAATATAAAGATTATAGCAGGAAGAGATTTATCCGGCCAATTTGCTACAGATACTACCGATGCAGTTTTGATTAATCGCACTGCAGCAGCAAAACTCGGTTATACACCCGAACGGGCCATAGGTAAATGGATCAGAAATACATTTAGAGATACCGCCAACAGAAAGATAGTAGGTGTTGTAGAAGATTTTAATTTTCTGTCTTTAAAAGAAAATATGGATGCACTTGTCATCTCTCCTTCTGACGACAGAAGGGTAGCGGTAATTAAACTAAAATCCGGCAACCTTCAAGCTGGCATTGCAGCCATAAAAGCAGCATACAATTTGGCAGCACCTGTTTATCCATTTGAATTTACATTCCTTGACCAGGACTTCAACGACTTGTATCAGGCGGATATGCGCCAGCAAAAAATACTCAGCATTTTTTCAGGACTCGCTATTTTTATTGCATGTCTTGGTTTATTCGGACTGGCATCGTTCACAGCATCCAAACGCACGAAAGAAATTGGTGTAAGAAAAGTACTTGGATCTTCTGCCAATAGTATTGTTGTTCTGCTTACGAAAGATTTATTGAAGCCAGTTGTTATTGCAGCCCTGATAACCATGCCTGTTGCCTGGTATGCCATGCATCAATGGTTACAGAATTTTGCATACCGGGTAAATTTGCAATGGTGGGTGTTTGCGCTGGCTGGTTTTATTGCGGGATTGATTGCGGTTGTTACTGTGAGCTATCAGGCGATTAAGGCAGCTGTTGCCAATCCCATTAATTCGCTACGAAGCGAATAACCCTCTTACTGTCTTACTATCTTACGGTCTTACGGTCTTCATTTAACGGATACATTAACAGTTGCCAACTGCTGTGACGACTGAGCAGCGGGCTCTTTAGGGCTAATGGTGATTTGCCTGTCCACTCTACCCCATTTAATTTTCAACCAGATCCTTTCATGCAGCCAGAACAATGCAATTTTTGTCACTACTTCAGTCGCACCAATTGCCAATGCTTTTGTATAGTCGCCGGTCCAGAACAGCGCGATAATAATGGTATCCAATGTACCAAAAAAGCGCCAGCTCGCACCTTTTACAACACTTCTGTAATGCTTTTCAGTTACGATTATTTCTCCGTCTTCATTCTTTGTGTATTGCAAACCAAAACGCGATCTTTCCCATATACGTTCATGCAGGTAGAATAAACCAATTTTGGTTATGACTTCTGTAAGTCCAATTTTAAAGGCTGCTTCAATATGCCCTGTGAATAACCAGGAAAGGAAAATGGTATCGCAAGTAGCAAAAAACCTCCATGAGGTGGCTTTAACAAAAACCCGGGCGTTTTTATCCTTCTTTGTCGTTGGCATAATGCTATTCTTTTAATTCCCCTAATTCATATTAACTTACTAGGAATTATGGATAAAAGTAGCAAATAATATTTTACAAATGAACTTTTTGAAAAGAAAAATATACCAAAATGGTAGGGTATTATTCACACTCACCTAAATTAATGTTTATCAGATAATTAGAAAACATGGAATAAAGTATACTAAAAGAACTTTGCCTTGTAGCAAACAAAAAAGCCTCAGGATCTGAGGCTTTTTTTTCAAAGTTTTCTGTACTTATTTATGGGAAGGACTTGCCACAGGCTACAGGAGTTCTGGCTCCTACTGCAAGTGATATCTGCCCACCTCTTGTATAAAATTCATCGTAATTTAAACTGTCCTTGGTCACTTTTAAATGTTCCCAGGTCACAGGCAGCACCTGGCCTCTGTAATCGATGTTGTAAACCAGGATGCTCTTAATTGAATCTTTAAATGACCAAGATGGTATGTTGTAAGTATTCACGCCATCAAAATAAGTTCCGGTGTTGTCATCTTTAAAAAACACGTACTCCTTGTCGAAATTCATATTGTTGTTACTTCCACCACGTAAGTAATAATACATTTTGTTTCCCTGCAGCGCTCTCAGCTCTTTCAGCTGCCAGGCTTGCTTGGTTAACACTTCGCGGATGTTGATGGGAGGTTCTGGTTCCGGGGTTGGTGTGTGTACGTTTTTTGTACAGGCTAGAGCGATTACTAAGATCGATACGGTTGCGGTTAGCAGTTTTTTCATTTTTTTTGAGTTTAGATTCCACAACAATGATAGTTGCAAAACACTAATAATCAAAAAAATATTAAAACTTTTCTGATTAAAATCGGTGAACAATATTCCAACATCGTCCATCGTTACTTCCTTGTTTCATTCTAACCCCTTTTCCATTTCCTCCCTCCAAAAATTTCACCTGTCGCACTTTTCGCCGGTCTTACTATCTTACACGTCTTACGGTCTTACATGTCTTACCCGTCTTACTGTCTTACGGTCTTACTGTCTTACGGTCTTACTATCTTACGGTCTTCAAAAAAAGAGGCCACATCAAATGCAGCCTCCCTTCTAATAATTATTTACTGAGGATTGGTCCCCGTTGATGGAATTCTTGTGGCCACTGATAACGCTGTCTGCCCGTTCCGTGTAAAAAATTCACTGTAGTTAAGGCTGTCATTAGTTACTTTCAGATGTTCCCAGGTAACAGGTATTGTATCACCCCGGTAAGCAACATTGTAAACAACTACGCTCAATGCAGCATCTTTAAAATTCCACGAGGTTATCTTGTAAGCACTGTCCCCGTTGAAATATGTGCCTGTATTATCGGTTTTAAAAGAGATATACTCTTTGTCAAAATTGGCAGTATTGCCCTGCCCGTTCCGCAGGTAATAAGATAGCGTATTACCTAACAACGCCCGTATTTCCTTTAATTTCCAGGGTTGTTTGGTTAATACTGCGCGGACATCTACTGATGTTTGTTCTGGTTGATCGGTTGAAGAATTTACCTCTTTCTTACAAGAGAAAATCAACACTGTTAGCGAGAGAAGGATCGTTAATTGTTTTTTCATTTTGATTCAACTTGTTAGCATGATTGATGATAGTTACCGTAAATCCTGGCTTTTCATAAAAAAACAATGGAAGTAGTTTTCGGGCGAACAGAACAACTTCTGTTGCTCGCAATCAAGGGAGAGTGTCAGAAGAATCAAAGGATATGATTTTGTTGCTTGATGATCTTAAAAAAGACCGGTTCTTTCTTTAGAGTTTCTTACTACAAATTGCTGTAGAAAAAAATCAACAATATTAATATAGTGCTGCTCAGCTTCCGGGAACTTCAACTATAAAGTCTTGATCCTTTTGAAGCACTTATCGTTCTGTCTACAATCAGCTTAAATGTAGTAAACAAAAAACATGCTAAAATTTTGTTACTTAAAAATAAGGTAAAAAACTCATTTACTAAACGAACCTACCCAGGTATATATTACAAATGCTATGAGATAAATAGTCAGCAAGACAGAAAAGGCATTTATTGATACGAAACACAATGGTATCGTTATTAACCCGGTTATAATTAAACCGAGTTTTAACCAGTCGATAAATTTATTTGCCGCAAATTTTACAGGATAACTTAGCTGGCTCAGTGGCATAGCCAAAGAAAAGATGATTACAGCAGGCACAAACCTGTCTTCGGCCTTCATGGGGAAATATCCGGATAGTGAAAGCAAAACGATGCTTAGAAGAATAGTTAACCCAACTATCCGTGCATTAAAAATTTCACTCTTCGTAAGTGCATACTTACCTTCTTTATGAAAAGACAAATAAAGATTGGCAAGAGAACTGCCGATCCATGAAAATACCACAAACACAAGGTATGCGACAATTAGAACATATGCTAACATCTGAAGCCCTGCTGAAGTGCTTGCAGAAGTTGCCAGCCTTACACCTAACCATAATGCTATAATAATTCCCCATCGTGCATTTTTAGATTTGGTGGAAAGCCACAATGAAAACATCAGCATCCAACGGTATGGAGGTACATTAGCCTTGAACGATTCTTTTAAACCGTGGCGCGCCCGGTCCATTCCCGGTTCTATTCTTAAAGCCTCCCTGAAATGCTCCCTTGCCTGTTTGTGTTTTCCCTTTTCAAGAAAATGCCACGCATAGTTGGTGTGCGTAAAAGCGTTTTCGGGATCTATAGCCAGCGCTTCTTTTATCGTTTCATATGCCTCATCATTGTTCTTTAGCCTGAACAGCGCTTGTGAGCGAACGTTGAGACAGGTTAGTTCTTCGGCATTTAACGCAAGACCCTCGTTGGCTTTTTCAAGCGCAGCACGATAGTTTTTTTGCTCCATGAAAATATAACCATACAGTCCAAAATAACCGGCGTGATAAGGATTCAGGCGGATAGCCTGATCCAGCTCACGCACTGCATCTTTGAATTTATCCTGCTGATAATAACAAAAAGCAAGCAGGTAAAAAGGTCTGTCATTGTATGGATCGAGGTGAATGGACTGATTGAGGAGTGAAACAGCATCATTATATTGCTTCACGTCAACTTTACATTCAGCCAGCACAAGAATAGCCTCATCATCATTAGGGTCTTGCTGCAAGGCATACCCTATTTCCTTTTCCGCATCCTTTACACGTCCCTGCTGCAGTAATAGCCGAGCCCTTTCTATATGCCTGTTGTCGCCAAACATTATTTGTTTATTTTCAGATATTGGAGAATGTCGTCATAAAGTCCCGACTCATTTGCGTATAACGCATAATTTCTTGCCGTTCCAAACCATTCCTGGGTTGTTGGCCTGTGTTGTTTAACAGCTTTCTGCAGATCCTTTGTAGTAATTTTTTCCAAAGAGCCTTTTGCCATAGACTCTTCCAGTTTAGCTTCAGTTGCAATATCAACGATAGCCTGAATATCGGCACCGGAATACTCAGCAGTGCTTTTCGCTAAGGCGTTGATATCAATATTTTCAACAGGTTTATTCTTTAGATGTTGTTTCAATATTTCTGCACGTCCTTTTTCATCAGGAGGTGCAACAAACACAATGCGATCAAAACGGCCCGGCCTTCTGAATGCACTGTCAACACTCCATGGAGCGTTCGTAGCTGCGAGAACAAGAATGCCATCATTCTTGCTGGCAACGCCATCGAGTTCCGCTAAAAACTGGTTTATTACATGGCGCATGCTGCTCTGGCGAAGGTCACTTCTACTTGCACCCAACGCATCAACTTCATCAAAGAACACTACGCATGGTGCGTTCTTCCTGGCATATTCAAAAACTGCGTGAAGATTTTTTTCGCTGTTACCCATCCACATGTCCAGGATATCATGCAGACCAATATTAATAAAGCCGGCATTGATCTCACCTGCAGTCGCCCTGGCCAGGTATGTTTTTCCACAGCCCGGAGGACCATACAGCAAAATCCCGCCACCGATCTTTTTACCAAAAGCCTTATAGAGATCAGGATTTTTCAGTGGCTGGATGATCTTCATTGAAATCTCATTCTTTACCTTATCCATTCCGCCAACATCTTCAAACTTGATGTCGGGTTTCTCCATAAAGAAATTTTGTTTCGATGCCTTTTCATCTTCAAAATCACCAAAAAACTCTTCTTCATCAAATTCATCGGAATCAGTAAATGTACCGGCTGAAGGAGAGCGCAACATGCCATCCAACTCTTCATCCACGAAAGAAGGATTAATGGCAAGCACTTTCTTATATACTTCTATAGCCTCGTCAAAAGATTCTTCCTTAACAAGCGAACGGACAAACAATACCATTTCATCCCACGAAAGCACTTCTTCCTTAAACAACTCTTCAAACACGATAACGGCTGTAGAGTATTTTTTCTGCCTGTAATATACGGATGCCAAACCCTTTTTGGCCTTTATATTGCCATAACTGCGTTTAAGTACTTCGTTGTATTGTTCCGCGGCTTCGTTAAGTAAATGCTCTTTTATCATCATCTCTGCCAGATGCAAACGCAAAGGAATATTCTCCGGCGAAAATGAAACTGCTTCCTTTAATTGTTCAATTGCTTCACTCATAATCTTTAGCTGCCAGCTTTCAGCTATCAGCCGTCAGCTGTCTTATATTTAATCACTAATATGCTACAATAACAACAACACTTTTTGCTGAAGGCTGAAAGCTCAAAGCCGGTTGCCTAATACAACATTCTTACTTTGATTGTTTCTTTTACATCTCTCAGCAATTCCAGTGCTTTGTTAGACAATTTTTTATCTACGTCGAGTACTACATAACCAATGTCCTCATTGGTTTTCAGGTACTGCCCTACAATATTGATGTTATTTTTTGATAACTCGGTGTTAATTGCACTTAAAACACCGGGTACATTATTATGTATGTGCAAGATGCGATGAGCGCCCTCTACCGGCGGCAAACTGATTGCAGGAACGGTATGAGAACCAAAGCTCATCCCTTTTTCAAGATAATTGAAAAGTTTGATGCTTACATCTTCACCGATATTTTGCTGGGCTTCTTCAGTAGAGCCACCAATATGCGGTGTTAACAATACGTTTGGCAAACCCTGCAAAGGCGCCTCAAATTTATCGCCGTTCTTTTCAGGTTCCCAGGGATATACGTCGATAGCAGCACCCGCTAAATCACCCGCCTGTAAAGCATTGCGCAATGCTGGCAGATCTACCACTTCTCCCCTTGCGTAGTTGATCAGAATAGAACCTTTCTTGAAATATTTAAGATTGTTCTTATTAATGAGATTTTTTGTCTGTGCTGTTTCCGGCACATGCAGGGAAATAACATCGCTCTGGCTAACTACTTCTTTCAAAGACTTGTAGCCGGTGGCATTACCGAGGGGTAGTTTAGTTTCCACATCGTAAAATATCACTTTCATACCCAGTGCTTCAGCCAAAACGCTCAATTGTGAGCCGATATTGCCATAACCGATAACACCAAGTGTTTTGCCGCGTAGCTCGAAAGAGCCTTTAGCATCTTTCATCCAGATTCCCTGGTGCGCAGCATTATTTTTATCCGGAATTCTTCTTATCAGCATGATAGCAGCACCAATTACCAGTTCTGCCACACTTCTTGTGTTGCTGTAAGGAGCGTTAAACACAGCCACTCCTTTTTTAGTGGCCTGTTTCAGATCAACCTGGTTAACACCAATACAAAAGCAACCTATCGCTTGTAATTTTTTTGCTTCTTCCAGAACCTTTGCTGTAATCTTCGTTTTTGAACGGATCCCTAAAAGATGCACGTTCTTTATTTCCTTTATCAGTTCTTCTTCACTAAGTGCACCGGAAAGTTTCTTAACGTTTACATAGTCGTTTTGCTTAAACTGTTGCACAGCTTTGTCGCTGATGTTCTCTAAAAAAAGAATGTTGATTTTCTCTTTTGGATAACTTGTTAATTGGCTCATTATATAGCTAGCTTTAAAGTTGACGAATATAATATGATTTTCGAAAACAATGAGGTTTGGACAGCGTAGATATATGTGCGCTGATAATTGTAGAAATTTTACGGATCAACAAAATAGTAGCTATTAAGCGATCGTATTGCTGTATGATGTTTAATCAGCGGCTTCCAAAATCCAAAACATTGCAAATCGAAGAGTTTATAGAAAGAACTAAAACCTGGCGGCGTTACGTCAAAACAAAAATCCCCCCGATGTGTGTAGATACATTTCGGAGGGATTGTTATTCATTTTAAAAAGAAAACTATTTTTTCTTTTCGTAACGTTTCTTGAATTTATCAATACGACCTGCAGTATCCACCAGTACATTTTTACCTGTGTAGAAAGGATGCGAGGTATTCGAAATTTCTAATTTTACCAATGGGTATTCTTTACCATCTTCCCACTGAATGGTTTCTTTAGTAGCAGCGGTAGAACGACTTAAGAAAGAAGTACCGTTACTCATATCTTTAAACACAACAAACCTGTAACTTTCCGGATGGAGACCTTGTTTCATAAAATTTTATTTTTTAGGCCGCACGGTTTTTGCCGTACTGTTATTTTTTTAGAAGCGCGAAGGTAGGCGGTTTTGATGGTAATACCAAAAGAAAGTCGGAATTCCTTCTGTTGTTGCAAAAGTACGAATACGAAGTACGAAGTACGTTGGTTCTATCCGTTTCCCACACCTCATCAACCTTATGGTTTTCAACAACTTAGGCTTTGATCACTTCAGTAAACCTGTCACACCCTTCACTATTCACCTTTCACATTCACTATTGACTATTTACGGCCACCTTCTGCCGACATCAATAATTAATAACAAACGCCCCCGCCCAGCTTTCCTTATTCACTTGTATAAAGCGCTGATGAGCAGGATGATGGAAATATTTTTCTGAATCTTCCTTGGTTTTAAATGTTACAACGTGTACATAGTCATAGTCAGCAGTTTTTTCGTAAGGTACTTTTTCTGCAGGACCGGCTTCATAAGCAGCTATTTCCGGAATACTGTCTTTCAGCGAAGCGAAATATTGAATATGCTTTTGTTTTGCTTCTTCAGAAATGCCTTCCTTGAATTTAAAACAAACTACGTGTTTGAACATTTTATCTTTTTTGTGGGTGATGAAAGCAACAGAAAAGATGGCGACGAGAAGCACAGCCATCATAAGCAAGTCAGTTTTTTTCATATGTCGTTTTATTTTTAGCGTAAAGCCTAAAGCGCAAAGCTTAAAACCCAATCGATTCTAGCCATTGTCACCCTCTCCGCAACCGAATGGAAATTTTCAACTGTCAATTTTCAATTCTCAATTAATTACTAGCTTTTCATATTCGTGAACTGCAACGGAAGCGTTAAACCGGCTCCTTTCAAAGCAGCGATCACAACCTGTAAATCATCAATTTTTTTGCCCGTCACGCGAACAATATCGTCCATAATCTGTGCCTGCACTTTCAGACCTGAATCCTTGATTATTTTTACGATCTTTTTTGCATCATCTTGTTTAAGCCCGTTTGTCACCGGTATTTCTTTCTTAACCACCTTACCGCTTGGGTACGCATCTTTTTCAAAATTGAAAGCCCCGGCATCGATGCCCTGTTTCATAGCCCGGCTAATAATTACATCGATCACCTGCTTCATTTTCATGTCGCTCTCAACCTCAACGTTTACCGTGTACTCTTTCTTATTCAGGTCAATAATAACAGGTGAATCTTTAAAATCAAACCTGTTGCTGATCTCTTTTTTTACAACGTTAATGGCATTATCCAAAGTCTGGAGGTCAACTTTGCTCGCAATATCAAAAGATGGCATTTTGGTGTCGTTTAAAATTGAAGAATTTACAAATATAATTTGTTTTTACATTTTTGAAGGCCTTGTTCCGAACAACAGACTTCCTATCCGCACCATGCTACTGCCTTCCAAAACGGCTACTTCATAATCTCCGCTCATTCCCATCGATAGTATATCGAACGCATGTCTTTGAGCGTGTTTATTAAAGATAGTATGTAAATAGGCAAACTCCTGTGCTATTTTTTGCCTGTTATCAGTAAAAGAGGCCATTCCCATCAGGCCTTTTACGGCTACATGAGTTAAAGATTCGGTTTCAATCCGCCCAAGCGCTTCGTCCAGCTCTGCTTCATCAAATCCAAATTTTGTTTCCTCCTGTGCAATGTGTACCTGCAGCAGGCAAGGTATAACACGGTCGTTTTTGGCGGCTTGTTTGTTTATCTCGAGCAACAGTTTGTAGCTGTCAACCCCATGTATTAAATATACAAAGGGGGCGATGTATTTTACTTTATTTGATTGCAAATGACCAATAAAATGCCAGTGAATGTCTTTGGGCAGTTTTCCTTCTTTTTCCAATAACTCCTGCACATAGTTTTCACCAAAATCGCGCTGCCCTGCTTCATACAAAGCGGTTATATCTTCAACCGGCTTCGTTTTACTTACGGCAACAAGTGTTACCCTTTTATCTGATAGCTCCTCAGTAATGCTGTGATATGCCTCCAGGTTTACAGCCATGTCTTTTGTTTGGTTCAATAAAAATCTTAGTAGCCCCGCTTTCTTAGTTCTGTCAGGTACTCCAGTAACAAAACATTATTATAGGCAGGCGAATAAAAATAGAATTTTCCGATGCCCGTAGAGGCCATCATTCCTCTGAATGTGTTTGGAAGATATGTTGCCATATCCCCAATAAAAAAAGCAAATTTCCGGCTTTCTATGTCATCAAAAGTAATGTTTCCATTGCTATTTATTATTTCAGCTGCGGCGCCTAAACGGAGCAGTGAAGTATTTAAAATCACTTTATCCATCAGCAAATCAGTGGACCGAAATAACTCTCTCGCCGAGTTGATCAGTATTGGTTTTAAGCTATCCAATGCCGGCATTTGGTATTTGCCCAACAATCTTGCAAAGTGATAAATAATGACGGCCGAACGGCTGTAGTGCGGAGAAATATAAGCCGGGTCAGTCATATATTTTTTATCAACAATAACCTGCCTGATCAGATCAACAGAAGC
Source organism: Danxiaibacter flavus (assembly GCF_041060425.1). NCBI lineage: Bacteria > Pseudomonadati > Bacteroidota > Chitinophagia > Chitinophagales > Chitinophagaceae > Danxiaibacter > Danxiaibacter flavus. The sequence continues at coordinate 232,170 of NZ_JAULBC010000002.1, forward strand.
ACTGTCTTCCTTTTGCCATGTAAGCTGATTCAGCTGCACAAAGTAAAGTACGTTAGCAAGTACGCAAACATCAAAATCCACCGGCATCTTCTTACCGAACCAGGTTGAATAAGCCGGGATATCCCGGTAATTTTTAAAAGTATTTTTTACGCGCTTATTTTTCAGGTTAGCGTGTTGTCGCATCAATTCATGTACCTGCTTCGCGGTAGAATCATTGGCCTGAAGTGCCATCAATATCATTACCGTGTCGTCTGTGTCATCCGGCATGGAGTTGCTTTTATCAAACCAGTTTAGCCAGCCACTGTTGGGAAAGATTACGGGAGTATCTGTTTGCCAGAAGTTGTATATGGGTTGTTCTTTTTGGTTGCGGTATTTATAAAAAGAATTGATGCCTTTACTGTAGATGCTGTCGATTAATATTTTTTCTGGCTCCTCAACATCATTTCTCAGCTGCTTCAGTGTAAACAAAGAAATAGCGGTAAAAAAGATATTGTCATCAGCTTTATAAGTATTGCTTTTTCTTGCGTAGCGACGATAACTGGTAAACATACCGGGCGAATAGAAGCTGTCTTTTTTGACTTGCAGCGCTTGTATTCTTTCCAGTATTTCTGCGGATGAAGGAAAGTTTTGGGCACAAAGATCCTGCAATAAACATACTGCTATGGCCAACAACAATATTAATCTTGCAAAATAATTATATCTGTTCTTCATTATCGCGCAGCTTATTAAATGCGCAAAGTACGTTAAAACTTATCAGTGAAAAAAGCCTATGACTTTTTACCGAGATTTAGTGCAAATCCGATTCCTATCAGACTTTTGAGCTGAAGAGCGGGACTATTTTTTTGAGGTCCAAACAGCTTGACATCATCGTCATAGATCATCTCCAGGTTGTAAGAAGCCTGGATGTATTTGGTTATTTTAAACGCGAGGCTATTGGTAAAATAAACATCCACATTCTGGGGATTGTGCATGTAATTCGTAAACAGGTCGAGTCTTCCTTTGTAAGTGATCACTTTCCAGATAGTCTTATTGTATGTCATTGATGAAAAGGCACCTATTTCGTTTTGCAGATGATTGCCTTTGCCAACGCCATATAGCCCTTGCTTAATAAGATAAGGGTCGGTCATTAACGTCCAGCGTGAAGTTGCCGGTGAAAGAAACAAAGAGAAATCTTTCGGTTTATAATCCATACCCACAGAAATCAAGGTATAAGCCGGAGATAAAAATGTTGAAACAAATGTTCCGCTATCACGGGAGTAATAGGTGTAGCCATCAAATAGCTGCGTTCTAAAACTATAGAGGGCAGACAGGTACCATTTTTTATCTAACTGATAGCCATATTTTGAGAGAAAGTCAACACGGTCATCATTTTTACGGCTTCCCAAACTCGTTGTTTGAACATAGCCTAAATATATATCGAGGTTGCTGTCCCAGGAGATCCTCCCTTTTCTATGCAGCAAATAATAATTGAAATAGGCATTCAACGACATAGAGAAATCATCACCACCCGCAGCCCAGTTAGACAATGTTCCCTGAGCCAGGTTTGCATTAAAAGTCCCACCGGATTTCCATCTCATTTTGGCCGTATCGGAATCAGGAATCCCTTTTATTGTCCTGAAAATTTCAGTGGGCAACGTTCTTAAATTGTTGAGTTGCGACAAACCTACCGTAGAAAATAAAAACATATATGTGATTAGTAGGCTTATTCTTTTCATGTAGCTATTTGAAAGTCATGGGCTAAGAATGGGCACAAATATAAAAGTGTGAAACCAAAAAAAACTGTTAACAATCTGCCAAACTGGCACGGTGCACATTTTTGCTTACATTTGCGCTGCAAATTTTTTAATGATGGAAATGCTTGATCTAGCAACTAAAACACATAATGAAGAACGCCAGGGCGAAGCATATGCTCCCTTTGCAAATGATGTAAATGAGTATAAAAAAAGATTCTACATTGAAAGCTATGGTTGCCAGATGAATTTTAGTGACAGTGAAATTGTTGCTTCTATATTAAATAATGAAGGATTTGGTGCCACCAGGAATTTTGAGGAAGCTGATCTCGTTTTATTGAATACCTGCTCTATCCGTGAAAAGGCGGAGCAAACTGTTAGAAAAAGACTTACAGAATTCAGAAAGGTTAAGGAAGCAAGGCCTGGTATGCTTGTAGGCGTGTTGGGCTGCATGGCTGAAAGATTAAAAGCAAAATTGCTGGAAGAAGAAAAACTGGTAGATCTTGTTGTGGGTCCGGATGCTTATAGAACACTCCCTCTATTGATTGAAGAAGCTGAGACCGGTCAGAAAGCAGTGAATGTGTTGTTGAGCCGTGAAGAAACTTATGCTGACATATCTCCCATCCGTTTGGACAGTAACGGCGTAACCGCTTTTGTTTCGATCATGCGCGGCTGTAACAACATGTGCAGCTTCTGCGTGGTACCTTTCACAAGAGGCCGTGAAAGAAGCCGCGATGCGCATTCCATTATTGCAGAAGCTGAAGATCTTTTTAGCCGCGGTTTTAAAGAGGTGACTTTATTAGGGCAGAATGTAGACAGCTATTACTGGATAGATGAAGCCAACGACGAAACAGTAACATTTGCAAAATTGTTGGAAAAAGTAGCACTTGTATCTCCTGATCTACGTGTGCGTTTCAGCACTTCTCATCCTAAGGATATTACAGAAGAAGTGCTCACTACAATGGCTAAATACGAGAACATCTGCAAGTACATTCACCTTCCGGTACAAAGCGGCAATACGAGGGTACTTCAGTTGATGAACCGTACCTACACAAGGGAATGGTATATGGCTAAGGTTGACCAGATCAGGCGTATTTTACCTGACTGTGGAATCAGCAGTGATATGATTGCCGGCTTCTGTTCCGAAACAGAAGAAGAACATAAAGACACGCTGAGCATAATGGAGCATAGTCAATATGACTTCAGCTATATGTTCTTTTACAGCGAGCGTCCGGGCACCCTGGCAGCCAGACGATATGCAGACGACATTCCCGAGGATGTAAAGAAAAGAAGGCTTCAGGAAATAGTTGAACTGCAGAATAAACTTTCATTAGACAGTAATCAAAGAGATATAGGCAAAACTTTCAAGGTTTTAATTGAAGGTGAAAGCAAACGTAGCGAGACCGATTGGAAAGGAAGAAACAGCCAGAACAAAATGATCGTTTTCCCAAAAACGGAAGGCTCTGATCTAAAAAAGGGCGACTATGTTTGGGTGAAAGTGACTGAATGTACACAGGCTACATTGTTAGGTTATACGTTGTAAGTTGTACGTTATACGTTGATCTGAGCGAGGGATTATAGTTGTGATGAAGTGTCTTCTACCAGGCGAAAAACGTACAACGTATCACGTAAAACTTATAACTCAAAAATGAAGGATTGACCATGGATATACAAAGTATTAAAAACAGGTTTGGAATTATCGGCAATTCACCGGCGCTAAATCACGCACTGAATGTTGCTGCCCAGGTGGCCTCAACAGATCTGAGTGTTTTAATAGTGGGTGAAAGCGGTGTGGGTAAAGAGGCTTTTTCACAGATCATACATGCATTGTCTGCAAGGAAACATAATCCTTTCATAGCTGTAAACTGTGGCGCCATACCGGAAGGAACAATAGACTCGGAATTATTTGGTCATGAAAAAGGATCTTTCACCGGCGCGGTAGATGCCCGCAAAGGATATTTTGAAACGGTAAACGGAGGAACGATCTTTTTGGATGAAATCGGTGAAATGCCGATCGGTACCCAGGCGCGCCTGCTAAGAGTTTTGGAAACAGGGGAATTTATACGCGTAGGTTCATCCAAAGTGCAGAAAACAGATGTGCGTGTAATTGCGGCCACCAATAAAGAGTTGCTGGAATTTACGCAGACAGGTAAATTCAGGGAGGATCTTTATTACCGTTTAAGCACAGTTCCAATCCGTGTTCCGGCCTTACGTGACCGGAAAGAAGACATTCCTCTTTTGTTCAGAAAATTTGTGATCGATTTTTCTGAGAGATATAAAACAACTCCTGTTCAGCTGGACGACGATGCCCGTAACCTGCTGGTAAATTATCCCTGGCCGGGTAATGTTCGCGAATTAAAGAATATTGCCGAGCAGATCTCTGTTCTTAGCAAGCAACAGTTAGTAACGGCATATGATTTAAGCACTTTTTTACCGGAAAAGAACATGAACCGCATGCCGGTTCTTGCCAGCAACGGCGCAGCTCATGCCAACGAATTCAACAATGAACGGGAGATCTTGTATAAGCTCTTTTTTGATATGAAGAAGGATGTTACAGAGCTTAAAAAAATGTTCCTGGAAATCCTGCAGAATCCGGCCCTTGCAGGAAGCGCAGCCAGTTACACCAAAGAGTCTTTGTTGAATGACTATGTGAGTAACGGAGACGTGCAGCACAACATAATGCCTGCACCGTCGGTTGTTCAGCCTTCGCTCATTCCGCAGGTCAGCCATTCAGCCAGCCAGCCGGTGATCCTTCACGACAATGATGAAATCTATCATCATGAAGATGTAGAGGAATCACTTAATATTATGGACAAGGAAAAAGAACTCATCATAAAAGCTTTGAAAAAGCACCGCGGCAAAAGAAAAGATGCTGCCCTTGATCTTGGCATAAGCGAAAGAACGCTTTACCGCAAGCTGAAAGAATATGATATAAACGATTAAGATCATTAACATGAAACAAAAATTCGGCGTGCCCGCTATGAACAGAACCATTCTTCAAATACTTTTTGTTAGCCTTATAACACTACTCTCTGCCTGTGGCGTGTATACGTTTCGCGATGTGTCAATTGATTACAGTAAGATCAAGACATTTAAAGTAGAGTTTATTGAAAATAAGGCACCATATAAAAACCCACTGTTGAGCCCTAGTTTAACGGATGCCCTAAGACAGAAAATTACGAGTTACACGAAGCTTACACCCACCCAAAACGATGATGCGCATTACCAGATAAAAGGCTATATCTCTAATTATTCGGTTTCAACATCCGCCATCTCCGGGCAGCAGGCGGCAGCAAACAGGCTTACGGTAGCAGCACACATGACATTGATAAACACTGTGGAAAATAAAACGCAGGAATTTGACGTTAGCAGAGACTTCGACTTTTCAGCCGGAATATCATTAACCCAGGCCGAAGGATCGTTAATGCCGGATATTGTTAAAAACATGTCCGACGAAATTTTCAACCGGTTGTTTTCGAACTGGTAACCCCCGTGAGATTTGAACTGCATCAGTTTGTGACGGATGCGATGTGTAAACAACATTTTTCACCCTTTATTGTATTTAGTACATGACTGTGTTTGAAAATAACATATTAAAATCGCTGACGGGTAAATCTTCGTTTGACCAGGTGTCCGTTCAGGAGCTGGAATCTATCATCCATAAATATCCGGCTTTTTCAACGGCACAATTGTTACTGGCCAAAAAACTCAGGCAGATTGCGCCTAAAGAAGACGCCGCTATCCATCAAACGCAGAAAACAGCTTTATTTTTTACCAATACGTTTTGGCTACATCATCTTTTGCAGGATTCCACTCACAAAATAACCGGCCCTTTCAATAATAAAATCACCAGCGAAGAGACAGTTTTCGTTGAGCCGGAATCAGACTCTATTGAAAACGAAGAACTGGTAACTGTTAATGAAAATGAGCAGCAACTTTCAGTTGAAGAGGAAGAATTAGCTGAAATAGAAGCAGAAACGCGGGAAGAAATTCCTGCAGATTCAGTAATAGAACCAATTCAGGACATTAACCATGCTGAAGAGGCGGAAATTGCAAATGTTCAAAATGTAGCTGGCAATGACACTTCGGATGTTGTAATATCTCAACAGGAAGAAGTTGAAGAGAAGATTGCCGGATTTGAAGCGCCGCAGGAAGCGCACAATTTATCAGCAGCCGCAATTAGCGAAACAAAAGAATTATTGCTGGCCGCAGAAAAGGAACCGGAAACATTTGCTATTGATAAGTCTCACTTTACAAAAGATCTTATTTCTACAGACGAATTTGTTGAAGAAGAGGAGGAACTGGAAGATGATGAGCCATTACAAGACATGACTCCGGAGCTTTCTAAAGTACTGACCGCCCAAATGGCTGAGTTCAGTAAGCCGATAGATGACACTACGCGGTTACCGATTGAATCTGAACCATATCACACAATAGATTATTTTGATTCCCAGGGAATTAAACTGGATGCTAACAAGCCGCAGGATACCGTTGACAAAAAAGTAAGGAAATTTACCGACTGGCTAAAAAACATGAAAAGGCACAACATTCAGCCGAATGACCTCGGTACAGATCCGGAAATGGAGCATGCAATTCAACAGATTGCCGAGACATCCAACGAATCCAGGGAAATCCTCACCGAAACAATGGCAGAAGTTTATATTAAACAGGGAAAAATACTTAGTGCCATCAATCTTTATAAAAAATTAAGTTTTTTGAATCCGGATAAAACAACTTATTTTGCGGCAAAAATCAAGCAAATAAAAGATTTATAATTTATGACAGTTTTATTTTTCATCCTTATTTTATTAGCGGCTGGCATATTGGGATTCCTGGTATTGATCCAAAATCCAAAAGGTGGTGGTTTAGCCGGAAACATAGCTGGTTTTAGCAACCAGTTTATGGGAGTTAAACAAACAACCGACGTATTGGAAAAAGGTACCTGGTTATTCTCAGGCATTATAGCTTTATTGTGCTTGTTTTCTATTTTGTTTTTCAAAGGTGGTGCAACACAGCAATCTCCTGACATTATGCAGAAGATCAATACAAATGTGCCTGCGCAGACAGCACCTGCAACGCAACAGACAGCTCCTGCTACTGCACCTCAAACAGCTCCTGATTCAGGTAAACACTAATTTTACCCAGATATAATTTGACCCTGCCTGGTAAATACAGGCAGGGTTTTATATTTTACGATACTGTTACAGCTAATGTATATTGCAGTCATACTGAATTATCTGACTCAAAATCTGTTAGCCAACAAAGTTGACCGAAACCCGAACCATTGAGAAAACGAGGTTAAGAACAAGAGGACAAACAAGCGGGTATATCCGGTAACTTTTAAAAATCATTTGGATGAAAAAGACAATCAGATATATCTTAATCGCACTGGTAGTGCTTGGGGCTTTGTTCGCATGGATGATATTGGGCTCCGCAACCACATTCTCCGAAAAATCAAAATACATCTATATAAAAGATGGCGCTGATGCCAAAAGCCAGGTACTGCAACAACTTGAAGAAAAGAACATTGTCAGAAACAGATGGTTGTTCTCCATTATGGCTAACCGGCTTCAGGTATGGGATAAATTAAAGCCCGGCAGGTTTGAGATCAAAAAATCACAAAGCCTGCTGAATATCGTAAGAACATTCCGCAATAACACGCAGTCACCGGTTAAGCTCGTCATCAATAAACTTAGAACACAGGAAGAGCTGGCTAAAATAATTGGCAAAAATTTCTCCGCTGATTCAGCAGATGTAATGCGGTTCATCAGTAACAACGATTCTCTCAAAAACCTCGGGGTTGACACAAACACACTGATGACAATCATTATTCCGGATACGTATAACTTCAACTGGAATACTTCCGTCCGTAGAATACTCCAACGTCTCCAATCAGAAAAAGATAATTTCTGGGATAAGAATAACAGGCTGCAAAAAGCGCAAAATTTACATCTTAGTCCGGAGCAGGTTTACATCATTGCATCCATTGTTGAAGAAGAAACGAATATGAATGAGGAGAAAGGAAAGATCGCCAGTGTTTATATTAACCGTTATAATAAAGGGATGATGCTGGGCGCAGATCCCACCATCAAATTCGCGTTGAAGGATTTTTCGCTGAAACGTTTGTATTATGGCCATCTGGACGTTAAATCACCATACAATACCTACCGCAACAAAGGATTGCCTCCGGGCCCGATCTGTACGCCTTCACCGGTTACTATTGACGCCGTGCTTGATTCTCCGCAGACTGATTATCTTTTCTTTGTAGCGGAAAGTGATTTTAGCGGACGGCACCATTTTAGCAGCAACTACGCAGAACACGAGCAATATGCCAAATTATATCAGCAGGCGTTGAACGAAAGAATGAATAAACAGCAAAACAAATAACCTTTGACCAAGCTAGAACGCATCCTCGTCAATACAAGACCCGTTACTTTTGCCATCAACAAGAGTAAGAAAATTACGCTGCCCGGATTTGAAGGGCTGCCTTTGTATGACGTTGCGCGATTCTTTTTCAGGCAGATCAAGAAGGTAGGATTGAACGAAAGAGCTGCCGGCATTTCATTCAATTTTGCAATGGCTATTCCCGCAGCTACCATCTTCTTATGCACGCTCGTTCCTTATATACCTATTTCGAAAGAATTTCTGAATGAGCTGTTCCGTTTTGTAAGAGATCTTACGCCCAACCAGGAAACGCGAACTTTTGTCATCAATTTTATGGATGATTTTTTCAACAAACCAAAAACAGGTCTGTTGTCTATAGGTTTTGTGCTGGCGCTGTTTTATTCTTCCAATGCAATGATGGGCGTGATCAGGACATTCGACAGATCACTATACGAGATTCATCGCACCAATTTTATCAAGAAAAGGTTAAGAGCTATAAGACTTACGCTCATAGTGATATTTCTGCTCATCGGCACTGTACTTATATCTATGGGGCAGGGAGCTTTCTTTAAGTCTGTTCTGCATTGGTTGCATATCCGCCGCGCCAGCTCAGCCTGGTTTATTAAAACGCTGAACTGGGCCTTTATCATCGTCCTCTTTCTTTACTCTATTGGCTTTATTTATAAATATGCGCCCTCTGTTCAAAAAAGATGGCCTATACTTACACCAGGTGCAGTGTTTGCTACAACGCTTATCATTCTTGCAACCTGGGGCTTTTCCTTTTGGGTGCAGAATTTCTCCAACTACAATAAATTTTACGGATCGATAGGCACGGTGATGATCATTATGCTGCTAATCTTCATTAACTCTTTAATGATCCTCATCGGCTACGAGCTTAACATCAGCATCACCTATCTGAAGCAGGAACAGCAGATCAAACAGAGAATTCAAAATAGACCGTAAGACCGTAAGATAGTAAGATCGTAAGATCGTAAGACCGTAAGACATGTAAGAGGGCTGTTTAGGCTCAGCACCGTTTTTTTCAGGAATCGCCATTCTTTACTATCTTGACGGATTTAATTTTTCTTAC
>NZ_JAULBC010000002.1:241473-317052 GCF_041060425.1 Danxiaibacter flavus
CCGTCTTACCCGTCTTACCCGTCTTACCCGTCTTACCCGTCTTACCCGTCTTACCCGTCTTACCCGTCTTACCCGTCTTACCCGTCTTACCCGTCTTACCCGTCTTACATGTCTTACATGTCTTACGGTCTTACTATCTTACTGTCTTACTATCTTCCTCAACATCTCTTTCAACTCTTCTATCCCTTCCGTTGCAGATTTTTCGATGGACGTAAGATTGTACAATGATGATGTATAAGGGATTTTCTTGTCAAGAATGAATTTAGGAATTCGCCATGGTGCATAGTTAACCAGTCCTGCAGCAGGATAAACCACAAGAGACGTTCCTACAACAACAAACAGATCTGCACCGCGGGTTACCATCGCGGCTTCTTCTATCATTGGCACCGGTTCTTCAAACCAAACAATTGCCGGTCGCAATTGACGGCCATCAGCAGCCACATCCCCTATTTTGATGTCATCTCTTATATCGTAAGTCACACTTTCATCCAACTCACTTCTCATTTTAAAGATCTCTCCGTGCAGATGCAATACTTTTTCGCTCCCGCCGCGCTCATGCAGGTCGTCAATATTTTGGGTAATTATATGTACATCAAAATCATTCTGCAGTTCCGCCAATCCCTTATGAGCAGCATTGGGGTTCGCTTTGGCCACTTCTCTCCTCCTGTAATTGTAAAACTCCAGCACCAGCTGAGGATTTTTGCGCCATGCCCCGGGCGTTGCAACATCTTCAATATCATAGCCTTCCCATAATCCATCGCTATCTCTAAACGTTTTAAGCCCGCTTTCTGCGCTTATTCCTGCGCCGGTAAGCACTACCAGTTTCTTTTTTGACATATAGTAAAATTAGCATATTTGCGATAGATAGCAGTCACCTTAAAAGTGGCTAAGCCAGCTTAAACCTTGCTGCTCATTTTTTTCATTTTTCCAAACAAACTGTATATTGTGTTAATTTGACAATTTAAAAAGCTGGCGCGGCTTTTTATCTTTTTTTAATAAGACTGATTTTAATATAAGAATTTCATAAAATTGCCATTTGATATGCCTGTTTTGGAAGTCAATTTCGCAATTTTGTATATTCTTCCAACAAAGACACATGATGAGGACCTGGTTAATACAGCTTTCGCTTGTTTGCTTTATAGTCACAATAAGCTCTTCCGGATATTCACAGGCCGAACTCAAAGGCTGGCACCTGCTTGATCCTCAAAAAGATACTTTCTATGGCATAAGTATTGACAAAACCTACGGCTTTTTAAAAGGCAAGACTTTTCAACCTATTATAGTTGGAGTAATAGATTCGGGTGTCGATACAACGCACGAAGATCTCAAAAATGTTCTGTGGCACAATACAAAAGAGATTCCCAACAATGGTATTGATGATGATGGCAATGGTTATGTAGACGATTATTACGGCTGGAATTTTCTTGGTAACAAAGAAGGCAGCAATCTTAAAAAAGATGTTGATGAAAGAACGCGTGTATACTATCGTTTCAAAAATAAATTCTCCGGAAAAAGCATAGATGAAGATACACTTGGTGCTTACGAAAAACACCAGTACCAGCTTTGGCAACAAGCTGCAAAAGAAATTAACTCCAGCTCCGATGAACAGGTGGAAGTAATGCTTCTTGATGTTACGCTGAAAGCTTTGAAGAAGCATGACAAAGTGTTGCGTGATGAAATGAAGAAAGATGAATTCAGCTACAGGGATGTTGAAGATTTTGAAGCATCCAACAACAAAGCACGCCAGGCAAAGATGGGTTATCTTACCTGCATGAAAATGCTTGGTTTTGAAGCTGATGAAAAAAACACAACCATTATTAGCGAGCTTTCTGATTATGTAGAAAACAAGAAAGAAGCCGCTGACGCAAAAACAAATGCACCACCCGATTACAGGGCGCAGATAATTGGAGACGATTATTTCAATATCAATGATAAATACTATGGCAACGCGGATGTAATGGGCCCAAGTCCTTTACATGGCACACACGTTTCAGGTATTATTGCAGCACAGCGCGACAATAATCTGGGCGCACAGGGTGTGGCTGATCATGTGAAAATAATGATGGTGAGAGCGATTCCCGATGGGGATGAATATGATAAAGATGTGGCACTGGCGATAAAATATGCAGTGGACAATGGTGCGAGGGTTATCAATATGAGTTTTGGTAAAAGCTTCTCGCCCGAGAAAAAATGGGTTGATGAAGCCATTCATTATGCTGAAACAAAAGACGTATTGATCGTACACGCTTCGGGTAATGAATCCACTAATATTGACGAGAAAACGAACTATCCCAACAACGAATTACTGGAGTTCAGAAGCAAAGCGTCCAATTTCATTAATGTTGGAGCCAGTGGCGATCCCAAAGTTGCAGACGGCAAAATAATTGCAGATTTTAGCAACTACGGCAAAAACAATGTTGATGTATTTGCACCAGGCGTTAAGATCTATTCCACTTTACCCGGCGGCCATGAATACGGCTTCTTAAAGGGAACAAGTATGGCCGCACCGGTTGTTACGGGTATTGCAGCTATTATAAGATCTTACTATCCTGACCTCACCGCAAAACAGGTAAAATACATTATTGAAAAATCAGCTATTCCTCTTTCTGATACTTCAACCCAATTATTTATACCAGGAACCAAAGAAAAAGCCTGCATGGACGATCTGTGCCAGACCGGCGGGTTTGTAAATGCTTACGCAGCTATAAAGCTTGCCGCCGCATTGCAGGAACAAATTGACCTGGCAAAGAGGCCGATTGACAAACTACCCAAAACCACTATTAAGAACGCACGGGTAAAAGATTAATGCTAACCAGCATAAAGACTAAAACTAATTTCCATGGCAAGGCCAACAGCATCAGATCATGCTCCTTACTTTGATAAATATATCAGCAAAGTGAAAGGTGACACAATTCAGGAAGCTATAAAAAATCACGCGTCCGCAATGCTTGACTTTTATCTTAATCTTCCGGAAGACAGAGCCGATTACGCATATGCTGAAAATAAATGGACGCTGAAAGAAGTATTGCAACACATTATCGATGCTGAAAGAGTTTTCGGGTATCGGATATTGCGTATTGCAAGAAAAGATGCCACCCCGCTTGCATCTTTTGACGAGAATGCATTTGCCGCTAATTCAGGCGCGGACGGGAGAACATTTCAATCAATAAAAGATGAATTTGCCGCGGTAAGGCTGGCCACCGATCTTCTGCTCTCTTCTCTCACCGAAGACCAGCTTCAAAACCAGGGAACTGCAAGCAATAATCCTGCAACCGCAAATGCATTCGCATTCATTACTTACGGACATTTGTTACATCACAAGGAAATCATTGAAGAGCGTTATTTGTAGCATCTTTCACTGCACAATGTATTTTTTACATTATATATTTCATACAATGACACAAATCAGAATTTGTTTGTGACAATTGCTTATTTTTGGCACTCATTAAATGAAATTCAATAATTTTTAATGAATCTATATCCTTAATAAAAACTATTTAATGAGATAATTCGATTTCCAAAAAAATGTCAAAGAAAGTAACTAAAATTGCCGTATTAACTTCAGGAGGAGATGCTCCTGGAATGAATGCCGCCATCAGAGCCGTAGTAAGAACAGGTATATATTATGGATTGGAAGTATATGGAGTTGTAAGAGGCTATAATGGAATGATTGAAGATGATATCTTCAAAATGGATTCCCGCTCAGTAGCAAACATCATACAACGCGGAGGTACCATTTTAAAAACAGCAAGAAGTAAAGAGTTCATGAGTCCTGAAGGCCGTCAAAAGGCTTACGCTAATCTGATTAAGAGAGGCATTGACGGACTAGTGGTGGTTGGTGGCAACGGAAGTTTTACTGGCGCGCTGAAACTGCATGAGGAATTCGGACTCCCCTGTGTAGGGATACCCGGAACGATTGACAAAGATTTATACGGAACTGATTTCACCATAGGCTTTGATACTGCAGTAAATACTGCGGTGGAAGCCATCGACAAAATCCGCGACACCGCAGACGCTCATGACAGACTCTTCATTGTTGAAGTTATGGGTCGCGACGCAGGTTATATAGCACTACATAGCGGCATTGCCACCGGTGCTGAACATATTCTTATTCCTGAAGAAGACACCAGCGTTGAAGAAGTTATTGCAGGTTTGTCGGAAAAAGAAAAAAGAAAAAAACTGGTTAACCTGATTGTGGTTGCAGAAGGACACAAATCCGGCGGCGCTAACCACATTGCAGAAATTGTAAAACAGCAATTACCCAATCTGGATACCAAAGTAACAATACTCGGACACCTTCAAAGAGGTGGTTCTCCAAGTTGTATTGACAGGCTCATCGCAAGCCGCATGGGGTATCACGCTGTTGAAAGCTTATTGCAAGGTCGTCACAATGTAATGGTTGGAATTCTGGATAATGCCATGAAATACACACCGCTCGAAATAGCTATCCGTGAAAAACAGAGATTTAGTGACGAATGGCTGAAAATTGTAAAAATCCTTGCGAGTTAATCTTCTATTAAAGTAAAAAACTTATGTCAAAAGACATCACCAAGTATCTGCATGCCGAAATGGACAAGGAAGCAGGTCTTCAACACACATTTCACAGGACCAAGATTGTGGCCACCGTTGGTCCGGCTTGCGACACCTATGACAAATTACTGGAACTGGTAAAAGCAGGCGTGAATGTTTTTCGCTTGAACTTTTCACACGGTTCACACGAAAACAAAGCTGAAATTATCCAGCACATTCGTAAGATAAACAGTACTGAACCTTACAATATTGCCATCCTTGCCGATTTGCAGGGACCTAAATTGCGCGTTGGAGAAATTGAAAATGGCGCCTTGCCAATTGCAAAGGGCGACATTCTTACTTTCACTTCAACAGAAAAGGTTGTAGGAACTAAAGAAAAGATCTATGTTTCTTATCCTAACCTGCACGAAGATGTTGCAGTAGGAAACAAAATATTGATTGACGACGGTAAGATTGAAGTTGTTGTTGTTGAAATTGACAAAACAACCGGCGACGTAAAAGTTGTGGTTACTTACGGAGGTACATTGCTGCCAAAGAAAGGAGTTAACCTGCCTGATACGAAGATCTCCCTGCCAGCGATGACCGAAAAGGATATCATTGATTTTGAGTTCATCATGGAACAGGATCTTGACTGGTTGGCATTGTCTTTCGTAAGACAAGCAGAAGATATCATCGATCTGAAAAGACGCGTGAATGAAAAAGGCAGCAACATCAAAGTAATGGCGAAAATTGAAATGCCTTCAGCATTGGAAGATCTTCGCAATATCATCATTGAATCTGATGGTGTGATGGTTGCACGTGGTGACCTGGGTGTTGAACTTCCTGTGGAAAAGGTTCCGATGGCACAGCGCGACATCATCCGTAAATGTCTGCACCGCGGTAAACCTGTAATCGTTGCTACCCAGATGATGGAGAGTATGATTGACAGGGTTAAACCTAACCGTAGTGAAATTACAGACGTGGCCAACGCTGTATTGGAGGGAGCTGATGCTGTTATGCTGAGTGGTGAAACTGCTACAGGTAATCACCCTGCACTGGTGGTTGAAACCATGTGCAAGATCATTAAAGAAGTTGAACGCACTGAATATCGTTATAACCGTGAAGAAGATTTGAAGCCACAGCCAAAGTCTCCTTCATTCCTGAGTGATGCCATTTGCTACAATGCGTGTAAAATAGCCAGGGACCTTAGCGCTGATGCTTTAATAGGTATGACCCAAAGTGGTTATACAGGATTTGTGCTGAGCAGTTACAGGCCGAAATCACCATTGTATGTTTTCACCAAAAAGAAAAAGCTGGTTAACCAGTTAAGCCTCAGCTGGGGCGTACGTGCCTTCTATTACGATGAAGAAGAAAGTCTTGATGATATCATCTTCGACCAGATCAACATCCTGAAAGAAAGAGGATTTGTAAAAGCAAATGATGTGGTGGTAAACACAGGTAGCACACCTATTAACCTGCATCTTCCGACAAATACGCTTAAAGTAACAAAGGTTGAATAAACTAACCGATAAGAAAAGCCTCCGCAAAACGGAGGCTTTCTCTTTTATATAGTAACTCAGAGAATTGTCTATTCAATAATAGCTTTTTTATGCTTTCCTGGACTCTGTGCAATTCAGTGTGCCCTCTGTGAAGCTCTGTGTAACTGTATTATCTACTCCCTTGCCGGTGAAAACAATATTAATTACCGATCTAACTGTGAGATCTTTTCTTTTAGTTGAAGAAATAGTTACCTTAACTGCTTTTTTAAAGTTTCATTTATTATACGTCTATGAGAAAATCACTTGTACTAATCCTGCTTCTGGCTGCATGTTATGCAAATGCCCAGAATGCAGACTCTATCTGGTTCAGAGAACATTACATCAAGAAAGAATTGCAAATCCCCATGCGCGATGGTGTTAAGCTGTTCACTTCGGTATATATGCCAAAGGACACGACTGTAAAACATCCCATGCTGATGACACGCACACCGTACTCCTGCGCACCTTACGGAGAGGATAAATGGTCTGCTATTTACAATTCTTACAAACTCGCATACCTGAAAGAAGGCTATATCATCATCACACAAGATGTACGCGGCCGTTGGATGAGCGAGGGAGAATTTGTAGATGTGCGTCCTTTTAATCCGGCAAAAAAGACAAAAACAGATATTGACGAATCAAGCGATACCTATGATGCTATCGACTGGTTAGTGAAAAACATTCCGGGCAACAATGGCAAAGTAGGTGTATTTGGTATTTCCTACCCCGGCTTCTACTCTACCATGGCAGCAGCAAGCAACCACCCTGCATTAAAAGCAGTGAGTCCGCAGGCACCGGTAACCAACTGGTTCATCGGAGATGACTTTCACCATAATGGTGCATTCTTTTTTTTAGATGGATTTGCCTTTTATAACTCGTTCGGAAAGCCAAGACCGCAGCCTACAACAGTAGGCCCCAAAGGATTTGAATATTATACCAAAGACAACTATAAATTCTACCTGGAAACAGGCGCTTTGAAGAATTTTGCTAAGCTGATGGGCGACAGTATCAAGTTCTGGAAAGATCTTTACAGTCATCCTAATTATGACGATTTCTGGAAAGCGCGTGATGCAAGAAACGCGACAAAAGTGCTGGAACCAGCGATGCTTTGGGTTGGCGGAAACTTTGATGCAGAAGACAACTGGGGAGCATGGAATGCTTACCTCGCTGCTGAAAAGAACAACATAGGAAAAGCGTTCAATAAGATTGTAATGGGTCCCTGGTATCACGGACAATGGGCAAGCAAGGATGGCACTCATTTAGGCAACGTTCGTTTTGGATCAAACACATCAGAGTGGTATCAGCAAAACATAGAGATTCCTTTCTTTAATTATTACCTGCAGGGCAAAGGAGACATTTCTTCCATACCAGAAGCAAGTATTTTCATCACAGGTGCTAACGAGTGGAAACAATTCCAGCAATGGCCTCCTGCCGGAAAAGAAGATAAAGCGATTTATCTGCAAGCCAATCAGCAACTGTCATGGAACAAACCTTCGGGACAGAAAAGCTTTAGTGAATATACCAGTGATCCCGGCAAGCCGGTTCCTTACACTGAAGATGTACACTTCGACAGAACAAGAGAATACATGACAGATGACCAGCGTTTTGCTGCGCGCAGACCAGATGTATTGGTATTTCAGACAGATTCATTAACAGAAGACGTTACGGTTACAGGTAATGTTGTTGCGGATCTGTTTACCAGCATTTCTACAACCGATGCCGACTTTGTAGTAAAACTGATCGATGTGTTCCCCGACAATTTTGCTTACGGCGATGAAGAACCGCAGCAACGCAAAACTGCTCCTAAAAGCTACACCATGAGCGGCTACCAGATGCTGGTTCATGGCGAAGTATTCAGAGGCCGTTTCCGCAATAGCTTTGAAAAACCGGTTGCATTTACACCCGGCAAGGTTGAAAATGTAAAGTACAAGTTGGGGGATGTTGCACACACGTTCAAAAAAGGCCACCGCATAATGGTGCAGATCCAAAGCACATGGTTCCCGTTGGTTGACAGAAACCCTCAACAGTTTGTCGACATCTACCATTGCGATGACAAAGACTTCATTAAAAGCGATATCAAAATATTTCATGATGGTGTGAATGCCAGCAAGATCATTCTGCCAGTGCTGAAATAGCTGTGAGCGGGCAGGTATCAGGTGTCAGGTATGAGGTATAAGGCTTGAGGCCTGATGTTATGCGTCCTTAAGAAAACTGCATTAACCTGATAAAGGTGTTTAAAAAGCCATTTTGCAAATTAAGCAAAATGGCTTTTTATTTCGGTTTAACAAATTGTCAGGATACCTTACATCTTATGCCTTATACCTACGTTAGACGTTATACTCTTAACCTGAAACCTGATACCTGACACCTGATACCCAAAGCTAAAAGCTGACAGCCCATAGCTATTTTTGCTCATTTCCCACTAAACCTTTACTTTAGCCATTCTTAACCTCTAGGCTTTGACTAACCAGAATCCTGAACAACTTGCCCGCGATGAAATAGACAGACAGCTGCTTGCCAGTGGCTGGCTTATTCAAAACAAAAATCAAATCAATTTAAGTGCAGGTGTTGGCGTTGCAGTTAGAGAATATCAAACCGATATTGGCCCTGCTGATTATGCATTGTTTGTAAACAGGCAGGCTGTTGGTATTATTGAAGCCAAGCGGGCAGACGAAGGCGTTCGCCTTACCATGCACGAAGATCAGACCGAAGGTTATGCAACTGCAAAGCTGAAATACCTGAACAACCAACCTTTATTCTTTGGATACGAAAGCACAGGTGAAGTAACCCGCTTTACCGATTATCGCGATAGGAAGCCCCGTTCAAGACCTGTGTTTACTTTCCACCGCCCGGAAACATTTTCCAACTGGTTAAAGCAGGATAAATCATTGCGCACAAGATTGCATGATCTGCCCGCACTGCCGGAACAAGGTTTAAGGGATTGCCAGATCGCAGCTATTAATAACCTGGAAAAATCTTTTAAGCAGGCAAAGCCGCTGGCTTTAATCCAGATGGCTACCGGTAGCGGCAAAACATTTACGGCCATTACTTTTATTTATCGTCTGCTTAAATATGCCAAAGCCGGCCGCATTTTGTTTTTGGTTGATACAAAGAACCTTGGAGAACAGGCAGAGCAGGAATTTATGAGCTTCCTGCCGAACGATGATAACCGCAAGTTCACAGAGCTTTATCCCGTTACACGTTTAAAGAGCAGTTATATTCCGGCTGATAATAAGGTGTACATTTCAACCATTCAACGTATGTATTCCATTTTAAAGGGAACTGAACTGGATGAAAGTGCGGAAGAAGAAAATCCGAACGAGCATTTTGCAACCAAAGAACCATTACCGGTTGTTTACAATAAAGAGATCCCCATTGAGTTTTTTGATTTCATTGTAATTGATGAATGCCATCGCAGCATTTACAATTTATGGAAACAGGTACTCGACTATTTTGATGCGTTTCAAATTGGTTTGACGGCCACACCTGACAACCGCACTTTTGGCTATTTCCATCAAAACCTGGTAAGCGATTATGGCTATGAAAAAGCCGTGATTGATGGCGTATTGGTTCCGTACAACGTATTCACCATAGAAACGAAGATCACGCAAAAAGGTGGTGCCATCAAGATGGGTGAAATGGTAGATAAACGCGAACGTTTAACAAGACGAAAATTCTGGGAAGCAGTAGATGAAGATATTGAATACAACGGACGTCAACTGGACCGGGATATCGTAAATAAAAGCCAGATCCGAACCATTATCAAGGCCGTAAAAGAAAATCTGCCCGCTATGTTTCCGGATCGCTTTGTACCCGATGAAGGCGGTGGCGAAGCGGTTTTTGAAGTGCCTAAAACGCTCATATTTGCGAAAACGGACAGCCATGCGGAAGACATTATTGAAATAGTGCGCGAGGAATTTGGTGAGGAAAATAAGTTTTGCAAAAAGATCACTTATCAAAGTAAAGAAGACCCAAAAACAATTCTCAGCGAATTTCGTAATGGGTATTTTCCACGGATTGCTGTAACGGTAGATATGATTGCTACAGGTACAGATATTCGTCCGCTGGAAGTATTGTTGTTTATGCGTGATGTAAAAAGCCGCAGCTATTATGAGCAAATGAAAGGCCGCGGCACAAGAACCTGTGGAGTGGAGCAATTAAAATCTACAGGTAAGGGAGCCAAATACAACAAAGATCATTTTGTGATCATTGATGCTATTGGTGTAGAGCAAAGCCAGAAAACAGACAGCCGGCCTTTGGAGAAAAAGCCCGGTATGAGTTTGAAGGACCTGTTGCAAAATGTGGCGATGGGCAACACACAGGAAGACATAGTGACGACGCTGGCGAACCGTTTAATACGGCTGGACAAACAGATCAACGATAAAGAAAAAGCAACCTTTGCCGGACATGCCAATGGCCAGAATATTCACCATGTAGTAAAGGAATTGTTGAATGCCTATGATCCTGATACGGTGGAAGGCTTAAGGCAAAAGGCAGCGGCCGAAAAGCCAGACGCATCGCCCAATGAAATAAACGAGCAAGTTGCTACTTACCATTCCCGCATAGTTGAGCAGGCAGTAGAAATATTTAACAACCCGGAATTGCGCAACTATATTCTGGATGTGCGCAAGAAATACGACCAGGTGATCGACCATATCAATTTAGATGAGATCACGAATATTGGTTGGGTAAAAGACCGGCAGGCTGCTGCTGAGGGCACTATCAGCAATTTTAAGGCATGGATAGAAGCGCATAAGGATGCGATCACCGCCTTGCAGATCTTTTACAGCCAGCCCTACCGCCGCCGTGAGCTTACTTACAACATGATAAAAGAGCTTTGTGAAAAAATAAAAACAGAGCAACCTTTGCTGGCGCCTGTGGAAGTGTGGAAGGCTTATGAGCAATTAAAACAGGCAGATGGCTCTGCAAAAAATGAATTGACTGCATTGGTCAGCATTCTCCGCTATAACAGCGGCATAGATGAAAAGCTGACGGTGTATGATAAAATGGTTGATAAAAATTTTCAGCAATGGATCTTAAAACAGAATGCCGGCCAGCATAACCGTTTTACCGAAGAACAAATGCGGTGGCTGCGCATGATAAAAGATTATATAGCCAACAGCTTTCATGTTGAGAAAGATGATTTTGAACTTGACCCGTTTAATAGAAATGGTGGTTTAAGCAGGTTTTACCAGTTGTTTAGAGAAGAGTATGAAAAGATTTTGGATGAGTTGAATGAGGTGCTGGTGGCGTAGACAAAAACGTGTTGATTTTATATAACTATTGAAAAAAAAAAATACTTATTGTTTGTTACACCCTTTAAAACCCTTTTACATGACCTGGAACAAAAATGTGTTAAAAGAGCCGCCTGGCAATGAATGGGGCGGTACCTGGACTCACAAAAAATTACAGGCTTTTAGCAAGTATGTATGGGCATATCTTGCAATAATGAAAAAGTACAACTATTGGCAAACAATATATTTTGATGGCTTTGCTGGCAGTGGTACCAGGAATAAAGAAACAAAAACCGAGTTATACAAACAATTAAGTCTTACAGAAGATGAAGAGAATTTATATAAGGGTGCTGCAGAACTAATATTGAATACTTCAATTGAACATCAATTCGATTTTTATTATTTCATAGATTTAAATGAATCTTCTCTTGAGAAATTAAAAGCAACACTTCAAAAATTAGATGCCGCAAAAAATAAAAAGCTAGTATTTAAGCCTGGAGATTCCAATCAATGGATCAAAGAATTAGCAACAGTTATGAAAACGCATCCCAGTAAATATGCATCATTAATTTTGCTGGATCCTTTTGGCATGCAAATAAATTGGGAATCAATAGCCGCTTTAAAAGACACCAGATCTGATGTTTGGATTTTGGTACCTACTGGCGTTATCGTAAACAGGTTACTGGATAAAGCGGGTAAATTAACTCACCTTGATAAGTTGCAATCCTTTTTTGGGCTGAATGAAGAAGAAATAAGGAGCAGGTTTTATAAAAAGGAACATAAACAAACGCTTTTTGGTGACGAGGAAGTAGTTGAGAAAGTTTCCAGGCCTATTGAATTAATTGCAGAAATTTACATTGAACGCTTAAAAACAATCTGGAAAGAAGTTACTGATAAACCGCTTGTACTAAAAAATTCAATGAATACACCGATCTTTCATTTTGTTTTTGCGTCAAATAATAAAAATGCAGTAAAAATTGCAAAAGATATAATTAAATCAATCTAACATGGCACAATCAAGTATAGAATGGACTGAGATGACGTGGAATCCTGTAACTGGTTGTACTAAAATATCCGCCGGTTGCAAATATTGTTATGCAGAAGTAATGGCAAAGCGGTTACAAGCTATGGGCATCGAAAAATATAAACATGCTTTTAAACTTGCATTGCACGAAGATGCCTTGCAAATACCTTACACATGGAAAAAACAGAAAGTTGTATTTGTAAACTCAATGAGTGATCTGTTTCACAAAGATGTGCCGCTTTCCTTTATCCAAAAGGTTTTTAAAACAATGCGGGAAAACCCGCAACATACTTTCCAGGTGTTGACAAAAAGAGCCGACAGGCTATTAGAACTACATGAACAGCTTCCATGGCCACATAATATATGGATGGGCGTATCTGTAGAAGATAAAAGAGTAATGCATAGGATTGATGAATTGAGGCAAACCAATGCCCGGACAAAATTTCTATCCTGCGAACCGTTGATCGGTGAACTACCTGACATGAATCTTACAAATATTGATTGGGTAATTGTAGGTGGTGAAAGCGGACGAAAAGCCAGACCGATGAACGAGGATTGGGTATTGGATATCATGGACCAATGCCAAATGGCTGACGTTGCATTCTTCTTTAAACAGTGGGGAGGTACAAATAAGAAGAAAACAGGACGATTATTAAAAGGAAGGACTTATGATGAAATGCCAGAATTTAATGTAGAAGAATTACAAGTAGGAAGCATTATTGAGTAATAAAGTAAATATTTTTTTGTGGGCCGGGCAGTAGTGCTACTATAAAGCATTGTTGCCTGCCCGACCCGGTCAGGCGGGCGTCGCACACTTGTACTGGAAATTATTATTGAGCAATGAGTGAAAAGCAAAAAATAAATCAGTTACCGAAAGATTGGAATTTTTTCAAGCTATCCGAAATCGGAAAAATTATTTCAGGAGGCACTCCCTCTACTGCAATTCCAGAATACTGGGGCGGAAACATCAGTTGGATATCACCAGCCGATTTGACTGGATATAAAAGAAAGGAAATTTCAAAAGGCGCAAAATCAATTACAGTCGACGGATTAAAAAATTCGTCAGCCAGACTGATGCCGAAAGGTTCCGTTTTATTTTCTTCAAGAGCTCCAATCGGGTATGTAGCGATAGCATCAAATGAGATGGCGACCAATCAAGGTTTCAAAAGCATTATACCAAATGACCATACTGACAGTAATTATTTGTATTACTTTTTAAAGTCCGCGAAGCAAATGGCTGAAAGTGTTGCAAGTGGAACAACTTTTAAAGAAATATCGTTATCGAAATTTTCTGAATTAAACATCCCACTTCCTCCCTTACCCATCCAACAAGCCATTGTTTCCAAAATAGAAGAACTATTTAGTGAGTTAGACAAAGGCATAGAACAATTAAAAACCGCACAGCAGCAACTAAAAACCTACCGCCAGGCGGTGTTGAAATGGGCGTTTGAGGGGAAGTTGACGAATGAGAATGTGAAGGATGGGGAATTGCCGGAGGGGTGGAAATGGGTGAAGCTAAATGAAATTGGCAAATGGACTGGCGGAGGAACTCCGTCAAAACAAAACTCAAAATTTTGGACAAGCGGCAATGTACTTTGGGTGTCTCCCAAAGACATGAAAACAAACGTGATTCATGATACTCAGGATAAAATAACAAAAGAATCAATTGATCAGTCCTCTGCTAAGTTGATTAAAAAAGATTCGATACTTTTTGTGGTAAGAAGTGGAATCATCAGACGCACTCTTCCTATAGCGATCGCTGGAAAAGAGCTAACCACAAATCAAGATTTGCAATCGCTTACATTACATGACGCTAATCCTCTATTTGTATATTGGAATTGCATTGCAAATGAACAAGATATTAGAAACGAGTGTGCTAAAGATGGAACAACAGTCGACAATTTGGACGTACCAAGATTAAAAGCATACATTATTGTTGTTTGTTCGCCAGAAGAACAACAACAAGTTGTTCAAGAAATTGAAAGCCGCTTTAGTGTAGCCGATAAAATAGAGGAAAGCATAAACCAAAGTTTACAACAAGCAGAAGCGTTAAGGCAAAGCATACTGAAGAGGGCGTTTGAGGGAAAATTAATATAAATAGAGAACTATGGAAATTGAAAAATACATACCACTTTGGAAAAAATATTTACCTGTAATAAGAATACAATTAAAGAATTCCTTGCAGAGAAATGCAACACTGCAACTAGATAAAACTGAATTTGAAGCAGCGGGTGACAGAGATTCAGCAGGATATACTTTTAATTTAAACATTGAAAAAGGCGAAGTCACTAATAAGATAAGAGGAACCGCCGTTGCACGAGACTTACACAAAGTTTTAATCGCAAACTCAGCTATTAATGAGTTTTTAAAAGATAAAAAAGTGAACATAAATATGGGAAAAGATTTTATCTTAAAATTGAAAGCATCCTCGATGTAGCAGTAAAATGATAGAAGCATCGTTCAAAGACTGCAATATGCAGAAGCAATAAGGCAAAATAATCTAAAGTCAGCGTATTTAGTTGGAGCCGATTTAATCTAAAAATGTAGCCGCGGCAATTGAACCAGAGCTACTTGTCCGAACAAAGATGATAAACAAATATATGAACGAACAGTTTATAAACATTCTAAACCAAGTTAACTGCTATAATTATGAGCATTAATGAAATTGCGAGCAAAATAAATAAACTCACTGTAGGGACGCGACCATTTGGCTCTTTACAGGAAATTCGAAATAGGCGTGGACACTCAACAAGATCGTGGAAACCATTTGCATCATCCTCTAAATACAGGGAATACGCTTTTCATGACGGAGGCCGTAAAGAACTTCAATTCAACATCGCCCATGATTTTTTGCATAGTATAGATGTTTTTAGATATGGTGTTGCATTTTCTTTTAGTGAAGACCGAATAGTCAAGAATTCAAAGGAAACATTCCAAGCTGCCGTTGAACGATTTAATATTTACTATAGTTCGGATAGAGCCTATTTCAAAGGTTTTCACTTGTGGTATTATTCAAATAAGGAATTAGCCAACTACTTTGAAGACGTAAAAGAAATTGACGATACTTTATTCCAACCTGGAAATTTTGTATTTATAGGAAAGTATTTCGAAAAAGATGTTGAAGAAATATCAGATGATGACATTGAAGAAATAATAAAAACATTTGATTATTTAATTCCTCTGTATGAATACGTACAATTCGGTACTAGCAATATAGAAAAAAGAATAGCGCGTTTGTGTTGGAATGACAATGGATGGATAATGCCATCTGGCAGCTACGGCAAAAGTACCAATGGAAAAACTCACGAAGCGAAATCGTCTTATGGGTATGAAGAATGGGTATTTGATATAAGCAAACTGATTAACGGATATCATTATGGTTTTTTGCAACCAGTACATAACCAGCGAGATGCATATGAATCGAGAACTTTTAATGCCTGGCTATACTCGATCAACGGAGCAACAAAAAAAAGGTATTGGATTGGGGAAATAAAGAATCTGGAGGTACTAAGTGAACAAGATGCAGAAATAATAAAAAAAGAATACATCAGAAGAGGGTGGCTTGAAGAGATGAAAGATCAAATCATAGCAAGCGGTGTTAGTGTTGATGGTTTATTCGGCGGAAAGGGCATTGATCAATTTAACGTTAGATACCTTCCTGCCAATTTAAAATTACGTGACAATTATATAGAAATTCCGTTGGAGCATCCCATCAACGAACAAACACGATATAACTTTACGCATTACAAAGACGATTTTGATGTAAAAGTACCTGACCAAACAAATGATTTTGCCTTTACATTATCTCATAATGTCGCTGATAGTAACGAGGACACGACACTGGAACGACGAATTCAGGTACGAGAGCCAAAGTTGATCGAAATTCAATACTTGCATGACGCTATTAGTAAAGCCCTCACTAAAAAATTAAAGGAAAAATATGGTAATGAAAATGTTCGAGCGGAGCATCCAGCAGGATACGGTTCCAATAGAATTGACATAGTTGTAAAAGACAACGATGACCTAATTTTCTACGAAATTAAATCATATATATCTCTAAGAACTTCCATTAGGGAAGCGATTGGTCAATTAATGGAATATTCGCTGTGGACTAGCCATAAAAAAGCCAAAAAATTAATAGTTATTACACAGCCATCGGATGATTTTGAAAATGCAAAAGTTTATTTTAAACATCTAAGAGACAATTTTAATCTTCCTTTGTATTACCAATCTTTCGATTTAGAAAAGAATATATTATCAGAAATATTTTAACGAATGAGCAGTAATGATAAAATAGCCACATCAAGCATCGTTTCCAAAATCTGGGCCTTCTGCAACACCCTCCGCGATGACGGTGTTGGCTATGGCGATTATTTAGAGCAGCTAACTTATCTCCTGTTTTTAAAAATGGCAGATGAATACAGCAAACCTCCATATTCGCGTAAAATGCCAATTCCTGCTCAATACAACTGGGAAAGCCTTTTAAATAAAAGTGGTGATGAGCTGGAAGTTCATTACAGCAAATTGTTGAGAGAACTGGGCAGTGAAAAAGGTATGCTGGGCCAAATCTTCACCAAAAGCCAAAACAAAATACAGGATCCTGCAAAATTATATAAACTCATTTCTCTGATCAATGCAGAAGAATGGGTATTAATGGGCGTAAAAGACAAAGGCGATATTTATGAAGGCCTGCTGGAGAAGAATGCAGAAGATACCAAGAGCGGCGCCGGACAATACTTTACACCGAGGGCATTGATAAAAGTAATGATAGAATGCGTTCGGCCCGAGGCCAATAAAACCATTGCAGACCCGGCATGTGGCACCGGCGGTTTCTTTTTAGCTGCGTATGATTGGCTTACGGAACATGTACAAATGGATAAGGCGCAAAAGCAGTTTCTCAAATTCAGCACCTTCGCGGGTAATGAAATTGTGCCTGGCACACGCAGGCTGGCCTTAATGAATTTGTTCCTGCACAATATCGGCGATATTGATAGTGAGAGTTTGATCTCGCCCAACGATTCGCTCATCGCCCAACCAGAAACAAGATATGATTATGTGCTGGCGAATCCACCCTTTGGCAAAAAAAGCAGCATGACTTTTACCAACGAGGAAGGCGAACAGGAAAAAGAAGACCTTACCTACAACCGCCAGGATTTTTGGGTAACCACCAGCAACAAGCAACTCAACTTTGTTCAGCATATAAAAAGTATGCTGAAAACAACCGGGTTGGCGGCAGTGGTGTTGCCGGATAACGTATTGTTTGAAGGTGGCGCTGGTGAAACTGTCAGAAAAAAGTTGCTGGAAACAGCCGATCTGCATACCATACTCCGTTTGCCGACAGGTATATTTTATGCAAATGGTGTAAAAGCAAATGTGCTGTTCTGGGATGGGAAACCTGCCAGCAAAAATCCGTGGACAAAAGAAGTGTGGGTGTATGATTATCGCACCAATGTGCATCATACATTAAAAAAGAACCCGCTCAAATCTGAAGACCTGCAGGATTTTGTTGATTGCTACAATCCTCAAAATCGCCATAAACGCAAAGAAACATGGAGCCCGGAAAATCCGGACGGCCGCTGGCGAAAGTTTACTTATGACGAAATCATCGCAAGAGATAAAACTTCGCTTGACATCACCTGGATAAAGGACAAATCACTTGCCGATCTTGATAACCTTCCCGATCCCGATGAATTGGCAGAAGATATTGTGGAGAACCTGGAAAGTGCACTGGATAGTTTCAGGGAGATTATCAATCAGCTAAAAAAATGAAATAGCTATCAGCTGTCAGCTATCAGCTTTAATACTCACCGAAAGAGAATTCTCCAAAAGCCATTTTGCCGCAAAGCAAGATGGCTTTTGTTTTTTATTACCAAAGATATCTCCTGTTATTTTCGTTAGCACTTATACCTTACGGCCTTTTACCTTACGCCTTGCTCCTCATGCCTCATACCTGACACCTGATACCTGACACCTGAAACCCAAAGCTCAAAGCTGATAGCTGATAGCTCACAGCTCCTCAAACGTTTGCATTCCATCTTCTCCTAATAATTCCTTAGTTTAGATGCTTCTAAAAATTTAAACGACTAGCATGAAAAAAGTTTTGCTTGCATTAGCAACCACACTGGTATGCTGCTATGGGCACTCACAACTAAACATTATTCCGGTACCGGTGAGCGCCGAGGCAAAATCCGGAACGTTTACCATTAACCAGCAAACAGTGATCGTAACCGGAAATGGTTCAGAAAAGGAATCTGTCAACTTTTTTAATGATTATCTGAAAAAGTTTTATGGTTTTAGTTTGAAGACAGCAAAAAAGGCTGACAAAAACTACATTAAACTCACGACTCCCACATTTGTAAAAGCACCTGAAAAAGAAGAGCGCTATACAATGGAAGTTACAGGTGATGGCGTTGCTATTCAGGGTGATTCTCACAAAGGAACTTTCCTTGGGATTCAGACGTTGATTCAATTACTGCCTGCTGAAAAATCAACTTCACTGAGCATTCCTTGTGCAAGCATCGAGGATTATCCACGCTTTGCTTACAGGGGTATGATGCTGGATGTTGGTCGTCATTTTGAGCCTGTTGAATTTGTAAAACAGTACATTGATTTTCTTGCTTTACATAAGATCAATACTTTCCACTGGCATCTGACTGAAGATCAGGGCTGGAGAATTGAGATCAAGAAATATCCAAAACTTACACAGATTGGATCTTGCCGCAATGGTACCATTCTTGGTCATCATCCTGGCACTGGAAACGACAACACAAAAGATTGTGGCTTCTATACACAGGCGCAGGTTAAGGACATCGTAAAATATGCATCAGAGCGTTTCATCACTGTTATTCCTGAGATTGAAATGCCAGGCCACGCATCGGCAGCAATTGCAGCGTATCCCGAGTTAAGCTGCTTTCCTGATGAACCGACGCCTATCGCAAAAGGCGTAACATGGGCCGGTTCAAAAGAAGGAAAACAAGTACAACAATCATGGGGCGTTTATCCTGATGTGTTTGTTCCAAGTGAAAAGACTTTCAAGTTTTTGGAAGATGTACTGGACGAAGTGATGGCATTGTTCCCTTCTAAATACATCCACATTGGCGGTGACGAATGTCCTAAGGAATACTGGAAAAGATCTGAGTTCTGCCAGAACCTTATCAAAGAAAAAGGTTTGAAAGATGAGCACGGTTTGCAGAGCTATTTCATTCAGACTATTGAGAAATACCTGAACAGCAAAGGTCGCAGCATCATTGGTTGGGATGAAATTCTTGAAGGTGGCCTCGCTCCTAACGCGACTGTAATGAGCTGGCGCGGTGAGAAAGGTGGAATTGAAGCTGCTCAACAAAAGCACCAGGTGATCATGACACCAACAACTTATGTGTACTTTGACTATGCACAAAAGAAGAATGAAGATTCTTTAGTAATCGGTGGCTTCCTGCCCGTGGAAAAGGTATACAATTACAACCCGCTTCCAAAAGAGCTGACTGAAGAAGAACAAAAACTCATCGTTGGCGCCCAGGCAAACGTGTGGACCGAATACATGTCGAATCCTTCCAAGGTTGAATACATGGTATTCCCTCGTATGACTGCATTGAGCGAAGTGTTGTGGAGCCCTCAGGATCATAAGGATTGGAACGATTTCCAGAAAAGACTGGGCACCCAGTTTAAACGTTATGACCTTTGGAAAGTGAAGTATAATACGGCCGGCGTGGAAACTAAATAGTTTAGGTAGATATTATAGAAAAGCTTCTTTATGAGTTCATCATGAAGAAGCCTTTTTATTTTGAAGGATTGGTTAGCCACAGAGGCACTGAAGCACAGATTTATTTTACCACAGAGAACGTAGTGTTTTTTTCACAGAATACACGGAGTTGTAGAAAGCAACACAGATATTACTAGTAAAAAATCGAGAGATATTCCCCAAATCCCGAAGGGATGAAATTATTATAGAATATCCTATTGATGATTCCAAAACCCCGAAGGGGTGACATTTTTTATTATGTCACCCCTTCGGGGTTAATTTATTCTATCTGGTTATTTCTATAATAATTTCATCCCTTCGGGATTTATTAAATTTCAAAGCGTCGATTCCTATATTAGAAATGGTCACACTCACCTCGACTGACAACTCCCACATCAGACATCCTCAAATCCTACATCAACCTTCTCTCTTTTACTTGAGCTGTGTTCTTAGTTCACCAGCATCTACCACACCTTGTTTGCGCCAGGTTTCCTTTCCGCTTTTGTAAACGATAAATGTTGGGATGGATGCCACTTTCATATCACTCATCACATTGGTGTTAATGCCGGCATCAACCTTAATTATCACAATCTGATCTTTTAATTCGTTCTGCAATTGTGTAATTACCGGTTCCATTTTTTTACAGGGTGGACACCACTCAGCGCCAAAATCAACCAACACGATTGGCTTTGCTGCGTTGGTTATTGAAGCGGTATATTCATCAATTGTCAATTGCTTAATATTGTCAGGTTGTTCGACAGGTTTATTTTCTTTTTTCCAGGCCACGATACCACCATCCATATTTTG
The DNA here is from genome assembly GCF_041060425.1 of Danxiaibacter flavus. Taxonomy (NCBI): domain Bacteria; kingdom Pseudomonadati; phylum Bacteroidota; class Chitinophagia; order Chitinophagales; family Chitinophagaceae; genus Danxiaibacter; species Danxiaibacter flavus. The sequence continues at coordinate 262,324 of NZ_JAULBC010000002.1, forward strand.
GACTGAGGAAAAACCATTGGCCTTCATCCAGTCGGCGGCTTTAGCACTTCTTACACCAGAGGCGCAGTACACTAAAACCGGTTTTGATTTATCCAGGTACTGTATACGGTCCATAAACTGTTCCTGGTTGTTCCAGTCGGCCTGCAACGCATTAGCAAGGTGCCCGTTCTGATATTCACCAGCGGTTCTCACGTCAAGCAACTGAACAGAAGGCCGGCTAAGTTCCTGCTGAAATTCGTCAACCGACAATCCCTTATTTTGCGCCTGAAGGTTGCAGGCACTCAATGTTATAATGCAGCTTGCCAATGGCAGCAAGGTATGTTTCAATAAATACTTATTCATAATACAACACGTTTAATTCAAACTTAGGATCAGTTATACCCAAAGCAGAAGCCGCAGCATTGCTGATACGGTATTTCAATCCCTCATTTTCCTTCATTGTCCCCATGTTCCACAATACTTTGGCGTAGATCACTTTGTTATTAAAGCTCACTTTTACTATAGAACCGGGAGGTATGTCATTCATCAGAATGTAATACTTTTTATCGGTCCAGCCACTTGCCGTTTTAAAGGTCATTGCAGGACCACTCGCAACTTTCATCTCTCTCCCATCAACATCATAACCAAACCCGGGAGCAAAGTATCCTTCTCCGGAATCACTCAAATCAATCTTTGTTGCAGGAGTTTCTGATTTTTTGTTTGTAACGGGCGGAGCGACGGGCACCGAAGTTTTTGCTGTTTCAGGCTGCGTCTTTTTAGGTTCAAAAGAAATGTCCTGGGATGAAGGTGTATCAACGGCAGGCTCAGTTTTGGCCACTACTTCTTCCTGTTTTTTAACTGGCTGCGTAGTTTCTGCAGGCTTCTCAGTCTCAACAGCTTTTCCAAGATCTACATTACCCTTCGGCTGGAGATATCCAACTACGAGATTCTTGCCCACTTCGAGATTATTTCCTTTCAGGTTATTCCATTGTTTAAGCTGATCGACGGAAACCTTATTATAGTTTTGGCTGATGCGATATAAGCTCTCTCCTTTCTGAATTTTATGTACCAGTTCGATACTTCCAGCACCATTTTCCTTAGACACATTTTTTGCATTCAGCGGAATTTTGATGTTTTGTCCAACGAGGAGTTTGCTATTGGTATTCATTTTATTCAGACGCATAACATCACCCACGGTGGTACCAAATACTTTACTAATCCCGGACAGTGTCTCCCTCGGCTGAACCTTATAATTAAAATAGAGGTTCGGCGACACGCCCAGCACATGCAATACATTCTGCGCAGTAGCTATATAACCAGTAAACAGAGCAATACATACAATAAAAAAACGCCATTTATTTTTTAACACGGTCATATTCATCATTTTCAAATCGGGGTAAAGTTATTGATTAGCACTTTACACGGGACAAAATTATTTTGAGCTATTAGCTGTCAGCTATCAGCTATTAGCTTCTGCGAAGGCTATCGTCAAATTTCATATTGAAACATTAAATATTTCATCTCACCCTCTCTCCTTTTGCTTCGATCAACGTATCACGGATTACGCATAACCACCAATTTACAGAGTTTTAAGCTTTAGGCTTTGCGCTTTAAGCTTTCTCACGCTTTCAAAATCCTCCATTCCGTCGGATAATAGTTATTAATCCTGTTCGGCAATACCTTCATCCACCCTAGGTTTGCATCTTTATAGCTGGCTAATACCCAACCTTTTAGAGAGCTGCCATTCAGGCTAAAGTCTGCTTTCCGCAAATATTGTAAAGCATCGGCAAGCTCCAGATCGGCTTTTTCAAAGCGATCCTTCAACAGCAAGCTTAATGCCAGTTCATGATGAGGGACAAGATCTTTGCCCTTGACCGCCCCTACCGTAACGCCAGCTTTCCTTAAATATAGATGCTTTTGCAACAGGGCGACGTCCTGTTGATAAATGGCGGGAACAGCAATTATATTTTCACCTTGCTTGCAACAAAAGAGAGATTCGTTATGGTTCAACCATTCCTGCACAATCGCGTGCTCGGCTTTGGCAATGCTTGTCAGCTGAGGTTTCCGTTGTGAAAAAACATCTTCATCTCCTTTTTTTACAAACGCGGACATAAAAAGTCCTTCACCGTCAACTTTATCTGGGTAGAAGCGGTAACCAAAGGCTTTATGTCCGGGAGATTGAACTTCTACGATGTTCCATTGGGGCGGAACCGGAATTTGAACAGACGTTACATCAAACGTTTCACACAACCAGTCCAGGATCTCTTCATCTTCTTCCTTAGAGTAAGAGCAGGTAGAATAAATAAAGACACCATTTTCCTTTAGCGCCGGCATTACATCCGCAAGTATTCTTTGCTGACGCTGACTGCACAGCATCACATTATTTTCGCTCCATTCCTCAATCGCCGCCGTATCCCGGCGAAACAATCCGCTACCACTGCAAGGCGCATCTACCACAATTACATCAAAATAACCAGGCAACCGGTGAAAATCTTTCGGGTCATTATTGGTCACAACCGCATTGCTGCATCCCCATTTACTGATATTTTCAACAAGAATTGAAGCCCGCGATTTGATGACCTCGTTAGAAACAAGAAGCCCGTCTGTGAAATAGGAAGCCAATAAAGTACTTTTTCCACCAGGCGCCGCACACAGATCCAACACTTTAAGTTCTGCTGTCGCGGAACCTACGGTGTGCTGCAACACATACCACAAAAACATACTACTGGCCTCCTGCACATAATACAATCCGGCGTGCAGGTAAGGATCAAGCGTAAATGACGGACGTTCTTCGAGATAGTAGCCGTATGGGCACCAGGGAATTTGCTGACTTATTTTGGTTTGCAGTTCGCTTTTCTCAGCATCCAACTGATCTGCATTGTGCTTTTTTCGAGGATTGAAACGTATTGAAGTGACCTGCCTTCCCGATTCATGCACTTCGATAAATGCTTCTTTATCAAAACCCGGCAGTCCTTCCAGCGATGCTATAAATGATGGGGGTAAATTCAATTGTTTTTGCAACAAAGATAACTGATAGCTATCAGCTATCAGCTATCAGCTGTCAGCTATCAGCTTTGGATTATCCATAAAATTGTGTTTATACGCTAAATGAGGAACTTCTTCGATATGTATTTTTTTATCTTACCTCCACCTCAAGCCTCACGCCTCACGCCTTACACCGCATGCCTCATACCTGATACCTGACACCTGATACCTACGGCTAAAAGCTAATAGCTAACAGCTAACAGCTTATAAATTCTTCACCTCTCCCACCAGTTGCTGCAGCACCGATTTGGCATCACCGAAAAGCATGGAGGTTTTTGAGCGGAAGAATAGTTCGTTTTCAATGCCGGCATAACCCGGCTTCATACTCCGCTTGTTGACGATGGTCATTCGCGCGTCTTCAACTTCAAGAATAGGCATGCCATATATTGGTGAAGAAGGATCTGTTTTAGCCGCGGGATTCACTACATCATTCGCACCTAACACGAGTACGACATCCGTTGACCTGAATTCGTCGTTTGCCTGTTCCATTTCAAGCAAAAGATCATAGCTCACATCAGCTTCAGCGAGCAATACGTTCATATGTCCCGGCATTCTGCCCGCAACCGGGTGAATAGCATATTTGACGTCAACTCCTCTGTCAGTCAACATCTTTTCCAACTCATGGCAAATGTGTTGAGCCTGGGCAACAGCAAGACCATAACCGGGAACGATCAATACTTTATTTGCATAATTGAGTACAGTTGCAGCATCACTCAAAGAAACTTCTTTATAAACACCTCCATGAGCCTGTCCATTGCCGCCGGCAGCACCAGCCGCACTACCACCAAAGGAACCAATTAATACATTCTTTAACGAGCGATTCATCGCTTTACACATCAATATTGTTAACAATGTACCCGCAGCACCAACCAATATACCGCCGGTCAACATCACTTTGTTGTTGTACAAAAAGCCACCGCAAGCTGCAGCAACACCTGTAAAGGAGTTTAGCAATGAGATAACTACCGGCATATCTGCCCCGCCAATCGGCATAACAAATAAAATACCGTATGAAAGTGATAAGAGCAATACCAGAAAGAATAATGGTGAAGCCAGATCTATAAATGTTGTTTTATTCAATTCAAAAAAAATGGTGTAGATAGCAACGATAAAAATAGCAGCGAGTATCGCGAGGTTTACCAGGTGCTGCCCCTTAAAAGCAAAGTCTTTTACTTTCCCGTTCAGTTTCCCCCAGGCAATCATACTTCCCGCGAATGAAACGGAACCGATAATTAACCCCGCGTAAATAATGATCAATTCAGTTCTGAAGAAGTTATTGTCGACTAAGATTTTTTGGTAATCTGCTGAACTGGAATGAAAGTGTTTATTAACGTGCAGAAATTCGTTGACTGAGATTAACGCAGCACAAGCTCCTCCCATACCATTAAAAAGACTCACCATTTCAGGCATGGCTGTCATCTTCACTTTCTTTGCGGCGAATGTGCCGGCAATCCCTCCGATGATAAGACCACCAAAGATCCAGGCGTAATTATGCAACGGTTTTCCGTCTTCATCTTTATAAAGAAAAATAGTTGCAAGAATCGCCAGGGTCATGCCCGCTGCGGCAACAAGATTACCGCGCCTCGCAGTTGCAGGATGAGACAAGTTTTTAAGACCTATAATAAATGTAATGGAAGAAAGCAGGTAGATAAGCGTTAATACGTTTAATTCCATAGAATGATTTTAAATGGTTCAGCTTACAGATCAATTCCAAGCAACAAAATGTACGATGTACGATATCAGATGTACGATGTGGCATTGCCAGCACCAAAAGTTTTATTTATCTCTCTACAGTTTTTGGGTACAGAAATCAATTTTTCTGCTACCGCTTTCACTATTCACCTTTCACCATTCACCTTTCACCATTCACTTTTGACTTTTTTTGGATTTAAACATCTCCAACATCCTATCCGTAACAACAAAGCCGCCTACAACATTTAATGTACCAAGTATTACAGCCAGAAATCCAAGGATCAGTGCAGCATAATTGTCGCCCTCGGCTTTGCCCATTACGATAATGGCGCCGATTATCACGACTCCGTGTATGGCATTGGCGCCGCTCATTAAAGGCGTATGCAGTACCGCGGGCACACGGCCGATCACTTCGATACCCACAAATATCATCAGGACTACAATGTAGATGTATTGCTCGTGAGATCCGACCCAGTTCAGTATATTTTCCATGGACATTATTTTCAGTTGCTATTCCAGCACTCCCGCACTATCAACAAGAACTTTAATCTTGTCGTGTACCACATCACCATCATATGTTATACAACATCCTTTCACCAGCTCGTCCTCAAAATTTGCCACAAAGGCGCCTTCTTTGTTGATGATAAGCTGCAGAAAATTCAATATGTTTTTACCATATAACTTACTCGCATCATAAGGCATAGTTGCTGCTAAATTGCTATTACCCACAATCGTGATTCCGTTATAGTCGATAGTTTTATTGTTATGTGTATGCGGCGTGTTCCCGCCGGTTGCCGCAGCAAGATCTATAATAACGGAGCCCCGCTTTATGTTAAGCATCATTTCTTCCGTAATCAGCAAGGGCGCTTTTTTCCCGGGGATCTGTGCAGTCGTAATAATGATATCAGCTTTACCTACCGCTTCAAATATTTTCTTCTGTTGTTTTTGCTGATATTCTTTGGACTGTTCAACTGCGTATCCACCGGCTGCTGTTGCATCGGCTGCACCTTCCACTTCAACAAACTTTGCGCCGAGACTCATTACTTCTTCTTTAACAGCAGGTCTGGTATCAAATACTTCCACCACTGCACCCAATCTGCGTGCCGTTGCTATTGCCTGCAAACCCGCAACGCCAGCGCCAAGTATAAGTACTTTTGCCGGAGGTATGCTGCCCGCAGCAGTCATAAACATGGGAAAATACCTTGGATATAAATCCGCAGCCAGCAATACGGCTTTATATCCTGCAATATTGGCCTGGCTGCTCAACACATCCATGCTCTGGGCCCTGGTTGTACGGGGAATCATGTCTATGCTGAAAACTGTTAGATTTCTTTCAGCATAATGTTTCATCAGAGCTGCATTAAATAAGGGTTGAAATACGCCTAATAAAACGGTGCCCGGCTTTATGTGCGCCAGGTCGTTGGGGGTTAGCCCATTAATGGATAAGATAATGTCTGATGATTGTAAGATAGCAGTCCGGTCCTTTATTGCCACGTTTTTCAGCAGGTAGCCGTTGTCAGTGGCGTGCGCTTTTTCGCCCGCCGACATTTCCACCCAAACTTCAACATGCATTTTTTGTAAAGCGTCAATTTGTTCAGGCAAGATAGAAACCCTGTTCTCCGGAGCTATTTCCTTTAAGATGCTTACAATCATGGTTTCAATTTAATCTTTTTTCAGATATCAGGAAAAGAAAAATGTACGATTTGATATCAATGAACGATGTACGATTTTAGATGCCCGCCCGTACCGACGGCACGTTCGGACGGGTACGATGTGAGTGCCATGTTAGATGTACGATTTTAGATGCCCACCCGTACCGACGGCACGTTCGGGCGGGTACGATGTGATCACCATGTACGGTGTACAATTTTAGATGCCCACCCGTACCGACGGCACGTTCGGGCGGGTACGATGTGAGTGCAGTGTATGACAGGCAGTCTTCCCCATAACGATGGTACAATGTACGGGTGAGATGTCATAATTTTTCATACAACCCTATCTCTTTCACACTTCTTACGGTCTTACTGTCTTACGGTCTTACTATCTTACTGTCTTACGGTCTTACTATCTTACTGTCTTCTCTAAAAGCATTTCATCGCTGACTGAAAGTTTTCCTGGAACTTATCTTTTACATTATGATCGTGAAATTCACCATTGTAGTAAATTCTGACTGACTGTATTTTTTGTTTTTTGAGCGTTTCAAAAGAAGCAGGGTCCTCGAAGCTATATGATGCCTCAATGATTTGCTGTTTGGGATTGGACCGCCGCCGTTCACTCATGTAGTTTTTTTGAGGCATGGCAACTACTGTTTGCTGATTATCCAGGAGAAACAAAAATTTATCAGAAGTGCTTATAGATAAGTTCTTTTGACTGGTATATTCCAGCCTTATAAAGTTCAGGCTATCGTATTTGCAGATCGTTACATTTAAGTATCCATCACCTAAAAGATCTGCTTTGTTCAGCTTAACTTCTTTTTCCAGCTTATGCATTTTGGTGAACTTATCGTACGAGTCAAGATCATATTTGCAGTCCTGCGAAAATGTTGTCAGCCCAAGCAAAAGCGATACGGATAACAGGGATAGCTTGTTCATGGTTTGAAGTTGTGGGGTAAACAGAGAAAGGTTACTGTTGATAGCGACTTTTATACTATGCCATTTTTACACATCATCGGTAAATATCATTACTCCTCCATTATGAAGACGTCCTCTGACAAAATATAAAAAATTGAGATCAGGACAAAGCGTTTGAGGAAAAAGTATGCGTTTAAGAATGAGAAAAGTGGTGGTGGATATGATATGTATTTTACCCGGCAAATTCTTTCGTCACTTTCTATCATCAATGACAGACGAAGATAACCTATGGTTCCAGAAAAGCAAGAATTGTCCAAAACACGATATTCTTTATGTCCACATCATCGTAGGTGGCTTCGTTAGGTACAAATTGTTTTACGGGGGGTGAAACGGGTGGGTAGACTGCTACGATGGCAATGGACCGAAAACAATTTCCTGGTCAAGAATGCTATTAGCAGGACCATACGAGAAAGCACCTTGTAAAATTCCAATGAAAGGCTTCCAGGGATTCAGGTATTTGAGCAAGAAGTTGTTTTGAAGAAGGCCAGACTAAAAAGCCCAGCCCTTGTTAACCATTTATGTAAGGTGCCTTCATGGCTAACAGAATTGTCCAAAAATTCTAAGGGTGTTCCCCATCATAGAGTGACAAACCGGGTGCCAGATAGTCTCAAGACTGTAAACAATTAAATGCTCTGATGGTAAGAGTAGTGAAGCAAAAAGACCAGACCCAAAAGTCTAGCCGTGGCACTTGATTGAAACTATAAAATACTTGTCATGCAGATCATGCAAGCCTGATACCAAAATAAAAAAAGGCTGAACTAGAAAGCCCAGCCGACGATCTACTCACTTTTTAAAAGTTATTTAAATCTTGTCAACATTATTTGCAAAACACCTTTAACGTAATAATAGTGGTATATAGACAATTGCAATGCCATTATTTATTATATACCACATTAAATAGAAATAATTTAAAATAACAAAAAATGATTGTCCCATAGCAGTTGGGAACAGCAGAAATAAAAAGCCAGGTTGGAAAACCTGGCCGATACGATAAACTAATTTCTGTAACAATTTTAAAACATAGGTTTTGAAGGTTTGTCTATGAAAAGTGTGCGCTGGCATCGTGCAATATCAATGCCACATTCAAAATAAGCTGGAGCTTATTCATTAGTCAAATTGATTTCCATGTTAGTACCTGGTCTGCATAGAGTTGAGCAGATCTCTTTTTTGTTAATTTCCTCCGGGAGGTAGACGACAAAAAGGATGTGAAGGTTTAAATGTTTAAAACAAATTGTAAAGGTTAAGAATAGCTAAACGAAAATAAAACGGAATTTCACAATAGAAGATATAATGAACTCTCCCTGTGCTGGATTAAACCAACACCTAACGCCTGCGCAGGAGCCCGCTATTTATGCGATTAATATTAGTGAGCTATAAAAGTCATTACTTATACTTAGCGTTATATATTGCTGTCGAATTTTTCATTCGACCTTCTATTTCAGACGCTTTCCCGGTAAAAGGGCTAAGACTTACAAAATTATACCCAAGGTTAAAGGATCAGTGAACCTATATCTAACAACTATGAAGACTAATTTTGTATGAAACAATGCATCTCTTATAGAAAATGAAGCGTCATTGGGATCTAAGTCGCCTAGATTTGCCTGCATTAAAAAATGACCTTTTTTGAGGGCTTGTTTCGATGAAATTCGATGGTTTTGGGTTTATACCTGCTTGAAAAGATCGGCTAAAAGCCTCATCAGAAGTGGCAAGCAACAAAAAAGTCCGCATTAGCGGACTCTCTCGTCAAGTAGTATCTGAGGTTCCGAGCAGATTCGAACTGCTGTGGAAGCTTTTGCAGAGCTCTGCCTAGCCACTCGGCCACGGAACCGTTTTTTGTAAATCGGCTGCGAAAATAGGATAAACAAATTAAAAACAAAATTCTAATTCAAAGTTAGGCGCCGAAATACGAATTTTAGGCCTCAAAATCTTAAAAAATGAGCCAAATAGCAGAAAGTGAACTGATTATCAATGCTCGAGGAGCCATTTACCACCTGGATGTTACACCTGAAGAACTGGCTACAACCATCATCACAGTCGGCGATCCTGGCCGGGTAAAGGAAGTCAGCAAACATTTTGATTCTGTTGAAGTTAAAAGGGAACACCGTGAGTTTATCACGCATACCGGCTGGCTGGGCAAAAAACGGATTTCCGTGGTGTCAACGGGCATCGGTCCGGATAATATTGATATCGTTTTGAATGAACTGGATGCCCTGGTTAACATAGATTTTGCAACACGAACCATAAAAAACAATCTTACATCGCTTCAGATCCTCCGTTTTGGCACCAGCGGCTCATTGCAGCAGGATATTCCGGTTGACAGCTTTGTCGCGGGTACACATGGACTGGGCATTGATAACCTGTTGCATTACTATCGTCACGACAACAATGATGAGGAAAAAGCACTACTGCAGCAATTTGTCGCACATACACAGCTGGATGGCACATTTTCACCTTATATTGCATCTGCTGGATCCAGCCTGCTTAAACATTTCGTAAACGGGTTTCATCAGGGGATTACCGTAACTTGCCCCGGCTTTTATGGTCCACAAGGGCGCGTGTTGCGACTTGGTCTTTCAAATCCGAGACTGATAGAACGTCTAACGGAGTTTAATTACGGTCACTATCGCATTAGTAACTTTGAGATGGAAACCAGTGCGATCTACGGTCTTGGACGGTTATTAGGTCATCAGTGCCTGAGCCTGAACGTAATAGTGGCCAATCGCGTTTCCAAACAGTTTTCAAAAGACAGCGGGTTGGGCGTGGAGAATTTGATAAGGAAGGGACTGGAAATTGTGGCAGGAATTTAATTGATAATTGAAAGTTGAGAATTGAAAACGTGGCAAATGTGCGAATAAAGAAATGTGTAAATATGCAGATGAAGGGCAATGGAACTGATGCGCCTTTCACTATTGACCATTGACTATTGACTACAGTGCTACGTGTTTCACAAATAAACTAACCGAATGAATCTACATTTTTATAAGTACCAGGGAACGGGAAATGACTTTGTAATAATTGATAACAGGGACGGAAAGGTTGCTCTTACAGAAGAACAGGTGAATCATATCTGTCACAGGCGCTTTGGCATTGGTGCAGATGGATTGATGTTATTGAACAGCAAGCCGGGATATGATTTTGAAATGAAGTACTACAATGCTGATGGCAGGGAAAGTACCATGTGTGGCAATGGTGGCAGGTGTCTTGTAAAGTTTGCTTATCACCGCGGTATTCACAGAAATCTTTTCAAGTTTATTGCTGTTGATGGGGAACATGAGGCAACCATACAGGATAACGGCTGGGTGAACCTGAAGATGACCGATGTAAATAAGATTGAGCAGTATTACGATGCATTTATTCTGAATACAGGCTCTCCGCACTATGTTGTTGCAGTTGACGATATTAAGGAAACGCCGGTATTTGAAGAAGGAAAGAAAATCCGTTACAGCGAAAAATTCGGAAAACAAGGCATCAATGTAAACTTTGTTGAGCCTAAAGACTGGCAGATATCTGTCCGCACTTATGAAAGAGGTGTTGAGGACGAAACCTATAGCTGCGGCACTGGCGTTACTGCTTCCGCACTTGTTTTTGCGCATAACGACAACGGTTTTAACCGCGTTGAGGTAGAGACGCTTGGCGGACACCTGGCCGTTGAATTCAACAAGAATGGCGACAACCATTTTGACAACATCTGGTTGTGCGGTCCGGCAGATTTTGTTTTTGAAGGCGAGCTTACTGTAGATGAAGCAGGCAAAGATTAAGCGTTCGGCGCATCGTAAACAGACTAATATAAAGCAACCGAAATATTAACAGGGCAAGTTTAAACAGCTTGATAAGCTTGGCCATACCCCCGAAGAATGATTCAGTATTTCAAAAATATAAACAGCCAGACGGTTGAAATAGACAGGCCCGAAAATGGTGTTTGGGTAAATCTTGTCCCTCCCTTTAAAGAAGAAGAATTTGTTGAGCTTGGCGAGGAGCTGGAAATTCCGATTGAGTTTTTGAGAGACTCGCTCGATATTGACGAAAGGCCGCGTTATGAGATTGATGATAATGTGCGTTTTATCGTTATTAAAACGCCTACCGAAAACAATTCTTTTAATGACAGTGATGCCTATTACATCACCATCCCAATCTGTATCATTCTAACGCACAATCATATTGTTACTGTTAACTCTTTTGACAACGGTGCGATCAAAAAATTCCTGAACACATTTCAGAAACGCCATCCTGATAAAAGGAACATGATGGTATTGAAAGTATTTGAAAAGATCGTTCAGAACTTTATGGAGTACTTGAAAGAGATCAACCATAAAAGGAACCAGTTTGAGCAGAGCCTGTATGACAGTAACAGTAACGAGGATTTGCTTAAGCTGATGCGGATCCAGAAGAGTCTTGTGTATTTCGTTACCGCGCTTCGTACGAATGAACTGATGATGATGAAGCTGGAACGCACGAATTTCCTGGGTCTCAATGAGGAAGAAAGAGAAATACTGAATGACCTGATAGTGGATACCAGCCAGGCACTTGAAATGGCGAATATCTACACGAACATCCTGAGTAGTACGCTGGATGCATTTGCCAGCATTATCAGCAATAACCTGAACAATGTGATGAAGCGGCTGACTTCTATTACGATCATTCTTTCGTTGCCGGCACTGGTGACGAGTATTTATGGGATGAATGTACCGATCCCGTTTGATCATTCGAAGCACGCGTTTTATATACCAATAATTTTATCGTTGAGTATATCGATTATCATTAGCTGGTATTTTATGAAGAAGAAATGGTTTTAGTTTGAACCACGGAGGCACGAGCGGCAGGGAGAAACACGACGAGTTTTGCCACAAAGACACTAAAGCTCAAAGAAACACGAAGGATTTGAAACACGAAGACACGAAGGACACTAAGAAGCACAAAGGGCAAAGCTGAAAAAAATAAAAAAAAGCGCTTGCGCGGTAGGGGCACAAAGCGATGGAAGGCCTCCCGTAATTTTCGCCGCGTCGCTGCTTCTTTGCGCGCGTTGCGAGAAACCAACCCTTCGCTTTGATAAACGTGCAACGCATCACGTACAACTTACAACTGAATTATGGCATACTTTAACGTTAGGGTTTACGGCATTTTAATAGATAGCAACAACCGGCTTTTGGTGAGTGACGAGTTTATCCGCGGGGAATATTTTACGAAACTTCCGGGTGGTGGTTTGGAATTTGGCGAGGGTACGCGTGATTGCCTGAAGAGGGAGTTTAAAGAAGAGACGGGCCTTGATGTTACCATTGGCGATCATATCTACACAACTGATTTTTTCCAGATTTCCGCCTTTAATAAAAAGGATCAGATCATTTCGATCTACTATTTTGTGCATCCGGATGGTCCTATAGCGCTTGAAACAAAAGATACACCGTTTGATTTTGCTCCTTACCAGGTAGCCGATGTTAATGGCGAAAGCGAAGTGTTCAGATGGATTGAGTGGGAAAGTCTTTCTGAAGAATCGGTTTCATTGCCGATTGACAAGGTGGTGATTAAGATGGTGAAGGAAGAAAGCGCAAAGCTCAAAGCTTAAAGCCCAAAACTGTTGGTTTCACGCAGCGGGCGCAAAGAAGCGGCGACGCAACGAGAATTAATGTTAACCGTACTAAGGGTACATAACAATTACACGGAGGAATACAGGAGAAGACACGGAGAACCACAGAGATTTCCTCATTTTTAATTCTCCATTTTCAATTTTCAATTACCTTAAAAACTTTGTGCTCCTTTGAGCCTTCGCGCCTTTGTGGCAGATCCATCGTGTTTCGCCCTGCCGCCGTGTCTCCGTGGTTCAACTATCCCGCCGCCGGGATATTCAGGAAATCATCTTCACCCTTACCCATTGCCTGCAGTTTCATCCTTTTAGCGGTTTCATGGCCAACATAGCGTTCTATCCATCTTTCAACCAGGTAGATCAGCGGCGTAAGCGCAATGGCCATCACAAACTTGTACATATAGTTCATGGTACCCACAGCAAAGATCTGCGCCCAGCTCCAGTTACTGCCGATTTTGAATGCAATGGTGAGTACGATATAACTGTCGATTAACTGAGATATGATCGTAGAACCTGTCGCCCGCAGCCATACATGTTTTTCACCGGTCACTCTTTTGATGCGATGGAATACAGTTACATCCACAAGCTGGCTTACAAGAAATGCGACAAGGCTTCCGACAATGATCCACATACCCTGTCCGAAAATGCCGGAAAATGCAGCTTGCATATTTGTAATGCCATCACTCGTTTTGGTCGATAACCAGAAGTCTGCAGGCGGTACTGCTATCGCCAGAAAATACATTAGAAAGGCATAAGTTATCAATACTACAGCAGTATAAGAAATGCGTTTAACGGCCTTCGGTCCGTAAAATTCATTTACAATATCGGTCATGATAAACTCCAGCGGCCATAATAGTACACCGCAGGTGAGATTGAAGGCTAATCCGTCATGACCAAAAAGCGTAAAATTAGCTGGTTTGGCTCCGAATACTTTTTCCAGGGAAAAGATCTTGGAGCCGATAGATTCTGCAATTAGAGCATTGGCAACGAAAAATGCTGCAAAGCCGATAAACAGTTTGGTTGGTTTGTCTTTCAGTATGTTAGTTATCATCTTAAAATATAAAAAAGTATAAAAGCTGTAGCAGCAGGAATCCCATATTTACCATCGATTGCCAGGCTGGCACGAGGCCCTTAATATTCTTCAATATAAAATAAACCAGCGAAAAGTTCACAACAATATTCACGATTGGTGACAAAATCAATCCAACGATCAGGGCAAAACCTGTGATAAACTGGGGAAACTGATGACTGCTAAAATGGGCTATCACACAGAGTATAAAGAAAAAATTTCCGATCAGGGCCAGCTTGTTCAAAAATGAGAACCACTTATAAGATACCATTGATTTTTGTTGATGTTGCAATATTAGAGGATTTTGGAGATATAGCCACTGAGACGCTGAAACACAGAGGTTTTTTACCACAGATTACACGGAGTTTTTTTTCACAGAGTTAAAGGAGAATTTTAAAAATATAGCCACGGAGTAACTGAAACACAGAAAAATTTTAACCACAGATTACACGGAGTTTTTTTTCACAGAGTTAAAGGAGGATTTATAAAAATATAGCCACAGAGGCACTGAAACACAGAATAATTTTAATTAGTTTAACCACAGAGGTAAAGGAGTTCTTATCACAGAGTTAAAGGAGTTTAGTATAATCTAGACCATTATTGCATATTCTCTGTGGCTATCTGTGAAAATAACTCAGTGGCATCTGTGGTTAAATTGCTTCCACATCTATCATTTTCAACTGTCAATTTTCAATTATCAATTCGACTAATCGTCTTTGATTTTATTATTTTTGCCTTTCATGTTGCAGTTTAGTTCAATAAAGCTTACCCAATTCCGGAATTATTCATTTCAGCAATTTTCATTCAACAAAAGAATTGTTGGTATCTGCGGTCCTAATGGCAGTGGCAAGACGAATTTACTGGACGCTTTATACTATCTCTGTTTTACGAAAAGCTACTTCTCAAGAGCTGACAGCACGAGCGTACAACAAGGCTCTAACGGGTTCCGCATTGACGGAGCGATCAACAATGGACCTGAAGCACTGCAACTTGTCTGCATTCTCAGAGAAAACGGAAGAAAAGAATTTTCAGTCAACAATGAGATCTACAAAAAATTCTCACTTCATATAGGCAAGTATCCAGGTGTAATGATTGCGCCGGATGATGTGCAATTGATCACCGGCAGCAGCGAGGAAAGACGGTCTTTTATTGATACTATTTTGTCTCAGCTCTCTCCTGTTTATCTTGACCATCTCATCAAATATGGCAAAGTGTTGCAGCAACGGAACGGATTGCTTAAAGCTGCTGCCGAACATCAGCGGCTTGATGATGCATTGCTTGACATACTTGATGAGCAGCTGATTGGTCTTGGTAATGCTATCTTTGAAGCGAGGAATAGTTTCCTTCGCGACTTCATTCCGCTTGTGCAGGAACAATATATTTCAATAGGCGGCGACAATGACCAGGTTGAATTAACTTATGAAAGCCAGTTATTGAAAGCGTCTTTCGCTCATTTGCTTCAACAAAACCGGCAACGTGATCTTTACCTCCAGCGTACCGGACAAGGCATTCACAAAGACGACATCGATATTCAAATGCAACAGCAACCATTTAAGTCAGTAGCGTCGCAAGGACAAAGAAAAAGTCTGCTGTTTGCACTTAAGCTTGCAGAATATCTTGTCATAAAAAATAAAAAAGGCTTCCCTCCCATCCTCCTGTTGGATGACGTTTTTGAGAAGCTCGATGAACAAAGAATGTCAAATCTCCTTCACAAAGTTTGCAATGAGGAAAACGGCCAGGTATTTATTACAGACACGCACAAGGAAAGACTTCAGGATGCCTTTAGTGAATTAGGGCTGGATTATCAGTTGATAGAACTAAGCAAATGTTAGATGTACGATGTCAGATGTACAGTGTACGATGTGTGGTGTACTGAAATGTTTGAAGTACGAATTAGGAAGCCCGCCCGCGCCGAACGCGCATTCGGACGGGTACAAAGTACGAATTGAGTCGCCTCACAATGACACGATTGGCAAATTACACGTCAAACATCGCCAACAAAATCAGACATCGTCAAATCGTATATCAGACATCCAAACACATCTAAAATCGTACATCTAACATCGTACATCTCACATTGCACATCTAACATCGTACATCTCACATCGTACATCAGCTAACATTTCCTACCTTTACATTATGGGAGAATATCGACTGGGCGATGCTATCAGGAACTTCTTGAACAAGAGTTCGTTGAAGAACGGCGTTAGAGCCGTTCAGATCGAAAATGTATGGGAGACCATTATGGGCAAGACGATTGCAAAGTATACCGATAAAATTCAGATCATCAACAAAACCCTTTACATATATACATCCGTAGGCCCGCTGAAGCAGGAACTCCTTTTTCAAAAAGCAACAATTATTGAAAGGGTAAATGAGGCAATGGGTGACAAAGTGATCAGCGATGTAGTCATTCATTAACCATCCGCAACATTCATCAATTTAAATTTTTCCGGAATCCGTTTGATTTTACCTCACCCGGCAACGAAATGCAATTTGCCGGTCAATTCATCTTAAAGAAAGTGGAATTGTTGAAAACCTTTGTGTGTCTGTATAACACAATGTAAACTGATGCAAAAATTCACACTTAATCCGCTTCACTTGCAGTTTAGTCTACGATGTGCAAGAACTAAATCCAGTAATGCACATACTCACCCGCAGTATCAGTCTGCGTAATAACCTTATCAGCAACAGCTTTCAATTCGCTGTCCTGCATTGCTTCGCGCATCAGATCGTGAATAGTAAGCACGCCTGAAAAATCGAATTCTTCAAAAACAGGCAGGTACTTTGACTGGCAACCATTCATCAGTATCATAGCTTTCTCCGCAGTGGACGAAGAATCTATGGCTGGCAAATCGTTGGTCATAATCTCAGAAACTTTTGTTGTAGCTGCATTTTTGTTCTGCAGCAAAACTTTACGGGTATAATCCCTCTCAGACAAAACGCCGGCGTATTTCCCTTTGTCCATGACTATCACATAGCTAAGATTACCAGACTGCATTAACAGTAGGGCATCTAAAGCTGAGGAACTGGCATCAATGTAATGGAAATGTGGCCCCTTTTGGCCCAGGATGTTTTTAACTGTGCGCATGGGAAGAAGTTTAAGTGTTTGTGTAATTTACGAAAAATTGTGCATGTTTTTACTAAAAGCTTACTATTAACAATAACTTTTTAAACTAAGTAAACGCTTACTCAACAAGCACCTGAAAATAACAGCGATTGATATTTCGGGTATTTATTTTATCGTTATTTTTCTGTTGCCAAGCAAAGTCAAAACACTTGTCATGAAAGCATTTCAACGTCTATACAGAAGAACCCGGGGATTGTGGTTGCAATGCCTGGCGCTTTATTATGCTTTTAGTGACAGAAGGACACCGTGGTATGCAAAGGCAATAATAATTGTGAGCTTGTTGTACCTCGTAAGTCCAATCGACATTATCCCTGATCTCATTCCGATTGCGGGCTATCTTGATGACATAGTGGTAGTACCGTTACTGTTCACTTTTGCGGCAAGGCTTGTTCCGCGCAATATAATGAGGTCCAGTCACCTTAAGGCAGAGGAGCGCATTTACATAGCGAAAAGAAATCTTCTAAAAACCTTGCTCCTTGCTGTTCTCTGGCTTTTCGTAGCTGTTATTGTTGTACGGTATCTTGTCATGGCGATAAGAAATTGATCTGCATTATATGTTCTCGGCTTTGTTTAAAACATATACGACAGCAACCTGCAGCAAATAAAAAGGCTTTGAACACATCATGCATTCAAAGCCTTTTTATTCGTTAGTTTATTGCAAAAATCAGTAGTACAACTTCATCTCCACCCGACGGTTCTTCGCACGTCCCGCGGCAGTTTTATTGCTATCCACAGGTTTTGTATCTCCATAACCTGCAGCATGCAACCTGCTCTCATCAATACCTTTAGATACAAAGTATTTTTTTACGGATGCAGCTCTTTTTTCAGAAAGTGCCTTGTTAAGAACTGCATTACCGGTATTATCTGTATGTCCTTCAATATCCATTTGAACATCAGCATTATCCTGTAAAACCTTTACTACATCGTCCAGCGCTGCAAATGATGATTGTAACAGTTTATCGCTGGCTGTTGCAAAAAGCACTTTACGGGCTGACTGATCAATTTTCTTTACAACTTCATCCTTTATCTCAGGACATCCCGCATTTGCTGCAATACCGGCCACTTTGGGGCACTTATCCTCCTCATCATTTATACCGTCACCGTCTGTATCCGGCACCGGGCAGCCCTGGTAACGGGCAACGCCTTTCACAGCCGGACATCTGTCTTCCTCATCATTTATACCATCACCATCAGTATCAGGAACCGGACAACCCTGATATTTAGCGACTCCTTTCACCTGGGGACATTTATCTTCTTCATCATTAACACCATCACCGTCCGTGTCAGGTACAGGGCATCCATGATATTTGGCAACACCTTTCACATCAGGACATTTGTCCGTACTATCAGGAATACCATCACCATCAGTATCTTTAGGCGGAAGGGTTGCTTCAATTACCGGCTCCTTCACTTTATTTTTTGGTCTGTAAATAGGAATATGCACTCCTGCATAAGCGTCAGCACCTCTAACATTTTGTTTTACGAGGTTAGAAAGAATGGAACCTGAACCAATGTAAAACACGCCCACATTAAAACCAATCCCCCAATTAAAGTTATTGTAGGTATTGTAAGAAAAAGGCATAGAAGCTCCCAGCCAACGCGTTTCGTAACGTGGCGTTATTGCTACTGAGCTTATATAACCTGCACCAAAAACTTTGTTGCCCACCAGGTTTATATCCGCATTTGCATTGATGAAAAAGTTTTCAACTGCCTGCCAGTCAAGATTTGCGTGCAATGCTGCGGGCAACTTCACTTTATATGATGAAGGAAGCCCTTGCTCCGTTAAAATACCTTTTATCTGAAGGCGTTTCAGATATTCATCAAGTGTTTCATCGTCATACATATTAAAATCGTCCTTGGTTAAACCTGATCCATCCAGGCGATAGCTCTTCGCGTTACCTGACAGTGCGTATTTAACACTACCTATGTCTGTCACCGCCAGAGAAGCGCGCAGTTTATAATTGCTTTTCGTCTTGCTTAACCACGCAGCCTCTTCGGGATCATCAGTAATATTGCCATCTGGTCGCCATTCATAAACGCCGCCCAGATCAAAGCCAACTCCATGACTTTTATTCAGATCGCTCCAGGTTATATCACTATTATTAGAACTGGATAGTTGATCTAAACCTTTTGAATAATAAAGATTAATATCTCCGTGAAGATTATTAAAGCTATTTTCATCCCTCATGTTAACGGAAAAGTTATTGGCGGTTGCTGAACCTCCAGCAAAACCGATAACATATTTAGCCGTAATACCGCCTTTAATAAGATGATGTTCATCCTGGAAAAGTACACGTCCGTAACTAACCCCTACATCAGCAAAACCATGTACATTAGAACGGAAATTATTCAACGCAAGAGGGGTATTAAAAAAATCAGGATTACTATTACCCACCAGTTGAAAAACGCTATTATCCAGGTTGCGTTCGTTTGCCAGCCCTCTTACTCTTGTGGTGATTGCAACGGAGTTCTTTTGATCAATGCTCCACATTACAGACGGTCCAATCAAATCAAAATTGGTGAATGTATTTTTGTTATTACCGTTATTCACTTTATAAAAATCTTTTCCTTCCACCCAGTCACTAAAGTTCATTTTAAACAGTGATGAGCGTTTGATATTGTATGCATTGGTACCACCTGCTGCATTTACAGAAAACAGGTTAATATCAAACTTATAACGGCTGTTTGCAATGTTTGCGGGATTAAAAACCGCACCGCCCACAGTTTGATAATTATTGTACTGGTAACCTGTAAAGTTTTGTGCATTTGCAAAAGACAACAATCCCATACATAGGATAAATGGATAAACTATTTTTTTCATAAATGACGAAAGAAATGTTGTTTAAGGCTATTATTCCGCGCAAATATACTTGCAGAATCTGTATGCAATAAAACATTTTTATGTTAACATGAATTGACAGATTTAGGTTACCTGGATAAGATTTGTGATTGTCAAACGCATTAAATACAGTTACACGGAGTTTCGTTGCGAAGGCACTGGGTAGCACAAAGAATATGCTCAAACTTTTCAAGGCCGGGAAACAATCAGCCTAAATTATCCTTCTGAAAAAGTTTGGGTGTTACGCCAAAGTGTTCTTTAAACACTTTGGCAAAGTGGCCGATATTACTGTAGCCAATCTTGTGTCCCACATCGGTCACCGAAAGCTTACTGGCTAAAAGTTCTGCAGCCTTACTCATTCTCATGTTAAGAAAATAAGTGGCGTAATTACTGTTGTACAACGTTTTGAACATCACTGCAAATCTGGTTCTGCTCATCAGACAAATTTTCGCAGCTTCATCCATTGTTGGGGTCGGGTCTTCAATATTATTTTCTATTTGTTCTTTTAGCTGAATGATACGCATGGCATCGTCAGAAATAATCCGCTCCTCTCCCAGCTCTTCTTCAATAATATTGTCAAAGAACAAAGCAACCAGTTCTATCGCGCAACCTTCAAGATAATGCGGGAGCGTGTATGCAGGTGCTTCAGCCGAAAGTGCCTCCTCTACAAGATCATTACTTTTCAAATCAAGATTGGTGGTGAATTGCATAGGCTCATAATTTGCGAACTGCTGCATTCTTGTGACACTCAAAGGTGCTATGTTTTTCAGCAGGTGAGAAATTGCCCATGACCTGTGAAATATCAATTGAACTGTTCTGAGCTGTTTGCCTATACCCGGATACAGGCTTACTTCCGTTGTATGCGAGCTAAAGAAAACGGCTTCAGCAAGGCTGCTGCTTATGTTTACAATCCTGCCGCTTTGCTTGTTGATGATTAGCGGAACATTACTAACATTAAAGAGTATTTTATAATGATCATTGCCCGGCACTGCTTGCCTGTGAAGTTGCAATTCTTTAAAGAACACACAATCGGTGATGAGAATTGAAAGTCCATCTGTAAGCTCATAAAATTCATAACGACCTTCGGCAAGACCGCAAGGAAGAGCCAGCCGGTTACCCTGCACAATAACATTTTCGCCAGTCGCCTTGCTTAATGACTCCGCAAAATCAATAAACCACTTCATGCTGGAACTATAGTAGTAATCCACTTCTATCATACAATTTTTTTTACGGGTGTTCTCTTTCTTTACGCAACATTGCCTGCATTAAGGCTTTACCCTTTAATTATTTTAGCGCCTTTCTGATACAGCTTGGGCGTTGTGTTAAAATAATCTTTAAACGCTTTTGCAAAATGGCTTAAGTTATTGTAACCAACCGCATGGCCCACCTCGGATACCGGTGACCCTTTAAGAAGCAATTCTGCGGCTTTCTGCATTTTTGTCTGCAGGAAATAATCAGAGTAATTTTTATGATAAATAGCCTTAAAAAGGGAAGCAAATTTTGTTTTACTCATTGCACACTCCGCAGACAGCTCTTCAAGTGGAGGCAATGGCTTATCCAGCGCGCGACTTACTCTTTCCTTGATGGCCATAACTGTAGACACTTCACTAAACTTAAGTTTCTCGTCATTACAAACAGGTCTTGCCAACCTGTCGGCCACAAGCGCCACAAGTCTTTTAGCACACCCTTCATAAAATAGTCTTTGCATATAAGTGGGTGGTGTTGAAACCAGTATTTCTTCCGCAATCAACAGCAAGCGCAGATCAAGATCCATAAAAAACTGGACAGGTTGATCCATTAAGAATTCTCTAGCAAGACCTGGATGCAGTGGTGTCTTTTCTATGTCGTAGTGTTTAATCAGCCAAGCTCTTGAAAAGATGATATTTACCATGCGCAAATTACCCTCCGGTGCAGGGTACAATTCCGCACCAAGGCCCGAAGTGCCATAGTACACTGCATTTTTCCAGTCTGTACCTACATCTACAGAATCTCCATTCTGCGTAGTAACCCAGACAGGCATGCTGGATAAATTGAAATGCACAATATGAAAGTCATTAATAAGAAGAGGCTTTCGTATAAATTTCACTTCTTTTGTAAAACGACAGTCCATAAGACTAAGGCCAAGCCCAAGATCCAAAGAATAAAATTCACCCTTGCCTGTCGCAACCGAAGGCGGAAACACCAACGCATTATTTTTGGTGTGTATCTTTTCCCCGAAGGCTGCGCCGATGGCCTCAGCTGCATTTTCCAATATTTTTGGACTGGTGGTCAAAGAATACTCAAATTCTAACATAATGGTTCTTATAGATTAGGATTTCATAATTGTTTTGAGGGGTGTTTTTAAAATTCAAATTAACCGGCGATACTCGAATTAAAAGTTAAAACATCCAAACCAACTGTTTGTATTCTTTTAACCTTTGCCTGACCTGGCTAATTTTTGAAACCTAACATAGGCGCATGTAACAGAGCTTTAACAACTCATGCTTTCTATAAAAGAGGACGCAAACGTACCACCTGTTTGGGTGAAAAAATGTTCGCCAAAAACAGATTTATAACCCTAAAATACAAATTCCAAACTTGAAGTTGCAGAGCAGTAAAAAAAATAACCGATGATTTTTGGTTGAAAAAAAGAGAAATTACACAAAGTACGAATTACAAAGTACGAATTACGAAGTACGAAGTACCTAAGTTGAACAGGTTTACTTTTTTGCAGGCAGTTCTTTTACTTTAGCCAGGATTTAAAGCCCGGAAGAAAAACAGCATGACTGCACCTGACGTACTTCGTACTTCGTAATTCGTACTTGCTACCTTATGCTTCTTAGCTATGTGCGGCGTAATAATCCCACATTTGCTGAAACACTTTTTCTTTCACTTGTTTTGATGTTAGTCCGGTTGTATCTACAGGAGGTAGAAAATGCATCTCTAATTTGTGAGGAACCATAAAAAAAGGTTTGCCGGCTGGCAGTACCTTCCTTGTATTGAAAATAAGTGTGGGGACTATTTGCTTTTTGGTATCTATCGCCAGTCTAAAAGCACCATCGTAAAAATCTTTCAGCGGCTTATTGGTTTTATTCCGGGTTCCTTCAGGATAGATTACCATATCCAACCCCAGCGCTAGAACCTTTTTCATTTTTTCATAGCTTTTTCTTCTGTCATCATCACTTTTTCTGTCTACAAGCACACTACCCAGAGAATAGATCCAGCCAAAAACCGGAACTTTTGCAAAGCTCTTTTTTGCAATGGTTTTATTGGCGTTGGGCATGAACGGCGTGGTAACCGGCACATCCATCAGGCTATTGTGATTGCAAACCACAACGTAGTTGGTATTTTTTTCAAAATTATCTGCGCCAATTACTTTTAGCGGACAACCTGCCAGTGGCAGGAAAAAACTCATCCATACTCTCGATACAGCCCTGTGCCACTTAGCAGCAGCCGGTTCCTTCATCAGGAAACAAAATGCATAAAAGATCATCGCAACAATCATGGATGGCACAAACAAAATAATGGCCCATAAAGCCCATATCCTACCACCTATTTCTTTCAAAAACTTCATTTGCTGTATTTGTTTCAAACGGCCTGATGCAACTTTTCCTAAGCTGATTCCCGGCTGTTCTTATTTAGGCTGCAAGAGTAAATAAAATACATTAAAAAAGCACTACTGCGAGCGCCTTTAATATCAAATATGCTTTTACAGCATCCAGTCGATTGGTTCAATCCCTTCCCTTGCAAGCAATTGATTTGTTTTACTAAAATGCTTGCATCCAAAGAATCCTTTTTCTACACTAAACGGAGATGGATGCGCAGCTTTCAAAACGTGATGCCTTGTCTCATCAATCAAAACTTGTTTCTGCTGGGCAAAACTGCCCCACAGCAAAAAGACCACACCACGTTTTTCGTCTGATATTTTGCTGATGACTGCATCTGTAAAAATATGCCAGCCAATTTTTGCATGGCTGTTCGGCTCTCCTGCCCTAACGGTTAATGATGCGTTAAGCAAGAGTACGCCTTGCCGCGCCCAGGGTGTTAGATCCCCCGTTTTGGGAATTGGCATCCCGATATCTTTATGTAGCTCTTTGTAAATATTGACCAGCGAAGGAGGCGGCTTTATGCCGTCGGGAACTGAAAAGGACAGCCCCATTGCTTGTCCGGCACCATGATAAGGATCCTGCCCAAGCAATACCACTTTAACCTTATCAAACGGCGTTTGTTCGAACGCATTAAAAATAAGCTGTCCGGGCGGGTAAATCGTCTTCCCCTGTGTTTTTTCCACTTTAAGAAAAGCTGCAATCTGCTCAAAATAGTTTTTACTAAATTCCTGGCGCAAGGCTTCTTTCCAGCTAGGCTCAATTTTTACATCCATAAATTACTTTGTACAACTTAACAGAGTTATGCAAATTAAGGAAAAGAACCAGCTTTCACCGAATACCCGGCAGCGTTGAAACAAATTTTGCTATTTTGCTACAGATATCTATGTTAGATGATGCTTTGCCATTTCAGCCAGCCAGATAACTGAGTATTAAGTTTGTATTAAAGAGCCTAACGATAAAATACACGCTTTTAGATTTAACTAATTTGCGGTAGCAATGCCTGAACAACACCCCAATATTGAACGTACATACTGGAAGCGATTGAAAGAAAGTGATACATCCGCACTGGCCTATTTCTATGATGCGTATGTTGACCGGCTTTTTGCGGTGGCATTGAGAATGACCCATAACAGGGAGATGGCGAAAGATGCCATACAGGAAATTTTTATTGAGATATGGACTTACAGGGATACAATTACCGACGTAAACAACTCCTACATATACTTAAGCAGGGTTCTAAAGCATATATTATTAAAAAAGCTTAGGAAAGAAGTGCCTTTACGCCCCTGGTTGCCCGACGAGGACACGGAAGATGCTGAACAAAGCGTTGAAGAGACCATTATTTCTGTTGACGCCAGCAACGAACAAAACAACAAATTAAACCGCGCGCTTGCTACACTTACCGGCAGGCAAAAACTTATTATGGAACTGCGCTTTTACGAGGGATTAAGCTATCAGCAAATTGCAGAAAAGCTCAGCATGAATTATCAGTCCGTTAATAATCTTGCTTTCCGGACCATTATGGCGCTCAGGAAAAATATGTACTCGATCGGATTTATAGGCTGCACCTTATATATTTATGTTGCTGAAGGATAGCATTTTTTAGCTCGCTGTCTCCCACCCCATTGTGTAAAAAATACAGGTTTCGCGCTCTGAAATACACATAATTTTACGACCAGCAGTCATGTGCAAACCCGCTAATTAATTGGACTTTCAGCTACATGTCAATTATCACGATTCAATATCTTCCCTTTGTTTAACGATTGTTTTGTACCTAAGGGTGATGAGCGAAAAGCTATTGACAAAACGGCTTTAACCGGCTCGCAAAGGCTTTTAAAAAAAAATTTCGAAAAATTTGAGTATCAAACTTTCTAACCTGTCTCTTTATTAATATGGAACATAATCCGTCACAGTACCAAAATTATACTGAAGAACAATTCGCAGCCGATGAATACTTCCAGCAATGGGTTTTAGCAAATAACCAGGAGGCCGATGCATTCTGGAATGACTACATAACTTCTAACCCCGGCCAACGTGATATGATACTTAATGCAAAGCGTTTTGTGGAGGAACTGTCCAGGCAGCCGTATTACATAATACCGCTTTCTGATCAGGAGAAATTAGCCCTTAAAACAAACATATTAAACCAGATTCAGCCTGTAATGCAAGATCCTTCTGACACAAGGAAGATCACCCACGGCCGGCGTCTTTCATGGCAGCTCTGGAGCGCAGCCGCAGCGCTGCTTGCAGTTGTTGCAATTCCGATGTATGTTCTGATGAAAGGCAAAGAAGCTTCAACCCTTAACCTTGTTGCATCGGACACTGAAGTAAAGCATGTGATATTACCCGATAGCAGCGAAGTGGTGCTAAACGCAGGGTCATCGGTAAGTTATAACGACTTTGGGTCAGGTAAAACACGCGAAGTGTATCTGCGTGGAAATGCTTTTTTCAAAGTAAGAAAAGACAAAGCGCATAAGGAGTTTGTTGTACACGCCAACGACGTATCTATTACTGTATTAGGCACGCAGTTTAATGTGAACGTGCGCTCCGCAGCCGTTGAAGTTGCACTTACACAGGGAAAGGTGAGGCTGTCTTTGAAAAACCACAACGAAGCTTCCACCAACCTGGTTCCGGGAGAAAGAGCGGTGCTGGACACATTGCACAACACGATTAGTAAAAGCGCGATGAACAACGAGCAATATGCTGCCTGGACGCAAGGCAAATGGATCTTTTCACAAACATCATTACAAGATGTAGCCAACCTGCTTCATGAATACTATGGCGTAAATACGGTATTCAAAAACGACAATAGAAGATTGCTAAAAATAACTGCTGTTATACCGGTTTCAGACCTGCAGACACTAACCGGCGTAATTGCAAAAACATTACAAATAACCATTAGTCAGACAAACAACCAACTGATCATTCACTAACACTCAACAGGCTACTATGAAAAAAAGACTTGCTTTGAGAGCATTCTCTACCAAATGGTTTGTGATTACTTTTTGCTGCGCATACATGCCGGCTACACTTTTGGCGCAGGATGTAGCTTATGTATCAACAGTTTCACACAAAACTACTGTGAGCAAAACAGGTGCAAGAGCAGGAAATGTAACGCTACAGAATTATATGCAACGCCTTCAGCAACAGTATGGCATTTACTATAGTTACCAGGCTGATTCACTTAAACAATTTATTCTAACATCCCTGGCCGATGAAACTGCAGGACAACCGGGCGCTGATGCCCAGCTAAAAAAAACACTTAGCGCATCAGGGCTTACTTACGAGAAAGTAAATAATGTATACATTATAAAACAGGCAACAGAAAACAAATCTGTTGCTGCCAGAAAACAGCTACAACTTAATGCAGCCTATGCTGCGGACCTGGTTGTTAAAGGTACCGTAAGCGATAGCACCGGCATACTGCCCGGCGTAACTATTTCTGTTAAAGGCACCTCTAAAACCACCACCACAGGTACTGACGGAAAGTACAGCATCAGCGTTTCAAATCCGGAAGCCGTACTCATATTCAGCTATGTTGGCTATACACCTGCAGAAGTTCGTGTTTCAGGTCGCGCTGAAATCAATGTAGCCATGACAGCGGCTCCGCAACAACTTTCTTCAGTTGTTGTAACTGCCCTCGGTATCAAAAGGCAGGAAAGGTCACTGGGCTACTCCGTTGCAAAACTGGATGGTTCCGCAGTAAGTAATGTTAATGCACCAAACGTTGCCAATGCCATGGCAGGAAAAGTCGCTGGTGTAAATATCCGTAGCGTGAGCCCGGATCCCGGAGCAAGTGTATTCATTACCATTCGCGGACAAAGATCATTTTATGGTGACAACCAACCATTGATCGTTGTTGATGGCGTACCCATCCGGAATTCATTAAACTCCAACGCAGGCAGTCCTTTTGGAAGCGGCAACAATCAGATAGTAGATTATGGTAACCCTCTTTCTGATATCAGTCCGGATGATATTGCCTCCGTATCTATATTAAAAGGTGCCAGCGCCTCCGCATTATATGGTGGACGTGCTGCTAACGGCGTAATTCTTATCACTACAAAAACAGGCAGTGGAGTAAAGAAAGATCTTGGTGTGAGCATCAACTCTTCAGCTATGTTTGATAAAGCCTGGCAGTTTCCACAGTTCCAGAATACTTTTGGCTCCGGCGACTGGACAGGAACTGATGATGTAATCTCTGATGCCTCATGGGGACCAAGGCTTGATGTAGGGACTAAATATGTACAGTGGGACAGCCCGTTAGATGCTAATGGAGATCCGGTAGCAACACCCTGGGTATCTTATCCTAACCGTGTAAAAGATTTTTACGAAACAGGTAAAACCTTCACAAATAACGTATCAGTTACAGGCGCAAATTTCAGACTATCATATACCAACCTGAACAATACAGGTATTGTACCTAACACAGATCTGAAACGCAACAACCTCACGCTTTCAGCAGGCACTAATCTAAATAAAGCCATCAGGCTGAATACCAACATTGCCTATACGGTAAACAGCAGCAAAAACAGGCCCACATTTAACAGAGGCAGCGTTAACAACCTGGTGTACACAATGCCGGCAAATATTAACGTCCAAAAATTGAAGAATTACTGGCTTCCTGGTGAAGAAGGCGTAAAACAAAACTCTCCAGTACCGGGCGGTAACGACAATCCATATTTTATCGCGTATGAATCTTTAAACGGGTACAAACGCAATCGCATTACCGGGAATGTGCAATTGCTTATAGACATCACCAAGGACCTCAGTTTTATGGCTCGCACAGGTGTGGATTATTATAACGAAGACAGGGAAAGCCGCAGAGCATTCAGCACACACAGCAACCCCCAGGGTGCATACTCGCTGCAAAAGTTATCATTTAGCGAGCAAAACACAGACTTCCTTTTCACGTACAAAAAGAACATCACTTCCAAGTGGTTTGCTTCAATATCTGCCGGTGGTAACAGAATGGACCAGAATACAAACAATTCTGTACAGGCCACTAATACACTGGTAATGCCGGGGATTTATAGCATCAACAATGCTGCAGCCGGAACTACTCAGAATTTATCCAGCACATACAAAGCACGGAAAAGGATCAATAGCTTATATGCTATGGCGCAGGTATCATATAACAACTATGTTTACCTTGACCTAACGGCGAGAAACGATTGGTCATCAACGCTTCCACAGGAAAACAACTCCTTCTTCTACCCTTCGGCATCGTTAAGCGCCATACTTACAGACATGTTTAAAATAGAATCTAATTTCTTGTCATATGCTAAAGTGAGAGCCAACGCTTCTGTAGCAGGCAGAGATATAGATCCATACCAGCTATACAATACCATTGCCTTAAGCTATTGGGGTAACCAGGTTATGGCAAGCAACCAAACAAGCCTTGCAAATAACTATCTGAAACCGGAATTAAGCACTTCTTATGAAGCCGGTGCAGATCTTCGTTTCTTCAGCAACAGGTTGGGTATTGATTTTACCTGGTATAGAACAAACATTAAGAATCAGAAAATTGATATCCCCACAACATCTGCCTCCGGTTACACAAGCAGGTCAATTAATGCAGGCGAAATGCGTAACAGGGGTATAGAGATTACCTTAAAAGGAACACCTGTACAAAACAAAAACTTTAGCTGGGATGCGGGTGTAACTTATACGAGAAACAGGAATAAGGTAGTAGCACTGACAGATGGCATAAGTCAAATATCACTTGGCGGTCAGGAAGGCGTTAATTTCTATGTTAAGGAAGGATCTGAAATGGGTGATATGTACGGACGTACATGGCAAACCGTACCTGATGGTCCTCACAAAGGAGAACCGTTGATGAATGATGCCGGCGAATATGAAACTGCAAATGATTATGTAAAGATCGGCAACTACAACCCTGACTTTATGCTGGGCTTTACCAATACTTTCCGCTACAAAGGATTTACATTAAGCGCACTGCTTGATTGGAGACAGGGCGGACAGTTCTATTCTTATGTTGCAAAAAACCTGTTATCTGACGGAAGAACAACCATTACAGTACCAGGCCGTGATCCGCAGACCGGTGGCCTTAGCTGGACCGACGATCAGGGTACAGCCAGAACAGATGGCCAGATCTTACATGGCTTCGTAGATGATGGCACCGGCAAATATGTTCCAAATACAAAGATCACTGATCCGGAAAATTATTATGGAACGTATTATTGGGATTTCCCGTCACGCTCAACATTCAGTGCCACTTACGTTAAATTAAGAGAGGTTTCTTTAGATTATACATTCACCAAAAAATCACTTCGCAGGCTGCCGTTTACCAGCGTTACATTCGGCTTAATAGCACGCAACCTGTTTAGCTATACCGCAGCAGGTGTTGGCTATGACCCTGAAACGGCAATGGTTATCACTAACGGAACATTTACACAAGGTGTGGGCGGATGGTCATTGCCCAACACTCGCTCCTTCGGATGCAAACTGGGAATTAATTTCTAACCTCCATTAAATAAGACTTTATGCAACGCATATATAAAAAAGCAAACTTATTAACAACCGCATTAGCACTACTGCTATTTACAGGCTGTACAAAAGACTTTGAAAGTATTAGTGAAAACCCCAACAACCCCGTTGTTACTGAAGCTGTTTACTTCATGACAAAGGAAATTGTTTCAACCTGCTATGATTATCAAAGTGACGCTTATATGGACAAGCCTGCGTCAGCAGGGCGTTATATTACGATGGTAAGAAATGAAGGCAATGATAACTTTGGTTGGACGGCCGCATCATGGGACGGGCATTATCTTCGTCTTACAACAAATAAATCACTGCATGATCAGGCTGCACTGGAACAAAAAGAGCAATACGTAGCTATTTCAAAGATCTTCTATGCCTTTAATTTTTCTTACATCAGCGATCTTTACGGAGATATTCCTTACACTGATGCGTTACATTCAAAAGATCTGAAAATAACTTTGCCGAAATATGACCAGCAACAGGATGTTTATCCCAGCCTGATTAAACTGTTAAAAGAAGCAAATGATAGTCTGGCAACAACCACAAAATCTATTGACAAAGCTGCAGATGTGCTTTACGCGGGAGATATCTTAAAATGGAGAAAATTTGCTAACTCTCTTCGTTTAAGACTGCTGTTGCGTTGCTCTAAAACATATGCTTCCGCAGTTGCTGAAATGCAGGAAATAGCGGGAGATCCTTCAAAATATCCTGTATTCACCTCCAATTCAGACAATGCAGAATTACCTTACACAACCATCTACAAATGGCCGGGTGGCCCAACAGGTGGCGGTGGTGCATTAACAGATCCGTTTGCTGAATTTATCAAGCGCAAGCCAAGCAAAGAGATCGTAGATTTTATGACTGAAAGAAGTGATCCGCGTATGCCGGTTTTATTATCAAAGGTTACGGGAGATCCGGCAGATGCAACAGTTGATCATAACGATTATGTTGGTGTTCCCAACTCTATAAGCCTGCCATATGCATATAATGGTGGTGATGAGCATATTTCAACCCTTAACCTTGACATTTTCTACCAGGATCAGAATCCTTTGGTAAATGCATCGTTAATGACCTATTCAGAAGTGTGTTTCATATTGGCAGAAGCTGCACAACAAAAAGGCGTGACTGTATCCGGCAAAACTGCCGAAAGCCTTTATTATGAGGGCATTAAAGCCAACATGGATTACTGGCACGTTAGTGCAGATGCGCAAACAGCGTACAAATCTGTTCCAACGGTTGTTTACGATGGCACATTGAAACAACTCATTGGTCAGAAATGGCTCGCTCTGTTCATTAAAGGCGCAGAAGGCTGGTTTGATTACAGACGCACAAACGACATTCTTGGTTTTGATCAAAAGATAGGACCTGTTGCAGCACAACATACAATTCCTAAAAGATATATTTATCCGGATGGCGAAAGAAACCTCAACAGGGCTGAATATGATAAAGCCATCGCCATCTTCGGCGAAGACACCAGGAACACACTGATGTGGTACCTGAAATAATGTTAGATGTTAGATGTACGATGTAAGGTGTATGATGTGTGATGTAGGGTGTATGATGTAGGGTGTACGATGTAAGATGTATATAAATACATCAGATATAAGAACCGATTTTGATATTAATTTGCCGGGCACCATCCATTGGGGGGACAGAAGTGTCCGGCGTTAATATCTGAAACCTGACACTTTATGCTTATGCGTTATGCCTCATACCTAATACTTCATAACCTCACTCTTCCTATAATTTTCTCAATTCAATTTTCGCCCTTCTCAACATGACAAGAAAATCTTTACTGACTACAATTGCGTTTGTTATTGCCGGTCACTCAGCTTTCGCAGAAAAAGATCTGCCTTTTAAACAAGCAGTGTCCCATAAATACACTAGCACTGATTTCAATGGCAATACCGTACTAAAAAAGGTTGTGACAGATTATAACGACAATGTGTATGTGCTTACAGACAAAGGCGTTTACATTCTTAATGAAAACAAATTGGTTAAAGATCTGCGATATACACCGCTTGCAAAAAAAATTCCCCTGGATATTGCAATACAGGAAGAAGCAGGCCATTTATATTACCTGTATGAAGACCGGGTATTGACAAATGGTTATGCGGGTGTTCCTTTTAAAAAACTTCCGGCAGGAAAATACAATCGTCTTGCGGTAAAGGCAGATGGAAGTATGCTGCTTGCAGGTAACTCTGCCGCTACTTTATTGAAGGATAACCTGATGACAGACATAACACTTCCGCCAGGTAAAATAAAATCGCTGCAAGTTTATAACGGCAACTTTTATGTTTTAAGTGAGCAGGGCGTTTACTACCTTTCTGGCAATCGCTTTGAAAGTGTTCATAAGACCACAAATGCAAGGTCCGTTACCTTCCGCGATCAGGAGTTGGTTGTAGCAACTGCCACAGGTTATTATGGCATTAATACAACCACCGGAGACACAAGTTTTCCATTGCAAACAAAAACACCCGCAGAAGGAATTAATGATCTGCAAAACATAAACGGATCAATCTGGGCTGCAACTGATGATGGCGTGTATATGCGAGAAACATCTGGTTCTTACAGATACTATGCATCAAAAAGATGGCTCAATCAAAATAAATCCATCGATCTTACATCTGACAGCAAAGGCAATGTATTTGTACTAACTCCGGACGGACTCAACGAAATCGAATTCAAGGAACAAACACTTGCAGACAAGACTTCTTATTTCCAGGACAAAATAAGACAAAGACATATCCGTTATGGCTTCATTTCCGAAGTAACTTTTCAACAACCGGGAGACTTAACAACCGCTCAATTAACTGATACAGATAATGATGGGTTGTGGTCCGCTTTTTATCTCGGCAGCCAGGCATTCCGGTATGCAGTTACAAAGGATAAAGTGGCCAAACGTTACGCCATGGAGGCATTTGAGGCTTTTGAAAGAATTATTTCTGTTAACCCGTTAAAAGGTTTTCCTGCAAGAACGTTTGAACGGACAGGCTATAAACATTCAGATCCTGACAGATGGCACAATTCAGCAGACGGCGAATGGGAATGGAAAGGAACTACCAGCAGCGATGAATTTGTAGGATACATTTTTATTGCAGCTGTGTTAAATGAAATGGTTGCCGAAACTGAAGGCGAGAAAAAACGTGTTGCGGATTTTCTCGACAAAATCCTCACGCATATCATCGACAACAATTATTACTTAATTGACTTTGATGGAAAACCCACATTATGGGGGCGCTGGAATCCGGAATATATTAATTCATTCCCGCATTCAGTAGGCGATAGAAAGCTCGGCAGTACAACTATCATCGCCGGGCTTCAACTGGGTTATGCACTTACCGGTAAAGAACGTTATAAAACAGAGGCATTCCGCCTGATGAAGGACTACGGATACCTGGACAATATTCTTACACCTTACACAGCCATCCAGCCAACCGAAAATATCATACACCAGGGAGTTAATCTTGGTAACGGCGGATGGAACCACTCTGATGATGAAATGGCATTTCTTACCTATTGGGTATTGTATCGTTATGCATTTACTGATCAGCTCCGCCAGCAGTTTAAAGATGTCATCAACGACCACTGGAAAATAGAAGCGCCCGAAAAAAATCCGGTATGGAACTTAGTCACCTTGGGAACAACCGGAACGTTTGATAAAGAAGGAACTATATGGCAGCTCAAAGAATTTCCGATGGACCTGGTTCGTTGGAAAGTTGTCAACTCCAAAAGAAAAGATTTGACATTTCTTGAACCCAACTTCCGGAAACAATCCACGAAAGAACTATTACCTGCGGGAGAATATCCGGTACACCGCCACAATGCCAACGGTTTTAATCTTGATGGTGGCGATGGCGGCAAAACCGAACTGGCAGGCGATGAATACCTTCTTCCCTATTGGATGGCACGTTACCTGAAAGTAATTGAATAATGCTGACAACACGCTTTGCCATACTAACACTCATCTTTGCGCTGATCACTGTTAATTTATTTTCGCAGTTAAACAACATATATAGCATAGTCCCTAAACCCTTTTCT
Source organism: Danxiaibacter flavus (assembly GCF_041060425.1). Lineage (NCBI taxonomy): Bacteria > Pseudomonadati > Bacteroidota > Chitinophagia > Chitinophagales > Chitinophagaceae > Danxiaibacter > Danxiaibacter flavus. The sequence goes on from NZ_JAULBC010000002.1 coordinate 296,415, forward strand.
TTAAACACGAACGGCGAAAGGTTTGCTATTACCAATCAGCTCCGCGTTTCTGTAACCGGTCATCCGGATCACCGGATCTATGCCAATGCCAGCAGATTTGTCCGTCGCATGGCTGAAAGAACTGGCATTTTCCTGGATGAACAGGGATTTGTTACGGCTAAGGACACGAACTCAGCTTCATCTGTTTTAATAGTTATTAAACGGCCCGGGAAATTACAACTACGTGAAGACGAAAGCTACTTCATTCAAATAAATTCAAAGCAGGTACAAGTTCGTGCTGAAACTGATCTGGGGGCCATGCATGCATTGGAAACACTGATGCAATTGGTAAGTGCAGACTCCTCTGGATATTATCTGCCCGGACTTACGATCAACGATAAACCCAGGTTTACGTGGCGCGGCTTGCTGTTGGATCCTGCCCTTCATTTTTTGCCGGTAAATGTTATTAAGCGAACACTGGATGGGATGGCTGCTGTAAAGTTAAATGTGCTGCATCTTACCCTATGCAACGACCAGGGCTTCAGGTTTGAATCAAAAATATTTCCACGGCTGCAACAACTGGCATCCGATGGTAATTTTTACACGCAGGAGCAAATAAAAGATATCGTAAACTATGCCTCCGAAAGAGGCATCCGTGTAGTGCCCGAAGTGGTTGTACCTGCACACACAACAGCCATTCTCGTCGCATATCCTGAGCTGGCTACCTTGAAAAAAGAATACACACTGCAGCGTTACTTTGGCGTATTCGATCCGGTTCTCGACCCTACCAATGAAAAGGTGTACACATTTCTTTCAAAGCTTTTTACTGAGGTTGCAGGCTTGTTTCCAGACCAGGTATTTCACATAGGCGGAGATGAAAATACGGGCAAAGACTGGAACAATTCGAGGCAAATCCGCACATACATGCGTGCAAACGGCATTGACTCCGCTGCTGCTTTGCAGACATTGTTCAATAAAAAAATCCTGCCTGTCATCACAAAGAACAAAAAGACGATGATGGGCTGGGATGAAATATTTCAACCCGGTTTACCGGAAGATGTCATTATACAATCATGGCGCGGCAAACAGGCGTTTTATGAGTCTGTAAAAGCAGGTCATGATGCGGTGCTTTCCAATGGCTATTACATCGACCTCATACAGCCTGCCTCCTATCATTACCTTAACGATCCACAACCCGACGATGCTGATATTTCAGCTAAACAGGCGCAACATATTCTCGGTGGTGAGGCAACCATGTGGGGTGAACACGTTACTCCGGAGACTGTGGACTCCCGGATCTGGCCACGCACAGCAGCCATTGCAGAACGGCTCTGGTCGGAAAAAGATGTGAGAGATGTTGATGATATGTATCGCCGGCTGGATATTGTAAGCTTGCAACTTGAACAACTCGGACTGTGTCACCTTAGTTTTAAAAACACTATGTTAAGACGTCTCTGTAACGGTTACGATACCAGGGCACTGCAAGCATTAGTTGATGTAATTGAACCGCTGAAAATATATGAACGCAACCAGGGCGATACGATGTACACCATTTTTTCACCCTACACAAAACTTGCAGACGTTGCCACGCCCGATCAGGCAGTTCCACGCATTTTTACCAAACAGGTAGATGATTTTCTGCAGACTGGTGACAGTACTTTAGAAACAGAGATAAAGCAGCAACTACTTAAATGGCAGAATAACCACATCGCGTTTCTTACGTTGTTGCGCAATTCGCCGGTGTTACAAGAAGCAGAACCTTTATCCCTGCATCTGTCTGAAATTGCAGCTACGGCTCTTGAAGCGATTGATCTTATTCAACGCCACGAAACGGCCGGCAAGCAATGGGTTCAGCAAAAAGAAATGCTTCTTGAAACAGCAAAGGAACAAGGGGGGCGATGCGAGCTACAAGTCGTTGCACCTATACAGAAGTTAGTAAATGCCGTAAGCGGAGATGCAGAAACTTCTTCAACGGAATCAACATGGCTTGTGAGTACAAGGCAATAATATTTTCTCCACATTACGCAAATATTTGAGTGATGTGGAATAAATTAGTGAAGTCAGAATAATGCAACACATTTACAGCAATATCTCTGATGAAGTGCATTATAATATTCTATTGATTGCTTAAAAACAAATTGTCAAATGTCAAAAAACACCAACAAATCGCGCAGGAGTTTTCTAAAAAATACTGCTCTTGGCGCCGCAGGTTTTATGATCGTCCCCCGTCATGTATTAGGTAAAGGCTTTGTTGCTCCCAGTGACAAACTGATTGTAGCCGGAGTTGGAGCCGGAGGCAAAGGCCGCTCCGACCTTGCAAATTTCTATAAAAGCGGAAAAGCAGAAATTGGTTTTCTATGCGACGTAGATGACCGCATGGCTGAAGAATCAAGAAAAAGTTTCCCCAAAGCAAAATATTATAAAGACTGGCGTGAAATGCTGGATAAAGAATCCAAATCATTTGACGCCGTTTCTGTATCTACACCGGACCATACCCATGCGGTAGTAGCTATGGCTGCAATGCGCAGGAAAAAACATGTATATGTGCAAAAGCCATTAACGCATGATATACATGAAGCGCGTATGCTTACTGAAGCTGCAGATAAATTTAAAGTGGTTACGCAAATGGGCAACCAGGGATCTTCCGGTGATGGCGTACGCCAGATGCAAGAATGGTTTGATGCAGGTGTAATTGGAGATGTACATACGGTATATATTTTCACCAATCGCCCTATTTGGCCGCAAGGTATTGCATGGCCTTCTGCAAAACCAGCAGTTCCGCAAGGACTTGACTGGGATTTGTGGTTGGGCACGGCTCCTTATAAAGACTATATTGACAATCTTATACCGGGAAGCTGGCGTGGCTGGTGGGATTACGGTACAGGTGCTTTAGGCGATTTAGGTTGTCATCTTATGGAAGCACCTTTCAGAATACTGGGTTTACAATATGCACTGGATGTGCAGGCCTCTGTAACCAGCGTATTCACTGCATTTGGTAAACGCGGCTATTTCCCCGATAGTTTCCCTCCATCAAGCCATGCTATTCTTACCTTCCCCAAAACAAGCAAAACACAGGGTGAAGTGATTATGCACTGGATGGATGGCGGTATTAAACCAGAACGTCCCGCCGAGTTAGGCGCAGATGAAGTGTTTGGAGACGGTAATAGCGGTATCTTGTTTGTTGGTACCAAAGGAAAGATGATGGCAAGTGAATATGCCGCCAATCCAAGATTACTGCCATTAAAAAGGAACGAAGAAGTAAAAATACCCCAAACCATCAAACGTGTGCCCGGCAGCGCCGACGGGCACTATGCACAATGGGTTGAAGGCTGTATTGCAGGTTATGGTAATATGGAGCTAAGCTCACCATTCAAAAAAGCCGGCCCGCTTACGGAAGCAATACTTATGGCCAACCTTGCTATAAAAGCTGCCGACACTCCTAAACCGAGAGCAAACGGTAAAGGCAATGACTATCCGGGTGCAAATACGAAACTTCTCTGGGATCATCAGAATATGCGGGTTACCAACCTGGAAGAAGTAAACCAGTTTGTAAAACGCGAATATCGTAAAGGCTGGACACTAGACTTTTAATAACGGAGGCTGCAAAAATTGTTTTTGCAGCCTCATTTTTTTTGATCTCCCACTAAAATTTTATTGTGAAAAAAAACATTTTCTTTTTAGCGTCAATTATATTGTTTGCCGCCTGCAGCAGTCCCAAAAAGATAGCAGGAAGCAATAGCAGCAGCAACGGTAGTAACAGCCAGTGGATCAGTTTGTTCGATGGAACATTGAATGGATGGAAAGAAAGCGAAGGTCCATCCTTCAGCATCGATAACGGCACGATTAAAGTAGCTGGCAAACGCTCACACCTTTATTATGACGGACCTGTAAACAATCATGATTTTAAAAATTTTGAGTTCAAGGCACAGGTAATGACTAAGCCCGGGTCAAATTCCGGCGTTTATTTCCATACTGCATTTCAGCAAAAGGGTTTTCCCGACAAAGGATTTGAAGTGCAGGTGAATAATTCACATACCGACTGGAAAAGAACTGCAGGTTTATATGACATAAAGGATACATCAGCCACATTTGTAAAGGATGATGAGTGGTTTGAATTGTATATTAAAGTAGAAGGCAAACACGTTACTACTAAAATTAACGGACAGACCATCATTGATTGGACAGAGCCTGAAGGTGCTCAAGCACCGAAAGGACATCCTGCCCGTTTAATATCAAGCGGTACGTTTGCGTTCCAGGCGCATGATCCTAAAAGCGTGGTGTATTATAAAGACATCTACGTAAAACCATTGCCGTAGAGACGTTATATATAACGTCTCCACCATGCCTGGCGTCTCGACGGCAGGGACAGGTGGCCAATATGATTAGAGACGCGATGCATCGCGTCTCTACCATTTTAAAAAACATCGAAATGAAATACTTCATTCTTTTACTCCTTATTTTTTCTATATCCAAACAAAGCAACGGACAGGCTGAATATGTTAATGATCAACCATTCTGGCAGGAATACCATGAGGGATATGTAATAGACACTGCAGCGGAAGCTAATGATGTAAAACACATTTCTGTTAACAGGCAACAGGCATGGATCGTTACATCAGCCGGTGTTTATATGAAGAACAACAATGAGAACAGCTGGAAAAAAGTACCGGTTGACGGAAATAACGGCCCTGTATTTACGGTTGCTACGGATGTAAAAGGCATAACCTGGATTGGAGCATGGAACGGTGTATATAAATTTCAGAACAACAGTTTGCAACTTGTGCCAGGCACTAATGGACCAATATCTGTTTTGAGCAATTCGAATGAAGGATTGTATGCAATTGGACCAGATGGAATCTGGCTTCTCAGCAATGAACATTTCGCTAAACTTAGCTACAATATTCCACGCTCTGTAAGAAATGCAGTTTCAGATGGTAACAACGGGCTTTGGATCGCATCTGATGTTGGCCTCTACCATTGTTATCAGCAACAGACTGTTTGCATTCGCCAAACAGACCTTTTGTTAAGTGCATACATAAAGGACGTGGCCGTTAGCGACGACAACACATTATGGACTGCAGGGCTTGGCGGTGTTTCAGTGCTTGAAAAAAATTCACATAAGCGTTTTATCCGGCCGGAGAACGGTTGTCCCTCTATTTATGTGAATGCCATACATACATCACCCGATGGTTCCATGTGGATAGGCACCGATGTAGGTCTTGCACGCTTTTATAAAGATGGAACGCATTCGCTTTTGTTTAGTCGACGCTGGTTAATGAATGATCATGTGAACGATATAACCTTCGACGAAGAAGGAAGCGCATGGATCGCTACGTCAAAAGGTGTGAGTGTTATAAAAAGAAGGAAAATGACACTGGCGGATAAACAGGAATTCTTTTATTCAGTACTCATGAAAAGGCATATCCGTGAACCCTGGATCGCTGGTCAGTGTCATTTAAACATTGAAGGAGATGTAAATTCATGGATCCCTGAAGATGATGACAATGATGGCGAATTCACGAGCAATTACCTTGCAATGGAGTCGTTCCGTTACGCAACCACCAAAGACCCTCAGGCCAAAAAAAATGCAGAAAAAGCTTTCCATTTTTTGAAGCTTTTGCAAGAAGTAACAGGCACTAACGGCTTTTTCGCGAGGTCAATTGTTCCGGTTGACTGGGCCGGTCGTGTGCACGATGGCAACAGAACTTATAACGATCAGCAACTTGCTGCAGAGCAGGTACAGGAACCAAGGTTCAAGCCTGTACAAACCCGCTGGCATAGATCCAAAGATGGCAAATGGCTGTGGAAGGGCGATACGAGTAGTGACGAAGTGTGCGGTCATATGATGGGATACTTCTTTTATTACCTTCTTGCAGCAGATGATAAGGAAAAACAAATAATCAGCAAACACGTAGGATTGCTGGTCGATCATCTGATTGCAAACAATTTTTGCCTGGTTGATATTGATGGCAAACACACGAGATGGGGGGTATGGTCGCCGGACAGGTTAAATAATGATCCTGAATGGGCTCCGGACAGAAGCCAGAATTCCATGGAAATGCTTGCATTTTTAAAACTGGCTTATTACATGACAAACGATGAAAAATATCAGCAACAATATCTTACACTGATTAATAAACATGGCTACCTGGAAAACATGAAAAACATAGTGCATCAGAATCCGGCCTGGTTTGTTTATTTCGATGTTGTTCTGCAAGCATATATGTATCCAATCCTTCTCACGTGCGAAAAAGATTCCACACTCCATAATTTCTATCAACAACATATGGATGAGTGGATGGACAAAAGAAGAAATGATCAAAATCCGCTGGTGAATTTTTTCTATTGTTTTGCGCGAAACAAAAAAGAAGAAATAAAAGCATCCTCCGATTTTCTGATCAATACACCGCTCGATCTGATTGACTGGACAGTGGATCATACAAAGCGCGAAGATGTGCAAATAGTACGTTCACCAGTGCTTGATGATGCGCAAGTAAATATACTGCCGCCGCCAAGTATCAGGTATGTGGTGCGATGGGATAAGAATCCGTGGGCTGCAGTTAACGGCTACCCTAATATGGAACGGGAACCTGTGTTTTGGTTGTTGCCATATTGGATGGGCAGATACCTGGGAATGATAAGGTGATGGGGTGAGGTGTGAGGGGTAAGGTGTCAGGTATCAGGTGTCAGGTATCAGGAGTCAGGTAGAAAGAGGAATATATCGGGTAAAGCATTTACACATTTGCAAATTTGCACATCTACTCATTCGCACATTTACTCATTCGCACATTCGCACATTTTCAATTCCCAATCACTCGCGAACGAAGAACAAGTGAAGTGATCTGCTGCAACAAAGTCTCTATATCAAACGGTTTAAGGATAAAATCATCTGCGCCGGCTTCTATGCATTTTTTTGCAGCATCGCGACTTGAGGACATCATTATTAAAGGGATAGATGATGTTGCAGGATTTTGTTTTATCGACCGGCAAACTTCCTTACCATCTTCATTACCAAGCCATACATCCATTAGAATAATATCGGGGCCAACAGATGTTACAACGTTCTTATCGGTAGTACTCAGGAAGGTGGCTTTGTACTGTTTTTTAGCCAACATTATTTTCAAATAATGCAGTATTACAGGATCATCATCAACTACAAGAATATGCAGATCACGGGGGTTGTCCGGCTGCATTAAATAACTCCTATTTTGCATGTTTGAACATACTCAACAATAATGCCGTTTGTTAAAAATTCACATTAAAAAAAGTCAACAAACTAATTATTTTTTTTATTAAATGTTCCAACAAAAATCAGCTTTTTGTTTTGATATTTTGTTTAGCTTTATCTCACTGATTTAATTGAACCGACAAAGCTTGCCGGGGAAAAATTTGTTCACCATTTAAAATTTTAATCCCATGGTTCAGACTGACATCTCACAGCTCACAAAGGAGTGTAATCAATGGAGAGAGCATTTACATTCCTATCGAGACGAATTCAATTTTCTTAGCTCCAGACTCAGGCAAATAGCCAGCAAAGCCCTCTCACATCAGCAACGTTCAGACCTCGAGCATTATCAGAATCAACTTCACATTCAGCTCATCAACATTCACGATCTCAAGCAGCAGGTAAAACTTCATGAAAGAAAAATCAACTACGAACAATCCGAATTAAAAGGAATCTCGGAAGAAACTTTTACTGAACACGAAAGTCTACTGGACGAATACGAATCACAGGAGCACACGCTACATGACCTTCGTAACAATTTTGACAGATACTCGATTAGCCTTAATACATAATACTATATAGCGGATTTTACAGTGCCGCGATTTTGACTGCTATCAATGATAGCCTGTTTTCCTATTCCATAATGTGAACCTGACGTTCGCACGACGCCGCTGAAAAATTCCGCTTTATTATATGCTGCAAAGCTTATTGCGTAAAATTAAATAACCTGTAACGTAAAAAACATTTTACTATGGGAGAGTTTGATACATCACACGTAAAAAGTATTGTCTTGCTGGGGCATGCGGGCTCCGGCAAGACAACATTGGCGGAATGCATGCTGTATGAAGCAGGCATTACGTCCCGCCGCGGAACAATTACGGAAAAAAATACAGTTGGCGACTATCATGAAATGGAACAGGAACGGGGAAATTCCATCTTCAGCAAATTGATGCATGCCAAATGGCGCGGCTATAAAATAAACATACTTGACACGCCCGGTTATGATGACTTCACGGGCGAAGTTATAGCAGCACTACGCGTTGCAGATACAGGCGTAATGTTGTTGAATGCAGCCATGGGAGTAGAAGTAACTACTGACCTCATCTGGCAGTATACAGAACAGTTTAAAACACCGATGATATTCGCTGTTAACAAGCTGGATGATGACAGTGCAGACTTTGATAAAACTGTCAGCCAGGCCAAGAGTCACTTCGGAACCAAGGTATCGGTTGTACAATATCCAAGACAGCAAGGTGCAGGATTTCATGAAATTATTGATGTGCTGCGCATGACCATGTACAAGTTTAGGGATACCGGCGGTAAACCCGAAAAACTGCCTATTCCGGACGACGAAAAAGAAAGAGCAGATACGCTTCACAAAGAACTGGTTGAAGCAGTTGCGGGTAATGATGAAGCACTGATGGAAAGATACTTTGACAAAGGCGAACTGGATGAAGATGAAATGAAAGAAGGATTGAAAAAGGCGATGATACATCACGATATATTTCCATTGTTCTGCTTATCCGCCGAAAGAAATATGGGCAGCGGCAGGCTGATGGGCTTTATCGACAATGTTTGTCCCAGTGCCAATGAAATGCCCCCACAAATAACAAAGAACGGAGATAAGCTACCCTGCGATTCAAATGGCCCTGCATGCATGTTTATCTACAAAACGGTAACAGAACCACATGTGGGAGACCTTTCCTTCTTTAAAGTTTATTCCGGCACCATTAAAAGCGGATGTGACCTTGAAAATGAAACAACCGGCGTTAGCGAAAAACTCAACCAGTTATTCCTTGTTGAAGGCAATAAACGCATTAATACAAATGAGCTTGTTGCCGGAGACATAGGTGCAACGCTTAAGCTGAAAAATACCCACGTAAACAATACGCTCCATGCAAGGGGAAAGAATTACGAATTAAAGCCGGTAGAATTTCCCCCACCAAACATGACCGTGGCCATTGAGACAATAAAAAAAGGTGAGGAAGAAAAACTATCACAGGCACTTCACCAGTTACGCGAAGAAGATCCTACATTGATCATTGAATTCTCTCCCGAGCTAAAACAAACACTCATTCATTGCCAGGGTGACATGCATCTTTCCGTTGCCAAATGGAAGATAGAAAACATCCACAAGCTTGATGTAAAGTTTACGCGAGCCAAAATACCATACAGGGAAACCATTCGCAGTTCCGCGGATGCCAATTATCGCCACAAAAAACAAAGCGGTGGCGCCGGTCAATTCGGAGAAGTGTATATGCGCGTTGAACCGTGGTATGAAGGCATGCCGGAACCAACAGGAATGAATGTTCGCGGAAGAGACTCGTATGATCTCGACTGGGGTGGGAAACTGGTGTTTTATAACTGTATTGTCGGCGGCGCCATTGATGCACGTTTTTTGCCATCTATTCTGAAAGGCGTAATGGAGAAAATGCAGGTTGGCCCGCTTACCGGTTCTTATGTGCGAGATGTGCGTGTGAGCGTTTATGATGGCAAAATGCATCCGGTAGACAGCAATGATATCGCCTTTAAGCTGGCTGGCTTGCAAGCCTTCAGACAGGCTTTTCAGCAAGCTTCCCCGCAGATACTGGAACCCATTTACCAGGTGGAAATATTGTGTCCGGACGAGCTTACAGGAGCCGTAATGGGTGAACTGCAAACCCGCCGCGGCCTGGTAGAAGGCATTGAAGTTGAAGGCAACTTTCAAAAGATCATTGCAAGAATGCCATTGGCTGAAATGGACGGATATTCATCATCACTTCGATCTCTTACGCAGGGAAGAGCAAAATTCAAAAGTAAATTTTTGGAATACTTCCCGGTGCCCTACGAAATTCAGCAAAAGCTGATTGAAGATTACAAGCACAAGGAAGAAGCGATGGAAGTGTAATGAGCTGTAAGCTTATAGCTATCAGCTATTAGCGCCCGCCTTTGATTGACTTAGTTATTATAAAAACTGCGAAGCCATTGGTTTTCGCAGTTTTTTTTATCTCCTACAGAGATCTACTGTAACTTATTGTGACTCGCTACATTCGCCGCTTCATTCAGCTAATAGCTTAGGGCTGACAGCTAACAGCCAGTTCAACGCTCTGCTAAGCCTCCTCTTTCTAAGCTTACTCTATTTCTTGTAGGTATGTATTGACAAGCGCTTATATTAGCGTCATCCTCCACTTCAACAGGTAAGTAGCTAATAGCTAAAACCTTTTGCTATTAGGTTTTAGATCAAATTAGCATAAAAAAAATTTTTTTATTTCTTTAACAACTTTTATATTAGTTGTTCATTATTCGAAACTAACGTAACCAACATGCTTGCAACTCCCACTGTGTTTTTAACACCCGTCAATCGCAAATTATTTTGTGACTTAGAAAATTTTACAACTCATTTTTTTTTGCAATTAATGCAATAGCGCAGCAAAAAATTGTAGGCTGGTTTATTGCTAATTGCCCCATACAAACGTAACCAACATGCTTGCCATTAGTACTGTTGTTTTTAACACCCTTCAATCACAAATTATTTTATGACTTAAAAAATCTTGCAATTCATTTTTTTGCAATTAATGCAATAGCGCGGCAAAAAATTGCATGCCGGTTTATTGCTAATTGTCCCAAACTAACGTAACCAACATGCTTGCCACTCGCACTGTTGTTTTTATCACCCTTCAACACAAATTATTTTATGACTTAGAAAACTTTGCAACTCATCTTTTTTTGCAATTAATGCAATAGCGCGGCAAAAAATGCAGGCCGTGTTCTTGCTAATTATCCCAACTAACTTAACCAACATGCTTGCAACTCCACTGTTCTTCCTAAAAAGAACTTCAACCCAAATCAGGGTCTGAACCATAAAATTTAGCGATTCATTTTTTTTGTTTTTTGGGCGATTTGTGCAAATAGCGCAGCAAGAAATTGCAGGCGGCATTATTGCTCATTACCCAAACTAACTTCAACTCGCACGTTTTTTTTTAAAAAAACATCAACCCCAACCGGGGTATGAATCAGAAAACTTTGCAACTCATTTTTTTGTTTTTTGGGCAACTTATGCAATAGCGCAGCAAGAAATTGCAGGCCGTGTTCTTTTCAATTATCTCAAACTAACGTAACCAACATGCTTTTTATTAACACCGTTTTTTTTAAAACTTTAACCTCAGTTAGCTTATGAATCAGAAAATTTCGCAGCTCATTTTTTTTATTTTTTTGGCAATAAATGCAATGGCCCAGCAAAAAACTACAGGCCGGGTTCTTAATGCCAAAACAGCCGAACCTTTAGCCAATGTAAGTGTACAGGTAAAGGGCACAAATACAGGCACTACCACAGATGCAAACGGAAAGTTTTCACTGCAGGTTCCAAATTCGAAGGCAGTATTAGTTATCTCATACACAGGATTTGCCTCCCAGGAAGTTACTGCTGGCTCAACAGATTTGGATAATATAAGATTACAGGAAGAAGCAAGCTCTTTGAACGAAGTTGTGGTTATCGGATATGGTACTGCAAAGAAAAAAGACGTTACAGGTTCTGTCTCCAGTATTTCACCCAAAAGGCTGATGGATAAGCCAGTGGCCAATTTAGGACAAGCCCTGCAAAATAAAGTGGCTGGTGTTCAGGTTATTTCACAAGGCGCCGGCGTTCCGGGAGCAAAACCTATGATCCGTATACGTGGAACTAATTCTATCAACTCCAGTAATGACCCTTTATTTGTTGTTGACGGAGTAGTGGGCGTTGCCAATCCTTTGTCTAATCTAAACCCTGCCGACATTGCTTCACTGGATGTATTGAAAGATGCGTCTTCTACTGCTATTTATGGTGCACGTGGAGCAAATGGTGTTATCATCATTACTACGAAGCGTGGTGTTAGCGGCAAAATACAGGTCGATTACAGTGGAAGCGGTTCTGTAGGCGTATTGCAAAGACATCTTTACACATTGAATGCCGATCAACTCATGTATGTTTATATGCAGGCGATGACCAATGGAACCAAATATGGAACAATCAATGCCGGAAAGGATTTCCGTGGACCAACAGCTTCGGGTCAGTCTTTTTCTGAAATGCCCTGGTTGTTCAAACAAGTGCCAAAAGGCAGCTATATCGTTCCTTTAGTTGGAAAAGATAGTAACTACTATGCTCCAATCTATAATTCCGATTGGGAAAGTCTTATTTTCAAGCCATCCTTTTCGCACGACCATCACGTTGATATTCGTGGCGGCAGTGAGAATGCTAAATTCTCTTTGGCACTTGGGTATACCGATCAACAAGGCTTAATGAAAGAGTCCTACTTTAAGCGTATGACCGCAAGGGTTACGGGCGATATCAAGTTGGCAAAGTGGTTAAATCTAAGCACTGCACTAGGATTTATTAAAAGTAAGCAATCTAATGATGATGGCATTACGCGCTCTACTGCTGAGGTTTGGAGTATTGTGCCTACAACTTATCCAAATGATCCTGCTCTTGGCTCCTATGCCGGTCGTTGGGGCACCAATGCAGATTTCAACGTGGGCGAACAATGGTACAATGTGCTTTTCAGAAGGTCGCAAATTTATGGCACCAACAATACTGGCCAGGTAACCGGTAATGTTACCCTTAATGCCAATATAACCAGGGACCTAAGCTTTAAAACTGATTTATCTATTGATTACAATGCTTATAAGAACAATAGGTATAGTGGAAAATTATACGGGGGTGATGGCAGTGCGAATATAGATGTATCTAATACTTACTATTGGCAGAACGAAAATTATTTTAATTACAATAAAACTTTTGGCTTTGATCATACTTTGAATGCTATAGTAGGTCTTTCATGGTCAAAAAACAGGTACGAGAATGTTTCTGCCTCCAACTCTGTATTCCTGTCTAATTTCTACGGTTATTCAAATCTTAGTGCAGGTGCGGCTACAAGACCTAACCCTTCAAGCGGCGACGGATCCAACGCTTTAAACTCTTATTTTGCCAGGATTAACTACGGTTATAAAGGAAAATACTTGTTAACCTTAACCGGTCGTGAAGACGGGTCTTCTAAATTTGGTGCAAACAATAAATATGGATTTTTCCCATCTGCAGGCGTGGCCTGGAGAGCTTCTGAGGAGAATTTCATGAAAAAATCCAAAGTCATATCCAACCTCAAATTACGCGCAAGTGTTGGTCGTACCGGTAACCAGGAAATCGGAAGTTATGTAACTCAATCTTATATTTCTACCGCCAGTGTTATAATGGGTGGTAGCACCTTAACCGGCCTTTATCCGAGCTCCGTTGGTAACCCTGACTTGAAATGGGAAACAACCATGCAGTCAGATATAGGATTAGAACTAGGGTTATTTGATGAAAGGATTAACCTTGGTTTGGACTTCTATCATAAAGTAACAAGTGATATGTTGCTTAATGTGCCGCTTCCTTATTCAACTACAGCAGGTAGCGTAAGACAAAACTATGGCAAGGTACAAAACGAGGGCATGGAGTTAGCGTTGAGCACTCGTAACATCGAAACCAATAATTTCAGGTGGGGTACCGATTTAGTTGTAACAGCTAATAGAAATAAGATCCTTCAGCTTGGCCCTACAGGCGCACCAATTTATGATCAAACAGGTGCAGGAAACGCCACTTCTGTTTTAATGGTTGGAAAGCCTATCGGTTCCTTTTTTGGACTTACCCGTGTTGGTGTATATAGCACGGAGGAAACTTCGTTGGCCGCCCGTTATGGTATGAAGCCAGGCGATTTAAAATTTTACGATAGAAACAATGATGGCAAAATTGATTTGCTAACTGATGGAAGTATTATTGGAAATGCATTTCCAAAATGGATCATTGGATTTAATAACCGCTTTGCTTACAAAAACTTTGATCTTGGACTTGACATTCAGATCGTGCAAGGCATAACCAAAGCATTTGTACATGAGTCTGCCGAAGATCGCCAGTTGGTTTCAGGAGGTTTGAATTCTACGCTTACAGCATGGCGACCAGATAACCAGAACACACAGGTTGCGCAAGTGCGTCCGGGAAACGGGGGAGCTTATTATCAGTCTTATACTGACACGCATGAAATGTATGATGGTTCATTTATAAGAGGTGCAAATGCTACACTAGGATACAGCTTTTCAAATAATGCTATCAAAAAAGCTGGTTTCCAAAAATTAAGAGTGTACCTGAATGCATCAAACTTCTTCCTGATCACTAAGGCTGCAGGATATGATCCTGAGGGTAGTTCACTTGATAAGCAAATTCCGTTGGTACCGAATACCGACAAATATCAATACCCGGTACCATCAGTTTATTCATTTGGTGTAAATCTCAGTTTATAATTTAATAAATCAATTCATACATGAAAGTTATTGCTATGAAAAATAGTATAGCTGTAAGACTCGTCATATTATTCTCTACAGCATCCACGTTGTTTCTTACAGGCTGCAAGAAATTTTTAGAAGAAAAGCCAACCTCTGCGTTAACTGATCAATACACATTTACCACGGCTGCAGAAGGAAGCGCGTTAGTTATCGGAGCCTACAGATCTATGGCCTCTTATACCGGTGGCGCGGGTGATTGGGGCAATTATCTTCCTGCAACCCTTGAATATCCTACCGGTAAGGCATATACTTCAGATACGCATGTACAGTTTTGGAAATTTCAAACGAATCAAACTACCGGAGGCTTATTGCAAGACTTTGATAATTTCTGGAATAACAATTACCAGGGTGTTAGGGATTGTAACTTGTCGATCGCGAAAATACCAGGAATTACTGAGTGGTCGCCAGCTCAACGATCTGCAGCACTTGGAGAAGTTCGTACCCTTCGTGCATGGTATTACTTTAACCTGGTACGTTATTTCGGCGACCTGGTAATGGATACTTCAGTTCTTAAAAGCGTTGCTGATGCCCAACAACCCCGCTCTTCTCTTAAGGCTATTTATGATAACGTAATTATTCCTGACCTGGAGTACGCTGTAAAGCAGAGCAGTTTAGCCGATGCAAAATCTACCAATGGCCGGGTGACCAAATTTGTGGCCAGAACAATTTTATCTGATGTATATCTTACCTGTGCAGGCTATCCTTACCAGGAAGTAGCAACGGATCCAACTAAAAACTGGTGCGTAGACGGACTGTTTGCTCAAAGTACATACCCGGTTAATACTTCAAGTGCCAGGGACTTTTTAACAAAGGCACAGGAACAACTGAACGTGTTATATGGTCAGTATACTTTAGGTACCTATAATGATCTGCATAACCCGGCAAAAAATAATTCCGGCGAAGCAATTTTTCAAATTCAATACCTGACCAACGTAAGTGAGATGACAGGGATCATAGCTGCTGCACTTCCAGGTCTCAGTCACGTTTCCATGTTCGGTGATGAATATGGCACCTTTATACCGAGCATCGGCTATTTTAATTCTTATAATCCGGCTGATTTACGTATCAAGGACCGCCAAATGTTCTATTTCTCCGATACAAAATCAACTAAATATGATCCGGCTCAAGGGCCTGCCGATAAATTTAGTCAGCCGCATTTATACAAATATTATGATTCAGTGGCAATCAAAAGTACTGCCCACTCTTCATTGAACTGGACAATTTATCGTTACGCAGATGTATTGTTGATGCTGACGGAAGTAAACTGGACCCTGAAACAAATAGGCGGAGCTGCTACAGATCAGGATATCATTAAAGGAATTAATGAAGTTAGAACACGTGCAATGCTGCCCACCTATCGTGCAAGCGATGTGAACCTTTTCAACATTATGAGTGAACGTGCTTATGAATTGGTATTTGAAAATAAAATGCTTTGGGATCAGCGTCGTACACGTAAATGTCTTGTAGATGGCGTTGGCTCATTTGCAGGAATCCAGGATTTCGTTGGACATCAGCCGGTAGGGTTTAGTTTTGCGTTCTCTAAAATGAATTTACTATCTCCAATTTCACAAAATGAGATCGCTACTAATGGAAAGTGCTTTCAAAATTTTTCATTCCTTCCTACCCAAAAAGGGCAATAAAACTGAAACAGCATTACTAATTAATTATAAGTATAAAATGAACAATAGAATTTCATTACTATTAATCGTCTCAATAATATTTAGCTGCAGTTGTACTAAGCAGGATTATTTTAATATTCCTACCGATGGGAATGGAAATGCGGTTATAACGACCGTTTCAACCTGCACATCACCTGGTATTACATTATTGGATAGCGGTTTTGTGGTGAATGCCACGCTCCCTAACGCAAAGGCAGGAGATATTATGACCGTTGAGTTACTTAAGTCCCAGGTACCAGCGGGCGGTGGCAGTGAGCAGTTGCTTCCTTTAGCCGGTACACAAAAACAAATTACGGTTGATAAAGATTTAAAAGCCACGGTAAATTTTACCAGACAGGAGGCTAAGATGAATGTGCCCGGAGATGTTGTTACAGTTACTTTTGCCGGCAAAACAGAATCTGCTTCAGTTGTGGTTACTATGAAAAAGGCACTAACCGTATCAACCCCACAGTACAATGGCAGTGCCATTAATGTGGTGCGCGGTGCCGGCACGGCTGAAATGAAGATCATGGTTCAGCCAGTATCTTACAAGTACTTAGGTTCAGTAGAAGTGAAGAAAAAAAATGGGACCAATGATGCATGGGTGAATGTTGGTAACTTCCCTTCTGAATCTGCAGTACCTATTTCTGGTGATGATTTTGCAGTTGGCAAAGATACCATGTACTATTCTTTTATCTCTAAAGTCAATAATTTTGCCGATACTGTGAAAGTTTCTGTTATCAACAACAATCCTTATTTCTTTTTTAAGAAATCCGGAGTACTTGAACTTGGCGGATCAAAAGCTGGTGTGAATCTGTTGATCAATGCGAACGTCACAGCAACGGATGCTAATGCTATGTTGGCTATTGATAATAAATCAATCACCCTGCATGGCGGTTCAGCCTGGATTGCCGCAGGAAATTCAATATCATTCGTTCCTTCAACACTTGCGCAGTATAATCAAAACGATCCGGTTAGCACCCAGGCTGCCTTCGCGTCTGGAACTCCAACAACTACCGCTGATCCTGTCGCTGGTGAAGGCGTTTACATTTTCAAGCTTGTAAACAACGGAGTGGAGTATTACGGTATGTTGAAAATAGCAAATGCTGTTCCGGGTACATCATTGGGCTATGAGTATCGTATTGGAAACCTGTATTCACAACTTGCCGATCTTAAATAAAGTTTCATTTTCATATCATTAAAATAAAAGTCGCTGAAGGTTCAGCGACTTTTATTTTAATTGTCAATAGAAATTTTATAACCTTTTTTACTTTTGGTAAATAATTTATGCAAAGCTTTTTAGCAATTAACGCTCTGCCAGGCCTCCAGGCTTAGCAGCCTCACTCTATCGCTTGGCAGCGATCTTCCTCCCACACCAGGCTTCGCATTAATCGGCTAATAGCTCATAGCTGACAGCTCACAGCTTAAAAGCTTAGTCCCAGTTTTGCAAAGAACCTTCTGCCATCAAATCCCATTTGAACAGGATCCCATGGGCCTCCTGATTCACCGTCGTAAGCAGACATGTTAGCACCCTTGACTATACCAAGGTCTGGATGGATATTAAACACGTTATCGCAACCAACAGAAACTGATATTTTTTTGGAGAAGCGGTAACTCAGATAGAGATCACTCACCAGCTTTCCGCTATAGTTAAATTGTTCAGGAACCAGTTCGCCGGTCTTGTCCAGCGCTACAAGCGGAGGATAAGTGTTTTCATAACCGTAGCCCAATATTTCTATCTTACCAAAGTATGTAAAGTAAGTACCAACGGAAAGCTTATCAAATCCATATTCAAGATTTAGTCCCAGTTTTACTGGCGGAGCGGATGCCAACACATATTTCTGTTCGCGGTCACTAAAAAATGACTGTTGGTGTTCATATGTATCATTCAGCGCTTCAGGTATATTAATCTTATCAATAGTCATATGCTGGAAGTTACCGGCAAACAATGCTTTAAAGCTATTTTTCTGCCAATGTTTTGTGTAGTTGAGAACTACATCGAGACCATAATTGGTGGTATTTACAGCGTTCGCATAAAACTGGGCCTGCGCTACATTCAACTGTTCAAGAATTGGTTTAATCGCTTCTACTGATTCATCAAATTGTCCGGACAATACCACACGATCTTTGATCTTTACCATATATCCATCCAGAGTAACTGTAAACTCTTTTGAAGGCTTCCATGAAAAGCCCAGACTGGCATTCACTGATTTTTCCTGTTTCAGGTTGGGGATACCTGCAGCACGTGTGATCGGACTATAATTGGGTGCAATCTTCACTTCAAAGATCTTTCCTCCCTGCACATTGGTGAACGTATTACTGAAATTGATCTGTTGCAATGATGGCGCTCTATAGCCAGTACTTACCGAACCGCGTATATTAAAGTTGCTTGTCAACTTGTACCGTGTATCAAACTTGTAAGTGCTTAAGAAACCAAAGTCGCTATAGTTTTCCATTCTAATCGCCACTCCAACCAACCATTTATTTGTAACATCCATTTCACCATCAATGTATAAGCCAATGTTAGATCTGTTTGCTTTTATCGCATCAGCAGGCTGAAATCCCGGAAAGCCTTGTGCGCCTGCAGCTACATTTGAAGTATCGCCACTTGCGTTAACCACTGTTTTATTGGGATCATAATTTTTGTAAGAAGCCTCTTCACCTTCATAAATACTGTACCGTTCATAACGGTATTCAGCACCAAAACTTAAAGTAAAGCCCTTGGCGATATTCGCGTAATGCCTACTTACATCTGCATTGATGGTATTTTGAATAAAGGAAAAACCGCCGTCATCAAAGCGGTTCCTGTTTGCGCCTTCTGCATTCAGAGAAGCGTTGAATGTTTTAGTTCCATAGTAGTGAAAGTTGTTTCCTCCAATGGTGTTACTAACATCCCAGTTCCAGTTATTTCCAAAGGAGCCTTTAAAACCAAAGGCAAGTGATCCATCAGAGATATGCACGTTCTGCAGGGGATTGAAAAATATTTCGCCTGTATTTCCCGGCCCCGAATAATGCATTATTCCGGGGACAAATGTTAGCGTTCCGTTCGCATCTGTAGGAAAACGCCCGGGCCTGTCCGAAAAGTTTCTCGTATAAGCGTATGCTTCCGATTCCTTGTAGTTATATCCGCCAAAGAAATAGAAAGACGTTTTGGAGTTAGTAAAAGGCATTTCAGCATTTAACATCCCTCCCACACTCTTAATGGAACCGTTACCATGTGCTCTGCGCCCCGTATTAACGGGGAGCGCATTTGCATTGGTAGTCACATTTGTATCAGGCACCTGTCTGAAAGTCTTGCCCTGAGAAAAAAGATTGGCTGACAAATTTATGAAGCCATTGTTTTTGCCAACCGGCAGTCCGTAGTTAAGCCCCAGTCTTACCGCATTTCCGTCAAGCTGGTTGCCTGTTACGTATTGTTTCGGATCTGCACTGTTCAACGGATTGTACTTATGGTCATAATAGCCGGCCCATCCGGCATCTACGGCCAGGTGCTTTACATCTTTTTTTAGAATGATATTGATAACACCAGCTATGGCATCCGAACCATATTGAGCCGAAGCACCGTCGCGCAGTATTTCCACCCTATCGATACTTGCTTCTGGAATGGCATTCAGATCAGTTCCTGAATTACCACGTCCTCTTGTGCCAAACAGTGCCACAAATGCTGTCTGATGCCTTCTTTTACCATTGATTAAAACAAGTGTCTGATCCGGCCCTAATCCACGCAGTGTGGCGAGATCGATGGCATCGGCACCATCACTACCACTTTGCCTGTTATAGTTAAATGAGGGAGCCAGCACATTCAACAAAGAAGTAAGATCCGTCTTTGCAGTTGTTTGCCCCGCCTGGTTAACATTGATCACATCAACCGGCACAGGCGTTTCCGTACGAATACGGCCACCCCCACGAGAACCCACCACAACTACCTGCCCCAATTCCGTTACAGCAGGATCAAGACTGACTTCTACGTTTGTCTGTCCATTAATCTGAACAAATTTTACCGCATATCCTGTATAGCTTATTTCAAGCTGATCTTTTGATTTTGCATTCACGGAAAACATTCCGGAGGCATCAGTTAATGCTCCGGATCCGGTTGACTTAACTTTTACCGATACACCCTGCATCGGTTGCTTTGTAGTACTTTCAGTAATTTTTCCGCTAACTTTTATGGTCTGAGAGAGAGCTGCCGTGGCGTTCAACAAGAAGAACACTATCAGCGAAGTCAGGTGTTTCTTCATAAACGTGGTTTGTCTATGAAGTTAAACCAAAAGAAAACAAACATCGTTTAAAATAAGCTTTAAAGGAAGACCGTAAGACGTGTAAGACATGTAAGACATGTAAGACACGTAAGACAGTAAGATCGTAAGAAAGCTGTTGCGAATGCGGCAGGTTCTCAAAACATAACATCTTACTATCTCACTTTCTTACTATCTTACGAGGTTCTATCTTC
>NZ_JAULBC010000002.1:317152-508930 GCF_041060425.1 Danxiaibacter flavus
TTACGGTCTTACGGTCTTACGGTCTTACGGTCTTACGGTCTTACGGTCTTACGGTCTTACGGTCTTACGGTCTTACGGTCTTACGGTCTTACGGTCTTACGGTCTTATCTTTGGCGCATAAAAAACTATTTATGGTAGAGATAGCATTGCAATTAGATGAAAAACAACATGGCGCATTTACCGCAAATGAAGGTGACGAACAAATCGGGGAAATGGTGGTTTCCATTAAGAATGATGAATTAACGGTCTATCATACGGAGGTTGCTCCCAAAGCAGAAGGAAAGGGTGTCGCCAAAAGCCTGCTCGATACGATGGTAAAATATGCAAGAGAAAATGCATTAAAGGTTATTCCACTTTGTCCATACGTACACCTGCAGTTCCGCCGGCACGAAAGTGATTATGCCGATTTGTGGAAAAAATGATTCCATGTACGATGTGAGATGTACGATGTGAGATGTACGGTGTACGATGTGAGACCATGCACAATGTTAGGTGTACGGTGTTAGATGTACGGTGTTAGGCGTATGATTTGATTTTAGTGTCAGATGTTGGCAGCCTGTCGCATACACTGACACCCGACGCCTCACACCTGACACCTGATACCTAATAGCTCAATGCTTTTCCTATGCTGCAAGACAAACTTCTTCTTATTATAAGCTTATTACTTTGTGTGTCCATCTTATCATGCTGAGTGATAAGCTGCGGATATCCTATCCTATTTTCCTGGTTATTGCAGGATTATTTATCAGTTTTATTCCGGGCTTACCGGATATGCAATTTGATCCGGACCTTATCTTCCTGATCTTCTTACCACCGCTATTATATTCTGCAGCGTGGAATACTGCATGGAATGATTTCTGGAAAAATAAACGGCCGATTTTTTTGCTGGCATTCGGGCTGGTGATAGCCACAGCATCGGCAGTTGCGTGGTTCTCTACATCCATCATTCCCGGGTTTACATTGCCGCTTGGCTTTCTTCTTGGAGGCATTATATCACCACCTGATGCAATTGCAGCTACCAGTGTAATGCAAAATCTTAAAATGCCCAAACGCGTTGTTACCATTTTAGAAGGAGAAAGTCTGATTAATGATGCATCGAGCCTCATCCTTTTCCGTGTTGCCTTAGCAACCATCTTAACGGGACAATTTGCGCTAGTTAAGGCAGAAACAGATTTTGTAATAGTAGGTTTAATGGGAACTGTTATTGGCCTCACGCTGGCTCATATCATATATGCCATTCACCGTTTTCTTCCAACCAACGCAAGCATTGATACCGCAATCAGTCTTATCAGTCCCTACCTGATGTATATCGCTGCGGAGCATTTTCATTTTTCCGGTGTTCTGTCAGTTGTAACGGGCGGGCTGTTTTTATCGTTCCGGTCGCAGGACATTTTCAGCTACAATTCAAGGCTCCAGATGCATAACGTATGGAGTACAATTGTATTTATGCTTAACGGTGTAGTATTTATACTGATCGGACTTCAACTAAGGAGCATCATCAATGGAATTGAAGGATACTCAATATCACAGGCCATCATGTATGCATTGCTGATCTCGTTGTTGATCATGCTCATTCGCATTGCCTGGGTTTTCCCCGGTGCATACATTCCCAGGCTTTTAAGCAAGAAAATCAGGACGAACGAACCTGATCCCGGGTGGAAAAATGTCTTTATTATTGGCTGGAGTGGCATGCGCGGTGTAGTCTCCCTGGCGTCAGCATTGGCTATTCCACTTACACTTACCGATGGCAAAGCTTTTCCACATCGCGATCTGATTCTCTTTATCAGCTTTGTTGTGATACTTTTCACATTGGTATTGCAAGGTCTTAGTCTGCCCTTTCTCATCCGCCTTCTGAAAATAAACCCAGCGGGAGATGAGGCCTCACTGGAACTGGCTATACGGCTGCGACTCGCCGAGATATCATTGGACTACATGGATGAAAATTATAAAGAGCTTGCCGACAACGATGCCTACAGACGCGTAAAAGACCGTTATGCCCGCATGATTGAAATTGCAGGTAATCGATTATCCGCGGCCAGCAAAGAAGACAATGCTGCTTCCTTTTTACCCAAATACAGGCAAATGCTTATCAACCTTGTAACCATCAGGCGAAATGAGCTTAAAAAAATGCGAAAGGAAAACAGCTTTCCCGACGAACTGATCAGGAAAAAAGAAGAAGAACTCGACCTGGAAGAAGCAAGGCTTAGAAGATAGTAAGACCGTAAGACCGTAAGACGTGTAAGAGGGGCTGTTGGAAGTTCGTTAAGCTGATTAAACTTAAGCTCTTACCTAGAAGATCGTAAGACACGTAAGACATGTAAGAGGGCTGCCGCAAGTTCGTCAGGCTCATTGAACACAAGTTCTTACGATCTTACTTTCTTACGATCTTACGGTCTTTTTTGGTCTTACGGTCTTACGGTCTTACGGTCTTACGGTCTTACTATCTTACGGTCTTACGGTCTTACGGTTTTACTATCTTACGGTCTTACCTCTTCTGTAATTTCCAGCACTGCACTCGTCTGCTCTCCTCTCAAAAACCAATCAAGACCAACTTTCATCAGATAATCACCGCTGTAGACGGTACCGCTCTTTTTGAAAGAGGCGCGGCCTTCTTTTTCAAGATTGATTTCTTCTACCTTATATTTTTTTCCGGCATCAAGCCCTTTCAATATTACTCGGGGGAATACATCTCCATGCATGGTTTGAAGATTAAAGGCAAAAAGAACCGCTTTCTTTTTATCATCATTCACATACATCAGCGAAGAGCAGTTATTTTCATAAGGAGAAATGAGCCTGTACAGATCACCGAAGCCAATCACATCCTGGAGTCGTTTAAAATTACCAATGGCACTCTGGCAGTAGGTCAACTCCTCAGGCTTAAGATGAGACACCTGGATATCAAATCCCAGCTTGCCCATCATGGCAACATCTGTTTTAAACTTGATGGACTGTTTGCCCCACGATGTTATATGCGCACATATAGTCGCAGCAGGAAAGAAATAAGAGTATCCCCATTGCATATAAATGCGACTCAACGGATCTGTATTATCGCTCGGCCAGAATTCCTGGAAATATTGCAATCCGCCATATTCTGCACGGCCGCCACCACCTGAACACAACATCATTTCAAGATCTGTGTATTTGGTACGTAATCGTTTCAGAACGGTATACAATCCTTTCACATAATCGACGTACAACTGACTTTGTTTATCTTTTAAGTACGCTGAATAAGTATTGGTCATGTAGCGGTTGCAATCCCATTTGATATATGCTATGTCTTTATTCTGGCTTAAAAGGTCATCAACTACTTTGTAAACATAATCCTGGACTGCAGGATTTGCCAGATCAAGTACCAACTGAGTACGGCGAAGATGTTCCGGACGGTTGGGCAACTCTAACACCCAATCCTTATGTTTCTCATACAATTCACTTTTGGGATTAATCATTTCGGGCTCCATCCAGATACCGAATTTCACACCTTTCTTCGCAGCTTCCTGCACAAGATAACCTATGCCTTGAGGCAGTTTTTGTTTATTGGCGTCCCAGTCGCCCAAACCGGCGTTATCACTATTGCGTGGATACTTATTACCGAACCAGCCATCATCTAACAGAAAAAGTTCAACTCCCAGTTTTTTCGCGTCATCGAACAAATTCACCAACTTCTGCTCATTGAAATCAAAGTAAGTTGCCTCCCAGTTATTCAGCAATGTCTGGCGATGTTCCCTTCCTTTGTAAATACCATAATTCAGCGCCCATTGGTGCATATTACGGCTTGCCTGTCCCTTACCGTGTGTTGTGTAGGTATAAATAAAAGAGGGGGTTGTAAATATTTCATTTGGTTTAAGCTGATAATCGCTCGCGTATGGATTAATACCAGCCTGTATTTGCAGCAAATGATTAAAATCTTCGCTATAGCGTACGTTTTCAAACATCAACTGGAAGTTCCCGCTCCATGCAAGGCTTCCGGCAAGCACAGTTCCGTTATCCTCATCCGCTTGCTTGTTAAGTGACAACAAAAAAGAAGGCAGATCAAAATTGGTTGCGCGAGTGCCCAGCTTGCTTTCTATGCTGTGAATACCTTCAGGAAGCTGGGTTTCTTCCATACGCATTTCGTTTGCCCAGTCACCAAAGAAATGAGTGAGCCAGTATTTGTCTTCTTTTAACTGAAGCGCACCGGAAGAATAACGGTGCAGGACTACCGGTGTTTTTTCCGTGTGCCTGATGCTACTCCATTGTTCTATCACATTCTCCTTACGGAATGCTTTGAAATGCATGGTTATCTCTACCGGGTAAACAGCATCCTTCAACTGAACATGGGTTATAGTAACATTATCATCTGTTTTTTCGGACTTAACATCGGCAACCTGAAGCATCAATGAGGGATTTCCATCAGCATGTGTAATCTGAAAGGCCGGTTCGCGGATCACATTTAATCCACCCTGAACATAAGCATCAATCGGAAACGCGGGCATCTTCTGATATTCATCGTCGTGCTGTAATGCTTCACCTACATACACCTGAAGCAATTTTTTATCTTCAGTAACCTTATATACCTGCGCGGTATTTTCTGTCCGGATAATAATTTGCTGTTGTGCAAATAACGCCATAGAGCCGCCAAGCACAGCAATTGTTAGAATAATTTTTTTCATGATCGGTTATAAAATGGAAAGATAAGGAAATAAGACATGTAAGACGGGTAAGACATGTAGGACCGTAAGACGTGTAAGACGTGTAAGACGCGTAAGACCGTAAGACGCGTAAGATAGTAAGACAGTAAGATAGTAAGAGGGTGAGCCAAGGTAAAATCAGTAATCAACTAACCGGAAATTGCGTTAGAAAAAAAAGATAAAAAAGAAGAAACCTACCCGCGCTTAAAGAAATCAGCAATCAGCAAATCACATATTCTAAGATACGTAGGCTGATAGAAAATCATCACTCTCACTAAAATGGCAAGGTCTTACTATCTTACTGTCTTACTATCTTACACGTCTTTTTCCTGGTCTTACGGTCTTACGGTCTTCTTTTTCACGGTATCAAGATCACCTTGCCCGCACTTTTGCCGGATTCGAGATATTCGTGGGCTTTGCGGCCTTCTTCTAATGAGAAAACGACTGGATCTGTTATTTTGATAAAGCCATCACGGATCCATGAGAAGAGTAAATCGCTTCTTTTAATCCGCTCTTCGCGGCTCGTGAGGTAACTCCACAAATCGCCTCCCGTTAGTGTTTTGCTGCCATCCATTAATACCCGCGGATCAACCAGTAAGGGATCGCCTCCGGTAAATCCGTAAAACACAACAGTGCCACCTGTCCGCGTTACGGCAATACTCTTCTGCAATGTTGTTCCCACAGAATCATAAACCACGTCTGCTCCGCGAACATTCGTGTAATGCAGCACTTCATTCTGCCAGTTATCCTTCAGATTAAAAGCAATATCGGCGCCCACGGAAAGAATAATATTTTTCTTATGCTCAGAAGTTGTGAGACCGATAACTACGGCGCCTTTCATTTTAGCGATCTGTGTGAGTATTTGTCCTACGCCGCCGGAAGCTGCATGTATCACAATTACTTCTTCGGGCCGGATCGGATGACTGTCCATTGCCAGGTACTGCGCAGTCAGTCCTTGCAACAGCACGGCAGCAGCCGTTTCCATAGATATATCTCCGGGCAATGGAATTGCATGCGAAAAAGGTACTTTTACAAACGCTGCATTAGCAAAAGGAACATCCGCTATGCCAACGCGATCACCTTCCTTTACTCCTTCAACATTATTTGCATTAACAACAATGCCGGCGCCTTCATATCCGGCTATGTAAGGTGGAGTACCTTTAAGATGATAGTTTCCCTTTCGCCTGTAAATATCAGCGTAATTAAGGCCGATTGCTTTCATTTGCACCAATACCTCTCCTGCTGATAATACAGGATCTGGTACGGTCTTATATTCGAGCACATCCGGACCACCGAACGATGAAAAAGTTAACGCTCTCACTGGAAGTTCTTTTCGCTAAGTTACGGTTTAAGTGCAAAGCTTATATGCGGATTTGTGTTTAAAAGTGTATATCTGACTCATCTGATTCAAGCATATTTTTTTCTTTTCCATTGACTCGTAAATGGCACTTTTTTGGTAGCACGGATGACAATGCCACATATATTGTTTGAATTTTTATCTTAGCAAGATGGGATCTCTTATTTCGACCAACAAAACAACAGGGTTAAAATTATTTATATCATTACTGGTTCTTACGGTTCTGTTCAACTATAAATGCCTGGCGCAGTTTACTGACAGCACAAATTATCACGTGAAGTTTGCATCAACCGGAATTTTAAACCGCACGAATGACGGCGATTCTTATGTACTCACAAACGGACTGAACTTTAACGTGAATAAAAAGAAAATGACCTTCAATTCTACAACAGCATGGATCTACGGCTTACAAAACAACAATCTTACCAATAATGACTTTTCGACTTATGAGGATTTTGATCTGTTTAAAAGCACGCACAGGCTGTACTACTGGGGATTACTTACTTATGAAAAAAGCTATTCTCTGAAGATCACCAACCGTTTCCAGGCGGGTGGTGGCATTGCTTATAAAACGGTTACAAAACCAAATTTCAACCTTGTATTAAGCGACGGATTTCTTTATGAAACCAGCAATCTTGAAGATGCTACACTTGGTCATGATGTATACCAGACGGTTAGAAATTCTTTTCGCGTTAAGTATAAGCTGACGATAAAAAATACAGTTGTTTTAGAGGGTGTCGGTTTTTACCAGCCATCTATGCTGGATATTAGCGACTATATAATCAAAGGTTCCAACAGCTTATCTGTCAAGTTAAACAAATGGTTGAGCCTTACAGCTTCGGAAATAAACAACACCATCAGCAGAACAAAAAGAGAAAACCTGCTGGTAACCTTTGGTATTACGGTGGAAAAGTATTTCTAGTCAGAAGTTGTACGTGGTACGTTATACGTTTTTTAGAGCGAATGAGATGTTAGATTGAAATCTGACCTTCAATTTTCGATGTAACAAAACGTATCACATACAACTTGACTGTAATTGTTCGCGTCAATCTTCGCTAACAAAAACGTATCACGTACAACTTATAACGTACCACTTGATTGTAAATGTTCGCGTTAATCTTCGCTGAGAAAAACGTATCACGTACAACTTACAACGTATAACTTAAAACGTACAACTTTATCAGATCAGCCGGGCTGTACTTCCTGATCCTTGTTGTAATGAAACACCAATGCACCTGAAGGGCATTTTTCCACCTGCTCTTTGATTCTCTCTGCAGAAGCGCCATCTACATTGATCCATTTTTTTACACGGGGATCAAACACCTGCAGCAACTGCGTCCAGCAGCGGGTGGAGTGTTGACAGAATTCAGGTTTCCAGTCAACTGTAATTTCATCGTTGGCATATTTGATTGTCTTTGCTTCTTCTGCATCCCTGAAAACAAACGTACGCACCTTTATGTTTCCTTCAAGGATTTTAGAAATAGGACAGTTTTTCGCAATCTCCAATAATTTTGTTTTCACTTCTTCGTCGAGGTGTGGAGGCAATATTATGTCGCGGTCAACAATAGATGTGGTTACGCCGTCCTTCACCTCCTGGTACATATTTGCATTGACGGTTATCGATGAAACGTCCAGTCCCTTTCTGTCAATGTACATCCGCAATGTTATCAATGTGCAGGAGGCCAGTGAAGAAAGCAATAAAGTATAAGGATCGGGACCTGTATCTTTTCCTCCGTTATTTTCCGGTTCATCTGCAATAAATTTCCCATTTCTCCATTCGATACTGCATGCATATTTTTCAGTACCAATACTGCCGTGAACCGGTTTCTCTAGTCTATATTTCATTGGTGGATATTTAAGTGTACACAAATAATAACTTCATTTTTAGTGATTGATCGGACCTTCGATAATCACGAACTCACTTTCCTGGTTGGTTGTAATTGCCACCGATGCGGTTTCCCATAAACCAATGGCGTCCCGTTTATCGATCACTTCATTTTCAACATTGATATTTCCTTCTATAACAAATACAAATACGCACTTATTCGTGCGGTTAAAACTATAAATTATTTCCTTGCCCTCATCATAATACCCAAGGCTGATCTTTGCATTCTGATTGATCCAGCAGTGCTCCTGCCCTTCTTCATTACTAACCGCGGTCTGCAGTCTGTTTTTTCGTTGCTCTTTTGGAAATGAGCGGCGCTGATAACGTGGAGAAATGTTCTGCATTTTTGGTTCTATCCAAATCTGCAAAAAGTTTACATCATCTTCGCCAACATTATATTCTTCGTGCTTTAAACCGGTTCCTGCACTCATTATCTGCACCCAATCTTTATGAACTACATCACTGTAACCCATAGTATCCTTGTGGTTCATGCTACCAGCCAGCAGAATACTGATAATCTCCATATTCATATGTGGATGCAGGCCAAATCCTCCCTCTTTTTTTATGTAATCATCGTTAAATACTTTCAACAAGCCGAAACCGTTACGCTCCGGATTGTAATACGTACTAAAGCTGAATGTAAAATTACTCTGTAACCAGCCAATATCTTTTGTTCCACGTTCATTGCCCTTAAAAAGTTTGTAGCGCATATAGTTGTTTTTGAATGAAGAAAGATAAAATCTAAAAAGAAAAGATGTAGAATCAGTTCCGAACACTCCACTAAGCAAAACTAATTTACAACAATGACTTATTGAAGATTAAAATGCTTTACCATGCGTCTGGCGGATAATTCGCCGGGTAAGAGAAGGAAAATGCCTGAGTGTTTGGATGGTTAGATTGGTTAGCCATTTTTTTCCAAATAAAGATTGAATGATCCTCCCCGCTCTGAGCCGGCTTTCAAAAGTATTATGCCACTGCTGCTCGTATAATATCTCCATTTCTGCACGCTTTAAAGTTCCCTCCAGGTAATCAATAATAAGGCCGGCAGCAATTTTACTGCTCCTAAGCGCCATACTCATTCCATTACCACACAAGGGAGCTATAAGACCTGCAGCGTCGCCAAGCATCAGCATATGATTTTCTACACGATTTTTTTTCATAAAGCTTACCTGTGAAATACTCAGTGGTTTATCATACAATATTTCTGCAGTGTTAAACACTTCCTTCAAAAATGGATTTCGCATCAATATATGCTTTTCCAGGTGTCCGATACTTTTTCCATTAGCCTGTAAATTGTGAGCAGAAGTAAGGTAACAAATGCAGGCTTTTCCTTCTTCTATGGAAGAAATACCGCAATAGCCATCTGAAAAATTGTGCAGCGCTATTACATTACGGGGCGCATTCAGTTTTGCATGATACTTTACACCAATATAATTATTCAACGCATTGGGCTTTTCTTTTACAAAATCCCTTTTCCATTTAACATCCAGGTTGGCACGCTTTCCAAAAGCACAACAACACACAAGCGTTTTTGCGTTTATTTTATCTGATAACACAGAAAACCTGTCGTTTTCAAAACATACATCCTGCACAGTTGTATTTTCCATTATAACAACTCCGTTAGCACGTGCAATTTTAGCCAACTCATCATCAATTTTGTAACGGCTTACTCCAAAACCACCAAGCGGAAGCTTTTGCTGAATATACCGGCCATTTGGCGAAGACACGAACAACTCATCTATTACCGGCACATTCCAGTCACTCAACGGCAATCCGAGCTCCGTTAAAAACTCCCAGCATTCAAGGCTGATGTATTCGCCACAAACCTTATGGAAGGGATATGTTTCTTTTTCAAAAAGAATAATACTATAACCGGATTTAGCCAAAAGTATAGCAGCGGAGAGGCCGGCAAGCCCGCCACCGATGATTGACACATCATATTGCTCTTGCGCACTCATACCCTGACAGTAATAAGATACCGGAAAGCCCATCTCCACTGAATGGTATAATTGCTTATGCCAGCCAGCTTAAGCAACTGCCTCCATTCCTGCCTGGAGAAACCCCTAATGACAGAAACCGGCGCATCATGTTTTACCAGGTAAGATCTGGAAAACAAAGCCGTAAGCCATTTTATGGAATAATAGGCAACAGGATGCCGTTGCAGGTCATTAATAAAAAAACCAATGGTTGCGTTGCTTTTCATCCATCCTAGCATTTCAATCAACTGCTCATTGGTAAAATGATGGCAAAATAATGAGTTGAAGATTATGGAAGGCTTTTCATTTTTTTCAAATTTCACCTGCCTGTAATCACTGTTTATAAATACTTTTCCGGGTAGATCAGAACATTGCTGTTCAGCAAATTCAACGCACGCTTTATTAAGATCGATACCCGTATAGCTAATCGCATAAGTGCTTCTGTTGTTCCAATTATGAATTGCCCGGAGATTGTCCCCTCCGCCACATCCAATTTCAGCAATACGTACCGGCGTTGTGCTCAAATGCAACAGCTTTTTTACGCCGGCCAAAGTGATTGCATGTCCACCGAGCCAGGTGTTAATTGTATTCAGTTCCCGGAGGCAAACCGCCCAGTCACTAAATGGAATTCCAGGCTCATCAATCAATTCTGTCTGGCCAGACCTTTGGGCAAATTTGCTCATTGCTCAAGTATTAAGGTTTCCATCGTTAAACCCGGGCCGAAAGCTGCAGCAAATATTCTTTCGCTCTTCCCATTCAACTGAGCCATTATTTCTTTTAGTACGAATAGGATGGTTGGGGAAGACATATTACCATAATCATTCAATACGTTAAATGAGGGCGTCAGATCGCCCTTCTGCAAACAGAGTTCTTTTTGTATCGTTTCCAGTATTTTTTTTCCGCCGGGATGAATTGCCCATTTTGTTATATCATCTTTCTTAAGACCGGTTGTTTCAAGTGCATTCTTTAACAGGGGACTGATTCCATCTCTTATTAATTGAGGAATGTAAGCACTTAACCGCATTAAAAAACCCTGACCCGAAAGATGCCATGCCATATCCTGCTGTCCCTGCAGGGCAACTTCTGAATGAAATCCTTTAATAAACAATCCATCCGCAGAGCAATTGTCGCCGGTTACCAGCACCGCAGCAGCACCATCCCCAAACAGAAGACTCGAAGCAATATTATCCATTTCGTTTCCTTTTTGAAAATGAAGCGTGCAAAGCTCCGTGCAGACGATCAGTACTTTTGCATTTTCATCGGACCTGCAAATGGCATCGGCCAGTTTCAGTGCGTGAACGGCTGCATAACACCCCATAAAGTTTACCGAACTGCGCTGAATGGCGGATGATAACTGCAACTGCTGCATAATGTTAATATCCAGCCCCGGTGCAGACATACCCGTACAACTTACTGTTATAAGCCAGGTAAGTTCACCTTTATCTATATAACCATCCATGCATTGACGTATAGCCTCCACACTTAATGCAGGTGCATGCATAGAATACCATTCCATTCTCTTTTCCAGCGAGGGGAACGGCTCCATATCCATTGTGCGGGGATAGAATAAACGCTCATGCAGACTGACGGAGTAATCGGGCATAACGGAATAACGGGCTTCTATTCCACATCGTTCATAAAGCAAAGTAATTTTTCGTCTGTCGTCGCCTTCCGGCTGATACGCATCCAGCATAAACTGGAGGATATCCTGCTGACGATGACGGAATGCGGGTAACGCCGTTCCTATGGAAATGATTTTACTCAAAGGGTGTTATTTATTGTATAAACGAATTAATCAGGAATAAGGTTGTTGGCTTGCAACATTATTTTAGCACATGATTGAGCAGGAATAACAATATAAATGCACAATTAACGCTTGTTGCTGCTACCATATTCATTCGCATGGCATAGTAAAAACTGGCATTTGACCGGTCTGTCAACACCTTTCTCCACCATGAAACAAAGTATATGACTATAGGCAAAAAAAACAATTGCATTAACCAGAATTGATAATTTTTCTGTTGCCCGTTAAAGTACACCAGCAACAAAAAATCAGCCAGGATGTACATTATACCGCTGAAAACAAACGTACCTCTTACACCGAGCATATAACTAATGGTTCTTACGCCGTCCTGATAATCCTGTTCATGCTGGTATACCTGTGTTAACGGGTAAAATCCCCCGAACAGCAAAGAACTGACCAGCATGCCCATCCATGGTACAGGCACATCATATACGGAGGAGCCTTTATGCACCATAAAAAAGGTAACCGCTCCCTGAAATAAAATAACTGTAAGAAATCCTGTGACAGGATATTTTTTTAATCTTATTCCCCGGTAACTATATGCTCTTGATGCGAGGATATTGGCTATAATACAAATTGCGAAAACCACATTGACAAAGAAGCTGAGAAAGATGCAAATAACATCCATTGCAAGCGTTACATAAAACAACTCTTTTGTGGCCACCGGAGGTTTTTCCAGCATTCCGATGCTTGCTTCATCACGGTCCATATAACTGTTGTAGCCATTACTTGCTGGATACATAATGAAATGCAGGATCAAAAATACCAAAGCCGCTTTGCCATAGTTTATAACGGAAACCTGGCTTAATGAGAAAAAAAAGACTGGCATCAAAAAGAAAGAAAATGGTATGCGCAGGAGTGTGATAGTGCTCTTACTAAGCATACAACAATATAAGCATTTTTGAATTACGAACGACTATTTAAGTACGAAATACGAAGTACGAAGTACCTGATCACAGGCAGGTTCATTTTTATGGAACACCTGAAAAATACTAAGGACCGGAATTAGCAACATTTACCAAAATGAAAAAAAGTGCGAAGTACGAATTACGAAGTACCTAATCACTGGCAGGTTCATTTTATGAAATACCAAAAAAATTCTGAGGAACCACCATTAGGAACATTTGCCAAAATGAAAAAAGTGCGAAGTACTAATTAGTACCTATATTTTCGGCAGGTTTAGTTTTGGCTATTATAAAAAAATCCCATGAATCGCCATCCAGCACTATCAACGAGGATGAATGAAAAGAACGTTGATCACACCAACGTACTTCGTATTTCGTAATTCGTACTTGCACCTATTAGGCACATTTGTGAGCATGCAAAAAAAGTACGGTGATCACACCAACGTACTTCGTACTTCGTAATTCGTACTTGCACCTATTAGTAACATTAGCCGGCATGCAAAAAAAGTACGGTGATCACACCGGTGTACTTCCTACTTCGTAATTCGTACTTCCATCTATTAGGCACATTTGCCGACATGCAAAAAAAGTACGGTGATCACACCGGCGTACTTCGTACTTCGTAATTCGTACTTGCATCTATTAGGCACATTTGCCGACATGCAAAAAAGTACGGTGATCACACCGGCGTACTTCGTAATTCGCACTTCCATCTATCAGGCACATTTGCCAGCTTGCAAAAAAGAACGCTGATCGCAACAACGTACTTCGTACTTCGTAATTCGTACTTGCGCCAGCATTACGAAGCACCGGATTTTTTTGTCAGAGGGGAAGTTTATCCACATTCTTTGCATCATATTTCCGTTGAAAGCCGCCAAACCCAACCCTCATTCCCTTTCAGCAAATACAAAAAGCATGGTAGCCTTTTTGTGTTATAACAGGAAAAACTGTGCATGAAAAGAATAACGATAAAGGGAGTATGGGAAGTGATCAAGAATACTTTTAGTTGCTTTATTAACGATAAGGTAACCAAGCTAAGCGGTGCCCTGGCTTATTTCACAGTTTTCTCTATGGGACCATTACTGGTTGTGCTGATTTCATTTTGCGGCCTGTTCCTTGAAAAAGAAGCCGTAGAAGGACAGGTATATAGTGTACTCAGGAATTTCATTGGCCAGGATACCGCGCTTCAATTGCAACACATCATCGAAAATGCAGCTATTGGCGGCAAAAGCAAAATAGCTGCAATTATTGGCGTAATCACTCTTGTGATTGGCGCCACCTCTATTTTTGCCGAGATACAGGATTCTATCAATATCATTTGGGGAATCAAACCCAAGCCGAAGAAGGGGTTGCTGAAAATGCTGCTGAACAGACTCTTATCTTTTTCTGTGATCATCAGCCTGGGATTTTTGCTGTTGGTATCACTTGTAATTACCGGTGTTATAGAAGCGCTGAATAACCGGCTGCAAGCAGCTTATCCCGATGTAACAATCGTGGTGTTCTACATTTTCAACCTGGGAATGACACTATTCACGAGTATGATGATCTTCGGCGTGATTTTCAAGGTTCTTCCGGATGCGCGGATTAAATGGAAAGATGTAACAGCAGGCGCTTTTGTGACGTCCCTGCTCTTTCTGCTGGGTAAATTTCTTATTTCATTCTATATCTCGCGTAGCCACGTTGGCAGCACCTATGGCACTGCGGGTTCACTGGTGATATTGCTGCTGTGGGTTTATTACTCTTCAGTAATACTGTATTTCGGAGCGGAGTTTACAAAGGCATACGCCATTAAGTACGGATCGGAAATTTTACCTAATTCTTATGCGGTGACCATGAAACAGGTCGAGGTTGAAACCGGCAAAGCTTCTGTTCAGGAAAAGGAACAAATAGTTCCTCCTAAAAAGAAAGTTTAATGCAACGGGCCAGGCTTTATGCCCGGCTCATTAAATATTCGAACGTAAGATGTTTCATCATCTCCACGTCTTTAGGATCAACGGGCGTTTCTGTATCTTTTCCCAGATCATCCCAATGGCGAATTTTAATATAACTTTCAAGCAAAGGATCTTTTGCATACGCAGCCGCCTCATCTTCCGTCATTGGTCCACCCTGGTATTTCAATGTCATCTTGCTTGCATCAGAAAGTTTATCATAGTAGCCATCTTCTGCATAAGTCAGGTAACGTTTTGTTTCTACATGACTGGCCACCAGGTCAGCTATCTTATCCGAAAAACCATGTTCCAGCAAATAGTCGCGTCCCAGCTTGTCGTGATCTTTTCGTCCGTAACCGCCCATATCTTCTGCATGCTCCAGAAAATGCCCGATGTCGTGGAAAAAAGCTGCCAGCACCATATCATTATCTGCCTGCTCACTTAATGCGAGTTTGGCACACTGAATCATATGCATCAACTGGGTTACTCCTTCTCCATAATCTTCATCACCATATTTATCGTAAAGACTGAACAATTCGTCAACTTTCTGCTGAATTAATACCGGGTCTTTGGTCATAGCGCTTAATTTTTAAATTCTCTAAACTGCTCCAATTCAAAATTCCACTGGTTCAATAATACTAAACAAAAAAACACACATTCTCCCGGCCTCTCAATTAAAATTCAATTAACATGAAACAAAAATATCTTCTTCAACTCCTTTATTGGCAGTAAATATGATTAACTAATCATTAATTCCAAACAGCACGATGTCATTCAAAAAGAAACGGCCAACGAGTAAGTTATACTAAACTTTTGTTACCTCGTTTTTTTCATTATCTTTTATGGGCATAAGCGAAAAAAGAAAATACGGCCGCAATCTGAGCAGGGTGATGAAGCACTACCAGTATTTTCTGCTTTTAAAAATCAAAAAAACAAGCTACATTCAATAAACAATTATATAAGCTTTCCGTTTTTAATGCTTATATAATTTCTTAAATTAGAAACAATTAATCCGGGTCCCAATTATTGTCCCGAAAACTGGAAAAGCTGCATAAATGTGCGTTCTGTCATGGGAGCCAGATAATATGATCTTTAACACAAATACTTATACTTACAACACAATCTTTATATTAGCGTACCTTTGAGGGTATATCCGGCCGCTGTTTTTACAGTGGCCTTATTGTTTAAACAGTATGATTTGGGATTTGAAATTTATAATTTGAGATTTTGAAATTTATAATTTGAGATTCTCAAGTTCAGACTCACCATTTTGTTTTAACCTGTTTAAATGTGAAATCCGTAATGAATATTAATTGAAGTAAAAAAGCCGATGGCACCCTCAACACATTAATTTCAAACCGTAAATCTCAAATCAATAAAAAAGCCGCTGGTATTCCAACGGCAATAATTTCAAATCTCAAATCTCTAATTGCATTTCCCATCCACTGTACAAAATCCGCCTTCATCCCCCGGTGCGGCCTGAGCCTCTGTCCAGCTTTGCTGTAATGCACCAAGAAAAACTTCCGAAGGTTGTGCCCCTGAGACTGCGTATTTCTCATCAAAAACAAAAAAAGGAACGCCACGTACACCTATTTCTGCAGCTCTTTGCTGGTCGGCAAAAACCTCATCTTCATACCTGCCTGTTTCCAATGCTTCTCTTACTTCGTCCTGCTGCAATCCAAGTTTTACGCCAATTGCTACAAGCGTCTCAACATCACCAACATTCTCTCCGTCTGTAAAGTAAGCTTTCAGCAAAGTCTCTTTCGCAGCATCACCGAGACCTTTCTTATCAGCAATATGAATTAACTGGTGAGCTAATGCAGTATTGGCAACCACAGCTTTGTCAAAATCATATTCAAGACCAGCCTGTTTGGCCATATCTGTCACCTGCTGATTAACCTTCCTGGCATACTCAACTGTCCAGCCTTTATGTTCTGCGAGGTATTGATCGATATGTGTACCAGGTTTTGCATTCAACTCAGGATTCAGCTGAAAGCTTCGCCAGGTTACTTTTATGTCTTCTTTATGATCAAACTGCTTAAGTGCCGCCTCAAATTTGCGTTTGCCGATATAGCAAAACGGGCACATAATATCGCTCCAGATCTCTACATTCATAATTGTATTTTTAAAAGCTGCCGGTTTTCATATTCTGAATGTAAACCGGCAACAATAATAAGTTTCAATTAGCTTCCGAATTCTCCGTCAGCAACAATAATCACTTCCTCACTCAACATAGCTTCAGGAAATTTACCACCGATACCAAAGTCAGAACGCTTTACAGAACCTGTTACACGGAAACCGGCATCAGGCTTTTGGCTCATCGGATTGGTAATAGTACCGCGGTACCACAGGTCCAGCGTTACAGGTTTAGTAACACCATGTATAGTCAGGTTACCAGACACTTTATACTTGTTATTGCCGTTTTTTGCAAGAGATGTGCTTTTGAAAGAAAGCTCAGGATATTTGGCTACATCAAAGAAATCTGCAGATCTCAGATGTTCGTCTCTTTGCTGAACGCCGGTATTAATAGAAGTAGCTTTGGCAGTAAGTGTGAAAACCGCATCACTGAAATCTGCTTTTGTAGCAACGATGGATGCATCAAAATCAGTGAATGCTCCTGAAACAGTTGATACGCCCAGGTGAGTGATATCAAATTTAACTTGTGTGTGGGCTTTGTCAGCTTTCCAGGTTGTTTGTCCGAAGCTTGCAACAGCAATAGTTACAGCAATAAAGAGTGCGCTAATTTTTTTCATAAATGTTCTGTACTGTTTTGTTTGGTAATATAAAAAGGTTCTATTCCTTAGTGAGCTTATGCGGATTTTGCCAGCTGAATATTGGCGATCAGTTTGATGTCTTCACCTAAAGCAAGACCACCGGTTTCTGTAAGCGCATTGTATGTAAGGCCGAATTCTTTGCGGTTTATTTTGCCGGTAACTTCAAAACCAAGCTTGGTATTACCCCAGGCATCTTTTGCTGCGCCACCGTATTCTGCGTCGATTGTTACTTCTTTAGTAATGCCCTTCATTGTAAGGTTACCGGTTACTGCGTAAATGTCGCCCTTTGCCTTTTTAAAAGAAGTTGATTCAAAAGATATAGTGGGAAATTGTCCGGCATCAAAAAATTCCGCGGATCTTAAGTGGTTATCACGTGCCTCCTGGTTTGTATTAATGCTGTTTACATCCAACGTAAATGCAACTTTTGCATTTTCAAAATCATCTCCGTTTGCTGTCGCTTCGCCACCAAATGTGTTGAACGCGCCTGTAACTGTAGAGATAACAAGGTGTTTTACTTTAAAATGAACCTCTGAGTGCATTGGGTCTACTACCCATTTTGTTGTTTCCATAACTGTTATTTAAAATTAAAACGTTCGACTTTTGAGGTCCAGGATTGAAATATCAATGCTATTATTTATAACAGTGTTATTTTTTTATGAAAAAAAATTAGCTCACTAGCGCTTTTATAAAACCAGCTATTGAATCTTCCAGGATCTTTTCTTTAAGATCATTGGAAACGTTTCCGTTATTGTTCATCATCTGCAAAGAAACCTGGCCATGAAGAATGGACCAATATGCATGGAATTTCAGAAAAGCATCTGCATCCGGGTTTTTACTGCCTTGTATTGCGGATTGAATAACAGAAATAATTACATCCGAAAATTCTTTCATTTCCGCTACACGACTTACAGTTTCGCAAGGCGGCATCCCCAATCCAAACATTAACTGGTAATATTCCTTGTTGCCAAAGGCGAATTTAAAATATGCTTTTGCGATGGCATCCAATTGCTGACAGGATTCCTGGCGGCTTTCTTTCGCTTCTTTTAACCTCTCTGATAAAATGCTGAACCCTTTGCGTGTAAATTCAAACAAAATGGCTTCTTTATTTTCAAAATGCGTATATATTACAGGAATACTGTATTCAATAGCATCCGCAATTTTACGGATAGAGAGCGTCTGCCACCCTTCGGTGGTAGCTATTTGCCAGGCTTTTTCAAGAATAGCAGCTTTAACCTGCTCCTTGTGCCTTTGTTTTCTTTCCGCTACTCCCATTTTAACGCTTTTAAAAAATATAACACTGTTAGCAAAATTACGAAGGAGGTATAAATGTGCCAAAAGTTTTTAGTTAAGG
Source organism: Danxiaibacter flavus (assembly GCF_041060425.1). Lineage (NCBI taxonomy): Bacteria > Pseudomonadati > Bacteroidota > Chitinophagia > Chitinophagales > Chitinophagaceae > Danxiaibacter > Danxiaibacter flavus. The sequence continues at coordinate 335,800 of NZ_JAULBC010000002.1, forward strand.
AAAGCTCAAAGCCTAAAGCTTAAAGCCTAAAGCTTTGAGTTGGCTCATATTCAGTGTTTTTACTTCGATAGATATTGAAAGGAGAATTATTCACTATCCAGGTACATGCTCCGGTTTTAGGCTTTGGGCTTTAAGCTTTGGGCTTCCTCAAAAGATCCAAAACTTCTTCTTTATCCGAACCCGTTTCATAACAACGTCCTGGTTGGGACGATCATTGGCATCACGTGGAAGTTTGGAAATAGTGTCAACAACATCCATTCCTTTTATTACCATACCAAACACCGTATATCTTCCGTCAAGATGTGGCGTGCCGCCTTCGGTTTTATACACATCCCGCTGCTCTTTCGTAAATGTACGTCCGTTATTCTTTGTTAATTTATCCAGGGTTTCATCTGTAATTTTTTTCCCAACCACAATATAGAACTGGCAACCGGAAGAAGCTTTTTCCGGATTGTCTTCTCTTGCCATACCGACTGCACCTCGACGATGATAATATTCGTCATTTATTTCTGCAGGAATCTTGTAGCCTACATCCCCCTCTCCTAACATTGCACCTGGCTTTGCATGTTTAGAATTGGGATCACCACCTTGTATTACAAACGCCGGTATGATGCGATGAAACATTATGCTGTCATAAAATTTTTGTCTTACCAGCTTAAGCATATTATCACGGTGCTTTGGTGTTTTGTCGTACAGCACCATTTCTATCTTTCCATAAGATGTAGTCAGAATTATTTTCTTCTTTTGAGCAAATGCAACGGAGACTAAGACCATGCATAAAACAAGTACAATAAATTTCTTCATATATCATCGGGCATATTTACGAACATACACAAAACCATGCAACATCAATTAACATCCAACTAAGAATGAATTAATAATTTGTTCTCTTACATTATCATGCAATAAAAAATCGCTGCTATATGTTTGCCTTGCGTAAAACAAAAGCCCAGCGGGAAACAGGTGAACACAACCTGTTTCTTCGCCTGGCACAAGAGTTAAAGCTAATTAGTAATTGCAAAAAATACTGTTATGATTACAGTTATGGACAAAGTGAGTGTTGCATCTGTTGAGGACTTCAACAAACTTGTAAACATAATTTCACAGGTTGGATTATTCAGCGGCGAATCAAACAAACAATTGCTACCAAAAAAAAAGATAGCAGAATGGCTTCAACAATTTGTGGACATAGATGACAGCAGTAAACCATTTACTGACACTATATATGAAGTATCACACAAGCCTGATACCGGTCTTCAACACATTCATGATTTCACCAAACAGCACATGGAATATGGTGATAGCGATTTTGACGATCTGCGCATGAAGTAAGACCTTACAACTTACTTATCATATCGCCCGTTTCTTCATTTACAACAGCTGCCGTCGCACGAATGCGGATAATTCTTCTGCCCGTCATCAGCACGGAAAAACTGCTTATTGCACAACATGCCATAATGCATGTCATCGGCAATGCGGTACCGTTAGCAAACACATTTACCAAAGCAGAGCTAAGGGTACCCACACCCATTTGTATGGCGCCCATTAATGCGGAAGCGCTGCCTGCGTTGCGACTGAATGGTGCCAGTGAAAGCGCTGACGAATTGGGGAAAGTAAATCCCTGGCAGCAGAGAAAAACAAAAATGAGAAAAATGGTGCTGAACAGATCCCATACGCCGGCAATTGTGCCTGCAAACAACAAAATGCCTGTTGATGATTGGGCAAGTAACGCGATGCGAATGATCTGCTCGCTTTTAAAATTTCGCAGCAACACACTGTTTAGCTGACTGGAAATAATAAGGCCTAGTGCAATCAGCGCAAATATCCAACCGTACTGCTTTTCCGTAACGTTGTATATTTTCATAAAAACAGCAGGAGAACCGGCTATATATGCGTACAACCCTGCCGTTGCCAAAGCCCCGGTAAATGCGTAGGTAACAAACTGAGAATCTCTTATAACATCCCGGAAATTACCCAAGATAACTCTCGGCTTAAGTGAATAATGCGGATCTGGCTGCCGGCTTTCCGGTAAAAAGAAATACACTCCCAGTAAAATACAAATGGCAATTAATGTAAGTACAACAAACACATAGCGCCACCCTAAAACCGCTGTAACATAACCACCCAACGTTGGCGCAATGATAGGCGATACGCCGACAATTAACATGAGCAACGAAAATACTTTTGCTGTTTCTGTTACAGAAAAAAGGTCGCGCACCATTGCACGCGAAGCCACCATGCCAACACAGGCACCTAACGCCTGCAAAAATCGCAGCACCATGAGTGCATCAGCCGAATTTCCAAAAGTACAGCCGATGGAAGTCAGCACATATAGCAACAGACCGGCGTACATAGGTTTTTTGCGCCCAAAACGATCGACCAACGGACCATAAATGATTTGTCCGACTGAAATACCTATGAAAAAACTTGATAATGAAAGTGAGATGTGTGCAATATCAGTATTGAGATCTTTGGCAATCGCAGGGAAACCCGGCAAATACATATCGATGGAAAAAGGCCCTATAGCAGATAACCAACCTAAAACAAAAATAATTTGAAAGTTGCTCCGTTTACTCATGCATAAATGGTACGCAACTGTTGTAAATGATGGTGCTTTTTTGCGGTTACAGTGAATACCGGTATCAAAGATACAAGTCTGGACGCATGCGACGGAGAAGCAGCTTTAAAAGACGGGAAAAATGCGGCAGACCTTTCCTTTTTCCGGTCTTCCGGCCAGTAACAATATTGCCACAGACGGATATTTATATACATTGAAAACATCTTTAATGTGCATAACTATTCGCGGTTTTCAATAATGTAATTTGTATTATTGTTAGCGTAATTTTTACCTGCATGAGAACTGAACAAAATAAGATCGTGTTAAATGCGGATGAAGTGTACTATTTTGAAAAGCGGCAGACAGGTGTTCATAATTTTTTAGGGAATTTATCCGCCATGCTAACTGAATACTGCATAACACGAAAAAATAGCCTGGCCATCTCGGATGAACCGTTGTTCAGCCTTTATAAAACCAAAGAAGGAAACTGGTATGAACCTGACGAACCGCACCAACATGCAGATATAATCCTGCGCCGTTACATAAAAACTACGATCGATGCTATGGAGATAGCGTACGTAGAATTGAGAAGCTGACATAGTCAGTCTAAGCTCGTTTTTATTCCCTGTTAATTAATAATGTTTGAATTGTGCCGGCCGGAAAAAAGGATATTGTTGGCTGGGCGCTCTGGTTTACTATGAACTTCAGATAATTAATGTGCGTGTTTTATAAAAACTAAGCCTCGCATTTTACTATGCAATATGTACCCGGCAGTGCAAAAAAACAATATTGCTTACCTGCACGTAAACATATGCAGCATGATGATCACTATACACTTATGTTTACTGGAAACTATTAACTAAACCGTGAAATCGTTTTTCGCCAAATGCTTCCTCTATAAGTTGTTAACTGTGCATGGCAGCCGCAATAAAATATTTCCCCCTACTTTTGCGCACGTTGAAACGATGATATAACCTGCGATAAAAGATTATCCCTGATGAAAAAAATTTTGTTTGTGAGCCTGGCTGCAGCAAGTGCTCTGACCACACTTGCCCAGGATGGAATTAAAGGAGAAAAATTTTTGAATGATGTATCCTACCTCGCATCGGATAAATTGCAGGGCAGGTTCCCGGGAACAAAGGGTAATAAAATGGCAGCAAAATATATAGCCCGCCAGTTCAAAGACGATGGATTGAAGAAAGCGTTCAACAGTTATTATCAGCCATTTGATGTTGTAGTAAAATTAGAACCGGCTAAAAATAATTTTATTAATCTGCAGGGCGCAGGCAATCTTACGTTCAGCAAAGACTATAGCCTTTTTTCTTTCTCTGGCAATGGAAAAATTGATGCTCCTGTAATATGGATAGGAAATAATGTTGAAGCGTTAAATGCGACCGATATACAACATAAATGTGTGGCGGTTTGGAGGTCAAAAACAAACAACGACTACGACATTGCCAGGCAGGCAGGAGACCATGGAGCTGCTGCAGTAATATTTATTACTCCGGATACACTGGATGTAAAAGATGTATTGGTACGATTAAGGCCGGGCCAGAAAGCAACGCTTGGCATTCCTGTTTTTCATCTTAAAAGAAGAGTATGGGAGGACAATTGGAGCAATTATTTTTCCAGTAGTCGAGCAAACAAAAATGAAAATTCAGGTAAAACATCATCGGTACACATTACCGCGTTTGTTGACATTCAACCTAAAAAAGTTACAGCGAACAACATAGTGGGCATTATTGAAGGGAGTGATGATCAGCTTAAAAACGAATACATTGTACTAGGTGCGCATTACGATCATCTTGGCTGGGGTGGCTACGGTACAGGATCTTTAAAACCTGATACAGTTGCAATCCATAACGGAGCGGACGATAATGCATCAGGCACTTCTGCACTGCTTCAAATAGCCAGGGAACTTGCTAATAACAAATCTCTTTTGAAGCGTAGTGTTTTAATCGTAAGCTTTAGTGCAGAGGAAGAAGGTCTGCTGGGTTCTTCTTATTTTGTTAATCACCTGCCCGTTGATCAATCTGCCATCAAAGTAATGATCAACATGGATATGGTTGGACGATTAAATGCAGAGCAACAACTTTACATGGGTGGTGCGGGAACTTTTCCCGGAGGAGTTGCATTAATGAAACAGTTGGGCGAAGGCAGCGGGTTAAATCCTGTAGTACATGCCGGCGGTGTAGGAGGATCCGATCACGTTTCATTTTACAGAAAAGGTATTTCTGCTGTTGGCATGCATACCGGAGGACATCCGCAATATCACACGCCTGAAGATGATGCACCATTAATTAATAAAGAAGGCGCGGAACTGGTGTGCCGTTATATTTATAAGGCAATTGAATCTCTTGCCAACAGAACGGAAGAATTTAAATTTATTAAGCAGGATGGAGATTAATCCACTAAATAAATGAACAGTCAGGTTGATCAGTTATAGGTTTTTTCACCTGGTGAAGGTTCAAGGACAGGAAGAATTTCTTCTTCATCAACCAGCCACAATACATTCATTAAATAGTAAAGCTCACCGCTTATTAACACGGAATTGCCATTGTCCGGCTTTTCATTAGGTATTGTCATAAGTTGTAAAACTAAATTAAAGCTGATAATCTACTCGGGGCCCAGCCTTAAAATGGTTATAAATTTAAGGATATTGCCCGGATATATTCCCCAAATATATTCTCAATTAAGTAAACTTTCAAAGGCGATTTATGCACAACTTATCACACATCAATACTCAAACGAATAAACGGATAATGGTGATATGTTAAATCGTTTTGCGGATCGTGAATCCAGGCCATGCATAATTTCATTTTACATAACGTAACATAACGGTGTTTGGCATTGCATACAGAACAACATCACTTTCCGGAATAAAATGCGTTTGTTAAAATATCAGAGGAATTTTCAAAAGCATGTTAGTTAGTTTTTTAATGACAACGAATAAAAACCTTGAAAAGCCTAACTTTGGAACAATGCGTCTTCAGTGGATCACATACAGTTTAGTTGCTTTTTTCCTTATTTTTTTACACCCGGCCAATGCAGTAAAAATAAAAAATGGCGAAGCAGAAAAGGTTTCTCTCCCGGAAACCACCAACATTGCGGGTGCAACTTTTTCTGTACAAAAAAATGTTCATGTAAAGAGTCAGGGGTACAAGGCATCATCCGGCAAACACCTGCTGTTGCAAAATATTTTTGAGACGGACAATTTTGTTAATTACCACAATCCAAACAATCCGGTTTCTTTTCTGCATACAACGCACACTGATAACCGAAACAAGGAGAATATAAAAGCACCTGCATTACCGCTGCATAAAACATTTTCACTTGTTCAGTTAAGTACGATTCTACTATTTCCCAATCATTTTTTCTGGTAATTTTTTAGCGTAAATAACATCGGTGATTTGTTGCTGCAGCGGTGTAAACATGCCTTGTATTTCTATACATCGGTGACTACATTTATACTGTCGTGCACAACAAACAGTTCGTAAAGCTTGTTCAATATTGTGCTACGGCTGCAGAAGTTTTATTTTATAATTATTCAATCCGGCAAAAAAATATGATTCATATACCACAACTAATTATTGATCTTGGTTTGATACTGGCAGTCGCGGCTGTAGTTACACTTCTTTTTAAAAAATTAAAACAACCGCTGGTATTGGGATATATCATTGCGGGATTACTGGTAAGCCCTAACTTCAAATTATTCCCCAGCATTACGGATCATGAGAACATTGAAGTATGGGCAGAGATTGGCGTCATCATCCTTTTGTTCAGCCTCGGACTTGAATTTAGTTTTAAGAAGCTCATAAAAGTAGGCGGCTCCTCGTCTATCACGGCCCTGGTGCAGATCATTTGCATGATCGCCCTCGGCTATCTGACAGGTCAACTGATGCACTGGTCTCAAATGGATAGTATTTTCCTGGGAGCTATTCTTTCTATGTCTTCAACAACGATCATACTTCGTGCATTTGATGAATTGAATGTAAAAAACAAAAAATTTGCAGGTGTTGTATTTGGCGCGCTGATCATTGAAGATCTTGTTGCCATTGTGTTGATGGTATTGCTGTCAACCATTGCCGTGAGCAGGGAATTTGCGGGCTGGGACATGCTGCTTTCTATTTCTAAATTGCTGTTCTTTTTAATTCTGTGGTTTGTCTCGGGCATATTTTTTATTCCCACTTTTTTAAAGAAAGCAAAAGTTTTGATGAATGATGAAACCATGCTCATCGTGTCCCTCGGCTTGTGTTTTGTAATGGTTTTTCTTGCCGGCAAAGCAGGTTTTTCGCCGGCGCTGGGTGCATTCATAATGGGCTCAATCCTGGCTGAAACAAGACAGGGTGAAAAGATAGAACATTTGGTAGCACCTGTTAAAGACCTTTTTGGGGCAGTATTCTTTGTTTCCGTAGGTATGCTCATCAATCCTTCAACTTTGCTGGATTATATCTGGCCGATTCTTATTGTTACACTTATCACTATCATAGGTAAAACATTCGGCACAATGCTTGGCGCATTGATATCCGGGCAGCCTTTGAAACAGTCAGTACAAGCCGGTATGAGCCTTGCGCAGATTGGTGAGTTCTCTTTCATTATTGCAACGCTCGGTGTTACGCTTAAAGTGACCAGCGATTTTCTTTATCCCATTGTGGTTGCCGTATCCGCTATAACAACATTTACAACGCCTTACTTTATCAAGGCTTCAACTCCGGTGTATAACTGGCTGGAGAAAAAATTGCCACCCAAACTCATCAACAAACTCGCGGGCTATAGCAGTGCAACAGACTCTATCAGATCAGTGAGTGATTGGCGGGTAGTCGTTCGCGCAACTGTCGTACAGGTCATTGTTTGTTCCGTTATTCTAACCGGGGTTTCTCTTATTGCATCGAGATATATTTCGCCCATGTTTGCTTCAGGTAAAAACGGCAACTGGATCCCACTGATCATAACCGTTGTTACGATCCTTATTTCGTCGCCATTCATATGGGCACTTGCAATAAGAAAAATACAGCCGGAAAAAACAATAAAACTATTATCGAACGCGAAGTATAAAACACCTCTGCAGGTTCTCCAGCTGATCCGTATATTGATTGCAATGTTTTTTGTGGGGATGATCCTGAATAACCTTCTCTCCTCTTATGTTGCATTTGGTGCGTTCATTCTGGTAGCAATTGTTATTGGTTTTAATTACAAGAAACTACAACTGGTATACGACAAAATTGAACAGCGTTTTATCAGCAATTTTAATGAGAAAGAAAAAATGCAGGAGAAAGAATCGGGTTCCCATCTTGCGCCCTGGGATGCACACATGGCAAGCTTTACACTGAGTCCTGATTTTACACAAATCGGTACTACGCTGAATGAACTGCAACTGCGCGAAAAAATGGGTATCAATATCGTTCTCATCAAAAGGGGCAATTTTACAATAATGTTGCCTCAACGAGATGAAAGACTTTATCCTTCTGACATATTGCACGTAATAGGGACTGATGAACAACTGGAAACATTCAGAAACTATTTGCAGGAACATTCCAAACAAACGCCTGTGCATGTTTCAACAGAAGATGATATTCTGCTTCAGCAAATGGAAGTAAAAAAGGACTCGGAATTTGTGGGCAAAACAATTAAAGATTCTGCTATTCGCGAACGGACGAAAGGCTTGGTGGTGGGGATAGAGCGCGATGGTAACCGCATTCTAAATCCTTCGTCTACATTGGTTTTGCATGAAAAGGATGTGTTATGGATAGCAGGCAACCGGAAAAGGCTGCGGCTCCTCGCGAAGTAGATTGAACCACGGAGGCACGGCGACAAAAAGACACATAGGCGTTATGTTTTACTTCGCTGAAATGTCTGAAAAAAAACAAAATGCAATTTGATTATAAGTAAAAAAGCGTTGTGAACTCTTTGTGTCGTCCTGCCTCCGTGGTTCCAAAAAAACTTTGGTCAGGTTTTTGCTTAGTGTGCGAAAAATACTTTCATTTCATGGATAACCTGTGCTTCATCAGCAATTTTGAGGAAATTAAGACTACGAGAACTTTTGTGCAATATCCATCACCAGAACAGTTTGGAGACTATAAAATATTCATAGGCGGCAATTTTATTTTTGTAGAAAACGCGAAAAACGTCGTGGCGCGATTCAGCTTTTCCAACTTTTCCACCAATATAGACGATGAACTAATTGAAAGGTCCATCCTTCTCATCAGAAAGCGCTATCCGTATTTCTAAAGCGGGGCGGGTTTCACCCGGCGGGCAGGAAGACGGCGAGGGTTTCACGCAAAGACCGCAAAGGAGTAAAGACGCAAAGGATTGATTACTTAACTCATTTTCATTTCAATATTTGGCGACCCTGGTTTCACGCAGCGGCCGCAAAGAAGCAGCGACGCAACGGCCAGACCTTCACGCAGTTTTTTATTGTTTGTGTTTCACGCAAAGACGCAAAGGAGCAGCGACGCTAAGGATTGATTATTTAACTCATTTTCTTTTCAATATTTAGCGACGGTAGTTTCACGCAAAGAGTGCAAAGAAGCGGCGACGCGAGGGCTAGATTTTCACGCAAAGATCGCAAAGGAGCAGCGACGCAACGGCCAGACTTTCACGCAGTTTTTTATTGTTTGTTGTTTCACGCAAAGACGCAAAGGAGCAAAGACGCAAAGGATTGATTACTTAACTCATTTTCATTTCAATATTTGGCGACCGCAGTTTCGCACAATGAGCGCAGAGAAGCAGCGATGCAACGGCCAAACTTTCACGCAGTTTTTTATTGTTTGTTGTTTCACGCAAAGACGCAAAGGAGCAGCGACGCTAAGATTGATTACTTAACTCATTTTCATTTCAATATTTGGATTTGGCGACCGCAATTTCGCACAATGAGCGCAGAGAAGCAGCGGCGCGGCGAAACTTCTCATCATCTGCACATTCGCAAATTTGCACATTCACCAATTTGCCCATTGTCAATTCTCCATTTTCAATTGTCAATTAAATCAAGCATTTTTCCAGCTCCTCCATCATGTCTTTACTTCCAATAAAGAATGGAGTTCTTTCGTGCAAGGCAATGGGTTGTTTATCCAGTATTCGTTGTTTCCCGTCAGTTGCCTGACCTCCGGCAACTTCAACAATAAAAGCCAGTGGGTTGCATTCATACAACAATCTCAATTTGCCGTTAGGTTGTTGTTTAGACGCGGGATATAAAAATATACCTCCTTTTATCAGGTTGCGATGCACATCGGCCACCATGCTTCCTATATAGCGATTAGAATATGGGCCACCCTGTTCTCCTGCCTTGTGCTGGCATTGATCAATATATTTTTTTACACCTTCTTCATAATTGAAAAAATACCCGTGATTAACGGAGTACACATTGCCGTTGGTCGGGCACTTGATATCAGGATGACTAAAGCAAAACTCACCAATAGAGGGATCCAGTGTAAAACCATTTACACCTCTTCGCGTAGCATAAACCAACATGGTTGAAGATCCATAGATAATATACCCGGCAGCAATCTGTTTAACACCTGGCTGAAGAAAATCGTTCAGTGTGCATGGGCTGCCTATTTCACTCGTGCGTCTGTAAATGCTGAATACAGTGCCGATAGATACATTTACATCAATATTGCTGCTGCCATCCAGCGGATCAAATAGTACGACATATTTGCTGTTACAACTTACTTCATCATCAAATATTTGTATGTCATCACATTCTTCACTGGCAATTCCTGCGCAGCTAATGCCATGCTGCAAAACTTTTATAAATTCATTGTTGGCAAACTCATCCAGCTTCTTTACATCTTCGCCCTGCACATTCACGGCTCCTATTGAACCCAGAATATCAACCAGTCCTGCCTTATTTACTTCAACGTTTATGCGCTTGGCAGCCAGCCCGATCTCTCTCAGTAATGTGCTTAGCTCTCCCGTTGCATTCGGGAAATTGCGAAGCTGTTGAATAGTGAATTCGTCCAGCGTTAATGCCTGTCTGTTAGTTAGCTGCATGTTAGTTTTTTATGGAAGCTACAGAATTGTAACAGCCCAGCCGTCATGTACTTTATGTAAACGTGTGCGCAAAAAAGCTTCATTTTCAAACTTTTTTTTCTTGTTTAATGTTTGCCGCTTCTTGCCTGCAATTGTTCAGTTTTTGCGCCGGTTGTTTAGAAAGTTTCCTGTTCGTTTTCGAAAAAAATTGTTTTTGTTCAATATGTATTACAAACACAGTAGTTTTTTACTAACATACGATTGTTAGCTTTGTAGTTAACAAATCAATTTGCTGTCTATGTTTTCTATTGCTTCTGCCACAGACCTACAGCATTTCGCTTCTACCGGATTGTATTTGCTAAATGACGTACACTACCAGGAAACACCGTCCGACCTTATACAAGAAACGCTGGCCCTGCACGAAGGGCAATTAAATGATACCGGTGCGCTTGTTATTGAAACAGGTAAGTTTACAGGTAGATGTCCGAAAGACAAGTTTATTATTTACGACGATATAACAAAAGGCAGTGTTGACTGGAATGACTTTAACCAACCACTGGAGGAAAAATATTTCCACATTATTCACAAAAAGATGAAGGACCATCTTGATATGCGGCCCGACATATGGATCCGTGATTGCTACGCATGTGCATCTCCGGAATACAGATTAAACATAAGGGTAGTCACTGAAAATCCGTGGATGAACCTTTTTGCTTATAACATGTTCCTTCGTCCCGGTGAAGAAGAACTGGACAGCTTTGTTCCGGAATGGCATGTTCTATGCGCTCCGGACCTACAGCTAAATGCTGAGGAGTGCGGCATCAAAAATTCCAATGCCGCGGTAATATCTTTTACGCATAAAACAATTCTTATAGCAGGCACGGGCTATACAGGTGAGATAAAAAAAGGCATATTCAGTGTGCTGAATTTCCTGATGCCTTTACAGAAACATGTACTAAGCATGCACTGTTCTGCAAACACAGGCAAGCGGGGCGATGTGGCTTTGTTCTTCGGATTAAGCGGCACAGGAAAAACAACGTTAAGTGCCGACCCGTCTCGAAAATTAATTGGAGATGATGAGCACGGCTGGAGCAATGATGGCGTATTCAATTTTGAAGGCGGTTGTTATGCAAAATGCATTAACCTGAGCTGTGATAAAGAACCTGATATTTTCAATGCTATAAAACATGGTGCTCTTGTTGAAAATACAAGATTTGCTGAGGGCAGCAACCAGATTGATTTTACCAACAGTTCAATCACAGAAAATACACGCGTTTCCTATCCTATCCATTATATTACCAACGCAGTGCATCCGTCTGTGGGAAGCATACCGCAAAATGTATTCTTCCTTACATGTGACGCATATGGCGTTCTGCCACCTGTTTCCCGGTTAACTGCACCACAGGCCATGTATCAGTTTATCTCAGGATATACCGCCAAGGTAGCTGGTACTGAAACAGGCGTAAAAGAACCTTCATCCACTTTTAGTGCGTGCTTTGGTGCGCCATTCCTGCCGTTACATCCCGGTAAATATGCGGCTATGTTGGGCGAGAAACTGAAACATCACAAAGTAAAAGTCTGGATGATCAATACAGGTTGGACAGGTGGCCCTTACGGCACGGGAAAACGCATTGACCTGGCTTTGACAAGAAAAATGGTCACTGCTGCTCTCGACGGTTCACTGGACGATGTAGCTTATCGCCCTCATCCTGTTTTCGGAATGCTCATGCCATTAAGCTGCCCGGGCGTTCCATCTGAAATACTCGATCCTGTAAATACCTGGAAAGAACGGCAAGCCTCCTCCGTTATGGCAAACAAACTTGCCGCTCAGTTTACTAAAAACTTTGAAAAATATGCAAGTGGTGTTGACAGCGAAATCATCGCTGCCGGCCCTGCATTAATGCAGTAGCCAATATTCTTCTTGTGAAACAGTACATGTAAGCCGGCAGGGTTTTGGTCCTTACCGGCTTTTTTATAGTTGGGACTACTTGTTGATCAGGTAAGCGCTATTTTGTATTTGCCGACAAGCTGATTGGCACCATCCTTTGTAATCTCCATTGTAAGTGCCTTAAACCGGCTCTCATCCTTGTCTCCATGCAATTCAATGTCCTGCGCAACTGTTACGTTATTAAGACCTTTGGGGTAAAGCGGATTTTTGTATACAGCTTCTTCAATATGCTTGGGGAAAAAGAGATTAGAAGTTAAGGCTACCGAATTGTTCACATGTACCTTCAAATGCAAATGCGTTAAACGCCCGTTGTACCATCCCGGGAAAATTGATTGAAATTTGCATTCACCTTTTTTATCGGTTTTTTGGTACCCCCGCAACCAGGTTTGATTAAGCGATTGTTGCGCCTCAAAATCCGAATAGCGACCTTCAGCATCACATTGCCAAATGTCCACAATTGCTCCTTCAACAGGCTTGCAATGCTTATCTTCCACCATGAAAAGATATGTTATCGGCACGCCTGCCCTGCTTTCCCTGATGTCTGCCCGATTTAGCTTCTCATCCTTATAGTATGGCCCTTCATTTACCGGAGGCGTTATAGGATCATTACAATCTGTAACAAGCTGTACACCTTTTCCTCTTCTTGCAGAAGACAAAAAAGATGCAACAAATGAAAGCCCGATAAGTGCGAGAAACCTGGTCCTGTTCATCGTTAGAAGTTTAACCTAATGTATAAACTTCCATCCTTTTTTGCAAGTGTATTTCCCGTTTTTCTACATGAAAAATTGTTCAGAGACGATCTTGTCGTTTTTAACATGATAAACACATAATTCACCCATTTTTGAACGCTCGTGACCTTTCATTTTCATATCCATCGAAAGCGTAAATGCAATAACATTCTCTGCAACCAGCGGATCGGAAATGTCCAGGTGATGCATTTTTTCAACCATAGATTCAAACTTGTGTCCTTTTTCGATAATCGCTTTCAATCCTTTGGTTTCTTTGTCAAAGTCAGGTGTGCTATAGGGCTCAATACTGATGGCATCTTCTGCAAACAGTTCTTTTTGAGCAGCTTCAAATTCTCCTTTGCGGCAGAGTTCTACAAGGCGATTTGCAACTTTTTCTGTTGACATGGCGATCGTATTTTAAGGTAAAAGTAATATCGGAATATTCAGCATGAAAGTATCGTGCCAGTTATTTTATTGTAAGGAATTGGAATAAATTTGGGTTATGAATGATAAGCTATCTTCCATGAATCCGACCGGCAGGTTTACCAATCGCGTTGAGAATTACGTAAAATTCCGTCCATCATATCCGCCTGAATTAATTCAGTTTCTGCAGACAAAAGCCGGGTTGTCGTCACAAGCCGTTGTTGCAGATATTGGTTCAGGAACAGGCATACTTACAGAACTGTTGTTGCACAATGCGAAAAAAGTTTACGCAGTAGAGCCTAATGCAGCAATGCGCGCAGCGGCTGAAATAAAACTGAGTGCTGTATGCAACTATCAAAGTATTGAAGGGACTGCTGAACATACCACACTGGCAAACAAGAGTGTACACCTTATAACTGTTGCACAGGCTTTTCACTGGATGGAACCTGTGGCAACAAGAAAAGAGTTTGAACGCATTTTAGATAACCGCGGGCATGTGGCGCTCATCTGGAATCTGCGCGACAATACGGCTCCGTTTATGAAAGAATATGAAGAACTAAAAATGGCATTTGGAAAGGATTATCTTGATACGAAACGTGCGGATGAAGAAACCATCACTGCTTTTTTCAGAAACGATCCGATGATTGTAGAATCATTTCCCAATCCACAACTAATGGATTTTACATCGCTCAAAGGCCAGCTTGAATCAGCTTCCTATATGCCACTGGAGGGAGAACCGCGTTATGAAGAAATGATCGCAACACTCGAAAAGCTGTTTAATACCTATCAACAAAACGGAACAATTCAAATGGATTTTTATACAAAGGTTTATATGAACAGACTGCCGCTTTGATGTACGATGTTAGATGTACGATGTTAGATGTACGGTGTTAGGTGTGGTGAAGATCGCTAATGTCTGATGTGTTGATCTCTGTTTTTTTGATGCCTGATGCGCAGGGAGCATTTTTTTGAATTTTGACTTTTGAATTTTGACTTTTATTTCATCTTTTCAAAAACTTTCCGCTCAGTATCTTCTGCATCACTTCGTCTTTGTTTGCACGGCTTACCGGAATTTTGTGTGTATCGATCACCAATTCGTTGCCATCTACACTTTCTACTTTACTTAGCTGTACGATAAATGATTTGTGTACCCGTAAAAAACGGCTGGCAGGTAAAGCTTCCTCTATGCTTTTGAATGTGAGGTAAGTAATGTATTTTTTTGTTTTTGTAAAGATGGTTACATAATTCTGGGTGGCTTCAACAAAAAGGATATCATCGTAATACACTTTCACAAGTTTGTTATCAGCTTTGATGAAAATAAAATCATCTTCAGCTGAAGGCGTGGCGGTTCTGGCAGATAAATACTCTTTTGCCTTCATCGCGGCTTTTACAAACCTGTTAAACGCGATCGGCTTTACAAGGTAATCCAGCACATCCAGTTCAAATCCTTCCAGCGCATATTCC
This sequence comes from Danxiaibacter flavus, assembly GCF_041060425.1. Classification (NCBI taxonomy): domain Bacteria; kingdom Pseudomonadati; phylum Bacteroidota; class Chitinophagia; order Chitinophagales; family Chitinophagaceae; genus Danxiaibacter; species Danxiaibacter flavus. The sequence goes on from NZ_JAULBC010000002.1 coordinate 350,888, forward strand.
GGATAAGCCGTTGTAATTACCGTAAGCGGCGGATTGGTCATTGTTTTAAGAAACTCAAGGCCCGACAAACGCGGCATTTGAATATCCAGGAACAATAATTGAATTTTTCCGGCCTTAATTTGTTCCACCGCTTTTAATGGAGTATCGTATTCACCTACAAGATTTAAAAAATCCATATCAGCTATATACTCTTTCAAGCCTTTACGGGCAAGCGGTTCGTCATCAATTATTGCACAGTTGATCATCATAGCGCTAAAATAAAATTATCGTTCAGCATCTATTGCCAGCTTTAATGAAACTAAGAAATTACCGGGATTGTTTTGTACAACAAGTTCATGTTTTCCGGGATATAACAGTTCCAGTCTGCGTTTCACATTTTTCAACCCGATACCCTCACGGGATAACGGTTCCGGATGAATGTTATCAGCTGTATTTTCAATATTAAATAAGAGCGATGAATCATTTTTACCGATCGAGATATTTACTTCATTCTTTTTGTCGTTAAAAAAAGACAAATGCTTGAAAGCATTTTCAACAAACGGAATAAGTAGCAATGGCTCTATTGAAAAGCCTTTCACGGAAGGTGAACAATTAAAATTGATCTCGCAGCGTTCGCCTGTTCTCAGCCGCTGAAGATCAATGTAATTTTTTATGTAGTCCAGTTCTTTTTCAATGCTCGTTTTATGCCCGTTGCATTCATACAGCTGGTAGCGCAACATACCGGAGAACTTATGCAAAGCATCACGCGCTTCAGCATTCTCCTTATTGATGAGAAAGTAAACGGCATTCAACGAATTAAATACAAAATGCGGATTGATCTGCGATTTTAAGAAGTTAAGCTCGGCTTCTGCGTTTTCTTTAGCCATCTCTCCCATTCTTTTTTGCGCCTTCGCGTAATCCAGGATCAGCTTAAAGCCCGCACCTGTACTAACGAGCAACAAATGTGGAATGGTGTTATCATAAAACAATCGCTTAAAGTTCCTGAACACATTGAATAATTCGGGATGATGTACCAGTTGCCCTTCAATGTACATTTTCAACCAGCTTGACCCGACAATAAACAATAAAAAGATTATGCCAAACAAGACATATTTTTTTCTGTACAGGAGTTTCGGGATAAGCAGATAGTTGGTTACATACACCATAAAGGCCAGGTCCGTTACCTTAAGCAAAGTAATGTTGAATGCAAGCCTTTTGCTGCTATAGTCCTCATACCTGAAAAAATACCAGGCAGCAAAAAGCGCACACCAGAATAAAAGGTGATAAAGGATGTTGCGCTTTATGAGAGGTGCGTTCGACATAGCTATTGGCTGTCAGCTCAGAGCTGGACAGCAATTGTAATTTAAGGTATTTATTGGAGAGAGGCGTGAGGTGGAAGGCGGAAGGCTTGAGGCATAAGGCGTCAGGTATCAGGTTTTAGCCGTTTTCGAATCACCTGATCTGATTTCTAAAAAGGGCATTTCATATTTCTCTATTACCAGGAATAGAAAACTCTGATTAAGACCTAACCAGTTCTACCTTTTAAATTTTTACTTTTGAATTTTGACTTCCTTACACCTCACACCTCACACCTGACACCTGAAACCTGAACCCTTTTTAGATTCCTGCCAACAACTGTCCATTCGGAATCAACTGCCCGGCGGCATAATACAACTGAAAGTGTGTGTTCTTTTTTTGTACTTCAAGAATATCCTTTACGGGAATACTCATAGAAGAAGTTGCAGAATTGGCGTTGCCGAATTTCCATTCTTTGATCACGTTGCCGCTTGCATCTTTTAAAATTAGCTGTGAGCTTTTAGCTATGAGCTATGAGCTGGACAGCAATTGTGATTTAAGATATTTATTGGAGAGAGGTATCAGGTGTCAGGTGTCAGGTATCAGGAATTAGGAATCAGGTTCCAGGTTACAGGTAAGCTTATTATCAGGCGACAGCTTTAGCTAAAAGCTGATAGCTGACAGCTGACAGCTCACCTGAAACCTGACACCTGATACCTGAAACCTCTTAAATCCCTGCCAACAACTGTCCATTCGGAGTCAACTGCCCGGCGGCATAATACAACTGAAGGTGTGTGTTCTTTTTTTGTACTTCAAGAATATCCTTTACGGGAATACTCATAGAAGAAGTTGCAGAATTGGCGTTGCCGAATTTCCATTCTTTGATCACGTTACCGCTTGCATCTTTTAAAACAAGACTCCTGTCTTTGGCAAGCTCACCATGACAGTGCGTGTAGTAAACAACCAACATGTCGCCGCTCTTTGCTTCTTCCAGAGGAAGCGTAATGGTGCTTTGATTTGCAGCCTGGCTTACCAACAGCTTTCCGTTAAGATAGATCTTATAACTATCCAGGCCTGCGAGCGCTGTCGCACAAAAAAATAGTACAGCCATTGCCATCAGCAGCAACGGTTTGTAAAATGATTGCTTTACAATAAAACGTTTCATACAATAGTTTTTTTAGTGATAGATAAAAGTTTGTTTGTAACAGCAAAACAAGAAAAACTAACAGGGCTGATAAATTTTGTTTGATGATCTGAATGAAAGACTTGATAAGATGTAACAAAATGCGGCAGGCAACGTTATAAGGAGGCATGCCCCGGAAACAGGGATATTAAAATTTGTTGAATCGACAAAAAAAATGCTTTTTTGTAAAAAATCCGCACAAAATGGATACAAAGAAGGCTGAGAAAATTTCAAAAGCACTGGCAGATACTACCAGGCTTACTATTTTAAAAGAAATTAAGAAAAGTAAAGACTGCCTTTATTGTGTGGATCTGAATGAAACCCTTAACCTGGCGCAACCTTCTATTTGTCATCATGTTAAACAACTGGTAGATACGGAATTGATCTTTTCTGAGAAAAATGGTCGCAACGTACGCTACTCCCTTAACAACAAAATGCTGGATGAATATATCTCGTTTATAGAGGGCCTTAAAATATAAGGCAATTTTTTTTAAAAAAATACATTGAAATATTTAAATGTTTCTATAGCTTTGTTTTCCCAATCGATAAAAAGGCGTTGACTCAGGCAAAAAAATAAAACGACTAACTAACAGGCAACAGCAATTAACTCCCGACAAAGTTTTGATTTGAATTTCTATTTTTTGTTTTTGCAATCGCTAATTTATCGAAAAATTTAAATAAATCAATAAATAAAACGCCAGACTAATGAGTAACCATTCATTACAGACACGATTCATCACGCTCTTTTATATTCCGGCCTTGCTACTATTGCTTACAGGATGCGTAGTAAAAGGAAAAGAGCCAGAAAGGAAGGCTGTAGCAGCTATTCCGCAAGCCACACCGGTAGATGGCAACATTGTGCAGCCCTCTGTTTTAAAACAGCAAATGGAAGTAACCGGCACCCTGGTAGCCAATCAACAGGTTGATATAGTAAGTGAGTTAACGCGTAAGATCGTTCGCGTTAACGTCAAGGAAGGCTCCGTTGTAACCAAAGGCGAATTACTTTTTCAACTGGACGATGCCGATCTTAAAGCGCAACTGGAAAAACTTCGTCAGCAGGAAAAACTGGCTGTATTGAACGAAGAAAGGCTGCACGACCTGATTAAACATGAAGCAGTTGTTCAGCAGGATTACGACCAGGCATTTACCAATCTGAAAGTATTGCAGGCACAAATAAGCGAACTGCAGGTGATGATCAGCAAAACACTTATCAGGGCTCCTTTTGACGGGCAAATAGGTATTATTAAAGTTTATCCCGGGGCCATTGTATCGACCAATACGGTGCTCACCAACATACAGGATAACAGCGTTGTAAAAGTTGAATTTAATGTACCGGAAAAATATACATCCATCATAACTCCGGGCAGTGAACAGACTTTCACAGTTGCTTCTGATAGCAGGCAATACAAGGCTGCTGTTATAGCCAGAGAATCAAAACTGGATCAAAACACACGTACACTGCTTGTAAGAGCTGTTGCGCAAAATCCGGGCAGGGTTCTGTTACCAGGACAAAGCGCAAGGTTAAATCTGTCGCTGCATTCTTCATCAAATGCTTTACTGGTTTCATCACAGGCATTAATGCCATCCAGCCAGGGGTATAATGTATTTGTTTCCAGAAACAACAAAGCAGAGTTGGCAGCAGTAGAGATTGGTGAACGCAATCCTTATTCAGTAGAAATTGTAAAAGGCTTACAGGCAGGAGATACTGTTGTTACGAGCAATCTGCTGAGATTGTCTCCAGGCTCAGATGTAAGATTTGTAACGATAAAAAGTCAAAAGTAAAATGCAAAGTCAAAAGTAAAAATTCAAAAGTAAAAACTTAAGGTCAGTCATCACTCTTATATGCAGGCACCGAAAATTTAGAAAAGATTACACGTAGTAATCACGGACCGCATCGCATCGATTTTTTGACTTTTGAATTTTGACTTTTTGCTTCTCTCCTCTTCCAGTAATTAACAAACATATTTATGAGTGCTATTTCACAAGTAAGCATATCCCGGCCGGTATTGGCGGGGGTAATGTCAGTCCTTTTGATTTTATTTGGCATCGTCGGCTACACTTATTTAGGAACAAGAGAATACCCGGTAACGGACTCTCCTATTGTTACCGTAACGACAGTGTATCCTGGCGCCAGCGCAGATATCATCGCTTCCCAGGTAACCAAACCATTAGAGGAAGCTATTGCCGAAGCAAACGGCATACGCGCACTGAGTTCAGTGTCGCGCGAACAGGTGAGTATTATCACTGTTGAGTTTAATCTGAATGCAGATCTTGAAGCTGCAGCCAACGATGTGAGAGATAAAGTTTCCAAATCGCGGCAACAGCTTCCTTCGGATATTGAACCAACTATTGTTGAAAAAGCCGGCCCCGCTGATTTCCTCGTTTTTCTTACGGTACAAAGTGATACCAAGAGCCTGGAAGACATCACAGACTTCGTAAACATCAACATAAAAGAAAGACTGCAATCTATACCGGGCGTGCGTTTGGTAGATTCATATGCCGGTCGCAAGCGGGCTATGCGTTTGAGAATGGACCCGGTTAAACTTGCAGCTTATAATCTTACGCCGACAGACATACAGAACGCATTGCAGCGCGAAAACGTAGACCTTCCCAGCGGGCGCATTGAGGGGGAGAGTACAGAAGTCACTTTAAGAACACAGGGAAGGTTGGTAACGGAAGATGACTTCAACAACATGATCGTTAGCGAAAAAGACGGTGCCATTGTACGTTTTAAAGATGTAGGCACGGCTATCATGTCTTCACAAAATGAACGCACCGCGATGATCGTTGCTGAAGGCCAGACAGCCCGCTACGGCGTGGGAACAGGCGTGCAACCGCAACGTGGTGCCAACTCGCTCGCTATTGTTGACGAGTTTAAAAAACGCTTTGCAGATATTGTAAAAACTGCACCAAAGGATTACATTATTTCACTCGGTAAAGATTTCACCGTACCTGTACGAAATTCTTTATCAGAAGTAGAAGAAACACTGTTACTAGCTTTTGGCCTGGTTGCGTTGATCATCTTTATATTCCTCCGCGACTGGCGAAGCACGATCATTCCGCTGGTGGCCATCCCGGTATCCATCATCTCGGCCTTCTTCATTATGTATATCTGTAACTTTTCCATCAACGTACTAACGTTACTCGGGTTAGTGCTGGCAATCGGCTTGGTGGTGGATGACGCCATTGTGGTGCTGGAAAATATCTATGCAAAAGTGGAACAGGGCATGACACCTTTGCAGGCCGCTCGAAAGGGTTCAAATGAAATATACTTTGCAGTTATCTCAACCACGGTTACACTGGCCGCTGTATTTCTACCCATTCTATTCCTGGGAGGGATTACAGGACGATTGTTCAAGGAGTTTGCAATTGTTGTATCAGGCTCTGTGCTTATCTCCGCATTCGTGGCTTTAACGCTCTCCCCCATGATGAGCGCCTATCTTTTAAAAGCCGGCGCATCACACGGATGGTTGTATAAAAAGACAGAACCATTTTTTGTGAAACTGAATAATGGTTATGCAAAATCATTGCGTTTCTTCTTCAAAGCAAGATGGGCCGCGTTTATCATTTTGATATTGTCTTTTGGCATTGCTTATCTGCTTGCTCCAAAACTTCCTTCAGAGCTGGCGCCGCTTGAGGACAGATCGATGGTTGGTCTCGCAGTGATAGCGCCTGAAGGCACTTCTTATGAAAGCATGGAAGCGACGATGAAAGAGATCAGTAACTATGTTGCAGACTCAATACCGGATCTAAACGAAAACCGTACGTATGCAGCCGTTGCTGCTTCTTCCGGAACATTGGTTCAACCTGTTAACGGTGGCTTTCAGTGGATTTTTCTGAAAGATCCAAAAGAAAGAAAAAGCGGCATGACTCAGGCGCAGGTCTTTCAAAAACTGGTACAGGCATCGCAACGGTTCAGGAATGTGATGTGTATACCGATTCAAATTCCAACCATCGGCGGATTCTCCAGCTCGCAACCATTACAGTATGTTGTACAAGCTCCAGATCTGAAAAGCCTGGTTGACATTATGCCCAAATTAATGGGCGAAGTTTACCAGAGTAAAAAGCTCAGCTTCCAGGATCCTGACTTTAAAATCAACCGACCGGAAATAGGCATCAATATTGATCGTCAGCGCGCAGCACAATTAGGAATTTCAACACAGGAAATTGGCCGCACATTACAGCTTGCATTAAGTGGACGCCGTTATGGTTATTTTATTTATAACGACAGGCAGTATGAAGTGATCGGTCAGTTGGAAAGAAAAGAGCGTTCAGCTCCTGCTGATCTTAGCTCTCTGTTTCTTAAATCAGGAAGCGGCGAGATGGTTTCTTTGGACAACCTGGTAAGCAGAAAAGAAAGTGTGAGTCCCCCTGCTATTTATCGTTACAATCAATCATACAGTGCAACCATCTCAGCCACTCCAGCTGCAGGCGTGAGTCTCGGTGAAGCAATCAAAGAAATGAACGGCATCGCAGGTAAAGTGTTGCCAAAGAGTTTCAGAACTGATCTTGCCGGTCAGAGCCGTGACTTTTCCGAAAGCAGTTCCAGCCTTGTGTTTGCATTCATTTTTGCCATCATCCTGATTTACCTGGTTTTAGCGGCTCAGTTTGAAAGTCTTATAGATCCGTTCATCATTCTGTTGACTGTACCAATGGCTATCACCGGAGCGTTACTGAGCCTATGGGTTACAAATCAATCGATCAATATTTTCAGTGAGATAGGCATGATCATGCTGATCGGTTTGATTACGAAGAATGGGATCCTTATTGTGGAGTTCGCCAACCAACGTAAAGAAGAAGGTATGAGTGTTAAAGACGCTGTATTGGCTGCTGCAATATCAAGGTTCAGGCCGATCCTGATGACTACACTTGCAATGATCTTCGGTACACTTCCTATCGCACTTTCATTAGGAACTTCTTCAGGCAGCAGAACATCATTGGGAATTGTGGTTGTAGGTGGGCTGTTGTTTGCGGGTATCTTAACACTATACGTAATTCCGGCAGTATATGCCTATTTCTCACGTCCTCATAAAAAGAAAGCGATTGAGGAACCTGCTGTCACTTTTACAACTGAAGCAGAACATGCACCCCTTATTCATTCATAAAAAGATATTATCATGACTCAGTACAGCCATAAATATTTTATCTATACGCTCATCGGCTTTGTGTTGCTGTGCCTTGTTTCGTACCTGGCGCAGGCGCAGGAGCCAGCATCAGTCATGCGATTAAAGCTGCAGGACGCTGTCGCATTGGCAATCCGCAATAATCGCGACGTTAAAGTGTCCGCACTTTCTATTGAAAGATCGCAGCAGCAAACGCGTATCGCACGCAGCCTTTATTTGCCAACCATTAGCGCGAATGCACAAGTGGCGCATTATTTTTCACAACCCGTATTTTTCGGATTTGGACAGGAAGAATCTGATGGCAAAATTCCATATGGAAGATTTGGAGGCAACGATCAGGCATTTGCTGCTCTGAACGTTATTCAGCCTTTGTACGCGCCAACTGCGAGGGCTGAAAATGTTCGATCTAAATTATTGGAACAGGAAAGCAAACTGGCGCTGAGCAACAAAGAAACTGAGATAGCAGCATATGTAAAACTGCTCTATCTGCAAATACTCGTGTTGAACGAACGCATTCACCTGCAAAAAGAAAGTCTTGGGCGAAATATGAAAGCTCTGCAGGATGCCAAATCCTTACTTGCACAGGGACGTGCATTAAGGGTAGATACGTTAAGAGCATATACCTCGGTGAAAAATCTTGAACCAGAATTATTGCAGCTTTCCAATGCCATAGCTGTGAACAAACTTCAGCTTCGCACACAGATAGGAATAGATTCACTGGAAGATTTTGTACTGACAGATTCGTTGATCCTACCGGATGCAGATCAAAGCATTCCTTCAGAGGAAGAAGTATTTAATGAAGCCAAAAGCAAAAGAGGCGATATACAGGCGATTGCTTTGCAACCAGGCATAAAAGAACAGGAAATAACACTGGCAAAGGCGGGAAAAAGGCCGGCTGTTTCACTTGCAGGCCAATACATGATACAAACACAGGCATCGCAAATGAATTACTTTAACGCTTACTATCCTTCAACAACATTTATAGGTGCGCAGGTAAATGTTCCGATTTTCAGTGGAAATAGTAATAATGCCAGAATTCAGCAGGCTTCCATAGCACAAAAGCAGGCGGTTATACAAACAGAAAATGCATACCTACAATTGCGTACCGAGGTAAAACAGGTGGTATCGGGCTTAAATGAAACCATCGCACGATTACAAACGCGGACAACAGTGAAAGAAACCGCTCAGATGAGCTATGATATTACCCAGTACCGCTATGCAAAAGGTGTGGCATCCCGCCTTGAACTAACGGACGCCGAATTGGCGCTAACCACGGCACAATCAAACTACCTGGAAGCAGTGTATGACTATTTATCCGCAAGAATATCGCTGGCCAGAACAACTGGAAGACAGTGAGAAGTAAATGTACGATGTACGATGTGGGATGTACTATGTACGATGTGGTTAATCCTGATTAATGTGCAGGTACCTTAACATCGCAGAGAACGGCATTATAAAAATAGCTAATACAGATGGCGTTTGGTTTATGTTTCCTTGACGACAAGGCCCGGTTAATAGCCGGGCTTTTTTGATATGAGCCGGGTGATGGGAGCATTTGCCGTTGCGGCACCGCTACGCTGCGTTCTCTGCGAGAAACCAGTGCGCCTTTCCTAACCCACAGCAACCATTCATGTATTTTGCATTACCTAATACCTGACATAACACTATATTGCTGAAAAAATTGAAAATGAAAAAGTTATTCATGTCACTGATGCTTGGGCTGGCGACTGCTTTTTTACTATCCTCCTGCCGCCATTCTAATCATAATATCAAAATATCAGTAAAAAATAATGAAGATCTGTACCAATTCTCAGCGTCTTATAACGATAAAAAAACAGGCAAAATAGAAAACCTGATCAATGAGAAAATTGCTCCGACAAGGCTGGAGTGGTCAGGAGATGACGATATTGATGTGACGACCGTTCTTGAAGACAAAACAAAATTTCACCTTGAGTCTTCGCCAGGCGAACTCAGGATCAGGCTTGACAAAACAGAAAACAGCCGCGACTCTTATCTTAAGATAAAAGAGATGTGCGAGGAAATAAAAGACATTATTGCAACCAACTAATTGGATGTAACATATCATTAATACTAACTTCACTTATGAAGCTACAGGTTACATAAAGCCGTCACCGTTAGCATCCTTAGCCTTATGGCAATAAGTGCCTCTTATTTCTGCAGCCATGCTGCAACACAACAAAATATAGCAAGAAACGATTTGACCAGCGTAGGTAAAATGCTTATGAAAATATGCATGATAATATACCGGCCTTACAGATATTCTAACTGAATACCTGTTTACTTAGCGGAAGGAAGGAATGCGCCGTGCGGCCCTGCGAAATAGTTGATTGGTGAACGTTGTCCACGTTTGTTATTATACTTGTAATCAACAAGTAAAGAACTGTCTTTTTCGTCGATATTGAACCATGATCTGTGCAGGTTCTCTGCTTCGGTGTTTTTGTCTGAGCTGTTACTGAAACGTAAAATGGCCGAGACAATACTACTTCGTTTTAAAATTGATGCTTTCATATTTTTTTGTTTTGATGAACACTATCTTTCTACATAAGAAAGATTTGTTTTAACTGAGACCAGATCTGTAACGACCTATAAAAAAAATTGCCTGCTAGTACTAGCAGGCAATCATTATAGTGTTCTTACTTTCGATTTACGGTTAGGTTCCTCTCGATTCTTTGTCTCAATTACAATGCAAACATACGAAAAAATCTGGTTAATCGATTAACCAATGTTTCATGTTGCGGTTATCATTTCGTTAAAACCACTATGACTTAATTAGTTAGTGCATTATTCTTTGCTCAAAAAGAATGCGGGAAACACACCACGACCGCTATAACAAACGTATGTAAGCACTGTTATAATATCGAAAAAATCAAGATACAGAGAATACCCATTTAAACATTCATCCTCAATATTGAGAGAGATCTTCAAACATTCAATAGCAGACTGGGATATGACAATGTCTTTTTTCATTGCCGTCCCGCTTTAGCGTAATGTCATTTAGTTAAGAAAGCGTTGGAGGTTTTGCTCCCTAGGAGCATCCTGTTTTGAAGAATAAAACAGATCGCCCAAGCTCCGGTAGAAGCTACCGGTCAACCGCCACATTAGACTCCGCTGGAGTCTAATGACATTTTAAAATCCTGATTTTCTACAAACAGGGAACTCTGCTGGACCTTTAAAGGTTTTTAACTAAATGACATTGCGCTTTACTGAACGGGAAATGCAAAATCATTGTTCATGGCTTCAGCCTCAAATTATAATTTTTGAGGCTAAAGCCATGCTTTAAGATTAATCAGCATCCGCCGGTTAAAACCGACGGTAATGAATCAAATCACCTGACTTATCACTAAAATAAATCCGCGCATTTTACTTTGATTGCATTTGGCAGATTAACTGTAAGTGCAACAGCTCAATATTTATGTAACCCACAAATACAATCAGCATTTATATTAGAAAAGTGACATTGATACTGTAATCATTACTGCGTTCTTATGGATGCACCATCTCTTATTTCTTCAGATGCGTTCTTTACCAACACGGTTTGTTGCTGAATATTTCCGAATACTTCTGTTAACGAATCTGTCTGCATTCCCCTGTTTACAGGTATCCATTTAGCTTTGCCATTTTCATCAGCAATCACGAATACTTTTTGTGTACTGCTTACCACAGCCGACGTTGGCACAAACAGACTTTTTTCATTACGCACAACAGGAAGCATTACCTGCGCATACATTCCCGGCAAAAGTACTTCGTTTGAATTGGGCACATCAAATTCAGTTACCAGTGAGCGTGTCTGTTGTTCCAATGCAAAAGAGTTGCGTGATAACTTCGCTTTAAAAATTCTTCCCGGCAGCGATGACACTGTGAAATTTGTTTCTGCATTCTTCGCAAGACTCTTTGCATATACTTCAGGAATATTTACTGTAAGACGAAGTACATCTTCCTGCTGCAAAACCAACATTGCATTCTTACCAGATGTTTCATCCGGGCCAACAAGATCACCGACCGAAATATTTCTTTGTGATATAATTCCACTGAACGGTGCCTTAACGGTAAGATAGCTATTTAGTTGTTCTTTAGCTTTTACTATAGCTTCTGCACTTTGAACAGCGGCTTTATCAGCATCTAATTTTGCAGCACTTGTTTCAAGATCAACTGTTGCCACGGCTCCTTTTGTTTTGGCAGCAAGCAACAATCTTTTATTGGTCGCATCATCGGCAGCCTGCCTTGCTTTAAAATCAGCCACATTGGCAATGGCCTGCTGTAACTCAGCTTCCAGCTCAGGTGCTTCAATCACTATAAGCGTTTGACCGGCCTGTACATGACTGCCTCTGTCCACAAATAATTTCTTTACAAAACCTTTTACCTTAGGATATAGCTGCGTGATGTAATAAGGTTTTAACTCACCGGGTAAGCCTACATCCTGCGACGCATCCATTAATGTGGGATGACACACTTCCATTGCCGTTTCTTTTACAGGAGCTTCGCTGCTTGCTTTTTTGGCTTCCCCTGAAGAACAGCCCTGCGCAAACCATAACGCGGCAGGTAGAATGATTATAATAAAATATCGTTTCATAGATAGCGTATTTATATTTATTAGTGAGTTGTTATTAACTGATGATTTTGTTTGTAGAATTCTCCACTTGTATCTTCCGGATCTAATGACACCGATTTTAGTGACGCCTTTTTTTGTGCCCAGGTGAAAACGTTTGGCAGTACCAGCAACGATGTGAAAGTTGATGCAATCAGTCCGCCAATCACGGCCTGACCAAGTGGCGCAACCTGGTCTCCCCCTTCGCCCAAACCACTCGCCATTGGGATCATACCGGCAACCATTGCAATGCTTGTCATCAATATCGGGCGGATGCGGCTGTTGGCTGCCATCACTGCAGCTTTTGATGCATCACCACATTCCAGCCTTACGTGCTCCGCATTTGTGATCATTAAGATGGCGTTGGCAACACTTACACCAACACTCATAATAATACCCATATAAGATTGAAGATTTAAAGTAGCACCGCATAACAACAGCATAACCAGTGAACCGGCAATAACCGCTGGAATTGTTGAAAGGATCGCCAATGACAATTTAAATGACTGGAAATTGGCAGCCAGTAAAAGAAATATAACTATGATGGAAACAAGCAACCCTGTTTGTAAACTGCTTAGCGTATCATCTAACAATGACAACTGTCCTTTGGATTCAACCGTTACACCACGTGGCGGTTTTTCCATGGAAGACAATGTGCGCGATATATCCTTCCCTGCTGTTCCAAGATCTTTGTTGTAAATATTAGCGGTAATTGTTACAAGCCTGTTTGGACCTTTTCTGTCGATTTCGCCTGCCATTGTTTCAAAATGGATGCTTGCAACCTGCCCGAGGATTAAGTGTTGATCGCCATTACCAACAGGAGTTTCCGCAAAGCTGTTTACAGATGTCATCTGGTTCTCAGGAACCTGCACCTGCACCTGGTAGCCAAGACCGGATTTGGGATCAAGCCAGAGATTCTTATCCGTAAAGCGGCTGGATGATGTTGAAGGGATCAATGAACGTGAGATCTGGTAAGTTGTTGTTCCTAACTGTGCGGCCATTTCCCGGTCAACATTTGCCCGAATAGCGGGTGAATGCAGCGGTTGCGCAATCTGCACATCTCTTAAATATGAAAATGCTTTCAGGCGTTCCATTATTTTCTTTGCATAGCCTTCGGCATCTCTTAAATTTTTCGCTCCAACTGAAATTTGAATAGGCGTTGGAGAACCCTGGCTCATAATTTTCTCTACAAGCTCAACAGGTTCAAATGACGCTTTTAATTGTGGTAGTTCCTTTGCAATATCATTTCGAAGATCTTCCTTCAATGCCGCTATGTTCACCTTGTAATCTTCTTCCATGGCGACCTGCAAAACACCTTCATGCGGACCTGATGTGTACAAGAAGATTGGAGCACTACCATAGTTTGCCGGTGTAGTTCCAACAAACGCAGAAGTTATTTTAACGTTTTGCCTGCCTACACGTTTATCGATCAGGCTAAGTACTTTCAGCATGTCAAGCTCAGTCTTTTCAAACTGTGTTCCATCCGGTTCTTTGATCCGTAGCTGAAATTGCCCGCTATTAGACTTAGGTAAAATATCGGTACCTATCAAGGAAAACCCTCCGGCTATAACACCGATCGTAAGTACAAAATATCCGGCAATAACAATTTTTCTCCTGCGCTGCATCTTTTCCAGGAGCCTGTGATAAAACAATTTAAACTTGTCAAAGCCTTTCACTTTCACAGCTTCTTCGCTACGCAAATGCTGCTCCGTTACCCGTTCTTCATACATTACTTTTTCAACCTCGGCAGTATGGATGCCCTGTTCAGAATTATAATTTACTTTATGCACTTTCAGCATCCAGTTTGCCAATACTGGCACAAGGGTTTGTGCAAGAATAAAAGAAGCGATCATGGAAAAGCCCACTGCCAGCGCCATCGGCAAAAACATTGATTTAGGTATGCCCTGCATAATAAAAGCGGGTGCAAACACAGCGAGTATACATAAGGTAATCAGGAATTCAGAAAATACAATCTCCTTACAAGCGTCCCATATAGCCTGCATTTTAGGCTTGTGCATTTCCATGTGCTGATGAATATTCTCTATGGTAACTGTTGCCTGATCCACCAATATTCCAATAGCAAGTGCGAGGCCACTAAGGGTCATGATATTGATCGTTTGCCCCGCTATGTTTAAGAAGATAATGCAGGTAAGCAGTGAAAGCGGAATGGTCAATACCACTATAATCACACTGCGCCAATCCCTCAAAAACAAAAGCACCATCAAACCGGTAAGCAATGCTCCTAAAGCACCTTCGCTCACAAGATTCTTGATTGCGTTGGTTACATAAACAGACTGATCGAACTCGTAAGATATTTTCACGTCTTCAGGAATGGAAGCCTGTAGTTTAGGAAGTGATGCTTTTATATTATTTACAACATCCAGTGTTGATGCATCGGCTTTTTTAATTACCGGAATATAAACAGCTCTTCTGCCATTTATCAATGCATAGCCGGTAGTGATATCAGCAGCATCTTCCACAGTACCAATATCTCTTACAAAAACAGTGGGACCGCTTCCCGTATTGATCGGGATATTCAAAAATTCCGAAGGATCTCCTTCGAGTGTATTGAGTGGCGCGATATATGTTTTATCGCCGATGCGCACATTACCTGCAGCTGAAGGCATGTTATTACGCGCAACGGCTGCTACAATCTGTTCGGGAGTAAGATTATGACTGCGCATGAGATCAGGATTGATCTTTACAATAATAGTGCGTTGATTGCCACCAAAAGCCGGCGGAGAAGCTACTCCCGGGATAGCCGAAAACATCGGCCTTACACGGTTCATCGCCAGATCCTGAATTTCTGCAAGGCTGTGATGCTCACTGGAAAATACAAGCTGTCCCACAGGAATACTACTTGCATCAAACCGGATTACCTGTGGTGGAACAGAGCCCGGCGGCAATGAAGCCTGTGCGCGGCTGATATTGGTTGCAATTTCAGCCTGTGCCTGCCCCATATTTGTTCCGGGGTAAAAGGTCACTTTCAGCAAGCACAAACCTTGTGTGCTTTTCATTTCAATATCCTTTACGCCAGTTACATAAAGGAAGTTGTTTTGATATGTTGCGGCAAAAAAACCGTCCATCTGATCAGGACTAACACCTCCGTAAGGTTGCGCTACATAAATTGTGGGTACGTCAAGCGCTGGAAAAATATCCACCTTAATTGTTTTAATAGCCAGCACGGAGAAAAAAACGATGCCCATTACAAGTACAATTACCGTAATTGGTTTTCTCAATGCCGATCGTATAATATTCTTCATTAGAATATGTGTTTATTGTTGGAGAAAAATTTGAAGATCACCGGTTGCTGCAGCTATCTGCAACAGTGAGCGCCACGCGTTATTGTTAGCAACAGCTTTATCAACATCAGAGCGTGTAAGCGCGTACAAAGCCTCCTGCTGTTCTGGCAATGTGGCCAGACCTGCCTGGTATCTCGCATTGGATTGATTATACGCCTCTAAAGCAGAAGCATATTGAACGGGAGCAACTTTTGTTTGCTGCAGGGACAGCCGGTATTGCAAATCCGCATTTTTCAACTGGCGTTGAATGATCTGCTCGTTTTCCTGTAGTTTATATTCTGAAGCTTGTATATCCTGCTTTGCAGCCTGGTATTGTTGCTTGTTTTTCACGAGTGAAAGAATGTTCCAGTTCAGACCAACTCCAACAAGATAATTATATGCCTGATAAGGCAATCCATCTGAAAGACCACTTTTGTAATCGCCTGTAGCATTGCTTATCCCTGAGCCCCTGGCCATTCCGGCACCAATAACATCCACATTAGGGAGCACGGATTTTTTTATCATAAGAGAGCGCTGTGTCTGCGCGTCCACATCCGCCTTTGCAAGCTGAATAACGGGATTGTTGACAACGGAAAGGGAATGACTTTTTAGTGCCACAGGAATATTCTGCAGGTACTGCATCGTATCTATAAGAACACTATCCGCGTTAATACCTGTAAGTTGCGAGAGCTGAATTTTCTGGTAGGCCACTTCCTGCTCTCCCTGCAATAAAGCTAACTGAGCATTGGCTACTTCTGCATTTGCATGAGATGAATCAGCGCCCGGCAACAATCCCGCGCCTGAACGAGCCAATACATATTCCTGGAAGGCCAGTGCTCTTTGTAAGTTATCCTTACGTACCTGAACCAGCTTCTGTGCAAGGTCAAGTAAAAGGTATGCGTCTGCTGCTTTAATTTGTTGTTGAAATACTTCATTATCCAGATCATTGCGACTGTACTGCAATTTTGATGCAGCATAGTTTACCTGTTGTTTTATTCTTCCGAATGTAAAGGCATGCCAGTTAATGATAAGTGAGCTGATATTTCCGGCAATTGGTGTATATATATTCTGAGGTCTGATGCCGCCGGATGTCGACAATACAGTACCGTTATTTGAATAACTAATTCCGTTAATCCCATTATCCGTTGCATAACTAAACTGTTGCGCAACAGTAAGTTCGGGCAGATAATCTTTTTTGCCTGCGTTCAGTGTATATTGAGCCGATTGCACCAGCGAGGCTTTCATTTTTATTGATGGATAGTTGTCACGTACTTTCTGCAAAGCATCCTTCAAACTCAATATCTGCTGAGCATACGAGCGAACACAGATCAGCAAAATGACTGAAACAAATACTCTTTTCATCCCTGATTATTTATTTTTTCACAGCTGAATTATGCCACGATAGAATTTCAGCCACATTAGGGCACGGACAATTCAATCATAGCCAATTCAAGCGATAAGTGATAACAACGAAATTTTACGCCTTGAAGAGAGGCGCACATTGGTGTGAACAAGAGTGAAAATCAGATAAGAAAAACAGATATGGGCAGGTAATGATGGTTATCCGGTTTGACCTGAAAACGTGTAAGAAGGTCAGTCTTCTGCATGAAGCGGTGAAAGAATGCGCTTGCAGACATTTCGGCGATAACATTACGATCCATCTTGCATAAGGATCTTACAGAAGGCATCAACAGTTTCTTTGTATAGCAAGCATTTTCTTCTGCAGCCAGCTCGGCAACATCAAATTCGTTGTTTCTTTTCTTAACTGCCTTCTGAACAAAAATGCTTTCTGTACCTACCGCTCTCATTACTTTTAACAGTATTGGATTGTGGCTTAGCGCAGGACGAACAATAACGGCCAAAACCGCTATAATTGCTATTGTGATGCTAAACCTTTTTTTCCAACTCATGTTATAAAATTTCCGGCAAGTACTAAATCGGAGGTATCAAATATACAATTCAGGACGATTGAAAATACTTTAGCTGCAAGGTATTTTTTGATTAGGCACACCAAATTTAAATGCAAGCGGTTATATGTTAAATGATAATTTTGTTAAATAGTGAGGAAGGCTTGAGGTGTGAGGCGTAAGGTGCGAGGCATGAGGTATAAGGTGTGAGGAGTGAGGCGTAAGGCTTGACGTTTGAAACCCGATACCTGAAACCTGATACCTCACACCTGATACCTGATACCTCACACCTCACCCATCTAACTTATGAACAAAAAAGTGTCTTTAAAAGATATTGCCCAAAAGGTTGGAGTATCAACTGCCCTTGTCTCTTATGTACTAAACGATAAGCGGCAAAACCGTGTGGGGAAAGACCTTGCAAAGAAAATTAAAAAAACTGCTACTACACTTAATTACCGGCCCAACCAGATTGCAAAAAGCCTTAAGACAAATAAAACCAATACCATTGGATTAATTGTGGCTGACATTTCAAATCCGTTTTCATCGCAGATAGCACGGGCAATTGAGGATGAGGCCGAAAAGAATGATTATACCGTAATACTTGGCAGTTCTGGAGAAAATGCAGAAAAATCAGCCAAGCTGATCAATATTTTCCTCGAAAGACAGGTTGATGGCATCATCATATGCCCGGTTGAGAATACACAAGCCCAGGTACGTTATCTTCATAAAATAAATATTCCCTTCGTATTGCTCGACCGCTATTTTCCTGAAGTAAAGGCCAACCACGTGAGTGTTAACAATTTTGGGGCAGCTTACATGGCCGTTGATCACCTTATTAAGCAAGGCTATAGAAATATTGGCATGATTGCTTACAAGACTTCGCTCGTGCATTTACAGGAACGTACGCGTGGATATATCGAGGCACTCAGAAATAATAAACAATCCTTCAAAAAAAGCCGCCTGAAAGAATTGAAAATGGGTTGCACCCAACAAGAGGTAGAAAAAGCTATTGATCAATTATTGAAGCAGCCGGTTGATGCACTGTTTTTCACATCCAACACATTGGCTAGTTGTGGCATTAAATACATTAATAAGCTGCATATTCAGGTTCCCAATGATCTGGGTATTGTAAGCTTTGACGAAACAGAAGCAGCGGATCTGTTTTATGCACCCCTCACCTACATTAAACAACCCATTGATGAAATGGGCAAGCAATCGCTGCATATTCTTCTTGATAAAATATCCGGCAAAAAGAAAATGATCACATCTAACATTGATGGTGAATTGATTGTACAACGATCATCGGTTTTGGAATAAATATCATTCCCAAATTCAAAAAAATCAAATTTCTTTGCATTAAATGTCTTTATCTATCGCATCATTGAATTCGGGCAGCAACGGCAACTGTTATTATATCGGGAATAACAGGAATGCCGTACTTATTGATGCCGGCATCTCTTGCCGGGAAACTGAAAAAAGAATGAAGCGTATTGGCCTGGATATTAAAAAAGTCAGGGCGATTTTTATTTCACACGAACATACAGATCATATCAGGGGAGTTGCCGTGTTGGCAAATAAATACAATCTGCCTGTTTATATCACGGAACCCACACTGCAAAACGGAGGTCTTGCATTGAGCCGGGAAAGTGTTTTTTCCTTCAAAGCGTATGAGCCTGTATGCATTGATGAAATCACCATTACAGCCTTTCCAAAGTTTCACGATGCCGCTGAACCACATAGTTTCGTTGTTGCTTCCGATGATATCCGTATAGGTGTTTTTACCGATATTGGGGCGCCCTGCGAACATGTGATCAGGCATTTTCAACAATGCCACGCGGCTTTTCTTGAAGCCAACTACGACGAGTTGATGTTGGAAAATGGCCGCTATCCCATTTACCTGAAGAACCGCATACGTGGCGGAAAGGGGCATTTATCCAATTCTCAGGCACTTGCATTATTTACAATCCATCGACCGACATTTATGAGCCATCTTCTCCTCTCCCATCTCTCCAAAGACAATAACGATCCTGAACTTGTTTTAAACCTGTTTCAAAAGCACGCTAACGGCACCCGCATTGTTGTTGCATCCCGCTATGAAGAAAGTGAAGTGTATACTATCGGCGGCAGCGTAAAGGCGGCAAAAGCAATTCAACTGGAACTGTATTAGAAAGTAAAAATTCAAAAGTAAAAATAAAAAAAGGGTACGGTGGAAACAATGTGAGGGATCTTGATGAGGTTGTATTTGATCATGCGATCAAAATACTCTCTTGATATCAATAATCCTCTCCGAATTACAACAGCTTCTTTTGACTTTTTACTTTTGAATTTTGATTTTTATAGTACGTTTTCTTCGAATTTTTTATTCCCTGACAAATATGGAATAAGGATTGAAGCGCATAATCCAATAATGACGATCATTCCAAGTAACAATCCTCTGAACTGCACAGTGAGTTGATGGATCGGAGAACGTTCAACGCCTTCTCCTTTAACGATCAGATACACAGTAAGGATCACAAATAATCCAATGAATATTATACTTCCTTTTTTTATTTTGTTTTTAAAAACAAAATAAAGCATACCACAAACGAGCAGAAGTATGTGACAAGCTATAATTATAGAAGGAACATTAATGATTGCTGACATAGTAAACCCGGTATTCAGCCTGTAAAAGAAATCGTAAGCAAGACATGCCAATGTGGCCATCAGGCCAGCAAATAATCCTGTCAGTACGGCCTTTGAAAAACCTGTTTGTTGATAATCGTAATTCATGCTTTTTATTTTGAAGATTAAATAATTATCCTTTTGCTATGAAGCCATCAGACTTAATTTATGTACAGAAAAAGAAAGCGTGATCATTAATATCTGCAACAAGGTTTATACAATTTCCGCTCTTACGCTTTATTCATTATTCTGCGTCCCCTCACCAACAGCCTTTTTATATGCTTGGGTGAATTATAACTGTGCTGCAGTTCTTTTTGCCTGCTATAGTGCTTTACAATGGCAGACGAAGTAAGCTTCCCCATTATTTTCTGATCTGGTGTATTCGACACTACAGCGACCGCATCGGTTTCATAACGACCCATTACTTCCATACAAAAGCTAAGATCATCTGTTGCATACACAAATGGCAGTCCGTTATAATCATTATCGGCAGCAACAGTTATCAGGTCCTTAGCCCTTGCATGCTTTAATAGATCAGCTTCGTACTCGTCGGGCGTACTTACACCTCTGCGTTGAATTTTCTCGGTCATAATGCTACCCTTCATCATAAAGAATGAAACGAAATATGCAGCAGCACAAGCCGCCAGCAATGGCAACAATCCGTTCGATTGGCCAGTCGTTTCCAATGCAAACACGATAGAAGTGAGTAATGCTCTTGAGGCACCGGCAAACATTGCAGCCATTCCAATTAAGGCAGCTGTAGCAAGGTTAATCTGCAGTGAAGGAAACATGTTGAGTAAAGCCACACCTAATAGGGCACCCAAAGCCCCGCCTATGGTAAATAACGGAGCCAGGGTACCGCCTGATGTACCACTGCCAAGAGAAATTACCCATGATATATATTTCAAAAAGCAAAGTGATATCAATAATGTCAGCGGAAGTTTTCCGCTTAACAGGTGCTGAATATTTTCATAACCTACACCCATGGTGAAAGGAGCAAAATATCCAACAATGCCTACAGCAATTGCGCCTATGGCAGGCCACCACATCCAGTGAATGGGCAACTTTTCAAACGCATCTTCAACGGCATAAACTGATTTGGAGATCAGCGAAGCTATAACACCGATGACCAAGCCCATTGCGGCATATATAATTAACGATCCCCCCGATGCGACTGGAATTGCTGACATTGCAAACACCGGCGATGAGCCAAATAACAAGAGGTGCATGGCTGCACCGGTAACACAGGCCAATGCGACAGGAATAATTGATTTGGGAGAAAACTCAAACAACAATAATTCAATGGCAAGCAATACGGCAGCCAGAGGGCTTCCAAATATGGCTGACATACCGGCGCAGGCTCCGGCACTTAAAATAATTTTTCTTTCCGAAGCCGAGATGTGCATGATCTGACCTGTAAACGAACCAAATGCACCACCTGTAGCTATTATAGGGCCTTCCGCACCGAAAGGTCCGCCCGTACCGATGGAAATGGCTGCGGACAAGGGCTTTAAGAAAGTAATGCTTGGTGGTATTTTACTGTCATCAAGAATAATTTTTTCCATTGCTTCCGGTATACCGTGTCCACGGATAGCTTTAGACCCGTAACGCGCTATAAAGCCAACTATAATACTGCCGGCAACCGGAATAAATATCACCGCCAAGCCTAGTCCGTTACGTGCGGGACTTGCCGGCTCTATTGAAAACTTTCCATAAAATGCGAGGTTTGTAATAAGATCGATAAGATAAACCAATAGCCTGGCAACAAAACCAATAACTATTGCATTTAAGATTGCCTGAAGACTCAGGTAAAGAACCCGTTTGTTAACAAGCGATTGCTTTTTAATTTTTTGGGCCGGAAAAATATTCAATGAGGTTGATAAAGGAATCTGATCACTGTTCTGACGCATTTGTGAAATTCTAATTTTTAGCAAAAGTATTGTTTAATTAATATTTATTAGTCATATTTTATTTTTTTTTACGACAAAAATATTAATTAAACAATATTTTAAGAGGTAGCAACATTAAAATAAAAAACGTATTATTGGCCCATGCAAGATGTTTTATGTGATGTAACGAGTTGTTTTCTATGCACTAACTGCATTCCGGAGTGGCGGGAGATTATTGCGATGAAGAAGCAAACGCGTTTATTTAAGAAGAATGAATCAATATTTAGTGAAGGCGATGATGTAAAAGGAATTTATTTCATTTATTCCGGTGCTGTGAAAATCCATAAACAGTGGAGCGATGAAAAAGATATGATCATTCGCTTTTCTTCTGCGGGAGACATATTGGGACACCGCGGTCTTGGCGGCGCCAATAAATATCCTGTTTCTGCAACAGCACTTGACACCACTAAAGCTTGTTTTATAACCAATCAATTTCTTGAGACGCTCCTTCGCTCCAATCACGATCTCACTTACAAGCTGATGCATTTTTATGCAAGTGAATTACAAAAAGCCGAGCAACGGATGCGCAACCTCGCGCATATGGATGTGAAAGGACGAATTGCCGAGACGCTGCTTGATTTGAAGAAAGTCTTCGGCCTTAACGATGATGGATTTATTGGTGTTGTTATTACCAGGCAGGATATTGCTTCTTACGCCGGCACTACTTATGAAACAGTCTTCAAGCTGTTCAATGATCTCACCAGCGAAGGGGTGATTGTCACGGAAGGGAAAAGTATTCGCGTTATAAATGAGGAGAAGCTGAGGAAAATGGTGGGGTGAGGACGAGGTGTCAGGTATCAGGTGTAAGGTGTGAGGTGTGAGGCAAAGGAAGGTGTCACAAGGTTTAACCTGGAAGGGTAGTTAATATAATTAAGAGGACAGCCAGACAACTTCTTTTCGCCACACGCGAATCTATTCTGCTATTTCAACAATCACACCTATAGTTAATTCTTTAGATGCTGTTCATATTTTGAAAAAATTATAGCCGATTTTTTTTCTTAGCCTCCGACACGCAATCATCGCCCTTCCTATTTTTGACTTCTTACTTTTGAATTTAGACTTCACACTCATACCTCACACCTGATACCTGACACCTGATACCTGACACCTGAAACCTGATACCTGACTCCTGAAACCTGCCACCCATCTCCCCTCATTTCCTTCACCTTATCCATTAACAAAATTTATCGAAAGTATTCGAATGTTTGTCGAAATGATGATTAAATAAGAAATGGTAGTACTAGCTTTATTATGCACTGAAAAATCGTCCTTCAATACAGCGTATGAAAAAAATTTACTCTTTAGAAAGGAAAAAATTAACAAACAGGTTTTTAGTCCTCCTATGTATTACGATACTTCTTATAAGCGGCACTGCCACATTGCAAGCGCAAACCATTTCTGCGTTAGTTGACCTGCCCGGGCTTCTCCAAAACAAAGAGATTGAAGTTTTCAATAGAAATATCTCTCCATTAAAGGATAACCCGCAAGGGATTCATCTCGACGCAAAATCCGGAGACGGCGTCGCCTGGATAAAGAACAGCACTTTCAAAGAAGGCACAATAACGTTCGATGTCCGTGGAAAGGATGTAATGCAGCAAAGCTTTGTGGGTATGGCTTTTCACGGCAAGAATGACAGCACTTTCGACGTAATTTATTTCAGGCCGTTTAATTTTCAATCGCCGGACCCGGCTAGAAAGAGCCATGCGGTTCAATATGTTTCACTGCCGGACTGGGACTGGGAGAAGTTGCGTACGCAGTTTCCCGGAAAACACGAAAACGCGATCAATCCGGCTCCTTCGCCCAATGAATGGATTCACTGCAGTATCAAGATTAAGGATGAGATGGTTTATGTCTACGTAAACAACATAACGGAGCCTGTATTGACGGTAAAAAAAATATCACCAACCATACAAGGTAAAATAGGCTTTTGGGTTGGAAACAATTCAGATGGAGATTTTGCCAATTTAAGTGTTAGCATAACTAAGAATTAAATTTATTGTAACCCTTTGTAAAATCCCCTTTTATGGAATTCGATAACGATAGGATAATCCCGCCACCCAACAGAATAGAATTGTTTTACTGGTTGCTATTGGGAATTATAAACCCTTTGGTAAGTGGCCTTACTTTCTTTCTGACAGATTTTCAAACATGGCTGGTCCTGTTTCTTGTTAACCTGGCGTTATTGCCGGCATACGTGTTGTATGCGCGATTAATTGTACCACGTTTTTTCTTTCAAAATAAGAATACGCTTTTTATTTTTATCAGTTTTTCATTCTTTATTCTTGTTCAACTCGTGTTATTTGCGGTGTGCGCATTGGTCTTCCACGTGATCAGTATTAATGACGAGAAATTTCATTTTTTATTTACTTATCGCACGGTGATCATTGAAAGTCTTTGGGTGATTATTAATATCTCTGTTGCTGTTGCCATTGCGTATATCAGGAAAACATTGGATGAAAAGGAATTACTGTTCGACCTGCAAAAAGAGAACAGTTTTTTAAAGGTTCGGTATTTACGCGCCCAACTAAATCCTCACTTCCTGTTCAATACCTTAAACAGTATCTATTCGCTCAGTCTTCAAAAGTCAGACAAGACGCCTGAAGTAGTGATAAAACTTTCGGACATTATGCGCTACATGACTTATGAATGCAATCAGCCTAGAATAGAATTAACTAAAGAGATCGATTTTATTCAAAACTATATTGACATTGAAAAACTAAGACACAATGCCGACGTCCGTTTTTCAGTTGAAGGCGATACCAAAGGAATAATGATCGAGCCGTTTCTATTTCTGCCATTTATTGAAAATGGCTTCAAACATGCTTTTGATACATCTTTCAGCAATACTTTCATTTACATTACCATTAAGGTTCAGCCGGACCAGATCGTCTTGAACGTGATTAACAACACCAACCTGGATCTTGAAACACAGGCGAAAAGAATTAACGGCATGAGTATGCAAAACAGCAAGACACTACTCGAACTGCTGTATCCCGGAACCTACGAACTTGATATTATCCAAACCGAAAAAGAAGAAAGCAGAAGCAGTTCTCTTCGCATTAAGAACGCACGCGACAGACTGGAAATCTTATACCCCGATTCTCACACGCTTGATGTAATTTTAAGCAACAATGTTTTTACTGTTTCTCTTATTATTAAAAATCATTTCGCTTGATAAAATGTATTATTGTTGAGGATGAGATACTTGCCCAACAGGTTATTCAATCGCACTTACAAAAGACCGATCAATTCGAACTCGTAGCGATTTGCAACAATGCCCTTGAAGCCGCTGAAGTATTAAACAACCAGGAAGTGGATTTGATCTTTCTTGACATCCAACTACCGGGAATGACAGGTTTGAATTTTTTACGAACGCTTGAAGATCCCCCACTGGTAGTGCTTACAACTGCTTATGCCGAATACGCACTTGAAAGTTATGAATTCAACGTGATCGATTATTTGCTGAAGCCAATATCTTTTGAACGGTTTTCAAAAATGGTCAATAAAATAAAAGAGGGAAGATTGTTTTCACAGGAACCGAAAGAAAAAAGCAATGTTCCCACTGACCATATTTTTATCAAGAGCAACAGCAAATTCTTCAAAGTAAATTTTTCAGAAATAATGTACATCGAGGGAATGAAAGACTATCTCAAGATTTTCACTCCCGAATACAAACTGATCACACATCAGACGATGAGTGATATGGAAAGATTGTTACCTCCCGGGAAATTTATCCGTGTACACAAATCCTATATCGTTGCAGTTCCATTCATCAAAAGCATTTATGGCAATGCTATTGAAGTTGACAAAGCCACCATCCCTATCGGCGGAAGTTATAAGGAGAAGGTGATGCAGCTTATTAAATGAGCAAATGGGTAAATGTGCAAATTTGCAAATGAGCGAATTTGCAAGTTGGTGAATAGTCAATGGTGAATAGTGAAAGGTGTGAGATGCAAAGAGTTTTATACATTAAGTATTGCGAATGGACGAATTAGTGAAAAGTGAATGGTGAATAGTGAAAGGTGAAAGATCTAATATTTCCTTTAAGCAGGTGACTATATTGCATCAGTGAAAACTCCAGCATTTGCAAATTGCACAGTTACACATTTCCTCGATTTTCAATTGCCAATTCATCTGAACATTCGCATATTTGCAAATTTACTCATTCTCTCGTTTTCAATTCATTCACACATTTGCACATTTCTACGTTTTCAATTATCAATTTTCCATTTTCAATTCATTCACACATTCGCATATTTACACATTTGCACATTTATCTGTCTATTACCAGAAACTGTTTTATTCCCTGAATAATTACGGCGGGCATAACGCCGATTCCGAAGAGTAATAACGTTAGGACTACCAGAGCAGCATACGACGCTGTATAAAAAAATTGGTTGAGGCTTCTCTCCTTTTGAATTGTGACGGGTGAATCTGCGAATATGGTGCTAATGATGCGGAGGTAATAATACAATCCTATAACGCTTGTAATGACCAGAACAATTACCGGCAGCCACGCGCGTTGTTCAACGCCGGCGGTTAGTACATAGAATTTTCCGATAAAGCCGGCGGTTAACGGAATACCGGCGAGCGAAAGTAACGCCACTGTAAGTACAATTGCCATAAAGGGCTTATCCCAAAACAGACCACGATACATACTCAGGCTGTCTGCATCTTTTTCTCCGGGTGATAAAAGAATGATAATACCGAATGCAGCCAGAATAGTTATTGCATATGCCGTAAGGTAAAAGACAGCCGCTTCTACACCGGTATTGTTACCGGGAAGAAAAGCAACCAGCAAATACCCGAAATGCGCAATTGACGAATAAGCAAGCAACCGTTTAAGATTTTGTTGCCGTAGGGCAAGTATGTTGCCGGAAATCATAGAGAGAATGGCAACGGCAGAAATAAGCATCATTACCGCACTATTGTTTTGGAGATGCAGTTCCTGACAAAAACGAAGGAACACAGCAAATACACCCACTTTTGATACCGTTGCTATAAAACTTGCCACGGGCGAAGGCGCACCCTGGTAAACATCTGCCGCCCACAAATGAAAAGGCACCAGGGCAAGTTTAAACCCTACTGCTACCATCATTACACCAAATCCGGTCAAGAACAAGGCAGAAGACTTGCCCGCTGCATTCAATCTTTGAGCGATCACAGCGAAATCCATACTACCGGTCTCCATGTAGATCAAGGCCATTCCAAACAAGAGAAATGCGGAAGTCAACGCTGCCAGTACAAGATATTTGATACCCGCCTCTATTGCATTGTTTCTGGTGCGCAGATATGCGATCAATGCATACAAACTGATGCTAAGCAGTTCAAGTCCGATAAAAAACGACATAAAATGTCTGCTGATCGTAAGTATCGCAGCACCGAGCGTACTTAGAAAAATAAGTATATAATATTCGCGTGGATTTTCTTCACGCTCTTCAAAGTAGATATAGGAAAACAACCCAACAACAAGCACACAGAATACAATCAATCCTGTAAACAAAGCACCAAATCCATCGACTATTAACAATGGCGCTATAGTCTGCGGCAATACGCCCCTTACATACCACATGGCGAAGATCACCAGGCACATCAGGAGAAAACCTGTAACCTGTATAACGGTGTGCCCTTGCCGGAATGCTATGAGCAAAATAATCACTATTGAAGCTGCAGCCAGCACCATGAAAGGAAGAAGCGCCATTAGTTGTTGTTCGGTCATAGTAGTTTTTTTTAGAGCCGAAAGCTTAAAGCCTAAAGCTTAGAACCGTGTGAAGTTGTACGTTATACGTTTTACGTTTATCGGAGCGAAGGATACACTTGAAAGATTTTATTCTCCCGCCGAATTGTGTTGCTTCAGTACAAGAGTGCGACACAAGGAACGATACATAGCACTACTGCAGTTGGGTCCATACTAATTTCCTTTAGCTATAACAAGCAACACATTTCCTCCCCTCACCAATCAACGTATAACGTACAACTTATTACTTATAACTTTACCGGCGACATCCAACACTGCCTGGGGGAAAAGTCCAAGCAATACGATCGAAATACTTAACGCAGCAAGGATGATAAACTCACGTCCTGAGATATCATTCACCTTATGTGGAGCGTTGGGCGGACCGAGAAATACCTTCTGCATAAGGCGCAGTGAATACAACGCTGAGAAAACCAAACCTGTGGATGCGAGTACCGTAAAGGTTGGATTTGCCTGGAACGTTCCCAACAGGATCAAAAATTCTGCAATGAAATTTCCCAGAGCAGGAAGTCCAAGCGAAGCCATGGTAAACAACATTGCAGCACCGCCCATTGCAGGCATGTATGACCACAGCCCTCCCATTTGTGAAATATCTCTTGTATGTAATCTTTCCTTGATCATACCGGCTAATACGAATAACGCACCAGTACTTATGCCGTGAGTAATAATCTGCATGATGACTCCCTGCATGGCAATTTCGCGAAAGGCAAAAATACCGGTGAGCACAAAACCCATGTGGCTTACGGATGTATAGGCAATCAGGCGTTTGAGATCCGTTTGTGCAAATGCCATCATTGCTCCGTATATAACTCCGATAACACCAAAAAGCATTGCCCACCATGCAATATCGGCTGCATATTGCTGAAACAATGGCAACACGAAACGTATAATACCGTAAGCACCGGTCTTTAACAACAAGCCGGCCAAAATCAGACTGCCAGCTGTAGGCGCTTCACTGTGCGCATCAGGCAACCAGTTATGAAAAGGAACCATTGGAAGTTTAATTACAAAGGCTATCATAAAACCCATCATAATCCATTTTGCAACAGAAGGATCAATACGTGTACCTAACAGACTTAAATAATCATAAGTGTAGGTGCCACTTTGTGCACCATGAATAAAGTATAATGCTAAAATAGAAATCAGCATTAGTAAACCACCTGCCTGTGTAAATATGAAAAACTTGTATGCAGCATACCGCCTGTTTTTATCACCCCAGATAAGGATTAACAGGTACATTGGAACAAGCATTACTTCCCAGAAGAAATAAAAAAGAAACAGGTCAAGTGCCACGAAAACACCTGTAATACCTGCCAGTGTCCACAGCAAATTGAAATAATAAAAACCTGCACGTTTCTCAATCTCTTTCCAGGAACACAACACAGCCAGCGTTCCCAGGAAGAATGTAAGCATTACCAAAATAAGACTTAATCCATCCATGGCAACATGAAAGCTGATACCAAAGGAAGGAATCCACGCGGACTGATATTGAATCATCCAGTTGCCCGTGTTTGCAGTCAGGCCCTGACCATGTTGCAGCCAGATATTTAAAAGAAGCACAAGATCTATTAATACGGCTAGCAAGGCTATCCATTTTATTGCCGGTGAATTTGATTTTGACAACAGCCAGCACAAAATGCCGCCAGCCAATAGAATAATGATCATCCAAATGAGTATCATAAAATCAGTTGTAAGGCTAAAATAAAAATGATACCTATCAGCACCCCTATTACATAAGTACGCACAGAGCCATCCTGGCTAACAGAGAATATGCCATTGAGGCGCTGGAACAGCGAGACAATACCGGCATATATTTTATCTATTACATCCTGTTTATTTAACTGCGTAATAAAAACAAAGGGCCGCACGAAAAGAATATTGTATAACTCATCAAACTTCCATCCCGTGTAAAAGAAATCCCGGAGCCAAACCATTGCCGGTGTTTGCTTCCAGCTTTCTATAATTGAAGTGTTCTTTCTGTACAAAAGATATCCAACAAATACACCCGAGAATGTAGCTACTACCGCAATCAACTGAAAGAGCGCTTCGGAAGGCACAGGCTCAGCTTCCACTACAGGCGGTAAAACTTTCTGTACCAAATCTGAGAATAGCGTAATGTGCAACATGTTGTGTGGCCACTCAATAAAGCCGGCGCATATACTTAATATTGCGAGGATAACCAATGGCAAAGTCATCAGTCTTCCGGGAAGTTCACCAACATGCGTTTTTTCTGTTCCCCAGAAAACAACCAACATCAACCTTGTGGTGTAGAAGGCTGTAATAAAAGCACCAAGCAAAGCCACAATCCAGAGCAGCGGATTTCCGCCGTTGGCACTAAGTGCATACCAAAGCACCTGGTCCTTACTGAAAAATCCTGCCGTAATAAGCGGCAACGCAGCCAATGCAGCGGCACCAGCAAGGAATGTATAAAAGACAAGCGGCATTTTATTTTTCAATCCGCCCATTTTAAAAATCCCGTGTTCATGATGAAGCGATTCTATTACGGCGCCAGCTGCAAGGAATAATAACGCTTTAAAAAATGCATGTGTAAAGAAGTGAAACACGCCGGCGCTCCACGCTCCTACGCCCAGCGCTAAAAACATATAACCCACCTGGCTTATTGTTGAATAAGCGAGAATGCGTTTAATGTCTGTTTGAACCATTGCACTGCATCCGGCAATAAATAAAGTGAGTGCTCCGATTACCGCTGTTATACTCATGACCAGCGGCGAAAGCTGAAAGAGGACATGCATTCTTGCCACCAAATAAACGCCCGCCGTAACCATCGTTGCTGCGTGAATGAGGGCACTTACCGGCGAAGGGCCGGCCATGGCATCAGGCAACCAGGTTTGTAGAGGAACCTGTGCTGACTTTCCCATCCCTCCGGCGAGCAACAACAAGGCGATGGCCGTTATGATGGGTGAGCCACTTGTAAAATGTTCCGGTGCCAGTTTTTGAATGGCAGGAATATCCAGCGTTCCCAATTCCCGGAACAACAAAAAGAAACCGATGGCCATTGCTGTATCACCAACGCGGGTAATATAAAAAGCTTTATTGGCAGCCTGAACATTAGCGGTTGTTTCGTACCAAAAACCGATCAATAAATAACTACATAAACCTACACCTTCCCAACCCAGATACAGCAGCACAAGATTATCTGCCATTACCAGAAGCAGCATAGCGCAGACAAACAAATTCATGCTCGCAAAGAACCGGGCATAATCCCTGTCGTGCTTCATAAAACCTGCACTATAAATATGTATTAATGCACCTACAAATGTTATAACGAAAACGAACACCAGAGATAAAGCATCTACGTGTAAACTGAATGAACAATTAAAATTGGCAACGCTCATCCAACGCCAAAGCTCAACGCTGTATGCACCACTATCCGGAGGCGCCTGCAGGAAACTAATCCCCAGCCATATCGCGATGATCGCAGCAGCGGAAATTACCCCCGCGCCGATTAGTGCTACCAGCCTGTTGGGTAAACGCCTGCCTAACAGTGATAGTATTAGAAAACCAGCTAACGGCAATGCCGGGATGAGAGATAGCGTCTGGTGCATAAAATTTAGTTTTAACTTTCTGCCACCCTATGTTAACTATTGAACCTTTATTTCCTGAATATCTATATCGTCTTTTAATACGTTGAGCCTGGTAACGTCCAGGGTTTTATGCTGGTGATAAACCTGCATGACCAATGCCAATCCAACTGAAACTTCCGACGCTGCCATGGCCAGGATAAACAGGAACATCACCTGTCCGTCCGGCTGTCCCCATCGTGCACCGGCTGCAACAAAAGCAAGCCCGGCAGCATTGAGCATAACCTCAACGGAAATCAATATAAAGATCACGTTGCGTCGTGTTAACACGCCAATCAAGCCTAAAGTGAATAATATGGCAGCAACGGCAAGTACTGAGTAGGAAGCCATACGTTGTACGTTTTAAGTTATACGTTGTACGTTGTAAGTTTTACGTTTTACGTTGTACGTTATAAATTTTACGTTTTACGTTTTAGGAAGCGGAGATTATGTCTGATGCAAAAACTTCGCTGTGATAAACGTATAACGTACCACTTACAACTTCACACTTTCCCGTTCCTCTTTTTCCCGGAGGAATCTGTGCAAGTATCTTTTCTTATGGCGACCGATATGAGCGGCGCCAACAATGCCGGCCATCAGCAGAAATCCAACCAGTTCGACAGCTATTATGTATTCCTTGTAAAGAGAAAAAGATATTTGTTTAATGGGAACGGATTGATCCGTAATTGTTGTAGAATCTCCCCTGATCATAAGCACTAACAATTCTGCAAGCAAAATGGCCGTAAGTATTGTCGGCCCGGCCCAGGTTTGTGTTTTGATCCATTGCTTTTCCTGCGCCGCTGCTTCACTCCCGATATTCAGCATCATGACCACAAAAATGAAGAGCACGATAATAGCACCTGCATACAATATGATTTCCAGTATAGCGACAAACGGAGCGCCCAATGACAAAAAGATCATAGATACTGCTAAAAAGGAAACCACCAGGTATAGCAACGCATGAACAGGGTGATAACGTGTAATTACCATAATGGTAGCGACAATTGCGACGACTGACGATATATAAAACAGGTAGTTCATTTCTTATGGCATTAGACTGTGAATATCAACCGGAGCTTCTTCATTTTCGCCTTCACCTTTTTGTTTTACGCCTGCATCCATCCCTGCAACCTTGTAGAAATTATATCCGGGATATTTTCCCTGGCTATCAATAAGCAGATCTGGTTTTTCAAAAACAAGGTTCTGCCTGTTGTATTCAGCCATTTCAAAATCAGGTATTAGTTGGATGGCGTATGTAGGGCAAGCATCTTCGCAATATCCGCAAAAAATGCAGCGTGAAAAATTGATGCGGAAAAATTCAGGATAACGGCGTCCGTTTTCGTCTTCAGTGGCCTGCAAGGCAATACAGTCAACAGGGCAAGCCACTGCACATAAATAGCAACCAACACAACGTTCACCGCCGTCAGGATCTTTTGTCAGCACTATTCTTCCACGCCAGCGAGGATGGAGTTTTACTTTCTCTTCGGGATACTCTATCGTCACCTTTTTCCTGAAAAGATGAAGAAATGTTAACCAGATTGTTCGTATATGACTGAACATAAACAAGTTTTAAAAGTTGGGCCACCAAGACACAAAGACTCAAAGAAGCACTAAGTTTTTTATTATGCAGAGAAAAGGCAGAAGTAACACGGGTAGTCCGAAATCACCTCTTCATTTTCAATTATTCATTTTCCATTTTCAATTGGTTTCGCCTAGCCTCTTATCCACAACGCGATCGCGCCGGTAACCATCAGATTCAACAGCACTAAAGGCAGCAACACCTTCCAGCCTGTTTCCATCAACTGATCATATCTTGGTCGCGGCAGCGATGCGCGTAATAATATAAAGAACAGTATAAATGCAAATGTTTTAATAAAGAACCACGCCCATGGAGGCAGGAATGCAGGACCGAGCCATCCGCCGAAAAACATGGTTGCAGTCATGGCTGAAATGAGCGTTACGCCCAAATACTCTCCGATGAAGAACATCCCGAATTTCATACCGGAATATTCTGAGTGAAAACCGGCAATAAGCTCACTTTCCGCTTCGGGAATATCAAAAGGAAGACGATGTGTTTCAGCTACTCCTGCAATAAAAAATATAACCAAAGCAACAGGTTGCTTAAAAACAAACCACACATCTTTCTGCGCATTTACAATATCACTCAGCTTAAATGATCCGGTTAACATTACAATGCCCATAAGGCTTAATCCCATAAATACTTCATAAGCGATCATTTGAGAAGCACCACGCAAGGCACCCAACAAGGAATATTTATTGTTTGATGCCCAGCCCCCTAATACAATGCTGTACACGCCCAATGAAGACATTGCCAAAAAGAACAATATGCCAACATTTAAATCCGATACGATAATTGACGGAGAGAAAGGAATGATCACAAAGCTCATCAACACACTTGCCACAACAATGGCAGGCGCAGTAATGAATACCCATTTATCTGCGAACGGAGGGATCCAGTCCTCCTTAAAAAACAACTTTAAAGTATCGGCCAAAACAATCAAAATTCCTAACGGCCCTGCCCTGTTGGGACCAAGCCTATCCTGCCACATAGCCAGCATCCGACGCTCCAGCCAGATGAGACCAGCTGCGATATTCAGCAGTACAAACAGTACGCCCAATACGATCCATATGTGTTGCATGACTGTCATTTTAGCTTTGAGATTTAGCTATCAGCAATTAGCTGTCAGCTTTCTTGTTGCCTGGTTTAATAATCATAATTAAAGCCTGATAAACATTGTCAATTTTCAATTGACCTTCGCGAGGTTTATTCTTGTTCCCCAGTTCATACCAACCGTGCCGCGCGATCCTGCATTTACAAACACAACACCATCACACATGTTGTCCAGCACTTTTACGGGCAATGAGCCATAAGCAATACCGGCGTCCGTTAGTTGAAGCATGTCTCCTTCTTTTACATTTAGCGCTTCAGCGCTCTTTGGCGAAATGATAGCAAAAAGTTCGGGCGAAAGCACTTCAAGTGCCTTTGTATAACCGCTTAATTCACCGGAACCAAGCACATGAAACTTAGGAAGCAACAGCCATTTATCTTTTGTTATCACAAATTGTTCAGGAACGTCTTTAAAGAAAAGATCAGCATTTTCTTTCTTTTTATCCTGTAACAAACGCACGCCAGGATTCCCTCCTTTTAATGAACCATTAGGTTCATCCTGGTATTTAGCAACAGACTGCACAGAGTTCCAACCGGGTGCCCAGAAGAAAGGAACTGCCCATGACGGTGGCACGCCCTTGAAGCCCTCCATAGTAAAGGACAAAGGTGAATCTCCATCATAAAACGGCTTTGGTTCACTTACATTCTTGTTGGCTTGTATAGCTGTTCTTCCGCTATACCTGTGGGGCTCCCGGGGGATTCGTTCTCCGTGAATAGTATAATCGTGACCCGGTGAAACGCTTGTAATTCCTTTAAACTGTGGCATATCGGTCTCCATTTTTTGCAACAGTTCATCGGGATGTAATACATGACCATTTACTTTTTGAGACCTTAGCATCTGCATCTTCCATAGCCACTGCCAGCTTTCTTTTACCTGTGTATCGGCATTGGGTATAACCTGGAAAAAACGTTGTGCGCGACCTTCATTGTTCACCAATGTTCCGTCTCCCTCTGCAAACGTTGCAGCAGGTAACAGCACACTGGCTTTTTCAGT
The DNA here is from genome assembly GCF_041060425.1 of Danxiaibacter flavus. Classification (NCBI taxonomy): domain Bacteria; kingdom Pseudomonadati; phylum Bacteroidota; class Chitinophagia; order Chitinophagales; family Chitinophagaceae; genus Danxiaibacter; species Danxiaibacter flavus. The sequence continues at coordinate 385,892 of NZ_JAULBC010000002.1, forward strand.
AGTAGAATTATGTAAAGAATCCAGTACGATAATATGATCGCATTTGTTTAAAAAATTATCAACCAGGTTGGGTGTTAGGTGCCTGTAAAGATCATTTTCCAGTATCACAGCCGTGGCATGTCCGTTGGGCCTTACGCTATCCATTGCATGATTGAAGGCCGGCGCATCCATTAGTGCCAGTCCCATGCTATTACATTCAGTCATCACACATGCCATACCCGTTTTTCTACCTGCAGTATTTAACGACGCGGCGATATCAAACGCAGCTTTAATCACATTATCATTATAACTGGAAACGCCTGTAATAATAACCGGATTTTTTGCCTGCTTTAACGCCTCCCCGATTGCTTTTGCCTGATTGGTTAATTCTTCGCTGAAATTATCAGCCTGTAGTTTACCCGGCTGCAGATAAGCTGCAATTGCAAAAGCAGCCCTCGACAGATCATCGGGCGTTGCGTGCCACGCGTGAGTGGCCAGCTCGTCCAATGGAGATGCAGACACATTAAGTACTGCAAGAAAACCTTTGTCTTCCTGCGCAAGTTCCTTTATTGCTGAATCCAGCCACACAGGAATTTGTACATGTTGCGAAGCTTCTGCACCGGCAGTTTTTACCACAGCCTGCCTAACGGCCAGCGCCATCATTGGTGCTGTATTCCAGATATCTTCTCCTACAACCAACACCGCGTCGGCCTGCTCAATTTCTTTTAGTGATGCACTGTGCACACTTCCCGATTGCAATACATCTATGCACACCCTGTTTAAATGCGCTTCATCTTCGCTAATGCCCTGGTAAAAATTTTGTTTACCTACCAGTTGCATTAAAGCGAAATTGCTTTCTAGTGATGCCCTCGGCGATCCAATGCCAATAATTTTACTCATGGAAACCAGCGGCTGCAAATGCTGCATCAATTCTTCTTCTGTTGACGCCTCCCCTGCACGGTTCCGGATAATAACACGTTTTATCCTGTTTTCGCTGTTGACAAACTCATATCCAAATCGTCCGCGGTCGCATAAGAAATAACCGTTCACATCGCCATTATACCTGTTTAAAATACAGCGCAGTTCACCATAGCGTTCTGCAGCAATCGTATTGCAACCCACGCTGCAATGATTACAAACAGAAGGCGACATAGTGAGGTCCCATTTTCTGGTGTAATGTTCCTTTAACGTCTTATCAGTGAAAACGCCGGTAGGACATACTTCTGAAAGATTTCCGCTGAACGGACTTTGCAATACGCCATCTTTTTCTCTTCCGAAATATACATGGTTGTGTGCCGCAAAAACATTTAGATCATCGCCGCCTGCATAGTCGCGATAGTAACGTACGCAACGGTAACACTGAATGCAACGGTTCATCTCATGATGAATCAGCGGACCGAGATATTGATTGGTGTATGTTCTTTTCTTGTACTTAAATCTGCGGTAGTCGTGCCCAGTCATTACCGTCATATCCTGCAAATGACAAGCACCTCCTTCATCACATACCGGGCAATCGTGCGGATGATTCGTCATCAGCCATTCAATTACCTGCTCGCGAAATTCTTTAGCTGTCTTATCTTCTATTGAAAGATAAAGTCCATCTTTAACTCCTTCCATACAACTCATAACGAGCCTGCCCTTTGTGTCATTCTCATCTTTATATACTTTAACTGCACATTGCCTGCAAGCTCCAACGCTTCCCATTGCCGGATGCCAGCAGAAGTAAGGCAGGTCGAGTCCTACTGAAAGGCAAGCCTCCAGCAGATTTTTGCCGGACTTGATATTGTATTCTTTGTTATCGATGTGAATAACCATAGGAGTCAGTTTTTAGCTATGTTGTAGCTGCTGCCACTCATTACCCGTAAAATTTAAGACTTCGCTGAGTGCATATGTGTCCTACACCTTTGAGGTGTAGGACACATATGCATCAACCTGTATATGGACACTCATGTTTTTCTATATGCTTAATAAAATCTTCTTTGAAATACTTTAATGCACTTTGTAACGGCTCCATCGCTCCCGGCGCCAATGCACAATAAGTATTACCCGGCCCGAGATACTGCGTATGCATTAGCAACAGATCAATATCTTCATTTGACCCCGAACCTTTTTCAAGGCCCAGCAAGATCCGCTCAACCCAGGGCAATCCTTCACGACAGGGCGTACACCATCCACAACTTTCCTGTGCAAAAAAATGCTGGAGATTATGCACAAAACCAACAGGACACGTGGCATCATCCATCACGATCATTGTACCGGTGCCCAATCTGCTTCCTGCAGCAGCCACTGATATGTAGTCCATTTTTATATCGAGATGTTCTTCAGTCAGGAAGTCTGTTGAAGCCCCTCCGGGTAGTACTCCTTTCAGCTTATAACCATCTACCATTCCGCCAGCATGGTCTTCAATAATCTCACGCATAGTTGTGCCTAATGGCAGTTCCCATACTCCGGGACGTTTTACTTTTCCACTCACGCCATATAACTTGGTACCGCTGTCTTCACTTACACTCAACCCTTTAAACCATACTGCGCCGTTATTGATAATATGCGGCAGGCAACAAAGCGTTTCTACATTATTTACTATTGTTGGCTTTCCGTACAAACCGCTCACTTGTGGAAAAGGCGGTTTGGATCTGGGTGTGGCACGCTTGCCTTCGAGCGCATTCAATAACGCAGTTTCCTCACCACAGATATAACGGCCCACACCTGTATGTAAATGCATTTCGAGATTCCAGCCTGTACCGAGAATATTCTTGCCCAGGTAACCTGCCGCATAAGCTTCTTCAATACTTTTTTGCATTAACGTTGCTGCTTTTCTGTAGGCCCAGCGAAGGAATACATACGAGATATCGGCCTTAATTGCATAGGCTGCGAGGATCATTCCTTCAATTAGCTGATGCGGATTACCTTCCAGAAGCAAACGGTCCTTAAAAGTACCCGGTTCCATTTCATCAGCATTGCAAATAAGGTATTTTGGGTGCCTGGCACTGTCATCCATCGGAACAAAGCTCCATTTCATGCCGGTGCTGAAACCCGCGCCACCGCGGCCTTTCAGTCCGCTATCTTTTACTATCTGTTGAACGTCCTGCGGAGAAGCATTTTTTACGGCTTTTCGCACTGCAGCATAGCCGCCAGTCTGCTCATACTCTTTCAGGCTGAGTGATTTTCCCGGAACGATATGTTTGGTTAGCGGCTGTTCCATAGAAGTAAAAGTTTAAATTCCCCGCCTGAACGGCTTCAGTCGGGCAGGAAAAGTAAAAAGTAAAAAAGCGATACACTTTAGACAGCACCCTATCTTATTCTAAAAGAGTAGAAGGGATTGTTGTCCTTAAATAACGACTATTCATGTAGTACACATCCGCACATTTACACATCTGCACATTTGCATATTTGCACATTTTCATTGGCTATACTTTTTCAAAATTTCCAAAAGCTGATCTTCTTTTACATCTTCATATAAATCTTCATCAATCATCATTGCCGGCGCATGATCACAACACCCCAGGCACACGTTTGGCAACAAAGTGAACACATTATCCTTTGTTGTCTGGCCAAATTGAACATTCAATTGCTTTTGCAACGCCTGGTATATTTTTCCATAGCCCATTACGTAACATGAAATGCTGTCGCACAACAATATCACATGTTTACCAACGGGTTTGCGATAAATTAAATTATAGAAGGTGGCCACGCTGTCTACTTCTGCTGCGCTCATTTCAAGATATTGAGCAACAGCTTCGACACTTTCATCACTAACCCAACGTCTGTATTTCTGAACAATCTTTAATGCTTCAATAACTGCAGCTTTCTTAAATGGCACAAGGCTTACCTCATGATCAATTTCATGCTTCTCCTTTTCACTAAGCGGTGCGTTGTGTGCTATATGTTCCCGTATAATGTCCATTTCTTTTAAATGGTCAGCCTGCTTTTTTCCGGTTATATATTTTGTTTCATGCATTGTTGAGCTGTCAGCTGTCAGCTATGAGCTATCAGCTTTTGTTTATCAGGTTATCATTTCACTTATTTGCCAAACCTCACCTCAAATCCTTTATTGAGGAGTGGATAATTGTCTTCTTCACATACAATCTATCCGACAGTCCTGCATCAGCATTTGCACATTTACCTATTTGCACATTCGCACACTACCGGTCAATGTCCGCCAGCACAAAATCCACACTTCCCAAAATGGACAGCAAGTCGGCAACGGTGTAGCCTTTGCTTACATAAGGCACCATCTGCATATGCGGAAATGACGGAGTTCTTATGCGCGTTCTGTATGATGACGTATTACCATCGCTTACGAGATAATAACTGTTGGCACCCTTTGTTGCTTCAATGCAGCTCATTGCTTCTCCTGCAGGAATAACCGGTCCCCAGCTTACATTCAAAAAATGCGTGATCAGCGTTTCTATATCCTGCATTGTATACTTTTTCAATGGCGGAGTTGTGAGGGGGTGATCTGCCTTATAATTGCCTTCGGGCATGTTATTCAAACATTGTTCTATTATACGAAGGCTTTGCCATAACTCTTCAACGCGAACTACGGCACGATCAAAACAGTCACCGTTTTGTGCAGTCGGAATCTCAAAATCAAACATCTCATATCCGGAATAAGGTTGCTTTTTTCTGAAATCCCAGTCAAGTCCGCACGCACGCAAACCCGGTCCCGTTACACCCCATTCTATAGCTTCATCCAACGTATATACACCAATACCTTTGGTTCTGCCTTTGAACAGGCTGTTGCGGATAACCATGTTGGTATACTCTTTTATCTTGGGAGGAAAATATTTTACAAAATCACGCACCAAACCGTCCCATCCTTTTGGCAGATCCTGGGCAACGCCACCGATGCGAAACCAGTTTGGATGCATTCGTCCGCCGCATACAGCTTCTATTATATCAAAGACTTTTTCACGATCCGTAAACATGTAAAACACCGGAGAAAGTTGACCAACATCCTGGGCAAAAGTGCCGAACCAAACAAGGTGACTCGAAATGCGGAACAACTCGCATAACATTACCCTGATCACTTTGACCCTGTCAGGCACCTCAATACCAGCCAGCTTTTCAACTGCAAGCAGGTAAGCGAGATTGTTCATTACCCCACCGAGGTAATCAATGCGATCTGTATAAGGTATATATGTGTGCCAGCTTTGCCGTTCGCCCATCTTTTCCGCTCCCCGATGATGGAAGCCAATTTCAGGAACTGCATCGACAATATCTTCTCCATCCAGCTGCAGCACAATACGTAATACGCCATGCGTACCGGGGTGTTGCGGTCCTATGTTGAGGAACATAAAGTCAGCATCGTCACTTTCTCTCTTCATGCCCCATTCTTCCGGCTTGAATTGCAACGCATCCTGTTCGCGATCGATAGTTTCATTGATCAAACGGTAAGGACCAATTTCGGTTGCCCTTGCCGGATGTTCCTTGCGCAACGGATGTCCCTGCCATGTAAGCGGCATAAGAATACGTTGCAAATGTGGGTGACCTTCGAATTTGATCCCGAACATGTCGTACACTTCACGCTCATACCAATTGGCATTTTTAAACAGACTTGTTATTGAAGGAATTGAAGGATATTCTCCTTCCAGCGCTACCTTTAAACGAATGAACTTATTGCGGTCAAGAGAAAACAGACTATAAATTACGGTGAAGTCTTTTGCGGGAAGTTTTTCTTTACCCATCCTGTCACGCTCATCAATCCCACACAGATCATACAACAGGTTGAAGGGAGCGCTGATGGTATTTTTAAGATAACGTACAACTGCCACTATGTTTTCCTTTGGCAGCCACAATGTATCTATATTGTCTACCGTTTGTTGCGGAACAAATGTAACTGCATCAAATTGTTGATGCAATGAAGTTAATATGGCAGAAGCATCAGACATATAATAATTGTGAATGGTCAATGGTGAATAGTGAATGGTGTTGCAGGTTTTGTTTTTGCAAAACACTTTATTTCCTATTCATTTCTGACAATTCTTTTTTTACTTAACATCCTTTCTTTGAAATAGTCAATGGCGAATAGCGAATGGTTGCAGGTTTGTTTTTGCAAACACTTTTATTTCCTATTCATTCCTGACAATTCATTTTTGCTTTACTACTTGTCTTGAAGATGAATTTTAACGATAACGCCTCGCAGGTCAAATTCCTTTACGATCAGTAACCCCTTAAACACCGCCTTTGTAAACAGTTGGAAGCCGGCATTTTTCACTATTCACCATTCACTATTCACTTCAATCACACCTCATCAACAGGCCTGAAGTTTACCATATTCATTCTTTCTTCACGTCGTTTGTCTTTCATGGGCATTAATTTGGGTTTTTCCACGCCCTGATCACCTATAACCCAGCTCAATGGCCTTCTCTCACTCTTAACGGCTTCGCCTAACAGTACAAGTCCCTGCATAAAGGCATCAGGCCTCGGCGGACAACCCGGAACATAAACATCAACGGGTAAAAATTTATCGACACCCTGAACCACGCTGTAGATATCATACATGCCCCCACTGTTTGCACAACTACCCATCGAAATAACCCATCGTGGTTCCATCATTTGTTCGTGTAATCTTTTTATTATAGGCACCATTTTAATAAACACTGTACCTGCAATCACCATCACATCGGCCTCACGTGGCGTACCTCTTATAACTTCTGCACCAAAGCGCGCCACATCATATTTACTGGTTATACTTGTAGCCATTTCTACAAAGCAGCAGCTCAATCCGAAGTGAAAGGGCCACATGGAATTTTTTCTTCCCCATGCAAGCAAATCCTGCACCGTTGTGAGCATCACGCTTTTACTCACGGCCTCTTCCATGCTTCCGTTTCCGTTGAAGCTACCGGTATCATTGTTTGTTTTGCTTAACCACCATTTCATAAGCTATAAGTTGTCTGCTGTCAGTGGCAGGCTTTCTGTTTTTTACTAATCAGGCTTCAATTAATCTGAACCATAAATTCATGAGCTATAACTTCTTCATTGCTTTGATGATCTTTAAACCATCCGGACCAAAATCCAAAGCACCTATGCCCCACTCATATATAAGTACAACAACAAGTTGAACAATGAATATTGACGCGCCAATATATCCTGCCCACCCGAGCTCATAAAAGCCAAGCGCCCACAACATAAGAAACACCGCTTCCACATCAAATATTACAAATAACATAGCGACAAGATAGAACTGAGCAGAAAAACGGATACGTGCAGTACCGGTTTGTTGTACACCGCCCTCATATGGCAGATCTGTTTGTCTGTCCTTATGTCTTTGACCTAATATGTAAGACAACGACAAAATAAGAACCAGCAACAATACCACCAGTACTGTGTAAAGCAGAAAAGGCCACAAAATTTCACTATGGTTATTACTTGCAGGCATATCGTTTTTTTTTTGCAATAACCTATAATCCGGCGCAATTAAATCGCCGTTTCAAATACAGTATGTTCCGTACGTATTTAGCTTCTGATGTACATTTCCAGGTGTTCTATAATAAAATCCTTTTCGTAAATGATGTACTTTACAACATCACCAATGGAAACAAGGCCGATTAATTCTTCTTCGCTATTCAATACGGGTAGATGACGGATAAATTTTTCAGTCATCATTTGCATACATTCTTCAATAGTTGTGTCGGGAGTAACAAATACCGGGCGGCTGGACATAATATGCCTTACCAGTGTCTCTTTAGAGGATCTACCTTTAAGGATAACTTTACGGGCATAATCTCTTTCTGTGAAGACTCCAATCAGCTTTCCATTTTCTACTACAACGAGAGCGCCTAAATTTTTTTCTTCCAGTGCTTCCAAAGCGTCATACACGGAACTGTCAGGACTAACCCCGTACACTGTATTACCCTTCTTATGTAGGATATCACGAACAGTGTTCATAAAAAATTTTTAGAGAGCTACTTAAATGATACTATTAAATTAATACATTTTTTGAAAATGCAAAAGATTGTGGAAAATAGTTTCACAAATGCATGTGCGTTATAACATGCTAATTTTGACCGGATTTTTAAGAGGCAGTGGAGTTATTAAGTACGATTTACGAAGTACGAAGTACTTAATCACAGGCCTTCATCCTTATTTTCTAATTCGATTATTGATATACGGGGTGTGCACAAGTACGATTTACGATTTACGAAGTACCTGGTCTCAGTTTTGCTCCTTACTTTCTAATTGATTCCTGACATAAAGTACTAAGGTTGAAAGCACAACCTATACTTGTATAACAGCATCACCAAATAGATGATAGGATAAAGCGCTTGAGAATTGCTAGTTTCGAAGATCCTTTTCAAAGGTTGAATGCTGAATAATATCGAAGATTTCCGATTCTCTTTTCTTAATGTTTTTGATAACGCGGAGTCCTAAAACAATTATCACAAGGTGGATTAATAGGGCTACAACAACGTAAGTGAACAACCCGGTTTCCATGGTCGATTGAATTTAAGTAGGCACGAATTTACATTACATCCCTTTCGTACAATATTAAAATTCATTAAGCTGACATTAAGAATAGCTTTATTATTTAAAATAGCGAAATTCAGTTCCATACAACCATCTGTGAGGGATCGTCCACTTTTAATGTCCTGATATGCAGCCCCGTTTTAACTTTACGGGCTCTAACAATTTCCACCTTTAAAAAAGCTAATTATGTTACAACACCTTAAAAAGAGCATTTATTTATTATTCACCCTGTCTCTTCCATTTTATTTTTATGCCTGCACCAAGCCTTCAAATGAACATTCTAAAGATGCTGTTACATCTGCAAATGAACGCGTAGTTGCTATGGCCTATCCACCGGTTGAAACACTTCCCCCCAACGCTCCTACTCAAAAGCCGGCTTTTTACGGTCAGACAAGATCTCCGGGAGCCAAAACGCAAACGCCATTAAACGTAACCATCCTGGCCAGAACATTAAATCATCCCTGGTCAATTGCATTTTTACCGGATGGCCGGATGCTGGTAACTGAAAAATCCGGCAACATGCGTATTATAACAACCACCGGCATTGTGTCGAGTCCCTTATTAAATCTTCCGGCAGTAAAATACCAGGCCGAAGCCGGTCTACTGGATGTTATAACAGATGAAAATTTTAGTACCAATCGCCAACTATTCTGGACTTATGTAGAAGCATCCGGAACAAAATATACGGTGGCTGTAGCCAGGGCAAATTTATCTGCTGACGAAACAAAGCTTGACAATGTAAAAGTTATTTACCGTGCAACACCTTCTTACACCGGTTTGCAGCACTTCGGATCTCGTTTGTTGCTTTACCAGGGATTGCTATATGTATGCCTTGGGGACAGGCATGATGATAGTATACGCGTACAGGCACAACAACTGAACTCATCGATCGGTAAAGTTGTCCGGATCAATAAAGATGGTACGCCTGCAGCAGGAAATCCCTACAAAACAACATCAACTACCAAAGGTGAAATATGGAGCATTGGCTCCCGGGATCCTCAAGGCATGGTGATCAATCCTGCAACCAGTGAACTTTGGGAAAGTGAGCATGGACCAACAGGTGGCGACGAAATCAATATCATAAAACGCGGAGCCAATTACGGATGGCCCGTAATAACATATGGCCTGGATAATGACGGCACACCCCTTAACGGAGGAAAAACTGCACAGGACAATATGCGGCAACCTGTATATTACTGGGATCCTGCAATAGCTCCCAGTGGAATGACATTCTATTCCAGTAGTGTGATTACAGAGTGGCAGGATAATCTTTTTGTTGCTTCTCTTAAAGACAAACATATTGTCAGGCTAATCATAAACAACAACAGGGTTACCGGTGAAGAAAGATTGTTAACTGACCAGAATCAACGGTTCAGAGATGTCAAAGCCGGGCCTGATGGTGCCTTGTATGCAGTGACAGATGAACTACAGGGAAGACTTTACCGCATCAGCAAAAAATAACAATAGCCTATTACGGTCAGGGATTTATGCGACGCACAAACTCCCTGCCCGTTGAAATATCTGTTGTTGTAATATCTATATACTCCACTTTGGGATTCCAGAATGATCCGCCATTCACCTGTACAAAAACCCGGGTGAGTAAAGATTCTTTGTCTCCGCATGCCAAAAAAATATGGTATTTATTATCTGTTGCAGATCGTTTTAATAGCAACGGCATTTTCTTGTATGCAGCAAGACGTATTTCGTACTGATCATCACCGGAATAGCGCGATACAACGCCATAAGCAAATTTTTCTTCAATAGCATTCAGCTCTTTGCGTCTGCCATTTTCGGTGTAACGGATCCATGAGGTTTTTACGGGATTCTCTGTATCCAATACACCTTTAGATTTAAAATTGAGTTCATAAATAACCGTATTCGCATCTTTGGTGCGTTGCAAAAAGAATAAAAGATTTTCTCCTTTAGGCACGGGAAAACGCGTGCTGTCTTCCCATTTCCTGGCATATAGATCAGTGTACGCAAACACAACAAAACAAAAAGTCGCGTATGCAAGAACACGGCATACATTAAATGATTTACAGGCTAAATTTTGTAAGGATCGATGTACGTTAACGGGTTTCATAAACTAGCGTTTGTTGAAAAGAACCATGGCTACAACCTGCGCATGATCTTTTTTTTCAACAACCAATTAATAACCTACCCCTATTCGGACAGCCAATTTTATTTTACTTTAACAGACGCACCGGAAGAACCCGCACTTCATTCAATACCACTCACTGATTATTTTATATCGGAGTGCAGATCAGAAGCTTTCATGTTTTGCCTGTTTATAACGGGATCTTGCGGCCACTCAAACCGATTTGCTTTTATATTGACATTTGTGCATGCATTTGTCACTATAGACGCACGGTGAGCTTTTGCGGGTAGAAATCCGGTATTTAAAATGGTATTGTTCACAAAGCTTAGTCCGTTGGTACTTCTGGCTGTAAGAACAGGATAATCATAGACTTTAAATGTGTTGTTTTCTATACGTATATTTTTGTGCACCCAGTATTTATCTGCAGGTTGATGGTTTTCCGGTGCAATTGCAATCGTATAATTTCCTTCACCTGAATTATAGCCACAGTCTTCAAACGTATTATTCCTGATCAACACATCCTGCACCGGACCTGACTCAAACCAGCTGGTTGCATCATTTGCAATCAGAATAGCATGCATGCCGGTACGGAAAAAAACATTGTTTTCTATGACCACTTTCCCGCGCGTTGTCACTAACAAACCACGCGTATTGGTTCGTTCAAAACGGCAATTCCGCACCGTTAGATTTGGTGTACATGTTATATTCTCCAGGCAGTCCCCAATTTTTGTTGCAGCGGTTAAGGGGCCTGACAAATCTACCTTCATTTCTTTTTCTGAAATAAGTTTGGCATTGGTTACGATGTTATAACCATAGATCTGTAAAGAAGGAGAATGAACAAGCGCAACGCTGTCGCTTTTAAAGAATGCCTCCATTCCATAAGTCTGCGGATGCATAAAGCGAACAATTACGGAAGTAGGGTTGATGATCTTTGTGATTTGCAGATGAGTGCCGTGTACATTTACGGGATCATCGTGAAGCCCTTTAAAATGGCAACGCTCTAATAGAATATCACCTTTACAGCCTGAAAAATGTGCTCCGTCTGCAAAAGCAGCGATCATTCTTCCACTCTTTTCTGTAGGTGCTACAGTCACAGAATCATAATGCAGGTTCTCACTAAACTGCGCAACAATTCCCAGACCGTGCATATAATGCATGTTTACATTATAAAGGTTGATGTTCTTAGACTGATTGATAAATGCACCAACATGATCGCGAACAGGATCGCGGACGGTGAGCACCTGTCCCTTTGCAAATTTATTTTTTGAAAAATCTCCACTGAATTTAACGGTGAAGGGAGCAATAATTGTCGCCTTGCTTTTTAAGAAGGGCCCCCAGGAACTATATGTTTCCATGCCTTTTTCATCATCCACTAATATTGCATGAAAATGATTTGTCCGCCACTCTTCGCCATACCATGTGAGTGTATCGTTCCGTATATCAAATTTTGAATCGGGATGAATAGCAGCGATAATCACCGTATCGTTTACCTCTTTAAATGTCATTTCAGACATGCTGGGCCGTTCAAAATCCACATGAATATTCTGCAGGCGTATTTTGTCACAATGATCCAACGCCCAGGTGATCATTTTCCCATGAAACATAAATACAGAACCGTTGCCTTCAATGGTCAGATCCTGCATATTTTCAAAGAGCAAACCGATGTTTTTTATCTTGGATGGACACTCTTCTTCAGATGACGTATTTGAAATGTAATAATTCCGCTGTTGCGCCTTTGTGGGCCAGAAATCATACCTGCCTTTTGGAAAGGAAAGTACAGCACCAGGCTTGTTACGGCAGGCTTCTATAGCGCGTTGCACGCCTTGTGTGGCATCTTCATAACTATCAGGCCGCACACCAAAACCTGTTACATCTATCACCTGCGCATTTAGCAAAAATGGAAACAGCCCAATTGCAATCACTAATGTCAAAAGTCTCATCGTATCTAATTAATCGCGTTTTTTCATCTTATCAGACAGATCAAGCAATTCAACTTTTCTGAAATCCACCGGTTGTCCTTCGCTTTGCAATGCGACAAAACCGCTGCTTAGAATTTTTCCATCTATCTTTATTTTTGGATCGTAATTATGCACTACGTTCCCTCCTATCTGGGGTTTTGTATACTGGAGTACAGTATCTCCGTTAATGATGTGCGTTACCAATGAATCACCTAACACAATCAACTCGGCCCTCACCCATTGGTCGCCATCGTAAGTTTTAGAACTGGATTCAATACAATGGCGCGTATCAAGCTTTCCCTGGTAAACAATATTGGTTCCCGGAGAGCACATGTTGCCGGTTGGCCTTGGCTTTCCGTCACTTAATCCTCCCAATAGCTGAAACTCAATTGAAATGGGCCAATCCTGTTCCTTTGGCATTGTACGCGGGTCCTGTGAATGAAACATGATACCGCTGTTACGTAAAGTGTAATCGGGTGCGCCGCGTTGTAATTCACCAACAAATCTGTATTCTACAATAAGTTTATAGTAAGAAAATGGCACTTTGTAATAAAGATGTGCGAACTGGTCATTAAAATCTCCGTATTGATCGTACCGCACTTTTATCATTCCATCCTCCACCCGAAAAGTGTTACCAAAGTTCTCTCCCACTTCATGATGATTGATCTTTACTATCCAATCATTCATATCTTTTCCGTTGAACAGTGGCACCCATCCCTCTTTGGATTGTTGTGACTTTTGCGTTGTTTTGCAGGCCTGGCAAATCATTAAAAGAAAAAGCAAATTAAGCAGTCGTGTTTTTTTCATTGCAGCACACATAATGTTATCGTATTGTTGATGAACGTATTGCAATATAACTTTTAAAAGATTGCAATTCGCGGCAGGATAAATTTTATGCAGAATAAGATAATATAAAGTACGAGATACGAAGTACGAAGTACTCAGGGGCATCAGGCTGCGTTTTCTCTTTCCTTCTTACCATCTTACTGTCTTATATGTCTTACTGTCTTACACGTCTTACGATCTTACTTTCTTACATGTCTTACCCGTCTTACTATCTTACACGTCTTACGATCTTACTTTCTTACTATCTTACTTTCTTACTATCTTACGGTCTTACATGTCTTACACGTCTTACATGTCTTATCTAATTGAAACCGAAAGATTATTCATGCGGAAATTTGAGCTGGCGGATGCGGCATTTATTCTGCAGTTGCTGAATACGCCATCCTGGAAAAGGTTTATTGGGGACAGGTCGGTCAGAACAATCGGCGATGCGCAGGCATACATAGCTGCAGGACCGTTAAAAAGCTATAGCAAGAACAATTACGGTGCATGGCTTGTGTGTCTTAAAGAAAACAACGTGCCTATTGGAATGTGCGGTTTATTTAAAAGGGATTTTTTGCCTATTCCCGATATAGGCTTTGCTTTCTTACCAGAATTTGAAGGCAAAGGATATGCAGGTGAAGCCGTAAAAGCGACATTGAACTATGCCGCTGATCAACTACAACAGAAATCGCTGCTCGCCTATACTAAAGACAATAACACAAAATCCGTACAGTTACTGCGCAAATCCGGTTTCTCCTTTAAAGAAATGATCCACGTGCCACACGAAAATGAAACACTTATGCTGTTTTCGATAGAATTTAAACAAGAATAAATTCCAGCAGAGCTTCCTGTTTGAGAAAATCATGATTTTAATATTATCGGACTCCAGCGGAGTCTCCTGTAACGCTTGTAAAGCCATTATAGGATTGATTAACCTATCTGTAAACTTTTTTTAGGACGAGACAGCTCGACAGGTAGCTCCTAACGGAGCTTAGTCGATCTATTGATTTCTTCTACAAACAGGATGCTCCTATGGAGCAATACCACCAAAGATCCTTAGCTAGATGACATTGCCTTTCAGGATTGTATAAATTGAGCTTAATCTCCTTAATAAAATTAGACCGACTAACCTCTCCTTTGTTAATTAAAATACTGTTTCACACTGTTATTCGGACAATAATAATAACCAATCCTTTCATCCTCTAATCCTCCAAATCCCGGTCCAGACAATACCAGTCCAAGTCTACCACCCAATCCCATAATCCTCGCCGTGGTTTGATGATCCTCCCCAAAAACTCTTATGCTTCCAGTCAAAATAAATAGCATTGATCGGGCCGCTCGTTCTATCCTCCAGTGAAATTGTGTAACCCATTTTTTTCAACTCATCCTGCACAGCCTTTGGCGTTTTATCGTTCAGTAACAAATTCCCGGGTTTAGGTTGTCTGTCTGTCATTTTAGTCCCTCCAAGAGAAAGCCACAACTGGTTGGAATTTATGTTGGCGGCTTCCGTTGCCTGCTGAACCGTCATGCCAAATTCAACCATATTCAGAAAGAACTGTAACAAGTTTTGGTCCTGCGTATCACCACCCTGTACAGCAAAAGAAACAAACGGCTTACCATCTTTTAACGCAAGACTCGGTGTTAGTGTAACACGTGGTCTCTTACCTGGCGCGACTACATTAAACGGATTCAGCACACTATCCAAAACAAAACTCTGCATGCGCTGGCTCATCCCTACGCCCGTATGCCCTGCAATACAGGCTGGTATCCAACCTCCGCTGGGTGTGATAGAAACCACCCAACCAGAAGTGTCTGCAGCTTCTACAGAAGTAGTGCCGCGCCAAAGTCTGTCTTTATACACAGCACTTTCATCTCCGTCAATGGCGTTCACGGCAAATTCATCTTCATGATGAAATGCTTCTCCCACTCTCCTGTCGTGCGCGGGTGCAAAGCCGGGACCGTTATGAACAGATGTATCAGTTAAAGCACTTCTTTCTTTCAATAATTGCGTATAAGGGTTTGTTTTCCCTTCGAATGGATAAGGGTCACCCGGGGCAATATCCGGATCATTCCTTTCGTATTGAATTAGCTTAGCGCGTTCTTTTGCATACGCTTTACTAAGCAAACCATTCATGGGTTGTTGCTTCGAAAATGCCGGATCTCCGTAATAGAAGTCCCTGTCAGCAAATGCAAGACTCATCGTTTGATACAGCGTCTGGATATATTTCGTACTGTTATACCCCATGCTCTTCAAATCGAAATTTTCCAGAATATTCAAAGACTGTAGCAGTGCAGGACCCTGCGTCCACTGCTGTAATTTATATACATCTATTCCTTTGTAGTTGGTATGAAGCGGCGCTTCTTCTACCGGTTTCCATTTTGCCAGATCATTCATTGTGATCAGCCCACCCTGCTCCTGGCAACCACGCACAAATTCTTTTGCTATATCGCCTTTGTAAAATCTGTCGTAAGCAGCATAAATAGCCTCTTTGCGGGATTTCTTATTTTTCAATGCCTGCTGTTCAGCTTCCACCATTTTTGTTAGTGTCGTCAACAGATCTTTTTGAACAAATATCTCACCCGCTTCCGGAGCTTCGCGTTTTTCACCCGCATGCGGCAGCAAAACTGCTTTACTGTAAGGCCACTCTGAAATGCGCTTTTTCTGACGCTCTATACTGTTAGCCGTCTGCGCTTCTATAGGATAACCTGCAGCCAGTTGCATTGCCGGAGCAAGCACTTCTTTAAGACTCAAGGTTCCGTATTCTGCAAGCATATAACAAAGTCCGCCGGGTGTTCCGGGGGTAGTTGCGGCCAGAGGACCATATTCGGGTGGAAAATTATAGCCCTTGCTTTTAAAAAATTCAGGCGTTGCTCCGGTTGGCGCTACACCCATTGCATTAATTGCAATCACTTTGCCGGTTTTCGGATTATAAATCAGCGCCTGTGTTTCTCCACCCCAGCTAAGCACATCCCACATAGTACAGGTTGCTGCCAGCATGGCGCAAGCCGCGTCCACCGCATTTCCACCTTTCTGAAAGATCATTGAACCGGCTGTTGCAGCAAGGGGTTTTCCTGTTACTGCCATCCAGTTTTTACCGTGCAGAGGAGGTTTTTGAGTCTGTTGTGCATTAACGGTTACAGCAGCAGTTGTAAGAGCAAGTAAAAAAAGTAAATTCCTCATCATGTGTTGCAGTCTTATGTGAAAGTTGTGTAATTGTAGTCTACACAAATATAATATTTCAACATGATGATAAAACATGGTAAGACCGGATATAGGCCAACAGGTAAAATAAACCCGCAGATATCCGTCCCGGCTTTCCGTTACCACGGGTTCTGCAAATAAAAAAGAACGGATGCAAAAATCCGTTCTAAATTAATTGGCTGTTTCAGGTCTGATCTTTCTTTAAATCACCCGCACATGTTTTCCTGCCTTCAACAATTCTCCCACTACATGTAATTCATTGTTCGCGGGGGAAGAAACAATTACCAGTTCTATATCATTGTCATGCACAATAGAATCTTTGTGCTCAACAATTTCAACCTGGGGGTATTTAGTTTGAATAGTTTTCTGGATCTGATCGTCGTTAACGAGCACTTTGGAAAATGAGTAACCTAATTTTTTTCCTAAGGCTTCATATCGGAATATACGATCTGTTTCACCACATTCTATCAACCCCATTTTCTTAAACGTATTCATATTTCCTTTGTTTTAGTGATACATTACGTTTGCCCGACAAAGATAACAGTAAATTTGGTTAATCGATTAACCAAGTAATTACTAAGTGATATATGAAACGCAGCAATTTTGCAATTAAACGTCAACAATTGATGTTGCAAAAAATAACAAACTTTGAATAAAAAGAAATTGAAAATCAATTTGCTTTTGTTTTTTCAGAAAGCTAAAATTTAACATCACTAAACTAACAATATGTGTTTGTTGATTTGCTTTCTGAATAGGTTGCTATAGCAATTTATTGATCTGGATCATTTCTGAGCATATTTAAGAGAAAGTCTTGCCGCCTTTGCAAACCGTATTTCATTGTGCAAATTTTCATTTTATCATACGAAAAATATATTGATTTCTGAATACCATACTCAAAATTCTGGGCACACCATCTCTGTCATCTTCATCAAAATATTCGTCAACATCATAAACAAAAAGGTCATACTTTTTTGCTGCATGAATAAAGTCAGACAAGTGATGATCATAGCATTCTACAACATGTCTTCCATCTGCTGTATCGAACCTCGCTTTTGTACCCTGGTATTGTTTAAATGGATGCAATTCTCCCAGGTAAACGTAGCCTCCTTTATGTAAAACTTTAGCGGCTTCTTTAAATATATGATCGAGGTTGCTGATGTGCTCCAGCACAAGACTAAAGCTGATAAGATCATAAGTATCGGTCGCAAATTGCCAGTGTTTTGTAATATCTGCCTGCTTAAAAATAACATGCGCTGACTGTACTTTTTCTTTTGCTTTTGAAAGCATTTCCTCCGACAAATCAACAGCCAAAACCTTTTCTGCTTTCTCAAGCAACCAAACAGTATTTTTCCCGGTTCCACAACCTATTTCAAGACAACTTTTGAATGAAATTTTCGCGAGTACAGTACGTAAGGCAACAGCTTCCATATCCCTGGTCTTGTTCTTATTGCTGTCGTACTGTGAGGCCCACATATTGTATGCCTGTTGAACACTCATATCCTGCTTTTTTCAAAACATTTAAAGTAAAAACAAAAACACTAAGTTAACCATTTGAATAAAATTCATGCAGCACTAAACAACGCAAGAATCAAAAGAAACACTTCTTCGCCGGCTGATTTTAGCTGAAACAGTCAACAAAACCCTGATTTTCCAATCACTTACAGCAATAAAAAATAAAATATTTATACGATCTTCGTCCGCTTGTTTAACACGTTGTATGAAAGTTTGTATTGCAGAAAAACCAAGTGTAGCGAAAGATATAGCCGAAATTATAGGTGCGCGTCAGCGTAAAGACGGCTACTATGAAGGCAATGGTTACCAGGTAACCTGGACGTTTGGTCATTTCTGCACATTGAAAGAACCTCATGACTATTTTGAACATTGGAAATTCTGGCGACTTGAAGATCTGCCGATGATCCCGTCTACTTTCGGCATTAAATTGATTAATAACAGCGGTGTTGAAAAGCAATTTAAAATAATTGAACAACTGGTACTTGCCAGCGAAGAAGTGATCAACTGTGGTGACGCCGGACAGGAAGGTGAACTTATCCAGCGCTGGGTTTTACTTAAAGCCAAATGCACCTCGCCTGTTAAAAGACTCTGGATATCTTCACTTACGGAGGAGGCGATACGCAATGGATTTCAACAATTAAAAGAAAACGAGCAATACAATAATTTGTATGCAGCAGGCAGTGCAAGGGCAATTGGTGACTGGTTGCTGGGCATGAACGCGACAAGACTCTTCACTAAAAAATTTGCACAGGGCAAAACAGTCCTTTCGATTGGACGGGTACAAACGCCAACGCTTGCCATGATCGTTCAAAGACAGAAAGAGATCAATGCGTTTAAATCGGAAGAATACTGGGAATTGAAAACCATCTATCGTGAAACAGAGTTTACTGCAACTATTGATCGCTTGCATAATCTGGAAAAAGCGCAAAAAGGCCTTGCATACCTGAAGGAGCATCCGTTTACGATTACATCATTTGAAATAAAGGAAGGCAAAGAAGGTAATCCAAAACTATTTGATCTTACGCTGCTACAGGTTGAGGCCAATAAAAAATATGCTTATTCAGCAGATCAAACGCTGAGTTATATTCAAAATCTGTATGAGAAAAAGCTGGTAACATATCCGAGAGTTGACACCACCTATCTTTCTGAAGACCTGCATCCCAAAATTGCGGGAATCATGGAAAAGCTTACGCCCTACCAGGCCCTGACAGCTCCGGTTTTAGCGAATCCTATTCCTAAACTGAAAACAGTTTTTGATGACAAAAAAGTAACCGATCACCACGCGATTATTCCAACAGGTGAATATCCATCAAATCTTAAACCAGAAGAAAAACGCGTTTATGACCTGGTTGCAAGAAGGTTCATCGCCGCATTCTACCCTGAATGTAAAATATCAAACACAACTGTTTTAGGAATGGTTGGACAGGTTGAATTTAAAGCTACAGGTAAACAAATAATAGAACCCGGTTGGAAGGCTGTGTATGCAAATGATGCAAGCGCGAAAAAAGAAAATGACGGTGATGATGAAAAAGATAAAGACGAAGAAAAAGTAATGCCTGTTTTTGTAGTGGGCGAAAGCGGCCCTCATGAACCAAAGATCCACCAGGGAAAAACAACGCCGCCAAAGCCTTTTACTGAAGCCACTTTACTCCGCGCCATGGAAACTGCGGGCAAGCAGGTTGATGATGAAGAAATGCGTGAGCTGATGAAAGACAACGGTATCGGCAGACCTTCAACACGAGCGAATATTATTGAGACATTGCTGCGCAGAAAATATATTGAAAAGAAAAAGAAAAACATCTTTGCAACACAAACAGGTATTGATCTTATTGACACCATTCAATCCGAATTATTGAAAAGCCCGGAATTAACCGGACAATGGGAACGTAAACTAAGGCTGATCGAAAAAGGCGAATACACGATCGACACTTTTAAACAGGAGCTGATTCAAATGGTTGTTGACCTCACGCGGGAAGTGAAGACAGCAACCTACAGAACAATCAGCATTGCTCCAGAACCTGCACCTGAAAAAGAAAAAGAGGCCAGGCCTAAAAAAGAGCCAAAGCCCAAAGCTGAAAAGAAGGCAATTGAAATAGATACGATCCAATGCCCTAAGTGTAAAGAGCATTTGCTTAAAAAAGGTAATACAGCTTATGGCTGTGCAAACTTCTCAGTGTGCGGCTTT
This sequence comes from Danxiaibacter flavus, assembly GCF_041060425.1. Taxonomy (NCBI): domain Bacteria; kingdom Pseudomonadati; phylum Bacteroidota; class Chitinophagia; order Chitinophagales; family Chitinophagaceae; genus Danxiaibacter; species Danxiaibacter flavus. The sequence continues at coordinate 406,123 of NZ_JAULBC010000002.1, forward strand.
AAAGTGCCTTTTACAATATTTGGCGTGCAACTTACAGACAAACAACTGACAGACCTGATCACTAAAGGCAAAACGGGCAAAATAAAAAATCTTCAAATAACCGAAGGTGAAGAAAAACAGGACGGAAAACTTGTGATGAACGAAGATTATAGCATAACTACGGTGAAGTGATCGAATGTACGATGTTAGATGTACGGTACGATGTGGAGGAATGTTTGATCTAAATTCAAATGCCGTTTCCGATTTTAGCTATGGCTTACTAGTTTCGTATTAAGTCAGCTAGCTCATTTGCTCCTTGTTTACATCGTACATCTAAAATCGTACATCGTACATCATAGATCTACGGTGTACGATGTGGTGAAATGTTTGATCCAAATTCAAATACCGTTTCCGATTTTCCTACCAAGACAACTAGCTTATTCGCTCCTGGTTTACATCGTACATCTAAAATCGTACATCGTACATTAGCAGACACTTCATACCTCACACCTCACACCTTCTCCTCCACCACCTCCTTCAACACAACAGCATGATTATGCTCCCGTTCCTTTGTGGCATACAAAAATGTAACGACTTTGTGGTGATGAAGAAGATCAATCAACTCTTCCAGTGCAGCACTGTCTTTTAATTCTTCTTCATATGCTTTTTTAAATGCCTGCCATTTTTCAGGTTCGTGATTGAACCATTTTCGCAATTCAGAAGACGGTGCTATTTCTTTTAGCCAGACATCCCAATATGCTTCTTGCTTACTCATACCCCTGGGCCACAACCGGTCGATGAGTATCGTAAATCCGTCACCTTTTTCCGGGGTGTCATACAAACGTTTGATCTTGATTGTATTTTTCATGGAGTAATTATTAGATGAGAAACTTTTGAATGTTTTTCAGACAGGCAGCCAACCGTTCTACCAAAATCATTATTAAACTTACTATTTATTGCTAGTTTAGTATTCAATTCGTTCCAAAAACAATTGTCGATATGGAAAAAAAGTATTTCGCCTTAAAACTTATTCCGCCACGCCCAACCTTTGCGATGGATATGACAGATGAAGAAAAAGTCATCATGCAGCAGCACATTACTTACTGGACCCAACTCATGCAGGAAGGTGTTGCGCAGGTATACGGACCAGTATTTGACCCTGCGGGACCTTACGGATTTGGCATTATTGCTGTTGACGATGAAGAACAGGTAAAATCCATTACTTCGAACGATCCTGCAACTGCTGTGAACCATTATGAGTTTTATCTTATGAGAGCTATTTTTCCGGACAAAAAAGCATAAGGCAGTTTAAAAAGCTCAACAAACTAAATGAGCTATCGCATCCATCTGGCGTTATTAACTTAGTTACCCTTTCAATTTCCTACGCGTACAAAGCACCATGTATAGAAAGGAAAGAGGGTGCTTTATATTAGCGTACAGGGTATATCCGGCATAGCATTGCATGCGCGTGCACCCTCTGAAAAAGAAAACTATAATGACGCATTAATGTTCATTATAACCGCATTTTTTATTCCTTATTACTTGTTGAAGAAAGAAGCTATTGCCACTCTGTCACAGAAAAGTTCCTCATGTGCAGGGTATAATTATCATAGGGACATTACAGTTTCAGGGGCACGCAAAAGCTATTCAATCCCTGATCTATAACAAGCGTATTTTTCAGTAGGGGAAACAAACTCCAGTCACGCACCAGCAATCATCAGAAGTTTATTTATTGAGGGGGCACTTCCATCAGGTCTGGTGAATTTAGATAACTTCGATTATAAATACAATAGCTATTTTATGGCGGCGCTTATTATCCATAGCTATTTGCAGCCAAATTACAGTTGTGTACTGCCACGCAAAATGGCCGTTTATAAAGAGCTTACACGGAAGTAAAGTGACTGTGCAAAAAAGAGAGCAAGATGCTATAAGATTCTATATGTTAATTTAATTGGATAGTTTATTGAATCTATTATAAAAAATAAGAAGGCATAAAATTCTAAAACGTAACAGTAAACTCAGACCCAACTTTTTCTTCGCTTTTTACTTCAATAGTTCCTCCAAGAGATTCTATCTGAGTCTTAATAAGAAACAAGCCGACACCTTTGCTGTCTTTATTATCATGAAAGACCTGGTTAAGCTTGAATATTTTATGACCATACATTTGCAGGTTTATTCCCAGCCCGTTATCTCCTACCGAAAGCACTACATGCTTACCTTCCGGCCTTGTTGAAATAGTAATCTTTGCATCTTTTTGAGGATCACTATACTTTAGTGCATTATTGAGGAGATTATACAATATACTTTCCATGTAGATCTTTGGATAGCTTATTTTTTTCACGCCGAGTTTTAGTTCAAAATCAGCTTTCTTTTCAACCAATAACCCGTGAAGCTGATTCTTAATATCTTCAGCGATAGCTTCTATATCGCAGTCGTCGTAAGGCATTTCTTTGTTAAGGCTTATTTTGGCTATCATCAGTACTGATTCAAGCGTATTCATCAGGGATGTACTTGCATCATGTATGAATGCGATAGCTTGCTCTGATGACATAAGATTCGCCATCGAATTTTCGTCCGCTGTACCGGAAGTTTGTTCGGTTGTGGACTTCAGAATATCCGCGAGCAATTTAATATTTGCCGCAGGCCCCCTCAGGTTATGTGCTATAATATGGCTTAACTCTTCAAGCTGTGTAATCTTCTTCTGTAAACTCACCTGTGTTGCCTGAAGTTCAGTATTCTTGTTGTTGATCTCATCAAGTAATTGTTTTCTCCGGGTGACGTCCATTAATTGGGAGATGAAAAAGTCAGGGCTGCCATCTGCTTTCCAGACCAGCGAAACAGTCAGTAATATCCAGATGATCTTACCGCTCTTTGTTATGTATCTCTTTTCAAGATTATATGTACTGAGTTCTTTATTGAGCATCCTTTGAACAAGGATCAAATCGGCTTTGAGATCTTCACTGTGGGTAATGTCCTGGAACGACATATTTAAAAGCTCTTGCTTCGAATACTCAGTCATTTCACATAATGCCATGTTCGCATCCAGCCACCTTCCTTCGGGGCTTACCAGGCCAATCCCGGTAGCGGAATAGGTAAATACGCTTGAAAACGTTTCCATGCTATGCCGTAAAGCATCTTCAGCCATTATGCGGTCAGTAAAATCTTGTCCAAAACCAATGACATATTGAACATCATCCGATTGTTTGAAAAGATGGTTGTGGTACAATAAATACGCTAACTGGCCATTCTTTTTTACTACATGCATAATGCCCGAAGCTTTGCCCTTTTTACGTATCTCAACCATGTATTGAAGAGCGAAATTATGCCTGTATTTTTCGTGGATGAGATTGGTTACCGGCTTGCCCACAATCTCTTGCTCGGTATACCCCAATAACTCAAGTGTGTAGGGGTTTATGCTGGTTATTATGCCATTTATATCATGAGTGCAGATCATGGCTGCACTATACTCGAATAACGCTTTATATCTTCTTTTGCTTTCAATCAGTGCCTGTTCACTTTTCTTTTGGCTGGTTATATCGGTATGCGTGCCAATGATTCTGCGCGGATTTCCATCTTGATCTCTATCAAAAACAATGGCTTTACTCAAGGCCCATTTGTAACCATCCCCGCTAGGCTCTTTGTATCTTATTGTAGTACTATAAGTCTTTATTTCACCACGCAGAAGTCTTTCGAACTGATCTGTGCCATCAGCTACATCACCCGGATGAAGTTTGCTTAGCCACGCCTCCAAAGTCTTCACTTCCTCTTTGGAATAACCAAACGTCTGGTGCCATTTTTCGGAAAACCAAACCTCACTTGTTTGAACGTTAAGGTTCCAAACACCGTCATTCAAGGCTTCTAAAGCTAATTGCCAATCATTAACCGGAAACTTACTTTCAATACTCATCCTTGTACCAAATAAATTTTGTTTATATCGCTTGTTTAAATAGACTAATACAGGCAGGAGTTACACCGCATTAACCATATCCAATCGAATCAGTTTGCAAAATTAACCGAGTTGTAATAACTATTGCTATTTTTTAGAAACAGTTGGTGATAAATTTACTTAAAACATTTAAGATGTTTGCAACTGCTATCACGTCTCAGTTTTTTCACTAAAGATTATTTTATTGTAAAATGGATCTATTACTGTCATCTGAATAGTATCAGCCTGCCATTCAACCCTTTCCAGACCAGGGTTCATGTATATATAATTTTTCGATTTCAGTTGGGCATAGTAGGCCGGCAGATCGTTGAACTCTGAAATACTTACACGGCCTCCCGGACTGCATTCTCCATGATGCGCCGACAGATCAAGTGCAACATCACGAATTGACACCTGCATATAAAAAGGATGTCCGTGCGGCCGGTGTTCCCAGTTTATTGTAAATCCAAGCCAGTCTATGTAAAACTGAATTGTTTTATCATAATCAAACACGCGAAAAACGGGTATTATTTTAGCCATTTTTTCAAAAATTAGTGGATGATGTTGCAGCGTGTCAAGTTAAACTTTGAGTTTTATTTTATTGCGTATAAACGAATATTATTTCTTTCAAAACTTCTCATAATGCTCGCAGCAGAAAGTCTTCCATTGAACAATTAATTATCATCGAGCAACCTGCCGTTGTAACGTTTAATAAAACTTTCAATGGCATTTCCAAGCAATTGCATAGCCGGCTTGTTTTTTCTATAATCACTTTTTTCAGCGGGCTCGCCAATGCCGGACAAATCTTTTCTTTGTGCACTCTGTATAAGTGTAAGATCATTCAATATCACATTTACCGAATCATGCAGATTAACGAAAGTTGCTACCCCTTCATATAAGGCTGCTTGTCCATTATTAGTTGTTACGAACTTTACATTGGAAATGATCCGCATACTATCTTCATAAAGCAAATAGTTCTTCATATTGCGTGATGATTCAGTTATTTGTTTATTTATCTGATCCGCATATTGTGCCAATGGCCGCTTGACAGAAGATGTAAAGCTGCCGGTTGCAATTGTATAATTAAAAGCGTAATAAATCCGCCCGTCACGGTAAGGCAAAATACCAGTCGGTGGAATCTGGGCAGAAACATTGACAGATAACACCACACAAATAACCAATGAATTTGCCAGCCTTCGCATAAATCTTCAATTTAAACTTTGTTTGAACTGCAATTGAAAAACAATATTTGTTACTCTCTACCAAAATATGTAAAAAACTATTATTCATCAAATCCTGCTGATCAATTATATAAAAAATTCTTGCAGTAAGCTTTTGGTTCAGCTATCTTACTGAAACAACAAGCCATCATTGAAAGTAGTATTCATTACTTTCGATGATGGCTTACGATTTTGTGTCTATTGTCAGGTTATATATTACCGATGATATTGCAGCATCCACAGGTAAATATTGGTAGTACTCCCCGGCGGTATATAAGAAGGAGCAACAACTATATCCCAAACATCATGAGAACCCGTGGGGCGAATGGTCATCTTAGCTTTTATGATTGGGTTAAAGCTGTTGATAAGATTTACGTTATCTTTTGTTGTGTAAGATGGAACATAGTTGTCAAAATCGTTATGAAACCCCCATACCGGCAAATTTTTGGTGGCTATATACTTCGCTTCTGTACTGGATAAAAGATATGGTCCGGCCATTGGCAAAACAGCCGCAGCTTTCTCAGCATATTTGCCCACATACTCCCATGCGTTGGCGCCACCCATACTATATCCCGTAACATAGATACGGGTTGTATCTATGCGGAATCTTGCTTTTACATAATCTATTGCAGCTTTAACGTCAGCTACCGTAGGCCACTTGGTAAATTGCGGAGCGAACATCATGAAAGCATAGTTCTTTCCTCCGTACACGAAATTTGGAGGAAATGTTTTAAGAGAAAACAATTTTGGCAAACCTTCTATCAATACTCTTGAAAGTGTGGTGCCGCCAGTACCCAACTCAGTCATTCCGGACAGATTATAGATTAACGGGTAGCGTTTCGTCGTGGAATCATACCGGGCAGGCAGGGCCATATAATATCCGGGGGTATTTGCATTGATCTTAACGTTGTATGCTTTTAAAACGGCCGGCTTTGTTTCAACCACATCGTTAGGCGCGATAGTCTGAGCCTGAAGTGTTCTTTGTTGAGCGGTTTTGTCTTCGCTGATTTGTTGTACACCCTCTTTCTGGCAGGCACAGATCAAAACAGAAAAAAGCAGACAGGAATACAGCGGGTTAAATTTTGCAGGTTTCATACAGATAGTTTGTAAATAATGAAATGATGTTTCCGATTATTCACAAGACATTGGCAAGTACTTAAAATTACTCAAATGCTTCGTAAAATAAAAGTGGAAAATCACATAATCCATTTTATTTAGAACGATTTTTTTCAAGAGAACACTGTTGCATCAAAGGTGTTGAACACCCGGAAACATTGGCCTTCCGGCGAATTTGAAAAAGTTTATCTTTTGTGCTGAAGCATCCCTCGTAGATATTTGTTCTAATGAACTTCACAAACCGGCAGAGCTGATACTGTTGTTTACACACACATCTTCATGGCCTTTAACGCAACTTGTCTTGGTATGTTTTGTGCGCATGTAATAAGTACAACTTTTTCTTTTTATAAAATCTCAACTTTTTTTTATGCCTTACATTCAAACCAAACACACTTTTTCAAATGAAGAAGTGAAGTTATATTATGAAGATCATGGCAACGGACAACCCGTCGTGCTCATTCACGGATGGCCTTTGAGTGGTGAAATGTGGGAGTACCAGCTTACGCCACTTTTATCAAAAGGGCTACGTTGCATAACTTACGACCGGCGCGGTTTTGGAAAATCTTCGCGTCCCCTGCATGGATACGATTACGATACACTTGCTGATGATTTGAAGGCTATAATAGATGAACTTCAATTGAATGATGTTATTCTTGTTGGCTTTTCAATGGGTGGTGGAGAAGTTGCAAGATATATTTCGAAGTACAATACAGCAAAAGTATCCAAAGCCATTTTCATAAGTGCCGTTACACCCTTTATGCTGAAGACTGATGATAATCCAGAAGGTGTTGATGAAAGTGTATTTACCGAAATGCTTCAGTCCATGCAAAACGACAGAATAGGATTCCTTGACAGTTTTGGCAAACAATTCTTTGGCATCAATTTACTTAATCATCCCGTTAGCAGTCCCTTACTTGAATATTACCGTACAATAGGCTCCTTTGCTTCACCCATTGCCACCCAGGAATGTGCGAAAGCATTTTCACAAACGGACTTTAGAAAAGACTTGCAGAAAATAAACATACCAACGCTTATTATTCACGGGGATTCAGACAAAACCGTTCCTATTGACTCCAGTGGTAAATTGACAGCAGGTCTGATTGCCGACAGCGAATTCATTGTGTACGAAAATGCGCCACACGGTCTTTTCTATACACACCGCGAGCAATTGAACAATGATCTTATCAGATTTATAACAGGAGCAGCACCACTGGAAATCATAGAAGACGTGCCGCCGGATAGTGTTATTTTACCAAGCAACTATCCTATCTGATTGATCTTTTGAAATAAATAAATAGCTGGACCGGTGACAGGAATGAAGCGATGACTCAAAAAAATTTTTTAAAAGAAGTCAACACTCCAGAATCCTGTCACCCCTCCTTGTTAATGTATTCACAAACGCTTATCCCATCTACGTTTCAGACAGTTCACCACACGACTTTTTCTAAAGAAATAGGTCAAAACAGACCGATTATCACAGCAACGCTACCATTGGTCTAATAAGTTATAAAGTGGTAGAAAATTACCGTCACTTTGTGTTGGTAATTTCTTTCCTCCTATCATCAAAAACTGGCACTATGAACACCTCTTTCGTCTCTGCATGCCTGGTATGGAGTATCATGGCAATTGCACCCCTTATTTCGTCTGCCCAGGAAGCACACCCCAAAAAAGATCAACTTACCTTACCGCCGGGAACAAATGAAACAATAACAAACGCTGCCACAAGAAAGGAAATAAATATTAAGGCTGTAAGGGATTTCGTCAAGAATTTCCCGGTAAGCAATGAAAGCTGGTATAAATTAAAAGATGGCTTTATGGCGCGCTTCATGTTGTATGATATCCAATATAAGGTGTACTACAATACTGCCGGCGTTCGCATATGTGTATTACAGCTGTACAAAGAATCTCATCTTTCCCTGGACATATTACAACTTGTTAAACCAACTTATTGGGATTACACCATCTACAACGTGGCCGAGGTAAACTACCTTAGCAAAACGGTTTATTTTATCTACCTTAAGAACAAAGCGATGTACAAAACACTCCGTATTGTGAACGGCGAGATGGAAGTTGTGAATGAATTTCTTAATGCAGGCGTTGACTAAGTTGTAAGTTATAAGTTCTATGTTATACGCTGAACACGAGGAAGATTACGTACAACGTAAAACGTATCACGTATCACGTACAACTTAACACGTTTCCTCCTATTTTTACTGCATGAAGAAATTCCTGCGCTGGTTGCAGTACGTGTACGTTATTTATGCATTACTTTGGTTTGTTGTACTAATGTTGCTGGTATTGCCTTTTACCGTAATAGCTTTATGCCTCGGTAAAATAAAAGGCGGAAACTTTATGTACAAGGTTTGCAACATTTGGGCAAGAAGCTGGTACGGTCTCGTGGGGATCAGACATGGCGAGATTTATGAAGCTCCTCATAACCGCGAGGGGAAATACATTTTTGTAGCAAACCACTCTTCTTATATGGATATTCCGCCTGTTGTGAGGGCCATCCATCAGCCGGTTCGCGTTCTTGGCAAATATGAAATGACCCGATATCCCATCTTTGGCATTATTTATCGCATGGCGGCAGTTGTTGTGGATAGGTCCAGCCTCGAAAAAAGAGCAAGAAGTGTGCGGGCGTTAAAAAGTGCATTGCAAAAACATATTTCCATATTCATCTTCCCGGAAGGAACATTTAATGAAACACAGGAACCTTTAAAAGACTTTTACGACGGTGCTTTTCGCATTGCCATTGAAACACAAACGCCAATCAAACCACTGCTATTTATTGATTCCGTAAAAAGATTGCATTGGCGCAGCATCTTTTCGCTGACGCCCGGGCCCTGCCGTGTTGTCTTTATGCAGGAAATACCTGTAGAAGGCCTTACCCAAAAAAACCTTCCGGAACTAAAAAAACAAGTGCATTCCGCCATGGAAAACGGCCTTAAAAAGTATGCGGCCACAGTCCAAACCTACAGCAGCATGCAATAGTGCTAGTTTTACCTGGCAAACGGCTTATATTGCAGCCTCAATGGATCAGCAAGCGACATTATATGACAGCCCGGAAACGGAGTACCTGCAAAAGAAACAGGAGCGATGGCTTTATGCGGAGATCATTATTCCGCTGGCGCTTCCGGTAAATTATACATGGAGCATTTCTACAAACTTCCAGGAAAAGATCCAGCCTGGCATCAGGGTTGAAGTTGAGCTGAGAAATAAAAAATACGCCGGGATTGTAAAGAAGATCTTTCCTGAAAAACCTGCTGCGTTCACACCCAAACCTATTCTTAATATTCTTGACAACGAGCCGTTGGTGTTTGCTGACCAGCTGGCATTGTGGGAATGGATGGCGCACTATTACATGTGCACCGAGGGCGAAGTGATGCAGGCAGCCATTCCCTCTAATCTCAAACTCTCCAGCGAAACGATTGTAATCTGGAATGATGAGCACGATGAAGATTTTGCTGATCTTGATAACGACGAATATGTAGTTGCCGAGGCACTGACCATCAAAAAAGAATTAAAGCTGAGTGAAATACAGCAATTGCTTGACGCATCCCATGTTTACCCCGTTATAAAAAGACTGATTGAAAAGCAGGTTTGTTATGTGTGGGAAGAACTGAAAGAAAAGTACAAGGAGAAAAAAGAAACCTACATTATTCTGCACCCATCCTTCCATAACGAAGACATGCTTGCTGAATTGCTGAACAACTGGAGCAAGGCACCAAAACAACTTGCTCTGCTGCTCTCCTATTTGCATCTGTTGAAGACTGAAGGAGAAGTGACGCAGACCGAATTGCTGAAGAAATCTAACGCAACACCTGCACAGTTGAAAGCGTTGGTAGAAAAAAATATACTGATCGCAGAACGCCGTTCAGCAGAAAGAATTAAGAGCTTACCTAAAGACGTAACCATAGATTTAACACTCTCACCGGCCCAGGAAGAAGCACTTCAAAAAATAACAACTTCATTTGTTGATAAGCCGGTGTGCTTACTGCATGGCGTTACGGCCAGTGGTAAAACGCAGGTATACATTCAATTAATTGAACAGTATATCAAAAAAGGCAAACAGGTACTGTATATGCTGCCGGAAATTGCGCTTACAGCGCAGATCATCAGGCGTATTCAGAAGCACTTTGGCGGAAATATCGCCATCTATCATTCCAAGTTCAATCCTAACGAACGTGTTGAATTATGGAACAAAGTAAAGAAAGGTGAAATTAAAATCGTGCTCGGAGCACGTTCCTCGCTCTTTCTGCCATTTAGCAGTCTCGGACTCGTTATTGTTGATGAAGAACATGACGCTTCATATAAGCAGCAAGATCCTGCACCGCGTTACCACGCGCGCGATGCTGCAGTTTACTATGCATCATTGTTCAATGCAAAAGTATTGCTAGGCAGCGCCACTCCGTCCATTGAAAGCTACTTCAACGCCCGCAACAACAAGTACGGTCTTGTTCAATTGAACGAGCGATATGGCAATGTAGAACTTCCTTCCATAGAACTTGTTGATGCAAAAACTGTCGTTACACCGCAAAAAGGAAAGCTAATGCTTTCACCGCAACTAAAAGCGGCAATCCAGGCATCGTTAGATCAGAAAAAACAGGTGATCGTGTTCCAGAACAGGCGTGGTTATTCTCCATACCAGATCTGCGGTGTGTGCGGATGGATCCCCCAATGCCAGCACTGTGATGTGACACTTACTTATCACAAAGCAAAGAATAAGCTGACGTGCCACTATTGCGGCACAGCTTATCCTGTTATACAAACCTGCGCCGCCTGTGGCAGCCATAACTTCATTCAAAAGAATTTCGGTACGGAGAAACTGGAAGAACTGTTCACAGAAGAATTTCCGGGCGCACGGATTGCCCGTATGGACTATGACAGTGTGAAAGGAAAGCATGACCATGATAACCTAATCAAGATGTTTGAGCAACAGCGTATTGATGTGTTGGTAGGCACCCAAATGGTTGTTAAGGGACTGGATTTTGAACACGTGAACCTGGTTGGAATTGTTGATGCTGATGGCATTCTGAATTTTGCAGATTTCCGCGTAAATGAACGTGCATTTCAGTTAATGGAGCAGGTAAGCGGACGTGCAGGCAGAAAGGATGGACTGGGCAAAGTATTAATACAGGTAAGCAATACCCAGCACCCTGTTTTGCAATTTGTACAGCACCATAACTATGACGAGTTATTTCAATACGAAATAGAAAATCGCAAGCTGTTCTTCTATCCGCCCTTCTCGCGTTTAATACAGCTTGTTTTTAAACACAAAGAAAAACACATTGCTGAAGAAGCCGCATACTTAATGCTGAATGGACTAAAAACCAACTTTAGCAATTATCTTAACGGCCCGGCAGAACCCGTTGTAAACCGCATTCGCAATAAATACCTGTGGGAGATCCTCATAAAACTTCCCCGCGATGCCAAACTCATTAAGCAATGCAAGATGGAAATACAACAACAAACAGCCATTATACAATCAACCAAATTGTACAAATCGGTGGTGATTGTGCCAGATGTAGACCCGGTGTAGGAAGACCGTAAGATAGTAAGACAGTAAGATCGTAAGACGTGTAAGACATGTTAAACACGTAAGATTGTGGGACTAGTAGAAAAAAGAAAAAGAAAAGATACCTGCTTTTTCACCTTGCTTTCCGCCGCATATCCATGGTTCCAATCCTTTGTGATTCTTTGCGTCTTTCCGTTTTCGTGGCAAAAAGACGTCGTGTTTCGTCTCTATCGCCGTGTCTCCGTGGTTCTTATCCTTTGTGCTTCTTTGCGTCTTTCCGTCTTCGTGGCAAAAACCTCGTGTTTCGTCAGTGTCGCCGTGCCTCCCTGGTTCCAATTCTTTGTGCTTCTTTGTGCCTTAGCGCCTTTGTGGCAAAAACATTGTGTTTCGTCTCTGTCGTCATGTCTCCGTGGTTTCAATTCTTTGTGCCTCTTTGCGTCTTAGCGCCTTTGTGGCAAAAACCTCGTGTTTCGCCCTGTCGCCGTGCCTCCGTGGTTTCAACCCTTTGTGCCTCTTTGCGCCTTAGCGCCTTCGTGGCAAAAGGACGTTGTGTATCGTTTTTCCGCTGTGTCTCCGTGGTTTCAAATTCTTTGTGCCCCTTTGCGCCGTTGTGGCTTTGTGGCTCAAAAAAGGTATTTTTGTACAAACTCCTAATATGACAACAGCCGCGATAAGAGAGAAATTGCATTCTTACATAAGATTTGCAGAGGATAAAAAGATAAAGGCTATCTATACGATGCTGGAAAGCGAAATTGCAGATATTCCTGACCATTGGAACGATCCGGATTTTCTAAATGAGCTTAATAAACGTTCCGATGAAGTCAAAAAAGGAAGAGTAAAAACAGTGTCCTGGAAAGATGCAAAAACGAAAATTCTAAATTCTCAACCCCGAAAACGAAATGTCTTATAAAATAGAATTTCACCCTGAAGCCTTAAAAGAAATCCAAGAGTCCTATTCATGGTACGAAGACCGCTCCGCTGGTCTGGGAAAACGATTTATCGAAGCAATTGACTACCGGTTGTCTCTGATACTTAATGATCCTGAAAGATATCCGAAAAAGAAAGCGTCCTACCGGGAAATATCCATACACATCTTTCCTTACATCATTATATACGAGATTCTCAAAAAAGAAAAAATTATACTGGTATATTATGTTTTTCACATGAAAAAAAATCCCAAAAGAAAATTCAGGCGCTCATCGAAATAACGACTAATAGTGCTTAAAGAATTTTCAAATTGCATCCGTTATTAAACGTTGTGTATCGTCAGTTTACCGTACTTCCATGGTTTCAATTCTTTGCGCCTTAGCACCTTTGTGGCAAAACGCCGTGTTTCGTCCTGTCGCTGTGCCTCTTTAGTTTTTCAATTCTTTGTGCCTCTTTGCGTCTTAGCGCCTTTGTGGCAAAAACCTCGTGTTTCGTCTCTGTCGCTGTGCCTCTGTGGTTTTTCAATTCTTTGTGCCTCTTTGCGTCTTAGCGCCTTTGTGGCAAAAACCTCGTGTTTCGCCCTGTCGCCGCGCCTCTGTGGTTTCAACCCTTTGTGCCTCTTTGCGCCTTAGCGCCGTTGTGGCAAAAAAACGTTGTGTATCGTTTTTCCGCTGTGTCTCCGTGGTTTGAAACTTTGCAACTTGCCACCAAAAACGTAGGTTTGCCGTCATGCAGATACTTGAAAACGTTTCTCTTAAGCAATACAACACGTTCGGCATTGAAGCTACAGCAAGATATTTTTCAGCATTCCAATCGGTAAGCGATCTGGAAGAACTGCTTTCTTACAAAGAAAAATTATCAGCAGACAATTCGCTATTACCACTGGGCGGCGGCAGCAATATTCTCTTTACAAAGAATTTTGACGGACTTGTTCTAAAGAATGAATTGAAAGGGATTGAGGTTGTAAGAGAAGATGAAATGTTTTTTTACGTAAAAGCGCAAGCCGGAGAAAACTGGCACTCGTTTGTACTTTATTGCATCGAACATAACTACGCCGGCATTGAGAATTTAAGCCTTATTCCGGGATGCGTGGGTGCATCGCCCATGCAAAACATCGGAGCTTATGGTGTAGAGATCAAAGATGTGTTTGAAAGCCTGGAAGCTTATGATCTGCTCGAAAAGACAATCGTTACATTCAATCTCAATGATTGCGAATTTGGTTACAGGGAAAGCATTTTTAAGCGCAAGTACAAGAATCGTTTCATCATACTTAGCGTTACCTACAAATTGCGCAAACTACCTGTCTTTAATACATCCTACGGTGCAATTGAGCAAGAACTCGACAAAATGCAGGTATCGGCTCTGTCTATCCAGGCTATTTCGCAGGCCGTGATTAATATCCGCACAAGCAAATTACCCAATCCTGCAGAGATAGGCAACGCAGGCAGCTTCTTTAAAAACCCGCAGATTGGCACCGATGCATACATTCAACTCAAAGAGCAATACCCTTCCATACCAGGTTACACAGTTGATCAACAACATACCAAAATTGCAGCGGGCTGGCTGATTGAACAATGCGGCTGGAAAGGCTATCGCGAAGGCGATGCAGGCTGCCATGCAAGGCAGGCATTGGTATTAGTGAATTATGGCCATGCAAAAGGAAGCGAGATCTTTTCTCTCTCAGAAAAAATTATCTCCAGCGTGCGTGATAAGTTTGGTATTGAACTGGAAAGAGAAGTGAATATCTTGTAGCTATCAGCTATCAGCTATCAGCTATCAGCTATCAGCTATCAGCTATCAGCTATCAGCTATCAGCTATCAGCTATCAGCTATCAGCTATCATAGCGAAGATCTAAGCGAGTTGAAAAACATACAATATCAAATCACTTTATTTGCGGATGCACTTTCTAACACGGCAGTAAAAGTTTTAAGCTTCGGGCTTTAAGCTCAGGACATCCTTCCGCTTCCATAAACGTATAACCTACAACTTACAACTCCTTTATGTTTTCTTTATGACTTCTCCATACAACGTTCAAACGTCTGATCGTATCTACTTTGAAACCTTTGTATGCACAAAACTTTACTACTGCTAATATGCATGAGCTTCACATGTCTGCTTCTCCGCGCACAGGATACAGTTTATCTCAAAAAAGAAGCAAGAAAAAGCAAAGTAATTACCGACAGGCCACCGCAAGTAGTGTATGCCGAACTCGGCGGACCGGGGATAGCTATTTCTGTGAATTATGATCGTCGGTTTAATAAGAAAACGGATGGCCCAGGCATGTATGCCGGTCTTGGTTATGGCTTTAGTACAAGCCCTTCTTACCTAACTGTTCCGGTTGGTGTTAACTACCTTCTCGGAAGAAACGGAAAGTATTTTGAAATGGGAGCCGGCCTAAGTTATCTGGGCATTTTATCCTCCGATGACAAGGGCACTTATATCGGCGTTATAGATAACTATTATTCGGGAAAGAAAGGCTATCTGTTAGGCACCATGACTTTTGGCTATCGCAGACAACCTATAAACGGAGGATTCAATTTCCGCGTTGGTCTCTCCCCTTTTATTGGTAATGGAATTGCAGGCGTGTTGCCTTATATCGGCGTGGGATATAATTTCTAGCTGTCAGCAAGTAGCTATCAGCTATCAGCTTTTAACCAGCACGATAGTGTTAGAGCATAAAAAAAAAGTGATGGGCAATTCCATCACCTTTTTTCAAACTATTTTTTGAAATTTAAGTTCCCCAAAAAACAGACCTCTTCAAAAAGCATCACAGCTAAAAGCTGATAGCTAATAGCCAATAGCTAAACACAGCTACCTAAAATCGTCTTCGCTCAAATCATCATCCTCATTAAAATTCATCTGGCCGAGGTTCATCATGCTGCCGATGAGGTCTTTAAATTCAATCTTGCCTTCAATAACTTTTTTACTGATGAGTGAGTGCGCAGCCAGTCCGTGCAATACAAATTCCATTAGCAAGGCACTTTCTTTTTCATTTGCGTGCGGAAAATATTTTTTGATAAGTCCATACAGTCCATCCACTTTGTAAAGGGCCTGGACCTTTTCGGCGTCCTTCATATCGAGGAACAGATCAAGATGATTGCCAGCATCAAACCAACGCGTGATTGCTTTGTACGGATCATCATCTCTTTCCTGCTGCGAAGCCTTGCCAGTATTACGTCTCTTCTTCATCCCTTCCGGATTGGGAAAATAAGTAGAGAACTGTGTTCTTACTGCTTTATCCAACAGATTCACTGCCACCTGGTAAGGTCCTTCCTGTTCACCTTCATATACCAGTTCAATCTTACCGGTTATAGAAGGAATAATTCCACTTAGATCACTGATCCAAACCTGTGTACGTTTTTCGTTATGAATTATAGCACGTCTCTCTGCACTGCTGATCGCATTTTCAAAAGCAGAAATGGTAAGCCTTGCACTAACACCACTTTTTTTGTCAACATATTCATTGGAACGGGCTTCAAACGCAACCTGTTCAATCAATCGTTTTACAAGATCGCTGATGTCAACTTTTGCTATCTGCTCTTCCAGTACATCAGCTTCCTGTTCGGTGATGGCAAGTGATGTTTCTATTGTCTTGGGATAGTGTGTCAGGATCTGGCTTTGAATCCTGTCTTTTAACGGCGTTACAATGCTTCCCCTGTTGGTATAATCTTCAGGGTTGGCAGTGAACACAAAAAGAATATCCAACGGCATCCGCAGTTTAAAACCGCGGATCTGGATATCACCTTCCTCCAGAATATTAAACAAAGACACCTGGATGCGTGCCTGCAGATCAGGAATTTCGTTGATCACGAATATGCCCCTGTTGCTTCGTGGAATGATGCCGTAGTGAATCACTTTTTCGTCAGCAAAGCTCAACTTAAGATTGGCTGCTTTAATAGGATCAATATCGCCGATAAGATCGGCAACACTCACATCGGGCGTCGCCAGTTTTTCACCATAGCGTTCACCGCGATGCACCCATGAAATAGGAGTTTCATCTCCATATTGCGCAATAAGATCCCTGGCATATTTGCTCATTGGCTTTAACGGATCATCATTCACCTCACTTCCGGCAACAATGGGAATATATTCGTTCAGAAGATCCACCATTTGCCTGGCCATACGCGTCTTTGCCTGCCCGCGCAAACCAAGAAAAAGAATGTTGTGCCTGCTTAGTAGTGCTCTTTCCGTATCAGGAATTACAGAATCTTCATAACCTAATATTCCTGTAAACGTATTTTCCTTGTTCCGGATTTTTTCAATAAGGTTATTGCGTATTTCATCTTTAACCGATATAGGTGTATACCCGCTTTTCTTTAGTTCACCTAATGTTTTAATCTTCTCCCAAATGGATACCTTACTAGTTTCATTCATGTTTCAAATCTTATAAGTTCGAGTATAATGCATTCAGTGCCGGCAATTTGTCACCGGCTTCTCTTTTATGCCACGGTTTAAAACTTTGCTTTAATAAACCGTCTTGCGTTTTCCACTTTCAAAATCTTTAAATATAAATGTGCCAAGTTTATCCAGGCTTGCAAAAAACGCTTTACCATTGTTAGTTTCAGTGAACTCTGTAACAAAGCGCTGCAGGTATGGATCACTGGCAATCATAAATGTAGTGATGGGTATTTTTAACTTTTTACATTGTGCAGCCAGGTTTAAGCAGCGGGCAGTGATCTTTCTGTCCAGGCCAAAGCTATTTTTATAGTAGCGCTTTCCTATTTTCAGACAGGTAGGTTTACCATCCGTTATCATAAAGATCTGCTTGTTCGGATTTTTTCTGCGCCGCAAAATGTCCATTGCTAATTCAAGCCCGGCGACCGTATTTGTATGATACGGGCCAACCTGTAAGTAAGGCAGATCTTTAATTTCAACAGGCCAGGCGTCGTTACCAAATACTACAATATCGAGCGTGTCTTTAGGATACTTTGTTGTGATCAGTTCACTCAGCGCCATGGCTACTTTCTTCGCCGGCGTTATCCTGTCCTCACCGTACAAGATCATCGAGTGTGAAATGTCAATCATCAGCACAGTCGATGTTTGCGCTTTAAAATCCGTTTCGCGGATCTGCAAATCATCTTCCTGCATATTGAAGCTTTCCACGCCATGGTTGATCTGCGCATTACGTATGCTTTCGGTGAAGTCTATCTGTTCCAGCATATCGCCAAACTGGAACGGACGGTGATCGGGACTGATTTCTTCACCCTGACCAGGTTTGAACGTGTTGTGATCGCCCTGCTTCGTTTTCTTAAGCTTACCAAAAATTTCTTCGAGACTTTTTTTGCGAATGCCCTGTTCGCTTTTAGGAGTTATTACTATTTGACCGGTTTGGTTATCATCTCTTATATAACCATTTTCTCTCAGGTCATCTATAAAATCGCCCATGCCGTATTCATCATCTGTTAGCTGGTACTTTTTATCCAGTTCATTCATCCACTGTAAAGCTTCGCTAACATCGCCGTTTGTGTAGGTTAGCAATTGCATAAAGAGATCGAGCAATTGTTCAAAGCGGCTTTTACCATTGGCATTGGGATCAAACTTCACAAATCTGTTTCCAATCATAACTGTAAGCTACGTAAAAACTCCAAGAAAAAATGCGTGTTTTTTTTGAGTTAACAAAGGCTGAACGTCAGTTTGATTTGAGATTTGAATGCCGATTTGAAATTTCAAATCTCAAATTTCAAATTAGAAATTCTTAACATTGCCGCCTTAAATAGCCTGGGTTTATGAGTAACGGACAAAAAGATCAGATTAAAAAAACTATTATATTACCGGTAGAGTCGAAGGGAAAGAAAAAGGACAATACTGAGGCCGGCTTGTTGATAGATTTTACCGGACCAAGGGACCAGCCGTTTAAAATAGCCTGCGTCCTGGTTAATGAGGTGAATGGTCACAGGGAAATCAAATCCCTACCGCTTACCAGTAACTCATTGCGGCATTATAAAAATCTCCCAACGGAGTTAAGGAGAATACTTTCGGGTTTTACCAGGGAAAACATCCAGCTCAAAACCAGTCAGCTAATGGATGATTTCTTTACTGTTGATCCGGCGGAGCCGAGCGTTGTGAGAGGTGTAAATGCTTATTTACGCAATGCTTTCGCTTATATAAAACCATTCAATTTATTGCTTAAATGGTTCCATCAGTCAGTAGACGAATTACTGTTAACCACTTCGGCAATAAAGCCCGCATCGTTTAGCAATTTTAAACCTGAACTTTCTTTTGAGCTGATAAAAACTAACAGCAATATGCTGCGCCTGGTACCGCTGATAACAATCAACGAAGAAGTTTACCCGGTAACAGATTTTAAAAGAAGGGCTTTTTTGCTGCAAAGTAAAAATGAATTTTTTACGCTATCGACGAAAGACGCCGAAATGCTGGATAAATTTCCCGATGGCTACAGAGATGCCCAGCCAGGCGGAGAAGACGATTTCATTAAACACCAGGTATTGCCTTTAACGGAAGAATATGCTGTTAACCAGAGTGTGCTTTTTGATAAACGGATAATTGAAGAACAGCCAAAAGCCCGCATTCACCTGGGAGAGCTTAATGGCAGTTTTCTAATGTTAACACCAAAGTGGCAGTACGGAGAATTTGAAATTGATAACGACAAGGCGGATACTGTTACCCAAACAACCAGTGACGCTATTTACGAAATAAGACGGGACCGGAATGCTGAAAAAGAAATTACCGCATTTATAAAATCGCTGCATCCAAGGTTTGAAAAACAGCAGAACGATTATTTCTACCTACCCTTTAGCGAAGCTGAAAAAAGCCAATGGTTTGTAAAAGCATATCGCAAAATGGCTGATAAAGACTATGCGGTATTGGGCATGAGTGATCTGAAGCATTTCAGGTATAACACCAATACGCCGGTTTTCTCCATTGAACAAAGTGGCAACGGAATTGACTGGTTTGATCTTAAGATCGAAATCTCTTACGGTGACCAGTCCGTTACGCTGGCAGACCTGCAAAAAGCGATCGTTAACAAACAGACTTTTCTCCTTCTTAAGGACGGTTCTCTTGGTGCCATTCCCGACGAGTGGATAACCCAATACGGTTACCTGCTGAAATTTGGGAAAATTGAAAAAAACAGTATCAGGCTTTCCAAATTTCACTTGTCGCTTGTAGAAGATGCAAACATCACCAGCAAAGGCAAAACCAAAAATTTTGTTGAAGAGTATCGAAAAAAATGGCACCATCTGCAAGAGAACAAGCACAACATTTTCGCTGTTCCGCAGGAAATAAACGCATCGCTGCGAGACTACCAAAAAGCGGGTTTTGAATGGATGTGCCTGCTGGACGAAATGCAATGGGGCGGCTGCCTTGCGGATGATATGGGTTTGGGTAAAACACTTCAAACCATATCTTTTCTTCAATATTTGTGTAACAAGTATGCGAGTGAAACGCATCTTGTTATTTGCCCCACTTCTTTGATCTATAACTGGGAAAATGAGCTGAAGAAATTTGCGCCGGGTCTTGACTATTACATTTACCATGGAGCCAACAGAACGTTTAATGAAGATGACTTTACCAAACACAAAGTGATCATTACAAGCTACGGAACGATGCGAAGCGATATTGAGAAGCTGTCGTCACTTTCTTTTGGCTATATTGTTTGCGACGAAAGTCACGTCATTAAAAATCCGGCATCATTAATGGCAAAAGCTGTTCTGCAATTGCAGTCAAGGAACCGCATTATTATCAGTGGTACACCAGTTCAAAACAATACGTTCGATCTGTACACCCAAATGAATTTCATCAATCCTGGTTTACTTGGTGGTAAAGAATTTTTCAAGACAGAATTTGCCAACCCGATTGATAAACAGGCCAACAAAGAAAAGTCAAGCCAGCTCCGTAAGATCATCTTTCCTTTCTTATTAAGAAGAACGAAAGAACAGGTGGCGAAAGATCTTCCTGCAAAAACCGAAATTATCCTCTGGTGCGAAATGGGTGAAGAACAACGGAAGATCTATGATAATCTGAAGCAGTACTACCGTGAAAACCTGCTCGGCAAAATTGAAGAAGGCGGCGGACTTGGCGCCAATGCAGTTTTCATTCTTGATGGTCTTACAAAGCTGCGCCAGGCGTGTAACGCACCGCAATTAATAAAAGACAGCGATTCAGGTTCAAAAGAATCAGTTAAGATACAGGAGCTGCTTTCTGAGATTGAAGAGAATACGGGAGATCATAAGGTACTTGTGTTTTCCCAGTTCACAGGTATGCTTAAATTGATTTCGGAAAAGATGCAGGAAAAGAATATTCCTTATCTCTATCTTGACGGAAGCACCAAAGCAGATGAACGGCAGCAGCTTGTTGAACGTTTTCAAACCACCGATCATGAAAAAATATTTTTGATCAGTCTTAAAGCAGGTGGCGTAGGTCTTACACTAACGGCAGCCGACTATGTGTACCTTGTCGACCCATGGTGGAACCCGGCAGCGGAGCAACAGGCGATAGACAGGACACATCGCATAGGACAGCAACAAAAAGTGTTTGCTTACAAAATGATCTGTAAGGATTCAGTAGAAGAAAAGATACTGGCGCTTCAACAGAAGAAGAAAAGCCTGTCCGACGATCTTATCAGCGAAGATGCCGGTTTTGTAAAGTCACTGAGTGCAGAAGACATCGACTTCCTTTTCAGTTAATTGATATGGTAACCTTAACTTAACATCATCCCAAATGGAGATGGGCCAAAGCTGACAGCAGAAAGCTAATAGCTGACTGCTAATAGTTTTGAATTTTGACTTTTTACGCTTTATTTTTGAACCCATGAGCAAGAAAATTAAAGTTGGTGTTGTTGGCTATGGTATCTCGGCCAAAACATTCCATGTTCCTTTCCTGATCAATTCCTCACATTACGAAATAACAGCAGTTTTAGAAAGGCACAGGTCCGATTCAAAGACATTGCTGCCTAATGCAACCATTGTACGAAGTTTTAGCGAACTGGTGGCTATGAAGGATGTTGACCTCGTTGTGATAACCACACCCAATGAAACACACTTCCCCTATAGCCTTCAGGCATTGCAGGCAGGCAAACACGTGGTAGTGGAGAAACCTTTTACCAACACAAGTGAAGAAGCATTGCAACTGGCCAATGCGGCAAAACAAGCAGGTAAGGTTTTAAGTGTTTACCAGAACAGGCGATATGTTTCCGATTTTCTTACAATAAAGGAAATACTTGACAAGAAACTGCTTGGCGAAGTGCACGACTATGAAGCACACTACGACAGGTATAGAGCTGAAGCCCGCCCCAACGCCTGGAGAGAACAAAAAATGGCCGGAAGTGGAATCTTCTATGATTTGGGAGCTCATTTAATTGACCAGACATTGTATCTTTTCGGACTACCTCAAATGGTTACCGCTGATATCCGCATGCAGCGCCCACACGCCAAGGTGGACGACTACTTTGACGTGCGCCTGGACTACGGCTATTTACGTGTTACATTAAAAGGCGGTATGCTTGTAAGGGAACCTGGCCCTCGCTATATGATACATGGTTACAACGGCTCTTTCATAAAGTACGGAGAGGATCCACAGGAAGCTTTGCTAAGAGCCGGTGAATTGCCAACAGGAAAAAACTGGGGCGAAGAATCTGAAGACATCTTCGGTTTATTGCACACAGAGATTGATGGCAAGATCATCAAGGAAAAATATCCATCAAAAAGAGGTGATTATGGTCTCTATTACGAAAATCTCTACCAGTCTATCGCACATCACAAACCTGTACTGGAAAAACCCGAACATGGTTACAATACCATTAAAGTAATTGAGCAGGCATTTGAAAGCAGTCACAAAAAAGCTACGGTAGCATGTGAAGGCTTGCTGGATGTAAGCTACACGTCATGAGTTGTAAGTTATACGTGATACGTTGTACGTTTTTTATGGAGAAGGATTTGTTTTAGCTAAATTGTTGTGACGCACATATCATTCGCTTTGATGAACGTACAACGTAAAACTTATAACGTATAACTTCTTCCTCGCTTCAATGAACGTACAACGTAAAACTTACGACGTACAACTTATAACGTATAACGTATGAAAGTACTACTAATACTACTCCTTCTTCCTTCCATCCTGTTTGCACAATCTGATACTACACAAAAGATTATAGCGGATAGAAGCAACAGTGTAGAGCAACAAAAAAAACCTTATGTCATTCTTATTTCAGCAGATGGCTTCAGGTATGATCTTGCAGATAAATACAATGCTGAAAATCTAAAGCGGTTAAGGAGCAATGGTATTGCCGCAGCATCTATGAAACCATCATTTCCATCGCTTACTTTTCCCAATCATTATACGATAGCAACAGGTTTGTATCCTTCACACCACGGACTGGTTGATAATACTTTTTACGATAAGAAAAAAGATATCACTTATTCCATCGGCAATCGCAAAGCGGTTGCGGATAGTTCCTTTTATGGAGGAACGCCACTTTGGGTATTGGCAGAAAAACAGCATATGATCTCCGCCAGCTTTTACTGGGTTGGCTCAGAAACAGCCGTGCAAGGCGTGAGACCTACCTATTATTACCTGTATAATACAGATATCGATATTGATACGCGTATAAATGTTGTAAAAAACTGGCTTACATTGCCTGAAGAAAAACGTCCGCACTTAATTACGTTTTATCTTCCGGAAGTAGATCATGAGGAGCATCTGCATGGCATCGAAAGTAAAGAAGCGTTAGATGCGGTGCAGTTTGTTGACAACGCAATTGGCAAGATGGTGCGCACGCTGGATTCTCTGCAATTACCCATCAACTATATCTTTTTATCAGATCATGGCATGGTGGAGATTGACACAGTAAACAGTATTCCTCTTCCGCCGGCCATTGATACCACCAAATTCGTTGTACCTAATGGTGACGTAATACTGCATTTGTATGCAAAAGATAAAAATGATGTAAAACCAACCTATGAGGCATTGAAGCAACAGGCTAAAGATTTTGCTGTGTATCTGCCTGATGAAACACGCAAGGCCTGGCACTATTCTTCAAAAGATGATCTGCATGACAGGATTGGCGATATAGTGCTGATACCTGCTTTCCCTAAAATATTCAATATAAAGAACAGGAAGAAATTAATGCCAGGCTATCATGGTTTTGACAATGATATGCCGCAAATGCAGGCTACGTTCTATGCGTGGGGACCTGCATTTAAGCAACATCTAATCATCCCTTCTTTTGAGAATGTAAATGTTTATCCGTTCATTGCGAATATTCTTGGTCTTAAAATAACGGATAAGATAGATGGCAACTTTAAAGTCCTGAAAAATACACTGGCCAAATAAATAAAAAAAGATCGTCGTAATGGCGATCTTTTTTTATGCTCTACCCTATTTACCAGATAGCCTGTATGGCTTTAAGTATAACAGAGGCCCCAACATCCAAAGCCCATATTATTCGTAGGACATTACCCCCTTTTATTTGGTTAAAGCCCTAACGGGCTATGAGGGTCCTGATCCGATCATTTCTATTGAGCTTAATTCCCTACGGGAAAAATAGCTGTTATAAATTCTGTCATTGGCACATGATGTCGACGAGTGTTTTGGTCAATCACAGTTAAAAAGAGATGATAGTACATTCTTTAACATAGCCCGTAGGGCTTTAAGTTCAATAGAAATCCTTACATACAAGATCGCTATTGTCCGTAGGACATTAACCCTCGGGTAAAAAAATAGTCAATAGCAAAAAAGCAACTTTGAAGATTAACCAGGAACATTAGATCGGTTCCCAATCATTTAAAAGGTTACATCTTTCACCATTCACTATTCACTATTCACCATTCACTATTGACTAATAAAATCAATTCGCCGGAAAACCTGTCGTATTCTTCACTTCCACTATCTGCAATGTGTGGCGTTTGGTGTGTGCAGCCATAAACAAGTATGCCTGATCTTCATCAATAACACCTAATACAGGATTTTTCACAAACATATCTCTCAGGTTAGTTTGCGAATTCTTTACAAAGTCAATGTTCTCATCACGCTGTTTTACGAAAGCATTGATAGCATCCATTTTAGTCGGGAATTTACCGGTTGGCTTCAGCATATCAGGCGCTTGCGCTTTATGCGAACGATCAGTTATCATTTGTATGACCTGTTCGTCAGTCACCTTTATCAAGTTGTGATTCATTGAATCGGACATAGGTTGAAGTCCGCTTTTTATAAACTGCGGAATAGCCTGTTCAGACAGAGCGATATGTTCCATACATTGGCGGATGCTCCACCTGTCGGGAGCGGCTTTAAAGTCAAGTTGCGCGTCACTCAGGTCTTTCACATTGTCAAGGAAAAACTGCTTGGTTTCCTCCATATAATCAAGAAGCATTTTTCGATCTTCCTGACGGTTTAAAACTTTTGGTACAACAGTGAAAGACATTATCAGCAAGGCGGTAATGGCGTATGCAAACTTTCTCATACAAATTGTTGAAGGTTAATTAATTAATCAGTTGAAAAATAAGAAGAAAGCCTGCTAATTGCAAGTGTAATTATTAAACGGCAGAAGAATAAAATTGGGTTATCGCCCGGTTTAAGGTTGAAATAAACTAACGAAGGTTAAACGGTTATTACAGGCTACGGGTTTGCTACTCTTCTATTTTAACGTAAGGATGATTGGGCACAGCGAGCTTAAATTGTGTACCTTCTCCATAAACCGAATGCACCGAAATTTCTCCGCCTATTCTTCCCAACGCTTCTTTTACGATATACAAACCAATGCCGAGCCCGGTTACATCGTTGGTACTGCGGAAGAACATTTTAAATATATTATTGAGGTACTGTTCAACAATGCCTATACCGTTATCCTCTATAAGAATGATGGCTTTCTTTTCATCAACCTTTACGTCTATTCTTACCCATTGTACATCTTCACTTGCCTTTTGATACTTAACAGCATTCGAGACAAGATTATTGAATATAACTGAAAGCCTGAAAGCATCCCCCCTGAACTTTGATTCCTGATCAACATTAATATTAAACTGAATGTTGCGGTTCTGCATGCTGCAGATCTCCACTATTTCATTCAGCATAACTTTAAAGTCAATGTCCTCATATTCATCTTCAACACGTATACTTTTATAGTACTCAATGATCTTCTGAATAAACCCGTCCATTCTCTTTACACAGGTTTCAATCATATTAAGATACCCGTTAGGGTCCTGCACACTGTTTTCCATGTGGGCGAGATTTAAAATGCCCATAATGGAAGCCAACGGGGATCGAAGGTCGTGAGATGTACTGTAAACAAACCTGTTCAGCTCATCATTTGTCTTTTCAAGTTCGGTGATCTTATCTTTCAATTGCCGGCGTGTGATAAAAATTTCATATGCATTCTGTATCGCATTCTTTAACTCCAGTTCATCCCATGGCTTTTTAATGTACCTGTAAATCTCACCTTTGTTAATCGCGTCAACAATTGCTTCTGCGTCGGTATAGCCTGTAAGCAACATCCTTATTGGTCCCGGAAATGCTTTACGAACTATCTGAAAAAATTCAACACCGGTAGACTGTGGCATCCGCTGGTCGCATATCACCACATGTACATCCGTATCATTTAAAATGCGTAATCCGTCAGCGGCGGAGTTCGCCGTATATACTTCAAATATTCTTCTGAAACTGGCCTGGAAAGCAAGCAGGTTGTTGCTTTCATCATCCACATACAGGACTTTAATCTTTTTTTCGGAATTGTTCATGCGGTTACTGGTTTTTTAGGTTAGGGTATGAGGGAGAGTTAACACAAATTCTGCCCCGTTACCCGGACTGGATATAATGTCTATTTTACCATGATGGTTGTTAATTATTTTGAACACAATGGCCATTCCCAACCCCGTTCCTTCACCAACATCCTTTGTTGTAAAGAACGGCTCATAAATTTTCTGTTTCACCTCTTCAGTCATACCTATACCACTATCTTTTATCGAGATCTGTATTTTTTCATCCTCTGTATCCCGCGTGCTGATCGTGATACATTCACTATCGCCCATCGGCTTTTTGGCCATGATAGCTTGTATACCGTTGTTGATAATGTTCATAAACACCTGGTTCAGCTTTCCGGGATAACAATCAATCTCTCCGTTGGCTTTAAAGTCTTTTTTAATGGCAATGTTGTAGGGAGTGCTATTTTTCAGCAACACCAGCGTGGAGTCAATACCCTCATGCACATTTACTGTCTTCATTTCGCTTTCATCAAGCCTGCTGAAAGTTCTTAAACCACGAACTATTTCAGCTGTTCTATCCGCACCTTCTTCTATTCCTTTTATAAGGCTTTTTATTTCACTCTTCACAAAAGGCACGTCGATCTGTTGCTGTAAGCTGTTTATTTTCTTCAGATGGGGTCTAACATCATCGCCGTTTACTTCATGCAGCTTGTTATACTCGTCAATTATATCGAAAAGATCATTTATATCCAGTTGCAGCGGCTTGATATTCGATTTAACAAAATTGATCGGATTGTTAATTTCATGCGCAATACCGGCAGTAAGCTGACCGAGAGAGGCCATCTTCTCCGCTTCAACGAGTTGCGTTTGTGCATCCTTCAACTCCGTAAGCGCACTATTAAGCTGATTGTTTGAGTTTTGTAACTCGTCTGTTCGCTCTGCTACTTTTCTTTCCAGGATAACGTTTTGCTCTCTCACAAGACCTTCATTCTCCTGCGATACCCTAAGCGCTTCAGCCTGCGATAATTCTTTTTCTTTCTGTAAGATGTTGATCTTATCGGCCAATGCAAATGACAGCAAGGTTACCTCAAGTGCTGAACCTATCAACAACAACGAATTAGTGAAAAGGTTGTATTGCACTATATCCAGATCTTTTAACACAAAGAAAATTACACTAAGCAGGAAGAAAGACCAGGCTACTATAAAGAACCTCGCCGCACGGTTGCCCTTTAACGAAAGTCTGAAGCCCGCAATCCAGATGGAGATACAGCCAACAAAAGCCACTACGTCAATGATAATGTAGCCGATGTTATATAAACCAAACATCGTAAGTGCAAGACTTATGCAGTAAGAAAAAATAAACAGTTGCAATATCTTATCAAAAACGGGTATGTTGTGAGATGTTTGCAAAAATACCCTTAAGAAAAGAGCTACTGAAATACCGGACAGGGCACCGGACCAGTTAAGGCTCTGGCTGATGATGTAATTGTTCTCCCCCCATACAAAACGGTAACCGTAACCATAAATGCAGAATTGCGCAAGGCCCACACAAAAGATATACATTACATAGTAGAGATAGTTGATATCCCTTACGGTAAAGTATACAAATATGTTGTAGAAGAACATTACAAGTATTATCCCGATGTAGATGCCGAAAAGGAAGTCATCCCGGCCAAGATCTGCCTGAACATTTTCGTGAGAACCTACATAGGTAGGTATGATTATTTGACCATGACTTTTTATTTTCAGATAAAAAGTTTTGGTAGTGTTTTTAGGCACTTTTACAAAGAATGTAGGGTTTTGGTTGTTATAGGTTTGTTTGCTTATCAAAACCTGGTTTCCGGAATGAATCGCTTTTGTGATAGAATCGTCCTGGTAATAGAGATCTACATAATTCAGCTGGGAATTATGCACATAAATCATCAGTTCCGATTTTGAAGTAGTATTGGTTACTGAAAATTTCAACCAGAAAGCCGAGTTTGAAATTCCTTTATTGGGAACGCGTCCTTCAACCGGGGTCCAATTATTGGAATTCATCACATAGTTAAAACCGGCTGTATCCGCTTTATCTTCAAACAAAGAAATGTGTTGGCTATTGATCAAAACCGTGCTTTTCTCATTCAGAGAAAGTGCATCGGGGGCTGCGTGCAGAAGTATGGTGAAAAGCTGTAAAACAATTAAGCTGACAAATTTCTTCATGTTGTAGCAAAATGGGATTCTAACGGCAAGTTAAGTACACTTGCCGAATTTACGCGCAAATCATAATTTACAATGATTTCGCCTTTGGGTCCTTTTTCAATGGCTGTCTGAACGGGTCGGTTTCTCATATCGAGTATTCTTTCCCTGTCTTCTTCATTTGCACCTTCTAAATCTGCCGGATCTTCAATTATCAGCGCGGTCGCAAGCAAATCTTCTTTTGGATAATAGAAAGTACCATTTATTCCAAGTTTTTTTATGATGCGAAAACCAACACGCATACAGTTTTTATAAGTGGCTTGTGAGGCAAATGCAAACAAACTTCCCAATCTTAACTGTTCAATAATTGCGACTCCCACTCTTCCAAGAAAAATACTTCCAATGCCAAATCCTGCCACCTCACGGGAGTTCCACAATCCACAGAACTCGGCAGTGCGGCCAGGTATCTTAGCCTTTACGTAGTCAAAAATAGATGTATCAAGATCATCGATGGCAGTCTCGATAGGTAACGGCAACTGGCCACTCGCAATTTGAATGCGGGCGCCACCCATTACTTTTCCAAGCTCTGCAGACTCCACCATTACGATAAAAGTATAAGGTTCATTCATCCAGTCAAGGCTGGCAGATGTTACCTGTGTAACGCCGTATGCTTCCAGGATTTTACGGTGCCCCTGAATATACCTCATGGTGTCATCCGGATTTTCATCAGCTCTGAATATCCGGATATCTACAGTCATTCTGCTATCCTTGTCCTGCACCATTTCTTGTATATTACTGTTTGTTTGTCACGATATCATCCACGTCAATGTAAAACCTACCTGAAGGAACATCTTCTCCCAAACTGATCTTCCTGCATACGTGGGCTGCGTTAGCGCCGCCAGCCAAAACAGAGGAAGCCAATTGAGGCCATGTTGAAATTGTTTTTCCAATTTCGCCCAGCGATTTTTTCAACCCTTGAGATATTTGCTCTACGCCAACGATAGCAGCCGTGAGCTGAAATCTTTCATGCGGTTGTAAATTCTCCAGGTTAGTTAGGGATTCTTCAGGAATTCTGCCATGGAACAGGGCACGGTCTGGTTGCAGATCAAAGCGTTCTATATCCAGCATGCCACGATCACTGGTATCCATAATTACAGGAATACCATGCTTTCGTGCAAAGAAACGTAAAGATATTTTCATTTCAAGGCTGTCGCACTCATCAATTATCACATCGAGCTTGCCATTTTTCAAAAAGAACTCTTCAATATTGTCGATCGTTAAGCCTTCTTCAAATGTCGTTACGTTGAGAAAAGGATCTATTTCAGCTATTTCCCGTGCTACTATGTTTACCTTCAATTCCCCGATGTTATGAACGCCTGCGCGTATCCTGTTCAGGTTGCTTAGATCAAGCGTATCAAAGTCTGCAATGCGCAGTTCACCAAAACTCCTTTCCATCGCCAGCGTAAGTGCAACCGATTGCCCTACTGACATTCCAACTACACCTATCTTTTTGCCGGAAAGATTTTCCCTGTCCTCATCCGTTATTTTGTATTTATTGCGATTTGTTCTCAGTATAGAAAATTCCTGTTCGTCCAGCAAATGAACCATTCGTTCAGACCAGGGATAATAGACCCACACGCCATAATCCTTTTCCTCTAGTCCTGCAAGCTCGTTGCTAACCAGTTGGTCAATATCACCGGGTGACAGTTTTTGAGAGGGATTGGCAGTTTTAACAAACTCTTTCAGTTGAGACCGGATGCCGTCGAATATTTTAATGTAAGGTTTCTCCCGTAAAAGCAGCTCATATTGTTCATCTTCATTACTTTTCCTTCTTCTGTAAAAAACTGGTAAAATTTGCACGGATAGTAGTAATTTTGTGGTATATATATTTGTGAAAATAAGATATAATTAATTAGCGAACAAATATAACCAGCATTCAAAAATCCTTTTCAAAAAATAGGCTCCAGACAGAATGATAACAGTTTTATATATTGATGATGAGCCGCATAATTTAATAGCATTCAAAGCAGCATTTAGAAGAACTTTTCGCGTTTTTACTGCAGAATCTGCAGAAGAGGCGAGAAAAATATTAGAGGCTGAGGGGGAGATACATGTTATTTTGAGCGATCAACGCATGCCCAAAATGACAGGTATAGAATTTTTTGAATCTATTATTAGTCGCTATCCAGATCCTATCAGAATCCTCATCACAGGCTACACTGATATTAACGCAGTGATTGATGCCATTAACCGTGGCCAGGTATATAAGTATCTGACCAAACCATGGAACGAAGATGACATCCGTAACTATGTTGAAAAAGCCTACGAAGTTTACAGGCTTCGAAAAGAAAATATTGAACTTACCGACCAGTTACTGGACGCTAATAAAAAGCTGGAATTTCTTGCCCGCCAAAATTTATTGTCATAACCTTTATTATACTGCAGCCTTGTCATAGAGGTAATATTTTTGTCATATTCACGGAGGTGGATAAGTCATTTAATCAGTATATACCGATTTGGAGTTATTTTTGACCACTAATTAATAATTAAAACAAACATATTATGGCTTTAGAATTAACAGATGCCAACTTTCAAAATACAGTGATTGAAAGCGATAAATTAACAGTAGTGGATTTTTGGGCTGAGTGGTGTGGACCTTGCCGTGCAATAGGTCCGGTTATCGAGGATTTAGCAAAAGAATACGATGGTAAGATAAACGTTGGTAAAGTAAATGTTGACCATAATCCAAACCTGAGTTTAAATTATGGTATTACATCTATTCCTGCCATTTTATTCATAAAAGGTGGCCAGGTAGTTGACAAACAAATAGGTGCTGTTCCTAAGTCAATGCTTGAGAAGAAAATTCAGGCTCACCTGTAAGATATTCAGTGGGTTAGTTACAGGCTCCGTTAAACGGAGCCTTTTTTTGTGCATGTACTTTACCACTGAATCACTTTTTAACCACAGAGGTAATGGAGTTGTTTTCACAGAGGACGCAGGTTTACATTCCCCGCCGGACACATTTGGTTTGCCCCCATTTTCAATTGTCCCCGCCTGAATGACGTCAGTCGGGCAGGAATTTTCAATTTTCAATTGAAAAAAGCCTTCCTTGCAATAGTGTCTATCGCTTACTTTTACTATCACAACCACCACTAAACATGCATATCCACTACATTCAACATGCACCTTTTGAAGGACTTGGTTTTATAGAGGAATGGCTTCAACACAAGGGCCATACCGTTAGTTCCACACAAGTCTGGGAAAGCCAGGATTTTCCATCGCTCAATTCAATTGACGGCCTTATTTTGATGGGAGGCCCGATGAGCGTGAATGATGAGCATCATCTTGCCTGGCTAAGTACCGAAAAAAAGTTTCTTACAGATTGCATAGATGCCGGAAAGAACATATTGGGTATTTGCCTGGGTGCCCAACTTATTGCCAGTTGTCTTGGCGCACCAATTTCAAAAAGTACGTTCACGGAAATCGGCTGGTTCGATATAACTATAGAATCTTCTCTCGGCAGATGGATGAATGCCCCTGCACCACATAAATTAAAGGTTTTTCACTGGCATGGCGAGACATTCGAAATTCCGGAAGATGCGATACTTCATGCTTCATCTGATGGCTGCAGCAACCAGCTTTTTACTTATGGAGAAAATATCGCGGGACTGCAATTTCATCCTGAAATGACTACAAGAGATATCGCAACCATGTTTGAATTTGGAGAAGATGAAATCGTTGAAGGAAGATACATTCAGCAGGTTAATGAAATAACGCAAATACCCGGAAACTATGAAGCCTGCCATGCGTTTTTAAGTGCGATATTGCAGAAACTGTTCTGAAAAATGTACGATGTTAGATGTACGATGTAAGATGTATGCCGATGTCTAATGCCGGGTTTTCTGATGTCTGATCTTTTCCGGTGTAGCAGTTAAATTAAACACTGCACACATCCAACATTGTATAGCTACATTTTACATCGTACACCGTACATCTTACATTTCCTTATGCCTCATACCTCCTACCTGATCCCTGACGCACTGTATTCCAGGCTGATTGCTGACTGCTGATAGCTGATAGCTGCCCTCACCACACAATCTCCCACTTTCCCTCTTTATCCTTTGCATAGGAAAGGCCGTTACTCATAACATGCACTTCACGACCGGATTTGTCTGTGATCATTTTTTGTTCATAAACCCGCACACCGTTATTTTCTCTTGTGAGATAATTGATCAATGCTGGCAAAGTGGGTGTAATATCATGCAGCCACTCTCCTTCACTTTCTTTTACAAATGCCTGGCTCATAGCGGAAATTTTTGAAGAAGCTCAAAGCTTAAAGCCTAAACCTTAAAGAGAAAGCTTAGAGCTTAAAGCCTAAAGCTTAAAACTGGTTTAGTCTTCTAAAGATGTGATTCGTTATATAAATATATTGCATCTCCTGATCCTTTCCTTAATTTCAATAAACCGAAAACGTTCCAGGTCTGTCGACTCAATGCTTTAGGCTTTAGGCTTTGAGCTTACTAAAGTCTCAACAGCCCCATCTTATACAGCCCATTCACCGGTTTATTATCCCAGAATAGCTCAAAATCTTCGAGACCGGCAGCTTCATAGTTTTCTTTTACTTCCTGCAGCGTGTAAGTTTTAAGATTATTGACAGATAGCTTTGAAAGCATATCTGCCAACCACAAACCTTGCTGT
This sequence comes from Danxiaibacter flavus, assembly GCF_041060425.1. Taxonomy (NCBI): domain Bacteria; kingdom Pseudomonadati; phylum Bacteroidota; class Chitinophagia; order Chitinophagales; family Chitinophagaceae; genus Danxiaibacter; species Danxiaibacter flavus. Next base: position 439,331 of record NZ_JAULBC010000002.1, read on the forward strand.
TGGTCAACCTTAATATTCAGCATTTCCCGTCTTCCTTGAAAAGTAAGTGAAGCCATCTCCCACTGATTACCTTTTTTCGATTTGGTAAAACTTTCTACCTGCGGATCTTTCCCTACCCATACAACTTTTGATGTGGGTTTTGCGGATAAATATTCCTGTTCTTCCAATGCTTTAATTATATAATCCGGTGCAACACTCGTCTTGGGTACTTTAAACTCAAACCATTTTTGCAGCGGGTAATCAAAACATGCACCGTGCATATAATTAAGGAGCGACTTCTTCAGCCCGTAACTAAAACTGTCGTGATCCGCCCCTGTTGGATCCACATGTACCACATCATTGTTAGCAAATGTGCCGATTGCATCGGATTCCCTCTTCACGCCAAATTTTTCAGGCTCCAGACCAACCGGACTGTGCGCCGTCATAGCGAACTGATGCCAGAAAGCAGACTGCAGCACACCCGCCTGAAACATTTGACGAACCATTTCCAGTGAATCAATTGTTTCCTGCGCAGTTTGCGTGGGAAATCCATACATCAGGTATGCATGCACCATAATGCCAGCCTCGGTAAAGTTCTTATTCACCTTCGCCACCTGGGCAACGGTGATGCCTTTTTGTATTAATTGCAGTAAGCGATCCGACGCCACTTCCAGTCCACCTGAAACTGCAATACAGCCGGATGTTTTGAGCAACTGGCACAGATCACGCGTAAAACTTTTCTCGAACCGGATATTTGTCCACCAGCTCACATTCAGTTTTCTCCTGATTATCTCCAATGCAAGCGCACGCATTAAAGCAGGCGGCGCTGCTTCATCCACAAAGTGAAAACCGTTCTGGCCGGTTTGTGCAATAATTTCCTCCATTCTATCACACAACAACTGCGCCGTTATTGGCTCGTAGAGCCTGATATAATCCAGGGAAATATCGCAGAAAGTGCACTTACCCCAATAGCAACCGTGCGCCATGGTAAGTTTATTCCAACGCCCATCGCTCCACAAACTATGCATGGGATTGACGACTTCGATTGCAGACACATACCGGTCCAGCCAAAAATCGTTGTAATCAGGCGTTCCTACCTGCCCTTGTTTATAATCACTGCATGATTTGTTATCTATATAGGTAACTACCCCATCCTTCAGTACAAATGTTCTTTTCAGCTCCTGCTGCTCTTTTTGTCCTGATAAGTGCAATACCAGGTTTTCCATCGGTGCCTCGCCATCATCCAATGTAATAAAATCGACAAACTCAAATACGCGGGCATCACTCAACGAACGGAGCTCAGTGTTTGGAAACCCTCCTCCCATTGCCACTTTTGTATGCGGATGATGCTGTTTAATCCATTGACCGCAACGCAACCCGGCATAAAGATTTCCGGGAAACGGAACCGAGATTGCTACAAGCGAAGGCTTTAGATCTGCAACATGCTGTTCCAGGATATCGATCATTAACTGATCGATAAAAGTGTATTCCTTTTGTAAGGCATCATGCAACTCATCAAAACTGTTGGCACTACGGCTAAGTCTTTCTGCATACCTGCTTAATCCAAAGTGAGGATCAATGCATTCTGTAATAAAATCAGAAAGATCTTCCAGGTACATCGTTGCCAGGTGTTTGGCTTTATCCTGGGTACCCATTGTACCAAAAGCGTGGGACAAATCATCCAATTGTTGAAAGCGCGAAGCCTCCGGAAGAAAATTTCTCTTGCAGATAAGATGAGCCAATGTTGGATTCTTACCCTGCAAAAAAAGAATTACATCATCAACGGTTTGAATATAATCGTCCTGAAGAGCGATAATTCGCTGGATGTTTTCAGAATGCGCTGCACTGTTGGTCGAAGCCTCTTTGAACGCCCTGACCAGTCCCCGACTGGAAAATAACGCCAGTGTAACTTCAATACCCAGATCAGCCTGGAAAGAGCTGATATTCTTTGTATTTAAAAATCCCTTCAGATAAGCTGTCGCCGGATAAGGCGTATTTAACTGCGTAAAAGGTGGTGTTATAAGAAAAACCGGAGTGCTCAAAAGAAACTGTTTAAGCTGCAAAAATAGTAATTCTACCACTAAGACCTGAATGCGCAAAGCGGCACAAAGGATTTAACCACGGAGGCACAGCGACAGGGCGAAACACTAAGCTTTTTGCCACGAAGACTGGAAGGCGCAAAGGGGCACAAAGGATTTAACCACGGAGGCATGGCGACAGAGCGAAACACTAAGTTTTTTGCCACGACGGCGGGAAGGCGCAAAGAAGCACAAAGGATTCAACCACGGAGGCACGGCGACAGGGCGAAACACTAAGCTTTTTGCCACGAAGGCGGGAAGTCGCAAAGAAGCACAAAGGATTTAACCACGGAGGCATGGCGACAGAGCGAAACACTAAGCTTTTTGCCACGAAGGCAGGAAGTTGCAAAGAAGCACAAAGGATTTAACCACGGAGGCATGGCGACAGAGCGAAACGCTAAGTTTTTTGCCACGAAGGCGGGAAGGCGCAAAGGGGGCACAAAGAGTTTAGCCCTAAATTGAAAGAATCCACATGTTCAATTATCCTGAATGAACTCAGCCGGGCAGGAAGTTTCAATTGTCTATTATTCTGCTACAAAGACCCGAAGATACAAAGGAGCATCAGGAATACACAGCCGTTTTCGTTTGTCAACTAGAAACTTTGTGCAACTTCCTGGCTTTGCGCCTTCGTGGCAAAAGCCAAAACAAAAAAGCCTTGCAATTCAAAATTACAAGGCTTCTTTTTGAGTGCCCAGGACTGGATTCGAACCAGCACATCCTTGCGGACGCTGCGACCTGAACACAGTGCGTCTACCAATTTCGCCACCTGGGCATTCAGGGCTGCAAATATAGAGGAATCTTTATTTCCGCAAAATAAATATTACAGATATCTAAAAAATATTCGACAACAATCTGTCGTATTATTGTGCAAACGAAACGTCATATAGAGATTTTTCCCTATTTCCGAGTTATGAAACAATTGCTGTATTTTTTCTGCTTGCTTGCCTGTGTATTGCCAGGTTGTACCGGCCCTGAAACAAATAAAATGCTGGCTGAGCTGACCGAGACAATTCAAAAAGCGCCTGTTTACGATTCAACAAAAAACAAAAGAATTGCGACCCTCCGACAACAATTAGGAAATAGCAACAACGAACATTCCGACGCGATCTTTGATGTTTACAATAACCTGTATGAAGAATACAAAGTATTCAACTATGACTCTGCTTTTCTGTATGCCCACAAAATGAAAGACGTGGCAGTGTTGATGAACGATCATCCGCGCGGCGTCAGGGCCGACATTCAACTTTGCTTCGGTCTGCTTTCATCCGGCATGTTCAAAGAAACGCTGGACGCTTTAAACAGGATCGACATTTCCGGCGTGTCCGATAGCATTAAGGCTGAGTATTACTCAGTGATGGGGAGATATTACTATGACCTTGGTGATTATGCCAACGATAAAATACATACGCCTGTTTATGATAGCAGCGCAGGAAAATATATTGACTCTGCTTTGGTTCTTTGGAAGCCAGGTAGTTACCAGTTTGACTATTTTAAAGGACTAAAAGATCTCAAATCGGGTAACTCAAATGATGCAATCCGGCTGTTTCAGAATTTGCTGGCACAGCAAACACTCACACCCCACCAGCTGGCTATCACTGCATCCACGCTCAGCGACATTTATGTGCAACAGGGCCAAACAGAAAAAGCAATTAACCTATTGGTGCGTGCAACAATTGCCGATATACAATCATCCACGAAAGAAACTTCAGCAGCCTTCAATCTTGCGAATCTGCTGTATAAAAAAGGCGATGTGAAAAATGCTTTCGTTTGCATCAACAAGGCTATTACAGATGCAGTGTTTTACGGCGCCCGTCAGCGCAAGGTTCAGGTAAGCACCATCCTGCCATTAATCGAGTCGGAAAAGCTAAACCTGGTGGAAAGCCAAAAACAGCAACTTGTATTATATGCTGTTTTGGTAACAGTTCTGTTGATCGCCGTGGTTGGCCTTACTGTGGTTATTTTTCGCCAGATCAAAAAATTGAAGATTGCGCAAAAAACAATTTCTGAAGCGCATCTTAAAGAACGTGAAATCAACCAGCGCCTGTCAGATTTCAATCAATTATTATCAGACTCCAACAAAATAAAGGAAGAGTATATCGGTTACTTTTTTGGTACCAACTCAGCTTTCTTTAGCCGGATCGAAAAGTTTAAAAAGAACCTTGAACAAAAAATAGCCTACCGCAAAATAGATGATATTATCGCTGCAGTTAATAACATCAACCTTAAAAAGGAAAAAGAGGAACTATTGAAAAACTTCGACACTGTGTTCCTGAAACTGTTCCCCAATTTTGTGACCGAATTCAATGCCTTGTTTGCAGAACACGATTGGATCAGATTGAAAGAAAATGAATTACTGAATACTGATCTGCGGATTTTTGCACTTATCCGGATGGGCGTGCACGATACAGACAAAATAGCAGAAATTTTGGAATATTCTGTTCATACCATTAATACCTATAAGACAAAAGTCAAGAACAAGTCAACCATTCCGAACGAAGAATTTGAAAAGCGAATCATGAAAATCAGAACGGTTTAAGATCAGAACGGGGACTGAAAAAAACACTATTTAAAGCTATAATAGTCAAAAATCCTTTAATTCGCATTATATATAAATTATTTTAAACTAACTACAATTATTTGAATATCAACATTGTAGAATTATAAAATCCGCGCGATCACCTGATTTTCATTATACATCACGTTTATTAGTTGCACTTCGCGATTATATTCTTTTCTTTTGGTTGGTAAATGAGAACGATGCTTCTGAGGATTTGTCCGGCTACACAATTGTAGTAACATTTCCCGGAAAAAATGCTTGCATAAATGAATAACCGTTATGGCTTTATGTTGTTGACTGCTGTTTTTTCAGTTCACATGAAGGCCCCGATGATCCACAGCAAATACCCCATCGATTCCAATTACAAACACTGACAACAAATACGAAAACCGACCGACTCACAGGTAAAGGGGTTGCCCAGTTTGCCGGGTAGACTCCACCTGTGGAATCGGAATTGGTTCGCAAAATATTCGACAAACGCCAGTGAAGTATCAAAAATAAATTCTAAAGAAGAATATGTTCATTAAACAAACGATCATCTGCTTGCTGCTTCTTCCGGCGTTTCTGATATGCGGGGGACAGCAAAAGCAAACAGTTGAAATGAACAAAATAAAACTGTTATTCTCAATTGACGGAGAAGGACGGCCGGAATACGAAGTTTTTTTCCAGGACAAACAGGTTGTACAACCTTCCCGCCTTGGCTTTGTACTGCAGGAGGACAGTGCTTTTTACAGAGATTTTGAACTGGTGGGAACAGAACGTGCGACATTTGATCAAACCTGGCAACCTGTTTGGGGTGAAACCAAAAATATCCGCAACCACTATAACGAGATGACAATCCACCTAAGAAGAAAAGCCAATCCTTCTCTCCTGCTGGATCTTGTTTTTCGTGTATTTGAAGATGGTGTGGGCTTCCGTTACCGTTTTCCCAAGCAAGCCAACCTCACTTATTTTGTGGTAAAGAATGAACTTACACAGTTCAACATGACCGGCGATCACAATACATTTTGGATCCCCGGGGATTATGACACGAATGAATATTCTTACACGCTTTCCAAACTAAGCGCAGTAGACAATAAAGAGCTGGTAGAAAAATCGACCGACATTGCCGTACGTGTTGCTCCTGACCCTTATGCCGTGCAAACTCCGTTAATGATGAAAACAGCTAACGGGGTGTACATTAATGTACATGAAGCGGCATTGCTGAACTATCCCGCCATGCAGTTGCATGTTGACAGAGCCACTTATTCATTATCGTCCAGCCTGGTGCCGGATGCAGTTGGCAACAAAGCTTACCTGCATGCACCTTTCAGCACGCCATGGAGGACGATTATTATAAGTGACAAAGCAACGGACATCCTCGCATCCAAAACTGTTCTCAACCTGAACGAACCCTCAAAAATTCAAAACACATCATGGATAAAACCCATGAAATTCGTAGGCGTATGGTGGGAAATGCAGATCGGTAAAAGCACCTGGAGCTATTCAGATTTTGCGGACAGCACTGATGCCCAGGGCCGCCCCATCCCGAATAACCGTCACGGAGCAACCACGGCTAATGTAAAACGTTATATTGATTTTGCAGCAAAAAATGGCATCCGGGGTGTGCTGGTGGAAGGCTGGAACACCGGCTGGGAAGACTGGTTTGGTAAATGGAAGGAAGATGTGTTTGATTTTGTTACTCCCTATCCGGATTTTGACATTAATGAAGTGATGAGCTATGCAAAATCAAAAGGTGTTAGCATTATCATGCACAACGAAACATCGGGATCTGCCACCAATTATGAAAGAAGATTGGATACTGCCTTCCGTTTTATGAAAGAGCATGGCTACAACTCTGTAAAAACAGGTTATGTAGGAAAGATCATACCGCGCGGTGAACATCATGACGGGCAGTGGATGATCAACCATTACACACGTGTTGCTGAAAAAGGAGCGCAATACCAGGTGATGATAGATGTGCATGAACCTATGCGACCAACAGGCCTGCAGCGTACTTATCCTAACTGGATGGCTTCAGAAGCTGCAAGAGGAAATGAATATAACGGGTTCAGCGTTGGTAATGCACCATCGCATGAAACTATATTGCCATTCACAAGATTAATGGGTGGCCCGATGGATTATACGCCTGGCATTTTTAAGATACAGGGATACTCGAATGTGCCCGGCAGACAGGTCCATTCAACACTTGCCAAACAGCTGGCCTTGTATGTAACGTTATACAGCCCTTTGCAAATGGCTGCCGATCTTATTGAGAATTATGAAACGCATATGGATGCATTTCGTTTTATAAAAGATGTTCCGGTTGATTGGGATGACACCAAAATTATAAATGCTGAGCCCGGTGAATATCTCACTATCGCACGCAAGGAAAAGAACAAAAACAACTGGTTTGCAGGTGCAATAACAAATGAAAATAAACGGACGGCAACTATACCACTTTCCTTTTTGGATAAAGGGAAAAAATACACTGCAACAGTTTATGCGGACGCGCCAAATGCCGATTGGAAGAATAATCCGGAAGCGTACACCATCAGCAGCCAAACTGTAACAAGCGAAACAGTGCTCTCGATACCGCTTGCTGCCGGTGGCGGTGCTGCCATAAGTATTATGGCGCCTGATGGAAAATAATTTCAATCAGTAATAATGGGTAAGACAAGGAACAGGGGCGATGCCTTTGTTCTTTTTTATTTGATGATAATATCGCCCAACAGACTTATAAGTTAAAACTCATGTTTATCTAATAAAGGTTTTTCCCTAACCTGGTCTATATGAGCATCCTGCTTCTGTCCGGAAAAAGAATCGCCAAAAGCTCAGCTGGAGGGTAAGCTATTCTTCTAAATCAGGTGAAAAGTTTGAGCAAATCCATCGAAAAAAATTATCCCGACGGAATTTCAAACTATACTTATATTTACAACGTAAACGATTGCGGAGCCAAAATCAGACTGTAACCAATGGCCACTGACGCTGGCAGCATCCCCAAAACAAGTATGTGTACATGAATAGCAGCAACGTACCATATACCATTATTGCATTGCCTAACGAAAAAAGACTTCTTTCGGAAATTGCAGCGGGTGATGAATATGCATTCCGTGAAATCTTTGATTATTACAGGAAACCTATATATGCTTATGCCATGCACCTGCTTAAAAATGAGGTACTGGCGGATGAGATCATACAGGATGTTTTCCTGAAAGTGTGGCTGCAGCGCGATCAACTTAATGGCATTCTACATTTCAGGGGATGGCTGTATACCGTTGCGAGGAACAAAATGATAGATGCGCTCAAGTTCCAGATGCGCGAAAACACTTTCAAAAACGCGGTTCCGTTAACAGTTGTCACGAATGAAACAGAGGAGCTGTTATTGGCAAGGGAATATGACCACCTTGTTGATGAAGCCATCGATACACTTTCACCCAAACAACAACTCATTTACAATTTAAGCCGCAAAAAAGGCCTGAAACACGAGGAAATAGCCAGCCAGCTTAATATCTCAACCAATACCGTTAAAACACATCTGGTACAGGCATTACGCGCGATGAGGAAACATTTGCTGCCACATTTGCATCTTGCAGTCATTTCATTATATCTTTTCTAAGTGCACAGCATTTTTCAAAAAAAATTTTACCTGCCCTACTCCTATCCTCTCTCTCCGTCGTCATTATGATGTAAAGGCCTCAAAACAGAATGCCGGTCTTTCAAACTGATTTCTCAAATAACCGAAAATGCAACCTAAACGACTCAAGTATTTGTATGACCGTTATGTTTCCGGCAGAATAACTTCTGCTGAATACAACGAATTGTCAGAATACATCACCCAAAATCAAACGGAAGAACAGCTTCATGACCTGATAAAGGAAACCTGGAACACTACGCCTTTGTACAAACAATCAGACGACAAGGCGGATGAAATATTCCGGAATATATTATCACATGGAGAATTAGCAATTCCGAAACCGCGACGCGTACAAGTTATGCTGAAACGCTTTGCTGTAGCAGCTTCCATCGCAGTTCTGGCAGGTTTAGGTTGGTATTTTATCAACAAGGAGCAGGCAGCCACTCCTCGTCCTTCAAAGAATATTATGGCTGCTGCCCAATCACAGAATCGCCGGTATATTCAGCTTCCGGATGGGAGCCGTGTAGTACTTAACCACGGCTCAACCTTAACCTGGTCGCCCGCTTTCAATGGAAAAACGAGAGAAGTTTACCTGACCGGCGAAGGGTATTTTGACATTCAGCATCTTGAAAATAAACCCTTTATCGTACATACGGGATCTGTTGCAACTACTGTACTGGGTACAGCTTTCAACATTAATGCCTATCAAAAGAATATTATAGTTACTGTAACCCGGGGAAAAGTGAAAGTTGAAAACAACCATCACCCTGTAGCCATCATTACACCTAATCAACAAGTGACTGTAAACGCTGACGAAAACGCCAGTGTAAAACAGACAGTTAACGCAGATAAAGCGGTTGAATGGAAACAGAAAGAATTGATCTTTGACGACCTGCCGATGGAAGAAATAGCGGTGGCGCTGGAAATGCAGTACAACGTATCATTCTCTTTTACAGACACAGCTCTAAAACAAAAGCATGTGACCGTAATTTTTCACAACAACGAAACGCTTGATGAAATGCTGAATGTAATTACTAAAGTAAACGGCATGCATTACGCCAGGAAAGGAAACGAAATAATAATAACTCCCAATTAAAAGCCTGCTATAAAACAGAAAATATGAACTACAATCACTCTCCTTAAAACCACCAACAAAAAACCGCTTTGGAGTCGAGGCCAAAACGGTTTTGCGATCCTTCGGCCATGGATGGCCGGAGGCGATTTAAACAATTTCGCCAAACTATTTAAACAATCAAATTTATGAACTTTTCTGCATTTGCAGGAGAATGGTCCGGCACGCCCGTGCCTCTCGCGAAAAAACTGCTTTTTCAAAACAACAAAAGGTTGCTCCGTCTTATGAGATTGAGTTTGTTTATCATGCTACTTGTATCCTGTTCTGCTACCATGCTTTTGGCTAAAGATGCCAACGGCCAGGACATGAACAAGATAAAGGTTAAACTGGAAGTAAAGCATTCTTCCCTGCTGGATGCTTTAAAAAAGATACAAAAGGAAACGCCTTTCACTTTTGCCTATAACAAGAAGGACGTTATAAATATTGAGATAAAGGACATTCCGGCGGAAGAACGTTCGGTAAAAGAAACGCTTGATCTTCTTTTTGAGAACACGGCGCTGCAATACGAGCAAATTGGCGGAAACATTGTAATCTCCATCAAGCCTGCAAAAAATACTTCCACCGTTTCCGACGTCAGCCTGCAGGAATTATTGCAGGCTGCATTGAAAAAAACTGTCATTACCGGAACCATAAAAACTGAAAAAGGCGACCCTATACAGGGTGTATCTGTAATGGTGCACAATACAACCATAGGTACCACAACCGACCAGAATGGCAAATTCAGCCTTTCGGTTTCTGATGAGAAAGTCACCCTTGATTTTTTGTATGTGGGATATGAACAGCAAAGCCGCGAAGTTACCGGCGACACTCCTGTTGATGTCGTTTTAAAAGAGATAGTTACCGGTTTGAATGAAGTGGTGGTGGTTGGTTACGGTACGCAGAAAAAAGCGGATGTTACTGCAGCTATTGCAAGCGTTAAGTCTGAAAACTTTGTAAAAGGCGCAGTTACCGACGCCGCACAACTTGTTAGAGGCAAGGTTGCAGGTTTGGCTGTTGTTACACCCGACGGCAACCCTACAAGCACTTCCCAGATTAACCTGAGGGGTATTACAACCATCAGTTCCAGCACATCTCCTTTTGTTATTATTGACGGTGTTCCCGGAACATTGACTACTGTTGCACCCGAAGACATTGAATCCATCGATGTTTTGAAAGACGGTTCTGCCGCCGCTATTTATGGAACGAGGGGTACAAATGGTGTTATTCTTATCACAACAAAAAAAGTGAATGGCGCCATGCAGCCGACAGTTGATTTGAACGCGTATGTTACCACACAGAAAATTACCAAGAAGTTATCATTTATGGATCCCACCCAATACCGTCAGTTGGTGGCTGAAGGTAAACCCGGCGCGTACGACTACGGAGCGAACACAAACTGGCTGGATGAGATAACACAAACACCTATTTCACAGGTGTACAATATCAGCCTGAAAGGCGGTTCGAAGAATACAAGTTATATCGCGAACCTCAACTACAGGAATTTAAATGGCATTATCAAAAAATCAGACAACATCTTGCTTTATCCCCGCATTGAAGTAAATCACTCGATGTTTGATGGAAAGCTAAAATTGAATGCCAATCTTAGTGGCTATGAGCAACATTATTTCTCAGGATCTGATGGTGGCAGCTATAACACTACCGTTTACAAAAACGCACTTACATACAATCCCACAGATCCCATTAAACAACCCGATGGAAGCTGGACAGAACATACGGACAAAACAGATTATGCTAACCCGGTCGCATTATTACAGGAAACCAACGGCTTAAATCAGAATACGAATCTAAGAACTTCAGCAACGATTACTTACGCCCCTATCAACGATATTAGTATTAAACTGCTTGGTTCCCGCGATCTATACAACAGCGTAAGAGGTTATTCTGAAACAAAGAAACATTACTCCAATGTGCATGATGGCAAAAATGGTTATGCATCAAGAGGTACTACACGTACAGAGGAGGACCTCATGGAACTTACCGGCACATACAACAAATTCTTTGGTGACCATCATCTTACAGCATTGCTTGGTTATAGCTGGCGTGAATTGAACTACCAGGATTATTGGATGCAAAACTGGGACTTTCCGACAGATCAGTTCTCTTACAACAACATGGGTGCAGGGTTGGCTTTGAAAAGAGGCCAGGCGCCGGAATCTTCTACACAGGAGCAAAATAAACTGATCGGTTATTTTGTAAGACTCAACTACGCGTTCAAGGAAAAATACCTGCTGGCTGCAAGTATTCGCCGCGAAGGCTCGTCTAAATTCGGCGCCAACTACAAATATGGAAACTTCCCCGCTATTTCTGCAGGATGGAACATCCAGAAAGAAGCTTTCATGAGCAATGTAAGTTTTATTAGCGCACTAAAACTGAGAGGTGGTTTTGGTATTACCGGTACCGAACCTGCGGCGCCTTATCAATCACTGAAAAGATTAAACTTCGACACGTACACTTACATCAACGGTCAATGGATCCAGGTAGTTAACCTTGCTCAAAACCCTAACCCCGATCTGAGATGGGAAAGGAAAGAAGAAACCAACATCGGTCTTGATTTCGGCTTCCTGAAAAACCGTATCACAGGTTCAATTGACGTGTACAAGCGCACTACAAAAGATCTGCTGTTCAACTATCCGGTAGCAACACCACCTTACCTGTACAGCAACATTTTTGCGAATGCCGCATCAATGGAAAACAAAGGATTGGAAATCCAGGTGAATGCCATTCCGGTTGAGACAAAAAACTTTGTATGGAACACGCAGGTTAACTTTTCAACCAACAGCAATAAAATGCTGTCATTATCAGACAAGAACTTCCAGTTAGCCAGCGGTTATTTTGATAAAGGCTATACCGGCGAGCCCATTCAACAATCCACACACCGCGTACAGATTGGTCAGCCAATCGGTAATTTCTGGGGATTTAAAAGTGTAGATGTAGATGAAGATGGCCACTGGATCATTGAGGGTAAAGATGGCAAGCCCAAACCAATCGCGCAACAACAGGCTGATGACAAACAGATCCTGGGCAACGGTTTACCTAAAACATACCTGGCTTTCAATAATACATTCACTTACAAGAATTTTGATCTGAACATAACCATGCGTGGCGCATTTGGTTTCCAGATATTGAACTCTCCACGTATGTTCTACGAAGTGCCTGTAATGCTCACAAGAGGTAACCTGCTGTCTAATGCATACGACAAAGTGTATGGAAAACATGTGCTTGCTGACAACCAGGAGCTGCAATACGTAAGCTACTACATAGAGAATGGCAATTATTGGAAAATTGATAATATAACACTGGGCTATAATGTACCAATCAAATCAAAGTATGTAAAAAGGATCAGGGTATATGGTTCCGCTTCCAACATCAAAACCTTTACAGGATATAAAGGGATTGACCCGGAAGTGAACATTTTGGGAATGGATCCGGGAGTAGATGACAAGTACAGATACCCTGCAACAACCACTTATACACTGGGTGCATTCTTTACCTTTTAAACTGCAGCATAAAGGCTTAACGGTTATATTTTATAACGCATTAACAATTTGAAATGAAACGGATAAAAAACTACATTATATATTTCTCCCTTGCTGCAGCTTGTGGTTACTCCTGCAACAAGGATTTAAATGAAAAAGTGTATCATGATGTAACGGAAGAAACTTACACATATACCGATGCCTACCAGGCGATAGGCATACTGTATGCGAATATGCGAGGTCTCTTTAATCACGTTAACTATTACATGGCCAATGAAACATCCAGCGACGAACTGGTAATGCCTGCCAATGCATCGGGCTGGGACGATGGTGGAATTTACAAAAGAATGCACCTGCATACGTGGAACTCAGAGAATCCGCAATTAACCAATATGTGGAATAGCTTGTACCCCGGTGTTATTAATGCCAATAGCTTATTGGAACAACTGGATGCTGATAAAATTCCTTTGCCATCCGGCGTTACAAAAGAAGCACTCGGCGCTGAGATCAGGGCGGCAAGAGCCTTCTTTTACTGGCTGATAATGGACAACTTTGGAGACGCCGCATTGATCACCAGCACAAGTAAAGATCTTCCTGCAAAATCAACAAGGAAGGATATTTACAACTTAGTAGTAACAGAATTAACGCAGGCTATTCCAGGCTTAAGCGAAGACAAAAATCAGCTGATGTACGGCCGCTTCAACAAGTGGGCAGCTAAAGCATTGCTGGCAAATGTTTATCTAAACGCTGAGGTTTATACAGGTGAAGCAAAATGGACCGATTGTCTTACGCAGTGTAACGACATCATCGCATCCAACAAATATCAATTAGAAGCTGATTATCGTAGCAATTTTATTACAGATAATCAGAACTCAACAGAGATTGTGTTCTCGATTCCTTTTGATGAAAACCAGGCTGGAGGACAATCGCCGCACATGTACTCCTGGCACGGCGCATTAAAAGATAAAGTGAATATGCAGGCTACACCATGGGGTTCTGGTTCTGCAATGGCTGTTTCACAGTTTATAGATACATACGATGCACAGGATAGCCGTCTTTCAGACACATGGCTGTATGGACCACAATTTGCATCAGACGGAGTAACACCGCTTAAAGGATCATACGATCAGGCCGGCAAACCATTGGTATTTACAAAAGATATTCCTGATGGTTTGTACACAGGAGAGTCAGAAGGCTACCGCATGAATAAGTTTGAAGTGAAGACAGGCGCGCGCGGAAGCCTGAGTAATGATTTTCCGTTCTTCCGCTATTCCGAAGTATTAATGATGAAAGCAGAATGCCTGCTTAGAACCGGCAATGCAGGTGAGGCTGCAACAGTTGTATCCAACGTTCGTTCAAGAGCCTTTAAAGCCAATCCGGGAAAAGCAACGGTAACTGCAGCACAGTTAACAGCAAACAGCAGGTATAAGTATGGCTATGTAGAAAATTATAAAATAGTAGATGCGGGCGACACATCTCCCATCCCTTACGGCGGCATGCTTGACGAACTTGGTTGGGAGTTTGCCTGGGAAGGACATCGCAGAAGGGATGATATTCGTTTTGGCGTGTATACAAAGAAAAGCTGGCTCTCACACAAGCCAACAGGTGATGACAGAAAAACGTTTATGATACCGCAGTCCGCAGTAAATGCAAATCCAAACTTGCAATAGACACCTTCACTCTTATTTTTCATGGCAAATGTTGCGGCGCCTCCTGAAGCAGGTGTAACTGTTTGGAACAGTACAATTACATACCTTCGGAGGCAAAGCAACATGCAACCCTTGCCTTATTATTTGCACCTAAAGACGCTTAACATGAATAACAAGATCAGCATCGGCATCGCCCTTGTGCTGGGATGCCAGGTGGCACAAGCACAATCTGCGTTTCCGAAAATAGAGCCAGTAAATTTTTCGCAGGTCCAGATTAATGATGCATTCTGGAAGCCACGCATTGAAAAGATCGCAACCGTAACAGTGCCGGTTTGCATCGATCAGACAGAAGTCAAAACTCCCCGCATCCGCAATTTTGAAAAGGTTGCAAGAAAAAAAGGGGAAAAACATGAAGGTATTTATTTTGATGATTCCGATGTTTATAAGGCGCTTGAAGCGATAGCTTATTCATTAAAGAATAAACCTGATGCAACCGTTGAAAAGACGGCAGATGAATGGATTGATAAGATTGCGGCAGCCCAGCTTCCTGATGGCTATCTCAATACTTATTACACTTTGAACGGACTGGATAAGCGCTGGACCGATATGGAAAAGCATGAAGACTATTGTGCAGGCCATTTGATTGAGGCGGCTGTTGCCTATTATAATACGACAGGCAAAAGAAAATTATTGGATGTAGCCATTCGTTTTGCTGATCATATCGATTCAACTTTCCGTCAGCAAAACCGCCACTGGGTTTCCGGTCATGAAGAAATAGAACTGGCGCTGGTTAAACTTTACAAAACTACAGGCAACAAAAAATATCTTGACCTGTCTGAATGGTACATTGAGGAACGTGGACATGGCTATGGTAAAGGAGTTATATGGGACCAATGGAAAGATCCAAAATATTGCCAGGATGATGTTCCTGTAAAAAATCAATCTGAGATAACAGGTCACGCAGTCAGGGCCATGTATTTATATACAGGAGTCGCAGATGTGGCTTCAGCTAAAAATGATACCGGTTATATGAAAGCGATGAAAACTGTTTGGGAAGATGTGGTTTATCGCAACATGTATATCACGGGGGGTATTGGTTCCTCAGGACGGAATGAAGGTTTTTCGCATGACTATGATCTGCCCAATCACAGCGCTTATTGTGAAACATGTGCATCAGTGGGAATGGTCTTCTGGAACCAGCGCATGAACCTTTTAACAGGTGACGCACGATACATGGATGTGCTGGAAAGGAGTCTGTATAACGGAGCATTGGACGGTCTTGCTTTAAGTGGTGATCATTTCTTCTATGGCAATCCGCTTGCTTCCGATGGTGGATATAAAAGAAGCGAATGGTTTGGAACAGCCTGCTGCCCCTCTAACATAGCACGCCTGGTAGCTTCGCTTGGTGACTATATTTATGCAACTTCTGACAACGGCGTTTGGGTTAATCTTTTTGTTGGAAGCAATACAACAATTCCGCTTAAAAAAACAAAAGTTGGATTACAACAAACAACTACATATCCATGGAAAGGCGATATTACACTGACAGTTTCTCCTGATAAGAAAGTCAGCTTCCCTTTGCATGTGCGCATTCCGGAGTGGACACAAAACAAACCTGTTCCCGGCAATACTTACTTTTTTATGAATGTCGCAAACACTTCATCGGCTGATTCTATTGCAATACTTGTCAACGGCAAACCAACACCATATACAATGGAAAAAGGTTATGCAGTAATTGAAAGAGAATGGAAAAAAGGCGATGTAGTCTCGATCAACCTCCCAATGCAGGTAAACAAGGTGATTGCGATTCCTGATGTGAAAGAAAATGTGAATCGCGTGGCATTACAAAGAGGCCCGATCGTTTATTGTTTTGAGCATCCTGACAATGGCGGAAATACAATGAATATCATCGTTCCTGACGATGCCATATTTAGAGCTGAATACAATCCTTCGTTGTTACAGGGAGTAGTAACGCTTGAAGCAGAAACTCCGGTAGTAACAGTTTCCAACGATGGCAAAACCGTTGAGACAAGCAGCAGGAAAGTAACCGCTATTCCCTACTATAGCTGGGCCAACAGAGGTGAAGGTGAAATGCAGGTATGGATGCCGAGAAGAGCGACTGAGGTAAGAGTGGGAACGAAATAAAGAAAGTGAATATTGAATCAATGTCGTTTCCTTAAGAATAATTGGCATTTATCAAGTACGATTTACGAAGTACGAAGTACCTGATTTTAGGATTGCTTTGTTTTTCGTGACCTCTTAAGGAAAGGACAATGAATAGTGAATGGTGAATAGTCAAAAGTGAAAAATGCAGCATCGTTATTGTCAATTAAAAAGCCTGTATTGGCAGTTTAAGGATGAACTGGATAATCTCAAATTTCAAATCTCAAATTTCAAATCTCTTAATGAAAAGGTTCTATTTTCTAGTCGCGTTCGGACTGATTACATTTTTTCTGGCCAATGCGCAAAATACTACTGCCAATAAATCCGGGGCTAATTACATCAATAATCGAGTTCCTTTGAAGCAGAAAACATATATCCAGCTACCGTTAGGTGCTATTAAACCGGAAGGATGGTTGAAGACAATGCTCCTGCAACAAAAAGAAGGCGCAACAGGACATCTGGATGAATTATATCCGCTGGTGATGAATCAAAGGAATGGCTGGCTGGGAGGCGACGGAGACCAATGGGAACGCGGACCTTACTGGATTGACGGGCTCTTGCCACTTGCATACATTCTGAAAGATCCTGTGCTGATCGCAAAGGTTAAGCCATGGGTTGAATGGTCATTAAACAGCCTGCAACCGGATGGCTATTTTGGTCCTTCAAAAGACTATCCGCATGAAGCCGGTATTCAACGCGACAACAGTCGCGACTGGTGGCCCAAAATGGTTATGCTTAAAGTATTGAAGCAATATTATGAAGCAACGAATGATAAGAGAGTGATTGACCTGATGACAAAATATTTTAAGTACCAGCTAAAAGAATTGCCATCAAAACCACTTGATCACTGGACCTTCTGGGCGAAATACCGCGCAGGTGATAATTTAATGATCGTTTACTGGTTGTACAATATTACCGGTGACAGGTTTTTGCTTGATCTTGGTGATCTGTTACACAAACAGACTTTTGATTACACCAATGCTTTTCTCAACACGGACCTTTTACAGACTGTGGGAAGCATTCACGGTGTAAATCTTGCACAGGGTATTAAGGAACCCATGATCTATTACCAACAACATCCAGAAGAAAAATATATCTCGGCCACAAAAAAAGGATTCAGTGATCTGCGAAAATTCAATGGAATGGCGCATGGGCTGTATGGAGGAGACGAAGCATTGCATGGTGCCAATCCTACGCAAGGTTCAGAGTTATGTACTGCGGTTGAAATGATGTACAGCCTGGAAAGTATTCTGGAAGTAAGTGGAGATGTTGATTACGCTGATCAGATCGAAAAAATTGCGTTCAATGCGTTGCCGTCTCAAGTGATGGAAGGTTTTGTGAACCGCCAGTATTTTCAACAGGCCAACCAGGTGATGGCAACCCGCCATATGCGCAACTTCGATGTCAATCATGATGGAACGGATGTTTGCTATAGTCTGCTGTCCGGTTATCCGTGCTGCACATCGAACATGCACCAGGGCTGGCCAAAATTCACGCAGAACCTTTGGTATGCCACAGCCGATAAAGGAATTGCGGCATTACTTTATTCCGCAAGCAGTGTAACAGCATTGGTAGGAGACAAAACAGAAGTAAACATCAGGGAAGAAACAAATTATCCTTTTGATGAAAGCATCAGGTTTACAGTAACACTCCCATCAAACAGCAAATCCGTAAACTTTCCTTTTCACCTGCGCGTGCCGCAATGGTGTAAAAAAGCAACCATAAAAGTGAATGGAAATGTTGTGCGTGAAGTTGAAGGCAACCAGGTTGCCAAAATAAATCGCGAATGGAAATCAGGTGATGTAGTGGAGCTTCAATTACCGATGCATATTTTCAAAAATACATGGTACGAAAATTCTGTATCAGTCGAGCGCGGGCCGATCACTTATGCGTTAAAAATGCAGGAAGAGGTTAAGAAAGTAAGCAATACAAAAGATCCAAAAGAGTTTGGTGATTACTACTATGAAGTGCATTCTGCATCGCCATGGAATTACGGATTGGTACTGGTTGCCGATGACAAGCTTGAATCCGCATTTCAAATGGAAAAGAAATCTGCTTTAGCAGATTATCCGTGGACGCAGAAAAATGCTCCGGTTACGCTTAAGACAAAAGCTTTCAGAATACCATCGTGGCAATTATACAACGAAATGACAGGACCAATTCCTTACAGCATAACATACAGGCTGGAGAAATCTGATAAAGAAGATGACATTGAACTAATCCCTTATGGCTGCACGCAATTACGTATCTCACAATTTCCGGTAGTAGGAAAAAGATAAATTTAAACGGCGTGAATGCACCTGTTCACGCCGTTACTAACTATGCTGTTATGAAATTTGCAACCTGCTTATACATATTCATCGTTAGCTGCACGGCGATCTTTGCACAAAGCAAAGTATTGTCTTCTGCATCTTTTAAACATTACATTGATAGCTTTAATGCAAATGATGATGAACTGTATAAACAATTTGTGCCCAACAACCAGGCCTGGACTTTTTTAGAAAACAATATCCCCTTTTTTGAGTGTCCCGATAAACAATTGGAAGAAACTTATTATTTCCGGTGGTGGACATACCGGAAACATATCAAACAAACACCCTCCGGTTTTGTGATATCCGAATTTTTGCCGGACGTTTCCTGGGCAGGAAAATACAATACGATCAGTTGTGCTGCTTCGCATCATTTTTATGAAGGCCGCTGGCTGCATAATAGCCTTTTTTTGAACGATTACATGCATTTCTGGTTAAATGACGCGGGGGATAATTTGAGACGCTATAGCTTTTGGTCCGCTGATGCGTGGCTGGCATTCACTTCGGTACACAATTCTGTCACAACGTCGCAAGATATTTTAAGCAAGCTTGAAAAAAACTACGAGGCATGGAAGGAAACGCATGGTGAGCAGGTGCATAATCTCTATTGGCAGGTTGATGGAGCTGATGGTATGGAAGTGAGTGTGGGTGGCCAGATCGACAACAATGGCCTTCCCGCTCATGGTTACAAAGGCATAAGGCCAACCATTAACAGTTATATGTATGGAGATGCAAGGGCCCTAGGCACCTTGACATTGAACGCCGGAAACAAACAACTTTCAAAACAATACTTATCCGAAGCTGCCGATATTAAACATAAAGTGCAACAAAATTTGTGGAGCGACAGTTTGCATTTTTTTGGCACAATTCCACTTGACAAAGATACAGATGACGCAAAGCCCATGCCCGTTAGAGAGCTGATTGGCTTTGTTCCCTGGTATTTTAATCTTCCCGATGATAACAACATTTATGGAAATGCATGGCTGCAGTTAAAAGATACATCCGGATTCAATGCGCCATACGGACCAACAACATGTGAACGCAGACACAAGTATTTTTCCGTTGCTTATACCGATCATGAATGTCAGTGGAACGGACCTTCATGGCCTTATGCTACTGCGCAAACATTAACTGCAATGGCCAATGTGTTAAACAACTACAAGAATTCTCCGGTAACAAAAAAAGATTATTTCGAACTGATGGGCATCTATTCCAACAGTCAGCGACGGACGCTTGACAATGGCAAAACCATTCCATGGATCGATGAAAATCTGAATCCATTTACAGGAGACTGGATCTCAAGAACAAGGTTGGCAAACTGGAACGGATCTCCATGGCCGAAAGACAAAGGTGGCAAAGAGCGCGGCAAAGATTATAACCATTCAACTTTTTGCGATCTGGTTATTTCTGGGTTGATTGGCATACGTCCATCTACAGACAACAAGTTAATTGTCCATCCGCTTATAAGTGAAGATCAGTGGGATTACTTCTGCCTGGATAACGTTTTATACCATGGCAAAATAATTACAATTTTCTTCGATAAGACTGGAAAGAAATATAGCCGGGGCAAGGGGTTCAATATACTGATTAATGGCAAACAGGTACATCATTCAACTTCTTTACAAAAAGCTGAAATAATGCTCAACTAAATTAAATGAACAGCGATCAATCACAAACGAAACCAGTAAGCAAAAAAAAGCAATGGCTCTTTCGCTGCATTGCAGCCTATTTGCCTTTGCTGTTTATTGTGTTGCTGGAAATAATTTTGAGAGTAGCTGGTTATGGACATTCCATGCAGCTTTTTATAACCGACACGGACAATGAAGAATATCTTGTAATGAATCGCTTTGCATCTGAACGGTTTTTCAGTAACCCGGAAAACGCAACCAGGGGAAATGCAGAACGTTTTAAAAAGGAAAAAACACCGGGAACTTTTCGTGTATTTGTGCTGGGAGAATCTACTACAATCGGTTATCCCTACATGCATAACGGATCATTTCATCGCTTGCTTCAATATCGCTTGCTGCATGAGTATCCATCTCTGAATACCGAGATCATCAACGTATCACTTACTGCAGTTAACTCATACACAGTAAAGGAATTTGCAAAAGAAGTTGCTGTTTACTCACCCGATGTTGTCATGATCTACAGCGGACATAATGAGTATTATGGTGCATGTGGCGTTGGTTCGACAAGCAGAACTGCAGGAAGCGCTTTTATGATAAACCTAATGATTCATCTGCGTGAACTTCGCGTAATGCAGCTTATCTCCAATGGTATTCATTCTTTAAAAAGACACGATGCAAAGAATGATGAAATTGACGTTACACTAATGGAACGCATGGCTAAAGAACAACAAATTCCTTATCAATCTCCACTATATAAAAAAGGGATTGAACAGTTCAACAGGAACATGGGAGAAGCATGCGAAGTACTAAGTAAAAAGAATATTCCAGTCATCATAGGCACATTGGTAAGTAATGAAAAAGATCTTGCCCCTTTTATAAATGCCAGTGGAGAGGGCTCTGCTAACGATGCATTCAAGAAAGGAAACGAAGCACACCAACACGGTGATTATTCTAAAGCAAAAAAATATTATCGTCTTGCGAAAGAGTTAGATCTCCTCCGCTTTAGAGCTCCTGACACATTAAACAGCATCATTCAAGAACTGCCTGTTAAATACGCAGGCGTATACGTTGCTGATGCTGAAAAGATCTTTCAACAACATTCACCCTACGGCGTAATTGGCAACGAGACATTATTGGAGCATGTTCATCCAAACCTTACGGGTTATGCATTGTTGTGTGAGGCTTTTTATGTCGCCCTAAAACAACATCAATTGTTAAAGGCTTCTCCATCACAAACTTTTACGTTAGATAATTTGTTTGCAGCAATGCCCGTAACTAAAGTAGACTCTATTAAAGGGGCTTATGAAATTGCCGCATTGAAAATGCGATGGCCGTTTAATCAACCCAAACAACAATTACAGGTGAATACATTTGAAGAAAGACTTGCTTCGGATATGCTGACCGGCAAAGTCACCTGGAATCAGACATTAGATACTTTGCTGCCCTACTACGAGCAGAAAAACGATTATGTAAATGCTTTAAAGGTTGCAGAAACTGCCATGCTTGAATACCCTAACGATGCAACCTTTTATGTATTTGCCGGGAAGTACAGCCAATTATTATCAAAGACCAGCCAGGCTGCATTGTATCTGCACAAGGCATTTCAATTACAACCAAGTGGTGAGTTGGCAAAAGAATTAACAAACATGCATTTACAATCTGATGAACCTGAGCTCGCATTGTATTACCTGAATTACAACATCAGTCATTCATTATCAAAGAAGGCATTGATGAACATACAACAGGTGATACAACAAGTTTGTTCTTTGAAGAAAGCATTTGCAAAAGACGCATCAAAAAATTCAGGAAGCCAGATTGCAATGCTCTATCGCCAGTTGGGATATGAAACTGTGGCAAAGAAGTATCAATAGGCGATGTTGCTCCGTTTAGATAATGAGCGGGTTCAAGTACGATTTATGAAGCCCGCCCGCGCCGATGCGCATTCGGACGGGTACAAAGTACTTAAGTTCCCGGACGTTTAACTTTTTGTAGCAGTAGAGACGAAGGGATCTTAAGTAGTAACAAATTATTCACCCGACAAAAAAGAATTATGTTCTTCAAGGAATTTTGGGCCTTTATCCGCACAAGAAAAAAGTACTGGCTTGTTCCACTTATCCTGCTTCTCTTACTGATGGGCTTGCTCATTTTTGCAACCAGCGGTTCTGCTTTGGCGCCTTTTATTTATTCGTTGTTTTAAGGATTGGATAAAATGGAGGATAGGCCTAACTAGTTGTTGGTACGCCACATACTAAGCCAACCCTGCATACCAACAACGGCGAGTACATGCCAATACTAGCAGCCAAGGCATGACCTACAAACTTAAACAGTCAAAACACATGGCAAAGTAATCTGAAACAGAAGGAAGACCGTAGTTGTTGGTATGCCGCAATGGTTTGAGCCAAGCGTACCAACAACTCGGAGTGCTGACCGATATTTCATCAATATTGATCACCTAACTGGTTATTGAGGCTTCGCCCACCATGCGTGCCCTGCACTGCAACAACAGCGGTTGTCTAACAATTCAGAAACTATTTCCAAATACTCTTCAATTCATCAACCGATAAATTCTGGATCGTCATTTTCGCTCCTGACTCTATTAAAAAACTATCATAAGGTTTTGATGGGAACATAATACTCGTCATCACTGTAAGGCCATTATCTGCAAACAATTCAACGGAAGAAACGTCAATATATAATGTGATGGAAGATTTGGCAGAAGTAGCTATCCTCGGCGCGATCTGCTTGTTCCCAAACGACTGTTCAAAATTTGTTTCACCCGATTTGCTGCGGTCGATGAAAAATTGATTTGAACTTTTCTCATAACCGATGATCAGTTTTTCGCCATTGCTGTTGGATAAAATAATATTATGATCTACCAGGTTATCTACATTAAAAGAGAGCCGAAATGGACCATTTAGCTTGCCAGGATAGTTGTAATTTTTTCCATCCACAGCGTTGACCGTTTTGCTATTCGCGACAAGTGTATTCAGTTCCTTAACCGGATCAGAAGCGAGGTAATAGCTGCCATTTACTTTTTTGAGGCTCAGTTGCCGCGGAATTGTGTTCGCGCTGCGCCAGGCTTGCGTTGGCACAGCCTGCCCGTACATCCAGTTGCTCATCCAGCCAAGAAAAACTATGCGGTTGCCTGTGTTTGACCATGTTACGCCGGCATAGTCGTCTCTTCCATAATCAATCCATTTTAACTGGTTATCGTCTGGCATAAATGAATGACCGTCAAAAGTTCCTGTAAAGTACTGCGTACCGGAACCGCCATTGGGCGCACCGGGATTTATGCTGACCAACAATACCCAAATTGTCCTCCCTTCATAACTAAGCGGAAAAAGATCGGGACACTCCCACACGCCGCCATGAGCCCCACGATCTTGGCCAAAAGAGCTTTCTTTGGTCCATTCCTTAAGGTTGGGGGAAGAAAAAAAAGTAATCCTGTCCTTTGTCGCCAGCGTCATGATCCACTTTTTCCCGGCTTCATACCATCGCACTTTGGGATCCCGGAAATCAGTGATCCCGGGATTGGCAAGGACCGGGTTATGTTCGTATTTTGTCCAGGATTTTCCTTCGTCAATACTATACGCAATACTTTGTGTTTGAAAATTGTTGCGTTGAGCCTTTTCTCCTACGGGATCATGATTGGTGTAAATAGCAACAAGCGGCGCCTTGCCATTTTTTCCAAATCCTGAAGTGTTATTGACATCTGCAACGGCACTTCCGGAAAAAATGTAACCAAGGCTATCAGGATATAGGGCAATTGGCTGCTCCTGCCAGTGCACCATGTCTTTACTGGTAGCATGCCCCCAATGCATAGGTCCCCACACCGTACTTTCCGGGTAATATTGAAAGAATAAGTGATAAATGTCTTTATAGTAAACCATCCCATTGGGATCATTCATCCAGCTTTTCTTTGGCGAAAAATGGATCTGAGGACGATATAAATCCTGGTATGACTGGGCATTTACAGTAGCCAACAGCATGCAACCGGCAATCGCGAAATAGTTTCTTAGTTTCATAGCCTGGAGAATGTTTAAGTCCAACAACAATCGAGAATCAAACGCTACTTTAAAATACTCCATTTATGGCTGGGATGGAAATTTAGTACGGAATATATCTGTATAGGTTAAGCACTACAAAATAACCGGGAGTAGCCAGGAAACACTATTCAATTTATACCACCAGCAAACTGCAGCCACGGATATCGCTGTTATCAAGTCTTCCCCACACTTCAAAACTCCCATCCTCATAAACAATTCCCACATCATCCGTCGCTATAAAGCAACAGCTGTCGTGGTTGGCAAGATCTATAACATTTATAATGCCTCGCCCTGAGGTTTTGACGAGAAAGGGATCTTCCTCATCTCTTACCAATATTTTCATCCACGGCGGGCACACAAACCGCCCCTCAACTTTTGAATAAGCCTGGCTTAATAGTTCTGTCATACCATACTCAGAATGAATGGCACTAACGCCCAGGCCTTTATGTAACAGGCCATGTACTTCCTGGCGCGTTAGTTCACGCCGGCGCCCCTTCATGCCGCCGGTTTCCATAATCGTGGTATGTTTTAACGGCATGGGAAATTGTTCTGCAAAATCGAGCAGCGCAAACGTCACCCCTATCAATAACACTTTTTGCCCATTAGATTCTGTCTGTTTCAAAACTTCAGCAAGCTTTCCGAATTCATCGAGGTAAAAACCACTCAAAGGATTACCGGATAAGCCGATAAGCTTATCAACCATGTATACCAACGAAGATCCTTTCCGCTCTAAATATGCAGGAAGAAGCCCAATAATACACCAATCCTTTATGTCGCCATAAAATAATTCGAATGCTTTGATAAAGCTCTCTTCATAAACTGACACATCCCTGACGAAATGATTGCTGTTTATTGTTTGAGTTGTGCCGCTGCTACTGAAAGCAATTTGTGGTTCATATTCTCCCGTCTTAACCGCATGCGTCTTGAAAAAAGAGATCGGTAAATAGGCAATCTGCTGCAACGTTTGAACGTTATCTGTTTTAGTAACATCGCACCACTGGCGATACACACTATTTTCGGCATACTGATAATTAAAGAAATTCAGCGCTGTGGCTGTAAAATCAATTTTCCCGGTGAAAATATTGTTAACGTCAGGCGAACTATGTTTCAACTGATGGTTTGTTTTATATAAATTTGACATGAAAGTAAAGAAAATGAAAGCAAAATTATTAATCCTCAGCATATTGGTAACAGTTTTGGCGGCTTGTAGCAAGGATAAGTTCACAACAAAACCTCAATTAAAATTCAAAAGCGTAAACGTCACTGAATTAAATCAGGGTGATGTATTGGAATTCAAGCTGCAGGTTACTGATAAAGAGGGTGATATACAAGATTCTATATGGTTTCAACGAATATCTAAAGTTTGCAAGGGTGAGGGGGCTAATGAACTGTCAGATGTCCCTTCTCCTTATGCAATGCCTAAATTCGACAGCAGGGCCGACGTGAACGGCGAAATAACAATGACATTTTCTTACAACTCAATCGGAACCGGTTACCCGTCTTTAGGAGGCTGCGGATTCAGGGCTGATACCAGTGTTTTCAGGTTTTGGATACGTGATAATGCGCAACATGTGAGCGATACTATTTCATCTCCTCCTATCACGTTTTTAAAATAATCCTTTGTTTAGAAAGCTAACCGAGTTAATCTTTTTTGGTAACTATTTTTACGCATCATGCGCAGTCGCGTTGGCTATAGAAACCAATGTTCAACTCGGATACACGCTGAATCCTTTTCTGTTTTACGTGTTGCTCGCAGCAGGCACAGTGTACTACTATAATACTGCATATATAACCGAATCTGTTGTTCCAACCACCAATAAAAGAAAAGCATGGTATCAGAATCATGCTAAACAAGCCAGGTTAACGCAAACAATTTTGTTATGGCTGGTTATCGCGGGTAGTATTTACGTTGCACTAACTTATTATAAGGGTTTGCTATCCTTGTCCTTATCCAATTGGTTTATTCTTTTTTGTACCCCGCTAATTGCAATACTCTATTACGGACTTTCCTGGAGCGATATTTTTCATTTGAATCTTCGTGAAAATGGTTTTCTTAAACCCTTTGTGATCGGTGCAGTCTGGGCCGGAGTGGTGACCATCTACCCGATCATGTTTAAGATCATTCAGACAGAAAGCACTTTCCAGGTTTCTTTTTTTGCCGTGTGGCTGTTCATAAAGAACTGGATGTTCATAACGGTGCTATGCATTATGTTTGATATTAAGGATTATGCGACGGACCACAACATGCAATTGAAAACATTTGTAGTACGTGCAGGTTTACGTAAAACAATATTTCTCATCATTATTCCACTTAGTCTTGCAGGATGGCTTTCTTTTCTTGTATTTGCCTATTTCAGAAATTTTACGTTTCAGCGCATATTGTTTAACAGCATCCCTTTTATTCTCTTACTGATTGTGGCTTACTCAATGCATCAACGAAAATCTATTCTTTACTACCTGTTTATTATTGACGGGTTAATGCTCGCAAAAGCTGTTTGCGGCGTATTGGGCGTTGTGTTCGGATAACTTACTTTAACATTGATTTGGTAAGACGTTTGGCCAGGGCTTGGTAAATTAGAGGAATATGCGTGCAGCTACCATTCTTCTGCTTTCATCATTTATTATAGCAAAGCCTCTATCGGCGCAAGAATTTCTGCAAGGTAAAATTGTGGAAAAGGGTTCTGGCAGAATACTTATGTCAGTAACAATCCATAATCTTACCAATAATACTTATGCAAGCTCGGACATGGGTGGCTTTTTCAAAATAATGGCGGCAAAAAATGATCAAATTACTTTTTCAACGGATGGTTATTTTACTTATTCATTTACCGTAACTACAAAAAATTTATACGCTGATAATAAAATTATTCTTGAGCCGGCAGGTAACATGCTTGATTCAGTAACGGTGATTAGCAAGTACAAGGTGGATTCCATTAATCGCCGGAGTGAATATGCATCGTTGTATAACCGGCCAATGTCAAGAGTAACGGGCGGCCACACTCCGGTTGGCTTTGGAATTAATTTCAGTCCCTTCACCTACTTTTCGCGTCAGGAAAAACAACGCCGCGATCTAAAAAAACGTTTGAAAAAAGAGGACGAAGCCTCTTACATCGACTTCCGGT
Organism: Danxiaibacter flavus; assembly: GCF_041060425.1. Taxonomy (NCBI): domain Bacteria; kingdom Pseudomonadati; phylum Bacteroidota; class Chitinophagia; order Chitinophagales; family Chitinophagaceae; genus Danxiaibacter; species Danxiaibacter flavus. Next base: position 467,086 of record NZ_JAULBC010000002.1, read on the forward strand.
TCTCACCTGAACAGGTCACAAGGTTAACATCGTTAAAAGGTGATTCTCTTCAATCCTTTCTCAGCAAATACCGGCCAACTTACTCTTTCTGTCGCAAAGCATCAACTGACGATATGCGCACGTATATTCAAACATCGTATAGGGAGTTTGTAAAGAACAATTAATGTACGATGTAAGATGTAAGATGTGAACCACCTTAAGTACGAATTACGAAGTACGAAGTACCCAGGTTTAACAGTACAAGTCTATCTCAAAGCTGATGCTGTTCAAAACAAATAATCAATGGTCGTTCTAACGTACTTCGTACTTCGTAATTCGTACTTTAAACTCACATTGGCGCACCAACACCCGGCATCTACATCGTACACCGTACATCTAACATCGTACATGTGCTCACATCGTACATTTGTTTTATTTTTGCGCGAAATTTCTTACAACGATGTACAAAGTGTATGGTATTCCGAATTGCGATACGGTAAAGAAGACATTAACGTGGCTGAAAGATCATAATATTCCTTTTGAATTTCATAACTACAAAACGGAAGGTATTAGTGCGGAGAAACTTAAAGAGTGGAGCAAACAGGTGGGTTGGGAAGTGTTGTTGAATAAAAAAAGTACGACGTGGAAAGGTATAGATCCTGCGGTTCAGGCGACCGTTACTTCCGTGAAAAATGCAGTTTCTTTAATGAAAGAAAATACAAGTCTTATCAAACGTCCGGTGATTGAATTAAATAATGAAGTGATCAGCGTAGGATTCGATGCAGCTTCTTACGAAGAAAAATTCCGTTCAAAACTTACAGCATAGTTTTCGGATGTATGCATAAAAAAATGAGCGGCAACCATAAATTACCGCTCATTTTTTTATGTTCAGCGTCTCGCAAGACTTCCTATTTCAAGATCGCCTTTAGTTTATTTATTAGTTCTTCTCCACGTAAGTTCTTCCCGATAATCATTCCATCAGGATCAATCAGCATATTGAATGGTATTGACTGCACATGATATAATCTTGCAGCTTCATTGTTCCAGTATTGCAGGTCGCTTACGTGTGTCCAGCTCAACTTATCTGCTTTTATAGCCTGCAACCAATTATCTTTTTGCTGGTCGAGTGATACACCAAGCACTGTAAAATTCTTCTCTTTGAACTCATTATATGCCGCAACTACAGTAGGGTTTTCTCTCCTGCACGGACCGCACCAGCTTGCCCAGAAATCTACGAGCACATATTTACCCTTAAACTGCGAAAGAGATACAGGTTTGCCATTTACATCATTCTGCGTAAAATCAAGCGCCTTTGTGCCTACTGCCCCAATCTTATCACTATTTAATGCCTCCTGTAAATTTTTGGCGTATTTGTTTTCCTGCGCTACAGGTCCAAGGCTGGTCAGCCTGCTTTCAAAAATTTTTGCATCCTTGTTGGGATCTGTATCATATGCGTAAGCCAATAATAAAGCAGACACCGGTGAATTTTTCTTTTGAGCTATAAAGCGGTCGATAGCTCCCTGCCAGATGCCGTAGGATGTATTCAGCATTATTGCCAAAGAATCTCTTGATGCTGTGCTGGTTGCCTGTTGCAGCGAATTTCTGTAATAGCCCACATAGTCATTCAACGGCCTGACATACTGCAAAAAATCCTCATAATCTTTTTGGGAAGCAGATCCGGATATTTTAGTCGAAGGCCAGTCGCTTACATCAGAAGTAATATCTATATTATCACTACCTATAAACAATACCAGCCGTTGATTTACGGACGGAAGATGCAGAAAGCGGCTGTCCACATCGTCAACTTTTCCTTTAAGCACAAAAGTGCCGCCTTTTACGCTGGTTGAAGCAAGCGTATCCTGCTCGTTGAGTGATGATAGATATACCTGCGCATTTTCAGCAAGACCTTTTATTTTCCCTGTTATGGTAAAATTCTTTGGATTGCCATGTGATTGGGCAAGCAATAAAACGGGAAACAAGGCTGCAGCTAAACCGGTTAACTTCATAGGTCTTTATTTTGAATGACGTTGTTTTAACACATCAATTACTGATTGCAAATTATAGCCTTTAGCGTTAAGTAAAAGTAAATAGTGAAACAACAGATCTGCCGCCTCATTCAGAAACAGATCCTCGTTATTATCTTTTGCTTCAATCACCAGCTCCACAGCTTCCTCACCCACTTTCTGTGCCACTTTATTAATGCCTTTCGACATAAGCCTGGCTACGTAAGATTCTTCCGGAGACGATTGCCTTCTCAGTTTGATAATATCTTCAAGATACAACAGAAAGTTGTCACTGTGATTTTTCTCGCTCCAGCAAGTATCTGCGCCGGTGTGGCAAACCGGGCCTAAGGGATGTGCCTTTATGAGGAATGTATCATTGTCACAATCAAGAAAAATGGACTTCAATTTTAAAAAGTTACCACTCTCCTCGCCTTTCGTCCATAAACGATTTTTACTGCGGCTGTAAAAAGTAACATTTCCTGTTTGTTCTGTTTTATGCAACGCTTCTTCATTCATAAAACCGAGCATCAGCACTTTGCTGGTGTCATAGTCCTGCACTATTGCCGGGACAAGGCCATCCTGGTATTTTGTAAAGTCCGCTTTCATATTATTTATATCCGCGATAAATTGTTGCTGTATTTTAATTATTTGCGTGCTGATTCTCTCCTGACTGATGTTTTTTTGCTGCCAGTTGCTTCATCAGATCTTCCTGTTTTTGTTGCAATCTTTCCCGCCGCTGTTCTTCTTTCTCCCGTCTCTTTCTGTTCACTACGTAAAACAGGTAAAAAGATAATACTACCAAAAATAAGGTCAGTAGCAACATACCATCAGTTTTTATTATTTGAAACCCGGTTGCATTGCTGCCATTCACTTCATTAAATAGGAACATGACAGAGGAAATTCCGCAAGTCTGCACCTTTCACTATTCACCATTGACCATTCACTTCTAAACCCTCACTTCAATGTTCTTGTCCTTCAAATATGCTTTCAGATCCGGTATAGCAATTTCTTTAAAGTGAAAAATGCTGGCTGCCAGTGCCGCATCCGCCATTCCTTTCTCAAAAGCGTCGATGAAATGGTCCATCGTACCACCTCCGCCGCTGGCTATAACAGGAACCGGCAATTGCGTTGCCAAAGTTCGGGTAATATCCAATGCAAAACCCTGTTTTGTTCCGTCGTGGTTCATCGAGGTAAGCAAAATCTCCCCCGCGCCATTATCCACGCCTTTTTTGGCCCAATCCAGGCATTTCATGTCCGTCTTGGTTCTTCCGCCATTCAGATAAACATACCATTCGCCGTCTTCTTCCTGTCTTGTGTCTATGGCAAGCACCACACACTGGCTGCCAAATTCTTTTTCCAGCTCGACAATCAACTCCGGACGTTTAAATGCCGCTGTATTTACAGAAATTTTGTCGGCCCCGTTTTGCAAAAGAACGCTTACATCATCTACGCTGCTAATACCGCCACCTACTGTAAAAGGAATATTTACATGATGCGCAATTCTGTTCACCAGTTCACTAAGCGTTTTGCGCTTTTCCACTGTGGCTGTAATATCCAAAAAAACCAGTTCGTCGGCGCCTTCCTTGGCATACAATGCACCCAGTTCAACCGGGTCGCCGGCATCACGAAGATCAACAAAGTTGGTTCCTTTTACTGTTCTCCCATCCTTGATATCGAGGCATGGGATGATTCGTTTTGTTAGCATATTTTTACTGATTCAAAAGTCAAGATTCAAAACTTTACTATTGGCTATAGGTGTATTCAATATTTTTAGCAGGCAGGCACTTGTAATTGCTAGATTCCGAATTTATTTACAAACTCTTCAGCTGTCAGCACTCCGATTGAGGAAGTTTTATAATCCTTCTTGTTCCTTGTTATGATATAATTCAGCCCAACTACATTTAAAGCGGTAAAGTATTGTACCGCATCTTCAAAATCAGAAAATTCACTTTCCATTGCCAGCAACAAATCCTTATGATGGGTTGCTGGTACCGACACAAAATTTAAAAGCTTTCTAATAATTCGCTTCGCTTCAACTTTAGTTTTTTGCTGATTTACCAGATAGTAAATATTGATCACATTACTTGCTGAGGTCACACCTTCTATTCTTCCCTGTTCGCATTCTAAAAGCAAGGATTCCGCGGCATCGGCAAATTTTTCTCTATCTAGAAAAAGGTCAAGAAAAATGTTTGTGTCGATAAAAACTTTCACCTTATAAATATTTTTTTGTCAACCGGTCTACTTTTTGAGCTTTCCAATCTTCACCGGCATTAACATCCTTCAATATTCCTCTTAAACTGCGAACATCACTCTTTGTAGATGGAGGCGTGCGCTTAAACTCCTGTGATAGAAACTTTTCTACCATTTTCGACAGGTTTATATGTTTATCCAGCTTTGAAAGCCTGTTGATTTCATCCATTAGCGATGAATCAATTGATAATGTTAACTTGGATTTCATACCTCAGATTTATACGTATAAAGATAAGCAAAAACAGAAATATACGTATCATTTAACACAAACATAGCGCCCTGACTGTACAAGTGGTAGTTACTGTCTTAAATTTCAAATTTCAAATCCTTAATTGAAATTCGCCCCTCATATATTGCTTTTCCTACAATTGCTCCACTACATCCAATATTTTGGAGTTCATCCAGATCCTCCATACTGCTTACACCGCCACTGGCAATGAAATGCAGTTCAGGGAATTTGCTGATGATATTTTTATAGAGATCAATACTTGGGCCTTCCAATTTTCCATCTTTACTTACATCTGTGCAGAAAATTTGCTGAACGCCGTGCTGAATGTACTTTTCTATGAAATCGTAGATCCAGACATCGGTTGTCTCTAACCAACCACCTATCGCAATTTTTTCGTCTTTAACATCTGCACCGAGTAAAAACTTTTCAGCACCAAATTGTTGTAACCAGAGGACAAAGGTAGCTTCGTCTTTCACAGCGATACTCCCTACAGTAGCTAACGCCGCACCGGATTCAAAAACTATCTGCACATCTTTCTCCTGCTTTATACCTCCGCCAAAATCTATTACAAGTGATGTTTTTGAGGCAATAGTTTCCAGCACTTTCCAGTTCTTAACGGAGCCTGCCTTTGCGCCATCGAGGTCCACAAGATGGAGTCTTGTCAATCCCACGCCTTCAAACTGCTTGGCAACTTCCAGCGGATGTTCGTTATAAATTGTTTTTTGCGAATAATCACCCTGTGTAAGGCGAACGCATTTTCCTTCAATAATATCAATTGCCGGAATAATCTGCATGATTATAATTGTTTTTCCATTTTAATAAGCTCGTGTCCCTTTGCAAGCCATGTGTCGCCGGTTGCTTTCATGCCAAATTTCTCATAGAACTTCGTCGCTGATGTTCGCGCATTACACCAAACTTTGATGCATTGCATCTGATCTGCAACATCCATAACATACTTCAACAAGGTAGTACCGTAACCTTTGTTTTGCATCGCCGCGCGGGTTGCAAACTTTCTGAACTGTAATTCATTATTCGTCACAAACACTGAAACAACGCTGACAAGATCATCGCCATCATACAGCCCTAAATGATTACCCGATTCATCATCCGGGAGTTTTACCCCGTCAATTGACAATTCTGGGTACATCACTTCTCTTCGCAGTTCCCAAACATCTTTCAAAGGCACGGCAGCTATTGTCATTGACTAGATATTGGTACAAAAATTCTTAATGATCTGTTCACCAACAGTGGCGCTTTTTTCAGGGTGAAACTGCACTCCGTAAAAATTGTCCTTATGCAGCGCTGAACTGTATGGCTGAATATAATTGGTCGTTCCAATGGTGTGTTCACCAAGAGAAGCGGCATAACCATGTACAAAGTAGCAATAGCTTTCTTCGGCAACATTTGAGAAGAGCGGAGACTTGAGGTCATAAATATTGTTCCACCCAATTTGCGGTACTTTCTCTCCGTTTTGCGGAACAAATTTTCTTACTTGTTCATCAAATATTCCGAGGCAATCTGTATTGTTTTCTTCACTGTACTTACACATCAACTGCATGCCAAGGCAAATGCCTAGTACGGGCTGCTGCAAGCTTTTAATCAACGTGTCCAGTCCCCGTTCTTTCAGGTATTTCATGGCGCTGCTGGCTTCACCAACTCCCGGGAAAATCACCTTATCCGCTTCCCTGATCAACTGGTGGTCATCTGTAACAACAGCCTCCATTCCAATCCTTTCCAAAGCATACAAAACCGACTGTATATTCCCGGCATTATATTTTATGATTGTAAGTTTCATTTTTGTATATTCAACATGTTAATCATTCATTTTTTTCAAAAGCGGCGGTAGTTCAGTTGGTAGAACATTTGCTTCCCAAGCAAAGGGTCGCCGGTTCGAACCCGGTTCGCCGCTCTGGGAGCTATCAGCTATCAGCTATTAGCTATCAGCTTTTTGTCCGCACCGGATGTTTTTCGTCTTATCCGGATCTGTCGCACCTGAGTACTTCGTACCTCGTAATTCGTACTTAGGAAGCTATCAGCCGTCAGCTATTAGCTATCAGCCTCTGTCCTCACCAAAGCAATGTTTGCAATAAGTTAGTACTTTCACACCTGCGTACTTCATACCTCGTAGTTCGTACTTGAGGCGTCTTCACATCGTATATCGTACATCTAAAATCGTACATCTAACACCGTACATCGTCTCATCCCAACACAGCATGCAAAAACTCCTTCGTCGCAACCTTCACATTGCTGTTTTCGTTTAGCGCCTTTATGTACGCGCTGCCGATAATGGCGCCGTTCGCATGTTTGGCTGCAGATGCAAAAGTCTGTTTGTCTTTAATTCCAAAACCTACCAGCACAGGATTTTTGAGTTTTAAATTTTGCAGACGCTGCAGGTATTTTTCAACGAGGCCGAAATCTTTTTCATTACCGGTGGTTGATGAAGAAGAAACCGCGTAGAGAAATCCACTGCTTAATTCGTCAATTTGGCGAACCCTTTCTTCTGATGTCTCAGGCGTTACCAGGAAGATAAAATCCAGCCCGTATTTTTTTATTATATCACCGTACTCTGTTTCAAATTCATATTGTGGAAGATCAGGCAATATCAAACCATCAACTCCTACTGCAGCCGCATCTGCGCAAAAACGTTCAAAGCCATATTGTAATACAGGATTCATGTAACCCATTAAGATTACCGGGACATTAATTTCCTTACGGAAATCTTTCAGCTGTTTGAAAAGGTTGGCGATAGTCATGCCGTTCTTCAACGCAATTGATCCGCTTGCCTGTATTACCGGTCCATCAGCCAACGGATCGCTGTAAGGCATGCCAAGTTCAATAAGGTCGGCTCCGTTATCCTGCAAGGCCCTCATCACTTCCAGCGTACTATCAAGTTTAGGGAAGCCGGCGGTGCAATAAACGTTCAGCACATTGCTGTTCTTATGTTTGAATATTTCCTGAATCCTGCTCATAGTTTATTTTCTTAAGCTGCATTCTTTTTTGAAAAGCAGCGTTTTGTAATCTTCTTTACATGTTGTCAAAAGGCCTGCTCAAATAATGTTTCACTTCATCCCCCTTTTCAATTATTTCTACAAAACCCAATCTCTTGTATAATTCAAGTGCCCGCGTGTTCAATCGCAGCACTTCAAGATCAGTTCTCTTACGTTGAAGATCTGCGGACGCCAGATAATCTTTGATCATTGACGTACCAATCGATTTACCCTGGTAATCCGGATGAATATAAAGGCTGCAGATAAAGATCTTTTCTTCGTCTTCCCTCACTTCGACCGTGCCTGCAGATTTATCCTCAACCTTAATAATAAAGGTATCTTCCGGACGATAGTTATCGCGATGAAATGCCAATTGAAATTCCTCATCCCATCCCCAGATTGTTTCTACGTAGTGCCTCAAGACCAGCTTTTTCAACTGATAAAAAAACTGACTGTCTTCCTTTGTCGCCCTTTGTAATATATAGTTCTTCAATTGCAAATCTGATTCGAAACTTATCCCTAAATTTTATTCAGCGTCAACATATTTCATATACGTACTCATATCTTTATCGCCTCTTCCACTCAGGCACAATACCACTACATCTTTATCTGTAAGGTTAAGTTGATGTAATCCCGCCAGCGCATGTGATGATTCCAGTGCAGGAATAATGCCTTCCTGTTTTGTAAGATTGAATGCGGCCTGCACAGATTCTTCATCTGTTGCACTTAAAAAGATGCCTCTGCCGCTATCAAACAAATGTGCATGTAATGGACCAATTCCGGGATAGTCCAGTCCTGCAGAAATGCTATGTGGTTCAACTACCTGGCCATCTTCTGTTTGCATTACAATGCTTTTGCTTCCATGCAAAACGCCTATAGAACCCAGCTTTGTTGTAGCTGCACTCATGCCGCTATCTACACCAAGACCGGCTGCTTCCACAGCCACCAGTTTTACTGAAGGTTCATCAAGAAAATGATAGAACGCGCCGGCAGCATTGCTTCCGCCACCAACACAAGCAATAACATGCGTAGGTAATTCACTTCCTGTTTTTTCTTTTAACTGCCATCTGATTTCTTCACTGATAATGCTTTGAAAACGTGCAACCATATCCGGGTAAGGATGTGGACCTACCACACTTCCAATTACATAATGTGTATCTGTTGGATTATTGATCCAGTCGCGGATTGCTTCATTTGTTGCATCCTTCAACGTCTGGCTGCCACTGGTCGCCGCAATTACTTTAGCACCAAGCATTTTCATTCTGGCTACGTTTGGCGCCTGTCTTTCTATATCAACGGCCCCCATGTAAACAATGCACTCCAATCCCATTAATGCACATACGGTAGCTGTTGCTACGCCATGCTGTCCGGCACCGGTTTCCGCAATAATTCTTTTCTTACCAAGGCGTTGCGCTAACAGTACCTGTCCTATAGCATTATTGATTTTGTGTGCGCCGGTATGATTAAGATCTTCTCTTTTTAAATAGATGGTTGTATTGAATTGCTTGCTAAGTCTTTCGGCAAGAAATAATGGAGAAGGTCTACCTACGTAATCTTTCAGCAGATTATTATACTCTTTTTGAAAAGATGCTGAATAGATAATATCCATGTATTTAGAAACAAGTTCTTCTACATTACGGTGTAGCATTTCCGGAATATATGCCCCGCCGAATTTTCCATAATAACCTTTGTCATCCGGTTTTTGATATGATTGAATTGCCATAAAAGTTGTACGTTATAAGTTATACGTTGTACGTTTAAAATTGCCGGATGTGTTAAATTTCATCCAGTCAACATTTGTTCTGCTTTCTAAGAAATGATGAGTTGAAGGAATTTCAGATCAAGCCATCGGTCAAACTTATATCCCACTTCTTTAAAATGGGCCACTTCAACAAAACCGAATTTTTTATGCAGTGAAATGCTGATATCATTGGTAGCATCTATGCCTGACACAATGCTATGTAAGCCGAGTTGCTTTGCCGAATCGATCAATGGTTGCATGAGCAACGTTGCAATGCCTTTACCACGCTGTCCCTGTTTAACATATACTGAATTCTCCACGCAGTACTTGTAGGCGGCCCAGGCTCTGAACGGACCAATAGAACTAAAGCCACAAATGATTCTATCCTCTTCGGCTACAAATACAGGAAAGCCCTGTTGTTGCTTGGTATCGAACCATTGCTTTCTCATTTCAAGCGTGTGTGGTTCGTAATCATATACTGCAGTGGTATTTACAATTGCATCATTGTAAATCTCCAGTATCTGTGGAAGATCGCTTATAGTTGCTTCCCTTACTATCATCTTTGCTTACCTTTTAAATTTTCTACGAATTCCCTCACCTTATCCATATCCTTAACACCGGGCATTACTTCAAATTTACTGTTGATGTCCAGCGAAAAAAGATCTTTAGCTACCGGATCCTTTACAAATTCAGCTATCGCGCTTTCATCACCAGGCTGAATTCCTCCGCTTAAAAAGAACGATTTGCGAATGTTTTGACCCTTCAACAACTGCCAGTTAAATTTTTTACCTGTACCTCCGTAACCAGCTCCTTCCGTATCAAAAAGATACATGTCGGCAGCATCATAATACTCTCGTATCTTCCACTCTATGTTATCATCTTCACTTATGCGAAAAGCTTTGATAACAGAGACATAGTTAGAGATCATCTCACATGTGCGGGGAGTTTCATCTCCATGCAGCTGAACGAGATATAAACCGCATTCATCAACAATACGCAATACCTCATCCACTTCTGCATTTACAAAAACACCTACTTTGTTTATTTTGCCTTTGATCTTTTTAAGCTCATTGGCGGTCATTTGTTTTAGCGCGTAACGCGGACTTTTGGGATAGAAGATAAACCCTGCAAAGTCAACCCCCATTTCATCCAATTGCTGCACCTGTGATGGCATTGTCATGCCACATACTTTGATACGGATTTTTGTCAGTACATTTTCCTTACCTGAATTCAGTTGTTGTTCATCCATTTCTTTTATTCATTTTTTACGCTGCTTTGCAGCGATTCTACAAATGAGGCAAAAGCAAAAGAAGGATCATTTTCTTTCATGAAATTCTCACCGATCAAAAAACCTTTGAATCCGGCTTCGCGCAAAGTTAATATTGCATCGGTATTACTGATACCACTTTCTGCAATAGCCGGTTTATCTGCGGGTATTGAATCAAAGAGTCGTAAAGATGTATTTATATCGACAGAAAATGTTTTAAGATTTCGATTATTTACGCCCACAAAATCCACTTCATCACATATATGCACCAATTCAGTTTCGTCATGTATCTCCAGCAACACTTCCAGTTCAAGTTGTTTGGCTACAGATGCAAAATGCTTTACCTGTTCCGGTGTAAGGCAGGCTGCTATTAATAAGATCAGATCAGCCCCTATCGCGCGGGCCTCGTGAATCTGGTATTCGTCAACAATAAACTCTTTGCGCAACAAAGGGACTGTAGCAACTTTTCTTGCAGCAATCAGATCGTCATTGGTGCCTCCGAAATATTTTTCATCCGTCAACACAGAAATTCCTGCGGCCGCTTTGCTGTATGCTTTTACAACATCCTCAACCTGCGCAGTAGCATTGATAATTCCTTTTGAAGGCGATTTCCGCTTATATTCAGCAATGATACCGGTAGACCCTTCCTTTAACAAAGAAGCTTTAAGCGACCTTCTTTCCAATTTATAGTTGGGATAATCTTTATATGTTTCAACGGGAATGGCCTGTTTTTTCTGTGCTACTTCCAGTTGTTTATCTGCTACTATCTTTTCAAGGATGTTGCTCATTGTATTGCAATTAGTTTTTGTAATGACTGATACGCTTTACCACTGTCCAGGCTTTCTACCGCTGCATGGTAGGCATCATCATAGGTTGAAAATTCGCCGGTGCAAAATAACGCCATTGCTGCGTTTGCAAGCACTACTGCATTTTGTGCCCAGGTGCCATCTCCCTTTATAATAGTTGAAAATAATTTAGCAGACTCTTCAACCGTATTTCCCCCGTAAATATCCTTCGCTTCCACCTGGCGCTTCCCAAGCTGGATCGGCGTCATAATGAATTCGCCCTTATTGGAAATAACCTTTGTATCATTGGTTAAAGATATTTCATCGTACCCATCAAGACCATGAATGATGGTAAATGATTTACCAGCCTGCTGCAACAAATAATTGTAAATACGCGCCATTTCAAGATTATATACACCCACTAATTGATGCGTTGGTGTAGCCGGGTTTACTATTGGCCCAAGCATATTAAAGAAAGTTCTTAAACCTAAATTCTTTCTTATTGGCCCCACAGTTTTTAAAGCCGGGTGAAATGTTGGCGCATGTAAGAAACAGATATTGGCTTCTTCAATTTCTTTTACCAATTGTACATTATCACTTTTGAATTTATACCCAAGCTGCTCCATTACGTTGCTTGCACCGCTTATGGTCGAAGCACCGTAGTTACCGTGCTTAGCCACTTTGTATCCTGCGCCTGCAACAATAAAGCAAGATAACGTTGAAATATTAAAAGTGTTTTTACCATCACCGCCTGTGCCCACAATATCGATAGTTTTGTGTCCATTGAGATCAACCTTCACACACAGCTCGAGCAACGCATCGCGAAAGCCCTGCAATTCCTGTATGGTAATACTCCGCATTAAGAAAACAGTAATAAAGGCAGTTACTTCATGTTCACTGTACATGCCTTTTGATATGTTGGTAAGAATTTCCTTTGCCTGTTCCCTGCCCAGGGTTTTGTGCTCAAAGAGAAATTGTAAGATCTTTTTCATTTTTATTTCATTTTTCGCCATAGCGGCGCAAATCAATAAGGTGCAATAACTATGATAAACTTTCGTTCGGAACGGTTTGAGAATCTACTTTATTTGAGCCAGTTTCTCAGGATGGTTTCGCCTTCAGGCGTTAATACACTTTCCGGATGAAACTGAACACCCTGCACATCATATTTTTTATGCCTCAGCGCCATTATGTACCCATTCTCATCTCTAGCTGTAATCTCCAGTTCTTCAGGAAAATCATCTGTACTTACCACCCATGAATGATATCTTCCGACTTCAATTTCAGAAGGCAACCCTTCAAACACATCATTACTTCCGGCTACAGCAAGCCTGTCATCGTTAACATGAATTTTGGTTGCAACACCATGATAAACTGTTGAAAGATTTACCAGTTTACCACCGAACGCTTCACCAATAGCCTGTTGACCTAAACATACGCCCAGTATGGATTTTGATGGGGCATATTGCTTGATCAAAGGAAGCAACAAGCCGGCTTCGTCAGGTATTCCTGGGCCAGGCGACAGGATGATCTTATCATATTCGTTTACTTTCTCTAACGGTATCTGATCATTTCTGTATACATCAACTCTTTCGTGGATAATTTTTTCTACGAGGTGTACCAGGTTATATGTAAACGAGTCGTAATTATCAAAAACAAGTATTTTCATCGGTGCTTTTTTAACCTTTGATATCATTCGAAAAAATTCGTCATTAGATGGATTCAGCAAGTTTTACGGCTTTCTTAAGAGCGCCAAGCTTGTTGTTTACTTCCTGCAATTCGCTTTCCGGCTTTGAAGCAGCCACTACGCCAGCTCCTGCCTGATAATGCAACGTATTTTGTTTGCTGAGGAATGTGCGGATCATGATTGCATGATTGCAGCTTCCATCAAATCCTATAAAGCCGATTCCTCCGCCATAATAGCTGCGGGCAGTGGGTTCGTAAGCATCAATCAGCGACATTGCTTTAAACTTAGGTGCGCCACTTAAAGTACCGGCAGGAAATGTTTTTGCAATCAGTTCAAAAGGATTGCTATCAGGACGCACTTTGCCCACTACTTCACTTACCAGGTGTATCACGTGGCTGTAGTAATGAACCTGCTTATAGTGTGTAACCTTAACATCGTCACACAAACGGCTGAGATCATTGCGGGCAAGATCGACCAGCATCACATGTTCCGCATTTTCTTTTGCGTCGCTTAATAATAGTGCAGCTAATTCTCTGTCTTTCTCAGCATCTCCTGTTCTTCTGAACGTACCTGCAATAGGATGCACGATGGCGTTGCCATCTTTGATAATTAATTGAGATTCGGGGCTAGAACCAATCAGCTTATAGTCGCCGTAGTCAAAGTAAAACAGGTATGGGGAAGGGTTAACACTGCGCAGTGCGCGGTATACATTGAATTCATCGCCTAAAAATGGCTGCTGAAATCTTCTGCTTAATACTATTTGAAAAACATCTCCTCTCAGGCAGCTTTTTATGCCTTTTTCAACCATCTCTTTGTAACCTTCATCTGTAATGTTGGAGGCTTCTTCATCCTTTATTGTAAAAGGATAATTGGGAACATCTTTGCTTTTTATCAACGATTCAACAGCATCAATATCACTTTCCAGGCCAGGAATTACATTTTCGCAGAGAAACATTTCATTTCTGAAATGATTGATAGCAATTACATACTGGTACAAACGGTATCGCATCAACGGTATTTCCGGTGCGCCTTTTTCTTTGTCAGACGACTTTAGGCGAATGGTTTCGAAAAACTGCACGGCATCAAATGTTGTATATCCAAACATGCCCTGGGCTAGTTTTACAGCTCTTTCTTCTGATGGAGTAACATCAAACCGGTTCATGAATTCCCACAAAAGACATGGTATATCGCTTGCCTTTTCTATTGGTTGTTTTTCAGGTTTTTGCAGCGGAAGCTTGAACTCAATAGAAGAATAATCAATAATTTCTGCACCTGCAATGGCATTGATGCCGATGTAGGAATAACTGTTTTCCGCAGCACGGCTATCCGCACTTTCCAATAAAATCGTGTCTCTGAAACGATCGCGCAAGCGTAAGTAAATACCCACTGGCGTGTAAATGTCAGAGAGCATTTGTTTGAATTTCGTTGTAACCGGTATTCTTTTCATGCCTGGATAAAATGTTATGTAATGAACCGTTGTTAGTTTCGGAAAAAAAAAGCCCCGACTAATAAGTCGAGGCGTAATTATTTAAAATTAAATAGTACTGGCAATGCCACTACAAGCCCCGACTGAGGTTTGTGTGCCACCACCAATGATTATTTAAGATTTGTTTTTCCATTGCTGTGCGAATATGACACAGAAAATTTAATTGAACAAATTTTTTTGTGAGAGTTTGATTGAAAATTCAGTTCGCTTTAAGTTTAATTCTGTCGAAACGCTTGTTCTATCTATTAAATGTACCTTTTTGCTTCGTAGTGGGTTAAATTAAAAATGGCTTGCTATTACTATACGCTAAAGCTAATTGCAAAAAAAGGCTGCTTGTTCAAAGCAGCCTTTTAATATCATAAGGGTACAAGGGCAGATTTTTCGGGCTTAGGATTTCAGGGTTCCTTGTGGATTGATGAATGAATTTAAGAGGTTAAGGTTGAGCTAAGAGTTGAGGTTTCCGATTTGTTCAAGACCAGTATTTCTAAAGAGCTTTTTGTTTTTTGACACAGCAAAGATTCAATAGAATTACCAGCTGCACGAATCCTGCGATTCAAAAAAATACTGCGGGAATGGCTTTCTGAAATACGACTATAACTTTTTTATAATCAGTCGTTTAGCAGTAAAAAAACAGTCAGAATTTAATAGCTGGCACTTTAACTGAAAAAAACTGTCCAATTCATACGAAAAAACAATCTCAAAACTCAAAATAAGGACAAACTTATCCTTTGAACAGCCCGTCATCAAAAGCTCAAAAGGTCTTATTTTGTGCCTGGCATGCATTGAAATTCATTAACAAATCCACAGCTTTTAGCTTAAAAAACAAGCTTTGATATAAAAGGAGATAAACTTACTTTTGCAGCGATCTAAACAATCAAAATATTATGTCTACAAAAGTTTCATCACACATCGATTTTAGTTTGCCATACAAGGTAAAAGATATTACCCTGGCAGAATGGGGCCGTAAAGAAATTCGTCTTGCAGAAGCTGAAATGCCTGGTTTAATGGCATTAAGAGCTGAGTATGGTCCAAGTCAGCCACTTAAAGATGCGCGCATTGCTGGCTGTTTGCACATGACTATTCAGACAGCAGTTCTAATTGAAACCTTAGTTGCACTTGGTGCTGAAGTTAAGTGGAGCTCTTGTAATATCTTTTCTACGCAGGACCACGCCGCTGCTGCTATTGCTGCTGCCGGTATTGGTGTATTTGCATGGAAAGGTCAGACTATTGAAGAAGCTGACTGGTGCATTGAACAAACATTGTTCTTTGGTAGTGCAGAGCGTCCGCTGAATATGATCCTTGATGATGGTGGAGACTTAACCAACATTGTATTGGACAAATATCCAGAGCTTGTTCAACATGTTAAAGGTATTTCTGAAGAAACAACTACAGGTGTTCACCGCTTATACGAAAGAGTAGCTAAAGGAACTTTACCTGTACCTGCTATTAACGTAAACGACTCTGTTACAAAAAGCAAATTCGACAATAAATACGGTTGTAAAGAATCCCTGGTAGATGCTATCCGTCGTGCAACTGACGTGATGCTTGCCGGTAAAGTAGCCGTTGTAGGTGGTTATGGTGATGTTGGTAAAGGTTCTGCAGCTTCTTTAGCAGGAGCTGGTTGCCGCGTTATTGTAACTGAAATTGATCCTATCTGCGCACTTCAGGCTGCTATGGACGGTTTTGAAGTTAAAAAGATGGAGGATGCTGTTAAAGAAGCTGACATTGTAGTTACAGCAAGCGGTTGCCGCGATCTTATTACAGGCAAACACTTCCGCCTGATGAAAGATAAAGCTATCGTGTGTAACATTGGTCACTTTGATATCGAAATTGATGTTGCATGGTTAAACGAAAACTACGGCAGCACAAAAGATACTATCAAACCACAGGTTGATATTTACAATGTTGACGGAAAAGACATCATTCTATTGGCTGAAGGACGTTTGGTTAACCTGGGTTGTGCTACTGGTCACCCCAGCTTTGTGATGAGTAACTCTTTCACTAACCAAACACTTGCTCAGATTGAATTGTGGACAAACCACAAGAACTATGAGAATAAAGTTTACGTTCTTCCTAAACATCTTGATGAGAAAGTTGCACGTTTGCACCTTGCTAAAATTGGTGTGGTACTGGACGTATTGACTGATGTTCAGGCTGAATACCTGGGAATTCCTCAGGAAGGTCCGTTTAAACCGGAACATTACAGATACTAATCGATTAGTTTCGTTATACTTATTCAGAAGTCTGCCTCAAAAGGGCAGACTTCGTTGTTTTAATGCAAAAATTACGTGCGCCTATTGCAATTAGTGCAACCGGGGATTATCTTTGTCCTGGTTTAATTACAGTTCCTTATTTATACTCCTTTTTTGACCCTTTTTTTTGCATTGGCAAATGTCTTCCTGAGAATTATTCAAATTTGAAGATTCTCTCTTAAAGCAGAATTCATAGCCATTTCCTGCAATAAGCTTAAAATCAAAAAAGTCCGGTATTAAAAAAATACCAGACTTTGTTTTGTATAAACTGAAGTGTTTGATTATCGCTGTCGAATCTGTTCAGTGGAAGTTTATTTCTTCATGTCGCCCAACTCCATAATTACTTCCCATTCTTCGTTAGTAACAGGCTGAACAGAAAGCCTTCCGAGTCTCACAAGAGCCATATCCGCCAATCTTTCATCGGACTTAACCTGGGCAAGTGTAACCGGTGTTTTTATTCTTTTGTAAGGCTTCAGATCAACCACAACCCAATTTGGATCATCCGTTGTTGGATCCTGGTAATGTTCTTTGGCTACTTTTGCAATACCCACGATGGCCAGCCCTTCGTTGCTGTGATAGAATAACACTTCATCGCCTTTTTTCATGGCTTTGAGGTTATTCCGCGCAGCGTAATTGCGAACGCCGTCCCAAAAGGTTAGTTTGTCTTTTTCAAATTGTTCCCAACTGTATTTGAAAGGTTCTGATTTTACAAGCCAGTATGCCATAGAATATATTTTTAAGCGTAAAGCCCAAAGCTTAAAGCTCAGAGCTTAAATAATGTGTCGTTAGTCATGTTTAAAAATCTGTTGATGCCCTGTCGCCCCTTAACATACAATGTGGAACGTACAACTTACAACTCAACTTGTTTTAGGCTTTGAGCTTTGGGCTTTAAGCCTTTTTATTCCCATCCATTTGCCAGCACTTCAGCCAGGTGCATAACACGCAAATTGGCACCCTTATTCTTTATGTAGCCACCTAAATGCATAAGGCAGCTCATGTCTGTGCTAATCAAATATTGAGCATCTGTACTAACTGCGTTATTGATTTTCTGATCAGCCATCGCAATGCTTATCGGCTCAAATTTTACAGCAAATGTGCCACCAAAGCCGCAACAGGTCTCCACATCATTCATTTCAACCAGCTCAAGTCCCTGCACATTGCTTAACAGCTGCCGTGGTTCTTTTTTAAGTTTGCATTCACGCAAAGCTGCGCAACTATCATGATATGTGGCTTTGCCATTCAATCTTGCACCTACATTATCCACTTGCAGTACATTGACCATAAAATCGGAGAACTCAAAAGTTCTTTCTCCAAGTGATTTCACCTCATTGTGCACAGATGAGTTGTCAAACAACTGACCATAATAATTACGTACAAAGCCAACACAACTTGCGCTCGGAGCAACAACATATTCTGCATCCCCGAAATCTTTCAAAAATTTAGTACAAACATCTTTTGCTTCACCCTGGAAACCGGCATTAAAGGCAGGTTGTCCGCAGCAAGTCTGATTGGTATTATAAGAAACATTGCAGCCCGCTTTCTCCAACACTTTAACCATGTCGAAAGCAACGGCCGGATATAACTGATCTATAAAACAAGGTATGAAAATGCTTACATTCATGATTACTGCGGATTTAGCTATCACCTGTCAGCTTATAGCTATAAGCTTAAGCTGGTTGATGCTAATAGATATATACGTAAATATAAGAAGTCTGAGGCATGGTGAGTAACGTTACCGAAAGTACAAGCGAGCGTGGCAACAGACGATGCTAGTAGCAATGCAATCGATGCAATAACAACCCAACGCCTCAGTGAGCAACGTCTATATATACTGACTCACGAGACTTGTGGCCGGTAAGTTTAGTTTATGTGATTCACTACTTTCTCAACTTCCTGTTAAGCTCTATCATCTTAAGCGCAGTAACGGCAGCTTCTTCGCCTTTGTGGCCGTGAGCGCCTCCTACCCTATCAAGTGCCTGCTGTTCGTCATTAACGGTCAGTACGCCGAAGATAACCGGAACATCCAGCATCAGGTTCAGGCTCGTTACTCCGTCAGTAACAGCGTTGCAAACATATTCAAAGTGAGGAGTGTCTCCGCGTACCACAGTTCCTAACGTAATGAAAGCATCGGCCAGCGGCTGAGAGCCTTCTGCATATGCCTTTACAGCAAAGGGAATTTCAACTGCACCGGGAACAGTGATCACTTTCACTTTCGCTCCCTGAGCTTTCAATATACGTTTGGCGCCCGCTTCCAGCTTATTAACGATGTGGGCGTTCCATTCTGTTTTTACTATAACTACAAAGGCATCCTTTATTTCAGGGATGCCTTTGTTTAATTCGCTATTTCCTTTTGTTGCCATTATTTTACACTCAATTCGTTTGGTTCAATGCTTAGACGATAGATGTATTTGTCAGCCAAAAAGCCTTTATCTGTATTAGGAAACTTTTCTTTTACTTCTTTGTACAGCTTTAAAGCATCAGCAGTTTTGCCATTGCTCTCGCTTAAAAGCGCTGCTCTGAAAAGGTATTCTGAAGCGTTCACTTCGTCCTTATCAAATGCTTCTGCCGCTTTTTTGTAGGCGCTAACAGCATCATCAACTTTTTTCTGTTCGCTGTATGCATCACCCAATGCTCCGTATGCCATCATCTGCACTTGTTTTGCATCAGTTGAAAAGTCTTTCAGGTATTTAACAGCTTTATCAAACTGTCCAAGGCGCAGATATGAAATGCCTGCATAATAACCAGCAAGGTTACCAGCTTTTGTTCCTGAATATTCTTTGGCTACAGCAACAAAACCTTTGCTGCCAATACCGTCACCATCCAATGCTTTTTGCAATGAATCGACGCTGAAATACTCCTGAGCCTTGTAAATAGCATCTGCTGCTTTCTCCTCTTTCGGACCTACAACGCTGTTTTTGTAATAATATAATCCGCCACCAACAACTGCTGCGGCAATAACTACACCCAAAACCGGTTTCTGGAATCTCTGCCAGAATCCTTTAACCTGTAATAACGGGTCGTGAGTTATTTCCTCTCCTACTTCGTGCACTTTCTTGTCAGACATATATAGTGCTAATTAATTTTTGTGTTTGATAAATGTTTTCATTTAAGGCATTTTTTGAATGCCTTTGGCAAGCTTTAAATATTAAACTCCCTGGAAATCCATGATGTACGGATAGTTCTGATCCATCATGACGTCTTTGATCACTTCGCTGTCATCCGGCCATGGGCTTTCTTCAGCAAATTTCACGCTTTCCTCAACTACTTTTCCGATACGCTCATCAATGGCAGCGATCTCTTCATCTGTAGCGAATTTGTTTTCTTTGATCGTATCCAAAACAAGTGTGATCGGATCTTTTGCTTTGTATTCGTCAACCTCTTCTTTGGTACGGTATTTCTGAGGATCAGAAATAGAGTGACCTTTATAGCGGTAGGTTTTCATTTCCAGCAAAGTAGGTCCGCCGCCTTCTCTTGCTCTTTTTACAGCGCGTGCAACCGCATCGTGAACTGATTCAGCAACCATGCCATCTACTTTGTCAGCAGGCATTTCGTAAGCATCAGCCAGTTTATAGATATCAATAACGTTTGAAGTTCTTTCAATCGAAGTACCCATTGCGTAGTTGTTGTTCTCGCAAATGAATATCACCGGTAATTTCCAAATCATGGCAAGATTGAAGGTCTCATGCAGAATTCCCTGGCGGGCAGCGCCATCACCAAAGAAAACCAAAGCCACATTATCAGTGCCTCTGTATTGTTCTGCAAATGCAAGACCAGCACCAGCTCCAATCTGAGCACCTACGATCCCGTGACCGCCAAAGAAATAGTGTTCTTTGCTGAAAAAGTGCATGCTTCCACCCTTTCCTTTAGCACAACCTGTTGCTTTACCATACAATTCAGCCATACAAGAGTTAGGAGACATACCCTTAGCCAGACCCAGACCATGGTCGCGGTAAGCAGTGATAAATGGATCCTCCTGGCGTGTAGCAGTCATACAACCGGCGGCGATAGCTTCCTGGCCAACGTAAGCGTGGAAAAAGCCACGAATTTTACCGGCCATTTTATACATTTCTTCCGCTTTTAACTCGAACTGGCGAATTAGCTGCATCAGCTCATACCAGTATAAATAAGTTTCTTTAGAGAACTTTGTAGGCACTTTATTAAAATTTGAGGGGCAAATATAGGAGTTAATATGTCAAATATGAAAAAGAGGTTTGGGAGAGTTTAAAATATCATATGGTGGTTTGTTAACATTTGCAGTATTTTTTAAGGGCATGTCGCAGAATATAATATTTTCGCCACTCAAATTTATTGACTTATGGCTGAAACTTTAGGCATGCTTTGTGATAAACTGACGATCGTAAAACTCAAGGAGTATCATACTGAGGATCCAGAGCGTCTGAAAAGCCTGCATACACAATGCATTCAGCTTCAGGAAGAAATAAATGAGTATGTTTTTGATGCTGTTAGCGGAAACATTCCGGTTGAAAAAATGAGCTTTGCAGCAAATAAGGTATTTAAAAAAGAGGGTAATGAAGTAGCTGAAGTCACAGGAGCCATTGGCGAAGTGTTTTATCAGTTGGCAGATGTTAACTGCCGCCTTTGGCACGAACAGGAAAAAGTGTATGAATTTGAGAAGGTACCGGTTGAAGAAAAGGATGTTGTAGTAAAAAAATTAGCTATACTTAATCTTGAGCGTAACAAATGTATTGATGCTATTAACCAGCAATTCGCCACAATTATATCTGAAAAACTAAAGAAATAAACATATATGCATATAAGAACAAGGAAGACATGTCGTGTTTGCGGTTCCGCTTCTTTAACTCCGGCAATAGATCTTGGTGAACAATATTTACAGGGTTCATTCATTAAGCCAGGGAAAGAAATGCCATCCACAAGAAAAATACCTTGTGTTATCGTAAGATGCAACCCCGAGCTGGACGAAAACGCCTGCGGTCTGTTACAAATGGAACACAGTGTACCTCCTGAAATATTATATGCAGCCTACTGGTACCGTTCAGGAACCAACAATACCATGCGCAACCACTTAAAAGGTATTGTTGAATCTGTAACATCTATTGTTGCAACTAAAAAAGAGCTTAGCGTACTGGATATAGGCTGTAATGACGGTACTCTTCTCAGCAATTACAATGATGATGTATTTAAATATGGTGTTGATCCATCCGACGTGGCTCAGGAGATCAAACTTCCAAATACTTCTGTTGTGCAGGACATTTTTCCGTCAAAAAAAATAGTTGAAGTTTTAAACGGCAAGAAGCTTGACATCATCACTTCTATCGCTATGTTTTATGATCTGGAAAGTCCGGTTGATTTTGTAAAAGGCATTAAAGATCTTTTATCAAAAGACGGGATATGGATTTTTGAGATGTCTTACATGCCAACAATGCTAAAGCTTGACTCATACGATACCATTTGTCATGAACATCTTGAATATTATAGCTTAGCTGTGCTGGAGATTATTCTGAGGAAAGCCGGAATGAAAATATTCAAAATTGCATTTAACGATATCAACGGCGGCAGTATCAGATGTTATGCAACGCATGATACCAACACACGATACGACAATGCTGAAGATCAAAAATTGATCACTGAAACACGGCATGCTGAATTTGACCTTGAACTGGATACTGATAAACCTTATAAAGCGTTTACCGAAAGGATCAATAAAATTAAAGTTGAATTGCATGATCTGCTTGTAAACTTTAAGAAAGAAGGCAAAAAAGTTCATATTTACGGCGCGTCAACAAAGGGAAATACCATACTCCAATGGTGTGATATAGACCATACACTCATTGATTATGCAGCTGAAAGAAATCCGGATAAATATGGTGCGATGACTCTTGGCACGAATATTCCTATAATAAGCGAAGCCGAAAGCCGTGCAATGAACCCGGATTATTACCTTGTACTGCCATGGCACTTTAAAGAAGAGTTTGTAGAAAGAGAAAAAGAAGCAATTGAGAAAGGCACCGGCTTTATTTTCCCGCTGCCAAAAATTGAGATTGTAAAAAAATAAACTCATTAACGATCAACAACATGAAAAACACGGTACTTTTTGTATCGCATGCTAATTTACAATGTGGTGTACACGAATTTGGCAACAATATAGGCAATGCACTGAGCAAGTCAACGCTCAATAGATTTGTTTATGTTGAGTGCAGCAATATGGGTGACCTGAATTCTGCGATTGCGGAACATTCGCCGATCGCTATCATTTACAATTATCATCCGTCTACACTGCCCTGGGTTACGAAAAATGCAATACGAAACATTCCGGTTCCACAAATTGGAATTGTGCATGAGGTAACGCAGGAAATTGCAGACAATCTTACTAATAAACTATTTGATTACCATATTGCAGCAGATCCTACACTGTTGCTCAAGAACCCGATTGTTTTTAAAACCGGCAGATTGGTCCCTGGTTATGAAAACAAATTTGCATTACCTGAAGTTCCTGTCATAGGCAGTTTTGGTTTTGCTACACCAAACAAAGGGTTTGAGGACATTGTGAAAGGCGTTCAACATGAATTCGATGAGGCTGTAATACGATTCAATATTCCTTCTGCAGATTTTGGCGATAAAGATGGAAGCAAAGCAAGAGAGCTTGTTGAAAAATGCAAAGCTATCATCACCAAGCCAGGAATAAAACTGGTGGTAACGCATGATTTTCTTTCCCAAGCAGGTATACTGGATTTCCTGGCACAAAACTCTATAAACGTATTTCTATATCAGGACAAATTTGGACGAGGCTTGTCAAGCACGGTTGATTATGCGTTAGCTGTTGGCCGCCCTTTAGCCATTTCTGACAGCTTAATGTTCAGGCATTTGCATTCTTTGGAACCTTCCATTGTTTATGGAGAAAAAGGAATTAAAGAAATAATGAATCAGGATGCCAGTGGATTAGCTGAATTAAAAAGAAATTGGGACGCAGAAAACCTCATTTGGGAATATAATAGAATTATAGCTTCTGTTTTACAAAAAGAAGAAGCTAAAAAGTTTCAACCGGAAGTGTCGGGTTTTAAGAAATTTAAAACCGCGGTGCGCGCAGCACTTGGCTTACAGCAAAAAAATTTTAGCTGGCTTCGAAATACAAAGGCAGCATCAGAAGATACTATGTCTGTAGATTCGAGCTTTTCGTATCATCCTATTAAATTGAATGGAGATGAGCCGCTAAATAGAATTCTCGATAATAAGGCTAGACAGTTATATAGCCCGGCAATTGATGCGTTGACTAATCTTGTGCCTCTTACAATGGCTAAAAAGATTGCTGAAGCAAATGTTCAGCAGGCATTTGTGTTTGATACTGTTTACAGGTTTATCCAGGAATATTCTTCTCCGAAAATACTCTGTGTCGGTAGCTATGAGGATACCGCGGCAATGTCGTTGAAAAGAATGGGCTATAAAATAGAAGACATTGACCCGGTGCTTAATTACTTTCTTCAGGAATATTATACAAAGCCAACAACAATCCATCAATCTTACGATATCGTTTTTTCCACTTCCGTTATTGAGCACGACCCAGATGACGAGTCTTTTATAGATTGCATCAATGGTTTGCTTAAGCCAGGTGGTGTGGCAGTGATCACTTGCGATTATAAGGACCAATGGAAACCGGGCGATCTCAAACCCGAAGTAGATGCGCGATTATATACGCAAAAAGATTTGAAAGAAAGGTTGTTGCCTTTGATGACCGGATGTGAACTGGTAGGCGAACCTCAATGGGATTGTCCTAACCCTGACTTCAATTACCTGGGAAAATACCAGTACACGTTTGCCACTTTTGTTGTGAGAAAAAATAAATAGCATGAGAACAGCAGTAATATTCGGAGCTAACGGACAAGACGGTTATTACCTTTCGGAATTACTGCAAAACGAAGCCGTTGAAGTCATAGCAATTGGTAGAAACAATGCTTCAGGCGTTGATATCTCCAACCTGGATGATGTAAAAGCGCTTGTTAAAGAATACAAGCCTGATCATATTTTTCACCTTGCAGCAAACTCGACAACAAGACACGATACACTGTTTGAAAATCATTCCACCATTAGCACCGGAACACTGAATATTCTTGAAGCGGTAAAGTCGCATTCTCCGCTAACAAAAGTCTTTATATCAGGCAGTGGTCTTCAATTCAAAAATCGGGACTTACCGATTAAGGAAACTGATGAATTTGAAGCCAGGGACGCTTACTCTGTTTGTCGCATTCAGTCAGTTTACGCTGCGCGGTATTTTCGCATGTTGGGAATCAAGGCTTATGTGGGATATTTCTTTAACCATGACAGTCCACGAAGAACCTCAAGACACGTCGCACAAATGATTGCAGCGGATGTACTGGCTATTGAAAAAGGAGAAGAAAAAATCATTACTATTGGCGATCCCTCAGTAAAAAAAGAATGGGGCTTTGCAGGTGATATTGTAAAAGCGATCTGGACGCTGGTTGAACAAGACGAAGTTTTTGAAGCCAACCTGGGAACAGGACTTGGCTATTCCATCCAGGAATATATTGAAACCTGTTTCGATATTATAAACAAGGATTGGAAAAATCATGTTCAATTGAAAGATGGCTTTAAAGCAGACTACAGGCAATTAATTTCTGATCCTTCCACTATACTTTCCCTTGGCTGGAAACCTGAAACAAGTTTTGAAGCACTGACCAAAATGATGCTACACAAGTAAGATGGCTAAAAAAATATTATTAGTTCAATTGTATTCAAACGGGGATTGCCTTTATGCTACTGCTGTTGCGCGACAGATAAAAACAGACTGCCCGGGATGCCATCTCACCTGGGCCGTCGCATCATTTTGTAAAACTATTATTGATAACAATCCTTATGTTGACGAGATTATGGAGGTTAACTCTGTAATCAAGGATAAAGTGTCTACTTACAGACCATTTAAGAAAGACATCTTACGTCGCAAGAGCGAAGGAGAATGGGATGAAGTATTTTTTACGAACATCATTGATGATAATCAGGCTTATTATGATGGCTCCATTCGCTCAGCTATTTTGAAGAGTTATGGTAAGCCAATAACAGTTCCCATACAACCGTCATTAAGGCTTTATGACGCTGAGATTGAAAATGCAAAACAGTTCGCCGAAAAGCATCAACTCTCGTTGTATAAAAATGTCATCCTGTTTGAATTTGCACCGTTAAGCAAGCAAATACCCATCACAAAAGAGATAGCCATAGAGATTGCGGAAAATATCGTGCAGGTGCCAGACACGGCCATTATTTTATCTTCAGCAATCAAAATAGATCATCCGACAACTGCAATTATTGATGGTAGTGCTCTCTCTTTTAGAGAAACTGCCGCTCTAACGCATCATTGCACCATGCTGCTTGGTTGTTCAAGTGGAATCACCTGGATCAGCACATCTGACGCCGGAAAGCAATTACCCATGGTTCAATTAATCAATGCTAAAACCAAATGGGTTAACGCGATTTCGAGGGATTTTGAACGATTCAATTTCCCAACCGATAAGTTGATAGAGTTGATTCATTTCGACAAAAATGAAATCATTGCCTGCGCAAAAGAAAGTCTTGCAGATTTTAAACAGGCCAAAATAAAATACAGCCGGCCACTCCCGCTACATTTTAAAACAACGCGGTTCATCGTGTATAACCTGTTGTGTTATCTGAACTTTAAAGCGATCGCAAAGCACGTAGAGGTTAATAAGAAAGTTTATGGCAACCGTCTGAATTTTTATGGAGAAGTACTTGCAGGGTTTCTAATGTTCCCTTTCCGGCTGATACAAAACACTGTTAGAAAGAAAATACTTCACAAGTAACAAGGCCACCTTTTATTTTAAGTTAGATAACCAGAGTGCAGCATATTGTTTAGTATAAAAAATTGCTGCAAACACATACCAGCGCCAGTCAGGATAAAACTTCTTCATGAAAGTCGCGTGATTTTTAATTCCCATCTTCCTAACCTGGTATAATCGTTCCCTGGAGGAACTTCCCTTGTGGATATGCATCACTTTAGCATCCGGTAAAAAATCAACCTCATAGCCTAGCTGTCTGAATTGCCAGCACCATAAAACATCTTCACAATACATGAAAAAATCTTCGGCCAGCTTTTGTCCGGGAAGCTGTTGCACTATTTTGGAAGGAAACAACATAAATGTACCCCAAACCCAATCACACCGCATAAAACTCTGATGATCAAAATAGCGATGAAGCATCAAAGAAGCCTGTTTCTCTTTAGACAAGAGTTTGTATAGAGGTATTACTTCCAGCAGCTCCCACCCTATTGTTCTGAAACGCCTGCAATTGTGCTGAATTCGTCCGTCCGGATATGTTAATTGGCAAGTCACCATTCCCACACCGGCATGTGCAGTTATGTAATCGTAACAAATTTTGGGTGCATTATTAATCAATTCCGTATCGCTGTTAAGCAACAGCAGATATTCTCCTTCCGCATTTTTAATCCCCAGATTATTCCCTCCCGCAAAACCTGTGTTTGTCTCACTTGCAATCAATTTAATTGAAGGAAACTTCTCTTTAAACAGTCTCGGGTCACATTCAATAGAAGCGTTATCCACCAACACGATTTCGAACGTTAAATCGGTTAACTTCTCATAGATAGATTGAATGCATCTACAAGTAAGTTCAAACGTATTGTAATTGATAATGATGATAGATAATTGCATACCTGCTAACCCGTTTTATAGAAGTAGGGTTTGTTATTAATAATCCTGGTAAAATGATTAAAAACACATCCAAGATTCTCAATATAATTTGAAAGATTTTTCCAGCTGAATGTGACTTTTCGCTTGAATATTTTTTCAATTAGAACTCCAACTGCAAAGATTGGAATCTCAACAATAAAAATTCCAAGCATAATTAAAAACCAGAAAACACCATATTGCTTGCGGATCCGAACCATCATAGATAGCATTACCTGCCTCCCCTTCTTGTTCCACAGGTTCTTGCCATTCTCATTTTCCGTTGTATCGTAATAGTCTCCACTGGTAGCGCCACCTAAGTGAATTACCTGCGGTTCACCATATAAATACATATCACCTTGTTTTCTGAGCCGGCTGCACCATTCTATTTCTTCAGCGTACATGAAAAAATCTTCATCAAGCAAACCCGCTTTATCCACTACTTCACTTCTTGCCATTAAGAATGCACCAACAATCCAGTCGACAGATACTTTTTCCTGTACGCTAGTAATACTAGGCACACGTGTTTTCAACTTATATCCCCAGTATCTTATAAAACGGCCTAGGTACGGAAGAGGAAGAAGAAAGTTGAATCCGCCTTTTACAAAATGAGCACCTGAAATCTGATGACTTCCGTCAGTATTTAGCAATTGAACACCGCAGGCGACAGCTTGCGAATCTTTTTCGAAAAGATCAAGTACTTTGTCCAATGCCCTATTCAGTACAATTGTATCTGAGTTTAATAACAGTACATTTTTTCCTCTTGCGATCCGGATTGCCGCATTGTTCGCTCTTGCAAATCCGGAATTATAACCCATCTGCAACCATTTTACTTCGGGAAACGAAACTGATAGAACCTCTCTGCAATTGTCCCCCGAATCATTATCGACCACGACAATTTCAAAGCTATGCCTGCTGGTTTCCCTGTAAACACTTTCTATACAATCAGTAACCAGTTTGCATGACTTGTAATTAACAATAATAATTGTCAGATCCAAATTCTTTACATCAACTGAAATGTGTTCTTTTTCCAAATTATTCAAGACTGCGAAACTTTGTCATGGCAAATATTAGGCTATATGCTTATTACGCCTCATTTCGAACCAGATACAAAGCCCGATAATTACAAATGATATTAATCCTACAACCAGGCTTAAGGTGCTGGCCAGGCTGTATGATTTAGGTTTAAATGAAAACTGTATTGTATGTTCGCCAGCAGGAACTGCCAATCCGCGTAAGGCGTAATCCGTCTTTACGATTGGAGCTTCTTTGCCATCAATATACGCGTGCCAGCCAAGTGGATAATAGATCTCGCTAAATACCGCAAACTGGTTAGCAGATGATTTAGATGAATAGGTTATTTCATCATTGAGATTTTTAACCAGCTTAATTGAAGCAGCAGAATCAAACTGCGGTTTAAATGTGATCTTGGCTTGTTCTCTTTTATCAACAACAGCACTATCCGCAGTATTTAAAGAATCCAAAGCTTTCATTTCCTCATTGGCGTTATTTACGTATTGGATGTCTTTAACAAACCAAACCGGTCCAAGTGCTCCGGGATTTTGTTGTGCTATCGGCTGCCTGTCTGCAGGGTTAGACATGATGAAATATTTTGTATTCAACATGTTATAAACGTGCATATTGCCCTTGGAAAGCTGATTTTCTATTAAATCCTGATACAATGCAAGTTTTGCAGGGTGATATCCGCCTACTGAATTGAAATAGTAAGATGCACGGGAATCTTCAAATGGACTGCCGGCAGTTTGATCGAATACCCTGAAATAACCAGTGTCCTGCTTAATCTGTGTATCAGCCCTGTTTAATGCAAAGCTACCCAGGAAATCATCAGACGTAACAAAATGATCGCTATTCAAATAACGCAGATCCACATTCACCTGATCAATGAAACTTAGCAGCACTATAGCGATCAGTGCGTATTCAGTCTTGATTCTTTTCTGATATACAAGCCATATTATCGCAGCAAATATTGCAACCAAAACAATTAAACGAAGAAGATCTTTACCATACAGTCCTTTACGATCCTCTACCAGGCCGTTGCTGATGGATTTGGCCACCTGGGTTGCCTGCTGACTTACCTGCGGTGAAGGAGCTTTTCCCTGGCTATACATCTGAGCCAGGCTTCCGGAAATCAACTCATTAACCTGTTTGTCCCTGGTTCCCATAAAATCAGAACTGAAGTATGTAACAATAAGCACGAGAACAACAGCACCGGTGATCACGCCGGTCAATTTCAGTTTCTTGAAAAATACCTGCTTATCTAAATTTCCATAGAACATTTCCTGCAATGCCATTGCAGCCAGCAGACAAAATGTAAACTGGGGAATGATCATTGCCATCGAAGGCGCACGGAACTTATTATACATCGGCAAATGATCGAACAGAAAATAGTTAATCGATGAGAAGTTGCTACCCCATCCGAGTACTATGCCAACGATGGTTGCCGCAATAATCCAGCCAATATGCCAGCTACGGACAAATACTAAACCAGCGATAAACAATATACAGATAATTGCTCCAAGGTAAACCGGCCCTGACGTACTTGGCTGATTGCCCCAATAAGAGGACATGTATTGATAGAAATAATTAATCGCCTCGTTAGGTAGTGAAGCGTTCTGCATGGCTTCTACGGCCTTACTATTTTCTCCAAGCTCTGCAGGTCCCGACCCACCTCCATTATAAGCTGGTAATACAAACGTCATTGTTTCACCTACTCCATAACTCCACATGAAGGCATAATCTTTATCAAGCCCCCCTTTTGTTTTGTTGTTATCATTTGCTGTTGTTGCCAGCTCTGACCTTCCACCGCGCATGGTCTCCTTGGCATACTCATATGTGGTAAATGTAATTACCGAGTTTGCGAGAAAACCTAAAATTGCTGATCCCGCGATTAATATCGCACAGAGAAAGAGATGTTTGAATTCTTTTGTTTTGAATGTCTTGATGAGGTAAGCAACACCGATGCAAAGAAGTATCAGCAAGAAATAATAAACGATCTGCATGTGGTTCTGTCCAATGAAAAGCGTCCAGAAGATGACCGAGACCGCTAACCCGAGCCAGTACCGTCGTTGAATCAATAAAAT
This sequence comes from Danxiaibacter flavus, assembly GCF_041060425.1. NCBI lineage: Bacteria > Pseudomonadati > Bacteroidota > Chitinophagia > Chitinophagales > Chitinophagaceae > Danxiaibacter > Danxiaibacter flavus. Next base: position 497,535 of record NZ_JAULBC010000002.1, read on the forward strand.
AACGCCGGCTATAACGGCCGGAGCATACCCCATTGCCGCAAATTTTGTTATATGACCAACTTGTACCAGTATTACATTGTATGATGAAAATGCATAAGCCAACGCACCGAATATTCTGATCCAAAACTTAAAGTTGAGTGTACAACCTAATATGTAAAAACACACGCACGCAATAAAGAATAAGTTCGCAGGTTGCGGCAGAAAATTAATTGCATAGCTAAGCATGCTAACCGAAATGTGGTTCTTATCTTCCACCAATATTTGAAATGCCGGCATACCGCCAAACATACTGTTTGTCCACAAGGGATAATATCCATGCTTTTCTTTAAAATCGATCGACTGCTGGGCCATTCCTTTAGCGCCAACCATGTCGTGCTGATTTACAACAAGGCCTTTTAATGCAGGAAGGCAGTAAAAGCAAGAGATTACCAAAAAGATTGCTATAGCGAAAACATGAGGCTTTATCTTTTCCCAAAAAGTCTTATTCATGGAATATTATATTTACAAGTTGGCAAAATAAGGTTATTTCACTGCAAAATTTCTCTTCCACTCTATTTTTAAGAGAAATATTTTGGGCAAAAAATGATATGTTTCATACTAAAAAAGAGCTATTCGCATGTAACCAGCAAATAACTCTTTTTACTAATATTATCGGTTTAATTATTTTTTTCTTGCCTGGTATTCCATTTCAGCGGCCATCATCTCCTTTACCAATGCGGGTAAATCATATTTCGGCTGCCAGTTCAATTTTGTTTTTGCTTTTGCCGCGTCACCTATTAAAAGATCAACTTCTGCCGGACGGAAATAACGCGGATGTATTGCGACCACCAATTTTCCAATTTCAAGCTGATACTTAGGATTACTGCATGAAGCAACATATGCTTTCTCTTCTTCTCCTATTCCTTTGAACTCAAGCGTTATACCTATCTCTCCGAAGGCCATTTTTACAAAATCCCTTACAGAAGTAGTTATTCCTGTTGCTAAAACAAAATCTTCGGGTTTTTCCTGCTGCATCATTAACCACATACCTTCTGCATAATCTTTTGCATGCCCCCAGTCCCTTTTTGCGTCAAGATTACCCAACAATAGTGTGTCTTCGATCCCAAGCGCTATCTGGGCTACACCAATGGTAATTTTCCTTGTTACAAAACTCTCACCTCTCAACGGACTTTCGTGATTGAAAAGTATTCCATTGATCGCAAACAGATCATAAGCTTCACGGTAGTTTACTGTAATCCAGTAACCGTACAATTTAGCAACACCATACGGGGATCTTGGATAAAAAGGAGTAGTTTCTGTTTGAGGTATAGCCTGCACTTTTCCGTAAAGTTCAGATGTTGAAGCCTGGTAAAATTTAGTCTTCTTTGTCAACCCTAAAATGCGGATAGCTTCCAATATTCTTAAAACGCCAATCGCGTCAGCATTTGCTGTATACTCGGGAGTTTCGAAACTTACCTGCACATGACTTTGTGCTGCGAGGTTGTAAATTTCATCTGGCTGAACCTGCTGAATAATTCTTATAATGCTTGAAGAATCAGTCATATCGCCATAATGAAGATGGAATCTGTCAGCTAACTTATCGTTGAAGAAAAGATGATCGATTCTGTCTGTATTCATCAATGAACTACGGCGTTTAATACCATGCACATTATATCCTTTTTCTAGCAGCAATTCAGCAAGATAAGCTCCATCCTGCCCTGTAATCCCTGTTATTAACGCTGTTTTCATAATTTTCCTATTCTTAAAAGGCTCCAAAAATAGTACTTAAACGCTAAGTACCAACTTTCTTGAAAAATGTACATACGAAATAACTTTTTCTTATATGACTAGGGGTTAGCTCATTTTATAAGCACAAAACTTCCTTTTCGTATAGCATCTCCACAGAGTGTTTTAGCTTTTATATCGTAGATATATGTTCCTGAGGGTTGTGGTAATCCTTTATAGATTCCGTTCCATTTAGCGCCTGGATTAGTGGTGTAAAACACTCTTTGCCCCCACCGGTTGTAAATTGAAAATTCCAGGTTACGAACAGCTCCCCATTTGGTTAAGCCATAATAATCGTTAAGACCGTCGCCGTTGGGCGTGAAAGCAGTTGGCATAAAATTGCCATTCAGAGCTGTGTTGGTAACAACTTTAACAACGACGGAATCCAGGCTTTCACAATTATTAGATGCCTTTCCTTTTACATAATAAGTGGTATTTTCCAGCGGTCTTACTATTATTTTATTGCCTGAAACCTTGGTTATATTTTCAGATGGGTTCCAGGAATAATATAATGCGCCCTGTGCCGTTAGAGTAGCCTCACCTGTTGAGCAATCCAGGTCATTTGATTTTAAAATGGAAATGTGTGGACTTTCCTTCAAATTTATAGTGGCATACAACGATTCCGTGACTTTGCAGGCCGTATCAGTAGCCGTTATTTCATATACGGTGTTATTCCCTGGAGAAACGATATTATTTTCCGCAGCAGGGTTATCAACAACATCATTTTGAGAGGTCCAGTAATAAACATCACCCCCTTTTACGGTAATTAAGACTGAATCGCCGTTACAGATATTTGAAACATTGGGGCTTACTGTAAACGTCGGTTTGGGCTTATTGGTAACTGTTACCGAATCCCGCGAAGCGCAACCATTTGTCGCAGTTACCGTCAAAGTGTACGTAATCGTCTTGTCTATGTATGCTTGGGGATTAATAGTGGAATTGTCGTCTAATCCAGTGGCCGGAGTCCACTCATAAATTCCGTCGCCGGAAGCATGTAACTGAATGGTTTGATTGCCGCAAACCGTTGTATCCGTCATCATTAAGATTGTAGGAGACGTTAAATAAGTAACCGTTGTCGAATCAGTATTCGTGCATAAGTTTTCGTCTTGAACAACTACTTTGTACTTCCCGGCAGACGACACCAAAAATTGTTGGCCGCCGCTTCCATCCTGCCAGAGGTATTTTGTTCTGCCAGCACCGGCGTCTAACAATAGTGTTTCATTTTTACAAAAAGATGTATCATTAGCCAGCGATATGGCGGGCAGTGAATTTTCCTTAACATTATACGATTTTTGCCCCGTACATCCATAGTATTCATATTTCAACCAATAGTTACCTGCTTTCTTTACAGTAATCGAAGTGTCAGTTGTGGATGTGCTCCATTCATAATTTGTATAAATCGGATCTCTTTTGAGTACAAGACTATCGTTTTTACAAAATGCGGTATCAATATTTTTGATGCCTAAATTGTCAAGAACTACAATCGATTTGCAAAAGGATGATTGAGAGGGCAACCCCTCATCTATCAATAAATTAATATTATAAATGCCAGGTTTAGAATAGCTGACTGCCGATGGATGGCGTAATGTAGAAGTACTTACGTCAGCACCGTTATAGCTCGCAAACCTCAAACGCGTAATTGTGTTATTGGCAACATTTGTTATAAATGCGTACACTTCATTGCCAACCCTGAAAAGCTTTGAAATTGAGTGTGGCCTTGCCAGATCTCCGATATTGCCAAGTGAAATTGCAGAAGGTTGACTTTTGATGTCATCTCCAAAATCAAATTTTACTATATCTCTCGTGTACCCATTTACGGCAAAACCAACAAACTGACCACAGAAATTGAGCAGGTTGAAATCCCTTGGTTCATGCAGCAAATCGCCGGGATTTCCAAGATTTACGCCTGTAGGTTGATTTAAAAGGGAGTTTCCAAAATCAAGTCTTGAAAGCGACGCATTGGTTCCATTTATATAGGTTCCTCCGTTTGTTACAAACACGCTCCAGCTTCCTTTGTCGTTTATCGCATAGATTCCTGTCGGATAATTTAAATCACCAATATTGCCAAGATTTTCTGCCGTTGGTGTATTTTCAAAACTGGTTGTAAAGTCGAAACGTGTAATTGTATTGTTTTCTGCACTTGTAGTAAATCCATACCAATGTCCGTTGTCAGAAAAGACATAGAGATCGATCGGCTGTTGCAACCCGCCAATATTACCCCAATTAAATGCAACCGGATTAGGGTTGGTTATATCAGTCCCAAAGGAAACCCTGGTGATACTGGGAATAGTACCGGCAGCAGGCGATCCTCCTACGATCAATCCATACCACTTTCCTTCATTTTTGATAATTTGGACACCTTCTGTGCCTGAAACGGAGGGCAAAACTCCGCCAAGATGTCCTAAATCTACGGCTACAGGATTATTCAACATACTATTGCCAAAATCAAGCCTTATCAATTTCCCGATATCAAAATCTATTACAAAGCCGTAAAAGTTTCCATTATCCTCAACCATATCCATAAAAACCGGCCACGATAATGTTCCACCGGGATTGCCCAAATTAACTGCTTCAGGCTGCCGGTTAATATCAGCCAGATCAAAATTCCAATAAAAGCTTTTGCCGCCCGGCGATGTATTTTTTACAGTAACCGGTGTATTTACGCAAACCGTATCAGGAGCTTCAAAAGAAGCCTGGGCGTGGGCTTTGTTATAGTTGCACAGATTAACAAGAAAGCTAAGAATGATTAGGGTGCCGTAAGTTTTGGTGTTCATGTTGTTTAAAAAATCAGACCGAATTTACACTAAATAAAAAAGCGGCCTTTTTTCAGACCGCTTTTTTCTTTTATTTCTTTCCCGTATCCACTTTTATCTCTCCTCCACTTTCCAAAGAAGGTGCGGGTTGCTTATTAAATTCTTTTTCGTACTCGTCCAGATCCTGGAGCATTTTAGCTGTGTTGCTCTTGTCGTAAGACATATTATCTGCCTTGGCGCCAGTAAGCGAGTTGTAGAACTTCATCTGCTGCTGCAAGTCTTTTCTTACACTGTTCAATACTTTAGAAGCTAAAGCGTTATCGCCAGCCCTGTACGCGGCTTCCATAAAGATCATGGAAAGACGGTTATGCTCATTTCCGCGTGATGCCATTCCGTAAGGGAAGTTTTCCTGCAGCATCATCTTATCTGCCTTTTCAAGTACTTTCTTAGCATCTTCTTTCCTGTTCTTGAAAGAAAGATCCAATGCGCTTTCTGCATGTGCACGGCGAATTGTATTCAGATGTCTGCGGTTTTCTTCATCAAAATATACACCTGGCAACTCGGCATTACCATAAGCGAATTTTTTCATGATATTGTCGAACATCTTATTGGTATTGAAATAATCCCCGGCAACTGGAACAAGTCGATAGGATAAACCATCTTTACGCAGGTAGTTACCAAATCCAAGTTCACCATAGTTCTGTGTGAAATAAATCGGGCGTTTCCATTTGTTGGCTGCGATCACATCCAGCACAGCGAGATCATTTTTCATCAATGCACCGCGTGGTATTTCAAATCTTACTTCGCTTAAAACACTATCAGTTGCATTTACTGTTCCGTTTGCTTTTACAACATTCACATCTACTGGCACAGATACTTTTCTAACAGGGAATGTGTGATAAATATCATCGCCTCTTGCCTCTACTTTGTCCTGATCATTGCTACGGATATAACTCATTACATCAGACAGGAAGTAGTATTTGTTCTCCGGGAACTGAGGCTTTGGACGATACATTACATAATCGCGATTTCTACCTTCAATCTGATCCGGAGTTAAGGAAAGATCGATAGCCGGACTGTTGTTCACTTTGTAGCGTAACTGGTTGATATACCAGTCAATACCCAACAGTGACGTGTTGATCACGCGGATGTCAGGACGGATGCCTTCAACTTCCTGTGCGTACCATAAAGGATAAGTATCGTTGTCACCGAATGTGAAAAGGATAGCATTCTGATCGCAACTTTCCAGGTAATCTTTTGCAAGATCCCTTGCCAGCTCTTTCTTGCTGCGGTCGTGGTCATCCCACTCCTGCTGCGCCATTACTACCGGTACTGCTAACAAACACACCGCAGTAGCGATTGCCGAAGCGGTAGTTTGATTAACCGCTTTTGCTAACCAGTCTTTTACTTTCAATACACCAAGACCGATCCAGACAGCGAAGGCATAGAATGAACCTACGTAAGCATAATCACGTTCACGTGGCTGGAAGCCTGCCTGGTTCAGATAAATAACAATGGCAAAACCTGTAAAGAAGAACAACAGGAAGTTTACAAAACCATCGTCGCCTCTTCTTTTAAACTGATAGAAGAATCCGATGATACCAAGTATTAATGGCAATGCGAATAACGTGTTGTGTGCCTTATTGTGTTTCAGGCTATCTGGCATCAATGACTGATCGCCATAGAAAATGTTGTCAATGAAAGGTATACCGGTGATCCAGTTGCCGTCTCTTACATTGCCTGTAAATACGCCCTGAACATCATTTTGTTTACCGCTGAAATTCCACATGAAATAACGGATATACATGTAGTAATTCTGGTAGCTGACAAAGAATTTCAGGTTATCCATGAAATCGGGACCACGCTCATATGTACCATCTTTCATTTTGCCGATGTTCATGAACATTGCATAGTAATCAGCATGCTGCTGATCATTGCTTGCATCCCACATACGGGGGAAAACCATTTTATCTTCAGAAGCGTAGATCGGATGACCGTCTTTGCCAATAACGATATATTTATCTTTCGCCTTTTGATACTTGGTTGAAGTTTCTCTGTAAGAAACAGCCTGCGCATTAAATTTCTGTCCGTACAGGATTGGAAAATCACCATATTGCTCACGACCAAGGTAACCCACAAGACTCATTGGGTTATCAACGTTATACATATCCACAGACGGATTTGCATTACTGCGGATCATCGTTGTCAGGTAAGAACTATATCCAATCAGCATAAATGCAAGGCACCATAATGCAAGACGCAAATACGGCCAGCTTTTTTTGGCTGCGTAACGCAATCCAAACCAGATACCTGCAGCAAGAAGAATAAAAAAGAAAATAAACCCGGAGAAGAATGGCATTCCAAGGCTATTCACAAAGAATATGTCGAATGCGCCCGCTCCTTTAATTGAATATTGAATTACACCGACCTGTACAATGCCGGTAATGATACAGCTAATTGCAAAAAAGATATATGTACCACCATAGTATTCTTTTTTCTCTTTGTTCACTTTTTCAACACCATACAGCAATGCAATGGCAATAATGGTTCCGAGGATCATCAATCCACCGACAGTTCCGTCCATGGCAACACCTTCAACAGCGTCACCATTTGCGCCGATCAGCGCCAGCACAAACGCAAGAAAGCCACCAATTGCAACGCACCAGATAAAATATTTGCGGACCAGCGTATAATTAAACTGGTCTCTCTTTCTAAAGTAATAAACCATCACAATCGCCGGAATGGTCAACAGGTTTAACAAGTGCACACCTATAGATAAACCCATCAGGAAGAATATCAAAACGATCCATCTGTCTGCACCTGGTTCATCGGCGGTATGTTCCCATTTAAGAATGGCCCAGAATACAATTGCTGTAAAGAAAGATGATGAAGCGTACACCTCACCTTCAACAGCGCTGTACCAGAAAGAATCACTAAAAGTATAAGCAAGCGCACCAACAATACCTGCGCCCATGATACCCCAGATTTGAGAAGAAGTTAATTCAGCGTTTCTTACAGGCTGTGCAATTCTGCGTGCAAAGTGTGTAATTGTCCAGAAGAGGAAAAGGATGGTAAAACCGCTCATTAAGGCACTCATTACATTCACAGCTTTGGCTGCAGTCATAGGGTTGTCACCAAACAAAATAATAAAGAACCTCCCTAACAATACAAACAAGGGGGCTCCGGGAGGGTGAGGAATCTGTACCTTGAAACAACTGCTCACAAATTCGCCGCAATCCCATAAGCTGCCTCCTGCTTCGGCGGTAAGAACATAAACAGTACATGCGATCAAACAAATTACCCAACCGGTAATGTTATTAATCCTTTTAAAGTTCATCCTTTTATTGTTTAAAATTAGCTTTCACTACATGAATGTCCCGTCGTGACATTCATATTTGGTTTTTGGTTAAATTAAAATACGGGCAAACCTAATGTAAACTAACGAATTGCAAAAATGGCAATTTAGATTTATGAATAGATTTTAAAATAAAATCACCAAGCGCCATTTTTTAACCCGCAAAAACAAGTTGCAAACCGGTCTCAAGCCCTTTATTTACAGCATATTTGTTGCGCTATTGCTCGTTCATTTCAGCCGGCTCTCCACATGCACACTCCCATTCTTTACCGAGATCAATGCACGTTACTACGGTTATTTCGGTATGACAAGGGGCAAAAATGATCCTCAAATGTTGATTATCTTTACTATATCCTTCCACCGCATATCTTTTTTTACACTCGGCAGCTTTTAGATCGCTCTTCCGGTAATTGATCTTGCCATTGTGCAAAATATCAATCACTTCAGCTTCATCAATATGCCTGCATTCCATGCGGCAGCGTGCGTGTTTGGAATAGTTTATTGCAGTGGGCTCTCTATTGAGACCGCGTGAGTTATAATCGCCCCCATCTGTGACGGTAGCCGGTTTATCGGGTTTTGCGGGATTAGTGCATTTCCGTATAAAAACCGTGATCAGCGCCAAAACCACCAGCAGCATAAGGGGCAGTACTTTTTTGGTATTCATTCCGCCAAGATAGGAAAAGCTTTGAGCTATTGGCAATCAGCAATAAGCTTTTGGGCGCCCAATGCCCGATAAGATCTGCAAAAGTCAGGAAAGGTCCTGGTGATTTTTTTGGGGAATTTGACCATAATTTATCCCATCGGCTAGCGCCCCTTCAGATACTTACAAACGAGACAATCAAACTGTTCTGATACAGGTTATTATTTCAAAATCTTAGTTAGCGTCCTGTCGTTCTATCTCAACCCTATTTTTAAAAGACCACATCCTCCCTTACTGAGTACTATCTTTGTCTTGATCTCCTACTGTCTATCCCCTTCCTCTTCTCAATCTTATCTCCTTAACATATCTACCCGTTTTGTAATCTTACACGTCTTACGGTCTTACCATCTTACGGTCTTACCATCTTACGGTCTTACCATCTTACGGTCTTACCATCTTACGGTCTTACTGTCTTACATGTCTTACGGTCTTTTATAAAGTCTTATCTTTGCCGACTTATGGAAAAGAGGCGTTCAGTTGCATTTCATACATTAGGTTGTAAATTAAACTTTTCGGAGACTTCTACCCTTTCGCGCATGCTGGAGGAAGATGGTTTCGAAAAGAAAGAATTTGACGATCTGGCAGATGTATATGTGATCAACACCTGTTCCGTAACAGATAATGCGGATAAAGAATGCCGGCAGATAGTCAGACGCATTCAACGCAAATCCCCTGAAAGCCTGGTCGTTATAACGGGTTGCTACGCGCAGCTTAAGCCTAAGGAAATTTCCGAAATTCCCGGTGTTGACCTGGTTTTGGGTGCTGCCGAAAAATTCAACATCACAAAGCATCTTAAGGAATTGTCAAAAGGCGATTCCACCAAAATAAGCAGTTGCGACATTGAAGAGATTACGGGTTTTAACGCGTCTTTTTCATTGAATGACCGTACCAGGACTTTTCTGAAAGTTCAGGACGGTTGCGATTATAGCTGTTCCTTCTGCACCATTCCGATGGCCAGGGGGAAGAGCCGAAGCGATAGCATTGAAAATGCGGTTAAAAATGCTCAAAAGCTTGCCACGAGTGGTGTAAAGGAAATTGTACTAACTGGTGTTAACCTGGGTGACTTTGGCAAGGGACCAGATGGCAACAAAAAACATGAAGAATCCTTCTTTGACCTTGTAAAGGAACTCGATAAAGTTGATGGCATCGAGCGCTATCGCATTTCGTCTATTGAGCCTAACTTGTTAACCAACGATATCATTTCTTTTGTTGCGGAAAGCAGCAAATTCATGCCTCATTTTCATATTCCGTTACAAAGCGGCAGCAACAAAATTCTGGCGCTGATGAGAAGAAGATACCAGCGCGAATTGTACGCGGAAAGAGTCGAGCTGATAAAAAAGCTTATGCCTCATTGTGGTATAGGCGTGGATGTTATTGTTGGTTTTCCGGGCGAAACTGACGAAGATTTCAAGGATACTTTTGATTTTTTACATTCGCTTGAAGTTTCCTATCTCCATGTATTTACTTATTCTGAAAGGGCCAATACCAGAGCTTTAGATATTAAACCCGTTGTTCCTGTTAATGTAAGGCACGAGCGTAATAAACAACTGCGCAATCTCAGTTACATGAAGATGCAGTATTTTACCAACCAGCACCTGGGACAAGAACGAAAGGTACTTTTTGAAGATCATAAGAAGAACAGTATGATGGAAGGTTATACAGACAACTACATAAGAATAAGCGCTCCTTATAACGACGAATGGACCAATAAAGTAATGCCCTGGACCATTTAAAACTGATATTGTAACATTGCCTGCTGTTTTTTAAAATAGATAGTCGGCCATTATTAGGAAAAACATAACACACGTAACAATCTTCACTAAGTTTTGTATACGTATGTATATGAAATAATAAGCCGCCCCGCATCATTACATTAAACACGGATCAATGAAAAAGTTTCAGGCTATAATACATTTCGAAATGGACGATGAGTTTATGACTTTCATTCCGCCGCATCGTACCTACATCAACTATCTTATCAATAAAAATATTATAGAGAGTTATGCAGTAAGCATGGAATCTCAGACTATCTGGATAACTTTTACCGCAGACAACAAGACCGAGGTAGATCAGTATCTCACAAAATCGCCCCTCTATAAATACTGGACATATTCTATAGAAGAATTATATGTTTACGACAGCCAGTTATACAGACTTCCAACAGTACAGCTTAACTAATTGATAATCATAGTTAAAAATTCTTTACAATAATTTTCTTTGCCAGCTTTTGATGATTAAGGCAATAACCCTATTTTTGCTTTCTACCCATTTACTAATCCCATCACGGTATACTAACCATCCAGTTTCAAAGCCTGCCCAAGTATGATTAATGAACGAAAAACTTAAGGAGTTTGAATATGTATTCGTATGCGCTTTTAGAACCGGAATGTTATTACCTGGTACAGGAAAAGGACCAGGAGGCACTTACACTACTTCAGGTTAAGGTAATTGCGGACACCAGCATGTATATAATCAAATATGGGGAAACCATGCAAATGGAATGGAAAAAGAAATCCGATCCCATTTTTGATATTATCGAGCTATTGAGTGATGATGTTGCAAAGGCCTGGATGAAAGTGTATTACAGTAATGAAGATGCCTATTATGAAGAAGATGACGATTAAATACTTCTTTCTGGATAAGATCATTGTTTTAAGAAGGCCGGTCCCGCGTGACCGGCCTTCTCATTTTTAGCACCTGAAATCAGATATAATGCATTGATTTATCGTTGATCAAAATATAATTAATAAAAAAATCAATAAAATATTTGGCGATATAAATTGCACGCCTATCTTTGCACTCCCAAAACACAAAGGGAGCATAG
>NZ_JAULBC010000002.1:509030-809025 GCF_041060425.1 Danxiaibacter flavus
CTCAGCTGGTTTAGAGCATCTGCCTTACAAGCAGAGGGTCCGCGGTTCGAACCCGTGTGCTCCCACACAAAAAGCCTCGCAATAATGCGGGGCTTTTTTTATTTAGCACCACGATCCGCTCTTTTCTAATTCTCACATTTTTCTCAAATTTTTCTTGCAAATATTTTTTTCTGTTTCAACCAGTCTCCTATATTTGCACTCCCAAATAACAAGGGAGCATAGCTCAGCTGGTTTAGAGCATCTGCCTTACAAGCAGAGGGTCCGCGGTTCGAACCCGTGTGCTCCCACACAAAAAGCCTCGCAATAATGCGGGGCTTTTTTATTTGTCAGAACTGGCGGTCTCGATATTTCCCGCCATCTTACGGTCTTACTGTCTTACATGTCTTATGGTCTTACTGTCTTACATGTCTTACGGTCTTACGGTCTTACTGTCTTACTGTCTTACGGTCTTACATGTCTTACGGTCTTGTAATCGTAATCGTCTTTGCATTTACAAACTCATGGATGCCCAGTTTTCCGAGTTCCCTCCCATATCCGGATTTTTTTATCCCACCAAAAGGCAGCCTTGCATCTGATTTCACCATTGAATTAATAAATACTGCGCCGGCAGCAATTTGTTTGGCCAAAGCTGTTCCTTTTTCGATGTCTGTTGTCCAAATACTCGATCCCAGGCCAAAGCGGGAATTATTTGCCATCAACAGGGCTTCCTGCTCATCTTTTACCTTAATTATAGCGGCAAGAGGTCCAAAAGTTTCTTCGTTAAACGCGCGCATCTCCTGCTGAACTCCGGTTAGTATGGTTGCATCGAAATTACATCCGCTAAAATGCCCGCCAGTTGCAACAACTGCTCCCCTGCTAACCGATTCTTTCAACTGACCAGCCAATGTCTCCGCTAAATCAAGCCTGGCCATTGGCGCCAGGGTAACGCCCACCTGTAGCGGATTTCCCGGTTTCAATTGACCGATCAACAAATTCATTTCTTCAAAAAAGCTATCATAAACAGCCTCGGTTACTATAAATCTTTTGGCTGCAATACAGCTTTGACCAGCATTTTGCATCCTGCTTTGCACCGCAACTTTCGCCGCTTGCTTTATGTCTGCATCTTCCAGCACAATAAAAGCATCCGAACCGCCTAATTCCAGCACCTGTTTCTTGATCAGCTTGCCGGCCAACGACGCAACTGAGCTTCCCGCTCTTTCACTTCCTGTAAGCGTCACAGCCTGAACAAGATCATCATCCAGCAGGTATTCAACCAACGGTGTATCGATAATAACACTTTGAAAAACGCCCTCCATACCTACAGCTTCAATGAAAACTTTCTCTATAGCCAAAGCACAGCCACATACATTTGGCGCATGCTTTAAAAACGTAACGTTTCCTGCCATTAACGTAGGGGCCGCGTAACGGAACACTTGCCAGAAAGGGAAATTCCAGGGCATAATGGCCATCACTGCGCCGATCGGTTCATAAGAAATAAAGCTGGTTGTATACCCGGCATCCACATATTCATCTTTTAGAAAAGCCCCGGCATGCTCAGCAAAGTAATCACAGGTTACGGCACATTTTTCAACTTCCGCTTTGGACTCTTCCAGCAACTTTCCCATTTCCATAGTAATTAATCCCGACAGGGAGTCTTTGTCACGTCTTAATATTTCCGCAGCGTTTTTCAAAGCACTGGCTCGAACTTCGAATGATTGTTGTGCCCAAAATGGAAATACTTTTTGTGCGATGATGAGCTTTTTGTCCAAATCACTTTTGTCCATCAACGGATAGGTGCCGATAACAGCCCCATCATAAGGGAATATCGAATTAAAAGTCGCCATAAAATATGCTTGACAGATGTTAACTGAAATGATCTACAGATAAATCTCCGTTAGATAATCCGTTAATATTACAAAAACTATGCTTGCAGTTTTAGTATTTTATTACTTTTACGGCATGAATGTGAAGTTTGAATACGCTGTTTCGAAACCTTTCGAAGAAGATCTGGTGGATGTACTGACCGAAGTAGAATCGCCATATAACCTGATTGTGTGGAATGATGAAGTAAACACTTTTGAATGGGTAATTGAAACTTTAATTGAAGTTTGCGGACATTCACAGGAGCAGGCCGAACAGTGTGCATATATTATTCACTTCCAGGGAAAATATGCTGTAAAAAAAGGCGATTTTGATACCCTTAAACCAATGAAAGAAGCCATTACTGAAAGAGGAATTGGCGCTACTATAGAGTCTACCGTAAGTATCTAAAATTTCATATTTCACTAAACAAATTCGTAAGTTGCTTTTCAGGGTAATTTTGCACAAAGCAGGTACTCTCCTAACTTCGCGCACAACAGATTAACTCCATTTTCAAATCGCAGCTTACTTATGCCGTTGTACGCTTTGGATAATTCAATATGGTTTCCGCCGGTAACTGAAGCACTTGAGGACGGCTTGCTTGCGATGGGCGGCGATCTTTCAAAAGAACGCATTATAGCAGCTTATAAAAAAGGCATTTTTCCCTGGTACGACGGGGAAATTCCGTTATGGTGGAGTCCCGATCCAAGATTTGTTCTTTATCCCGACGAATTGAAAGTAAGTAAGAGCATGAAAGCTTTGCTCCGGAAAGAAGCCTTCCATTTCACTATTAATTCAGCCTTTGAAAATGTAATTCATCAATGCCGCATGGTTAAGCGAAAGGACCATGACGGATCATGGATAAATGATGACGTTGAACGCGCTTATTCATCACTTAACAAAGAGGGCATTGCATTAAGCGCTGAATCATGGAACAATGATCAGCTTGTTGGCGGCCTGTATGGCATAAAACTCGGAAAGATCTTTTTTGGGGAAAGTATGTTCAGCCTGCAAAGCAACGCCAGCAAATTTGCATTTATAAAGCTTGTTCAACATCTGCAAAAAGAAGGCGTGAAGCTGATAGATTGCCAGGTATATACCGAACACCTGGAAAGTCTTGGAGCCAGAATGATCAGCAGACAAACCTTTATTTCTACAGTTGAAAAAAACCTCGTTTAAGGTTTTGACGCTACTTTTCAACAATTGGCATACACATTTTCTTTCGTCTATTCAATAACTGCTGTCAGGGTTTATTTTGCAGCAAAAATGGCTATCTTCATCACATTTTAACAAACCATTTTTTACTGTTCGTATGGCACGTTTCCACGGTTTAATTGGAATTGCACTTATTTTAGGACTGGCTTTTCTTTTTTCGAACAATAAAAAAAAGATCAATGTAAGGCTTGTAATAAGCGGGATCTTTTTACAGATACTTATTGCCGTTCTTGTTTTCAAGGTTCAGCCTGTCTCCATTTTCTTCCAGAAACTGGGAAGAGGAATGCAGAAGATTGAGGGTTTTGCCAAACAAGGGGCAGGTTTTGTTTATGGCGGTGTTGTGGTAGATAATGTTGTTGGACAAAGCGATGCCAGCAAGATTGACAATGATTCACTCGCCACAACAGACGGAAAGGTTGAAGTAATATCTTCCATAGATCATATTCCGAAAGATTCAGTGCTAACAGCGTCTGGTAAAACGATTGGCGTATTAAGAATCAACGACCCCGAAAGCAAGATTAATGATTCGGTTACTACAATTCACGGACAAACAATAGCAGTTGCAGCATCAAATAACGGAGGAGATTCTGTCAAAACCAGGGACGGAAGATTCATCAGGTTAATCGAGCCAAATACTGCAAACCCGGTTTTCAGAAGCAGTTCCGGTGCGCCGCTTGAACATGCTGACTATGCGATAAAAGGTTTTGTATTTGCATTTAGTGTTACGGCAACGATTATACTTGTTTGCGTGTTGGTTGCTATTTTTTATCACTTCGGAATTATGCAGCGCGTGGTAGCCCTGATTGCCCGCGCGATGAATTTTGTGATGCGTGTAAGCGGAGCCGAAGCGTTGAGTAATGTTGCCAGTGCGTTCGTAGGACAAGTAGAAGCCCAGGTAATGATAAGACCGTATTTAAAAGGCATGACCAAAAGTGAGCTATTGGCAAGTATGAGCGGTAGCCTCGCGTGCATTGCCGGCGGCATCCTGATTGTATATGCCAATATGGGTGCAGCAGCAGGTATGGATCTCGCTCCCAGCCTGATTACCGCTAGCCTGATGGCCGCCCCCGGAGCATTGGTGATATCAAAAATCGTTATGCCAGAAACGGAAGAAAGCCAAACCATGGGCAGGGTTAAACTTGAAGTAAAAAGCAACTATACAAATGTGATTGATGCTATTTCACACGGTGCAGGAGATGGCTTTAAAATTGCAATGAATGTTATTGCCATGCTGATCGGCTTTATTGCATTGATTGCTTTTCTGGACTGGGGTTTGATGAAGATCGGCCATCTTTTTAATCCAAACTTTAATCTTAGTCTTGATTATATTTTTGGAAAGATCTTTTATCCGATGGCCTGGGCAATGGGGATCCCCCAACAGGATGTGGGACATGCAGCGACATTATTGGGACAAAAACTCACCATAAATGAGTTTGTTGCTTTCAATAACCTTACGGGTAAGCACAATTTTATAGCGACTGAAAAAGGTCTGCGGATAATTACCATAGCCATCTGCGGTTTTGCTAATTTTAGTAGTGTAGGTATGCAGATCGGCGGAATTGGTGAACTGGCACCGGAAAGAAGAACCGATCTGGCCAAATTGGGTATTAAAGCATTGATTTGCGGAACACTGGCATCTTATCTTTCGGCAACAATTGCCGGAATTTTGATGTAACAAAAGCAACATTTTTAATTAATTTGGCGTATTAAAGTATTGCGTCTTTCGTTATAAATATAAGAGTCACCATTAAACACATTACCTTGAAATTAACACTCTCCGTAGCGTTGCTTTTTATAACGACCACAGCATTGCATGCCCAAAACCGAGCAGCAAAAACTATTGGAAACACGAAGCCCCTGATACGTTGCGCCACTATGGAGCATTTGGAGGTATGGAAAAGAAAAACTGCTGCTGAACGAGCTTCTACTACTTCAGCTAACAACCGTCAACAATCCACGACTGTCACTTCGGGCAAAACCGCAGAAAAAAAATACAACTTAAAAACAACCGTGTATGTGCCGGTTGTTTTTCATATTGTGCTACCAGACGCCGCGCAGGTTTCTGATGCGGATGTTGCGAGACAACTTGTATTGCTAAATACTGATTTTGCGGGAAAAAATACAGATGCCACAGATATCCCCGCAGGTTTTAAATCGTTATTCGGCGAGTGCAAGATCCAGTTTAAAATAGCCAGAACCGATCCTTCAGGTAAACTAACTTCAGGAATTGAAAGAAAAAACAGTTCTGTCAAGTTTGATCCGAATGCTGATACAGACAATATAAAGGTTGCTGCGAACGGCGGCCTTGATGCATGGGACGCAACGAAGTACTACAACGTTTGGGTGGGTGATAATACGGATGGAATACTTGGATACGGTACATTTCCCGGTGTGGACCCAAATAAAATGCAGGGTGTTGTAGTGAATTATATTGGCTTTGGAAGTAATCCCTGTTATACGGTTTCATCTTATGGCCTGGGCAGGACACTGGTCCATGAAACCGGTCACTTCTTTGGACTATTTCATATTTGGGGAGACGATGATCAGGATGCAGCCAAATGCAGCGGTGACGATTTCAGACAATTGGATGGAACCGACCATTTTCCTACAGGACTGTTTAATCCTGCTGGACAAGGCAACGGACCAAATGATGTGGGAGATACTCCTAACATGGCCTCATACACCCGGGATTGTCCGACAGGTGTTGCAACTGACAGTTGTTCACCAGATTCGCGCGGAAGATTATACCAGGACTTTATGGATTACACTGAAGATCCCTGTTATCGCATGTTTACATTAAAGCAGGTTGAGCGGATGGAATATGCTTATGATAACTTCAGAAACTCTTTCAGCTCATCCAATACAGCCAATCCTCCGGCAGGATTACCAACCTATGATCTTGCTGTTTCAAATTTTGTAAATCCCGGAGGAAGTGAATTGATTGATTGCGCTGTTATTCAATATCCATCGGAAACACAATGTAGTTCTGGCCTGATACCCAAAGTCACTATAACCAATAATGGTACAGCTACCATTACATCTTTTACAGCTACGCTGTCGCTGAACGGAACAACAGCGGCCACTGTTAATGTTACCAATGTTTCTCTTGCCACTACCCAGTCAATGGTGGTAACTTTTTCAAACATATCACCTGTTGCAGGAAATAATACCATAGCAGTAACGGTTTCTGCTCCTAACGGCCAAACCGATCAGAACACCGCGAACAATTCTTTAAGTACAATATTTAAGGCTTCATCTTCAAACGCAGCGCCACTTGTAGAAGGATTTGAGGGTACTACCTTCCCTCCTGCCAACTGGAATATCGTTCAAACGCCTGTAGATAATATTACCTGGGATAGATCAACCTTTGCTGCTAAAACAGGTTCTGCTTCGGCATACCTGAACAGCTACAATTATGAAAGCGAAGGAAAGATAGATGCGCTCATTTCGCCGCTTGTAAGTTTCAGCAATGTGGACTCTGTATTTATTAAGTTTGACATTGCAAGTGCATCGTACAACAACCCTTCCTCCCAGACATTGCCACTTGATACGCTGGCCGTATTTATCAGTACAGATTGCGGTGCCACATACAAGCAGGTTTACAAAAAATGGGGAACAAATCTTGTCACCGTTCAAGGCGCAGTCACGACTGAATTTGTACCCAACGCCAATCAGTGGCGCACTGATTCTGTAAACGTTACTTCTGTTACGGGGAATACAGCATCAATCCGCGTAAAATTCCAATACACCGAGAATTTCAACAACAATACTTACATTGATAACGTAAACATTTATACCAAGACCTATCCGGCATTACTTAAGCAAAATGGATATCTCGTCTATCCAAACCCCACAACCGGCATGGTACTGGTTCAACACCTTGTACTCCCGGTTAATCTAAAGAGTATAAATGTTTATAGCACGACAGGCCAATTGGTTTACAGTCAAAATATAGCTTCACCAAGCACTAATATTTATGTAAACTTATCAAACCTCGCTTCCGGATTGTATGTGGTACGATTGATTTATTCAGATAAGAATGTGAGCCAGAAGATAATTAAATACTAGAAGAAGTGAATGGTCAATGGTGAATAGTGAAAGGTGAAGCCTGTGAATTGATAAGAAGCTTGTTGAGTGTGCAATTTCGGCGAAAGAACTGTATTTGTGGGATTGATGAGGAATGAACGTATTATCGGCAAGGCCTTACACAGAGCGTCACGGAGCAGGCACTGAGCTGCATGAAGATCATGGTCAGATCTTCCAGAATCCAATCACGTAATAACTCTTTTCTAGACCTGTCATTGGCAAGATAGATAGCCCATTCAATGGATACCTGGTATTCTCCTAATCAGGTATAGCATTTATTCCTGATTAACTGAAACCAATAACAAAAACGAGAGACTTTAACGGTCTCTCGTTTATATTTTTAGAGCTGTAAAAGAAAAACCCACGCCGCCTGCACCTTTCACCATTCACCATTCACTCTTCACTTTTTCTTAATGACCATTCACCATTGACAATCACGTTACTCTGCGAGCAATTTCCCAACCATGTCATCCAGCGCATTTTCAGGAGCATCTATGGCAACAATTTTTCCTTTCTTATTAATGAGATAGGTGTTGGGAATGTAGGTAACCTGCCATGGACCGGCAACCTCACCTTGCGGATCATTAACCTGTATCCATTTAATGTTATTTTCCACTACGGCGCGCTTCCAGGCGTTGGCATTGTTATCAACTGAAATACCATAGATCTCGAAACCTTTTTCCTTGTATTTGCTATACAAAGTCTGCAAATGCGGAATGCTTCTTCTGCATGGTCCGCACCAGCTTGCCCAAAAATCAATTAAGATCACTTTATCCTTAAGTGAAGAGAGTTTTACCAGATTCCCTTTTGAATCTTTCAATTGTATTTCCGGTACAGAAGTACCTGTTTTTGGTTGTGCCTGCAGAAGGAATGCTGCTGCCAGAAAAACTGTTACGAAAAGCGCTTTTTTCACTATAATTGTTTTAATAAAGTCATTAACCAATTTAATTTACAAAACTCCACCAGAATCCAAATCTAAACCACAATCCTTTTCCGGGATAATGATCTACCGAGAAGTTGGGATGCGTAAAGCCAACATTTGATCCCTGCAGATTTAACGCATTAAGGTTCTCCAGACGTATAAATGCTTTAAAACTTTTTATTCTGAAATTCAGGAAGACATCGATGTCGGGCCTGTTCGCCGTTTTATACTCATTTTGATAGAAGAACTGCCCGACAAAAGGTGAATAGTTAGCGGGCTTAAATGGCGTGTAATACCTCACCTCGAAGCCGGTAGAAAGGAAGAGGTTTTTATAAAAATTGCCTTCCAATGCTATCCTGTTCCTGGTTAAAACATTCGGTAGATTAACCGGCGGATTGCCGGCTGGCTGCTGAAGGTATAGCTCTGTGTACCAATTGAACAATCTGCTAAGCCTGAATTTCTTTTCACCGCCTAATTGCAGAATATTAAACAACGTAGATTCCTGCTTTGGCTCAAAAAAGTTATCAAAATAAGAGTAGTTACTAACGATGTAATAATTACCCGTAAGTTTTAACTGTAGCGTTGGCAGATAAAGGTTTGCAAATATTCGTGTGGTATTCTCTTTATTGAAATCCTTCCCCATTATAACCGGGAATGTAGTTGGATTATTATAGATATAAGAAGGCGTCCTGTTCACGTTTTGAAAACCCGCTTCAAGCGTTCCTACCTTTTTACCTAATGAGCGGCTAAGACTAATGTATGCTGAATAGTCTCCAATATAATTCCCTCCGACATAAAACTGGGCATTGGCCAGCACATCCCATTTTTGATTTCTTGTTCTGTTGCGATATTCCCCTGTTACGTAGATATTACTGAGGCTCGCATCACGGATCGTATCGAACTGCCCCTTCAGACTCTGAAACACAATGCCAAGTTTCAAAAATTGGTTGAGATTATTTTTTTCCGGGAACGTAAGAATGCTGAGCTCGTTGGTCATGTTCTTCCACGTATCCTTGAATCTTACGGAGTCTGATGCGTTATAATAATTGAAGAAGGCGACATAGCTGGCCGGAACGGGAAGATAATCCTGGAAGATATATTGCGCGTTTGTATAGCTGAACGTGTGCTGTAATCTTAGCCTCGGATAAAATAGTTTGTAGGTAATAGAATCTGTAACCAGCGAATCTTTTTTACCCAGATCATAGTAATGCCTGAAGAAAATGGTATTGTTCTTATACTGGGTTCCTGTAACAATGTTTGTATTAAAGAAATTTCTTGATGTTCCGTTTCCATTGCCTATTCGGGTTTGCAGCTCATACGGGTCGCCTAATTGCAAACTATCCAGCTTTTTCTCGTCAATGACGCCACCGTTTTCAGAAGATTTCAGGTTATTGCTGATAAATATGAAATAGATGCCGTAGCGTTTATTGCTTGTTTGATAGAAGCTGTTAAACCGTATGTTATTGTGGCTTGTATTCTGACTACGGTAAGTGCCCGGCGCATTCAGAAACCTGTATTCAAAAGCAAAATTGAAGTTGCTCTGCCGGTTTTGCGTATGCAGCAAGTTGATCATTTGCTCGGACTTGCTTCCTAACAAATATGCCAGCTCTGTATATGGCCTTGTCGTTTGAAAGAAACGCGTTCCCTCAAGCGTAAATTGATAAATATCGAAAGAATGAAATCCCGGATCAAAGCCAGGCTTCATATATGGCTTAAACAGTAAAGAATAAGCCGCCGTACCATAGTTACCAAGATCATTATACGTGTAAGGCAAAGGATACTTCGCCCTGAAATCGCTTATTGATGAATCCAACCGGTGAATGCGTGATGAGTCAAAATATTTGAAATTGATGGTAATGGAATCTTCAAACTGATCGCGATGTTTCAGTGTTAATGAATCTTTGCTCCGCTTAATGGGCCGTCCCTGGTTGTCGTAAGTAACCTGAGATTGGTTTGCTCCCGGTAAGGTTAGTGTGGGCTGCTGTGCATGCACGCTTTTGAATGAAAATGCAAAAGCGATCAACATAAAAAGAAATAAAATACCTTTTCTATTGTACATGCAGTATAATGATTTACAAACTAAACGCAAACAATTCAAATAAAAGCTTAAAGGTTGGTTTCAAAGCTCAAAGCCGCTAAGTAATACGTTGTAAGTTATACGTTGTACGTTTAAGCTGCTTTAAATGTCTATAGACAGAGAAAGTGACATTGAAATTCTCGAGTTTTTTCGTTGCAATCATTGTCAATTATCCCTTTTCAATTGTCAATTATCTTCACCTTATTTACACGAGTGCCTTAAACAGCGCTGTCAACTTCGGCTCGGCTTCTTTTGCAGCAGCCAGCACTTCTTCGTGCGTGATAATATTATCATCTTCGCGAATTCCAATATCAGTTACCACGCTAACAGCAAACACTTTCATTCCCGCATGAACCGCCACTATTACTTCCTGAACGGTACTCATGCCCACAACATCTCCGCCGGCGATTTTTATCAACTTATATTCAGCCCTGGTTTCAAATGTTGGTCCGGTTACAGCAGTATATACACCTTCATGTAAATGAAAGCCTAACTGCTTGCCGGCGGTCTTCGCCTTCTCAATTAATTCGCGGCTATAAGGTTCACTCATATCCGGGAATCTTGTTCCTATCTCATCTTCATTTTTTCCGATTAAAGGGTTGGCTGTAAAAAAGCTGATATGATCTTTAATGATCATCAGATCGCCAACTTTATAAGCAGGATTAACACTTCCGGCAGCATTGGATAACAGCAGGGTGTGCACACCAAGCATTTTCATGACCCTGATAGGGAAAGAAACCTGTTGAGAAGTGTATCCTTCATAGTAATGAAATCTTCCCGCCATTACAATTACTTTCTTGCCGTTCAGTTCTCCCAGGATCAATTTTCCGTGATGTCCCTCAACCGTACTAACGGGGAAATGCGGCAGTTCAGCATAAGCGATTTCCTTTTCCACAGATATTTCACTGATAAGATTTCCCAAGCCACTTCCGAGGACAATTCCAATTTCCGGGATAGCCTGGTATTTTGACTGGATATAGGCCGCTGTTTCTTTTAACTGCTGCATTACTAATGACATAGAAGTAATTTTATTAAAGTGGGCAAATATACAGAGAAAGCAGTAAGGAGAAGCTGAAAGCCTAAAGCTCAAAGCTTAGAACTGGTTGTAAGTTGTGCGTTATACGTCGTACTTTTTTTGACGAGCTTAAAGCTTAAAGTCCAAAGCTTAAAACTGGTGATAAGTTGTACGTTATACATTTACGTTTGCAAGATCATACTGAAACTGTCGAACTAATCTTTTCTTTCCTTTGTGCTCCTTTGAGCCTTGGCGCCTTTGTGCCCGCCCGTGCCGGATCGGACGGGGCAAAAAAAAGTCTGTGTTTCTCCGTGCCGCCCTGTCTCCGTGGTTCCCGGTACCTCTGTCTCCGTGGTTCAAAAAAAAAGCCACCCGAATCGGATGGCTCTCTATTACTTTCTTGTTGTATTAGCTTAGTTTTTCTACCTGCATGTAGTTTAACTCGACAGGTGTGGAACGTCCAAAGATCTTAACAGTTACCTTTAATTTCTTCTTTTCATCATTCACTTCTTCAATTACACCGTTGAAGTCGTTGAAAGGTCCTTCGATGATCTTGATAGTTTCACCAACAATAAACGGTTCGCTCATGGTAACTCCCTGATCATTCATCTCATCAACCTTACCGAGCATTTTGTTTACTTCGGCTTTTCTTAAGGAGATGATGTTACCTTTTGAGCCTTTACCATCCGTTAAGAAATGCATGATGTTACTGATGTTGCTGATATAATGAATCATTTCATCATTCAGTTTACCTTCAGCAACCTCCAACATAACATAACCGGGAAAATAGTTTTTTTCGCGCATTACTTTTTTACCGTTCTGCACTTTATACACCTTTTCCATTGGAAGAAAAACCTGCTTAATGGAATCCGTCCAGCCGTTGCGTGATACTTCTTTGTCAAGCTGCTCTTTAACCTTGCGTTCTTTTCCGCTCACCACCCGCAGCACGTACCACTTACTTTCTGCCTGTTGCTCTTTTTCTTCAGCCATTTATTTTACTTGAAAAGTTGGTAAACGAATTTCAGCAATGAATTGCTGGCAAAGTCCATAATCCATACCATCGCTGTTATTAAAACAGTTGCAACGAGTACTATTACAGTGCTTTGCTGCAATTGCGCCCATGTTGGCCAGGTCACTTTATCAAGCAACTCATGATATGATTCTCTGATGTATGTTGATACTTTATTCATTACAGCGCTTTGAATGTTTTCCTTATCAAAA
Organism: Danxiaibacter flavus; assembly: GCF_041060425.1. Taxonomy (NCBI): domain Bacteria; kingdom Pseudomonadati; phylum Bacteroidota; class Chitinophagia; order Chitinophagales; family Chitinophagaceae; genus Danxiaibacter; species Danxiaibacter flavus. Next base: position 521,406 of record NZ_JAULBC010000002.1, read on the forward strand.
AAGTCCCGAAAGATAAAACAAAAATTGAAAATACTCTTGAGCATTTTCAATTTCCAAGTTTACTTTTCTTTTGCACGGGCACTAGGATTCGAACCCAGATCAACGGTTTTGGAGACCGCTATTCTACCATTGAACTATGCCCGTAGAAATCTAAAAGCTATCCGGCTTAACCGCAGGACAGCTTTTAGATAATATTGCAAAGATAATTTGTTTATTCTTTTGCAAAGCTTGTAGCCAAAGCTAAAGCTTAAAGGCTGCCAGCTTATTTCAAGATCTCAGTAACCTGACCAGCACCTACTGTACGGCCACCTTCGCGGATCGCGAATTTAAGACCTTTTTCCATCGCGATAGGCTGGATCAATTTTACAGAAAGGTTGATGTTATCACCAGGCATAACCATTTCAGTTCCTTCTGGAAGCATACACTCACCAGTTACGTCAGTAGTTCTGAAGTAGAACTGAGGACGGTATTTGTTAAAGAACGGAGTGTGACGGCCACCTTCTTCTTTGCTCAGTACATAAACTTCACCTTTGAAGTCTGTGTGCGGAGTGATAGATTTTGGCTTACAGATTACCATACCACGACGGATATCTTTCTTTTCAATACCGCGTAACAGTAAACCTGCGTTGTCACCAGCCTGACCTTCGTCCAATAATTTTTTGAACATTTCAACACCGGTAACAGTAGAAGCTTTAGCTTCTTCCATCAGACCTACGATCTCGACAGCTTCACCAACTTTGATGATACCACGCTCGATACGACCTGTAGCAACAGTACCACGACCAGTGATAGAGAATACGTCTTCAACGCTCATCAAGAAAGGAAGATCGATTGGACGAGGAGGCAGAGGAATATAAGAGTCAACAGCATCCATTAATTCATCGATAGCTTTAACCCATTTTTCATCACCAGCCAATGCACCGGTTGCAGAACCTTTAATGATTGGAGTGTTATCACCATCAAAACCGTAAGAGCTTAACAGATCACGGATTTCCATTTCAACCAGTTCCAACAATTCAGGATCGTCAACCAGATCAACTTTATTCATAAATACCACAATACGAGGAACGCCTACCTGACGAGCAAGAAGGATGTGTTCTTTTGTTTGAGGCATAGGACCATCAGTAGCAGCAACTACAAGGATAGCACCATCCATCTGCGCAGCACCTGTAATCATGTTTTTCACATAGTCAGCGTGACCAGGACAGTCAACGTGAGCATAGTGACGATTAGCAGTTTGATATTCTACGTGAGCAGTGTTAATGGTAATACCACGTTCTTTTTCTTCGGGCGCACCATCAATTTCATCATACTTTTTCGCTTGTGCCAAACCTTTTTGTGACAAAATAGAAGTAATGGCAGCGGTAAGAGTTGTTTTACCGTGGTCTACGTGACCAATGGTTCCAATGTTTACGTGAGGTTTCTCCCTCTTAAAGGTCTCTTTAGACATCTTTATCGGTTTTAAATTGTGGTTTTAAAAATTAGAGCCCTGAATAATTCCAAAGCTTTCGTGTTCTTATGTAATGATTACATTACCTTCTTCTTTCTTCACTTGTCTGAAACAAACAAACAATTGCTTTTGTTCTTTACCAGACATGCCTCCAAAAACAAAAAAATAAATTTTAAGTTCTTGAAGACAGAGCCGTTGATGAGAATTGAACTCACGACCTCTTCCTTACCAAGGAAGTGCTCTACCACTGAGCTACAACGGCTTTTCTCAGTTAGTAGTTTATAGTTGGGTGTCTTGCATCTGGTATCAAATACAAACATATACACCAAACTAAAAAGAGCGGAAGACGAGGGTCGAACCCGCAACCTATAGCTTGGAAGGCTATCGCTCTACCAATTGAGCTACTTCCGCGTTTAATGTAAAAATGCATTTGATTTGTTAACGAATCAACACATTTTTATTTAAAGAACTACATCTGAAAAAATTCTTTGAAAGCCTGACAAATCAGGCCTTCAAAGAATTGTGTGTGGGCAGGACAGGGTTCGAACCTGTGTACTCCGGAGAGAACAGATTTACAGTCTGTCGCCTTTAACCACTCGGCCACCTGCCCGTCGTTTATGCAGGAAATGTTTGCACTAAGATTTGAACTCTACTTGCAGCAAATCGCACATATACTGAGCCACTTGTCGGAATCGAACCAACGACCTACTGATTACAAATCAGTTGCTCTACCAGCTGAGCTAAAGTGGCCTGTTTATCAGAGAACTACCCGTGTTTTTCGGGATGGCAAAGGTAAGAGAAAAGTTCATTTTGCAAAATTTTGTTCAAGAAATTTTCAAACTTTTTTTTACGTCTGCCGCAACGCAAAAATAAAACTTTCTTTAAGGCAATTCCGCATTGCTTTTCAGCGGATTTTTAGTTGAGAAACTAACCCGTAAAATATCCGAATGTATCGGTTTGTTCTCTACTTCCTTCTTTGCTATGAACTTCAAAGAATTGTAATTATAGGTATAAGTCAACATCAGTTTGCCGTTATCGAGCATTTGCCGCTCTGTTATCTCAGCATTAACTGTTTCTTTTTTGCCTTTTGTGTTGCAAGCCAGCAGAAAAAGCAGAGGCACAAGGAGGTACGTCATTTTCATAGCCGCACATATAACAAAAAAAGGGCCTGAAATTAATCAGGCCCTTGTAATTCAGTGATTTAATTTAAAATGCTTTTTCTTTTTTGCGTTTTATTTGGTTTACAAGTGATTCTAATGCACAATCAAAAGATTCTTCGAATGATTTGGAAGATGCTTTTACGAAGAATTGTTGACGGGGAACATGAACTTTAATCTCCGCGATCTTGTCTTTAATTGTGTGTACTACATTATCCAGCTTTAAGAAAACGTCCACTTTGATGATCCTGTCATGAAACGTAGAAATTTTTTGCAATTTTTTGCTTACATAATCCACAAGCTTTACATCTGCATCAAAGTGCACAGTTTGGATGTTAACGTTCATAGTACATATTTTTTATGTGAAACAATATTTTAAAGAACTACGATTATCTTTTCATTAAATATCGGATGAAATGAAGGTAATATAAACAGCATATATTATCAAATTTTACCCTCATTTTTTGTGGCAATAATTCCTTAAAAAATCGCTAATAAAATCAGTGGTTGTTTCCTGCTTCAAACACGAACAATGGTAAGTATAAATGGCACATTAGGCCTTGGGGTGCGCTTTACGATAAGCCTCTTTTAGTTTCTCAATGGTATTATGGGTATATACCTGAGTAGCAGCAAGACTGCTATGGCCAAGCAATTCTTTAACTGCATTAAGGTCCGCTCCGTTATTCATTAAATGAGTGGCAAAAGTATGACGTAGGACGTGTGGGCTTTTCTTTTGGATGGTTGTTACTGCACCCAGGTATTTCTTCACCAGGTTATATACATATTTCGGATACAGGGGTTTACCTCTTTCACTTACAAAAATATTGGTCACTCCTTCTACCCTTTCAGGTTTTTCCCGTGTATAAAGTGCAAGTTCTTTTATCAATTCAGATTGTACTGGAATTATGCGCTCCTTGTTCCCTTTACCAAGCACTTTTACCTGGCTGTAAGACGGATCCAACTGGCTTTCTTTTAATTGGATCAATTCACTTAAACGCATGCCCGTATTGTAGAAAAGCAGGAGGATTAAACGGTCCGTTCTGCCACTCCATGTATCGGGAAATTCTACATAGCGAATAAGCGTATCTATATCTTCTTCTGCAACAAATGACGGCAGGCGTTTGCTGATCTTGGGCGTGATTACAGTAGCCAGCGGTGTTTGCAATATTTCGCCCTGTTTCTGCAGGTATTTAAAAAAAGATTTGAGCGTGGAGATCTTCCTGTTAATGGTTTTAGCCGATAACCCCTCCTCCTTCAACTCTCCCATCCAGGAACGGATCATTACAGAGGAAACCTGTTTAATAGAAGGTGCTTCAAACTGGCTTACCAAAAAAGCAGCAAATTGATCGAGATCTAACTGATAGGAAATAATGGTGTGTTGAGAATATCGCTTCTCAAATTGCAGGTATTGAAGAAAAGGCTGTATTTGCGGGTATTGGCTATTGTACATAACAAATTAGCCATAAAGTTATGAAACCCTATGGCTAAAAAATATAAATTTATTCTACAAGTAGAATTAAGCTTCGATTTTGCCGCTGGCAATGCTTTGCTTATAAACTGCTTTCAACACTTCGTTACGACGTCTAACTGAAGGTTTTGTATAGCTCTGACGTTCTCTTAACTGTAACAAAACTTTGCTTTTTTCAAACTTCTTTTTGTACTTCTTAAGCGCCTTGTCTATGTTTTCGCAATCTTTTGAATCTATAATAAGCATAATTGATATACCCCCTTTAGGTGATTTGAGGTGCAAAAGTAGGTTTTGTTTTTTTACACTCCAAATTATTTCAACCAAACTTTTTGCTCCTACTACTATTAAAAAAGACCAAAAGTAAAAAAGATATACCAGGTCACTGGCAAGTAACCGGAATTCAGCTTTCGTAACTAAATTGCAGCCATGTTTACAGGAATAATTGAATGTACGGGTAAAATATTGGCTGTCAATGCCAACGGTACCAATAAGACTTTTACAATCACTGCCCCTATAGTGCATGAACTGAAAATTGACCAGAGCGTTAGCCATAACGGAGTGTGCCTTACCGTAGAATCCATTAAAAATGATGAATACACAGTAACGGCCATTGATGAAACATTAAAAAAGACCAATCTGGGTAACTGGAAAACAGGTGACGAGATAAACCTGGAAAGATGTATGCTGATGAATGGAAGGCTCGATGGCCATATTGTTCAGGGTCACGTGGATACAACAGCTGCGTGTATTGATAAAAAAAGCGTTTCGGGAAGTTGGGAGTTCACTTTTAAGTTCGATGAAAGCTTTGCGGCCCTTGTAATAGAAAAAGGATCCATTTCTGTTAACGGCACCAGCCTTACCGTTTTTAACGTAACGAGAGAAGCATTCACTGTGGCGATCATCCCATACACTTATGAGCACACCAATATAAAGTCAGTAGAGCCCGGTTCGACAGTCAATATTGAATTTGACATTATTGGAAAGTACCTGGCGAGGATGGCCGGTCTCAAGTAGTACGTTATACGTTTTACGTTATACGTTTATCGATTTTTAAAAAAACAAAGGCACAGAAACTGAAATCTTTCTGTGCCTTTTTATTAAAAGAAAAAATCGCAATTGTATTGAAGTTGTTCGTTGAACCGCCAGCCTCACACCTGATACCTGATACCTGATAGTTCATAGCTGATAGCTGACAGCTAAATGCTCTTCCCCTTCAATGCCTCTCCTACCGCCTTATCCATTGCGCGTTCGGCAAAGGGGCGCGTAACTTCATTCAGTTCTTCAATCTTTGTATGAATAAGGTCCTTATCCTCCATTGTGAGCGCCAGTTGCAGGTTTTGCATGGCTGATGCGGTGATCGTCATTTCTTCTTTTGAAAGAATGCCGGGGTTTTTCGTGATGAATTTTTCTGTTGCGTCAAGCAGGTGCTCACCTTCTGTTCTTGCTTCCACCAGGGCACGCGTTTTAATATCATCTTTAGCATGCGTAATACTTTCGAGCAGCATACGCTCCACTTCTTCATCCGTTAGACCGTACTGAGGCTTCACTTCGATGCTTTGTTCTACACCGCTGCGCAATTCCTTCGCTTTTACAGCGAGAATACCATCTGCATTGATGAGAAAGCTTACTTCCACTTTTGGCAATCCGGCTGGCATGGCTGGAATACCAGTTAAATTAAATTCGGCCAGCCTGCGGTTATCTTTCACCAAATCTCTTTCTCCCTGGAAAACCGAGATACGCATACTGCCCTGGCCGTCTTTCTGTGTGGTGTATTGCCTGCCGGCTTTGGAAGGAATTTTGGAGTTGCGCGGAATCAATACATCCATTAAACCGCCCGCAGTTTCAATACCCAGACTCAAAGGCGTAATGTCCAGTAATAAAAATTCTTTATTGTTACCGGCAAGAATATCGGCCTGCACAGCTGCTCCTAAAGCAACCACTTCATCCGGATTTACTGTATCACTTACTGTCCGGCCAAAATAATCACTTACCTTATTTTTCACAAACGGCACACGTGTGCTGCCTCCCACCATTACCACCGCATCAATTTCTGAGGGCTTCAGTTCTGCATCTTTCAGTGCATTTGTGCAGCATTGAATGGTTTCATCCACCAGGCCATGAATCAACTCCTCGAAGGTAGACCTGGAAATGCTTAATTTATGCCCGTTAAAATCGGCTTCAAAATGTTCATGACCACTCAATTGCTTTTTAGCTTCCTCTGCTCTCAGTCTCAATCCCTGCGCCAACTGTTTATTCATGCGCAACTCGTCGTGAGAGATCTCATATTGCTTAAGCCAATAATTCACAATAGCGCGATCAAAGTCATCACCACCTAAATATGTATTGCCATTGGTGCTCAGAACTTCAAATATTCCGCCTGTTATCTTCAGGATAGATATATCAAAAGTCCCTCCTCCCAGATCATATACTGCAATTGTTTTTTCTTCTTCTTTATCCAGGCCAAGACCATATGCAAGGCTGGCAGCTGTAGGTTCGTTGATAATGCGTAACACATCTAACCCGGCAAGTTTACCAGCATCGCGCGTGGCCTGCCTTTGAGCATCATTGAAATAAGCCGGAACAGTGATAACAGCTTTGCTAACCGGTGTTTTGAGAATATGTTCAGCCCTTTGTTTTAATTCTTTCAGGATAAGTGAAGAAAGATCTATTGGCGAATAAAATTTATCGCCCACCTGTACTTTTACCAGCCTGTCAGTATCATCATCAATTACCTTGTAAGTAAAGAAATCAGCATGCTCTTTCACATCGTTATAGCTCTTGCCCATTAATCTTTTCGCACTGAAGATGGTGTTCTGCGGATCACTTTCCAGGAAGTTCTTCGCCTCCTCTCCCACAATCGCTTCACTACGCTCATCAAAATGCACAACACTTGGCACAAGACTACTCGTATTGTGTTCTTTTAATGCGCGGGGCTTTTTATCTTCCGGATGTATAATTGCAACGAGGCTGTTTGTCGTGCCCAAATCAATACCCACGATCATTTCTGCCTGTTGCAAACTACCTGTTGCTATATTAATACCAATCTTTGCCATAATTATTCTCGTTAAAAGCTCACAAAATTAAAATTTATCGATCGCACATCTAACATCGCATCCGCCCGAACGTGCCGTCGGTACGCGCGGGCACCTAACATCGTACATCGTACCTTGTTACACTTCAACCACTTCCGTCTTGCTCAGGTAGTCATGCAACGTCTTTTCAAGGAAAGGGAAAAAGAAGCAATCTATTACTGTGAGGCGAACAAGTGACCTGATCAATACCTGCAAAAAAGAGGGTTTACCGCCGTTATTGGTGACAACTTTGGTATAAGACAACCATTTACCCGGTGTGCGCTTGAAAATATATTCAAAAAAGGTATAATAGACCACCAGCGTTGCATCAAACCACAGGTAATAGGGCATGAAAAAGGCTTTATAATACATGGCATAAAACACATCCACGCGATAAACGCCATAAGCTATCAACGCGAGGAGCACTGTATCAACGAGGAAATTCAACACTCTTGTACCAATTCCAACTCTTTTCATGATGCAAAGTTTCTTAATACGAAGGCGCAAAGGTAAGCAACGGAGGCGCATTGCCGCCATTCTGACCCAATTTCCTTAACAATGGCGCTGGGTTTTACCATTCTCGTTTGCAGTATTCCTTACTTTTGCGCAAATTTTTGCTATGAACCTGGTAGACGAACTACGCTGGAGAGGCATGATACAAGACATGATGCCTGGAACCGAAGAACAATTGAATAAAGAAATGACGTCAGCATATATTGGCTTTGATCCTACTGCAGACAGTTTACATATTGGAAGCCTGGTACCTATTTTACTGTTGGTTCACCTGCAACGCGCAGGTCACAAACCTTTTGCACTTGTTGGCGGGGCAACCGGTATGATTGGTGACCCATCTATGAAGAGCGAAGAAAGAAACCTGCTGAGCGAAGAACAATTGCAAAAAAATGTTGCAGGTATACATAATCAACTGGTTAAATACCTGGACTTTGATACCAATAAAGCGAATGCCGCAGTTATGGTGAACAACTATGACTGGTTTAAAACGATCTCCTTTATTGACTTTTTGCGCGATACCGGTAAGCATATTACTGTTAACTATATGATGGCCAAGGACAGCGTTAAAAAAAGAATTGAGGGCGATACAGGCATCAGCTATACTGAATTTGCATACCAGCTAATGCAGGGCTATGATTTTTATTGGCTTTACCAACACCATAACTGTAAACTGCAGATGGGTGGAAGTGACCAATGGGGAAACATTACAACAGGCACCGAGCTGATCCGCAGAAAAGCAGGCGGCGAAGCTTTTGCTTTCACTTGCCCTCTTCTGACTAAAAGCGATGGCGGAAAGTTTGGCAAAACAGAAAAAGGAAATGTTTGGCTGGATCCTGTTCGCACAACCCCTTACCAGTTTTACCAGTTCTGGCTAAACGCCGCTGATGAAGATGCAAAAAAATGGATTAAAATATTCACCTTCTTAACCAAAGATGAAATATACGCATTGATAGCGCAACATGAAACCAATGCAGGTGCAAGGCTTTTGCAGAAAACTTTGGCAAAGGAAATCACCTGCTTTGTTCACGGCGAAGAAGAATACAATAAAGCCATTGAAACAACAGAAAAACTGTTTGCCAATCAAAGTGCACCAGCTGAAAGCCTGAGTATTGAAGACCTGGAAAACATGGAGGGTGTGGTTAAATTTGATTTTGAGGCATCAAAAATCGATGCAGGTATCGACGTGATCAGTTTTCTTGCCGATTCAGGCATTTTTCCAAGCAAGGGAGAAGCCCGTAAGATGCTTCAGAACGGAGGAGTAAGCATTAACAGGAAGAAGATAGAAGATCTTCAAACTGTGATCTCTACAGATATGCTTTTACATAATACTTTTCTGTTGGTTCAAAAAGGAAAAAAGAATTATTACCTGGTTAAAATAGCCTAAAATGTATTGGCCAAATGTGCATAAAATAGTGCATAAAGCGTGCAAAACGTAGACCTGCAAAATTTGGCAAACACAGTATTACTAATGTATCTTAGAGGTACAAAAGAGATGAAAAGCATTTCTAAACAAAATGAAGATCATCTCACGAAAGCATCGGGGAGATTTGCAAAAGTTAAGCAATTAAAAATAGCAGATCACAAATCCTTGATGCTTTTTTTATGCCCTTATTTTTAGCTACCTTAATTAAATGAATGTATATTTTCTTTCCGGATTAGGAGCGGATGAAAGGGCTTTTAGCTTTCTGCAACTCGATTTTTGCACTCCGGTTTTTATTCCCTGGATTAAACCCGAGGATGAAGAGGAAACATTACCTTCTTATGCCGGGCGAATTGGTGCATTGATAAAAGAACCAGCACCCGTGATCGTCGGGCTGTCCTTTGGCGGAATGCTTGCCACTGAAATAGCGTCAGTTAATCCATCAGCAAAAGCTATTCTTATATCAAGCGCCAAGCATCATAAAGAAATACCGTTTTATTTAAGAATGTGGCGCAAATTTCCGTTGTATAAGTTTGTCCCGGCCAAATTTGCGAAGGCTGTCAGTAAACCGCTATGCAGGCTATTTATGAATGCGAGGTCCCGAAAAGAAATGCTCGTCTTAAATAACCTGCTCAACGATGCGGATGTTGACTTCAACCTTTGGGCCGTTGATGCGGTTCTCAACTGGAAAAATAACATAGTGCCGCCTAACGTTACCCATATCCATGGTACAGGGGACAAGCTTCTGCCCTACTCGTATGTTAAGGCAGATTATACAATTGAAGGAGGTACACATCTGATGATCATGAACAATGCAAAAGAAATTTCCGGCTTACTTAGGTCTCTTATACGCAGCTAGTGAATAGTCAATGGTCAATGGTGAAGGTTCGGGCTGGTTAAGTAAATATATTGTGGTTCAAGCGTTATTATTATCCCAGGTAAAAGTGCTTTTTTCTCTTATATTTCTTAAATGGTTTAAAAACTTTCGCTTCAGTCAGCTTTAGGTTTTGGGCTCAGGCTTTATCAGTTGTTTATAAAAAAACCTTGGCTCGACCGAGACCTTACTTATACGCAAAAGTTAATCTTTAGAATTACTTCAGATTTCTATTGCATTTTTGTCTCTAAGAAGCGGTGGCAAAATCAATTAATAAGCATGAAGATCCTTATCATAGAAGATGAACCTGAGCTGAGTAACAGTATTTACACTTATCTGAACAGTGAGCGGTTTGTGTGTGAAATCGCAGTTGATTTTCATGAAGCCATGGATAAAATATCCATTTATGACTATGCTTGCATTGTGCTTGATATAGGGCTGCCGGGCGGCAGTGGGTTGGACATTTTAAAAGAGTTGAAAGCTAATAACAAGCCGGATGGTGTATTGATCATATCCGCGAGAAATTCTCTTGATGATAAGGTTAACGGCCTTATATCCGGAGCTGACGATTATCTTACCAAACCGTTTCACCTGCCGGAATTAATGGCAAGAATCACTGCCATTATCAGGCGAAAGTCCTTTGATGGAAAGAACTCCATACAGATCGATAATATTTCTCTTGACCTGACGGGAAAGACAGTTAAAGTAGACGATGTTCTTTTAGACCTGACACAAAAAGAATACGACCTGCTGCTTTATTTTGTAAGCAACAAGAATAAAGTGATCAGTAAAAATGCCATTGCTGAACATTTGTGGGGTGACAATATGGACCTGGCCGACAACTATGATTTTATTTACACGCATATTAAAAATCTGAGGAAGAAGCTTATTGCTGCTGGTAGTGAAGACAGGATAAAGAGTATTTATGGTATGGGGTATAAGTTTAGTGTTTAAAAACCACGGAGGCACAGACAACACAAGGAAACACAGCGTTTTTTTTTGCCCCGTCCGATCCGGCACGGGCGGGCACGAAGACACTAAGGCGCTAAGGTGCACAAAGAATACAAAGGCTTAAACGTAAAACGTATTATTTACAACGTACAACTAATAAGGTGAAGCTATTTACAAAATACAACCGCATTAACCTTGGTATAACGATAGGCATATTTATGCTATCAAGTTTTGCGTTCTCTGTTTTGCTGTATTATGTTTTATTGAATGAAGTTGATAATAGTCTGAAAATAGAACAAAGGGAAATCGAGGCATACATAGCTGAACATGGCAAGCTACCAGAACCTATGCAGCTAACCAATCAGAAATCATCGTTCACTCCGATTGACAGACCGCTGAGCAAAAGAAAGTTCATTGATGTGCGTATGGATAGCAATGGTGATCACGGCTCAAAAAATGGAAGGCAACTTATATTTTCAACAAGGGTTAGCAATCGGTTGTACCGTGTAGAAGTTGTAAAGTCATTGGAGGAAACCGAAGATCTGGTAAGATCTATTATCATCATCACGCTCTCAACTATATTATTGATCCTGGTTGCCACTTTGCTTATCAACCGTATTGTTCTTAAACGACTTTGGTTACCCTTTTACAATACACTATCTGTGATGAAAAAATTCAAGCTCGGGCAACATAACTCGCTGCAGTTTGAACCGAGCAATCTTGATGAGTTTGCTTTCATGAATAAAACGCTCAAGGAAGTAACTGATAATGCAGACAAAGAATATACACTGTTGAAAGAGTTTACAGAAAACGCATCTCACGAATTACAAACGCCACTGGCAATCATAAGAACAAAACTTGATCTGCTGATACAGGATGAATCATTAACCGAACATCACCTGAGGCATTTGCAGGGTGCTTATGATGCTGTACAAAAAATGAGCAGGTTGAATCAATCATTATTGTTGCTCGCCAAAATTGAAAACAATCAATTTCATAGTACTGAGTATATAAATTTGCGTGATTTCCTGCATGACAAAATAGATGAGCTGGACGAGTTGTTTGCTGACAAGCACCTGAAAGTAGCTCAAAAACTCGCAGAAGCCCACATTACTATCAACCCTATTTTATGTGAAATATTATTCAATAACCTGCTTGCCAATGGCATCAGGCATAATCATGAAAATGGCTGTATTTCGCTGGATCTTTCTGCCGGTAAATGTATCATCAGCAATTCCGGTATACCCAACCCCCTTGATAACAGCCGGATATTTAACCGTTTTTATACTTCACAATTTAATACCGATCATCACGGTCTCGGCCTTGCCATTATCAAACAAATATGTGACGTATCAAATATTGCCATATCCTACCATTACAACAACGGAATACATTCTTTTGAACTTTCCTGGTAAAATTGTTGCTACAAATTTCCATCAGAATCAACTTGTTCCTTTACAAAAAAGATATGATGAAACCGATCTTCTTTGTGGCTCTTCTGTTTTCTTTTAGTTTTTTATCTGCACAAGAAGTATTTAAGGCTGTTGTAAAAGACAAAGCAAATGAAGCACCGTTATCCAACGTTTCAGTTGCCACGTCAGCAGGTGCCAAATATCACGCTATTTCCGATACTACCGGCGCTGTACAAATCAATCTGCCAACAGGGTCTTACTCACTGCAATTCAAATACACCGGGTATAAACCATTTGTTACAACAATCACAATCCCCGATACAAGCACTCACACGATTTACATGGAGGCTGACGAGAATGCTTTAAGTGATGTTGTAGTGGTTTCTTCCACAAGAAACAATGACCACATGGAAAATACAACCATGAAAGTTGAAGTACTTGGGCAGGAAGAGATGAATGAAGAAAGCACTTTAAAGCCGGGAAATGTTGCAAGTATACTGGGAGATGTAAGTGGCATACAAATACAGCAATCCTCTGCAGTTACAGGTAATGCCAACGTTCGTATACAGGGGCTTGATGGTAAATACACCCAACTATTGAAAGACGGGATGCCCTTATATGATGGTTACTCCGGTGGTTTTGGTATCCTATCTATCCTGCCGCTTGACCTTAAACAAATAGAATTAATTAAAGGATCGGCCTCAACCTTATATGGAGGCGGCGCAATTGGAGGTTTGATCAACTTTATTTCAAAAAAACCGACTTATCTGCCAGATGCGTCATTCGTAGTAAACCAAACCACGCTGAAGGAAACGAACCTGAACGCGTACTATGGACAAAGGTGGAAAAGAATTGGTTTTACCATGTTTGCAGGCCAAACATTTCAGAAAGAAGCAGACGTAGACAAGGATGGACTTTCGGATGTGCCCAATACTAAAAGTACGTTAATCCATCCCACGCTGTTTATCTATCCTTCATCTAAAAGTTCCATTGAAATAGGCTGGTCTGGTAGTTTTGAAAACCGCATTGGCGGCGACATGACTGCCATTAAAAATACTGCTGACACGGCACACCCCTATTTTGATAAGAACAAAATAAACAGGAATACATTTACGCTGATCGCAGAAAACCGGTTCAGTAATAAAGTAACTGCAACGTTAAAAAGCAGTGTAAGTATATTCAACAGGGATGAAACTACAAATACTTACATTTTCAACGGTGGGCAAATAAACAATTACAATGAATTGTCCATAAATGCAAGATTGAACAAACACAGCCTTGCCGGTGGTGTAAACCTTACCTACAGCCGTTTTACACCTGATGCGGCAACCCCGGCACCTGTAGGAACATTTAGCAATACTACGGCAGGCGCATTTATGCAGGATACGTGGCAAATTCTCCCTAAAACAAAACTCGAAGGTGGTTTGCGCGCCGATCATCATTATACATATGGAAACTTCCTGTTACCAAGGCTTGCCATCTTTCAGCGCTTTAACGACACATGGGGAGCCCGAGCCGGTTTCGGCATGGGCTATGTAACGCCTAATCCGCTGGCTCCGCAAATAAAAGATTATGGTATTTATGATATTCTGCCTTTAAATCCCGATGTAAGTGCAGAACGTTCTTACGGTTACAATGTTGAAGTGAACTTTAAAAAAGATTTTGGCAATGATAAAACGCTGTTTATTAACCAGGCGTTCTTCCTCACGCAAATAAACAATCCAATAGTAGCTAATGAAGATGCGTCCGGAAAAGTGAGTTTTTCGAACGAATCGAAATCGGTTGTTACAAAAGGATCTGATACCTATATCCAGTTAAAAATTCCTGCGTGGGAATTCTATATCGGTTATACTTATACTAATGCAGAAAGAAAATATCTTGCTCAAAACCAGTTTATGCCGTTAACGCCGCGCAATAGAGCAGCAGCAACCGTAGTATATGAACAAGAAGGCAAGTGGAGATTTGGATTGGAAGGTTCGTATACAGGAAGTCAGTACAGGGACGGCGACAGTAATACACCGGGCTACCTGTTTATTGCGGCTATGATTGAAAGAAAATTCGGACCAAAAGTGAGCCTGGTATTGAACTGTGAAAACCTGTTGGACGAGCGTCAGAGCCGGTACGAATCTTTGTTTACAGGCAGCGTGAAAAATCCTGATTACAAGCCTTTATGGGCGCCTATTGATGGGCGGGTTGTAAACATGGCATTGCGGATAGCGCCTTTCGCGAAATAGCATTTGAGTTTTAATCCTTCATAAACAACAGGCAGAAAAACCAGGGCTGGCATTGATGAATGCCGGCCTTTTCTTTTTTACACACGATTAGTAAACGTCCTCCTGGTGGAATTGCAAGCTGCCGGCCGTCATTCGGTGTGAATAATGGCTGTGCGCCAAAGGCTCCAACAACCAGATCATCTCTTTCAAACAAAACCTCTGCTCTTTTTAAGTTTAATGAATTAACGTAAAGAAAAAATAAACTGCGGCTACCGATTTTAATCGAAAAAATCCCTTTTTTTGCTTTACTTAATTTGAAAATGACCCTTATGTCAAAACTTACTACTGCCGTACTCATTCTCTTTGCAAGCATTTTTTTTATTGGTTGTCAGAAAGAAGTCAGTGAAAATCCTCCTGCAACAGCCGCAACCCGTGGCCTCGCGGGCAACTATAAACTGATTTCAGTAGAACTTGAAAGCGTTGTGTCTATGGAAACAAAAGACGGAGATGACAATGAAAAAACTGTCTCGCTAACTCATTACATTTCAAAAGACAATAAGGGCACGGTGAAATTTGATGCTACAACCATCG
This sequence comes from Danxiaibacter flavus, assembly GCF_041060425.1. Lineage (NCBI taxonomy): Bacteria > Pseudomonadati > Bacteroidota > Chitinophagia > Chitinophagales > Chitinophagaceae > Danxiaibacter > Danxiaibacter flavus. The sequence continues at coordinate 536,526 of NZ_JAULBC010000002.1, forward strand.
CCACCAATAACATTGCTTACACGATTGATGCTACAATGAAAGGATATATTTATATAAATGGAATTTTGCAGGATTCCGTCACATCACCTTTGCAATTGTCGACACCACCCGTTAGTTCCGTTGTCCCTTACGAAGTAATAGGAACTGATTCCATTTATTTTTCTTCAGGTTCTTTTTTTGTGGATGCTTCTGCCTCTTCCACGCCTACTGCTTCAAAGCCAAGCGGTGGAAAGTTTAAATTAGAGGGTGACAAATTGTACATTACTTCCTTTATTAACGAGTCGGGAATAAAAGATGTACAGGGCTATCAATTTAACCAATCAACCCAGGCCCGTTCAACTACTATTTTGCAAAAGCAATAGAGATTCCTGGGACATGTTATTCATAATTAATACCCATTACAATGCGGTTGGATAAGTTATGTCCAGCAGATTTTAATTAATTTTCTGTTGATCTTAATTTCCAGCGGAGAGCACCAAACAACAAATTAAAGCCATTAGGATAAATTCTCACTTCTAAAAAACAAACTGCATCAGCGCAATCTGTTGTTAGTACTCAGCACATTGGCGTACCTGCATGCCAACGGCGAGTTCTGATTCAAGGCTGGCGGAAAAGGACATCACACGCGACTAACAAATTTCGCCCTGACCAAATAGCCATGCTGATCGCCATTGTTCGGTTGCCGGACAGGTTTGTGCGAATGAGCGCCAACAACCAATTGATCTCTTTCAATAAAGTGATTGTCCGTTTTAACAGGCAATGCGTCGACGAAATCTGTTATTTGTTCACCGGATTGCATACCGGCAGGCTGTAAAATCTTTTTTTAAAACCATTTGACTAATTCATTTTTGTTTGTAGATTTGATATCATTATGATATCAAAACAAATATTATGGAAAAGATCATTAAACCCATGACCGGATTTATGGCACTTCTGATGGCCATTATCAGTTTTGTTGCCGGATTAGCATTTATAACAAAAGGTGTTGGTCCTGGTAACGAAAGCAACTCCGCATTAATAATTATCGGCATTCTACTAATTGTATTATTTGTCTTTCTTACTAAAGGATTAAAAATTGTTAATCCCAATCATTCGCTTGTGTGCGTGTTTTTCGGGAAATACGTTGGTACCATCAAGACCAATGGTTTGCAGTGGGTAAATCCATTTTATACTACCTATAAAATTTCTTTAAGAGCCCAGAACCTGAATGGTCAGCAATTGAAAGTAAATGATAAGATGGGTAATCCCATTGAAATTGCTTCTGTAATTGTATGGCAGGTACAGGATACTTACAAGGCAGGCTTTGACGTCGCCGATTATCAGCAGTATGTGCAAATACAGAGTGAAGCTGCAGTCAGACACCTGGCCACAAGTTGCCCCTATGATAATATGGAAGATGAAACTGCTACTATTACTTTACGGGATGGCGGTGACAAGGTTGTTGACATGCTGGAACAGGAACTGAATGAACGCCTGGCTCCAGCCGGCATTATCATTAAAGAGGCACGGATCAGCCATTTAGCCTATGCACCGGAAATTGCCGGCGCTATGTTACAAAGACAGCAGGCTTCAGCAATCGTAGCTGCAAGGTTTAAAATTGTTGAAGGCGCTGTAGGCATGGTTGAACTCGCACTTGAGCAACTATCCAGAAAAGAAATTGTTCAGCTGGATGAAGATAAAAAAGCGACAATGGTTAGTAATTTGATGGTGGTATTATGCGGTGAGAAAGCAGCAACACCGGTACTGAATACAGGTACCTTATATCAATAATGTGCGGTTAATATTGGAGTATGAGTCAATCCAAAAAAACATTTGTATTAAGAATAGATGAAGAGACTTTTTCTACGCTCGAAAAATGGGCAGCAGATGAGTTCAGAAGTGTAAATGGTCAGTTGGAATGGCTGATAGATAAAGCACTGAAAGAAGCGGGCAGGAAAACAGCAGCTCCGAAAAATCAAACTAAAAATAAAAAGGAGCAGTAAGTTCTCACTTTACTGCTCCTATACTATCGTTAAAGGCCTGGCGCTTCTCTCAGCAAAGCGCCTTTCTCATCAAAATATAAATAGGCTTTTTGAAATACAGAACTTTTCTCAGCATATACTCTGTATTGTAGTCCCTTATCTTTCTTTTCAATGGAAAGAACTGAGCCGGGTGTCCAGTCATTATATTTACTCTTCTTAAATCCATCTTTTACAACCTCGGGAATGCTATCATATTTTAACTCCTTATCAGTTTCCTTCCACTCACCCTTTCCGGTAAAATAAGCACTGGTCTTGATTCCGTCGTTGGTGAATTTTGCCGTCCAGCTTGTTAAATTATCTTTCCAGCTTACATCCTCGGCCTTAGGAAATTTTTCTTTTAACGCATTTGTTACCTCGGCAGGTATTTTTCTTAGTTGGGCAAAAGCTCCACTAACTGCTATGAACATCAGGATTGATAAAAGAACCTTTTTCATGCTTTAGTATTTTATTGTTTAGAGAATCGTTCTGTCTTCAAGAAGACGGATATTTCTATAACAGATACAAACTTCATACAAATTTACTGCAATAAAAAACCGCAAGCCGATTTTAACCATTTAAGGCAAAATCAACCTGCGGCTTTCATTCAGCTCCTTTGAAAAACTGAGAAAATTCTTTATTTACCTAAATCCTTTATCCTGATGTTTCTGAAACGAACTACGTCACCGTGTCCCAGGAAGCCAATATGCCCGGTTTCATTTTTTAATCCCGGATGTTCTTTATGATCCAACGTACCATTTTTGATAGCATCCGTAATGTCACCGTCAACAATAACAACACCGTTAAGGGTTACTTTGATCTTGTTGCCTTTAACTGCAATTTCTTCGCTGTTCCATTCACCCAACGGCTTCAGGTAACCACGTTTTGCAGGTATTACACCATAAACAGAACCATGGTATTGGTATTCATGCAGGTTTTTATAAATATCAGCATCATTATCCAACACCTGTATTTCCATACCCTTATAAGCCGCATCGCCTTCTAACGGTGCGCGGATACCGATGCCATTGTTGGCTCCCGGGGTAAGCTGAAATTCGAAACGGTAGATAAAATCTTTATACTCGTCTTTTGTATAGAGGTTTCCGCCGCTGCCGCCGTTGGGTTTAACCACGATATTGCCGTCTTCTACCACATAACTTTGTTTATTGCCGGTCCACTCGTCAAGATTTGTCCCATCAAACAGTACTTTGTACCCTTCTTTCTTTTCATCGCTGCCCAGTTCAAATGGTTTAACAGTCGGCAATTCACGAACATAAATGTCGCGGTAGTTAACTATGGTGCCATGAGCCTGCAATTCAATCTGCTCTTGTGGGAAAAGAGGCATTTTTCTGTCCCAATAGTTTTCGAGCGGAACATTGTCAACCACTAAAACTCCATTCAGGTAAACCGTAACATGGTCACCTTTCATAACAATATGGAACGTGTTCCACTCACCTATCGCATTATCGGCCAAATGAAGCGGCTTACTTGGATTGGTCGTGTTGTTATACAGACCGCCGGATCCTACCTCTGCACCAACATCTGTGCGGGAAGTATCCCATATCTGTACTTGCGGTGTGCCGCGAAGATAAATTCCTGCGTCACCTTTGCTTTGAATTTTCCAGTCAACGAACATTTCTATGTCGCCATATTTTTTAACAGTAGCGAGATTATCGCCCTGCCCCTGGAAAACGAGCTCACCATTACTAACGGTCCAGCCTTTGCGCATTACGTCGTCGGCCTTTGCCTGTTCAGTGGTAAGCGTAGCATTATCCATAGATGCGCGCTTGATCGGATTTGCAACCAGGCCTTTCCATCCGGTTAGATCCTTGCCGTTAAACAGCGGAACAAAACCTTCGCCAGCAGGCATTTCAGAAAGACGTTTAGCTATTGCCTGGCGCTGGTAGTCACTATCCTGTCCTTTTAACAATGGAGATGCTTTCTGCAATAATTGCTTAACCACATCGCCATTCCATTCAGGATTAGCCAGGGCTATATTCATCACAGTCATTGCAGCTTCACTTTGCAATGCTGAATCATCAAGGTATTTTCCGGCAAAAACAAGTGCCAGGAATGTTTTGCAAGATGACGCTTCCTGAAGAATATGCGCTTTTTGTGTATTGCTTTTACTTACATCCATTGCTCTGCGGAGCATCAGTAATTTCTGATCTTTAGTGAAAGATACGTCGTTTGCCAGTTTGATATAACCGTTTAATGCCGTTTCAAAATATGATGTGCCGTTCATTGCCATGCAAGCTTTGAATAAAGCTTCAGAAGATTTTGGATCCTTCCAGGTTGACAATGCATCCGCAACAGCTTTCTTAGTATTATCGTTACCAGAAGCAAATGCAGCAGAAAGCGCCTGAATGCTGCTGCTTCCGCCTGTTTTCGCCATGATGTCGTAAAACAAAGGTTGTTTGTCTGCCGGAGCTTTGCTCAGCTGTGCCTGAACAAGTGCATCTCTCTGATTCACATCTTTCAGTCCGCCCAATGCAGTTACGATCGCATCCTGAATCGCAGTTGTTTTCTGCTGATTTGTGGATGAAGTAAGTAACGGGAATAATTGAGAAAGATTATCTGCGCTTACAACAGATTGTAAGCCCTTTGCCGCTGCTGCAGCAACAGCCTGATCATTATCGTTCGCGAGGGCCAGAAAATCGTTGGTAGAAGCACTATAACTGCGTGCAGCCAGTACATCTATCAAAGCTGCCTTTGCAGAACCGTTTACTGTAGGTAATGCTTTCGCAATTGCTGCCGCAACGCCGTCACCCTTCAACGTCATCAAAGATCCTTTGATCGTTTCGATATCTGCAGGTGATGCACTTTTCAATGCGGTAAGTAATGATGGCAATACAGCTTCATTGCCTATTTTTCCGGCAGCAGTAATGGCAGCAGTACGCACTGCAGCATCCTGATCCGTAATAGCCTGTTGAACTGCCGGCAACGCAGCTGTAGCTTTGGCATTGCCAAGCATGGTAATGATTTCAGCTTTAACTGCACCATTGCTGCTGCTCAATTTCTGCAACCATAGGTTTGCTGTGTTATCATTAATGAGTTTTCCTGCTGATTTCAGCGCAGCAATTCTGTATGCACTGTTTTCATCATTCATCGCTTCAATTAGCACTGGAGTGCTTTTCTCTCCATCTATCTGCGCAATTAATTGTAATGCAGAAGATCTTGTCTGAACCTGTGTGGCGGTTTTATTCAAAGCCTGGGCCAATTCTTTTGCCTGGGCTGTTTTTCCATTTTTTGCAAGCTGTTCTATGTAAAGAACATAGGCAGATGTTGCATTGGTCGGCTCAAAAGTGTAGCCGGCCTTTTTAGCAGCATTGCTCAATACAGCCGAAGATGAAGGATCTGCAATTGAGGCCAGTGCGAACAAACTTACTTTCTCCAGTTTAACATCGGAGTTGGATGCAAGTTTTGTTATTTGCGGAACTGCTTCTTTAACTTTTAACTCGCCGAGCGCTTCTACAATCGTAATTTTTCTCTTACCGTTTGAGCCAGCCAATGCAGCTAACAATGCTTTGCCAGCGTTTGGCGTGTTTATTTTTACCAACGCCCTGGCTGCATCATCACATAGCCTGTCATCCTGCAAATAACCTTTTAATGTATTCACTGAATAATCACTACCAACGGTCTGCAATTGCCTTATTAAAAAAGCTTTGTTTTCCTTGTCCGCTATTTTTTGCAATGCACTTACATACGCTTTTTCAGCAGCAACGCGCTCCTTTTCTTTACCTTTTTGAACTACATAATAAGAGTAACTGTTAATGGTGTACTCCAGGTTGGTATTGTCGCCCTTTCCTGTGGGTGACAACATGCCGACCATTTCACGTACACCAGCTTCGCCAATGCCCGAAATAATCGTCATGTTCGCATTTAGCTGCGGTGCGTTTAAAGCTGGTGCTTTTGCAAGTACATCTGCAATTTTTGTAGTAGCAGTGCGCTGGTCAGTTTGCGCCTGCACTGCCATTAATGTGCTTATAAAAAGCAAAGAACCTATAATCTTTTTCATTCGTTTGTGTTGTAAGGTATCAGGTTTCAGGTAACAGGTTTTAGGTAACCATCGCCCTTTCAGTCCCGAAATCATTTTCAATTTATCCTGCATAGATGGCTTCGCCTAACAGGAAGTGTCATTGTAAATTAAATTGTCCACGGTCCACGCATAGGCTGCCACATAAGTGCATTGGCTGCTGCATCATCTAGAAACTCCTGTTTAACCGGATCAAATTTTAATGACCTGCCCAGTTTCAGTGCAACTTTACCCATGTTAACAATTGTGGCGGAGCGATGGCCATTCTCTTCATTCAACGCAAATTTTTGTCTTCTTTTTACAGCTTCCACAAAATCTGTTACCTGCGGCACAGGCTCGGGGAAGGCTGCAAGTTTCTTTTCCAGGTCAGGAATAGTTGACTTAAAGCCAGGATATAATTTTCCTTGCGGACCTTCTATATATGCTGCATTTACATCCCTTCCCTCTCCATCTAAAATGATCTGGCAACCATCATCATATGTATACGTAATCCGGCGCCATGTACCCACTGCATCAGGATGTTGCTGAGGCGCGTCTATCTCAACGGATACAGGGCTTGTGTTGTCTTTGCCTAAGAAATACTGAATAGGATCTATATAGTGCTGTCCCATATCACCAAGGCCACCGCCATCATAATCCCAGTAACCGCGGAAAGTCTGGTGAACCCTGTGCGGGTTGTAAGGTTTGTAAGGTGCGGGGCCGAGCCACATATCGTAGTCAAGTTCGGCAGGAACCGGCATTTCCTGCAGGTTGGTTTTACCCACCCAATAAAACTTCCAGTCAAAACCGGTATGCTTGCTAACGGTTACTTTCAAAGGCCATCCGAGAAGCCCACTGTCTACCAGTTTTTTAATTGGCCGGACTGTGGTACCCATACCATAAAAAATATCAGAGAAACGGAACCAGGTATTCAGCCTGAAGATCCGTCCATTTTGCTGAATAGCTTCAACCAGCTTCTTGCCCTCTCCTATGGTTGCAGTCATAGGTTTCTCGCACCATACGTCTTTACCTGCCCGGGCGGCATCTGCGGCAATGATACCGTGCCAGTGCGGCGGCGTAGCCACGTGCACAATATCCACTTCAGGAAGCGTGATCAATTCCCTGTAATCGGAGAACGTTTTTACTCCTTTACCGGGACCGCCTAAAAGGTCAAGCCCTTGTTTCAAGTGATTTTTGTCCACATCGCAAATTGCGACAACGCGGGTTCCCGCATAAGGAATATGACCGCGGCCCATACCACCAACGCCAACTATGGCTTTGGTAAGCTGATCACTGGGTGCTATGTAGCCTCTCCCCAACACATGACGGGGAACAATGGAAAAAGCAGCAAGGGCGCCAAATGAATTCCTTAGGAATGCCCTTCTCGAACGTTGGTTTGGCATCATGTTGATTTTTTTTCAGAAGTTGATTCTTTCTAATACACGGGGGGTAGACCACTTACGGTAATGTTTTTCAAAGCAGCGTGGTTTTACAGCCCTTACAATCGTCGTCAAAAAACAAGCTATGAAGATAAGTAATTATAGCATTCAGATTTTACCCAAACGTTTGCAGAAATTGTGATTTGGGATGAAGATGGGAATTTGAGTTTGAAATTTGAGATTTGAGATTGTTAATGACGGACTTCTCATTATATATTAAATTCTTTAAATCGTTTATGATAGCACCTCAATCACATTCCAAACAAGCTAAGGTTTCCACATTTCAAATCTCAAATTTTAAATTTCAAATCCCAGGCCCGGTTTTAACACCGTACCTGCGCTAAAAAATTGCAAATCCCTGTCCTTTTCAGTAAATTACATGTATAGAGCGGTTTTGTCGAAAGACTGGTTTCCTTAGTACCACAATGATTTGAGTTGCAGGTTCAAAAGAAATTTTGTGAAACAGCTTATCTTATATTTTGTTTGTCTCCTTCTGACGCCACTTCTGGCTACGACACAAATTGTTGTATCAATAAAACTGGACGCGAATATTAATCCTGCCACAGCGGCTTTCATTCACCGAAGCATTGAGAAAGCCAAAAATGAGAAAGCAACTTGTCTTCTTATTCATCTAAATACACCTGGCGGTCTTCTTAAATCAACCCGTGTAATAGTCAGCGATATTATGGAATCACCGGTTCCGGTTGTAGTGTATGTTTCTCCGCCAGGCGCACGTGCAGGTTCGGCCGGTGTATTCATCACGCTTGCGGCTCACATTGCAGCGATGGCACCAGGTACAAACATAGGCGCTGCACACCCGGTAGATATGCAGGGAACAGTTGACCCTATAATGTCAGAAAAACTCACAAATGATGCAGCGGCTTTTATCCGCACGATTGCAGAAAAAAGAAAACGCGACGAGAAATGGGCGGAGGCATCCGTTCGAAAAAGCCTTTCCATTACCGCTACGGAGGCACTTAATTACCAGGTAATTGATCTTATTGCAGACAATGACAAGGCATTATTGACACTTATTGACGGCAAAATGGTAGAAGTAAGCAGCGGTTCTGTTATACTTAAAACGAGAACAGCACGCATACAGGAAGATGATATGACTTTTGTTGAAAAAATGCTCAACATCATCAGCGACCCAAACATTGCGTATATGCTGATGATGCTGGGATTTTACGGGATTATGTTTGAACTATACAGCCCGGGCGCAATTCTTCCGGGTATAATTGGTGTTATCAGCCTCATCCTGGCCTTTTATTCGCTGCACACATTACCGGTTAATTATGCAGGACTGGCTTTAATTGTTTTTGCGGTTGTTCTGTTTCTTTTAGAGATCAAAATTGTCAGCCATGGATTGCTGGCCATCAGTGGTATTATTTCCATGTTGCTGGGCTCTATGATGTTGATTCGGCAAGATGCCGGGGCCGTGGGAAAAATTTCTCTCAGTGTGATCATCAGCGCGGTTTCAGTTTCGGCGCTTTTCTTTCTTCTGATAATAGGACTGGGACTTAAAGCACAACGTACCAAACCTGTTACAGGCATTGACGCACTGATTGGACTTACCGGTTCGTCACTTGAAACGCTTGATCCGGTTGGAACAATTTTAATACATGGCGAAATATGGAACGCAGAGTCAACAGGCGGTACAATTAATAAAAATGAAAAAGTGAGGGTGATAAGCAGAAAAAATTTCAAACTTTTTGTTGAAGCTATTCAAAGCTAAACACATATTAAATATACTATGCAACAGTTACCTATATCATTTACCGTTATTGTATTTTTTGTCATCATTGTTTTGTTCAATGCCATTCGTATTTTGCGGGAATATGAGCGCGGGGTTATCTTCCGGTTGGGGCGACTAATCCGTGTAAAAGGGCCTGGCCTTATCTTACTGATTCCGATTATTGACAAAATGGTACGCGTAAGTTTACGTACTGTAGTGTTGGATGTGCCTTCACAGGATATAATAACACAGGATAATGTTTCTATAAAAGTAAATGCTGTCGTCTACTTCCGCGTGCTTGAGCCGCAAAACGCCATTGTACAGGTAGAAAACTATCTTGCCGCAACTTCACAAATATCCCAAACTACACTTCGTAGTGTACTTGGACAATCAGACCTGGATGATCTGCTGTCTCAACGGGAAAAAATCAATCATAAACTGCAACAGATCATTGATGCCAATACGGAACCGTGGGGTATAAAGGTTTCAAATGTAGAAGTAAAACAAATAGATCTTCCCACAGAAATGCAGCGTGCAATGGCTAAGCAGGCAGAAGCTGAACGTGAGCGCCGTTCAAAAATAATTGCTGCAGAGGGTGAATTCCAGGCTTCGCAACGTTTAGCCGAAGCAGCAAAAATACTAAGCGAAGAACCCAGTGCCTTAACACTTCGTTATTTACAAACGTTGAGAGAAATTGCCACGGAAAAAAATTCTACTACTATCTTCCCTGTTCCTATTGACCTATTGAAAGCATTTATGAAAGGGAAGGAAAATATTTGATGTTTTTCAAATCAGAATAGCAGCGACAATGAGACCTCCATTACTTTATTAAAACATTAAGAATTAAAAGCTTTTTTACATGCTCAAAAACAGGCATCTTTATCGCTAACCTGTTTAAAACCTTTTATACCAAAGCAACAATTTCATGAAGTTTAAAAAGAGTTTATCTGTCTTATCGGTAATGGCATGTGCTCTAGTAAGCAACAGCCAGCAGCCCGAAAAAATTACCCTTTACAAAAACGTATCGACTAACGTATTAAGCAATCGGGCTTTTATTGATTCATTATTTAATTCTGGTTATGCTGTAAGTATTATTTCAAAGTATCAGCAACATGATACTACGATTGTCAATTATAATTTTCAAAAAGCCCCAATTGACTCGTCAGGCCATATAAGGCCTCCGTATACTGCGTCATTCGACAAATTAGTGAACAAGAAGCTACCTGATTTTATTTTTAAAGATCTCGACGGCAATAACATTAGCTCTGCCAATCTATCAGGATATATTGTTCATATCAATTTCTGGTCGACAACCTGTGGGCCGTGTAAAGCAGAGTTTGATGACCTAAACAAACTGAAAGCCCAATATGCAGAAAAGAAGGTTAAGTTTATTGCTTTTGCACCTGAGAATAAAAAAGAAATAATGAAAGTTTTCAAGCGAAAACGGCTAAACTATATTATTATTCCAAATAGTGGCTCCTATTTTGAGCAGCTGGGCATTGACACCTACCCTGTTAACTTTTTTGTAAACAATGAAGGCGTTATCACAAAGGTTACAACCGGAGCTTCCTTTGAGAAAAATGCAACAACAGGAAAATTTGAACTGGCAGTTTTCAAAAAAGATGATGAGATTATTCAACAATTGCTTAAATAGGAAACATTATTTTAAGCCAAAAAACAAAGCCCTTCACTCGAAGGGTTTTGTTGCTGAGTTATTATATTGGTTTAACGCTTACTGAACAAGTATTTTGGTGTTGTAGCTATTATTACTGTTCTTGCCCACAACTTTTACAAAGTATGTTCCCTGGGGATAATAACGATCAAAATTAATCACCTCTGTTTGGTCACTTCGCGTAACAGTTATTTTACTGTTCATTACTTTGGCGCCCTGCATATCGAACAGATAGAAATTATATTTCCCCGGCTTAATGTCCATTAATCTTACAGTAATCCGGTTGTTTGCAACAGGATTGGGGTAGACGTTGATGCTACCGGATACAACTTCATTTTTGACTACACTTTTAATTTCAGCAGCCTTGTTACTGGCAAACAAAATGTTAGCAGTTGCCATATCTGAACTTCTGTAAACGCCATTTTTTGATTTAAATGCGGTCGCGGTCCAGGTTTTAGGATCAACAACATAGTAGGCTTCGTTATTTATTGAACTGCTGATTAATACATTTCCATTGACGTCAACCGCCGCTCCGTTGGTAATGAAATTGCCCTGCAATCCTTTTATAGTCGTGATATACTTTGTAACCCTCGTCTTTACATCTATTTTATAGATCCTATTGGTCGGGGTAAACAAGTAAAGATTGTTGTCAGCATCAGCAACCATATCTCCGCCGGCGGTAACAGGGAAATTAAAGATCGTCATTGCCTTGTTTGTAGAATCATCTGTCAACGCGCCGAGATCTGTTATCGAAGGCTTTCTTGTGGTGGTGAACCTCACCAAATGTTTTGCATCATTGGTGATCATATATCCATAACCATCATTGGTAATGATCATCCTGGCAATTGGATTTCCTGTGTTACATTTTGTCTTGGTAAAATTTTCGGTAGTAACGCAATATACTTTCATCATATTCAAATCGAGATACCTGAGCTGATCAACTACCATCGGCGCGAAATACAACCGGTTATTTTTACGATCAATTGCAGCTGCGGCAACGCCTGTTGCAAATGCGGCACTGGCATTGGTTGTATCATTAGCGCTGCTTTGCGAAAAGGCTATTGACTTGCGGGTTGCGGCATCCAAAAGAACTATTTTCTTGTCTGCGCCTTTAATTAGCACATTGCTAAATTCACCAGTTTTAAGATCTAGTTTTCTGAGCGAGGTCCAGTTTTTACCAGCTTGAATGCTGTCTGTAAATACATAAGCAAATCTGTCGGGTTGGCTCTGTGCTGAAACATAATTAAAGGCTATAACCAACAGCACAGTAGCGTAGAAACCTGTTCGCATAACCGGAATTTTTTGGGGTGATGAAAAAAGGGACAAATAAGTTACAAAAAATTCTGATAAGATGAAATTCGCTTTAGCAAACGGCATTTGGGCGAGGGCAATGGAGAATGGACAATTGAAAATTTAAAGTGTTTTTAGTTAGACATGCATCGTCGTTTTGGGAGATGTTTTCTGTCGTGTCAATGACAGATTTTATAACAGCAACAGATTTTCCCCTAGGGAATTAAGCTCAGTAGAAATGGGCGAACCCGGTTAGTCATAGCCCGTTGGGGCTTTAACCAAATCAAAAGGGTTAATGTCCTACGGACAAGAAAGGCCTTGTAAGTTTGCAGTTTTCTATTGAGCTTAAAGTCCTACGGACTATCGACGAAAATGTACTATCATCTCTTTAATTGACTTAGAAATAACTCCGCTCCAGTTCATTTTCCATTTTCAACTTTCAATTTTTAATTAAAAAGAAAAGAGCGCCCCTTTAGTGAAGCGCTCTTTGGGTATTGAGTTAGATTGAATTTTATTTCGATGCCTGCCCTCCTATTTCGGTTAGCATCTCTTTGACTGCGGCTTCAATCTGTGCGTCTTTTCCATTAAGAAAATCTTCATACCGCAACGGAACTTTAATATCAGGTTCAACCTGGTGATTTTCAGTTGGATGACCTTCTTTACCAATTGTTGCCACCATCGGAATACCAAAAACGATGGTTGGATCTATCTGAGTTTCCCACCAAACAGCAGTGCCTGTTCCTGCCACCGGCATACCGATCAATTTACCAATGCCGTTTTGTTTGTAGATATAAGGAAAGATAAATGCATCGCTGTAGTTGCCTTCACTCATCAATACGCAGCTAGGTTTTGTCCATCTGCCCATTGGCTCGCCATCATTCAAACGATTACCCTGGGGTGCAAAATCAAGGTATCTTTTGCCACTGAGGAAAGTTGCCAGGTCATCATGCAGCCATCCGCCGCCATTAAACCTGGTATCAACGATCAATGCCTGCTTGCCGAAGTTGCGGCCAAGTACTGCGTCAAATGTGCTGCGGAAGCTGGCGTCATTCATACCCTGAACATGCACGTATCCAACTTTGCCATTGCTGAGTTTTGCGACCATATCTTCCATTTTCTTCACCCAACGTTTGTACATCAGCGCAGATTCTTCACCGAAAGTTATTGGTTTAGAAGTCTCCTGCCAGTGGTTGCCTGAGCCATCAGTCAGATCAAGCAGAATATTTCTGTCTGCTTTTCTGTTAAGCAATACTGCAAAGTCAATACTGTCTGTAACAGGCATGCCATCGATCTTTTCTATGATCGTACCATTTTTAATCTTGCTGTAAGATTTATCAAACGGACCGCCTGTTATTACATCTGTCACCTTCAGCCCTTTACCGGTATATGTTTCATCATACATCAGACCAAGCGTCGCAGTGGCATCTCCGTTAGGATTAACCGGGTTATATCGTCCTCCTGTATGAGATGCATTTAATTCGCCCAGCATTTCACTTAGCAATTCCTGGAAATCATAGTTATTGCTGATATGTGGCAGAAAACGGGAATAATTCTCATACGTCTTTTTCCAGTCAACACCATGCAATGCCGGATCATAAAATTTCTTCTGCACCTGGCGGTATGCGTGTCCCAGGATATAGCTACGTTCAGCAGCCTGGTTCAATACCATATCGCCATTAATTCCTATCGGACTCATCTTTCCGCTCTCATCTACCTTTACAACCCCTCCTTTATTTAATACAAAAATTGATTTGCCATCCTTGCTCATTTCAATTCCACTCTGGGAACCGCCAAGTTTCGCAAGTACTTTTGTTTCATGTGTTCGGGGTTCGGTAACCCACAAGTCGTAACCTTTTTCGAAAGATGAGAGATAGTACACTTTTTCACCATCCGGAGACACTGCGTAATCAGAAACGGAAGAACTATTGATGGTAATACGAGCAACACGGTTTTCCATGTTTTCAATATTCGGTACCCAGCTCTTTAATGAAGTAGCAGTATCCGATTTTGAAGGCTCTGCTTTTTTAGCAGTGCTCTTATCTTCTGTTTTGTTTTTTTCAGCCTTCTCTTTTTCAGATTTTTCTTTTTCTTCTTTTTCTTTCAGCAGCGCAAAATCTTCCTTACTTAATTTAAAACGCTCAAACTGATCCTGGTCAAAAAAGCCGACATAAACATCCACTTCACGGCTTCCCTGCTGCGCCAATGACTTACGTCCTTCTCTTGCATTCACCCATGAAAGGGCTTTTCCACTCCATGTCCATTTTACATTACCCTGACCAAAGCCACTTGGAATAGGATGTTGAATGCCTTTGCTGCCATCGGCTTTTATCAAAGCAACATTGCCACTGAACCAATTACCTTCCTGGTCGTCACTTACCAGCCACTGACTGTTCGGGCTCCAGTTAAAATCCCAGTCACCATCGCTGTAAGAATAATTGCGGCCTTTAGGTAACACAACTCTTGTTTGCTTGGTGGCAACGTTGTACACTTTAAGAATGTTGCGTTCTTCTATGTAGGCAATCTCTTTTCCGTCAGGTGAATACTTGGGTCTGAACTCTTCCGCGGAGGTTGCTATAACAGGTTCTTCTTTTAACACTGTCGAAGCATAAAAGTAAGGTTCGTCTTTATTTACAATAGATGTTTTAAGAATATCCCAGCTATCGTCTCTCTCCGCAGCGTAGATTACACTTCTGCCGTCCGGGTTCCATTCTACCATGCGTTCCTGCTGCGGCGTATTGGTAATTCGTTTTGTTTGCGTGCCATCTACACTTGTAATAAAGATCTCGCCACGTGTAACAAAGGCGACTTCTTTACCGTTTGGCGACAAGGCGAACTCCGTTACATTACCGTTAACCGGTAGGTTTTTCTCGATACCTTCACGACCATCGTTGGTAATACGGATGCTTATTTTGGAAGGTGCTCCGTCCTTCATTGTATAGATCTCACCATTATAAGTAAAACATAAGGTGTTATCCTTGCTGATGCTTAAATGACGAACCGGATTTGTTTTAAGATCAGTTAACTGCTGCTCTGTTCCGCCGGCAGCAGGTATCTTATAAATATTCTGATTACCGTTTTTTTCACTCAGGTAATAGATAGATTGATTGTCGTTGCTGTAAACGGGCTCACGGTCTTCACCAACATAGTTACTGATCTTTTTAAAAGATTTAGCAGCCACGTCCATTACCCATATATCACGGGTTACTGATGATGTCTGGTGTTTGCGCCAGGGATCTTCATAACCTTTTCTGTCCTGGAAAACGATTTGGCTACCATTGCTGTTATAGTGTGCATTTTCAAAACCACCGGCGCTGATCAATAAAGCACGGCCCCCTTTTACATCTACACTGTATAAGTTTTGAAATAAACGCGGACTGTAAAAAAGAATATCATTTGCAGGAACATTGCGCGCGCTGCCAAAGATTATTTTCTTGTCATCGGGCGAAAAATCATAAGGATAATCGCCTGAACTGTTATATGTCAGACGAGCCGGTGCACCACCTGTAGCAGGCATCACAAACACGTCAAAATTTCCATAACGGTCACTGGCGAAAGCAATTGATTTACCATCGTGACTCCAAACAGGCATCATATCCTGGGCCTCATGAATAGTTAAAGGAGTTGCAGTCCCGCCCGACGACGGAACCGTGTAGATATCACCTTTGTAACCAAAAGCAATTGTTTTTCCGTCGGGACTGATGGCAGGGTAACGCATCCATAAAGGCGTTTCCTGCGCATTTAGCGAGAGCGTACCAACGGTGCATAGTAGAGCTAAAAACGTTCTCATGTGTTTTTATTTGTTTAAAAAGTTGTCTGGCTGGCAAGAGCGAAGGACGCAATCAATGTATTTTTCTCATCACCAATGAACAGCAGCGAATGCAGTACAGATTGCGAAACAAGGCGTTAAAGTACTAATAATTAGAATACAACTTTGGCTTAGACTTAAAAAATCTGATAAACGGACAGTTCTTTGTCTCAATGGTTATGCAGGCATTTAATGCTTAGCATTGTCTGCCGGTATTTTTCCCCGATCTTAAACACGTCGTACATGAACATCAATGAATCATCTAGGTTGTTTAAATATGTGTCGCCGCATTTGGCCGGCACTGTTTTATACTTCGTATACTCTGCATCATCTGAATCTTCAAAAAACAGCTGGGCTTTTAAATTGAGTTTACTGCTTTGCGGTTTAAAATCCTTCATAAAATAAAAACGATGCCCCGGTGTTGAGTTGCTTGGTTCCATATCCCAGGACACTGCTTCAACCATTTGAAATTTACTGACAGGTTTGTTGTACAAAAATTTGAATCTATTTTGTCCATGATGGAATGAATGCGTAACAACAAGCGTATCGCCTGTAATACTTACCTTCGGACCTCGTCCATCGCTTTCCATGGCCGTTGACGAATCTAATACTTCAATCTTTCCACTAAGTTTCTTATAAACAACAATCTTTGTTTTAAAGTTTGCAGTATCAAACCCGACTTCAATATTTTCCAATACTCCATCTTTGTCAAAGTCTGCAGAGTCAATCATAGTGCTATAATGGTCAGAGTCCTTAAGAGCAGTGATGTAGTTTTGACCAAACAATTTGTTGAACGAAGTGTCAATGGTTGCCGATTTTGGAATTGATGACTGACCGGCAGGTTTGAAAAATAATGTATCACTTCTGTCTCCACGACCAATTTGATGTGAACTATTTTTACATGAAAGGCACAGAAATAAAAGAAATACCCAAACTCGATTCATTAATGAATTGTTTCATTTTTTTTGATTTGATACAATCAATCTCATTACAACATTTGCCTTGCTTTTATCTCCAGATACTTATTTATCGCATTCACCGTTAATTGCTCTGGTGTTGTAAGTAGCGTTAAAATCCCTTGCTGATTTAACTCTTTCACCATCTGCCTTTTTTCGAAACTAAACTTTTCTGCAATGGTTTTTATGTAGATCTCTTCTGTATTCGACGCAGGTGTGTGAACCAGTTTTTTGATTTCCGTATTCTCAAAAAAAACAACCAGCAACAAGTGATAATGCGACATCATTTTCAGATAAGGCATTTGCCTTTGCAGACTGTACAGCGACTCAAAATTGGTGAACAAAACCAACAGGCTTCTTTGTTTTATTTTGTTTCTGACATAGCTGTATAAGGCCTCATACCCTGAATCAGTAAAATCTGTTTGCTGCTTGTATAGCGTTTCAAGAATGGCCTCCATCTGTAGCGACTTACGTTCCGGCGGCAGGTAGGAATCAACTCTTTTCCCGAATGTAAGCAGTCCCATTTTGTCCTGTTTATGTAAGGCAACGTTACTTAACACCAGCGATGAATTGATCGCATAGTCCAGCAATGACAAACTATCAAATGGCATTTTCATACTTCTGCCCTTGTCAATAACACATATGATCTGCTGGCTCTTTTCATCTACATACGTGTTTACCATTAACTGGCTTTTGCGTGCCGAAGCTTTCCAGTTCACCGTGCGGTAATCATCTCCTCTTACGTAATCTTTGATCTGTTCAAATTCAACACTGTGCCCGCTTTTCCGCAACTTTTTATTACCGGCTTCCTGTAGTTCATTTGTAACTGCATTCAGTCCGAACTTACGCATCTGCAGATAAGATGGATAAACAGCAACTATCTCCTCTGCGGGAAATTCAAAGCGGCGTCTTACAAGGCCAACAGGACTTTCCACCAGCGCAATGATATTTCCAAAACTATATTCACCACGTTCGAAAGGCTTCAAAAAATATTCAATCGCCTGATTACCGTTCCCCTCCATCCTAAAATCACGTTTCCAGTTTCTGTCCTGGAACTGAACCGGTATTTCATCAATCAACCTCACCTTAAGCGTAAAACCATATTGGTTTGTAACCGTAATTTCAACTTTATTGTCATCGCCATTACTAAAACGCTGCAAACGCTTTCTGTTTGCAGTTATTCCGCGCCGGTTTCCATATAATATTGAAGTGTCAATCAGAATAAGGATAACCATCAGGCCCAGCAAAACTTTTCCCATTTCTTCCAATACGGGTATATAGAAAGAAAGAATAAAAAGCAGTACCAGCGCGGTTCCCACAATGTAGGTGCGCCTGCTCAGGTAAAAGCTTTTGTATAGACTTTTAATATTTGCCAATGATTAACGGGGAATTTCAATTGAATGAATAATCTGTTGTATCACCTCGTCTGTAGTAATACCTTCCATTTCTTTCTCCGGCGCCAGCAACAGCCTGTGTCGAAGCACAGATGGCGCTACAAAAACAACATCATCAGGTATTACAAAGTCACGCCCATTTAATGCAGCTATTGCTTTGGAGGCGTTCATAAGCGCAAGAGACGCCCTCGGAGATGCACCTAAGAACAATGATTTATGGCTACGTGTAGTAATAGTGATCTTTGCTATAAACTGCAACAGTTTTTCGTCGATCAATACCTGTTTGGTTAATGTCCTTACTATTTGCACCTGCTCTGCGGAGAGAACAGGAATTACACTGTCCAAAATATTCTGATTACCTGCATTATGAAAGTTTGCGAGGATATTCATCTCCTGTGCTTCTGTTGGATAGGGCACATTGATCTTGAAAAGAAACCTGTCCAGCTGAGCCTCAGGTAAACGGTAAGTTCCTTCATATTCGATAGGATTTTGTGTTGCTACGATCATGAAGGGTGACTCCATTAAATAGCTTTGCCCATCTATTGTTACCTGCCTTTCTTCCATCACTTCGAATAAGGCTGCCTGAGTTTTTGCCGGAGCCCGGTTAATCTCATCAATCAATACAATATTGCTAAAGATGGGACCTTTCTTAAATTCGAATTCACCGTTTTTCGGACTGAAGATCGATGTTCCCAAAACATCTGAAGGCATCAGGTCCGGAGTAAACTGGATACGGGAAAAATCTACGGCCATGCTTTTGGCCACCAGCCTTGCGGTAAGCGTTTTTGCTACGCCGGGTGCACCTTCTATTAACACATGTCCATCGGCAAGTATTGCAGCAATAATCAGTTTCAGCATTTCATCCTGCCCAACAATCACTTTTTTAATCTCCCCCATTATGGCCATCACAGCCTCATTAAGTCTTGACAGATCAATACGTTCCTGGAATATCGTTTCTTCCATTATGCTGTTGTTTTATAAAATTCTGTAATTGATATATAAAGATCGTTTAGTTGCGCCTCATTAATAAAGTTTTCAGATTGCACTTCCTGGAAACGATAAACCAATGATCGCGTTTTCTCTTCATCGTAACCGGATTTAGCGCTTAGGCTTTTAATAAACTGGTCGTCCAGAACATTGGTCTGAATAAGGTATTTACCCCGAAGGTGTTCCAGAAAAAAAGCAATCATTTTATTAGCGAGGTTAATGTGATCACTTTTCTCATAGTACAATCTGCCGATTGTTTGTACAAAATCCAACGAATCATTCCGTGGCTTTTCCATAACAGGTATAATGCGTTGCAATCGCTTAACATTTAATAATGCATATAAAGCCAATAACGCAAGGGCCAGGAATAATGCCCATCTGAAGGCCGGGTGCCGGAGCAACTCTTTAAATGGCGAGGGCTCGGATGGCCGTTCGTTTTCCGGAAGTTTGTACACAAAATATTCATCCCATATGATCTTTTTTGTAGATGCCGGAATCAACGACATAGAGGCTTTCAGATAGTCTATGTTATTACCCTGCAACAAAAAATAGTTCGCAAACAGAAATGGATTGCTGTGAAAAAAGAAATTCCCCTGCCCAGAGTGCAGCTGCAGGTAGTTAATATTATTATTACTGTTTTTTCCCAGCGGTTTGTAATAGCTTGAATCGTATTCATTAAAAAAACTGGCAAACTGAAAGCCGGGATTGAAGTAAAGTTGCTCATCTCCGGGAAAAGGTGGATGCAACAATCTGCTTTTTCCTGAATCAATAAGATAACCGTTATACCCTGGTCCCATATTTTCATAATAGCCTTCTTCCTGTAATTTAAAGAAAGCCCTTGCCTGGTAACTCATGGAAGGCGAACAGATGAAAATAGTGTTGCCGCTTTTTACAAATTTGTTCAGGTAAGCAAGCTCTTCTTTATTCGGATTGAACTGCCGTGAAATAAGAAACATTAATGTATGTCCGTTATCCACATAATTTTTGTTATCCCACTGCAACGGAGATACCCTGCTGATGTTCATTTCAGCGCCACCGAACATTTCTGGCAGCATTGCGTAAGTGATAAATGTGCCATAGGGATTTTTTCCTTTCCGGGTGAGTGTAACACGCTCATCAAAACCTTTGGGGCGTATCGCAAATAGTGCCACCAAAACGGTTACCAACAGTGCCACAAGGCCGATAATGATATAGGGAATATTTTTTTTCAAAGGATATTTCTAAAATTTACTGAAACTGCTTTTTAAGTCATCAAATTGTTCTTTCGTTATCGCAAACTTGCCGTACCATACATATTCATAGTTGCGCGAGGCGGTTGCAAAATCTTTAAAATAAGGTGTTCCATTCAGCTCAAACAGGTAATCCATATTTGTCTTATCAAAGCCGTATTGGATAATATTTTTAAGCGACATCTGTTTTAGCATTTGCAGAAAACAAAGCCGCGTAGCTAACCGCAGGTCATTATCGGCAATCGCCTTGTTAATACTGGTTTTGAAATCAATGTCGAAAATATTCTCCGACGCAGTCGCCTCCCCTTCTTCCTGTTTTATCTTTCTACCCTTTGTAGCCAGCAATATTTTATTGTTTATGAGATAGACAATAAACAAGAATGCCAGGAATGCAATAACAAGCGACCAGATGAGCACCCTTGCCGTTTTACTGCTGAGTGCGCGAACCAATTTCTCCAGGAAGTCAGCATTGTTTTCATTCTCAGCTTGTTTTCGTTCTTCCCTTAACCCATATTTAAAATCATCATCGCTTTTTATTTTGCTCCATGCATCCGGACTAAAAGAACGGATCTCGTTCAATGTATCATTTGTCACCGGCGAGAAAAAAATCATTTCTTTTTCCTCTGACTTTTCATCAGCTCTCACCTGGTCTGTATTATTTTCTACTATTGTATCGCCACCTGCAACACTATCTGCTATAGAAGTATCAACAGCTTCATCATTCAGGGAACGGGTTGCAGATGTGTCTTCGGCTTGTTGAGCGTAGAGGGAATCCGCAACGAAGAAAGTTAGCAGCAGCAGTATTATTGAAATGTATTTACGTTGCCTCATCATTTAATTTTTGCTGCTCTTGTCAGAGACTTTTGTAATCTGACCGGATAGATCACAAAATACCCAACAATAAAAACAAGAGATAAAATAAGAATGCTAATGCTAAGCGCTGCGGGCATGCGGTAATAACGTGTAACGAAGCCTTCCACAAAAGCCGCAATCATAAAAACGGGCACCAGGCCGATGATGATCTTAATACCGTCTTTAGCACCGTTCTTTAAAGCAGTAATGCGCTTCAACGTTCCGGGGAACAACCAGCTTTTTCCAATAATAACACCAGTTGCAGCGGCTATGATGATAGCCGAGAGTTCCAATGTTCCGTGGAGCATAACAGTAAGAATGGAAAGTCCGCCATATCCTTTGGAAAAGAACATGTATTCAAATGCTCCCAACCTGATACCTTCTTCCACCATATCTTTAACGCTTAGCACTCCCAGGAAAATTCCTTCTCCGAAATATCGAAAGGCAACACTTACGTTATTGATCATAATGCCTATCCACATTAAAAAACTGTTGCCGGTCTGGTATATGCCAAAGGGATTTCCACTTTCTATATTTTGTTCGGTCGTATTTACATAGAAGTCTCCGAGCATATTTCTTACAAAGCTTTCATCTGCTTTTGCAGAAAAAAATCCGACAAACAAAAAGATCATAAAAAGGAGAAAACAGATCAATAGCACTAATTGATGCCTGGCAATTGTTAGTGGCAAATCATATTTAAAAAAAGTAACGAACCGGTTGGTTTCTTCTCTCCTGTTTTTGTAGATAGACAAGTATCGCTTCGAAGCCTCAGCATTTAAAAAGCGGGTGACCTTACTATAAGGATAATAGCTTTTGGCATAGCCGAGATCTTCCACAAGCTGGGTGAATTCACTGGCCATTTCATCGGTGTCGGGTGAGGGTTGTTGACTGATTCGCTCCCACCGTTCCTTATTCTTCTTTATGAATAACGCTTCGCGCAAGGTCTGGATTTTTTTTCAAGGTAAATGATTAGTTTCAAATTGGAAAATTTGAGGATTTGAAATTTGAGATTTGAGGCGTGAGGGGTGAGACACAAGGTCCGAGGCATTATATCTCTTACCTTATCCCTTCTGCGTTAAGCCTTACGCCTCACACCTCATGCTTCTATCAAAAAACGTATAACGTACCACTTATAACTTATAACTTTTCCCTACTTTTAAATTAACTATGGCTCAACTAAGAATACTTACCTCATTTAACATCGAGCTGGATTTTGACACGGCTGAATTCCACAAGCGGCTTTTTGCCTGGGCGATAGACGTTATTATCATTTTCATATATTTCTTTACTGCAATAAAAGTGTTTAACAGCCTTTTCAGCTCTGAAACCGAAAACATTAACGGGTGGGCCATTTTCCTGATACTCTTGGCGCCAATGTCCCTGTACCCACTGGTTACTGAGATAACAATGAATGGACAAACACTTGGAAAAAAATTGGTAGGGATACAGGTGATCAACGAAACTGGCGGCAATGCAACAATCAGCCAGTTCCTTATCAGGTGGATGCTTCGTTCGTCGGACCTGATGATCGTGATAATGATCTTTGCCATTCTGCTTAAAAATGAATACCTGCTCCGCGCGGTGATATTCACTTTGATATTGGCCATAACGGACCTGGCTTGCCTTGTCGGCACAAAAAAATCGCAACGCCTTGGTGATCTTGCCGCGGGCACCATCCTAATCAAAACAAAACAAAAGGCTGACCTTACAGAAACCATTTTTATTGAAACACAGGATGATTATGTTCCGCTTTATCCTGAGGTAATGAGGCTTAGCGACAGGGATATGAACGCCATAAAGAATGTACTGAATGCCCTTTCTAAAAAAAGTAACTGGCCACTTGCTGACCGCACCGCAGAAAAGGTTCAAAGCATTTTAGGCATTCAATCGAAGCAGGATTCATTGAGTTTTCTGGAAACGCTGCTGAAGGATTATAATCATCTTTCAACCAAGTAGAATTTGGATACAGACCGGGATTTAGGGATTAGAGGATTTATCAGATTGCTGACTTTGCTAATAATTACAGATATTTAGCTCGTATGATAAAAGAAGCAACAAATATAGACTTCTATACTACCGGGAGGCAGCTCTCGCAAAATGACTTTGCACGGATTAGCGAATGGATCAGGAAAAACAAACAAAAACAGCACACAAATAACCTTTTTAGAAAATCCGGCACCAAAAAGCTCTCCCATTCCAACAAGAATAAACAGGGTTGAGCGCCATAGTTAGTGAGTAGAATAGTTTCGGGTCGAGCGCACCTGCAACAAATTACAGTTTACCTATTCACAATCTGCCTTGTTTTTATTGCGTCTTTCAGCGCTTGATTTTCTTTGGCAATTTTTATTCATAAGACGATGCCAATAGTGATGCTTCGGCGCCCGTCAGCGTCGGAAATACTACTTAAAATTGATCACTATTATTATCAATCTGTCATAGCACGAACAATTGGTGAACTGCAGTCAAAAGTGAAAAAAAGGAAGTTTCCGGCATATTCAAAGGGCTGGCTTGATTCATTGCCGTCGCGCTTCAGCCGACGGACAATCATTGGCCTTTTTATCGGGCTTTAGCCAAAAAGCGAGTTATGTGGCTAAAGCCATTGTCGATAAGTCTGCATTTTCCGTTCGCTAAAGCGGAACGGCAATGAAAAAACATCCTAATACTCAAATCTGTCATTGGCACGACAAGAGATATCTCCCAAAGTTGAAGATGCTTCCTTATTCGATTTACTGATTGCCAATATTTATTTATAGCGATAAATTTAATTTGGACAACTCTCTTGCTGATGGCTAATGGCTGATAGCTGATAGCTCATAACTCACAGCTACCTAATCTCAACGGTACACCCTACCCAAAAGTTACGTTTTGCGGCGGGGTTAAAATATCTGTTGCCGGCGGCATTAAGATCATTGCCCAAACTATAGGATTGATTCAGCAAATTGTCAATTCCTCCAAAGAAATTAAGATGCACGGAAGACAATTGCTTTTGATAGCCAATTTTCATTTGCATTAACTGATAACTATCTGCATAAACGCTATTGGCATCATTCAACGGAATTTTTCCCGTTGCATTTAATGAAACAGTGGCATAATATCCTTTTCGTGTATGAGCTTCTAACGTTGATGCATTTATGTTGCGTGGCACGCCTGTTAATTTATTGCCGGAGTAATTGTTGGCACCGGATACATACTGGTCAAATTTGTAAGGCTGATAAGAAAAACTGTTGCTTAATATCAGCGCCGAAAGAAAAGCATTTTCGTTGTGAATGATGAATGCCTTAAACCACGCTTCCACACCTTGTTGTTTGGTGCTGCCTGCATTCACGAAATAGTCGGTTCCGGCATCACTCACTCTTCTCACAATTGCGTTCTTTAAGCGGAAGTCATAGAACGAAACATCAAACTGAAGTCTGGATTGTAACGTACTCCCCTTTATGCCGGCTTCATAATTCCATCCATTTTCCGGTTGCAGATTGTAAAAATTTCCGTCGCCCGGTCTTATTTCCGCTAAAGTTGGTGGCGAGAATCCCTTCGCGGCAACAGCATACAGGAATATGTTTTTAGCCACAGGGTACGAAACACTAAAACGCGGAGCCGGAAGCGCATCTGTATTGTTTTCCTGGTAACCTTTTGATTGCGGATCGGATATTCTCTTATAACGTAACAGCTGCTTATTGCTGCTTATGCCCACCTGCACATTCAGCTTATTAAAAAAAGTTGCGTTTACCTGTGTGAACAAGAAATATTGGGTGGCATACAGTACATCTTTGGATTGTACATTTCCAGGGATGCCCTTATCGTTATCGTAGTCATCAATTCTCGAATAATTTTGCTGCCACTCTCCTCCTGCCAGCAAGTGCAGGTCCACACCTGTCGCCTGAACAGCATAATCAAAAGAGGTTCTGGCTCCGTAATTCCATTCATTCCTTTTTTCATAATTGGTGATGAACGGATTTTTGAAGTCGGTATGATTTACCGTTAGCGAAGTTGTATTCTTAAAATGTTTTGCTAACTGCGATTCAAGTGATATTCCGGCAAAAGCAGTTTTATTATAAACAGCCGCCTTTTGTTGCAAAGAGGCCGGCCGGGCCATCGACGGCATGGAATCCATCTGTTGTTTTGTTAAACCTCCGGGGGTTTTGTAAAACATGTCGGTATAAAATAAAATAGCGGACAGTTTCTCTTTAGGACTGATCTCCCAACTGCTGTTCCACTGAACAGCGTCTCTCCTCAGGGATGCATTCTGTCGGTACCCATCGCTTTGTGTGTGGGATTGTTGTAATGAAGAATGAAAATTTCCGGAGTTGTGATCCCATCCGGCGTGTTCTGCAAAAAGTCCATACGATCCGCCGGTTATTCCAGCCTGCAGAATATTTTTCTTTCCCTCTTTAATATAAGGGTGCATAATTACAGCTCCGCCCGTATTGGCTCCGTACAGGCTGCTCGCTGGTCCTTTAATCACTTCCATGTAAGAAAGCTGGTTCAGATCCACTAACTGCAGGTAAGTATTACCCCCAGCGTCGGTAAAAGGAATATCGTTCCAGTACAACCGTACATTTCTAACTCCAAAAGGTGATCGCAATAAACTTCCCCGAATGGACAAGCGATAACTTCCCGGGCTACGTTCCTCCATTCGCACCCCCGCCACTGTATTTAATACCGGCACAAGTGATGCATTATCCAGCACATGCAATTGCTGTTGATTGATAACAGAAATAGCCGCAGGCACTTCCTTCCATTTTGCATTCGTAGCAAATGCGCTTACGCTTACCTCTTTTAATTCATTTGTATCTTTCAAAAAAGCGACAGTATCTACTTGCTGACCAAAAGCAGAACTATGCAGTATGCTACCGATTATAAGGATACCCGCAACCTTGCCGAAGTGAGATTTGCAGTTAAAAGAAGTACGATGCAACAAATGCTTCATAGTAGCAATGTAGTTTAAGTTGTACGTTGTAAGTTGTACGTGATACGTTTACCGATTCGAAGGTAGAGTTGTTTGAGCTTAAAGCCCAAAGCCTAAAGCTTAAAACTTTTCAACCCGCCGCATGTTCTGTTCGCGCCTTAGTGGC
Source organism: Danxiaibacter flavus (assembly GCF_041060425.1). Taxonomy (NCBI): domain Bacteria; kingdom Pseudomonadati; phylum Bacteroidota; class Chitinophagia; order Chitinophagales; family Chitinophagaceae; genus Danxiaibacter; species Danxiaibacter flavus. Next base: position 562,969 of record NZ_JAULBC010000002.1, read on the forward strand.
AAACAAGTTGTACGTTATAAGTTTTACGTTCTACGTTTAAGCCATTGTAGTTACTTAAGCTTCCTCTTTTTGTCTCTTACCTTTGTGTCTCTTAGTGTTCTCCGTGTCTTCGTGTTTCCCACAATTCTTTGTGCCCCTTTGCGCCTTAGCGTCTTCGTGGCTAATCTCCGTGTTTCTCCGTGTCGCCCTGTCTCCGTGGTTCAAATATTCCCAAAATCCTTTGTGCCTCTTTGCGCTCTTCCTGACTTCGTCTTTCAAATATCCGTCGTGTTTCTCCGTGTCGCACTGTCTCCGTGGTTCAAACGTTCTTCAAAAAAAATCCCGGAGCTTATTCAACACCGGGACCATTTGATTTCTAACAACAGATTTTGTACTATTTTTTGGCGTACATAACATCTTTAACCACCTTAACCGTACGAGCCACATCCGGCAGGTAGGCGGCTACCAGGTTTGGTGCATAGTGCATCGGAGCATCAGCACTGGTTAAGCGGCGGATGGGAGCATCCAGAAAGTCAAATCCTTCTTTCTGAATTTTGTAAGCAATTTCAGAGGAAACCGAACACATTGGCCATTGTTCTTCAACAATTACCAGGCGGTTGGTCTTCTTAACGCTCTCAAGAATGGTTTCCCAATCCAGCGGACGGATAGTTCTCAAATCTATCACCTCTGCACTGATCCCTTCTTTTTCAAGCTCTGCGGCTGCACCCATAGCAACTTTCATCATCTTGTTAAAAGATACGATCGTTACATCTCTACCCTGCTTCTTAACGTCAGCTTTTCCAAGAGGTATATAATATTCTTCTTCGGGAATTTCAATTTTATCGCCATACATTACTTCACTCTCCAGGAACATCACCGGATCTTCTTCGTAACGGATAGCCTGTTTCAATAACCCTTTTGCATCATACCCGTTTGAAGGAGACACCACTTTGATGCCTGGTATGTTTGCAAGGAAACTTTCGAATGCCGTCGAGTGCTGTGCACCTAACTGACCGGCGCTTCCGTTAGGTCCGCGGAAAACGATCGGACAACCAATCTGTCCACCGCTCATCGCAAGCATTTTACTTGCAGTATTCAAAATCTGGTCCAGTGCAAGAACTGCAAAGTTCCAGGTCATAAATTCAACTACAGGACGCAGACCGTTTTGTGCAGCACCTACTCCAACTGCCGCAAAACCCAATTCTGAAATTGGAGTATCGATCACACGTTTTGGACCAAATTCAGCCAGCATCCCCTGGCTAACTTTATAAGCTCCGTTATACTCAGCAACTTCTTCACCCATTAAAAACACACGTTCGTCTCTTCTCATTTCTTCGCTCATGGCTTCGCGGAGAGCTTCACGGAAAGGTATTTGTCGCATACTATTGATTCGTTAAGTTTAAAAGCCTTTTAAAAAAGCTCGGCAAAAATATAAGTTTATGCTTTACAAACAAGTTTTAAGTTGAGAAGATGTGGAGCTTAAAGCTTAAAGCCCAAAGCGTAAACTGTGTCGCTGTTGTATAATATATAATATAAGCTCCCCGGGAAACGCCGTAAAATTCAACACATAGTTAAAAAACACAAAAGTTAGTGTGCAAAACGTTTTTGTTTCCTGATTTTTTTTCTACATTTGATACGAAACAATTCGTAACATGAGTACATTAAAACAAATTAAGCCCACCGAAAGTGAGTTGGAAATACTGCAAATATTGTGGAACAGGGGAAAAGCAACCGTTCGCGAAGTTCATGAAGAACTGAGTGTTTCAAAGGAAAGCGGATATACCACTACCCTCAAATTAATGCAGATCATGTTTGAAAAAGGGCTCGTAACCCGGGACGACAGTAGTAAGACACATATTTACGAACCACTAATTTCCAAGGAAAGCACACAGAAACAGCTGGTTGGTAAAATGGTCACTTCTTTATTTGGCGGCTCAACATCCAGTCTTGTTATGCAGGCCCTGGGCTCAGGGGCTACCAGTAAAGAAGAATTAGAAGAAATTCAAAAAATTTTGGATAACCTGAAAAATCACTAAACATGCTAACGCTTTCCCATTCAGCTTTTTTACAGGCATTGGGGTATGCAATTGTTAACAGCTTATGGCAAATGGCCCTGCTTTGGATAGTAGTGGTTCTTTTAAACAGCCTTTTTTCATTTTCATCCAACGCACGATATAAGCTTGCCCTTACCGCTCAATTCGCCGGGTTCGCCTGGTTTCTTTTCACACTTCAGTTTTATTTTTCGAAGTGTCTTCAGTCCATCCAGGAAATGAAAGGAATTGACATTAACGCCCAAAAAGCACTAATAACACAACAAACAGCTGAAAATTTTAATACGAAGGTGTGGAGTGCATTGATCCATATGGAACAAACACTTCCTTATTTATCAGTCGCATATATTTTGTTACTATTTGTATTGGGTTTTCGCTGGATCAGAAGTTACAGGTACACTCTGGAGATCAAAAAGAACGGTCTTATGGGGATTGATGACATATGGTCAGACTTTGTAAACGACATGGTTACCCATCTCAATATCAAAAACAAGGTATCCATTTTTGCATCTACCATTGTAAACTCTCCCCTGACAATCGGATTTTGGAAACCGGTGATCCTTATTCCGATTGCAAGTGTCAATCATTTAACGGTGCAACAATTAGAAGCCGTTATTCTTCATGAACTGGCTCACATCAGGCGGATGGATTATCTCCTGAACATCGTTCTGAGCATTATAGAAATTAGCCTGTTTTTCAATCCGTTTACGCAGCTTATCAGCAGATTCATTAAAAAAGAAAGGGAACATAGTTGTGATGACTGGGTACTTCAGTTTAAATATAATCCGGCCATGTATGCTGAGGCGTTACTTCAGCTTGCTTATCTGAACACGAGTCGCAGCACACTTGCGATGCCAGCCAAGGGTAACAAAGGCGATTTGCTTTCGAGGGTGAAACGAATGCTCAATCAAAAAGAGCAAACCTTTACTTATCGTCACCAAATTGTAGCCTTCGTCTTAATGACCTCAATTTTAAGTTCAATTGCATGGCTAAGTCCGATTAAAGCAGGACCGCCGATGGCGACAGGCACTTCAACTAAAACTATAATAGTAGAACCTGTTACAGCAAAAGTTGATAACCCCCTTTTCAACCCTGTCTTTTTCCTTAACGAACCGATGAAAAAAGAGATTACATATAAAGTTGAAGAATCAGCTAAACAAGGTGTACAGGAAGCAATGAAAGGACTGGTTGAAGCAAAGAAAGCTGTTGAAAAGGTTGCTCCATTGGTATTAACTTCTCTACAAGCATCAAATGAGGCCATTAATTTAATTTCACCAAAAGATATTAGCAATCAAATTGTTATAGCAACTGATGTAATTAAAAATGCACAGATACCCGTTACATTTGCATACAATGCCGATTCAATTCAAAGAGTAGTTAATAAAGAACTGGCGAAAGTAAAATTCGAATGGTCAAAAGACAAGCTCGATGAACAAGTTGCTAAAGCAAAGATTGAAATGAGCAAGGTGGCAGCATTGCAATGGCTTTCTGCAGATAAACAGGCTACTATTCAGAAGTCAATGGATGAGGCTATTAAACAATTAGAAGAACTGAACCTGCAATTTAATTTAAATGAGAATCAAAATGCTTCCGAGTCTCCAAAGGATCGATCAAGAGCAAGAAGAATGCAAAGTGCAACTCCACCACCGCCACCAGCTCCGCGGCCTTTAAGAAATGAAAACAAGACCCAAACTGACAATTCTGACAATGTCAGTTTTAATTTCAATTACTCACCTTATTTGTTTGATTCACAATATGATACATTATACAATTGGAATTCGAACGATACCTGGGAAGATTATAAAGTAGCTAAAAACAGGTATGATTCATGGAACGAGGAGTATCCGGTTAATGAACATAAGGCATTTATAAATGTTCGTAATAGTAACAACACTACTGCTGTATTACCTGCTGTATGTAAAGTAGTTATAAATAGAGATGATAAAAAAGAGACTTTACAATTAAATAAGGTTAAGATGGCTAAGCTGATACATGTTATGTATGTGCTAAACGAACAAAGGCGTATATCTGCAGATGCACCGGGCGCACAAGCTGTTCCGGCAGCATGCCCCGAGCCTAAAAGGCCTGCGAAAATCCTTACAATTGGAGTTTTTTAGTAACACCACCAATGACAATGTTAAATAAAAAAGAAGGCTATAAATAGCCTTCTTTTTTATTTAATCACAACAACATAAACAGTTATTAATAAATAAGTTACTTTGGACTAATTCGTCTTTTTAATAATGCAGCAGCATTCGGTCCTTCCATAAATAAAAGATCCAAAATGCTAAGATTGGTTTTGAATCCTATCCTGTCTTCAAACAATTGCACATACTTAACAGACTCCCCATCCTGATCATAGTCTTTCGGCAGCCATTTGTCCCTGTAATCAACCAAGTTCTCAACATGCACATTGTCAATGAATTCCGGCATGTTAACTTTTAATATTCCCGTTACTATTTTCAAGGCTCGTTGATTCAATTCAACTAAATGTTCCCAACGGCTAAGAAACAGTGGCTCCAGCTTATTTGCATAATACTCAAAATAAGGGGACCTGTTATAGCAGGACACAATAGTGCGCCAATGCTGCACCTGCCAGTTTTCCTGGTAGGCGATCTTCACCTCCGCGTAGGGGATACGTTGATTCCTCCCTTTTTCTACCGGAACAGACAAATTGATCAGCCCATTACTACCGACAATCACACATCTGTTGCGAAAAGACATTTTTTTATAGGGCTCGCTTAAGTTTATTTTACAATATGTCGAATCTGACAAAACTTTAAAATAGTTTATGCACGGAAAGTATTGTAAATCAATCAATAATTGGTTGTTTCCAGTCATGTAGGTTATTTTGTCAGTTCAGTAAATATTTATTCTCAAAAATTGCCAATTACGGTCTTAAAATTTTTGTATAAAATATTGAATAGTCTGTTTATTATTTTGATAAACAAAATATAACAAAATTTAATTCATGCTAAATTATATAGTTCTCATTTTACCCATTCGAGCTCATGTGAAGAATGGTATTTGCACAAAATATTAGCAATAAAATTACGATAAAAATTTTGGTGACATTAAATTTGAAATAAAAACTCCCCTATTTTGCAGTCAAAATTTTTTAATGAAGAAAATTCTTGCCCTCCTCCTGATTGCCGGTTTTATGGGTTGTTCCAAACCGCAGGGATTCGAGTACCGGTCGATCAGGAATTTTAAAATTGACAAACTGGGTTTCGACAAAACAAGTGTTAGTTTAGAGTTGGTTTATTTTAATCCGAACAACTTTGGAGTTGCCCTTAAGCACATCGACTGTGACGTGTATGTCGATCACATTTTCGTTGGCAAGTATTTATTGGATACAACCATGCAAATCCCGAAAAAGGCAGAATTTTACATTCCGTCCAAAATGGATGTGGATATGAAAAACCTTTACAAAAACACGCTTAATGCCATTTTTGCTACGGATGTACTTTTGGAGTTGAGAGGAAATACAAGGGTGGGCAAGGCCGGAATTTTTGTGAATGTACCCTTCAATTATTCAACCAGGCAGAAACTGGATTTCTTTTGATACCGAAAAAATGACAGATCCCCTAACCCATTCTGCAAGATCCTTTTACAGATAAAGTCTTCAATCATTATACATTAATAAAATTTTTATATTTTGTTTTTGTGTTTCTTAACATTCGAGAACGTGTCAGTCTGATACTGACTTTTATCATCTTCTCACATGATTCTCTTCATCTTTTAGCCACGCGTTTCGCGTTAGCTTTGATCTGCATTCAAAACGTTGAGTTATGAAAAAGAGAACACCAGTATCCAGCATAATGACCTCCAAAATGGTAACTGTAAATACAAATGATGATTTGAGGAAAGTCTCCGATTTGATGAAAAAACATCATATCAGGCATATTCCGGTTGTATCAGGAGATAAATTAGCAGGTGTGATCAGTCAAACTGATGTAATGCGACTGAGCTTCGGAAATCTTTTTGATGGTCAGACTGAAGCCGATGAGGCCATCTTCGATATGCTAAAAATTGAACAGGTGATGGTGCATCACCCGAAAACGGTATCGCCTAACGACACCATCCGCGATGTCGCAACCTACCTTGCCCAGGCAGAATTCCATGCATTACCTGTTGTTGATGACAACAAGCTCGTAGGTATCGTTACCACAACAGATGTTATTAAGTATTTAATTGATCAATACGATTAGAAAATTATAGTAAAATTTCACTTTTCATACCCCCAGGGGCCGTTTGTTCTTCATCCGGCTCTTTTTTATTGCTGCATATCCCCTTACTTTTTAATTTATCTTAGTCGGCATTCGCGTTTTTTTTAACCCCGATTTGCTGACAACATGAAACAATTTTTTTCGGTTCCGGTTTTTCTTGCAACATTTTTAATTGCCACAATTAGACTTTCCGGCCAACCTTCTGCTATTGATTATGGAACTTATATGCAACGTCAGGCCTTAACATGGGATAGCATAAGTTCTAATTATTACACCGGCATTATTCTCGGTAACGGCAGGTTAGGAACAAACATTTATAAGGAAAGCGACAATTCGCTACGCTTTGATGTGGGCAGAACAGATGTGACAGATCACCGGCCACATTTTGCGGACAGCATTTTTGCCGAACAACTAATTTCCCAGCCAAGACTTCCCATCGGTAAAATGCTTCTTCAAACAAAAGGAAAGATCATTTCGGCTAACATGCGGCTGGACATTTACAATGCAGAGGCAAAAGGTGAGATCATAACAACAGAAGGTAAGGTCAATTTTTATGCGTTGGTTCCAAAAAATGAACAGGTCATTTATATCCGTACTTCCGGTAGCGGAAACGAAAAAGACATCCGGTACAAATGGCAGGCGGAAGAAAGTGTGAGCCCAAGAATAGCGGCAATCGGCGAAGCCAGGGCAGCCGCTTTTCATTATATACCAAATCCATCCGCGACCATAAAAGACAGTTCTGGTTATGGTATTTGTCATCAATCCCTTTCTGAAGGATGGGATTATGCCACAAGCTGGAAGTTTTCACCGGAAGGTACGGCCAAAGTTGCAATTATTGCAGTTGGCAACTCCTCAAAAGGAGCAGCGACAAAAGAGAGTATTGAGTTTATTCAACATTTTATCAGCTCGCCTTTAAAAATAGTAATAGCAAAACACCGGAACTGGTGGAATAGTTATTATCAAAAAAGCTTTGTTTCAATACCCGACTCTAGACTGGAAAGTTATTACTGGCTGCAGTTGTACAAATTGGCTTCTGCTACCGGCGCCGGAAATCCGATGATAGATCTGATGGGCCCCTGGTTCACCAGCAAAACGCCGTGGCCTGCAATATGGTGGAACCTTAACACCCAGTTGGCCTATGCTCCTGTTTTTACTGCCAACCATATGGAAATTGCTTACCCGTTATTTGACGTATTGTACAACAATCGCCAGCAACTCATCAACAATGTTCCTGAAAGCTGGCGAAATGATGCTGCCGCTATCGGTCGCATAAGCTCCTATGATCTGTATGCTCCAATCATTACCGGTGATGTACGCAATCTTCGCTTTGAACCTGGTAACCTGACATGGACGCTGTTTTACTACTACCAGTATTTCAGGTATTCGTCGGATACGGCAACGTTTGTTACCAAAATACAGCCGCTTTTGAAACGGTCTGTCAATTATATGATCCATCTTTTAAATAAAGATGAGCAGGATGTCTATCATCTTCCACTTTCTTCTTCGCCTGAATATACCAATGCTGAAGACGCACATTATTCATTATCCTCGCTGCGATGGGGTTTACAAATATTGCTTGAAACGGCCTCAATCGCAGGGGCTGAGACATTAGAAACTGATAAATGGAAGGAAGTCCTGGACCACCTCGCTCCTTTTGCTTCGGATGAAAGCGGATTAATGATTGGCCGTAATGTTGCACTTACCACCTCACACCGGCATTTTTCTCACCTGCTGGCGATATGGCCATACAGACTGATTGATCCGGATGATGCAAATGATAAAAAACTGATCGAAACCTCGCTTCATCATTGGATCTCCAGCGAAGGTGCATTGCAGGGCTATTCTTTTACCGGAGCTTCTTCTATTTCCTCCTTGCTTGGAAAAGGCGATGATGCTTATCATTATCTCGATCAATTTTTGCGAAAGCATGGCGAGGCAAACGGATTGTACAAAGAATCGGGCCCTTGTTTCGAAACACCAATGGCAGCAGCAACAAGTCTTTTGGAAATGCTGCTTCAAAGTAAAGGAAAAGATATCTCTGTATTCCCCGCCCTGCCTGCCGAATGGCGGGAAACTGCTTTTGAAAATTTACTTGCTGAGGGCGCTTTCAAAATAAGTGCTGCCAGGCATGACGGAGCAACTTCTTTTATCATAGTCGAAAGTTTAAGGGGTGGTAACTGCAGAATAGCATGCGATATTCCTCAAAGTTCACTGAAAATTACCGGCGCTGGCATCAATAGACTGGACTATAACATATCAAGCTCTGGCAGTAAAACGTTGGTCGATTTGCGTATGAAGCCGGGACAAACAATTAAAATTGCAGATGCAGGCTTCAAAGGTAATTTTAAGATTACACCGGTTGCTCCAGCCAAATACACATCAAATTATTGGGGATTGAAAAAGAAACAGCAATAACCAAGTACATTTGGAGCTAGTGTATGAAGAAACAGAATGACAAGACGATATTAGATCTGGCAAGGACATTGCAGCTTTCACCGGCTACTATTTCCCGCGCTTTGAACAATAATCCGAACGTTAAGGCGAAAACAAGGGAAAGAATTCTTGAGGCTGCTTCCGAGCTGGGTTACAGGAAAAACACATTGGCCTCAGGACTAAGAAGCAACAAGTCCAATACGATCGGGCTCATCGTCCCGCGTATTTCCATGTTTTTTCACGCTGTTGTTATTACAGAAATTCAGAATCTGCTACATCAACAAGGCTATAACTTAATCATTTGCCAGTCCAACGACTCACTTCAGTTGGAAAAAGAGTTGGCCGATACGCTTTACGCGTCTCGCGTGGATGCAGTTATTGTAGCTTGTACCTTACACACCACCGAATACACACATTTCGACAAACTGTTACACAATGGTATCCCCGTTGTGTTCTATGACAGGGTTCCGATAGTGCCTTATGAAGCGACAATGGTAAAAGGCGATGATGAAAAAGGCGGTTATCTTGCAGGAAAGCATTTGATTGAAAATGGATGCACAAGGATCGGTTATATTTCTGGTCCATTAACATGCAGCTTGTACAAAGAAAGAACTGCAGGTTTTCTACGGGCGTTGGAAGAGCAAGGCGTTTCGCTTAACCCCAAGTGGACTTTTTACCAGGAACTTACTTATGACAATGCAATGCATGCTTTGAACAGCATGTTTACATCTGATCGCACTCCGGACGGCATCTTTACCGCCAATGATCTGAGTGCTATTGCAACCATTGATTTTACCAGGCAAAAGAACATCCTTGTTCCTGAACAGTTAAAGGTGATCGGGTACTCGAATGATCCAAGATCTGCCATTATTACTCCTTCCATTACCACCATCGAACAGTTTCCTGTTAAGGTTGGACAGCAGGTGGTGGAAAAATTACTGCATATTTTGCAGCAACCGAGGCAAACAGCTATTGAAACAGAAATAGTGGTTACTCCCGTTGAGCTGATCAAAAGAACTTCTGCCTAGATGGTACAAGGAAACCCGCCTATTTATCAACTCCTATCAGAGAGAAGAAATGCTTTCTGTAAGTTTCGCCAACAGGCAGGTATTCTTTATTGATGATCACTTTGCTCCTCTCAATAAATGAAATTTTAGAAGTATTGATGATATATGATTTGTGTATGCGGACAAATTGGGTTTCGGGTAACAAACTCTCGTAGTTCCGCAGGCTTTCAAGCGAAAGGAGCTTTTCATTTAGAAGATGAATGGCTGTATAATCCCTCAACGCTTCAATGTACAGTATATCATTCAGATCGATCTTGCGTATTTTATAGTCTGCTTTAACAAAAATATGTTTAATGGTATTTGTAGCAACAACTGCAGATTTATTCTCCAACCTCGCTATAGCTTTTTGTGTTGCAGCTACAAATCTTTCATAGGTCACTGGTTTCAATAAATAGTCGACCACATCAAATTCATACCCTTGCAATGCATATTCAGGATAGGCGGTGGTTATAATGATCTTACATGCTCCGCGAATTATTTTCATGAACTGGATGCCTGTAAGTTCCGGCATTTGAATGTCAAGAAACACAAGATCGGCCCTGCCTTGTTGCACGGCATCCAAAGCATCCAGCACGTTAGTGGTTTTCAATATCAGCTCAAACCCGGGAGTTTTATTAACGTAATCTGCCAGTAAGTTTACCGCCAGCGGTTCATCATCCGTAACAATACACCTTATCACTGCCTGTGCATTCATAATTGTATTTCAAGATTTACAATAAAATGAGTTTCATTAGAAGCTATATTGAGCTTGTTTTTACCGGGGTACAACAATGCCAGCCTTCGTTCCACATTATCCAGACCAATACCTCCCGTATCATCTTTTTGCAGATGACTTTTCTGATTAAAACAATGAAAATAAATTTTTTGTTGGGTGACGGAAACCGAAATGGAAAGTCCATCTGCATGCTCACTAAAATCTCCATGCTTAAATGCATTTTCTACAAAAGGAATGAGTAGTAAGGGCGCGATATAAATCGATTCCGGCTGTCCTGCTATTTTGATCTCTGTTTTTACCGGCCAATCAAAGCGCAGTTTTTGCAATGCTATATATTGTTCTATATAATGTAACTCTTTTTGCAAGGACACTTTTTCATTTGTTTCGTACAACATATAGCGCAACAGGTCGCTTAAAACCGCTATGGCATCTAATGCTTTGCCAGATTGTATATAAACAAGCGAATAAATATTGTTAAGGCTATTGAACAAAAAATGCGGATTGATCTGTGCACGGAGAAAAGATAGTTCCGACTGCCTGTTAATTAACTCAAGTTCTTTTTTCTCAAGCACCTGCAAATGAGAATACCGCATGAAATAAAACACAATACCAAATGCTGTGTAGGTAAATATGTACAGAAGATTATTCAGAAAGAAAAACCGCAACCGCATGTTTTTTGATAACACATTTGCCTCAAAAAAATATCTGCCAAAAAACAATAGCGAAATAGCCATCCCTATTAAACCAATAAGTATTACAATTTTTGTTTGAGGATACAGGTATAATAAAATAAGATAAGGAATAAGTGTAAACAAGCTATTCGCGGCTATATCAGCTAACCTGAACAGTAAGCTCTTTGCACTTAGCGGCAGCCACAGAAAAGTAGCCCTGCTATTTATAATATTGGGCAAATCAACCGCCATATGCAACAGATAATAAAATACAATGAACCCTATAAAAGGCCACAACAATTGTTTTCTCATTTTTATTATTTCGGGCACAATCAGGTTTTCTTTTTTGATGAATGCAACTTAGTTGTTCAGCACTGATTATGATTGATTGGGGATTGTTTTTTCTGCAAACCTCATTTTTTTATCTGCAAACAACTTGCATGAAAAATAAGCCGGTTTGCAGAGATGAATGCCCAACAGGCAGAACGCATTTGCCAACAAATTAGTGCACTTCTAGCTTTAAACGGTCAATTAATTCATATGATCCGTTTTTCATCCAGAACAATAGTTAGCGGCTGCATAATTATCCTGATTATAACTGCCTGTATTTTGTATTTCCGCATGCCCCCATCATATGGATATTACCATTCCCCAATAGCCATCCCCATTGAACTTGCAGCTAATTTTGGGGAACCAAGAGCGGACCATTTTCATATGGGACTTGATATCAGAACCAGGGGAAAAGAAGATCTTCCGGTTTATGCAGTAGCTGACGGATATGTAAGTTGTGTTAAACTGGAACAAACCGGCTTTGGAAAATGCCTGCTTATTGCACATAAAAATGGCACCACTTCGCTCTACGCCCACCTCAATAAGTTTTACGATCCGTTGGAACATAATGTATTACAACATCAATATGCTGATAAAAGCTGGCAACAATCTATTACGTATGATTCAACCATATTTCGTGTCCGCAAGGGTCAGTTGATCGGCTACAGCGGCAACACGGGATCTTCCGAAGGGCCACACCTGCATTTTGAGCTGCGTGACACACGAACAGGTGATGTAATTAACCCGCTTATATCTGCCTATCCGGTTAAAGACAATACGCCGCCTGTTGTAAAAGGTTTATATTGGTATGATCGGGAAAAAAGTATTTACCTGACTACCCCCCGGCAAGTAAATCTTGCGAATGATGCGAACAGCTATAAAGGCTCGAACATTCTTTTAGTCAATTCGCCGGTTATCAGTTTTGGCATCAAAGCAATTGATCAAATGTCTGACAAGCACTTTAGAATGGGCATCTATAGTGCGAGTTTATTTTTGGATGACTCCCTGATTTTTGCGTTCAGGCTAAACAAACTCTCCTATGAAACTACACGTTATGTTAATGCCTGCATCGACTACGAGCACTGGCTTAACTCCCACCAATACATTCAACACTTATCCATTTTACCTGGTAACCGGCTGACAGTTTTTGACCGGCGCGCGGGCAACGGTACAATAAGATTACGCGACACATCGACACATCGTATACGGATTCAGATTGCTGACGCGGCTGGAAATCTGACAACTGTCTCTCTCGCTGTTAAGTACACTGGCAGAAATATTCCGGAACGGCTAATAGATAATAAGGGCAGCCTACTGGCATTTGGAAAGCCGCATATAATTCAAAAGCCAAATTATATTTACAACTTTCCTGCAACGGCATTTTATGATAACGTACCATTTGAAATAAATGAAGAGAAAAGTACACGGAAGGATGCAGCGTCACTTATAATGAAAGCTGTTTATCCAAACATACCGGTACATACAAATTACATTGTTCAGATAAAAACTTCATTGTCCGAGCGTTCATTACTGCGCAGGCATACGGTCATGCGTATTACAAACCGTAACACAAGCCAGTTAATAAAAGGCAACTGGCAAGGCAATTATATGAAAGGTTCGTTTGATGAGCTCGGAAATATTGAATTGCTGGTTGATACAATAGCTCCGGCAATTACGACACAAGGATGGAAGAATAACACAACGCTCACAGATGAAAATGCACAACTTCAGTTACTGGCCAAAGATAATCTTGGCGCTGTTGACAATGCCGTTGCCTTGCTCGATGGCAAATGGATATTGTTATACAGAAAAGATAATTTATTTACTTATCATTTTGATAATCGCCTGCAGCCCGGCAAACACCGGTTAGAAGTAACAGTAAGGGATATTGCGGGGAATATAACGAGCAAGGATTTTTTCTTTACAAAAGAATAGGGGATTTGAATGTATGCTTACTCTCTCTGTGCACCTCCTGTGTCTTCTTCGGCTGTTTCTCTGTGTAAAAAAAAAAGTTACATAGGAGTGGCACTAAGAAGACACAGAGATACACAGAGCTTTTACGATGAACCACTGTCCCTTCTTTGATATCTATTTAGCTTCAGCGCATCCAACCTTTTTTCTTGTGTCAATAATGTATTGGATCTTCCACTGCCCATTGATATTAACTACCTGGAATGAGTTAGTGCCGCAGTGGCTGAATTGCCCTTTGTAAAAGAAGTTATAGGGCGTCCATGCGATGGCCAATGATCCGTCAGATTTTACGGTCTCAAAAGTGATCCTTTCATCGGCGTCGCCTTTGGTTAATTTGCTCACAGAAGCAACAAATTCTTTAATGGCTTCTGTTCTTACCGATACCTTTCCGTTTTTGTTTACCACAGTTTGCAATAGTGCGCTATCTGCAAAACATGCCTGCATACCGGCAGCGTCAGCATCCTTCATAGCTGCAAAGAATTTGTTTATTACTGCTTTTACTGAGTCTTCTTGCGTTTGTGCATAGAGTTGGGAGCTTAATATCACAAGTATAACAGAGGCTAGTATAGTCTTCATAAACAGTTTTTAAAAGTAAAAAACGTGACAAGGTTAGTGTCACGTTTCAATAATATTGAAGAAAAGTCAAAATTTAAAAGTAAAAATTAAAAACCGCACATTTTGCAGCTTTACTTAAACTCAAAAAGCGTGCAGCTATTTTGATTTTTGAATTTTTACTTTTGACTTTTTCTAATTTACAGGTAGCCTAGGATTTTCAGCATGCTCTGCGCCGACTGCTCTTTAGCGTATACCCAGTCAACCAATTTTCCGTTCTTATCTTTTTCTACGATGATATGCTTTGGAGATGGGATCAGGCAGTGCTTAATACCACCGTAACCACTGATCTGGTCCTGGTATGCTCCTGTGTGAAAGAAGCCAACATACAATGGTTCTTCGTTCTCTTTTATTTTCTCCTGCTCTTTTTCTTTTTGTAAAGGAGTTCTCGCCTCGCCTACTGTATGATTGGATGAAAGCTTGGGCAGGAACACTTCGTTGATATGTTCTTCAGAATCGTAGTAATCATGACTGTCGCAAGTAAGTCCCCCCAAGACGACTCGCTGGTACTCATTATCCCATTTATTAACGGGCATCATCAGAAATTTCTCTCCAATGCCCCAGGTATCAGGCAAAGTAGTGATGAAAGAAGAATCGATCATGTACCAGATCTCGCGGTCATTCTGCATTTTCTGGCCGATCACACTATAAATGTGAGCCATGCTTTCGCCTACAGTATAACTTCCAAATTCTGTATAGATATTCGGCATCGGCACTTTTGCTTTTTTGCAGGCATTCTTAATATTGCCAACAATCTCGTTGATCATGAACTGATAATCGTATTCAAAACCAAGCGAGTGCTTAATAGGAAAACCACCACCTATGTTAATCGAATCCAGTTCAGGACAGATCTTCTTTAACTGGCAGTACAGGTTAATGATCTTATTTAATTCACTCCAGTAATAGATATCATCCTTGATACCCTTATTCAGGAAGATGTGAAGCATTTTTAGCTGGAACTTGTCTTCGTAACCTTCAATGTTATCTACATAAAATTCCAGGATATCTTTTGCGCGAATGCCAAGTCTTGAAGTATAGAATGGAAAGCTTGGTTCTTCTTCCGCAGCAACGCGGATGCCCAGTTTAAATGGTTGCTTAACACTTCGCTTATACATCTGCAATTCCTCCTTGTTATCAAGAATGGGAATTACATTTTTAAACCCGCTATTGATCAGCTTTGCAATTCTTGATGTGTAAGCTTTTTGCTTATACCCATTGCAAATGATGAAAGTGTCTTTTGTGATCTTTCTTCTCTGGTATAACCTGTTTATGATCTCGATATCGTACGCATAAGAAGTCTCCAGGTGAATTTCATGCTTAAGCGCTTCTTCAACCACAAAAGAAAAGTGAGAACTCTTGGTACAGTAACAATAGAAGTACTTACCCTCGTATTTGTGCTTTTTAATGGCCGTATCAAACATTTTTTTAGCCTTATTTATCTGCATCCCAATCTTGGGCAGATAAGTTAGCTTCATTGGTGTACCATACTTTTTAATGAGGGCTTGTAAATCAAGACCGTTGAACTCCAGGTAGCCATTGTCATTAACATCAAAACCTTCCTGAGGGAAGTGGAATGTCTGCTTAACCAGTCCGGTGTAGGTATTGTTCATCCTTTGCGGGTGAATTATTAGCTGTGAACAAGAATTTTAGCGTAGCAAAAGTAAATGATTGGAAAATAAATGCGGGAAAAAAAATGGGGAGCTGTCAGCATTCAGCTATTAGCTATCAGCTTTTAGCTATTAGCCATAAATGTTTTGGCGAACAAAGGTGACTCCATTTTAATTTCAACCATACAGTTAACACAATGGTGTAGATAAGTCACGAACTGGAGAGTTGACAAGCTGATGGCTAATAGCTGATAGCTGACAGCCAACAAAAAACCGCCATGCCTTATCAGCACAGCGGTCCTTAACTATATTGAAGTATGATTACTTAACTGAAGCTACAAGTGCTTTGAAGCTTGCAGGTTCGTTCATAGCCATATCAGCCAGAACTTTACGGTTAAGTTCGATACCTTTTTTATTCAGTTTATCGATAAATTCACTGTAAGTGATACCTTCTTCTCTCACTGCAGCGTTGATACGCGCGATCCACAGCTGGCGGTATTCGCGTTTTTTCAATTTGCGGCCTACATAGCTGTAAGTCTGACCTTTTTCAACAATATTTTTGGCAACGGTATAAACGTTTTTACGTTTACCATAAAAGCCTTTGGCTTTCTTAAGAATTCTTTTTCTTCTTGCCCTTGATGCTACAGCATTTACTGAACGTGGCATATCTGATTATTTTGCGTTAGAGGTGATTAACCAGCTAACAGGATTTTTAAAATGATTTTTACCGGTTTGACGGTTTAGACTATTTCAAACGTAATAAACGCATAACGAAGTCTTTGTTTGCTGGCACAACAAGACCATCTTTTCTTAAAGCTCTTTTGCGTTTTTTAGATTTCTTGGTTAAGATGTGACGTTTGAAAGATTTCTGATAGGTGATTTCTCCTGTAGCTGTCACCTTAAAGCGCTTCTTCGCGCTAGAGTTTGTTTTAACTTTAGGCATTATAATCCTGTTAAGAATTACTCCCTGCTGGCGTTCCACTCATGCGGAAACTTGTTGAGCCTTACGGGAAATGAGGCGCAAAGGTAAGGATTTATTAATTATAAATGCAGTTTTAAGGAATAAATGAGCAAAAATACTATATATGCCCTGTGAGTGGCCTTTTTATCAGATCTCGCGGCGTTTACAAATCATTCAGTCCCAATTCCTTTTGCAATTTTTTGGTAAGCTTGGCTACCACCAACTTATATGAGTTGTAAATATAAGATTTCCATTCGTCGACCTTGAGTGCACCCGGTTTTTCCACCAATACCCATTGTTTTTTGGCCAGGTAAGGCGCCTGAACGATACTATTTCGCTCAGTTAACTCGAAAAAGGTCTCCTCTTCCACCTTGAAACTGGCCGTTAAAGGATCTTCTCCTGATGCTATACAGAACACTTTTTCTCCAACTTTAAAAACAAGGTGATCGCCCCACTGCACAGTTTCGGTGACATGTGGCAGGCTGATGCAATAAGAACGAAGTGCTTCGAGTGTCATTGTAGTGAATGGTCAATGGTGAAAAGTGAATAATGCGATCTGGTGAATTGAAAGCTAAGTTACAAATTGATCGCTGATTTAAGGATCGCTGATGTCTGATTTGCTGATGTCTGATTTATTGATCACTGACACTAATTGAGCCAGTTCGCATAGCAATGTCGTTTAGTTGCGAGTGTTAATATCAAGCCTCATAAAATCGCGATCAGATCAATATTCGGGAGATCTCTCCTACCGTGTCAATAACAGATTTCATAGCAGTAACAATTTTTCCCGTAGGGAATTAAGCTTAATAGAAATTTGCGAATTGAGAACATCATAGTCCGTCAGGACTTTAACCAAATAAAAGGGTTAATGTCCTACGGACAAGAAAGGCCTTGTTGTTTTGGTTTCTATTAAGCTTAAAGTCCTACGGACTATCGACGAAAAGTGTCCTATCATCTCTTTTTGATTGTGGTTATCCCAAATTACTGGTCGAGGCGACGATGCAGGTGCAGATTCCGCAGTATTACATACTCGTGATAGTGCTGCTGTGATTACTTTTTCTGATAAGCCAGGATCGTCATGTCGACGACATGAGGCATCTCCCAAAGTTGGCGATATATGCTTAACTAAACGACCTTAAATTTGTACATCCGCACATTTGCAAATTCGCACATTCGCCCATTCCCTCCATTTTCAATTCTCCATTCTCCATAAACTTAGTCTTCCCTCACACCTCCAAGTATTCCCGCAAACAAAATCCTTACACCTGACGTGGGTGTTTGATTTTTCTGGAAGGCCTCTATAAAATCTATGCGGAAAATTTTAAGAATGTTTTCAATGGATAAGAAGATCTCTCCGTACTGCTTATCCTTATTAACATAGAGCGCATTGCCGCCGGCAACAAAGAACCAGTTCCATTTTTTCATCAATGGAATCTTGTTGGATAGAAATCCATTCAGGTGATACTCTAAGTGTGCAGAGGTTTGAAAACGCTCTTTATTACTATAATCATAATAGTGCATTATCTGGAAACTCTTCAGATACGGGCTGGCAGAAACAGTGCGGTTATCATAGTAGTGCTGGTAATCCGGCAGGTATAACTGCGTGGTATCTATAAAACCACCGACATTCCAGCGCCATTGTAATTTACCTCCCAAACGAAGGTCTATGTCATCCGATACCGAAAAGTTCCATTTATTATATTGTATATCACTGCCCAACCATTTATTGAAGCCTTGTGTAAACCCAAGCTCAAAAGTAGGATAGCCGGAGTTGAGCGCAGTTCTTTCGCCTCCTTTCTGAATGTATTTGATACCAGGCTGCCATAGAAAATTGATGTTGGCTACAAGCGCCTTGTGTTCCGGAATATTGGAGGACACAATATTTGTTGGATAATTGGGTGTAAACTCCCTGCCCTTGATGTCAAAAATTGTATAATCGCCGGTATTCTCCAAGGGATAACGATGCTGGTATTCAACTCCAAACTTAAGCGTAAACCCGTCGGCTATTTCGTTGGAATACCTGAACCTTGTGAACCATGCTTCATACAACTTCATGATATTTCTTTCATACACAAGTGTTGCAATGGTGTTATCACGCGAGGTAATAGGTTGCAGCGGGTTAAATTGAAATACTCTTTTGCCCGCAGAAAAACTTATTGACTGATCGTGTCTTTTGCCATAGCCGTAAACCGCAGACAACCGCGCATTAAAATGATGATTGGTAAAGCCGTAGCGGATATTGGGGCTTATATCAAGATAACTGTGAGATTGCTTGAATTCCTTAAAATACTCAGGACTAAAATTTACAACTGTTCCTTCAACTGTATTGTAGCTCAATATGTCAAATATCGCCGGAAAAGTTATTGTCCTGTTTAACCTGCGCCTGATAAACTTTTTGCCGCCCAGCACGAAAGCGATGGGCCGGAATTCTTTGTTTCGCTTCAGATCCAAAGAATCGATATATTCAGGTTGCTGCCTCATATTTTCGAGGCTGTCTTTAAAGCGATAGTCCCTCGCTTCTTCCGGTTGAAGCGGGATTGGGCGAATACTGTCCCAGTACGGAGCAGGCTTTGTGTTGGAACTGACGTCGTATTTTACAACTACATTATTAAAGTAATCGTCCGGAAATATCGGATTGAGATTAAACTTGTCAAACACCTGGATAAAGTTGCCAAATATATCGAATCCGAAAACGTTGGACTGAGGGTAGATCACCTGGTGTTTTAAAACCCATTTGTTATCATATGGAATATAAATTTGCTCCAGCCTGAGTGTGTCCAAATACTGCATTTGTCTTTTCCCGGCGACCATAAGTTGTACGCTGTGTATACGCCAGTCATCTTCCATGATATTGATATAGCCCGAAAAAGTGGGTTCAAAAGTTCTTTTGGAACTCACTTTTATACGATTGATCATTTTCTTACCATCATAAAAAGTTCCCTCAAACTTGTAATTGTAAAACTTAAGTGCATTGTCTGCTATGGGCGAAATAAATCCGCGGGGATTCAGGTTCTCTCCTATTTTGATAGTGTTGTGATACAATGATAACATCTGCGGCAAGGCTAGTCCGTAAGCATTATTGTTACCACTTACTTTCGTTGAAACAACATCTGTTTTTACTTTATCAGGCGGCTGCTGTGCGAAGGTGGCCACGGATTCGGAGAGATAGAGGAATTTTTGCTGGCTGGTATCACCGTCTTCAAAGTCGACTGTTTTACCGAGAAATTTTTTGGGGTATTTCCTTAATCTCAATGTTCCCTTTATATAAACCTCACATTGAAACCGTTGCAATTCTTGCTCATAATCGGGTCTTTTTTCTATTGCCTTCCGTATTATGGCATAGGCGGGATCTTCCTGCCCTGTTTTTACTGTAATATTGTCAAGTGCATATTGCTGTTCAGATAAAATGAAGTCTATTATAATATCTCTCTGATCAAGAATGATCTCTTTTTCAGCGGTTTTGAATCCCACACGCATACACTGCAAAACATAATTACCCGGATCAACCTGCAGACTGTATTCTCCTTTTGCATTGGCAGAAACGCCAATACTACTCCCTTTAATTGAAATGGATGCGAAACTCAAAGCTGCGCCGGAACTATCTGTGATCCGCCCGGAAATATGCTGTGCCGAACAAAAAAAAGTCAGCAACAGCATACCAATCAGATATGCAAGTCTACACTGAATCTTCATTAAAAATAGAAGGCTGTTGCGGTTGCGTGCGAAGCAACAAGGTTCCGGGGAATAATAAATGCAATTTATACGCCATCAATTCTGCGTTTTAATGAGCGTCCGTCCGAAACTACCTGATAAAGCTGCAAATGCAGATACCAGGCCGCCAACAATTGCGGTAATTATTATAAGAGCCCCTGAACTTCCAATACCCAGCACATCAGCTATTTTAGGTGCCAGTAAATTCTGGTTATTTAAATCAATGAAATAAGCATGAAATCCCCATAACAAAAACAAGCCTGCAAAGCCTGCTGCAAAAGCTTTCGATGGCTTTTGGTGGATGATTATTCCTATCAGGAATGAGCTTACGGCAAAGCCCCACCACGGGAGAAATAAGCAAACTGCATATCCCAGCAGGGCCGTAAGTATTATTGAAACAACTAATTTCATTGGAGGTTATTTTAGTTCAGCATTGATTATCTTTCGATAGCTGATTTTAACTGTTACTAAACGTCATTTTCCCTTTAAGTCCTTTCTGTTTACTTATCTCGGCTTCTGATATTATAGATAACATATAATATTTACCACTCGCCCAATAATCAACAAATGTATCATAATATTTACTGCCGGGATTACCGCTTTGTCCGCCCGGGTAAACACCGTAAGCTTCGGTCTTGTCATTTAAATGTACGACCATTCGCCAGCTTGGACCGTGAAATTGTTTGGTTGCATTTATAATATGATTTCCCCCACCAATTGGCAAATGAAGTCTGCTAAACGCAGGTATCCGGAGCAAGTGCCGTATTCCGGAATCTTTAAACTTGCCCCATGCCAGTTTTCCGGTTTTCTCCGCAATGTTTAATTCTGTTGTCGCCTTTTTAAATGCTGCTGTCACAATATCTTTTATTGTTTCCTTTTGAGGGGTATTGATATTGTCTGCAAATACATAGCTGCTATCTTTTAAGATACTTTCAAGCATAGTGCTTTGCACCGGTTGCGGCATTGGCAACGGGCTTTGGGATAGTTCATCGTCATACATTTCAGCCATAATGCTATCTACCCATACAGCAAAGATCGTCGCGCCTTTTTCATCTATATCATTACGAAGGTTCCAGCTTTTGTATGTTTCGAACAAGGTTCTTTCCGTATCAGTCAAAGCTGTTTCATCTGTATATTTCAATAACACCGGCTTCGCCATTTCAGCAAATATGTTGTAGTTATTTGTCTGCAAGCGCTGCATATCTTCCGGTGTAATGTTTTCCATCTGTGTAAGATTCCGGTTGATTATAATACCGCGGTACGGAGGATTAGAACCACCTATATAGTAAGGATAAGTCGTATCATAAGGATATTGATTGGCGCTGCTTACAAAGCCATACGTGGGATTATGAAGTGTTATATTGAAGCTATCACCGATGATTCCCTGCCAACGGTAAGAACTGTCATTACCCGGCATAAGAAAATCACCCTGTCTTCTCCACTTCGCAGGGAAGCTGCCCTGTTGACGAATCGCAATATCGCCGCTCTTGCTTGCGAAGATCATGTTCTGGGCAGGACAACTAAATGTAGATATCGCGTCAACATAGTCATCGTACCCTTTCGCTTTATCCAGCTTTCCGAAAGTCTTTAGCTCATCGCTGGGATCGTGCGCTTTCCACCGGCAGGCGTATGCCTTGCCATCTTTTAAGATGTTGGGATAATTTTTATCATACATCACAGGTCCCCAAACGGTCATGGCTATATGTTCCGTATCAGCTACTGCCCCTTTTACTTTAATTACTTCATCTCTAAACGTAGTGTTCTGCCACTCACCGTTATAGAGATATTGTTGCATTGTACTATCCTTAAAAGTGATTTCATAATAATCGCGAACATCACGTCCTGAGTTTGTAAAGCCGAAAGCCACATTATCATTAAAGCCAATGATCACATTTGGCGCGCCGGGTAAGCCAACGCCATAAACATTATTTCCCGGTGTTGATATTTGTACCTCATACCACAATGAAGGAAGATTTAAACCGAGATGTGGATCATTGCATAATATTGGTTTGCCGCTCGCGGTTTTTATTCCGCTAACAGCCCAGTTGTTGCTTCCATTCGCAGGATCAGGCTTTGGATTGTATGCCTGGGATTTAGTTGTATCTGCATTAAATGTGAAATAAACAGAATCTGCATTCAAAGGCTTTTTAACCACCAGTCCCGCCTTTGCAAAAACAGTTCCCTTAGGAACAATAGGATCAAGTGAATCCTGACCATAAGGATATAATTTTTCAAACTGCTTTGCTGTAAAAATGCTCCTGGCGTTTGTCATTTCAAAATCCTGTTCATAAGCGGCGAGATCATAAGACATATATTTCAACAGCAGTGCAGTTTTCAGATTCGTCCACTGTTCCGGCTTGTAGTCAAGCATCTTATATTCTAACGGATAATCTTTTTCATCAAGTGCGCTAATGTATGCATTCACACCGGCAGTATATGCATCTGCTGCAGCTTTGCTTTCAGGATCAGATTCCATTTGCTTCAGTGAATTTTCTGCGGCATAAACCATTCCGAGACGGCGAAAGAACTTATCGATTTTTAAAAAGTCTGAACCACTACCCTGTGCGCCCATTATTTCGCTTAACCTTCCGGCAGCCGCATATGTCTGAAAATCCATTTGCCATAAGCGAAAACGTGCGTGGAGATATCCCTGTACAAAGTTGGCATCATGATCGTTTTCTGCATAGATATGCGGGACCAGTCTTTCATCAAAATATACACTCACTTTCCCTTTAAGTCCGGACGCATGAATGGCAGCGTTAAATTCTTTATCCGCAGCTTCGGCATTTTGCCAAAAGCCTTTTTGAGGCGAAAGAAAATATCCCATACGCGGCGTTTTGGTTTTTCCCGCAGGTAACGGAACATTTAATACGATGATTAAACCGACGGTCAATGCCAGGCTAAGAATAAAATAGACTACCCGCATAGCAAGTATTAGATTGAAAATTGAATTGATGCAGCAATGTTAAAACTTTTGATTCGGATTTGAGACCGGGATTGGAGGATTTTATGGACAGGGGGAGATTATGATTAAAAGTAACCGGCTTGCAGCCGGGTTTTCTGGACCGGGATTGGAGGATTTTTATGATTAGTTGATTAGAAACCTTTTCCTTATGCCTCACACCTTATGCCTCACGCCTGACACCTGATACCTGAAACCTGACACCTGACCCCTTACACCTCACTCTTCAGCAACCCAGCCAGCATCTCCACCTCTTCCACTGTGTTGAATGAATGCAGTACAATGCGCAGGCGCTCCTTTTCTTTGGGAACTGTGGGATAGAGTATGGCCCGTACGTCAATGTTATTTTCCTGTAATTTTTGAGCGAGTGCTTTTATGGCGGTATTTCCTGGCACCATTACAACTTGTATTGGCGTTAATGACTTGAATTTTTCGTAAGCGATATCTGCAGACTGGAAATATTGAATAAGCTCACCCAGTTTTTTTCTTTCTTCTGACAACCCTGGAAATACGTTATATGAAGTTGAAATACGATGAACCGCTTCTTCCGGAAGCGCCGTTGAGTAAATAAAACTCCTGGAAAAGTTAACCAGGTATTTTTTTAACCGGGTTGATCCTACAACAGCGGCGCCGTGACAACCCACCGCTTTCCCGAAAGTATGAATCCGGCAAAACACATGATCGGCATATCCCATCGATTGAACCAAACCTTCCCCTGATTCGCCTATGGTGCCCGTAGAATGTGCTTCATCAATAACCAGGTGCGCATTGTATTTGTTACTTAGCGCAACCAGTTCATTTAAAGGACAAACATCTCCATCCATGCTAAAAACGGATTCGGTAACGATAAACACATTCCCTTTTGCCTGCTGTAACCGCAGCTCTAACTGATCCATATCGTTGTGTGCAAAAGAAAAGCTTTGAGCAAAAGATAACCTGATGCCGTCTCTTATCGATGCATGAGAAAGTGCATCGTATAAAATTGTATCTCCACGCTGTGGCACGCAGGAAAGCACGCCTGTATTCGCATCATATCCGGAATTATAAATAGCTGCAGCTTCGGTTTTGTGAAACGTCGCTATCTGCTTTTCGGTCTGTTCAATCAACTCGTAGTTGCCCGCAAGCAATCTTGACCCTGTACTGCCGTAAGAATAGCTAAACGCGTCAGCATCGTTGATTTTTAACAGACCATTTTTCACGATGCCGATATAATCGTTGCTGCAAAAATCAATTTTGCCTGAAGGTAGCGTCAATGCCCTCAATGCATCCTGCTGAATACGCTCATCAAGTTTGTGTTGTAAAAAATCATCGTTGTACATAAAGCCAAAACATTAACCGGCGAAAGGTAGCAGTTTTAAACTAGACTTGAAACGTATAAAACATTTAGCGCTTTTTAAACCATATAAGGCATATAAGTAAGGTGTCGGCCGCGCCAACGTTTCTTTGTTAACAACTGATTAAGCTTAAAGCCCAAAGCCTAAAGCCTAAAGCTGACCTAAGCGAAGTTTTTTAAACCATATAAGACATATAAGAGCAAATAAGAGCTTTTGCCCAGGATAATAGTAACACTTAAACGACAATATATTTACTTAACCAGCTCGGACCTTCACCATTGACCATTCACTATTCACTAGTTGTATAGAAGAAATATAAGAGCAAATAAGAGCTTTTGCCCAGGATAATAATAACACTTAAACGACAATATATTTACTTAACCAGCTCGAACCTTCACCATTGACCATTGACTATTCACTAGATATATAGAAGGGATATAAGGGAACCCCAAGCGAACAACAGCCGAAAGTTTCGAGTGACTGAGTCTCCTAACAATTCTAGCGTCTCTAGCAAACAATGGCTTAAATGTCCTTACATGCCTTATATGGTTCAAAAAAAACATGCTTATATGGTTACATTTGCAGGATGGAACTTTCGCAGGATACAAAAAACATTCTTGGACTTCAGCTACCAACAGATCCACGCTGGGTGAACCTGGCGGAAATGAAGCTCGAAGACGTCCTAACGGACCACGCTTATTGCGAACAGAAAGCTGCAACAAGCTGCATCTCCATCATTCAGAAATATTCTGACAAAGAGGAACTTGTGAGCGAACTGGCACCTATTGTTACCGAAGAATGGGGCCATTTCAGGCTTGTATTGCAGGAACTGAAAAAACGCAATCTCAGGCTTGGTAAACAACGCAAAGACGAATATGTAAACAAGCTGCTGGAATTTCAGAAGAAAGGTGGACATCCTGAAGATCGTTTTCTGGATCAAATGCTCACGATGGCACTCATCGAGGCGCGCAGTTGCGAAAGATTCAAACGCTTAAGTGAAGGGCTGGAAGATGAATACATGCGCAATTTTTACAGACGTTTTATGGAGAGTGAAGCGGGGCACTATACACTGTTCATTGAACTGGCGGAAACTTATGTCGACCCGGAAAAAGTAAGATCACGCTGGAAAGAATGGCTGGCTTATGAAGCCGAAGTAATGAACGGAATTGAAGTGAGAGGTGACAGGATACATTAAAAGCTTAAAGTCTAAAGCTTAAAGCCTGCAACAACATGATCTTAATTCCGATTTGAACAACGTATAACGTATAACTTATCACTATCATGACCATCAAAAGGATCGACCAATCTGAAAGCGATCTCGTAACAGAATTATTCAATGAATACAGGATGTTTTACGGTCAGTCTCCGGATCTTTCACTCGCGGAAAAATTCATCAACACAAGGCTGGAAAATAATGAGTCGGTAATATTTGTTGCTCTTGAACAGCATGGCCAGGAAATAAAGCCTGTAGGCTTTACACAACTATATCCTGTTTATTCATCAGTCCGGGCCTGCAAAAACTGGATCTTGAATGATTTGTTTGTGAAAAAAGAATATCGCGGAAAAGGCGCCAGATATCAACTGATCAAAAATGCCATGGACTTTGCCCAAACTAACGGAGCCACCTATATGCAGCTTGAAACTGCAACTGACAATTACAATGCTCAAAAACTGTATGAATCAATTGGATTTCAGAAAAAACCGGCGGACAACAGTTTTTTTGTTTATACCATTTCTTTAAGTGAACAAGCGGTTACTGCAAAATAACAGCTACGATTAAAGAATTACACTTAAATTATAATTTTGATTAATACAATATACAGGCGCTTGGGTTAAATAACATTTTTTAACAATGTTCTTATAAAGAAAACGCGTAAAATTGCTTTAATCGTTACTTTTATTTTTCGAGTTGCTTTATTTGCGTCGCAAAACAGCTTCTACGGTACATTAAAAAACAAAAACTCAACTTTGTAGTCGTATAATGAGGAAGTTATACCTTGCCGGTATAGCTAATTCGTTTTATGACCGGTTTATCATTATAAGACAAAGGAAATGCAGAAAAGAATTAAATCAGCTACCCAAAAATTCACTCTACCCGTACTATTGTCAGCTCTCTTGTTGATGGCATGCCCCGATACCTACTCCCAGGCTGTAAAAAAACAAATCATTAAAACAATAATAATAGATCCGGGCCATGGATATCCTACGTTGAATGCGCATGGAAAATACAGTTATGAATCTGATTTAACACTGGCTTTTGGACAGGCTCTCGCAAAAAAAATCCAGGACTCATTGCCAGACGTTAAAGTGTTAATGACACGGAACGACCGGAATGATGCAGGTGGCATTGCCAATCCACGTGACGCAAACCGTTATCGTGCAAATTTTGCCAATGAAAACCACGGAGATCTTTTCATCAGCATTCACTGTAATGATGCACCTGCAAAGCATCATTCGGAAATAATAGACTATAAAACTTCAACCTACTACACCGGCAAAGGCAAAAAAAGAAAAAAACACACAAAACGGGTACCTGTATATCGTTATTGGACAACCCCAAGCGACGTTACCGGCACCGAAACTTTTATATGGGCCATTAACAAGAATGACTCAAAAATTCAATTTGTACAAAGTAACACAGCCGTTGATACTACTGAGCTTCAGGGCGAGCAAACCGACTCCACAGCAGAAGATCTGTTCGATTCTCCGGAAGCAAGGATCATGGCCTCCCTGCGTACAAAGAAATACTTTGACAGAAGTTTAATGCTTGCAGACCTTGTTCAAAATGAATTTATCAGGCAGGGAAGAGTAAACCGCGGTGTTAAGCAACGTAATAATGAAGGGATCTGGGTATTACAGGCCACAGCAATGCCGAGCATTCTTGTTGAGGCTGGCTTTATAACCAATCCTGAAGAAGAAGATTATATGAACAGTGATCTTGGAAAGGAAGAAGTGTCCTCTGCGATCTTTAACGCGGTGCTAATGTATAAGAAAAATGTAGAAGCAGGGAAGATCACCGAAGCTGCCGGATCGGGACAGCAACAATAACGCTTATGCTTTTGTTGCCTCTACAACAAGCGCTCTCAGCGGGGTAGCAAAACGCTCCCCGTATTTCTCTGTATAAGTCTGTTCCAGCTTTCGCACAATTGCCGGTATTAAAGCGGGCGCACGGTCCGAAAGATGATTAAATAAAGGCGTTCCATATACCATGCCCTGTGCTGCAGCTGCTGCTTCCACAGAAAACCCTTCAGCCGGCACAGTTGATATTTTGATTTTCTCAAAACCGGCCTGCTCAAGATCAAACCTGATAACTTCATCATCAAAATAAGAAAATTGCAGATACATAAAGAGTGGTGTATTTTCAGGAAAGAACTCTTTCATAATATCCTGAACCGTTGCGGAGGCGGGATTGGCTGATAATTTATCCCACACACAGAAAAGCAGCGTTCCATTTGGCGATAAAACCCTATATGCTTCCTTAAATGCGGCGACCTTATCTTCAAAAAACATAACACCAAACTGACTGACGATACATTCAACCAGGCCATCATCAAACGGGAGTGCTTGCGCGTTGGCTTCAAAGAAAGCCACATCTCTCAGCATTAAATGTTTGTGTCGTGCATAATCTATCATAGCCGGGTTAAGATCAGTCGCAATAACCCTGGCGCCTTCCCGAAGGATCTTGGGAAGAAATTTTGTAAGCCGGCCGGTACCGCAGGCAATCTCGAGTATTGAATCGGGAGCCAACGCTTTTATACGTTGAGACATGATAATAGCGAACGGCTCAAACAGCATCGGACCCAGGCAGTTGTCATAGTTAAACGGTATGGTGCCTGAAAAAGAGGTGTTCTCGTCCATGGTTAATGGCTTTAAGATTACGGTGCCTGCTCCTCTTTAGAAAAATACGCTAATTCCTTAGTAAAATCAATATAATTATATTCTTTTTGAAGCTCCTCCACCTTCTGGAGTTGGGTGCGCATAAATTGTTTGTGCTGTTGTGATGATGGATTAAAGGGCTTGTGCTGACGCGCTATTACTATCTTGCGGATATCTTCCATCAGGTTTTGCGTTGGTTCATCCATGCAGGATTCGGCAAATTTCTCCAACACAAACTGCGTTGCCGAATAGTTGGGATGGGCCATATCTATGTCATAAAAACGATAATCTCTTAGCACATCTATAACCAGTTCGTAAGCCGGAAAATAATAAAGCCGCTCAAACTTGTTCACCATGTGATGCACAGCCTCTATCAGTCTTGCCTTGCTTCTGTTATTTTCCATAACTCCGTCACGTAAATGACGGACCGGGCTTATGGTAAATATGATCCTCAGTTTTTTATTGAAGTGAAATAACCTGTGAATGGTGGTGTCTAATGTTGTGATTATTTCTTCAATGGTAGATAAATGTTTGATGAAGGTTTGCGCTGGCGCTTTGTGGCAGTTAACCACCGGCCTCATGTTTTTAACCAGCTTGTATACGAATGATGAACCAAGTGTGATGATAAGCCAGTCCGCATCTTTAAGAAACTCATGCGCCTGTTGCTGCGACTTGTTTATTTCAGTAATGGCATCCTCCTTCTTAACTGATGAAAAACGGCTGTGGTGGTGCCAGCTATGCCATGCTTCATTCAGATAGAAAAGATCATCTTCTGTGTATTTCCGGTTCTCAATATATGACACCAATGAATCACACACACCTACGGGCTCGAACAAAATACCATGAGGATTCTGCAGCACGTTAAATTTTGTGCCTTCCAGGTAATTACCGATATGTTCTGTAAAACATGAACCGATCAAAAGAATTTTATCCTTATAAGTGATTGATGGCTCTAGCTTTTTGATATTGATGGGAACCTGGAACTGCATGTTAATTGAAAATGGATAATTGATAATTGAAAAATGTGACTAAGTGCAAAGTTAGTTAATTGAGAATTGAAAAGATTTCGACACGAAAAACTCTGTGAAATTTTGTATCTGTATTCCGCCATGTAATAAAAAGGTTACACGGAGAAACACGGAGAAGACACAGAGTTACACAGAGTGTTGAACCTCCCGCTTTTTCATTACCAATTATCAACTGTCAATTGTCAATTGATACGACCGTAAAGACGATTTTTTTATATTCATCCTTTTCATACAAAATGCCTACTTTATTCTTACTGATCTGAACAATATCGGAGTAGGCTGAATTGTTTTTTTGACCGTCAGAACTTCTGTCAACCGTAATACTACGATCCCATGTGCGGCCTTCGTCAAGGCTGATCCGTAAGGTAAGATTATCACGTTTGCTGGTATCTGCAGCATTGCAAAATGCCAGTACATTTTTGCCTTTTTTACTATCCAGCCTGAGAATACTGCCCTGGCAAACAGGATCAGGTAAATTTTTGTCGTTATAAGCAGTATCCCAGTTTTCACCACCGTTTTTACTATAAGCAATGATCCGGGCTTTTTCGCTGCCACTTTGGTTCCTGATATTCATAACAAGTCCGTCAGGATACAACGGTGCTGCCATACATTCGTTTCCGCCCGGAGTGGAAACATCTTCACTGATATGAAATGTTTTTCCGTGATCATCGGTATAGTAGCCATTTGCTTTGTAATCATTAAAATGCGGCAATGGATTGCCTGCAGAATGATTTGCAGGCACGTAAAGGCGGCCTTTGTACTTGCCCTGTTCAAATTGCATGGCATGACCAGGTGTATTCGCAAAACTTCTCCAATCTTCTGAAAAATGATACGCAGGATTTATCTGTGGCTGATTAGGCTTATGCACCTGAAGCGTTATATTCACCGCATCTGACCAGGTATTTCCACCATCTGCAGATGTCTTGTACCACACTTCTCTTAATCCTTTTCCTTTTCTAACTTCACCTTCGTGATTGTTACCGGTATTGTAAAACAAGAATAATCTTCCTTTTGGATAGGCAGGATCGGTCAGGTCAACAACAGGCGCGCAATTGCCGGCTTGCAGATGGTCGTTATCAACCACAACCTGCAGCTTTGACCAGGTTTTACCATTGTCCTGACTGCGCTTCATAACGATATCAATGTTTCCAAAATCATCAGAGTCATTTACCCTTCCTTCGCAAAAGGCAAGCAGGTCACCCTTTGGCAATTTTACAATTGCAGGAATGCGATAGCTTTGGTAACCTTCATCACCTGAAGTAAATACGGACACTTTGTTTTCCTGTGCGCAAGCAAAACACACAAGCAAAACGGACATAGTAAGCGTTGAAAAAAACTTTCTCATTATTGAACTTTTATTTTAAATGTTGATGCAGGTAGCAACGCGCTATTTACCAGGTTAGCATCCGTAAAAGATTTCCAGCCATAGTAAACATACGCAGGTTTATTAATACTATTAATGGCAACTTTATCGTGATCAATTGCTGCATTCACTTCTTTAATGCCATCAAAAGAAAATCCCCGGAGAACTACGTTGTTGGAAGTATTCAAACCTCCTGATGCATATTGAAATGTGATGATAACTTTCCCATCCTTGAAAATTGCCTTTTGCGGCAAAGGCCCTGAAGGCATGATGTTCTTTTTATAATCATTATACAGCGCCCATCTTGCAAGGCGTTCGCCAACATTCTTTTTATTAGTAGGGTGTACATCATTTTTTGCGCCGATATCGCTGCATACGGCCATGCCACTATGCACTATCTCCGAAAGCATTTTTCGCTGCTCATCCCTGAAGACTGGCCACAATTGGGATTGGTAATTTGTTGAATCAATAGACGATAACTGTACCCAGTAAAACGGAAGATTGGCATCTTGCCATTTAATTCTATAATCAGATACCAGCAACTTAAATAATTGCCCATATTCTTTTACAGTGCCAATTTCCTGTGCGTTACTTTCTCCCTGGTACCAAAGCACTCCTTTTATTGGCATCTGTAATATTGGCTGCACTCCGGCTTTGTATGCAAAACCTGGTTTGTAAGCATGATCAGGGCCATATCCATCATTCTTTTGTAGCGAATTGCCGCCGAGATTCTGAATCCCCCGTTCCTTTACCCATTCTGGTAAAAACTTATTTTGCAACCAATTTCCCTTCACCTTCTCTTTGAAAGCAGGATTGCCTGCCAGGGTAGCTACATCTGTAAAGGTTTCTATCGGGCACCCTCCTATTGATAGGTTGATAAGGCCAATTGGAACGGAGACTGAATCTTTTATCATTTTGCCAAAATACCAGGCAACAGCGCTCATGTTTTTTATTGAGCTGGTATCCGATACCTGCCAGGAACCGTTATAAAATTCTTTTGCATTCAGACGCTTTAGCATGGAGTCTGGATATACGCTGCCAAAAACATTCTTACCAATGTAAGTGGGATTGTAAAAACGGATGAGCGGTTGACTGGCGGACTGCAGCGCTTCGGAATAGTGCGCTTCATTCTTCATTGGAAATTCCATATTGGACTGACCAAGACAAAGCCAAACATCTCCAACCAGAATATTCTTCAGCACAATCTTTTGGTTGCCGCAAGTAATGGAAATTGATTGGGGATTTGTGTTTACGTGCTGCGCAGGAAAAACAATATGCCAGCTTGAGTCAGGTAAGGTCAGTGCCACCTTTTGCTGATGGGCAAAGTGGATTGCTACGCTGTTGCCAGGGATTGCCTTGCCCCAAACACTTACCGGTTTATCTCTTTGTAAAACCATGTTGTCCGAAAATATTTTAGCCACTTGCAGTTGAGCATTGAGTGCGAATGGCGATAAAAAAAATATAGCTAACACAAATTTCATTCTTTCGATATCAGGTTTACTTTGTTTAATAAATAAAAGCATTACACGGCGTTTCCCAGAGGACACGCTATGTTTTTCAAAGCATACGAGTTGACAATTACCAATGCTTGTTTTCTTCCAGGTATTCATTTAATATGGACATGCAATACCATTCCTGCCTTGGTAAATGAAAAGGACCTTTATATAAATTGCCTTTGGCTGTTTGTGCAATTGTTCCATCTCTGTGTAAATATCCAAACCATTCACCATTTTCCTTGTCATGAAAATGTTTGTATGCATAGTCATGCACCATCTTGTGGCGTTCTGCATATTTTTTATCACCCGTCATTAAATAGGCCAGCAGCATTGCAATAATTACTTCGTTATGTGGCCACCAGAATTTCATATCCTGCCAATATTCTTGCACCGGTCTGTTATACACATCCCTGAAATAAAAAATGCCACCATACTTTTCATCCCAACCTCTCTCCCACATGTAATCAAGCATTCTACAACCAAGGTCAATTAACCGCTGATCGTTGTTGCGATATTTTGCTTCATGCAGTATAAACCACGCACCTTCCATTGCATGTCCGGGGTTAAGTGTTCTTTCATTGATATGATCAATAATACTTCCATCCGGCGCAACTTGTTCCATCACACAACGGATGTCATCTTTCACAAAATCTTTTTCAATTTCACTGATCCATTTATCGATCCATTCATCACAACGGTCGTCACCTATCGTCTCCCGCAATTGCTGTGCAGTGTTGATCATGATCATTGGAACGCCGATCCCTTTAGAAGGTCTTTCATCCGTATACTTGGCAGGAAGTATTCCCGGTGCAGATGCATATTCAATACATTTACCGAATAGGCTGCGGGCTCGTTCTTCAGCGGCTTTACACCCTGTTGCTTTGGCATAGGACGCCATGGAAATAACAGCAAATGTTTCAGAAAAGAAATAGCGGCGCTTGCGAATGGCACTGCCCTTACGTGTTACATGAAAGAACATGCGGCCATCGGTATCAAAACAATGCTGATTCAAAAAATCGAAGCCCAGTTTTGCACCATCCAGCCATTCGTCTTTTTGCTCAACAGTATTGTATAAAGTTGAAAGCAACCATGTTGCGCGTCCCTGAATCCAAACAGCTTTATCATCATCTATCAAAGTTCCGCAAGCATCACGCATCAATAAAAAGCCACCATATTCCTTATCAAAAGAATGGGGAAACCAAAAGGGCACCGTATCATTCAGTAACTGATGTGCATAGAAATCCCTAAGCGCATTTAGCTCTTGCAAAGTATAGCTCATAAAATTTTATTTTGAAAGTTTATATCCCAATAAGTCTAGTTCACTTTGGGTTTAAGAAAAAATAATTGAACGGTAATCACCACTATCAGGATCAGGGCAAGCACCGCAAAGCTGCTTCCTAAATTTCCTTCGTCAGTTGATCTTCCTAAAAGTTCAGTAACAAAAGCGCCCGCAAACACCCCGGCCATGTTCATAATTCCATAAGCTGTAGCCCTGTATTTAACAGGCACAAACTGGCAAAGTACCGGCATGTTATTCGCGTCGAACATGCCATATCCAAATCCAAAACAGAACGCGGCACCAATTACGTTAAAAGCTGAGTGCCCAAGCGCTATTAACAACAACGAAGGAACAGTAAAAGCTAACCCACATGCACTTGTGTAGATGCGCCCTTTGATATTCTTTTGCACCCATCTGTCTGAGAGAATTCCTCCGAATATAACACCTAAGAACGACGATGCAGCGATTGTAATGGTTGAAGCCGGCCCGGCATGCGACATATCAAGATTCAGATTTTCAGAAAACAACGTCGGCAACCAGTTTTTTGCAGCCCAACCCGGTAAGCTTGTTATGGCGAAACAAAACACCAATATCCAAAAGGAGATGTTAAGCAACAATGTGAGAATATTTTCTCCGGATGCAGCATTATCATTTGCTATCACATACTCTTCTCTTTCTTCCTTGTTCTTATCTTTTAAAAGCAGGATGAGTACGATCGCGTAAACCATTCCGGCGAAACCCAAAATATGAAAGGTAGCGTGCCAGGAAAAGGCTGCTGCGATCGTCGCACCAAAACCGCCGAGTGCTTGTCCCGTGTACAATCCAGTCATATGAATTCCAATTGCAAGTGATCTTGTTTTGGGCGGATGGTAGCTACTGATAAGTGCCAGGCCTGCGGGAATATACAACGCCTCACTAATGCCCATCAACGCCCGTAACCAGAGGATCTGCGAATAAGTAGTTGCATATCCCATTGCATAAGTAACACCTGACCACACAAAAAGACTTACTATAATCAGCCATTTCTTACTCAGCTTGTCCGCCACAAAACCAGACACGGGACTCATTAAACCATAGATCCACAGAAATATGGCCATCAGGCTGCCAAAACTCGCCGCAGAATTAAGCTCGGCAATATCCTGTTGCATCGCCGGCCGCATGGTAGAAAGCATTTGCCTGTCCATATAGTTCAGCAGCGCAACGCCCCATAACAGCATCACCAATACCCAGGGATATCTCTTTGAATACTTCATGCTAATCAATATGTATTTTACCGGTCATTATATCGGGCGTACGAACGCCGGGTTTAACTTCGCCTGTCGACAAAAAAATATTATTCCCCTCTACAATTGCCTTAGTTGTAACGTGTGCAGGAAAAGGTAATTCGCCGATTTTTCTCCAGCTGTCGGCAACAGTATTATACAAGAGCATTCCTTTGTAAAAGCCGGTGTGATCTGTATTGAGTTTGTTCTTTTCTACCGTCAATTTCATCCTTTCTTCATCTGTTGATGCATGTGCTATTCTATACAGATATGTTTCAATTTCATGAAACACTTTTCCATTGTCGCCTCCGGCTATAAGTATTAAACTATCGTTGACAGCCACGCCGCTTCCTGCTGAAAAATTCATTACATTCTTACCATCACTTATTGGAGAACAGTTTTTCCACGCCTGTTTTTGGGGATCAAACGAAAATACTGCGTTGTGCAATTCACTAATGCCTGATGCTGTTTTTGTTCTACCACCAATTACATATAAGCAACCGTTTTGTACAACAGCCGTTGTATTAGCCAGTGCCACCGGAAGAGATGCTAATTGCTTCCATTGCAATTTTTCTTTACCAATGTCCAGGCTATATAAAGCATCTGAAGAAGATGAAGTCATATCTCCGCCAAATGCATATACAACCTTACCGATTGATGCAAGTGCAACATTTGTCAACGCAACAGGAAGTTGAGGCACCTCATGAACTGTGATTCCATCGTTCGCTTTATTTAATTCCAACATAAAAGCCCTGGCCGTTATGCCATTGCAATTTTCGCCACCGGCATAAACAATACAATCATCTATTTGTGTGCTACCACAATAAGCAACCGGTTCTGCAAGTTTACTTGTGTGTAGCTTGTTCCAAACAAATCCATTTGCACTTCTTTCCAGCACATGAATCTCGTTTGAGTAATTCTTTCTTCCTCCTTCCCAGGGCTTCTTATCCGGAAAATTTGCACCGCCTGCAATAATTATTGCATTGCCAAGTTTCCCGAATATTGCACCTGCAAACCCCGTTGAAACAGAACCATCAGCATTCTCCATACGAGCTGCCAATTCCCACTTCACCTGAATACCACAATCCTTTTGTGCAACTATATGCGTTGATATCAACATAGCAATTGAAGAAAATAAATGAATGAAAGAAACCTTTTTCATAAGCGAAAGCCAACTAAGTACGATTTACGAAGTACGAAGTACCTAATCTCGAATCTGTCCAGTTTTTGTAGCATCTTAAAAACTGGTTATTAAATTGTAACTTCTATTTGTTTGTTAATAGCTCATTAACCATTTGTGATTGAAATTCGCGGAAACCAAGTGCTTCGGCATCTTTCTTAAACAAAGTAAATTGCTCGTCCGTCAAATTTTTCACCGGCAACCGGAACTGACCGCAATCCAGACCAACCAATTTCATATAGGCTTTTCCGGTAGCTATACCCCCGTACTTACCGAGCAGCGCAATCATATCAATTGACTGCTGTTGCTTTTTCCTGGCAGTTTCCATATCTCCGTTGTTATAAGCGTCTATCAACTCATGATATAACGGAGCAGCATAGTTGAAGGTGCTTCCCACCCCTCCTTTTGCGCCTACAGCCAGCGCCGCTAACAAATTTTCGTCTCTTCCCCAAAGCATGTCGTATTTATTTTCGCGGAAATTCAGGCAGGATAGAAAGTCCATAAAATCTTCATGTGTATACTTTATGCCTGCAAGATTCGGCAACTGTCCATCAAGTTCCTCCAGTAAGGAGATCATTGGAAAATTAACCCCGGTCAACACAGGAATATGATAGTAATAAAAAGGCAGATCCGGCGCCGCACCCGCAACTGCAATGCATGAAGCAGCAAGCATTTGCACATTAGCAGGTCTGAAATAAAACGGAGCGGTAAACGCCACTGCATCTAATCCTATTTCCCTTGCGTGCTTTGTAAGCACTATTGCATCCGCTATGCACGTCCCACCCACAAGCGTAATCACCTTGAATGCCGCATCTCCTTTTGCGCAATCGGCCCAGGCATTTGCTATGATCTTCTTCTCCTCTAACGTAAGAGAAACACCTTCTCCGGTTGAGCCGCAAATAAATGCGCCGGTATTTCCATTCGCTTTCAAAAAACGATAGTATGCAGGTATAAGTTCCGGGTTTATGCTTCCATCACTATGCATAGGCGTAAAGGGCGCCGCAATTAATCCTTCTAAATGTTCCATCTAAATTGTTTTATTATTGATGCCGTTGAAATTCCTGATCATTAAAACGTTGTATATCCCGGAGTTTGGGTCAAAAGCCTGTTGTTGATTAGCGAGTTCCGGTCTATCGGCCATAAAAGCTTGTACGATTGGGACGGCTGCAACGTTGTATGTTCGTAAACAAAATTATCACCCATTCTTCTTAAATCATACCAGCGTTTTCCTTCAAAGACAAATTCAAACAAACGTTCCTGCAAAATCGCTTCGCGTGGGTTTGCATCGATAGTTTGATTTGGGTATCCGTCAACAGCTGCATTGAAATTTGTACCATAAGCTCTCGCCCTCACTAAATTGATTTCTGTTGCAGGACTTTGTCCCAATGCAATTTTAGCTTCAGCTTTCAACAACAACAGATCAGCATAACGGTAAACAGGAAAATCGTTTGTCATCTGCCTGTTACCCGCATTTTGTTCGCCCTGGTATTTGTTAGAGAAGCACCCTGCGATAGTGTAGTCAGTGCCAGTAAAGTTATATGCGCCCTGGATAGATGACCACTTTCGGCTGTCCCTGTCATTAAACATTCTGTAGGTTGAGGTCTTCACAGGCGCCCGCAACAATCCACCCCAGTTATCCGTAGTAACTGTAAATTTCCGGCTGTTCAGCGAATCGTAATAATTGGCAATAAACCCGGTTTGAGGAACAAAAGAGTTCTGTACAAATCCCAGCGTTGCCTCATTTAGCTTATAACGCGATGCGAAGATAATTTCGTTATTTCCTTTATTATCTGTTGCAAAAACACTCGCATAAGAAGGCAATAAAGAAAGCGCTGTATTGTTTTGAATTTCATCCAAAGCATTTAACGCAGTAGTGGCATCATTTGCGCCGCCTCCGCGATAGCTCGTCCACAAATAAACTTCAGCCTTCAGCATTAATGTGGCAGGCTTAGACCAGAATGATTTTGTGTTTCTGAACGAATAGTCAGACGCAAAACTGGTTGCAGAACTGTCAATATCAGCTTTGATCAGCTTCATTACCTGCTCACTGGAATCTGCAGGCTTGTTCAGATTTCCTACGTTGATTGAAGTAACCGGATCAGTCTGTATCACCAGGTTTCCCCATGATCTGTACATCTGAAAATAGTAGAATGCGCGCATGCCGTACGCTTCACCCAAATAATAACTCTTGTTTGTTCCAGTAATTACATTTGTCGATTTGATCTTACTGATCAGCAGATTGATCTGATCAATATTGTAATAAAATCCTCCGTAATTATTTACCAGCGCGTTATCCAGATCAAGCGTTTGCAGCCACATGTGTTCAAGCCCCTGCGTGGCTTCTCCCGTAAAGGATGCACCGTTATTTCCCGGATCTGTACCAAAGATGTCTGCACGCATTTCGCCGAGATATTGCATGGACAAATTATCTGTTCTGAATCGTGCGTGAATGCCCGTTACAAAAGCATCAAACTGATCTGGAGTTTGCCAATAGTTTGCATCGCTTATGCTGCTCACCGGTGTCAGATCAAGCTGCTTGGAGCAGGATGTGATCAAAGCCATTAAGGTTGTTGCGTACAGCAACTTTATTAATCTATTTTTCATGAGTTGATTTATTATTGATTTAGAATGAAACCTGCACGCCCAATACAAATGTTTTTGGTGTGGGATAAGAACCTACATACACACCCGTGATAGAGCTTGTTCCTTGCGCAACAGGAGGTTCAGGACTTGGTCCGCTGAATTTTGTTACATAGAACAAATTATTGGCGCTTACATAAACCCTTGCCTGGGAAAGTACTTTTGTATGTGCGAGTAACTGTCTTGCAAAATCGTATGAAAGTGTAATTTCCCTGCATGCCAGGTAATCTCCTTTCTCGTAAAAGCGAGAGTTATTACCGTTCAGCACAGCGTTTGCATTGTTACCTCTTGTATAATTTTGCTTACTGCCCACCACCTGGTCCGCGTAATAAACTTTAGGAATATCTGTTTCTGTATGCTGTGGTGACCATGCACTTTTCTGCAGCGTTATGTAGTTGAATGTACCCTGGTAGTTACCCAATGTTCTCGCAACAAGATCGTTGTAAATTGTATGTCCTAAAGCAAACTCAAATCTGCTGTATAATGTAAAGCCTTTGTAGCCAAAAGTTGTAGTGAAACCACCTGTCCATTTAGGATAAATATTACCGATATAAACCTGGTCACGCGAATCAATTGTATCATTGCCTTTTACATCCAGCCAGTTAACATCACCAGGCGTGATGCGTCCACCGGAGCCTGCAGCCAGATTAGGTCCCGTAATTTTAGCAACTGCATCATAACGGTTGCCCGCTACAGCAGCAATCTCCTTATCATCTTTAAAAATTCCAACCTGTTTGTAGGCGTAAATATCGCCGATTGCAGATCCTTCCTGCAGGCCGCCCACATGCTTCAACTGCTTTGTGTGCTCATCCCATACGTCAAAACCACCCTGCCTGTTATTGGGTTGACCGTTTGCAGGTAGCTGCAATATCTTATTCTTAACAAAAGAGCCATTGGCACTCATGTTCCAGGTAAAACCGTTTGACAGGTTAAGTATGTTGGCATTCACATTAAACTCATAGCCTTTGTTCTGAAAGGTTCCATAGTTGGTTAATACAGAACTGAATCCGGCATAG
Source organism: Danxiaibacter flavus (assembly GCF_041060425.1). Lineage (NCBI taxonomy): Bacteria > Pseudomonadati > Bacteroidota > Chitinophagia > Chitinophagales > Chitinophagaceae > Danxiaibacter > Danxiaibacter flavus. The sequence goes on from NZ_JAULBC010000002.1 coordinate 602,742, forward strand.
CTTGGCAGTGCCAAATTCGTAAGCAGGTTATAAGATCTTCTGTCGAAATAATCAAACATCACTGTAACCCTGTTATTCAATACGCTGAAGTCAACACCAATATCTGTTGTTTTACTTTTCTCCCATTCGAGGCTGGAATTTATAATACCTGTATTCAAAAATCCTGCGCTACCGTTATAGTTTCCCTGTGAACTGTAAACACCCTGCACATCATATGGTCCAATGCTGTTCTGGTTTACGTTGCCATTTTCGCCATAGCTTATACGTGGCTTAAATGTGTTAACGATTCTATCCAACCCCGCTTTTGTATAGAACTTTTCCTTGTGCATGTTCCATCCTGCAGACATACCCGGGAAAACGCCATAGCGATTAGCCGCCGCCAGGCTCGAAACACCGTCACGCCTGAACACCACAGTAAGCAAATACTTTTGCGCATAATCATAATTCAATCTTCCGAATGTTGAAAGAATAGCAAACTCCGAAGATGAACTTGTATTGTTGCCAGCGGCAAAAAGTGTTGATGCATTTACTGTAGATATATTATCTGTTGCCGCTTTGGTACCCTGCACCTGCATGCCAAGGGATTTAATATTATACGACTCAGCTCCAACCATAACATTGAAACCATGTTTTCCAAAATTTTTGGTATAGTTCAGGATGCCATTATATGTCTGCTGAAAGTTCCTTGAAAAAGCTGCAGTAGCAGTTCTTGTTGTATCTCCCGAAGGCGGATTACCAAACAACTGCGAATAGGTTTGAGTAAATTGAGTGAACGATTGGTTTACCGTTTCCTGTAAATAAATATTTCCGGAAGCCTTGAAAAACAAACCAGGCAGAATGTCCCATTTAACAGATGCATTTGCCGCAATGCGATTCACTTCATTGCTTCTTTTATATTTACCTAACCAGTAAAGGGGATTACCATCGCTGATGCTGTTTCCCGGATTGGGTTTTGTTTTAGCAGAATCCAGCCAGGGATTAAAAGTTGGCCACAATGCCATTGATCTGTATAGTGTATTTGCATCCGAAGCTAATGCACCAATTTGCGAAGAAGTAGAGAGTGTTACACCGGTTGCAACTTCCACATTTGGTTTTATTTTGTAGGAGCCACTTAAATCACCTGAATATCTCTTATAGCTTGAGCCTACAATCACACCATCTTCATTGTAATAATCGAAGCTGGCGAAATAGCGACCTCTATCATTACCTCCGGTCACATTTACGTAGTGATCTTGCGTGTAAGTGTTTCTGAATACCAGGTTTTCAATTTCTTTACCATGATCTTTAAAAATAATCGTTCCTCCATAGGGATCACCAACCGTATCCCAGCCCATCGAAAGCAAATTTGAATTATCCGGTGTATACGCTCTTATATCGAAAGAAGCAAGATTGGCTGCATCGGTAAGCAAGCCATATCCTCTGGAGCCATTTACTGCATTTAAGGTTCTGCCTGCATTCAGATTGCCTAAACGATTGTAGTAGATATAATCTTTCGCATTCATGTACTCGTAGCCATCTCTTCTTTTGTTATACCCTCCGGTGAATTTATACGAGATCTGTGCAGCGCCGGCTTTACCCTGTTTAGTTGTAATAAGAATTACACCATTACTTGCCCGGGCGCCGTAAATAGCCGTGGAAGCGGCATCTTTCAACACTTCAATGGAAGCGATATCTTCCGCAGCGATGTCATTAAACGGACGGATAACACCATCAACAACCACCAGCGGAGCACCGGGACTATTAATAGAAGCCCCACCCCGTAACAGAATTAAAGGAGCAGCTCCGGGAGCGCCACTTGCGTTTACCACCTGCAAACCGGGAACAGTACCCTGGAGTGCACCTCCCACGTTTGCGCGCGGTGCATTTTGCAGAACAGCGTTATCAAGTTTGGCAATTGAACTGGTTACATTACGCCTTGATTGGGTGCCATAACCAACAACAACCACTTCATCCAGTTTAGCATCCTGCTGGCTCAGACTGATAGAAAAGGAAGTCTTGCCAGCCACCGGCGTCTCCTTTTTTACATAGCCTACATAACTAATGACGAGGATGTCATCATCGGATGCCTGAATGGTGAAGGATCCATCAGGACCAGTTTCGACGGTGGTCAATTTTCCTTTAACGTTAACATTTGCTCCTTGAAGCGGCGCGGAGCCATTTTCAGATAGCACTTTACCGGTTACTTTCCCGGTTTGTGCTTTCGCCTGTAACACAAAAAGTGAACAGCTTAAAGTGAGTAGAATTAAAAAACAAGCAAGTTTGTTAGCCATGGCTTAAAATTTATTATGTATGACATAATAAAGGTAGAAGTAAAATTAACTTGACCAAATAATTTTTAGTGATTTTTCTTAAATTATTGCGAGACAAGTGATTTCCAGTGATTTGAAAAAATATTGAAATTGTAATCTGTTTATCTACTTTTGCTTTAAGTAATACATATCTATGGAGATTGAAGAGATCAAGAAGAGTTTTAAATCTATCGACACCAGTTCTTTGGTCGATAAAGTAGAGGCAAACCTTGTGGCTTTATTGCAGGAAAGAAAGCTAAAAGTGGGTGATTCAATTCCGAAGGAGCTTGAATTGGCTGAAACGCTTGGCGTGAGCCGGACGGTTATAAGAGAAGCTTTGCTAAGGCTTAAGGTGATGGGGTTGATAGAATCTAAAAAGAAGAAAGGTGCCGTTATTACCAGCCCTGATCTTTTTGGCGTGATGAGTAAGAGTATGAACCCGCATATTCTTGACCAGGAGACCTTGAAGGAAATGTTTGAAATAAGGCTTGTGCTGGAAATTGGTATGGCCGATTTCATTTTTCAGCGCATTACAAGAAAGGATATTGAGGACCTGAAAGAAATTGTGCGCAATGAACCTCCTGCAACGCAGTATCACTTATTCAATATTGAACATGAAATTGCTTTTCATGGTAAACTGTATGAAATAACAGGCAACAATACCATGAAGAAATTCCAGAAAATGCTTCTACCTATTTTTGACTATGTGCACCACAGCGGGCTGTTAAAAAAACCGGGGAGCTTAAAAAAATTCGTATCCCACAAAGGACTGGTTGATATTATTGAAGATGGATCGCCTGAATTATTCAGAAACGCAATGAGAAACCATTTGGAGAATCATTTTGCGCGGCTGTTTGAATGAGTTGTATGTTCTAAGTTATACGTAGTACGTTTCTCTCGGAGTGGAGCGCGGTGGAATAATTTAAAAGTAAAAAATGAACAGCGTGATAAACGGCATTTCCGTTTCCGGCAATTCGCCCGTCCGTACGACCGCATCCGGGCGGATGTTTGCCTTGATCTTTTCCTACCCGACTAGTCATTCAGGCGGGGGTTCTTTTGGATCAAGCCGAAAGAACGTAAAAAGAGAAGATAAAATATTCAGTTCGGGAAGGTACACGTTTACTGATGATTGCATCCCAATAAAGCTCACGAACATCATACCGGATCTAAAACCCGCTGAAAATCTTTTCAGCCATTTCAAGGCTTGTGTTTAAAGCTGTATGATTTATAGATCCCAACATTTGTTTTTCTTCAAACAATCGGATTAAGTACGCTGTATCAATATTCCCAACTAATTCATCTTGAGCAAACGGACATCCTCCAATACCTTTTAGTGCACCCTCAAATCTTGTACAGCCCGCAGCTATTGCAGCATCAATTTTTGTTGCACGGTTATCCATTCGCGAATGCAGATGAACACTAAACTTTACATGTTTGTACGCAGGCAACAAGGCATTTAATGCCCCTGTAATTTGATCCGGCATCGCCAATCCAACAGTATCAGCCAGGGAAATAAATTCAACATCCCTTGCCACCATTTCATCAGCCCATTTAAATAAGATCTCCTCATTATAGGGATCTCCATAAGGATTTCCAAATCCCATACTGAGGTAAACAACAAGCGTTTTATTATTCTTTACACAGAGCTCCTGGATCTCTTCAATGGTAGTTACACTTTTCCCGATTGAACTATTGGTATTTCTTAACTGAAATGTGGGTGAAATGGAGAAAGGAAATCCAAGATACGTTATGTGCTCAAATTCGGCCGCTGCTGAAGCTCCGCGAAGATTTGCAACAATGGCCAGCAGTTTGGTTCTGCTGCCTGCCAGATCAAGCCCCTGCAACACGGCCTCCGTATCAGCCATTTGAGGTACGGCTTTCGGGGAAACAAAACTACCGAAATCAAGCACATCAAAACCAACCTTAAGCAGGCTATTCAGATAAGCTATTTTTTCAGCAGTATCAATGATGCGTGGCCACCCTTGCATTGCATCTCTTGAACATTCAACAAGCTCAATAGTAGGCATAACCATTCCTTGCGTTTTTATCGTAAAGCGTCTTACGCAAGGTATTAAAAAAATGTTGATGAGCATCCGGACTAAGCGTATCCAGCCTTATAGATGCATTTATCACATGCTCAATACTATTCTTTGTATATTTTACAAAATAATCATCACTGGTAAATGCATAGTTAATGATGTTGTGCTGCAAGCCGACGATTCTAAGATCGTCCGCTTCTACCAGGAGCATGTCGCTTAAAGGCAAATCGTAATTGATATACATCAGGCATTCAGCTTCGTTTTTTTCGCTTATCGTTTTGGTTGATACAGTCTTGGATTTTTTCAATGACTGATTTTCCAAAAGATCAATCAATCCTGCCATACTATCTCTTACTGCATTCAAATCACTGTCTGAAGCAAACAACCCTTTCGCAATGCAATACTCCATTTGATTAAGCGTATGATCCATAAAACCGGCATTCCATATTTCACGGGATGGAATAAGTGAGTATGCATCGGCCATTTTATCCAACTCCAGGCCTAGAGAGTTTCCATAAGCAGATACTCTGAATTTTGCTTCACCCGGTTCGGTTCCGTTCATTAATTTCTTTTCAAGCAGATAGCATTGAAAGGCAGCTAATGGCAAAAAGTTACAGCTGTACAAAAAAGGTATATCGTTGAAATAACCAGTGATTTCTTTTTTGTAGGAATGTAATACGATCGATAAATGCTCATTCAGACTCCTGAAAGTTTTCCTGATATCCATTTTATTTTTTTCCAGCAGATCGCCAAAAAAGAAATAAGTATCGGACGGCAATTGAAAAAACTGATCGAGCGAAATCTTAAAGTGGGAAACGAGTAACTGAATTTCATCAAAGCGCAGTGTTTTTTCACCTCGTATGCGGCGATAAGCGCTATCGCTGCTGATGTTAAGCAATTGAGCTATCTCATGTACCAGTGACATATGGGCAGGTAACCGTTCTTTAATAAGTTTAAAGAAACCGGTTTGCAATTCTAAAGCTTGCATGGGCAACGGATTAATATCTGGGTCAAAATCCTGGTTATTTTAAAGGCCTCCAACTACCTGCGCAAATAACCCTGGAATAAAATACGGCTAACAATATTGAAATATAATTAAAAGATTATATCGGAAATAATTCTTTTACAGCCAAAGTCACAATTTCATTTTTTTAAACTGTAATGCGCTATTAATCAACTGACATTAATATTAGTTTAATAAAGATTTAAGCATAGCAGGATATAATAGGTTTAGGAAATGGTGCGTTGCTTCATGGCTTCGTATAATATCATGCCGGCTGCAACAGATACATTTAGTGATTCAAAATCGCCGGCCATTGGAATTTTGAACTGTTCATCACATATTTTCATCAAAGCCGGAAAAACACCTTTTTCTTCTCCGCCCATTACAATGCAACAAGGTTCTGTAAGTCCCAGATCATACAGCTTTGTCCTGGCTTCCATTTCGCTTGCAAATACTTTAATGCCGTTCAGATGAAGCGTATCTACAGCTTTCATAAGACTATTTACACGACATATCTGAATGCGCTCAAGCGCACCAGCGCTGCTTTTCATTGCGTCTTCATTAAGTGCTCCAACACCTTTGTCAGGGATAATAATAGCTTGTGCGCCGCAGCATACCGCGCTACGCGCAATGGCGCCTATATTACGTACATCGGTAACGCCATCCAGCATCACAAACAAAGGTGCCTGTCCCTGATCATTCAACCAGTCGATCACCTGTTGTAAGTCCTGGTAAACAACTGAGGCCTTAAAAGCAAGCACACCCTGATGCTGCACGTTTGTAAGCGCTTTCAGTTTTTCATTCGGTACATATTGAACCGGTACATTGTTATCTTTCGCGAGCTGTCTTATCTCGTTAATTACATCGCCACTGGCGTTTTTGAACATCAGTACTTTGTCAATACGCTGACCACCTTTCAGCGCTTCCACTACCGGATTACGCCCTGCAATAATATTCTTCTTTGATTGAAACATATATAAGCTTTCAGCTGTCAGCCATCAGCTATGAGCTTTGGCTACAGCATTAATTATTCGTTACATCTCACATAGCCAGACATTAGACATCACACATTCAACATCTAAAATCGCACATCTAACATCTTACATTTGACCCGTACATCTAAAATCGTACATCTAACATCTTACATTTGCCTTCCTCTCACTTCCTCTATCGCCTTAATAACACTGCCATGTTTAAGCAACAGTGACTTTGCCTGGTCATAGTCAGTAATACCAAGCTTATCCATCACCATTTTCGCACCACGATCAACCAACTTGTCATTGGTCAGTTGCATATGCACCATGGTGTTATCCTCTACCCTGCCCAACTGTATCATTACTGTTGTAGAGATCATGTTCAGAATCAGTTTCTGTGCAGTGCCGCTTTTCATTCTTGTGCTGCCGGTAACAAATTCAGGCCCTACGACCACCTCAACCGGAAAATCAGCTTCAGCCGCCATAGGACTGTTATCATTACATGCAATGGCTCCGGTTAATACACCATTTTCCCTGCATTTGTGCAAACAGCCGATAACATAGGGCGTAGTTCCGCTGGCTGCTATACCAACAACAAAATCCTTATCGGAAATACCAAAATTTTTCAGATCAATCCAGGCCTGTTCAGTGTCATCCTCGGCATCCTCAATTGAACGGATAATCGCATCTCTACCACCAGCAATCACGCCCTGCACCAGCCCAAAAGGCACACCATAAGTAGGCGGACATTCACTTGCATCAAGCACGCCCAATCTTCCGCTTGTTCCTGCGCCAACATAAAACAACCTGCCGCCTGCAAGCATTTTATCAGCTATTGCAGTTATTAATTTTTCTATCTGCGGCAATGCTTTTTCAACTGCCAGAGGTACTTTCTGGTCCTCTTCGTTGATATGTGTGATCAGCTCTTTCACCGACATTTTTTCCAAATGCCTGTAAAGGGATGGTTGTTCAGTTACTTTTACAAATTGTGACATAAAAGCTATTAGCTGTCAGCTTTTAGCCGTCAGCGAGTTTTTTATATATTGATTCTAATAAGCCATTTTAAGTACGAAGTACGTTTGGTGCAGGCATGCTCACTATTCACTTCTACGTTGTTACCAGAAGTGAACCTGCTCAAATCTAAGTACTTCGTACCTCGTAATTCGTACTTAGACCAACACCCTGCCTCACCTTTCACCATTCATGCTTCACTATTCACCATGGTACTCAATCAGCCCGTCCATAGGCGTTTTCAACACCCTGCCTAATTCCAGTTCGTACGTGTAGCACATGTCTTTCAGCACGTCTTTAAAGCCGTAAGCTATGCCGCCGACAAAACTAATGGGTAATGTCCAGCTTTCCCTGTATTTGTATAAATGGTTAAAAAAGAAATCATTCAGGCTATCTTCAATAATGTTTTCAATCATATAATGACCTCTATTTTCTGCAAGAAAGAGCGCGAATGAAGCCAGGTAACGATTGGGCTGGGGCCATTTATAAACCTTTTCCAAAATTTCAGAAGCATTTGTCTGAAATCTGGCTACAAAGCGCGACATAAGATCTTCATCAAAAGTATTATAGAGGTAATGTTGAATAACTTTCTTGCCCATATAAGCGCCACTGCCCTCATCACCAAGCACATATCCCAATCCGGGACTGTTTTTGATAATTTTTTTGCCGTTATAATAGCAGGAATTGCTCCCTGTCCCCAAAATACAAACCACACCTTTTTCGCTGCCGCAAAGCGCGCGGGCTGCCGCAAGCAGATCAATTTCGGCCTGCACTTTAGCAGCGGGAAACAATTTTTTAAAAACAGATTTCAACAATTTCGCATTATCCGGGTTCGCAAGTCCGGTCCCGTAATAATAGATTTCATCAACTTCAACCTTCCGCAGCCTGGGGAGCAGCTCTTTTTGCAGAACTGCAATTATCTGCTCATTGTTTAAAAAGTAAGGGCTTATCCCTTGTGTAACTATCTTCTTTTTTTTGCCTTCTTGTAAAAAACTCCACTCACATTTGGTAGAACCGCTGTCTGCTATCAATTTTGTACCCATAAAAATTTATTTATCTTCCGGTAAGGAAGCATTAAAAAGTAAGTGTTTACATTGGATATTGTTTGCGGATTGTTGAAAATCTGCCTTCAAGGCCCTCATTTTGCCACTCAGCGCACAAAAACACGATGTTAACATTAAACTATTTTGACGTGAATATTTAATAGTGATATTCGTGTTCTGTAGAATTAAGGTACAAAGAAGCAACTTTTATGAACAATAAAAAATTACAAATTGGGCTTCCGTTTCTGATGGCTGTTGTTTTAACAGCGGGAATGTGGCTCGGGTTTAAGCTTAAGGGAGATGTGGGAAATGGCAATAACATGACCTTTCTGAGAAATACAAAAAGAAGCACACTTCAGGAAATAATGGATCTTGTAAAAAGCAAGTATGTTGACAATATTCCGGATAGTATTAATGATTTTGTAATCCAGGACATGCTGGCCCATCTTGATCCTCATTCGGTATATATACCTGCTAAGGACCTGATGGAAGTGAACGAGGATCTGCAGGGCAATTTTGAAGGCATTGGCGTTGAATTCCAGATATTTAATGATACAGTGAATGTACTGAACGTACTTGCTGACGGACCATCTTATAAAGCCGGGGTGCAGGTTGGAGACAAAATCATTACTGTAAATGACACTTCTAAAATAGCAGGCATCAAGATTAAACCGGATGAGATCCGCAACCTGTTACGCGGACCTAGAAGCTCCAAAGTGAGCATTACTGTTTTGAGAGGTACTGAGATAAAGAAGATCGATATTGAAAGAGGAACTATTCCTTTACCATCGGTAGACGTTGCATATATGCTAACTCCGCAGACAGGTTTTATTCGCATCAATAAATTTTCCGAAACAACGTATGAGGAATTTATGCAGAACCTGGAAAAGCTACAAAAAGAGGGCATGAAAAGCCTTGTACTAGACCTGAGAGGCAACGGTGGCGGTATTCTACAGGAAGCAGCAGATATTGCTGATGAATTTCTGAACGATCAAAAAATGATCGTATATACAGAAGGCACGCACGTTCCCAGAATGGAGTACAAATGTAAGCGTGACGGTCTTTTTGAAAGCGGCAAACTTGCGGTATTGGTTGATGAAACATCTGCATCTGCAAGTGAAATTCTCTCCGGAGCCTTACAGGATTGGGACAGAGGAACGATCATTGGCCGCAGAACTTTCGGTAAAGGCCTGGTTCAGCAACAATTTATGCTCACTAACGGTTCTGCACTAAGGTTAACAATAGCGCGTTATTACACACCGCTCGGACGGAATATTCAAAAACCCTACAACAAAGGTAAAGATGCCTACGAGGACGAGCTGATAGAACGTTTTCATAATGGAGAAGTAGTGATGGGCGATACAAGCAAACCGTCCGGAAAAGCATATAAAACACCGGCAGGACGTTTGGTATATGGCGGTGGCGGAATTACACCAGATGTGTTTGTTCCTTTTGACACAACAACCCAACCAAAAGAAATAACCAAAATGTACATGAAAGGCACTTTGAACAAGTTTGTGTACAACTACTATATACAGAATAAAAGCTATTTGCAGTCTTTTAAATCTCCGGTCGACTTTGCCAAAGGGTTTACTGCGGGAGAAAAAGAATGGCAACAACTGGAATCTGCAGCACAAAAAGATTCAATCGATCTTGCCACAGTTCCAACTGCTGCAAAAACTGATATGCTTAAAAGATTGCAAGCACTAATTGCCCGCCAGATCTGGAGAACTGAAGGATTTTTTGAAGTGAACAATATCACTGACCCGATGATAAGTAAGGCGCTGGAGGCAGTGAAGTAAGGAGAATGTGCGCATTTGCATGTGTGTGAATGTGCAAATGCGGTTGTAAAATCCGGATGTATACAGATATCTAAGTTGATAGACACATAAAGCCTGGAAATTAGAAAGCTCAATAAAGAAAAGTTTATTGAGCTTTTTAATTTTCATTCATTTCAGATATTTTTTTGTAATCTCAATTCGCAGATCTGCACATTCGCACATTTACACATTCGCATATTTGCACATCTACAAATTTGCACATTCGCACATTCACCCAATTTCGTAGTTCACATTGTACAGCATTTCAAACTGTTTTTGTGTGATTGATGCCGGCGTATTCTTTATAAGAAAGTTTCTCAGCGCCCGGGCAAAGCCACTCTTAAAATTTGTAGCCCTGGCAATCTGGTAAGATGTTTTCACAATTTTCTTTGCTCTTTTCATGCGAAGATGCTGGTATTGTTCAAACGCACCAGTAATTGTTTGATTCACTTTTAAGCAGCCGGCCAAAACCCAGGCATCTTCAATAGCCTGGCTGGCGCCCTGCCCAAGATTGGGTGTTGTTGCGTGTGCCGCATCACCGATCAACACAATTCTCCCGTTGAACCATTTATCAATTGGTCGAAAATCATACAGGTCGCTTTTTATCAGCATCGCAGGGTCTATATTGTCAACAACAACATTCATATTACCGTAAAAGTGTTTCAGATCTTTTTTAATAAGCGCCAAGGCATCTCCGTTAGATAGCTGGTTACCCTCAGGCATAGCTTTTGTGTACCAGAAATACACCTGGTTCTCTCCCACTTGTGAATAACTGGCTCGCAAACCACTTGAATAACCCCATACTTCTGCAGCCTCATTAATTTCATTTTCTGGTAGTTGCATATTAACCGTTGCCCGCCAGCAGGTTTGTCCTGAATACCTGTAAAAAGCATTTGTTACATATTGTTCGCGAATAACGGATCTTATGCCATCTGCTCCGACGAGCAAATCACCTGCTGCTGTTGTTCCATCTGCAAAACAAACTTTTACGCCATCTTTATTCTGCTCTACAGATACACATCGCTTATTCAGTTGGATAGCATTACCCATTTCTTCCGCAAGGATTTTCTGCAACGTGGATCTGTGTATGGCTTGTGAAGTGTGTCCATATTTATCAAGCAATGCTTCGTTATCTATCGTCTGAAGTATATTTCCTTTATAATCTTTGATGTACGCTTTCTTCAAACAAACAGATGAAGCTTTTATTTTCTCCGCAACGCCAAGTTTTTCGAACATATTCATGGCATTTGCACCGAGCCAGATACCGGCACCAACTGCTTTTATTTCTTCCGCCGCCTCGTACACTTCAAAGCTGATCCCTCTCTGTTTTAATGCTATAGCAGTTGTTAATCCACCAATGCCGCCGCCAATAATCAAAGCTTTCATATTGAGTTTTTTATTTAAATAAATCAGGAATATTTTTCAAAATTAGGTCAATTGACCTAATTTTGAAAATACATTTATGTCAACGAAAGAAATAATATTACAAACGGCGCTTAACTTGTTTAATGAGAACGGAATAAATTCTGTAACGACAAGATCCATCGCGACGGAAATGGGAATCAGCCAGGGGAATCTTCAATATCACTATAAAAATGTGGATACGATTATTGAAGCGCTCTTTAGCAATCTAACCCAGGAATTCAACCAGCTTGTATCAGCACTTGAAACAGGTGAGTATCTTGCACCGGAGGAACTGTGGCTTTCTGTTCATCGAACATTTCCATTGATTTACAACTACCGGTTTATTTTTCTGCATTTTGTGGAAATAGCCAGGCGTATTCCTGCGATAGGAAAAAAATATGCGGCGATAAACAGTCAACGGAAAATACAGTTTATGGCCATTATCCATAAGCTTGTAGAATCCGGTTATTTCAGGAAGGAAATTCCAGAGGAACAATATCATCACCTGATCACAAGATTATTTATCACTGCAGATTTTTGGCTCAGCAGCAATGCAATAACTGGCAATGCTAAAGGAAAGAACGCCATAAAAGTTTTTACGGACGTCTTCTTCTCAAACTTCTATCCTTATCTTACTCCCAAAGGAATAAAGAAATTTTATTCAGCGCAATAGGAACAAGCTTTGCGCAACTCTTTTAACAAACAATATGTTTTGTGTTATTACCGGAGGTCCGGGTGCGGGCAAAACGACACTAATTGAGGCCTTACAAAAAGTAAATTTTATTTGCATGCCCGAAGTGGCAAGGGAGATCATTCGAGAGCAATCGGCTACTAATGGTGAGGGCTTGCCGTGGAAAAACAGGGAATTGTATGCAGCGCTCATGCTGGACGGATCCCTTGCTTCATACAATGCAGCACCTGCAGGCAATAGTATTGTATTTTTCGACCGTGGCATACCGGATGTTATGTGCTATCATCGGTTGATTAACCTACCAATTACGGCGCATTTATCCGATGCCGTTTCACGTTACCGGTACAACGAGAAAGTATTTATTCTTCCTCCATGGCCAGAAATCTATCATACAGATTCCGAGCGCAAACAGGACTGGCAGGAGGCGGAATACACTTTTCACCTGATGAAGCAGGTTTATGAAGATTGCGGCTACACTCCCATCGAAGTGCCGCGGCAGGGTGTAGAGGAAAGGGTGGAGTTTGTGAAGAAAGAGTTGAGGTGTGAGGTTTAAGGCGTAAGGCGTTGGGGTATCAGGTTTCAGATGTCAGGTTTCAGGCTTTATCTTACTGTCTTACTATCTTACTGTCTTACTATCTTACTGCCTTACTATCTTACTGTCTTACCATCTTACGGTCTTACGGTCTTACGGTCTTACACGTCTTACTCGTCTTACTCGTCTTACGGCCTTATCTTTGCCTCATGACAGTCTATTATTGTTACGATGCCTATTGTGGCTGGTGTTACGGATTTAGTCCGATCATTAAGAGAATTGCTGAAGAATATAAAGATCGCCTGGCCTTCGAAGTGCTATCCGGCGGCATGATCATTACAGAAAAGCCTGTAGCTATTGGCGCTACAGCTTCTTATATTCAACAAGCATATAAAACGGTTGAAGAACGCACCGGCATTGAATTTGGTCAGGATTATCTCTGGCATGTTTTCAATCCGGATAAAAGTGACTGGTTCCCCAGTTCTGAAAAACCTGCTATAGCTATGTGTATTTTTAAGGGGATATATCCTGATGAGCAGGTGGCTTTTGCTGCCGATCTGCAATATGCATTACATTACGAAGGAAGGGATTTGTGCGACGATGAAGCCTACCGGCATTTGCTGGAGAAATATCAAATAGATGCAGAGGATTTTTACCGCAAGCTGCGTGATGAAGCATACAAAGAAAAAGCCTATTACGAATTTGCGTTGTGTAAACAGTTACAGGTAACAGGTTTTCCAACCGCGTTTTTGCAGGTTAGCGAATCAAAATTTTATTTGTTAACGCGCGGATTTACGGAATACGAACAATTTAAAAACACGATTGATAATGTTTTGACAGAACTGTAGAGACGTTGCACCGCAACGTCTCGTTCTAAAAAAACGTTGCACCGCAACGTCTCGTTCCAAAAACGTTGCACCGCAACGTTCACATTATTCCAAAACGCCGTTGCATGACGTTGTCATGCAATAAAAAAGAGACGTTGCAGTGCAACGTCTCTACGGTGTTTGATCCTAATAACCCGGGTTCTGTTTTAATTGTCTTGATGCATTTAATACGTTCTGACCAATTGGGAAAATAACTGTGTGGTCGTCTGCATCGGGCTTTTTATCCCACCACGTTCCAGAATGAAACACACCCCATCGAACAAGATCGGTTCTTCTTCTGCCTTCAACCAAAAATTCCCTGCCCCACTCATCGAGGATTTCCTGGTTGGTCAACTGACTTCCGTCTGCTTTATAAAGACTTGGGGAACCATCAGGATAATTACGAACACGTACCGCATTTAACAAAGAAGCAGCACCAGCTTTATCACCCTGCCTGTATTTGCATTCTGCCAATGAATAATAGATCTCTGCAAATCTTATTTCTGCATAAGCAGACGAAATCTTATTAGCATCATCACTTGGATAGAACGGATACTTTACAGGAAAATAACCGGAGTTATGATCTCCATGATTCATGTTGGATTCTTTGTCTGCTATTTTAGTTCCAGGTTTTGCGTCGAGGAACATGCCTGCCTGGTCACGAATAAACAACGGATATGGTCCTTTGTTGCCACGCACAGTGTCTATTCTTCCATCAACAGTTGTATAAGGGAGATAACCAAAAAGGAACATGCCTTCCCTTTTACTATTGCCTAAATTTTTATACTTTTTCAACCGAAAATCATCCGGATATTTTTGAAACTTAACAACAGGTTTGCCTAATGCAAAGCTGTATTCAACACTATCAACATCTCTTCCTGGCTGTAGGGCAAATTTTGGATTAGCTTCTCCCCAATCAGTAAAACCAAAATATCGGGGAGCCTCATAAGTTATGGCATTAAAATACATACCACCGTCGTACTGCCAGTGTGTAAGCCCAAAGCTTCCGGGGAAACCAAAGATTGTTTCGGATGATTGTGCATTGTTGTAATCAAATGGTGCGTCCCATCTTTGCTCAAGTGCATAGGAACCATATTTGCCGTTAATAAGATCTTCACAAAGAGCAGCGCATTCAGTGAATTTATCAATGCCGGTATATGCTTTGGAATTCAGGTACAGTCTCACTAATAAAGCAGCGGCGCCACCTTTTGTCCACCGCCCAATCGCATTGTTGCCTAATTGATCCCTTGTGAACAAAGCTGGCAACGCATCTTTCAATTCTTTTTCAATAAAATCAAAAGTCTCTTGTGGTGAAACCTGCGGACCGCCGAGCACTTCACCTTTAACTTTTGTTACCAACACAATATTCCTGTAAAAATCGACTGCCCGTAGATTTAGCCAGGCTCTTAGCGTTTTTAACTCTGCAATCATGCCGTCAAGTTCTGTTTGTGTCATACTGAATTTTGCAGGATCAGTAATTCCTTCCAGATCTTCCAATGAATTTGTTGCAAGGCAAATGCCCTCATACAGCGCGTTCCACGCATCATTTGTAAATCCATCATTTGGTGTCCATGTATGATAATGAACCCGCTGAAACTGCCCGCCATCAAACCAGTCGCCCTGCCTGTTCAGCGTCATTAGTTCATCTGTACTGTTTTCCTGCAACATAAATGTGTTGCCGCCCTGTATGCTCCAGTAAGAATGTTCAAAGGCCCTTAAAAAATCTCTGATCACATCCTCTTTCGTCTGCAGAAAATTGCCGGAATCGATCGTATCATATAAAGTCTCATCAAGTTTTGTACAGCTTACAGAAAGTGTAAGTACAATATAAAATGCAGATTTAAACACGCGGCTTATAAATTTATTATGTATCATTTTTAAAGGTTTTGCTTAGAAATTAACCTGAAGTCCGAAAAGTAGCTGAAGTGACGAGGGGTAATAATTGAGCCTGTTGTTTACTCCCGGATATAAGCCATTGATTGGCACAAGGTCAGGATCACCCCCTTTATATTTTGTAAAGCAATGCAAATTTCTGGCAGTAGCGTAAACACGTGCCGACCGAATTTTGATGCTCTGGCTAAACCGGCAGGTATAACCAACAGACATGTTGTCAATTTTTACAAAGTTGCCGGACTCAAGAAAGTAATCAGATAAAGTTGCGTACGTAGCGCCGTTTGTAAGCTTTGAATATTTACCGCCGTCATAAGCCGTTGTAAGCACGTTGGCATTTTGCTGCGTAGCGGGTGTACCCAGTTTAAATGCGAAGGTGTTAAAGATCTTGTAGCCAAAAACTCCGCGAAGAAACACACCTGCATCCCAGTTCCTGTATTTAAAATAGTGTCCCATACTTGCAGTGAATTGAGGTAATCCATTACCGGTATATTGCTTATCATCATTAGTGGCTTTATCTCCTCTTATTGTCTTTCCATCTTTAGTATATACCAATAAGGCCCCGGTGCTATCTACTCCGGCGGAACGCCATGTATAGAAGCTCCCAACACGTCTGCCTTCTTCTATTCGCTGAACATTGCCGGGGGTTCCGGGACCAGGCATACCAACTACATCAACGTACTTTTGCCCTTTGTATATTTCGTTAGAAAAAGAGATGAATTTGTTGCTATTGGTAGCCCCCGCAAACGAAATATTATAGTTGAAGTCTTTGTGCCTTACAACATTTGCATTGAGCTGAATTTCCAGCCCGGCATTTTTCATGGTTCCCACATTTGCGTAAGTCTGCTGTCTGATATTGGGCGGATTCGGCACATTGTAATCACCTAGTAAATCCTTGTTGGTTCGTTGATAATAGTTAATGCTACCGGAAAGTAAACTTTGAAACAGATCGAAATCCACGCCTGCATTAAAATTGATCGCTTTCTCCCACCTCAGATTGTAATTCGCGTTCTGATTGGGTCCCCAAACCTGGTAAGTCGTTCCGTTGTATATATAATAGCCATAGCCTCCGTATGTATTTAATGATTTATAATTACCAAAATCCTGATTACCGGTTGTACCATAATCCGCTCTTAATTTAAGATCGTTCAACCAGGGAATGTTTTGCATGAATTTCTCCTGGGTTAGCCGCCAGGCAACAGCGACGGCCGGAAAATTACCCCACTTGTTTGACTTTCCGAACTTAGAGGAACCTTCATGTCTTAAGCTGGCAGACAAATAATATTTTTTGTTGAAGTCATAGTTTACCCGGCCGAAAAAAGAAATTAGTTTGGAACTGTTTTTCGATGAGCTAACGCCCTTTATGCCAGTTTCGGCATCCCACCAACCTGCTTCCATATTGTTATAGGTCAGCACATCAGACGGAAACCCCTCGTTACCGGCAGAAAATTGAGAATAGGTTGAATATTGATAAGAATATCCACCAGCCAGCTTAAACGCGTGCTTGCTTATGTTCACATCATAATTGCCTATCCATTCAAAATTCTTTTGATCGGTATCTTCCTGCTTTTGCTGCGCAGTGCTGCGTCCGTTACCTCCGTTTGATTTTTGCTTATAAGTAATGGTTGAGGGTGTAAAATCATAATTGCGATAAGAGAAGCCAGTTTCTCCAACCGTTACAGTTGTGCTTAAGGTCTTTGTTATGTTGAGTTTAAAAGAGCCACTCATGTCAATGAGTTTGGCATCTTGCTGTTTAAGTATAGCCTTTGCTTCTTCTATCGGGTTGTTGGCAAAAAAACCGGTACGGATATAGGCATATCTGCCAAGGCTGTCATAAGGCGACATTGTTGGATTCAGCGTTAGTGCATAGTTGAACCCTTCCATATAAGCGTGATTCACTTTATAATACCTTGGTGCTATATTTATTGACGCTGTATACAGATTATTTGCTGCAGTGTGATTAATATTCAACCTTGCTCCATATTCTTCTTTTGTTGCACGCAGATCAATCCCCTCTGCCCTGCGATAATCTGCAGATACCATATAATTGGTTTTAACACCACCGCCGGAAAACTGAAGTGTATGTTTGGTTGATATGGCAGGATCGCGGCTTACTTGTTTCAGCCAATCTGTATTGTGCCCAAAATCATTACCTCTTTCCTTATGTGCAACGAACTCATCCCTTGACAGCACCTTCAATTTATTGGTGATAAAATCCAGTCCAATGTATCCATCGTAAAATAGCCGCGGTTCGGATGATCCTTTTTTAGTAGTGATGATAATTACACCGTTGCTGCCGCGCGTTCCATAAATAGCAGATGCAGCACCACCCTTTAGAACATCTATCGACTCTATATCGTTTTGATTAATATTGTTGATATTACCACCTGGTATTCCATTGATAACATACAAAGGTTCCAACCCGGCATTCCTGGATGAAACACCTCTTAGCTGGATCGTTGGCGTAGAGTTTGGGTCAGCAGTAAATGTGTTTGAAACGGTTAGTCCCGCCACCTTTCCTTGCAATGACATTAGTGCGCCATTTCCTCCGACACTAAGCAACTCTTTTCCCGAAATATGTGTTACGGCGCTGGAGACTTCTTTTTTGTTAAGCGTTCCGTAGCCAATACTCACTACTGTAACGGTTACATTAGAGAGATCTGAAATGCCCTCACTGAGAACCACGTCAATAGTACTTTTTGAACCGACATAAACATGTTTGTCGGCGAAGCCAATGTGGGAGAATACCAGTGTGTCTTCATCGCTGGCCTTGACGGAAAAGGTTCCGTCTTTCTGCGTTTCTGTAGCAGCGCTTTTGTTTTTAACGATCACCGAAACACTCTGAAGTGCAACGTTACTTGTATCGGTGACTTTCCCGGTAATTGTTTTTAATTGTTGGGCTGACGACGAAAATGAAAACGTTAATAGAATCAGCAAGCAAAAGCTTAGACTTTTTTTCTTTCTCATGCGCGTAGGTTAAGGATTAGAGAATATTTTTTGATCGATGACTAAGGTGCGGCTAAATCGATAAAGCAAAGGCATCTAAATTATTCAGGACGGGCATAAGTTATTCCGGGAATCGTTAACTTAATTGCATTTTCGCATTGTTGACAGTACAAGAGGAATATTGCAGGAAAAGCATTGGTAACATGAAAAGGAAATTCTTTTCTATCAGGAATATCACAAAAAATCAGAGGAAGATAGGTTGAGGCAATGGTTTGCTTTACTATAACAGTACTTCCATAGAATGCTATTCAATTATTAATATGTTTTTCAAGCAATTTTTCCAGTCTGAAAATGGTATCATCCTTTTCTTTCAGCATCCGTTCGTATAGCTCAATTACTTTATCAAACGGATTGAAAGACGAGTGATAATTTAAATCGTTGATATTTGAATGGTCGCGATACATTTTCGAAATAATGTTCCTGGCTGTTTCTTCATTGAAGTTTTCAAAAGCTTCCCTTGGCAGTTCTAAAGCCTTTGAAATATGTTCCAATATTTCGGGTTCAATGTTTTCTCTTGCTTCCAGAAGCGAAATCTTTTTTTGGCTCCAATGCGCACCTAATTCGCAAGCGAGTGTATCTTGTTTCATTCCCAGCATTTCACGAAAACGTTTAACATTTCTTCCATGATGGATGTTATAATCGGTCATATCGCGTAGGGTTCGAAAACGCAAATGTAAGATATAAGCATTGCGGCAGCCACTTAATTATTGCATTAAAAAGTAAGCGGAGGAATAAATTAGCGCCAGCGAGGTAATGTTGAGAGTAGAAATATTGAGTCAGAAAATTATAGCGTTTCATTAAACGAAACAAGTCTGTATTGTTTAATGCGTATGTTGTTTGATGATCCGGCTTTCTGGAGGATTTCGGATGCTGTGTAAATCTGTCCTACACTTTTAAAGTGTAGGACAGATTTACACAGCATGTCGGGATACCTTGTGGCCTCAACTGTCTCATCACTCGCCTTTACTCCCTTCATCAGGTTCGCCGGCTGCTTCATCCAAACAATCTTTCACATACTGCATCATCATTTGTTTTTTAAAAGCAAACCAATCTTCACGGTATGCCGAATTATGAATCGCGTGATTGAACCTGGCAAAAGGTTTGCGGCCCTGCAATGTATCTTCAAAGTATTGCTGCTTATTTTCCGGAATTCTCCTTGTCACAAATAACTGCATAAAATTGTATGCAATGTGTGAACCGGGAGCCTTAATTAGAATTGAGCTTTTCCACGATTTAATTCTTTTTACCTGCTTTCTTACGTCTTCCTCCATCTCATTTTGCCAATCTGGCAAATCACGATTGGGCTCATCATCATCATCATCATCATCATCATCATCCTGATCATCTTTTTCATCATCATCTTCTTCCTCTTCGTCATCTTCAATCGAAATGCCATATAATGACAAATGTTCATCACTAAACATTTCCTCCGTTTCCCTGGTTTCCAGGTTTACGTAAAAAACATTACCCATATCAATCCCTTCAGCAATCGCACTTATCTGTTCATCCGACAATATGGAAGGCTTTGGCGGTCGCGGAAAATACCGCTTTTTAAAATCTGCCTCAATCTCTTTATCACCCGAACAAAGCAATAGGATTTCGAGCACAAGCCGCTCTTTTGTTTGATCCATTAATACTTCGCGCAACTTTTCAACAACAGCTTTATCCATCATCTTTCTATTCAATAAATAAAAAATGGAAACAAAATTACTAAATAATGTTGGGGGAGAAATCGACAGCGAAAAAGTGCCAACGTGTCCTACACTTCAAAGTGTAGGACACGTTGGCACTTTTTCGCTCATTCAATCTGCATTAACAAGCAGACGCGCACCCAGTGCTTATGGCTATTTTGTATATTCAACAACCACGTCCTGAATGCTATTGTTCTTGAAATTAGAGTATCCAAGAGAAAGAAAATCGCGTTTATTGCGCTTCAACCTGACAGGCAGTCCGGCAGTGTTGAATTGATCGCTTTCATCAGAAGCGGTGTTAACGCTGTAATTTCTATCCAACAACATAAATACATCATCCAGCTTTCTTATGGAAGGTTTCTTTGTATAAGTAACAGCAGGAATTACACGGTTGCCGTCCGCATCATATGAGTAGGTAAGAATGCGTCCCTTTATCTCTCCGGAGTATGTTGTGGCTACCGTAGTTTTTTCCCAGATCACCCTTCCCTTGTTATCAAGCTTCATTACTTTAACAGCACTGTCAAGCCCCCAGATCGGTTCCCAGATTTGCCCACCATAATAGATAGTTTGTATTATTGTATTTGAATCGGGATAAGAAAATAGATCGGCGCGGTCATAGTCGCCATATTTAGCGCTGTAGCCCAATGTCATCATCTTGCGCAATTTACCTTGTGGGTTATAAGTGAATTCAATCCTATCATATTCTCCATATTGGATCTTTTCAAGTTTTTTGTCATCGCTATAAAAAAAGTTGTAGTTCTTGACCGCTTCAGGGCCATAGCCAGTAGTGAACGAAACATTTTTCACCTGGTAACGGCCTTTAACATCCAGATGTATATCTGTATAAAAATCGGCTACCTTTTTACAGCCCGTCTGAATAACCAATATGCAGATTACCGCTAATAGAGAAAGTATATTTTTATTTTTCATGATTAGTTTTGTTAATTGATGAAGGATAGATTACTCATTGATATACTCGATTGTGGCATCAGGCTTGTTTGATGCACCTTTGGGATTCGTATACCAGATTCCTAAAAAGTCGCGACCAACACGTGCCAACGTGATCGGCAATCCGGCTTTGTTTACCTGGCCTGATTCATCAACCGCAGTATTAACGGAATAGTTACGATCAATTAACTGAAAAGCAGGATGCAGCCGCCTTATGTTCGGTTTGAGTGTATAGGAAACGCCTGGAATTACCAGGTTTCCACGCTCATCATATTTATAAATGGTGCTGTCGTGCGCGTTGGTAACTTCTTTAACAACACGTCCTTTACCATCGAGATATAATGTAGATGTTTTTGTGAGGATTGTAGTTGAGTCCTTATAAACAAAGGTCTCGTTCCTTAATGTTTCATAGGTACCGGCGCCATGGTCAAGAAAGACTTTGTATGATTTAAGGCGGTTGTGATCATCATACGACAGATTATAGTTTGGATAATAAAGATCAGCATTACCTAGCATGGTGATCTTAACGGGGTTGCCCTTTGCATCGTAATTGAACCTGGCACCCATTACCCATTGATTGTCATCGCGAACAAACTGAATCGTATTGATCTTGTAATGACTCAGCGCATTTTGCTGGACATCTTCGAGCCAACCGGAAGCTTTTTTGCACCCCGGCAAAAAATACAACAGGAACACGGAGCAAATTACCGTGGCAGCACGGGTTATTCTTTTCATGATAAATGGTTTGTGGTTTTGAGATAATTTTTTTGTTATAAAGCTTGTTTATAGGCAATACGATGCCGTTTCCCTTGCGGGAATATTTTTTCAGTTTTAATGCGGGTACGAACAATTGTCTTTGCTTCGGGCAACGTAAAACACAACCACAATCAAATCATTCGCGTAACGAGACGATGATCTAATAGCAACTTGCCCTTTATGTCATGGTATTGGAAGTAACTGCGCGGACATCGCACAGCTGGTACACCGGCTTTCACAATTACAAGCAACCTTTGAAAAGTCTGGTTTAAGATCTCTTTTAAGCCGGTCAATCGACAAAATTAAACGACAAAAAAAGCTTTGTCAATAGCCGTCGCAAATTTTAAGGTGGTGGGTGCAGAATTTATTATTTGCATTTAGACAACTTATCAAACAAAAGCGGTGTCACTTCCTATAAAAGATATAACAGCACCTAATTTGCAAAAAGTTGTCCTACACTTTGAAAGTGTAGGACAACTTTTTGATGCACTTACCGCAGAAAGAAATGCATTCTTTAATGGAGAATTGAAAATGAGGGCACACCTAAAACAAGAAAATGCTTTATTAGTTGAGTGATCGGCCCTCATACATTACGCCTCACGCCTCCACACGTGAAACCTGGTACCTGACACCTCATAGCTAATAGCTGACAGCTAATAGCTACATTAAAACAACTTACAAAAAAGAAGTGCTGCTACTTCCTTTACAGGATATAACAGCACCTAACTATTTAACAGCAAAAAGAAAATATCTGTTGCTTAACTTTTCACTATTGACCATTCACCATTCACTACAAAGACACGCCTCTCTTCCATAAAATAAAATCATCCTGTCCATGTCTTACAGCAGCCACTTTTTCTTCTCCGCTAGCAACCTTAATAAGATAATCAAGGATGCGTTCACCCGCTTGTTCGATAGTTTCTTCACCATCTATGATGCTACCGGTATTTATATCAATGATATCAGGCATCTTTTTATATAAAGCGGTGTTGGTAGAAAGCTTTACAACGGGTGCAATCGGATTACCGGTAGGCGTACCAAGACCGGTTGTGAACAGCACGATATTAGCGCCGCTACCTACTTCTGCAGTAGTTGATTCCACGTCATTACCGGGAGTACACAAAAGATTCAGACCTGGCTTTGTTACTTTTTCAGGATAATCAAGCACATCAGTAACAGGGGAGCTTCCGCCTTTTTTTGCAGCACCTGCAGATTTGATAGCATCTGTAATTAATCCGTCTCTGATATTACCGGGAGAAGGATTCGCATCAAACCCGCTGCCGACAGCCTTTGCACGGTCATTATACAGTGTCATCAGGCTATTAAACCTGGTAGCAACCTCATCAGTTACACATCTGTCGCTCATTTCCTGTTCCACACCATTCAGTTCGGGAAACTCGGAAAGAATAACAGAGCCCCCTAAAGAAACCACCAGATCGGAAGTGAACCCTATCGCAGGATTTGCTGAAATTCCGCTAAAGCCATCAGAACCACCGCACTCAAGCCCAATACACAACTTACTTAACGGAGCTGGCTTTCTTTCAATCTTATTTGCATCAATCAGTCCTTTAAATGTTTTGCTGATCGCCTCAGCCATTACGTCTTTTTCAAGACCGATCCTTTGTTGTTCAATAACGTATAGCGGCTTGCTGAAATTAGGATCGCGTTTTGCTATCTCGTCCTTCAGAATGGATACCTGCGAGTGCTGGCAACCAAGACTCAAAACTGTTGCACCTGCAACATTGCTATGTGTTATGTATCCCGCCAATAAACCACACAATGCCTGCGCATCCTGACGCGTGCCACCGCAACCACCATCGTGTGTAAGAAATTTTATTCCGTCCACATTTTTAAACAAGCGTTGCTGCTGATCATTTTCCAAAGCGATATCAACCGGCATATCATCTAAACTTCTGCCGGATTTATATAACTCGATCATCTGGTTAGCGAAATTGTCATACTTGCTTTTTCTGCCATAACCCAGTTTTTCAATCAACACTTCTTTGATAACTTCTACATTTCTGTTTTCACAAAAAACCAGCGGCACTATCAACCAATAATTGGCAGTACCTACACTGCCATCCGGACGATGAAAACCATTGAAGGTTGCCTCTTTCCATTTGTTTACATCCGGTTTGTGCCAGTCCGTTTTGCGTTTCCCCAACGTGTATGGATCCGCAGCATGCTGCAGATTCTCTGTTGTTATCGCTGCTCCTTTTTTTATCGGAGCTTTTGCTTTGCCCACTAAAACACCATACATATACACGGCTTCACCTTGCTGCAGCGCCACAGTGGTAAATTTATGTTTGGCTGCGATGTCTTCTTCCAACACGAAGTCCTCACCGTTATATTGTAGAGTCTCACCTTTTTTTAAATTCTGAAGGGCTACAATCACATTATCCTTTGGATGCACTTTTGTTATTACATGCTTCATAGTTATGCAATGTTTAGATACGATAGGTTTTGTAAGGTTGTTTCTATTCCTTTATGTGTAAGATTCTGAATACTTTCTTTTACTGCGCGGGCAAATCCTTCGGGCTTTGTAAGATCTGTCTGCCACAATGTTTGATCGGCTAATGCACGATCAACAAGATCATCTGCATCTGCTGCTTCCGCCCAATATTTCTTCAATATTTCTGCCTTATCATCTTTGATCAGGTACTCACCAGTCTGACCTTCACCGTCACTTGTTTTGCAATTTTTCATAAACAGCAGGTAAGCTGCGAACCCTGTTGCCATGAAATAAGGAACTTCATGACGCCTTTCATAATATTTCAACAGCACCGGCACATTGCGTAACAGCATTTTTGAAGTGTATTGCAATGCAATGCTCAGCCATTTGTGTTCAATGTAAGGATTACTAAAACGATCAATTACTTTCAAAGAAAACGTTTTAGCTTCATCATATGAAATGCTGTCATCCGTGATCGCATTACAGATTTCATTGAGCATTAGTTCCGTCACAAAGCTTTTGAAATATGTTTTTTGCATCGCGTCCCGCACTGTTTCAAAACCAGCCAGCACTGCAAGCCCGCACAAATAAGTATGCGTTCCGTTCAGCAATCTCAACTTTAATTCCCTGAATTTGTAAATGTCCGGAGCAAGTACAACGCCGTCATCTGCCTGGCTGAAGGATAGCACATTTTTCACTTTTTCGGAGCTGGTTTCTATTGCCCATAACCTGTACACTTCGCTCATTATCATCAGGTCGTCAGTATATCCCAGTGACTGTTGAGCAGCCGTTTTTTCTCCGCCTGAAAGTTTTCCAGGTACTATTCTATCAACAAGTGAGTTACAGAAATGGTTGGCATTTTCAAGCCATTTAACGAAGCCGTCATTCAAATGATTAAATGCAGCCAACTGTAACAGAATAGCTTTCAATTTGGTGGCATTTTCTGTTATCAGCTCGGTTGGAATAATTACCATCCCTGCTTCATCAGATCCATTAAAAGCTTTATATCTCTCGTGAAGGAAGGCCAATAATTTTCCGGGAAATGAGGCTGGTACTCCTTCAAAAATATTCTCTTCATGGTACGTGATACCCACTTCCGTTGTATTGGAAATGATTAGTTGTATGTCAGGATTTACTGCGCATTTTAACACGTCCTGCCATTGATCGTTCGCCGACACAACACGGCTGATGCTTTCATTTACTATAGATTCGTCCTTAGTAACACCGTTCTCAATTCCGCGGACAAAATGGGTGTATAATCCATCCTGGCTTGCAAATTCATCTGCTCCTCCGCTGCTGGTGGATTTGACAACAACTACGCTGCCGTTAAATATTCCCTGCTTGTTTGCTTTATCAATAAAATAATCACACAATCCACGCAGTAAAACACCAGTACCGAATTGCAGAACTTTTTCCGGCAGCTCCTTTTTTGGAACAATATGTTTTGAAAGTTGCATCTGTAAATTTTTATTCATCGACCGGTACACTGGCTTTTCAGTATACGAAATAAAATATAATTCTAATAAGGCTTGCTATTGCCTTTTGCTTAATTCTTGTTGGTTTTTATCAGAGGGAGGTATAAGGTATCAGGCGTAAGGTATCAGGTTTGATGCTGGGAGCTTTATCCCTTATATTAGTGCGATACCTCACCTCACGCCTCACACCTGAAACCTGAAACCTGATCGCTATCAGCCCCATTCGGTCATCACCTTTATCACTCCATTCTTCGGGTCAAGCCAGCTTTCGAACTGCTCCTTAATTTCATCAGCGCTACAGCGGTGTGTTATATAGTTAGAAGGCTGAACCAGCTTTTGTTTCATGCAATACATAACATGCTCAAAATCTGTTCTTGTTGCATTACGGCTACTCATTAACGTTGCTTCCCTCTTGTGAAATTCAGGATGACTGAATGAGATGTTGTCTTTCTGCAAACCGATGAGCACATATCTGGCGCCATGCGCCATGTATTGAAAGGCATTGTTTATTGCGCGTACACTTCCGGTGGCATCAATAACCACCGTTGGCATATCACCGTTTGTAATCTCACGTAACCTGTTCAACGCGTCTTCTTTTGCCGGATTAATTGTGTGTTGAATGCTGAGCGCTTCCTTGCAAAAAGCAAGCCGTTGTTCGTTCATATCCATTGCAATGACATTTGCTCCCGCGATGCGTGCAAATTCCATTGTTCCCAACCCAATAGGTCCTGCGCCTATCACCAATACAAATTCATCTTTTTGAACACCCGCCCTTCTTACGCCGTGAGCCCCGATTGACAGTGGCTCCACCAAAGCAAGTTCATCCGTCGTCAATCCACCTCCGTGAACGAGTGAATAAGAAGGCACTGATAAATATTCCGTCATACCACCATCTACATGTACGCCACTAACCTGTATAGAAGCACAGCAATTTGGCTTCCCATTCCGGCAGGCTATACAGGTACCGCAGTTGAAGTAAGGAATGATTGTAACGATTTCATTTGCAGAAAATCCGTCATTACCATCTTTATCCACCAGTTCTGCTGCAAGTTCGTGTCCTAATATGCGCGGATAGTTAAAATAAGGCTGCGTGCCTTCGAACGCATGAAGATCAGTACCACAGATTCCTATTCTTTTTATTTTTAAGATGGCACGACCTTTTTCCATAACGGGCGCTGCCATCTCTTTGTATTCCAACAATCCGGGTTGTGAACAAACCAGTGTTTTCATTTTTATTTATTTCTTCAACAAAATTTTATAAGTCACAGCGTTTTCTGAGGGATAATTTTTTAGAGGCTGAATTACAAGTCCATCACTCTTTTGCGACCAGCTAACTTTTTCACTGCTTCCGACCAGCTCAACCGAAGCAACCCCATCTTTCCCGGTGCCGGCTGCAAGCGATCTAACGGTAATAGCAGTTTTTGGCACATCAAGCGCGATAGCGTACAATGCATCTCCTTTTGTTGTGAACCGAATATCCTGAGCTGTGAAAGGTTTCATTTTACTATCACCAAAAGCGCCGCCAACAACTTCGGTAGGGCCTTCACCGAATGTCTTCCATGGTCTTGTACCGTAGATTGCTTCGCCGTTTACACCAAGCCATTTGCCAATTGCAAGTAAAAGATCCTGTTGTTCCTGGGGAATTGTTCCATCCGGTTTGGGACCGATATTCAATAAAAGATTTCCGTTTTTGCTAACGATGTCAACCAAATTCGTGATCAGGTATTTGGGGGATTTAAAGCTTTCGTCGGGAATATAACCCCAGGATTTAAATCCAACTGCGTCATCTGTTTGCCAATATAAATCCCTGATGCCAGTAAGTTTTCCGCGCTCTATATCCAGTACGGCAGTACCTTCTTTAAAGCCCTCATATTTGTAGTTGATCACCACACCTTTGTTCCACTCCAGGCCTTTGTTGTAATAGTAAGATGCAAATGATTTTTTATATGCATCCAAAGCCGGTTGTTCTATCCACCAGTCGAACCAGAATAACTGCGGTTGATATTTGTCCACCAACTCCGTACATCTCAATAACCAATCATTCATGTATTCCGGAGACATGGTCTCATTTTCTTCTCTTGCCGGACCATAAAAGTCAGCGTATTTAGGATCATTCACATCAGAATCAAACTTCCTGCCTCCATTCATAAAAAACCAGTGCTCGATGCGATGAGAAGACAATCCAAATACAATATTTTTTTTCTTGATCGCCTGGCTCAATTCACCAATTATATCCCGCTTTGGTCCCATTTCCGCCGCGTTCCATTTGGATAAAGTCGTCTTGTACATTGCAAATCCATCATGATGTTCTGCCACAGGCACTACATATTTTGCACCGGATTTTACAAAAAGATCCGCCCACTCATCTGCATTAAATTTCTCTGCTTTAAACTGCGGAATAAAATCTTTATATCCAAATTTACTTTGCGGACCATATGTTGCTACATGATGCTTGAACTCATCTGAACCTTGTTGATACATATTTCTTGGATACCATTCACTGTTAAATGCAGGAACGGAGTAAACTCCCCAGTGAATGAATATTCCAAACTTTGCATCTTTAAACCAATCGGGTGTCTGGTATTTTTTTAAGGATTCCCAGGTAGCCTGATAACGGTCCTGTGCATGTGTAGCGATTACACACGTTACCAGGGTTAATAAGGCAATGAGTCGTTTTTTCATATAAAGCAGTTTGGTTGATTTTAGGTATCAGGTTTGAGGTTTGAGGTTTGAGGTTTGAGGTTTGAGGCTTGAGGTATGAGTCATAAGGTAGATGACCTTAAGTGGATACCTTATACCTTACGCCTTATACCTGATACCTGAAACCTGGTACCTGATACCTAATTTAATTTTCAATCGCCCTATCCAGGTGCACATATCCCCCATCCACATGAATCAATTGGCCGGTTGTATGGCTGGATCTTTCTGACAACAAAAATGCCGTTGTATTCGCAATTTCTTCAGATGTTGTCATTCTGTTTTCCAACGGAATTTTTGCAACGATCTGTTTTAATTTTTCATCCGGATTGGGCAAAGTCTTAATCCAGTTTTCATACAAAGGCGTCCAGCATTCAGCAACAACAATTGCATTCACACGAATGCCGTATTTCAGCAACTCAACAGCCCACTCGCGTGTAAGTGCATTTCTGCCACCATTTGCTGCCGCATATGCAGATGTTCCGCCCTGTCCTGTTTCTGCTGTTTTAGAAGTGATGTTCACGATGGCTCCTTTGCTTTTCTTAAGCTCAGGAAGTGCATACTGTGCCATCAGATAATAGTGTACCAGGTTTTTATGGAGCGACGCCATAAAGGCTTCATAATTGCCATTTTCCAGGTTAACACCGTCGTTTACACCAGCGTTATTTACGAGGCCATCAATGCGGCCTGCTTTTTCAAGAATCGTCTTTACAGCTTTCTCACACTCTTCAGGTTTTGTGAGTTCCGCTACGACCTGAAAAGCCTTGCCGCCTGCAGCTTCTACTTCCTGCAAGGTTTTGGTATTGTCTTCTTCATTTCTTCCCACGATAACAGGTATAGCACCTTCTGATGCAAGCACTTTTACAATGCCTTCGCCAATACCTTTTGCACCGCCTGTTACAATGATGATCTTATCTTTTAATTGTAAGTCCATAGTTATTTTAGCTGTCAGCTTTCAGCAATCAGCTATCAGCTGTTGCTCCGGCCGGTTGATTAATTTATTAGCTGTCAGCTTTCAGCAATCAGCAGTGAGCTTTTTGCCTGAGCTGGTTGATTAACTTTTAATTTGGTGTATGTACGAACAGGATTGTTATTGCTTATTCCTCCAACCCATAAAATTTTATTGCATTGCCACCCCAAAAAGCATTTTGCTCGGACTGAGTGAAGGAAGAAAAATAGTCTTCTGCTATTTCTTTCATCGCTTCATAAGAACCGGCTGCAAGGCACACCGGCCAATCCGAACCGTACATAATGCGATATGGGCCGAATGCATTCACCACTACATCCAGGTAAGGAGTGAATTGTTCTTTCTTCCAGTTTTTATGATCGGCTTCTGTTACCATTCCGGATATTTTACAAAACACATTTTCATTCTGTGCAATGGTTTCTATATCCGTCTTCCATTCATCAATCAAACCATCTTTGATATATGGTTTGGCGATATGATCAATTACAAAAGGCTGATCGGGAAACTGCTTTACGAGGTCAGCTGCATATTTCAACTGATCAGGAAAGATAAGAATATCGTAAGTAAAGCCAAACTGCTTCAACAAGCCAATACCGTTAGTGAAGGCTGGTTTCAGCATTAAAGCTCTGTCTGCTTCTCCCTGGAGAATGTGCCTGAACCCTTTTACTTTATCAAAGCTTTTATAGTATGAGAGCCTTTCTGCAATATCTTCAGACTGCAGATCAACCCAGCCCACATAGCCTTTAATAAAATCAAACTTTTCGGCATTCTGCAACTGAAAATCATTCTCTGCTTCAGTCTGGTCTACCTGCACCAACACGCATCCGTCAAGACCATTCCGTTGTAATACAGGATAGAGGTCCTCCGGCATAAAATCTTTCTTTATAGATTCATCCGGAATCCAGCTATGCGCAACCGGATCGTACTGCCAAAAATGCTGATGTGCATCAATTTTTTGCATAAGCTATAAGCTGCTGTTTAGATGAACCTAAACCGTCAATGCCCAGTTCTACAACATCACCTGCTTTTAAAAATACCTGTGGGTTCATACCCAATCCTACACCTGCCGGCGTTCCTGTAGAAATTACATCGCCAGGCAGTAGCGTCATAAATTTACTTACGTAAGAGATGATGAACGGTATTTTGAAAATAAGATTTGCAGTAGTACCATCCTGCATTTTTGTGCCATTTACAGTCAGCCAAAGACGCATGTTATTGATATCATCAATTTCATCTGGTGTTGCAAGGAATGGCCCGAGTGGTGCAAAAGTGTCGCAGCCTTTACCCTTATCCCATGTACCATTTCTTTCTAATTGAAATTCTCTTTCACTTACATCATTGTGCAAAACGTAACCTGCAACATGATCTAACGCTTCGCTTTCTTCCACGTAACTTGCTTTCTTTGAAATAACGATTGCCAGCTCTACTTCCCAGTCTGTTTTTACAGAATCTTTAGGAATCATGATCGGGTCGTTCGGACCTGTCAGAGAGGTTGTGGACTTAAAGAAAATCACCGGTTCAGAAGGTGTTGCTGCACCTGTTTCTTTCGCATGATCCGCATAATTTAAGCCAATGCAGATGATTTTAGAAGGGCGTGCCACAGGGCTTCCCAGGCGCACATCAGCGGGCACTTCAGGAAGATTGGATTGATTTTCATCCAAAAACTTTTGCAATCTGTTTAAGCCATCGTGCTCAAAAAATTGCTCATTGTAATCTTCACCAAATGCAGAAGTATCATACTTCACATCTCCAATGATTATTCCTGTTTTTTCTTTATTAGCCTCACCAAATCTGATCAGTTTCATAATTTGTTTATTTAATTGACAATTGAAAATTGACAATTGACAATGAGCGCCAAATTGCTTCTGGCATTTTCAATTGTCAATTATCCATTCTCCATTATTTTAAGTATTTAATTTAATAAATCCGCCATCAATCGGGTAATCTGTACCGGTAATAAAAGATGCTTCTTCGCTGCACAGGTAAAGGATCAATCCCGCAATTTCGCTAGGTTTACCCATACGCCCGATCGGTTGTGTTTTAGACAATTTTTCAAACATTTCAGCTTCTTTACCAGGATATGTCTTTTTAAGAAAACCATCCACAAATGGCGTGTGTACGCGTCCCGGAGAAATTGAATTACAACGGATGTTGTCGGCCAGGTAATCTTTGGCAACAGATAATGTCATGGCAGCAACTGCGCCCTTACTCATTGAATAAGCAAAACGATCAACCAACCCGACAACTGCTGCAACGGAGCTCATATTGAGTATAACGCCGCCGCCTTTTTGTTTCATAAGTGGTATTGCTGCATAAAGACAGTTGTATACGCCTTTAACATTGACATTAAAAATGCGGTCAAAATCAGCTTCACTGGTCGTATCAGCTTTGCCGATATGAGATACACCGGCACTGTTAACAAGAATGTCTATAGTTTTTATTGATCCGAAAATATCGGTCACTTGTTGTTGATTGGTAACATCACATACATGTGCTTCCGCTTTTCCTCCGTTCTGCCTGATCTCATTCGCTGTGGCACTTGAAGCTTCCTCTCCGATATCAATAATATGCACTGTTGCCCCCTGTTGCGCGAACAACAGGCATACTGCTTTTCCTATACCGCTTCCCCCGCCTGTTACTACAGCATGCTTATCCTGTAAACTGAACATATGCTGGTCTTTTAATGTTTTATTTAAAAATCGTTTTAGTAATTGCCTGTTCGATTGGATTATTGGTTGCTGTTTTTACAAAGCAAATATCTGCTTCATGATCACCCATTTTTCACCGGGCTTTGCAAAAGGCAGTGCCTGTTGATATTTCCACATCAACTGCTCCCACACCTGTACTTTTGGATTAGCAGCGTCCATTTTGTCTTTCTCTTCAAAAGAAAAATCATCGGTTGTTTCCATAATCATAAACAACCGGTTGCCTGCGCGATAAATATCCATTACTGTTATTCCTGCACCCGTAATGCTTTCCTTAATTTCAGGTGCAACACGAGTGTGATAATCTTCATACTCAGCTATCATTTTTTCATCATCTACCAGATCTAATGCGAGGCAATATCTTTTCATTCTTTTGACAAATTTTATTTATTCTTAGATACACATAACAAGTACGAATTACGAAGTACGAAGTACGTTAGGTGAATCAGCGTTTCTTTTCTTTTTACAACATGATTTGCAAGTACGAAGTACGTTAGGTGAATCAGCGTTTCTTTTCTTTTTACAACATGATTTGCAAGTACGAAGTACGAACTATGAAGTACCTGGGATGCTACACGCTTCAATTCTCAAACAACTCTCTAACACTATCATCCGTGTAAATTACGTCACGCTGTAACACCTTTCACTATTCACCATTCACTATTGACCAAATGACCGTCACGCTGTACTACCATTCACCATTCACAATTAATGCCTGAACGCCACCTTCACTTCTTCCGAAGACTGCACGCCACCTTTCACTTTATATCCTTTCCAGCCATACCATGCTACAATGATAAAGCACACTAACGGTACTATATATGCGAAGGCTGTTGAACGGTTATCAGCCAAAACACCCATTACATAAGGAACCAACGCACCACCCACGATGGACATGATAATAAAAGACGATCCTTTTTTTGTGTGATGGCCAAGATCTTTTACACCTAATGCAAAAATGGTGGGGAACATAATTGATTCAAAGAAGAACACGATCATTAAAGAATAAATGGACATCCATCCCTTATTCATCATTATCAGCGCACATAAAACAATATTGATAACTGCATAAACCGTAAGCAGCTTATTTGGTGCAACCTTACGCATAAGTGCTGTACCAACAAACCGGCCAATAGTAAACAATAACAAACTTACAGATAACAAATGCGAAGCCTTTGAATTGTCAATTCCGTTACCGCTTTCAGTACAATAGTTAATGAACAACGCAGCAATACCCACCTGGGCAGCTACATAAAAAAATTGAGCAATTACTCCGCCTGTAAAGTTGCTATGACTAAACAAAGGCTTTTTATCAAGACTTGCCGAAGAAACCTGCTCGCTTTCCTTTATTTCCGGAAGCCTGGTGCGTACAAACAGTCCGGCAACAACCAGCACTACTACACCAATAATAATGTAGATCATTTTTACTGAATCCAGGTTTCCTTTATCGCTGCTTCCAAAGAACAAATCTGCGGCGATAACAGGTCCAAGAAAAGCACCGAGACCATTAAAGCATTGCGAAAGGTTCAATCTTGTTTCTGACGTTACCGGGTCACCCAGCACCGTTACATAAGGGTTGGCAGCCGTTTCAAGACAGGTTAACCCTGCTGCAAGAATAAACAACGCCAGTAAAAAGAAGTTAAAACTGGCCATTTGTGCCGCCGGATAAAACAAAAACGCACCTACTGCATAACACAAAAGTCCGGTGATAATACCTCTCTTATAGCCATACTTATTCATCATGATACCTGCAGGCAGCGCGATCAAAAAATAGGCACCAAAATAGGCGCCCTGCAAAAGCGTTGACCGTCTTTTTGTAATGTTCAGCGCTTCCTGAAAATGCTTATTCAGTACGTCTAAAAGCCCATAAGCAAAGCCCCACAAAAAAAACAGAGATGTTACTAGGATTAGCGGAAAGAGGTATTTATTTTTTGACATATTCATATGGTTTGTGCATCGTATTAAAATTACTTCGAAAGAAAACTTTAGCTTTCAAAGAAATTCTTTTTAAGGTGTTTTTGATTCCTGTTTTTTATCTTAATGTTACCGTTTTTTAACCAGTCAAGGAGTGAAAAATTAAGTACACACTTCTTCGTTACATCCGGCATTTGTCTCTACTGCTTTTCCGGCGGCATACAAGTTAAGCAATACAAGCTATATAAAAAATAGTTGTAGCAGCTACAATCAATACGAACAACAGTCAGTTATTGTGCGGCAAGCTTTATGGCGAGGATATGTTTGAGACTGCCGTTTACAGCATGATACGTTCTATCAAAAAAATAAGGCAGGTATTTGAGCTTAAGTGACTGACTTAAAAATAAACCCGACCGGGTTGGCGCTATAAATTGGAAAAGAAGAAATTTTTCAGGCAGGCTTAAGGGTTGCAGCAAATACATATTTAGCTGTCTATCGTTCTTTGTGAACGTTGTTTTGTTTAAAGGGATAAACCATAAAGTGCTTTTAAAACAGGCAACCCGGTGGTTTATCCCTTGATTAGCTATATAGGAGTACCTTAATACTCGTCTTCGTTAAACAGGAAATCTTCCTGGCTCGGGTAATCCGGCCAGATATCTTCTATACTCTCATAGACCTCACCTTCGTCTTCCAACTCCTGAAGGTTTTCCACTACCTCAATAGGAGCACCGGAACGGATGGCATAATCGATTAATTCATCTTTGGTTGCAGGCCAGGGAGCATCTTCAAGATAACTGGCTAATTCTAGTGTCCAGAACATAGTAAGCCTTTTAATTTTTGCGCAAATGTAAGTTTTGTAACGAAATAACCAAATGTACGGTTGCTTAAGTAAGTAAATATTAATAAAAATTTCGGGATAACTGCTTTTTCTTTCTTTATTGTGGGTAGGTTTGCTGTTATCCAGAAATTCAATTTTATGCTTAAAGCTGAAGGCATTCATAAAAAATACGGGCAATTGGAAGTGTTGAAGGGCGTTGATATTGAGATAAACCAGGGCGAAATTGTTTCTATTGTGGGTTCCTCGGGTGCCGGAAAAAGTACCTTGCTACACATCCTCGGAACGCTGGATTCCGCGGATAGCGGCAAAATATTTCTTAACAACACACCGCTGCATACTTACACAGGCAAGAAGCTGGCTAATTTCAGGAACGCCAATATCGGCTTTGTTTTCCAGTTTCACCACCTGCTTCCCGAATTTACCGCTGTAGAAAATATTTGTATTCCTGGATGGATTGCCGGAAGAAAGCGAAAAGATGTGTATGATCAAGCCATGCATCTCCTGGAAATTCTCGGCCTTGGTCAGCGGTTCGACAATAAACCGCAGCAGCTGAGTGGCGGCGAGCAACAGAGAGTAGCTGTGGCGCGCGCCCTGATCAACAAGCCTTCTATTGTGTTTGCCGATGAACCAACGGGAAATCTGGACAGCAAAAACGCAAATGATCTGCACGATCTTTTTGTTCAGCTCCGCAATGAATTCAAACAAACCTTTCTGATCGTTACACATAACGAAGAATTAGCTGATATGAGCGACAGGATATTACACATGAAGGATGGAAAAATTATTAATTGAGTGCATAGAAGTAAGATGTCGGCCGCGCCAACATTTCTTTGTAAACAACTGACAAAGCTTAAAGCCTAAAGCGCAAAGCTGAAAGCTGACCGAAGCGAATTTTTTTAAACCATATGAGGCATGTAAGGGAATATAAGGTCTTACACACCGGCCAATACTGACTAGAACCGTTTATACCTACTCAACCGGTTTGCGCCCTTCACCATTGACCATTCACTATTCACTAGTTGTATAGAAGGCATGTAAAGGAATATAAAACCTTACACACCGGCCAATACTGACTAGAGCCGCATGCATTTATTCAACCGGCTTGCGCCCTTCACCATTGACCATTCACTATTCACTAGTTGTAGAGAAGGCATGTAAAGGAATATAAGGCCTTACACACCGGCCAATACTGACTAGAGCCGCATGCATTTATTCAACCGGTTTGCGCCCTTCACCATTGACCATTCACTATTCACTAGTTGTAGAGAAGTATTCTTCCGGTAAAACTCAAAACTTAATCGTCAGTTTCTTTGCGTTCTTTGATTTACCTCTTCCGCACTGGTTGAATAATTTCTGGTCGCCTTTAGTTTCTCGTTGCCAAAATTTCGTGTGTAGGTAAGTTTTAGGGTAGGCTGTGAAAAGTTTATTTTAAACGCTGTAACAAGGTTGTGCTCCGGAATATTTACCTGTGCTTTAAAGCGGGATGTGTTCAAAATATTCATCGCATTCAATGTAAAGGCTCCTCCTCTCCCGCGCAGTTTTTTCTTTATACCAACGTCCAGCGATCCCAAACCACTTACTTCATAAATACCAGCTAAAAATTTCGACTGATAATAACCGGATAATTCTATAGAAAAATCCTTTGGCAATGTAAATCGCTGGCTTCCGTTGATATTATAATTCATCTGCTTTACAGAAACAGGACTGCCTTTATACGTTGCATTTACCTGCTGCCACAAGCCTGTTATACTCATCTGCATCACCCACCATTTGGTTACGTTAAATGGCAAAGAAAGAATGACCGAAACCGTTTTTTCGTTGTTAAGATTTTCGGCAGACAATATCAATTTGTTGGTCGAAGAATCTGAATGTGGCTGAAACCTTGCAATGGAATTGTCTTCTTTAGAATACGAAACAGAAAGCAGATAACTCTTAAACGTGTATCCTGCTTTAAAGTTATCGGAAATGGCAGGCTGCAAAGCCGGATTACCTGTTATTAGTGTGTTGGCGTTTGCATAATAAGTAAATGGAGCCAGGTCGGCAAAAGTCGGCCGGGTTATGCGACGGCTATAAGAAAAATCGACAGAGTTGTTGTCGTTGATTTTATGTGTAATAAAAAAACTCGGAAAAAGATTGCCATAGTGCCTGTCAACAATGTCTTTTTGTTCAACAGTTCCCAGGTTCGAGTTGGTGTACTCATAACGCAATCCCAGCTTAGCTTCTGTACGTTTACCGAGCTTTGCGTTTAAAGACGTATAGGCGGCACTGTAATTTTCCTTCAGCGTATATTTTGCAGATAATGAATCATCCCTCACCCACTCATTCTGTATTAACCGATCGAAACTAATATCGTTATCAAACATCGAAATGGTTTCTTTCAAACCTGCATCCAAACTAAGCTTCTTGCCTATTTTTTTAGAATAATCAACCGCGAAAATCCAAAAAGACATAGGCGTTTTTTTTCCACTCCTGAAGTATTCTTCATACACATAATGGCTATTCCCATCATAATAAAC
Organism: Danxiaibacter flavus; assembly: GCF_041060425.1. Taxonomy (NCBI): domain Bacteria; kingdom Pseudomonadati; phylum Bacteroidota; class Chitinophagia; order Chitinophagales; family Chitinophagaceae; genus Danxiaibacter; species Danxiaibacter flavus. The sequence goes on from NZ_JAULBC010000002.1 coordinate 640,268, forward strand.
ACTTTGGTAATTCACCGGTTGATTATTCTTGTAGTACATATAATCCACGTTGAAAACCAGTTTGTCAGTTTCATTAAAATTATGTTGCAGGTTAATGTTTCCGGTCAAACTATACCAGTGATTAATTTCATTATTATAGTGATGTATCGTTGTATCCAATGCGCCATTCTTAGTAATAGAACTAATGTTATGTTCTGTTTGTTGGTACTTATTGTTATATCCGGAAAATAAGATGCCCAGCATTGTTTTTTTAGAAAGCTCAATATCGATACCTGCCCTTCCATTCACATTCGGGATTGTTTCCATTCTATCGGTAGTAAAAGTGGTTTTCGTTTCAATGCCGCCATTTGAAATAATACTATAAGCATCTATCGGCAGAGGCTTACGAACCCGTGAATACGAAAGATCTCCGTACAAATTTATTTTCCCCTTGCGGTGGTTTACATTAACGGCTGCTTGTGTCACCAGCCCCTTGCCATAGCCAATCGTTCCGGAAAAAGAACCGTTAGTACCCACATTATTATTTTCTTTCAACACAATGTTTATGTATCCTGCGTTGCCCTCCGCATCAAGGTTGGCAGGTGGGGTAGTGATCAATTCTATTTTCTCGATATTGCCCGATGGCATTGATTCGAGTAATTGCATCACTGCGGAAACCGGCGCCCTGCTTATTTTTCCGTTGATCATTAATACAACACCGCTTTTGCCATTCATCGCAATACTATTGTTCTGATGATCGACAATAACACCCGGGGAACGCTCAAGCACTTCCAGTGCAGTGTTGCCTGCAGATGTAATGCTGCTTGCTACATTAATAACGAGCCGGTCTATCTTCTGTTCCAATAGCGGCTTTTTAACGGAAACAGCAACCTCTTTTAAAGCAGTGGTCTGCTCCTTCAGAATAATTGGAAGAACCGAAATTTTTGGATTGGTTTTATTAACAACAAACGGATGACTATAAGCTTCCTTGTAGTTCACGAAATTGGAAACGATCAGGTAATTTCCTTCGGCAATATTTTCAAAAAAATAAGTTCCTTTCTCATCACACATAATTGCTTTCACCAACGAAGAGTCCTTTGCTTTCAACAACAATACGTTTGCACGGGGCATCGGTTTACTAACCGAATCAACAACTGTTCCTTTAATGGCCTGGCTGAATGATACAGAAGCAACAAAAAAATGAAGTACAACAAATAGAAGTGTTGTTAACCGTTTCGGGAGTACGGGTGTTTTTTTCATGCGAATCAGTTGGAATGTTAGAAATCATCACCTACCTATAATCGCAAAAAATCAAAGATTTTGGGGACCTTACTTTGTGTTTTTCTTAAAATATATTCTCTATAAAGTACTACAATAAAAGAAAGAATGCAAGCAGTTGAAAAAATTATTTACAGAACACTCATTGTGAAGGAAGACAGCTGTTAGCGTCCCATCTGCGCTCTTCAGAAACTAACTAACGTTATGTCATTAAGTTAAGCACAGACATCTTCAACTTTGGGAGATATCTCCTATCGTCGATATGACGATCCTGGCTTATCAGAAAAAGTAATCACAACAGCATCAATACCAAGTACAGAATAATGAGCAAGTCTGCAACCTCAACGTCACCTCGACGACAGGAGAGGTCTCCCGAATATAGAACTGATGGTGATATTTTATAAGCGTTTGATATGAAAACTCTTAACTTAATGACATTGCCCGAAGGGATTCGCTTCACTGAAGTTCGTCTGTAACCTTTAACCTAACAAGGATCGCCACTTAAGTTGTTGAAATTTAGTCGGACAATAATGATTGAAAATTGACAATGCTGAGCTAACATGAAATATGTACGCGCGAATGCAAATGTGCGGTCTGCGAAAAGTGCTATATGTGTAGAAACAAGCGGTTAGACAAAATAGCTGATAGCTCAGAGCTGATAGCTGACAGCTTTACACTCTCGGTTTCCAGGCCACTTCTTCTACCTTAAACAAATGCGCGGCATATCTTGCCACGACAAAAAGATAATCGCTCAAACGGTTGATGTATTTAATTACTATAGGTTCTACAAACATGCCTTCCTCCTGCATCTGTACACAGATGCGTTCGGCCCTGCGGCAAACACACCGGGTAACGTGAGCCGTTGAAACCGCAACATGACCGCCGGGAAGGATAAAATATTTCATTGCCGGTAATACTTCGTTCATTTTATCGATCTCTTTCTCAAGAAAAGTAATATCCTCTTCTTTAAGATCCGGAATCTTCATCAACGGTTCCTTTTCCGGGTCACATGCCAGCGATGAACCAATGGTAAAAAGCCTGTCCTGTACTTCTTTTAAAACATCTTTTGTATGGCTATCATTCAAATGATCATTCAGCAATCCTATATAAGAATTCAATTCATCAACTGTACCGTAACTTTCAATGCGGATATGACTTTTGGGGACTTTGGTTCCACCGATAAGTGAGGTTTTTCCTTTATCGCCTGTCCTGGTATAGATCTTTAAAGCCATGCTATGTAAGATGTAAGATGTACGATTTTAGATGTGAATGCACGATGAGTATACTACAGAAATAGAATTATGAAGCCTTATGCCTTCAGCTAAGAGCTGATTGCTGATAGCTCACAGCTCATTATGGTGTACAGCCGACAGTTCATGTGCTTTTGGATGATCGCTTTCAATCACTCCGTCACGCAGGCGAATTACCCTTTTTGCATAAGCAGCAATATCTTCTTCGTGTGTAACCAATACTACAGTGTTTCCTGCGGCCTGGATTTGTCCGAAGATCTCCATCACTTCCACAGAAGTCTTGGAATCGAGGTTACCGGTTGGCTCATCCGCAAGCAATATTGATGGATTGTTTACCAGCGCCCTCGCTATTGCTACACGTTGAATCTGTCCGCCGCTCATTTCATTTGGCTTATGATGACTCCTGGTTTCCAGCCCAACTTTTTTAAGTGAATCAAGGGCTCTCTCCATTCTTTCTTTCTTACTAACACCCGCATAAACAAGTGGCAGGGCAACGTTTTCGGCAGCTGTAAGTCTTGGCAAAAGATTGAATTGCTGAAACACGAATCCTATTTCATGGTTGCGCACATCTGCCAGGTCATCATCCGTCATCTTGCTTACGTCTTTACCATTGAGCACATAGGTTCCTCCGGTTGGCGTATCCAGGCAGCCCAGAATATTCATCAATGTACTTTTTCCACTACCACTGGGGCCCATCAGCGCCACATATTCATTCTTAAATATATCAAGCGAAATGCCTCTCAGAACTTCAATGGACTGCGAGCCCATGAAATACGACTTCCGGATCTGTTCAAGATGAATGATGGATTGCATGTTGCTTCCTGTATTGTTTTAAGAAAATTATGCTGATGGATTTTTAATCACTTTAGGTACCTTGAAAAAAACATCATCATGCAACGGGGCGTTCAGCAAAGCTTCCTGCCTTGTAACAGAGCCTTTTACCTCGTCTTCTCTCAACACGTTGATCGCATCGCCCATATGAAGTAAGGGTTCAACACCTGTTGTATCAATTTCACTTAATTGTTCAACAAAGTTCAGAATCCTTTCAAAATCGCCTTTCAACGCGGTTTTCTCACTTTCACTAAAATGCAGTCTGGATAAATGCGCCAGGTTGTCAATTAATTCGTCTGTAACTTTCATCTGCTTACTTTAAAACTTTTACTAACCAAACATTTTGCCCTTTAAAGTATAATGTTTGGCATTCATGAGTTTAAAAACTCATCTCTAACAAAAATAACCGTTCGTTTCTAGAAAACGGAAATTTTTATAGAAGCGGCTATTAACTGCGTTTTTAGGGCTATATTCATTGTAAAACTGGCTTAAGAAATGCTTATCTACATTAAGTCTTTTATGACGGTTTAAAAGAAACAACGATATTTACATCTCTCAAAGGAATGTTTAATATTTTATGAAACCAACGCCTATCTTAATACATATTGTAGAGGATGATGCCTTTTATTGCTCATTGTTAGCACATCATCTTTCGCTAAACCCGGAGCACCATGTAAAGAAATTTACTTCTGCAAGGGCGTTTCTAGATGCCCTCCATGAAAAGCCCGATATAGTTACGCTTGACTATTCACTCCCCGATGGAACGGGCGACCAACTTCTGTCTCAGGTAAAGGAATTAAGCCCGGACACCAAGATCATTTTTATCTCCGGCCAGAATGACATTAAGATTGCGATAGATCTTTTAAAGAAAGGCGTTCACGATTACATTGTAAAAGATGACGACACGAAGGAACGTCTTTGGATAGCTGTTGAACATTTACGGGAAACAATAGAATTGAAGAAAGAGCTCGACAGCCTGAGAAATGAAGTGGCCAAAAAATATGATTTCCAGAAAGTGATGATCGGTAACAGCGATCCGATACGCCAGGTGTTTCAATGGATAGACAAGGCTTCAAAAACAAATATCACAGTTTCTATTAATGGAGAGACAGGTACCGGTAAGGAATTGGTAGCAAAGTCAATACATTTTAATTCATTTCGTAAAAAACAGCCTTTTGTAGCCGTAAATGTTGCAGCAATACCCAAAGAGTTGTTGGAAAGCGAATTATTTGGCCACGAAAAAGGTGCTTTTACGGGTGCCGCCGGAAGGCGCATCGGAAAATTTGAGGAAGCACATAAAGGAACTCTATTTCTTGATGAGATTGGCGAAATGGATCTAAGCCTTCAGGCAAAGCTATTACGGGTTCTTCAGGAAAAAGAAATTACACGTGTAGGAAGCAATCAACTGATCCCTATAGACGTCCGGATAATTGTGGCCACACACAAAAACCTGCTGCATGAAGTTAAAAATGGCCGGTTCAGAGAAGATCTGTATTACCGGCTTCTGGGTTTGCCAATAGTTGTTCCACCCCTTAGAGAAAGGGGAAATGACATTATACTTATTGCACGTTTTTTCATTGACCAGTTTTGCAGGGAAAACAGTCTGCAGTCAAAAACGCTTACCGTTGAAGCTAAGAAAAAGCTGATGCTGTATAATTTTCCGGGCAATATCCGCGAGCTGAAATCAATTGTAGAACTGGCTTGTGTAATGAGTGATGAAAATGAAATAGACGCCCCGCATATCAATATTTCAAGCAACAGCTATATCGAAAAAATGAATGGTGAAGACGTCACGCTCAGGGATTTTACCACGCGGCTAATTCAACATTATCTTGAAGTCTACCAGTACGATGTGTTAAAGGTGGCTGAAAAATTAGATATTGGTAAATCTACTATTTATCGCATGATCAAGAATAATGAGCTGGTAGTTTCCAAATATCAAAATTAATTATACTATTTATTTTCTGCGAAATTACAGTTAACCGCCCTGCGCCAATTTCAAAACCGGGATATGCTGCTTATACCATGACAAATTCATATTTCAATATTGAACATCTTCTGGAATTAACCAATAATGATATCAATTTCGTAAAAGAGCTCGCGGGAGTTTTCTGTGAAACTATTCCTCCGATGGCCGATGAAATGCAGATTGCCTGCGACGAAAGTAACTGGCAGGCTGTTAGTCAGTTAGCCCACAAGCTTAAACCTTCTATTGATACAATGCGTATTGAGAGCATTCGGGACGATATTTTGCAAATTGAATCAAGAACCAAACAAAATATTGAGCTGCACACAGTGCCTGCACTGGTAACAAAAGTGTGTGAAGTTGTATATCTTACCAGAGATGAATTAATGGCAAGTTTTTTGAAGTAAATCTTTCCTGGTAAAAACATATTTTGTGTAATCCTAAAGTGCTTTTTAAAATATCAGCATTATTAAAATGTATTAGAGACTATTAATAAATTATTTTTTTAAAAGAGTTTTTCACTTTTTTTTTGCTTCTTTGTGGAAGTTTACTATTTTAGCATAAACAAAAGCAATCCATCCAATCCTGGAAATTCCGCTACCGTTTATCCTCCTTTGAAATTTCCGGTTTCTATCCTGAATATCCACTTTAAGAATTACTCATTATCTGCTCCACTTCCTGTGATTAATCGTTACCATTTGCTTGCATGTGTATGTTATGTTGGTAGCTATTAAATTGATTAACTGCCGTTTGGCGCAGAAATAAATGAGATTATGAAAAAGATATTAATTGTAGAAGATAACGTCCCGATGAGATATTTGTTAGAAACTATTCTTAAGAAGTCATACAATGTGCGTTCGGCGGATGATGGGTTGACAGCGATGATGTTACTTTCTCAAGGATTTGTGCCTGACTTAATACTAACTGATATAAATATGCCTTCCATTAATGGTTGGGAACTTATAGTTTATTTAAAGAAAAGCATTTTATATAAAAACATCCCTATCGTAGTATTATCATCCAGCCAACTGGAAGATGTTGCTTTAGCAACCGATAAGGACTTGATACATGGATGTATCAAAAAGCCATTTGAGCCTGTTAACCTGTTACAACACTTATCAGGCGTACTAAAAACCTCTAACTATTTGTCTGCTGTACCAGTAAAAGAATAATTTATTTTTTTAAAAAGACACCTATGGTTCCTTTGCAAGAATGTGACAACACACAATTAAATGCTATTCCATCGGTTAACAAGGTACTGCTGATTTCTGAAAATGGCGCGACGACTAAAAGTAAACTACTATTGTTAATTGGTCCTTTTGAGAAAGAAGAAGCTCAGCGCCTGTTTTCTCATGGCTATCCTTTGTACCAATTGCCTTTTGCAAGTGATCTACTGACCATTGAACAAATGAGAATGTTGCCTGCAAGGGAAATAGCAGCCATTCTTATTAAAAATGACGAACAGGGTTTGCAATCCAGGCAAATTGATGCGATAAGAAAATTAAAACTTCATACCGCGGTTCCTGTTATTCTTTATACACAAGAGGTTTCAGAAGCAATTATCGCTGAGATTAAAAAATACCGTGTTATAGACGACGCCATCAGTTCTTTGGATGACGTTGATGATCTTGAATTTAAAATCAATTTTCTTAGCCGGTACAAAAAACTGGTTTCTTCAAAAATTGTTATTCCAAACCACGCAAAACATCTGAACAGAAGTGTAAGTCACTTTTTGCGCAGAACACTGGATATTCTTGTATCCTCTGCCCTGCTGCTGATGTTGTTGCCTCTTTTTATTGTAGTGGCCCTGGCTATTAAAATAGAATCCAGGGGACCTATTTTTTACATCTCAAAAAGAGCAGGCAGACGTTACAAGATTTTCAAGTTTTACAAGTTTCGTACAATGGTTGTGAATGCAGACAAAAAGCTTCAGGATCTGTCTCATTTGAACCAGTATAACGGTAAAGAGAAAGATGACAAGACTCCAAAATTCCTTAAGATAAAAGATGATCCAAGGGTTACAAAAATTGGCTCCTTCTTAAGAAACACAAGCATCGATGAGTTGCCCCAGTTGCTGAATGTATTACTGGGCCACATGTCTCTTGTCGGTAATCGTCCATTACCCTTGTATGAAGCCGCAACACTTACCAATGACCATTGGGCCAACCGTTTTGACGCACCGGCCGGTATTACAGGTCTTTGGCAGATAATGAAACGCGGCGAAGAAGAGATGTCAATTGAAGAAAGAATTGAATTGGATATCGCCTATGCGAAAAACAATTCCCTTTTTGTAGATCTGTGGATAATGGTAAAAACGCCATTCGCCATGCTGCAGAAATCGAATGTTTAAGAACTAAAGAGTTATAAAATAAACGTAAAACATGAAGCAACCCTTAATTTCCATCATCACACTGAACTATAATCAGACAGATGTGACGTGCGAATTTTTGGAATCAACCAAGAGACTCAATTACAAGAATTTTGAGACCATTGTAATTGACAATGCATCTAAGGAAGATCCGACAGAACGCTTTTTAAGCGGTGGTTATCCTAATGTACAGGTAATACGCTGTGAAGAAAATCTTGGTTTTACAGGCGGAAATAATGTAGGTATAAAGGCCAGTAAGGGCGACTATGTATTTATTGTAAACAATGATACCGAAGTAACCCCTGATTTGCTGGATAAATTACTCGAACCTTTTGCTTTTGATGAAGCAGTTGGTGTGGTTAGTCCCAAAATCAAATTCTTCCACCATCCCAATGTTATTCAATACGCCGGATTTACCGGTATGAACATGTTTACCTGCCAAAATTCTACAGTTGGTAATAAACAAGAAGACAAAGGACAGTTTGACTTTATGTCTACCACCCATTGTGCACACGGTGCTGCAATGCTGGTAAAAAGAGAGGTGATAGAAAAGGTTGGCATGTTTGCTGAGAACTTTTTTATTTACTACGAAGAAGTAGACTGGAGCACACGTATTATACGTGCCGGATACAAAATTATTTACCAGGGTTATGCAACCATCTATCATAAGGAATCCATAACCATGGGTAAGCAAAGCGCCATAAAAGTGTACTACCATACGCGCAATAGAATCTATTATATGCGCAGGAATGCGAAGAAGAGCCAATTGGTTACTTTTTACGCATTTTTTACTTTAGCAACAGTGCCTAAAACGACTTTGAATTTTTTAATCAAAAAGCAGTTTGAACACCTGCGCTCCTTTTTTAGAGGAATTGCGTGGAATTTTCAGACTTCAACTATTTCTCCGCAATAAACCTGAACATTTATGCAAACAAAAACAAGCTTAGTTACCGGCGGGGCCGGATTTATCGGATCGCACGTTGCGAAGCATTGCCTTGCGATGGGACAGAAAGTGGTTGTATTAGACGATCTTAGCGGTGGTTTTGAAGACCATCTGCCTGAGGGTGTTACATTTGTGCAGGGCTCTGTTACCGATGCTGCACTTGTTACAAAACTTTTTGAGGAATACAAGTTCAACTACGTATATCACCTGGCTGCTTATGCTGCAGAAGGCCTTTCTCACTTTATCCGCAGATTTAACTACAACGTAAACCTGATCGGAAGTATTAACCTGATCAATGAATCGGTTAAGCATAAAGTTGAGTGTTTTGTATTCACTTCTTCTATCGCAGTATACGGCGCCGGCCAGCTACCTATGACGGAAGCAATGGTTCCTCAGCCTGAGGATCCATATGGTGTTTCTAAATATGCTGTTGAAATGGATCTTAAAGCTGCGCACGAAATGTTCGGCTTAAACTACGTGGTGTTCCGTCCGCACAACGTTTATGGCGAAAATCAGAACATTGGCGACAAATACCGCAACGTTATCGGCATCTTCATGAACCAGATCATGCAAGGTCAGCAGCTTACAGTATTTGGCGATGGTACACAAACAAGAGCATTCAGCTACATTGATGATGTTGCTATTCCTATTGCAAAAAGCGTTACTATACCTGAAGCATACAACGAAGTGTTTAACATAGGTGCAGATAAACCTTACTCTGTAAACGAACTGGCAGGTGTAGTAGGTGAATGTTTTAATACTACTCCGGACATCAAATACCTTAGCGCACGTAATGAAGTATTGCATGCTTACTCAGATCATACAAAAGCCCACAAAGTATTTGGAGAAGGCACTAACATCACTTTAAAAGAAGGTATTGCCCGCATGGCAGCCTGGGCCAAAGTGGTTGGCGCTCGTAAGAGTAAAGAATTCGGCAATATTGAAATAACTGAAAAGTTACCTGACGGATGGGCCGTTATAGTAGAAAAACCGGTTACTGAAACTGAGCTGGTTTAATAACCTGCTATTGGTTTTTGGAAGTTAATATTCTTTTGCAAATCTGACAATGTGGTTGTAGCAAACTTCTTCTTTGTGAGTGATGAAGAAGTTTGCTGCTTTTAAAAGCAATGAAAAAATTACTTGTTTTTGTTACTGCAATAGCAAACCAAACAGAAACAAGTATTTTCAGTATCGACGGCCGCCTTAAACAATAATTATGGAATTAGCGGAAAAAATTGCGTTGTATATTTTTTATGCGTTTGAAATATGGATAATGAGCTATTTTGTTATAGTGACTTTATTCGTATTGCTCGATCTTTTAAATGTAAGGTTTGCCAAACGCATATCATATCAGAATCCACAGCTAAAGAACTATTCTTTTGCCGTGTTGGTTCCGCTCCACCAGAATATTGATTTTTTGGAACCGATCCTCGATTCGTTATTAAAACAATCCTACAATAACATTTCTTTCTTTGTTATTGCCGACGATTGCCCGGCCATTAATCTGCCTTATGCGGATGAAAGGATTCAGATCTTCCATCCGCCGGTAGCGCTTCATTCAAAAATCAAGTCCATACAGCTGGCCTTGCAGCACATCCCCGAAGACAAGTTTGACGCCCTGGCCATTCTTGATGCCGACAACCTGGTGCATCCGGACTTTTTTAAGGTGATGAATGCATACTACAACAAAGGCTTTAAGGCAGTGCAAAGCACCCTTGCCCCAAAAAACATAGACACTACATTTGCCAGACTTGATACCATCAATGACCAGTACTACAATTTTATTGACAGGCGTGTTCCTTCAAAACTGGGTCTGAATGCGAACATTTCCGGCCGCGGTACAGTGGTGGATATCAAGATGTATAAATCTGTTTCTTACAATAGCCTGTTTGGTGGTTTCGATAAAAAATTACAATGCGAACTGGCCAAACAAACAACCATTGGCTATGCATCTGATGCAATTCTTTACGACGAAAAAGTAAGTGACGGCAACAGCATGCAAAAGCAACGCACCCGTTGGATAAATGCCTACTTCAGGTATTTTAAAGAAGCGGGAAAAGTCTTCTTTGCGGGCTTATTCAAAGGAAATTTCAGGGTTATGTTTGCCGGCTATACCAATATGCGTCCGCCCCTTTTTATCCAGTTGTTCCTTGCCCTGGTAATATTGCTGATTAACGTATTGTTCTTTCCGAAGATGGTACCGTATGTGGCAATAATACTCGGGGCTTACCTGTTAAGTTTCTTATATATCGTAATCTTTAAGAACAAGCTACTTAGTGCAAAAGAAAGTATTAATACCGTGTTCAAGATTCCCTTGTTTATTTCAAGACAGGTTAAAGCACTTTTCAATATAAAAAAAGCAAACCGTTCTTTTTTACAGACAGATAATTATAAAGCCGTTTTTATTGACGATATCTTGCATAAAAATTGATAAGTTATTATATTAGAATTATCCTGGCTGCAGAAGCTAAAGTTTAAACGGGATTTAAAAAAATAAATATGCGCATCTTTAAAAACCCTGATTGGATAAAAGAGTTTGAGTATCCATACGAGAGTTTCGATCAGATTCCCCAAAAGGTTTTTGACGAGATTAATGAGGGGCTGGATAAAATACAATCCCCTACGCCAAAGGTGAGCATTATTATCACTGCATGGAATGAGGAAACGAACATTATACGCTCTGTTGGCAGCTTGTCTAAACTAAAAACTAAAATCCCTTTCGAAATTATTCTTATCAATAACAACTCCAGCGACAGAACGCAGGATACAATGGACCGGCTTCATGTAAAGAACTTTTTCCAGGGTAAACAAGGCTGGGGTCCGGCAAGGCAGATGGGACAGGAAAAAGCGTTGGGTGAATATATTTTACTTGCTGATGCAGATTGCCTTTACCCGGACTGCTGGCTTGATGAAATGGTGAACGTTCTTGTTAAGCCCGGTGTAGTTGCCGTTTACGGCAGATATTCATTCATAAGCGAACCCGGATTTCCACGCTGGCAGCTGTCTATACTGGAAACTTTTAAAGATATAATTGCAGAAGTCCGCCAGATAAAAAGACCTTACCTGAATACGTATGGCCTTAGCATGGGTTATGTAAAAAAATATGGTCTTGAAGCGGGCTTCGTTAACAACAATTTCAGGGGTAATGATGGCCGCCTTGCTTACGATCTGATGGCATACGGGAAAATTAAACAGGTACGATCAAACAAAAGCCGCGTATGGACAGGCCCAAGAACGCTACAGAAAGATGGCAGCCTTAGCAATGCTCTGAAGAAAAGAATACTTCGCGAAGTGAAACGTTTCTCTATTTATTTCCATACGCATGTGAAGTATCATGCGCCGAAAGACTAGTGAAGGTGAATGGTGAATAGTCAATGGTGAAAAGTGCAACAGGTTAATTGAAAATTGACAGTTGAAAATTGAAAATGGCGGTTGATTAACATCAAATTGGTTTCCTATTCTCCAAATAGACAAAGGGGCAGATTATCTGCCTCTTTTTTTTTGGGGAATGGTGAAGAGTGAGTAGTGAAAGGTGTTACAGGTTTATTTTAGTTGAGAGTTGAAAGCTGACAATTGAAAATGGTGGCTGCTTAATATCAAATTGATTTTTGCGCCGTGGTTCGTGCTCACGAAACACATACAAAACAATGTCAAATTTGAACAATCTAATTTGTTACTAAATGAACATGTTTTTTGGTTCGTGAGACACGAACCAAGGCCACGCAACACGGCAACGACAATGATGAATACTAAAAAAATTTGTTTCTCTATATCTTAATACGCAAAAAGGGCAGATGATCTGCCCTTTTCATTTTATAAAATGCCTTGAAATAATACCGTCTCAGCTAGAATAATCACAGACTGAATGTTTCACTATTCACCATTCACTATTGACTATTCACCACTCACTACAGCCATTGTCCATTATCACCTTTCAATTGTCAATTAATTCGTGCTCGGCCTTTGAAACATAACTGTTGTCATTGCATTTGCACCGGATATGTTGGTGTGTACACGATCGGCAAACATGTTGTTATCCAGTTCACTTTTGTTTAGATCTGTAAACACATACTTCTTCTGATCAAAGAAAGCAGTTATTTCGTTGTAATCATTAAATCTCTTTAATGATGGCGGATAATAAGGAGCAAGGAAGAAATGAGCTGTATTGCCATGAGAACTACACAACTGCTGTATAGAATCTATCATCTGTTCAAAAGCCTTCTTATCCGTAATCATTGGCATTACGCCACCGCTCGCAACTTTTTTACCTGTTTCGCTTGAGATAATGCGTGAGCTGATAGAATGATCATCAGGCTTGTTATAGAAATACATGCTTCTTAAAAAGAAAATAGAATTAAGCCTTAACAAAGGCAATACATCATACTTTTTTGAAGGAATAATTTTTTTAAATGACTCCGAATTTGAAATAAAGAAAGAATAATCCTGGTCATCATCCTTTGGTGCATCAAAAGCGGTTATCTCAATAAATATTTCGGAACCCTTATTATGTTTGTTAATCTCGTCAATTACAGGAAATATATAATTAGCGGTCATACCGTTAAATCCAAGATTGATCAGATCCAGTCCCAGTGTTTCACGAGCCAGTTTTTCATTAACTGTGTTCATTGCCCTTGAGTTTCCAAGAACAAAATATTTATGCTCAGGTTGCCTGAAGAAACGGCTGTATCTGAATTGAGAATGATTATCCAATGTATGCTTGAATGCGATAAAAAGCAGATACTGACAAACCCACACAGCCAAGAACAAATAAAAAATACGCAATAAGAATTGTTTCATAAAAACTAGAATTGAAAATAAATAAATCCTCCGCCTGTAAAAGTTCCAAACAGTATAATGTGTAACACTAATATCAAATCAATTAAAAGAGTAGTGTACTTGCCTTTCTTTTCGAAATACCTGTAGAAGAATAAATCGAAAATGAAAAGCACAAATGCCAGGTACAACGCTTTTACAGACAGGAATGTATCTGCTACGGCAAAATTATGCACGTGGAAAATACTTTTCAGAATATACATAGAATCAGCCAATGAATGTGATCTGAAGAATACCCACGTTAAAGTTGTTAATGTAAACGTTACAAGAATCGCAATAATATTTGGAACGCGAATTTTAATGTAGCGTTGCAATATCAGGAATAACCCATGTAAACCGCCCCAGATGATGAAATTGTAACTTGCTCCATGCCATAAACCACCAAGAAGCATGGTTACCATCAGGTTCTGATTCATCCTGAATTTACCCTTGCGGTTACCACCCATTGGTATATACAGGTAGTCTCTTAGCCATGATGACAGGGAAATGTGCCATCTTTCCCAGAAGTCGCTGAAGTTTTTAGCAAAATATGGACGATTGAAGTTGATCTTTAATTCTATTCCGAAAATTTTACCAAGACCCAGCGCTATATCAGTATAACCCGAGAAGTCACAGTAAATCTGTACAGAGTAAAGGAAGAGGGAAAACAAAATCTGGAATGGTGATACAACATAAAGATTGGAATATGTAAAATCAACCATTACCGCAAGCGTATCTGCAATTGCCACTTTTTTGAAAAATCCGACCACAATCTGAGACATGCCCATTATCATTCTGTCCTTATCTATATAACGTTGTGTCAACAATTTTGGCAACATATCTCTTGCCCTGGAAATTGGACCGGCAACCAGTTGAGGAAAGAAAGCTACGAATGATGCATACGCAACGTAGTTACGTGTAGGCTCTACCTTTCGGTGATAAACGTCTATAGTATAAGAAAGAGAGTGAAATGTATAAAATGAGATCCCGGCCGGCAGAATGATATTCAGCAAATGGATCTGCAGCGGAATACCGGAAGCCGTAAAAAAATCATTAAACGAGTTTAAAAAGAAGTTGGTGTATTTAAAGAAGGCCAGGAAACCAAGGTTGATACAGATAATTGTAACCAGCAACATCTTTCGTTTTTGCTGGCTCTGCTCGCTATGTATTCTTAATGCAAAGAAATAATCGAGAACAGTTGTAAGGATCAATAAAAAAAGAAAACGAACATCCCAGTAGGCATAAAAGAAAAAACTCGATATAAGGATGAAAATATTTTGCAGCTTTAAGTTTTTCATCAACATAAAGTAGATGATAAAAAATATCGGCAAAAAAATGAAAAACGCCACTGAATTAAAAACCATAATGTATTTTATTAAACCTTGTATAAATGTTGGCTAACAATCTATAGGATAAGTATACGTTATGACTTTCAAAAAGGATATGTGAATACAACCAGATACTCTTTCAGACTATGACAAATATCCGGCAATTTTTTGATTTGTTTACTCAAACCTGGGCAGGGTCTGCTAAAAGTTACAATTGCTGATATCCGTGGAATTTCATAGGTTTAGTTAGTACAATAATTAAACTGATTATCACAATTTTAAGCAATCTTAAAATATCTAATAGTTTAATTACTAAACATCTGTAGCAAATCTAAATTATTTTTTCTATTAGAAAAATAATTTTGGCAGAAACATGAGCGTTCGGCCTATAATTCTTTCGGTAAGTGCTTGCTATTACATATTAAACAAAAGGCATTAATTCCAATCACCAATAAGGGCATCGCTTTAGAAAAATAAAGGGAGGCAAGTATAGACCTTGCCTCCCTTTATTTTTTATGGCATTACTATTTACCTGCTTTTACAAACTTGCCTGTAAATTTCTGGTTTCCTATCATTACTTCTGCAAAGTACATTCCGGAAGATAGTTTACTAACATCTACCCTATCCTGCCAGTACGCCATTTCTTTAGCATTGCCATTCTGCAGAACCAACATTCTTCCATTCATATCAGAAACCCTTATCGTTACCTTGCCCATTGTATTGTTGTTCAGAGAAAGGTTCAGATAATCTATTGCGGGAACAGGAGCCATTTTTAGAACCGTTGCACCCAATGTGTTGTCAATTTTCAGTTTGTTGGATACCGATACTTTCACCAGTGCGGAATCACTCATATTGTTATTGTCTGTAACCTTTAGTTCGAATGTATAAACACCCTCGTTCAGATCAGACAATTTCGCTTGTGAAAGCGCCTGATCACCAAGACTGAATTGTGAAGGTCCAGAAATATATCTCCATTGGTAATTTTTCAATACGGCACCAGCGTTCGCAACTGATTTACTACCATCAAGTGTTACAGATTTTTGAGAGGACGTAAGATCAACATCAATGGTATTGTTAACTATCGCTGTCGGTCTTTCGAGTGCTACAATCGCTGAATCTGTTGCTGTTCTTGATGCCGTGGTTGCTCCTGTAGAATATTGATATGAACCTGCATCCCATGTAAGCAATCGCTGCACGCCAACAATATCAGTTTTAAGACCGCTCAACAGACTTAAGATGTTCAGCGCCTTGCCTCTGGCTGGTGATGAGGAGGTCAATCCATAATTATTGCCCGCTGCATCTATAAACTTAGCGGCGGCTAATTTATACACTGTTATGTTATTGGATTGCTTGTTCTTTACAACCGACACAATAGGTTTACCCATGTTGTAGCTCTGTATTCCTGTCATGATAAAGAAGTTGTTGTAGAAGTAGTTATCACTTCCAACATTGCCGTAAGAGTTAAGCTGATACACACCGAATCTCTTAGGACTAACAATTGTGTTGTTGGAAACAAACACTGTCAATGCGGGCGCTCCGGTACGTGGACGATCGTCGATAAAGATGCCGCTCTGACCAAATGACAACGGATTTTTATCATCCCCAACATTTACTACGAGGTTATTGTAAATGTAGTTTTTGCTTTGTCCCATTATCATGATACCTGCACCCGGACCGTTTGAAACTTTGTTATTATACACGGAAGCTGTAGCACCCGGAGAGATTAAGATCCCGGACATTTGTCCGGCTTTCATACCTACACCAAAATTGGAAACGGTGTTGTTATATACTTCTGTTCCTTCAGGTGCACTTGCAACCTGGATCCCATCCCAACCGGAACTATCAACAACATTGTTGTATATCTTTAAATTATAAAATAACTGTGGATATATATTTTTGGTGACACCACTGCAGTTAAGCGTTGCATACGGGAAAGAATAACCAACATAGAAGGCCTCGTTTAATACATCGTGTACATACAGGTCATGCAGTTTTACATTTCTCAGCGCACCGTTCTGCTGCCAGGTAATTGGATCACAGGTAGGATCAGTTTTAATCATCAAGCCAATAGAAGCCCTGTTGATTTCAATATTATTAAATTCAAAATCGGTGGACTCCGTTGATACCTTAATACCTAAACCACCATAAATACTTTTACCTGGTGTGGTGATTTTAAACCCGTATTTATCTGCACTTCCTGTGCCAGAGAACTGGAAGTAACTACTGTTTGTAATAAAAATGTTCCAGGGCGTTGCACCGTTAATTACAACCTGTCCACCGCAGTTCTTAAACTTGATGGGACTGGTTGCTGTTCCGTTGAACCCTATCAATCTTATCCTGTTGTAAATGCCACCTTTTATACATACTGTATTGCCTGGTTTCACACTTACTTCTCTTACAACGGTACCTGGTTTATTTACAGGGGCCCTGTCTGTTACATTGGTAGCCTGAACGCTTCCATCTGAATTTTTCTCCAGCGTAACATCACAACCGCAATTGTCTGTAGTTGACTGTTGAGTAACCTGGAAGCTGAATGTAGTAGTACCCGTTTTACCCTGTTCATCAGTAACAGTGAGCTTAGTTGAATAAGCTCCCGCTTTCAAACCGGAAATACTCATAGTTGAATCATACACACCTGTAGCTTCGTATGCAGGACCGGATGTTTGTGACCACGCGTAAGATTTAATTTTATTCTTAACGGTTGAATTGGAATGTGCATAAGACTCCCTGCCAGTGAGTTTTAAGGAATTATCCGGCAATGTAATTTTAGACGCACCTGTAATAACCGCCACCGGCGCATCCAGCTGCGTAGATGGAGCAACCACCTCAAACGCTATCTGAACTGTACTTCCGGCTCCGGTGTTGTCTCTAACAGTAAGCTGACTTACATATTTTCCCGGCTTTAAATTTTTGCCGGTTATCGTAGACCGGTAGGCATTGTTTACAGTATATCCTTTGGGACCTGAAATTTGTTTCCATTTATATTTGGTAATACGCCTGCCTGATGTTGCATAAGAGCTTGTACCATCCAGCGTAATAGTTGTTGTTTTTACAGTCGTTGGTCCCTTCACAACAGCAGTAGGCCCTTTAGCAACGGACGATTTTGAAGAGAAAGTCGATTCTCCAACAGCTGTTTCCACTGCACCAAGCTGGTCAATGGTTGCAGTTTCAAAAGTTTCATTAGCAGATAAAGCCAGCTTTCCGGTATCCGCTATCGAAGTCCTTTCATTCTTTTTGGAAGAATATACAACCAGTGCAATTCTTGCTGAACTGCTTTTGCCTTTGTCATCTGTTACAGTTAACTGGCTTATGTAGCTACCAGGTTTCAGATTCCATGCGACTATTTTTGATTTCGCAATACTGTTTACGCTGAACCCCTCAGGACCGGCAATTTGTTTCCAGTTGTACTTAACAATCTTTCTTCCGCTTGCGGCTTTAGAACCTGAGCCATCAAGCGTTACAGAGCTGCCATTAACAACCGAAGGGCCTTTAATGAGGGCTTTCGGGGGCTCGGAGGAAGCATACACGGTGAATGATTTGGCAACTGAATTAGAAGAACCTTTTTCATCTTTTACGGTCAGCATAAACCTGTACGTTCCTATGCCTAAGTTGCTAAGTGTTGTTACCGCCGTTGACGGGCTGGAAATTTTGTACCCTTTAGCACCAGAAACGTAAGACCATTTGTAAGATTTAATAACGCCATCAGGATCATAGGACGAACCTCCATTAAGCACAACCGCATCAACAGGAAGTGTTATACTTGCCACATCTTTCATCACAGCTACCGGCGGTTTGTTGGCTACCACCAAAATTGTTGCGCTTGCATTATCAGTTACACCGGCAGAGTTAGTCACAGACAATTCTACCTGGTACTTACCTGCACTTAAGTTGGTTAAAGTTGATTTTGCTGACGACGCGTTATTAATTTTATATCCCGCCGGGCCTGATACACATTTCCACGAATAAGATTTAATTGAAGTTCCGGTTGATGTAGTGGACTGGGAACCATCCAGGCTGATTGAAGCTTTGGGGAGATCAACAGTTTCCGGAGCCACAATTTTAGCAGTAACTGAAGACGGATAATTATTGTCATCTGATTTGCCCCTTTTAAACTGGAACATCCATTCGTAAACATTCAATCCTCTCGGACGATAGTTGGGATCATACATTTTAGACCATGAATCATGACCTTTCTGATCAAAGATATCCATCAAAGGCTGTGGAGAAACCCTTGGTGAATAGTCCTTGAGACCATCATACCAGCTCAGTGAATACCTGATAGGAACTTTTGGATCGTTCCGGTTGCTACACATCCACAATGGCATGTCTACTTTTGCAAAACGCGCGATGCCGGCAGCATTACCGTACACGCTTTCTGCAGACGTTACCACCGCGGCAACCTTGTTTGCTCCATCGTCTGAAATGCTTGGATAATAGATAGCGGTACCGCCACCGTGACTCAGACCTGTCATGTATATACGGGATTCATCAATCCTATATTTTTTCAATACATAAGCCATTAAAGCCTTGTAGTCATCAAGGCTTCGTGATGTGTTTCTGTACTGCGGGGAAATTACGATCGGAGTAAA
The DNA here is from genome assembly GCF_041060425.1 of Danxiaibacter flavus. Taxonomy (NCBI): domain Bacteria; kingdom Pseudomonadati; phylum Bacteroidota; class Chitinophagia; order Chitinophagales; family Chitinophagaceae; genus Danxiaibacter; species Danxiaibacter flavus. The sequence goes on from NZ_JAULBC010000002.1 coordinate 659,612, forward strand.
GGACTCGCCATTTACAGTAAATGTCTTCGGCCAGGAACCGTTCGCAATAAGCTTAGTGGGTCCCCATTTCAAAACCTTTTTCAGATCAGCCTGTGAACCCGAACCCAACTCACCCGAACCATGAAAGAACAGGATCAGCGGATATTTCTTTCCGGACGTGTTATAATCCGCAGGCAAATACTCCCAGTAACCGCCGATACGATTCGTGATCTTCACAGTTATGGGCGTGTGCGTTTGCGAAAACAATTGTGATGAGAACGCGAGCAGTAAAAATAAAAATGTAAAATTCTTCCGATAATTACTTTTTAAAACTGAGTAAATCTTTGCCATGAGAACGTTATTTGGAGGTAAGATTATTACTGTCAATGTCATGTTTCGGTAAAAGACCATAAATCATTCCGTACAATGTCTCTTTTCTCGCAGGTGGTGGATTACTAAATTGATGCATGTCCTTCAAAAACAAATTTTTTGCCAAGAATGCTTGTTATATATAAAAAAGTAATTGCATATCAATATCGGGTATAAAATTGCACGGTAATACTGCACAGTTCTAACAATAATGTTACATAATATGTCTTTTATGATTACATATTGTTAAAATTAAAAATGTGAACACTTTAAACTTGCCAGGGGTGTTTGGAAAGGATCTGTTAGCACGATATGAACGTTAACTGGCCAGGGGGATTTGGCCTTTGCAACCGGTTTAAATTCCTCATCAAGGACAGGAGTGGGTAAAAGTACAAACATTGGCGAAAAGTTAAATCAAAAAAGGCTCGGTATTTCTTTGGAGGGTATTAAATAAAAATCGTTTTTGCAAATCTTTATCGACGTAAATCAATAAAAGTCTTACAAAAACGATTTTAAAAAATTGTCCATTCGGGCAATCAATGTGCAATTATAACACATTCAATTTCCACTTCAATTCCTAGAACTTATCATCAAGAAAAGTGTCGAGATCGATGCGTGGCAACAGCGTTAAATGACCTCCTTCTGTAGCATTCAATAAAAGCCTGTCAGAAGCTGTATACATCTCTCTTGCCAGCGAGTAAGAGTATTCACTTGCTGCAATATCGGGCAACTGCCATTTCATTCCGCCGGAAAAATAATTAGGATCGAAATGAGAGTCATCTTTACCGTTACTTACCGCCAACTGGTTAGCTGCACCTACAGCATTAAAATAGTGGTCGCAGCCAACAAGCGCTACCTTTGTAAAACCCATATGGTACGCCAGCTGCATGGCAGCAAATGTTACGGTTCCACCTTTCCATATGCTACCGCTGATATCCCGGCTGAATTTTGCCGTATCGGTGGCATGCATGAAATGTACATTTTCGCGGAATCTTACATATTTCAAACCACATGTATCCAGAAAAAGGGGTATATCAGTCTCATTATAAAAAGCTGCGTTTTGTTCCATTACATGTCCGTTAACAACAGCTATTGCCGATGGACGAAAATCTGTCCGGTTAAACAACAGATTGATCTTATTTAATCCAAACGTGAACACATTTTTTAGCTTGTCATAATCTACTTTATTCAGAGAAGGACCATTACACATGATCACTGCTTTTTTGCCGGCATATTTATCCTGCAATTTTCTCAGCTTCTTTCGTGAAGCCCAGGCTACAGGTCTTAAATCCCATTTAAAGCGATTGACAAATAACCACCGCGCTTCCTTATACGGATTAAGCTTTGCGGGTGTATTTAAAATAGGCGAGTCTTCTAAAAAAGTATTGTCCATATTTTACAGCTATTGTTCTAAATGTTTTATGTTCTCAGTGCAGGGGAATGGTTGGCCATATTCTGCTAATGTCAATTTCTATGGCAAGGAGTGATACAATAGGTAAAGGACTTTATTTCAGTAGCAATTCAAATATCGTATAAACCATCAATATAACCAAAGGAACAAACGAGGTTAATTTCTCAAAGTTTAAAAAATTAACCTGTAACGATTTATACGAAAACTTAGCTGCATACCATGCGTAAAATCCTAAATATCCAATAAGCATACCAATTGGAATTGCGTAAATACCAATATAACGGGCCAGCATTAATGTAGATACAATGTACAGAATACCTGAAATGCCATCTGCAATATGCGATATAACGTGATTGGTAGACAGATAAACCTGCATGTGCATGGCACCAAACCTGTGTATAAAGAACGCAACGCCCATCAGCAACCACATTGTTTGATCTACAAACTCCACTTTGCTATGTATAAGCGTTAATAATTGATTTGCAAAAAGCCCTACAGTTACAAAACCAACTACAAATACCAAATGACTTAACAACATGCCGCGTTGAACAAGTTTAACCAGCCCTTTAATGTCATGCTGAACACGCAATCTTGCCATCAACGGAATTTTACTATAAAAAGGCGCCATTGAAATATCCCTGATCTGGCTGATAATACGCATTACCAGCAAATATGATGCTACAGCAGGAGAAGATCCTATTTGAGCATACACAACGCCTGTTAAGTTGTAAAGCCCAACGGACATAAAACCTGATATTCCGGAGCGCCATGCCGGCTGCCATATTTTTAGAAAAACCTGTTTATTAAATGCCAGTTGTCTTGCAATCCGTGTGTATAACCCATCTTCTACCCTTTTACATAATGTAATGTCACGCAGTATGATCGTCAATGCCCAGAACTGATTTACAATAACCAGGTTGAGCAACGAGGGCGAGAAATAAAGCACACCGATACAGGTCATTATATTAGCGAAGGCACGTAACGTCTCCACTCTTCTTACCATCGCTATTTTAAACAGTCCTTCAAGATAATTCAGGTAAATTTTTCCGTAAAAGTTTACACATGAAACCAGAAGAATAACTGTCCATGCTATCCAGGCCTGATCAGGATGAGAAGCAGAACGGATCGGCTTTACCATTGACCATGTCCCGAAAATTAATAACAGAAAAAACAGTACAACTGTTAGCCTTTTATAAATATGCTTCATTGTAGAAACAATGCTATGCATCAACGGAATATTCGGCCCGGTTGATTCCGTTGAAGTCACCTTGTTTTTATTATCAGGCGAGAATGTGTCGATATCCCTCGCTCCTCCGTAAGCAAATGAAATGAGACGTGTAAAGGTTTGACGGAAGCCAAAGTCAGCAATTGATTGCAAGGCAATAATTGTTGAAAATAAATACCACAAAGCCACATCACCCGGCGTGAATTTTTTGAGTATCAGCGGTATCAGGCCAAGTAATGAAAGCGCCTGGGATGAATAGCTCATCCAGGTTGTTATAGTAGGTGAATTCCAGGCTTTTTTAAACATTGGTTTCACCTCCTGTCATAATTTTCTGTAGCATTATTCTTATTTTATGACTTTTTACTTTTAAATTTTGACTTATCATTAATTACGAAAAGGCTTATAGTTAGCATTTGTTGCAATGCCCAGCATTTGCCTGTCTCCACTGCTGTCTCCGTAAGCAATAATCGTGTCATATTCTTCCAGGTTGTAAACTTTTTTAATCCTGTTCACTTTTTCTTCGCCGTTACAATTTAAACCGTTTAGTTTTCCGGTGAGCCTGTTGTTGACCTTCTGCATTTTACTAGCAATGCATTTTATTCCCTGTGCCTGGCAAAAAGGAAGCACCCAGTCTTCGGCAGATGCAGAAACGACGGTAACCTCATCCCCATTCTCCACGTGCTTTTTCAATTGCTCAATAGCCTTGTCGCGCAACATACGCGGCAGCATTGTTGAAGCAAATTTTTTGCATGCTTCTTCAAATTGTTTTTCATCCAATCCTTTCCAGAAATAGGTCATCACGGCCTCTTTCATATCCTGATTAGCGACCAGCCCTGCCTTAAACATCAGCAGTTTCGGCATCATCTTCAACATTCCACGGTAATACCTTGAAGATCCCTGCTGATATTTTATTATTTCCAGCAGTGTGTCTTTTTCTGTTATGGTTCCATCAAAGTCAAATAATACCAGCGTCTTCTTATCCAAGGCTTAATTTTTTATAGATTGGTTCGGGAATATTTGAAATAACAAACATGATGTATCTCCACAAACTCTTCGTATAAATAACGTTCTTCTTTTTCGAGATAGCATTGTAAATATCATCAGCCACAGCTTCCGGTTGTGCAGTTAATGGCTTTGATAATTTCATACCCTCAGTCATCTTGGTATCTACAAAGCCCGGAAGTATAGTAAGTACATGAACACCTGTTTTTGCCAGCTTATTTCTGAGGCCTGAAAGATATGTTGTAAAACCGGCCTTGGCACTACCGTAAATGTAATTGTTCTTTTTTCCTCTTAGTCCGGCTACAGAGCTAATACCAGCAATAACACCTTTATTGTTCTTCTCCAACAAGATTGCGAGTTGGTTAACAATGCTGACAGCACCGGTATAGTTACTGCCGATGATCCGTTCCGATTCTTGCCAATCTCTTTCTGCAAGCGTCTGATCACCAAGATAACCAAACGCAAGCAACACCACATCCGGAACAAAAGACAGTGAATCCACAAACGCTTTGTGTGACTCATAATCAACCGCATCAAAAAACAATACATGCGCCTGTGCTTTGTATCTTATCGCAAGGTCTGAAGCCTGTGTTTGCAATAAAGCCCTGTTTCTTCCTGCCAGCCAAACCGTGTATCCGTTTGCGGCATATTTATGTGCGCATGCTGCGGCAATGCCTGAGCTGGCCCCAAGTATTAATATATCTGGCATGGTTGATTGCTTTTTATTTTATGAGTGAATAGTCTGGCTGATTGTAATGATGCTAATTTGTTATCCGGATTATATTTTTCAACAATACTCCAAAACGTATCTATATGCGGGTAAGATTTATGCAGCAGTTCTTTGCTCATGCGGGCATCTTTCGACATGTATATTCTTCCACCGTATTCATCTACCAGTTTATCCAGTTCATCAAGGAACTCAAACAAACCGTTTCTTACCGGAAAATCCAACGCAAGTGTATATCCTTCCATCGGGAATGAGATCAGGCTATCCTGCTCACCGAAAAGCTTTAATACTGCCAGGAAAGATCCAAAACCTTTGCGCCTGATCTTATCCAGTAATTTTATCAATGCTTCTTTACTTACTGACAAAGGGAACGCCATCTGGTACTGTACAAATCCACGGCGGCCATACATGCGGTTCCAGTTTTGAACGGCATCCAGGGGATAAAAAAATGGTGTATAAGGAATAATGGATTGTTTTTCTTTTGCTATCTGCTTTCTATAGAATACTTCGTTGAAAGCTTTTATGCTTAGTTTATTTAAAACAAATCCGGGTAAGTAAAAAGGAAAATTAAGGTTGGCTTGTTGAGGTAACCGGAGAGGCGCAGCAGCCAGCTTCGCAGGTAATTCGCTTTTTTTTGCGTGCTCTCCAAGCATTAAGATACTGCGGCCAAAATTTGATCCTCCTTTCAAACAATCTATCCATGCCACAGAATAAGTAACGTGCTTGTATTGCTGAAAGAGATCAAATATTTCATCAAGGTTCTTTGCCTTTATTTTCTTCTCATTTATATAACAGCTCTCTACAGGTTTAAGTGCAAACTTCACACGTGTTATAATACCTGTTAACCCCATACCACCGCATGTTGCCTGAAACAGGTCAGAATGTTCAGTTGAAGAACAGGTTATTAATGAGCCATCACCAATCATTACATCCATATCTATCACGTGCTCGCCAAATGTTCCATCAACGTGGTGATTTTTTCCATGCACGTCTGAGGCTACAGCCCCACCAACTGTAATATAGCGCGTTCCAGGAGTTACCGGTAAAAACCAACCTTCAGGTACAACAACCTGTAATATGTTGTCTAATGTAACGCCGGCCTGGCAATCAATAATGCCATTTGCTGTATCAAAAGAAATAAAATTATTACAATCAAGTGTGGAGATAATGTGCTCGCTTAACGCCGCATCTCCATAGCATCTGCCCATACCACGGGCAATGCTAGCTTTGTTCCTGTACAACTGAACCCTTAACTGATCAACTGTTTGAAAACTGCTTTCGGTTGCATCGATCACGGGATAATTTCCCCAATTGGTGATAGCTTTTTTTTGCATCTGTACACTTTTTACATGAATAAATATTTACCCATTATAAGAACCAATGCCTGTCTGGCAGATAGATAATGATATAAAAACTCAATATCCACAATACCAGTACAACCTGAATGAACCTGTCTTTATATAAGGTTTTAGTGGGTGACTCTGATGATTTGCTGATATATGTTACCTGCAGGTAACGGAACAATCCGGCAATTACAAATATTGAAGTATAATACAACCTGTATGTGCCTGTTTTTGCCATTGTTGAAGGGTCTATTGCATACATTATATATGCCATGATAATAACCGCAGATACCATTGCCAGTAATATGTTCAGCATTTCAAGACTGTAACCTTTAATTGCTTTGCGCATATCAACGCCTGAACTTTGCTTGAGATAAAGATCATCCCTGCGTTTTGTGATGGCAAGGAACAATGCTAAAAGAAACACCATAATGGTTAGCCAACTGGTAATACCAATTGATGCTAAAACCCCGCCGGCTTTAATGCGCATTACAAATCCAATCGCAATAATATTAATATCAAGAATGGAGATGTTCTTTAATCCGAAGCTGTAACCAAGGTTCATTAGAAAGTATGCCGACAGGATAACGAAGAACATAAACTTTAGCTGGTAAGCCATCAACAGACCGCTAACAACACTAAGTATGCAAATAATGATTGCAGTAGCAGGAGCAATTTTACCTGCAGCCAATGGTCTTTTACACTTTACTGGGTGCAGGCGATCGGCCTCTCTGTCCCTGTAATCATTAATAATGTAAATACTACTTGCTACAAGACCAAAGGCAAGAAAGCCCAAACAGAGTGCTCCAAAATTCTTTTCTTTAAAAATTTGTCCGCCGAAAAAAACAGGAATAAAAATAAAGAGATTCTTTACCCATTCTTTGATTCGCATTAGTTTTACGTACTCAATCATCGAATTACAGTTTTATTTTGATTTTGTTTTTTATATTGTTCAATAAATCCTCTTTTACATGACAACCTTAGGACGAAGCACCCGAATCGTATCTTATGCTGAATTTTTACTCATCATCGTTTTCGCTCTACTCCCCCTTTTTGGTTCTTACCCTTTCCGCATCAACATTTTTTTATCCTGGGACGGCGCTTACCGCATGAGCCATGGACAAATTCCGTTTAAGGATTTTGGAATGCCGCTTGGCTTTGGCTATTGGATCATCCCCGCATTTTTCATGAAGATCTTCGGTCCCGCAATGATTACCCTTGTAAAAGCACAATCTTTCATCAACATCATTTCAGGCTTTGCTTTTCTAAGTATTTTAAAGAGCTTTCGTATTCCCCCTTATTCCCGTATACTCGTTTTGCTTGTATACATTGTTTCTTATTCAATGCTGAATTTCTGGCCGTGGTATAATAACACTGTGATCATTTATGAGATTATAGGCCTGGCATTTTTGTTCAAATATCTTTTGCCCAAAGATGGTGCTGAGCCTAAGAACTACTGGCTAATACTCGCTGCAGTCTTCACATTCTTGTCATTCTTCACCAAGCAGGACGGCGGAGGTCTGGCCCTGATGCTATGCATCGCATTACTTATCTATCATTGCATATTGCACAAGAAAGTAAAGCCATTGCTCATTTTCATTGCATCGTACGCTGTATTTGCCGGTATTATAATTATACCACTATTAAAATATGGTTTCGGATATTGGTTCAATCACGGACAGCCGCCCCATTCAACCCGGCTTTCACTGTATGATCTTTTCAACAGAGTGTTTGCAAAATCAGAGGATATAAAATTTTATGTGCTTTTGTGCGTATTATTATTAATACCTTATTTCAAAAGCGGTGTGAGTTTCTTAAGGAACGAGAGATTAATGCTTTTTGCATTGTTAACATTCGGCATTCTTACTGAAGCCGCTATTTTTCAATTTACCAGTTACGTGCCAGCTAACAACAACATCTTTTTTCACGCTTTTGCATTCGCATTTATTCTTATGCTGCTGAATGAAAAGGATATACTGCTTATCAATAACGGTAAACAGTTTGTCCTGGCACTTGCGGCTGTGTTACTCTGGTGGTCAGCCGCATTCTGGAAATATATTGATCCGAAAATTCAAAGAGCATTTCCTCCTTCAACGGCTACTATAAGCCCAACCGGAGAAAACATTATCAATGAGCATACCTACAGATTAAATGCAGATACGTTCAATTATAAGAAGTACCAATCTGGCTGGACATTTTCTTCAGTACCTGTTTTCAGGAAAATTTCTATGCCTGCAAGTACTGTCGAGGGAATTGACCGCCTGATGCACAACCCTGAAATCTTATCTAAAATACCTAACAACCGCATTTTAAATATGACCGAGTTGACTCCTCTTTCCTATGCAATGGGATTTGGAACTGAAAGAGGATCGGAATACCCACTCTGGTATCATCTTGGTGTTGGTATGTACAATAAACAGAAGGATATGTATTGTAACAAGATCGCTCAGCACTACTACGACGTGGTGTTGTACGAATACATTCCCAACCTGAACAATTTTTATCCGTTTGCTGTAAGGGATGCGTTGCGCGCCAATTATCAGTTGATTGATTCTTTTGATGCACCACGCCTCCCTCCTGCTTTGGGAACAATTGAGGTTTATGTAAAACCTTCACATTAATGCAACATGTTCAAATAACTATTTGGTAATAGTAGCTCCACTATTCTGAGATTGTGTAACGGGCGCCCTTTGAGCCATAAGGGCGCCTATGTGTATAAAGGCATCTTCTATATTCATTCCTAAGTATGACTCAAGCGTAGCTTGTTTCACTCTCAAATCTTTCTTAAGCGTTTCGTTCTTTACTTCATCTTCGTTATACATCTTAATAGCGGCAGTATACGCTTCCAAAGAAATTTCACCGTTCTTAAAACGTTCTTCACTCTTTGTGAATGATACAAGCTCATCCTGCATCACTTCCTGTTGTAATGCCTGCAGTTTTTGCGCTAATGCGTATTCCTGGTAAGCAATGATCACCTGCTTTTTTATTTCGGCGGCCGTTTGTTTTAGTTTTTGATTCTCACTTTGCAGCCTGTAGTAATTTGCTTTAGCGGTCTTCGGATTTACAAGGAAATCTGATAAGGTAATTCTTACTCCGAAGTTATACCTGGGATACAACGTTGTAATTCCCTGCTCCTGTGATTTTTTCTTGTTCAGTGTATACTCATTTACGTTACCTGCAGCAAATATTGCATTACTCCATGCATAACGGGAAGCTTTCCAGGTATATTCGGCACTTTTTGCTTCGTAGGCGGCCCCCTTTATTTGAGGGTTATCTGCGGCTAGTTCAGCTAAAGCATCAGCAATGCTATCTACAGCCAGTTTCGGAGTTTTATATTTAAGTATCTCGGAAGTAGTTTGACTAAAGCCAGTGAGAAAAAGAAACAAAGCTAATATGTTCAGAATCGCTTTTTTCATATTGTTTTACGTTGTTAGGTTTTTAAACTGTTATCATAATCGTTTGCCCTTTGGGCAATTCTTGCTATGGCAGCAAAAGCGCCACAGAAAAAGAACACACCAGGAATCTGGTTGATGGCAACCTGAGAATACTGCGCAACCATAAAGCCGAATACTGCAACTATAAGCGGCAGCAACATTCTTTTTGCCGTTTGATCATTGGTTCGGAAATAAGTACTTATACCCGTTTGCAATACAACAAAGTAAATTATAACGATGAATAGTAATCCTATTGGCCCGGTTTCCAAAGCATACTTCAGCAAACCGCTATCCGGAGGAAAATTAGCAAGTGGATGCCCGGGATTGTACTTTGCACCAATTGCGTTTGTTACCGTTAATCCTCCTCCAAATGGATGACTATATATGTAAGGCTGGATTCTTGCCCGGTTTACATCTCTTACGTTTAAAGAAACATCTTCTTTGTTGAAAGCTGAACGCAGGCGGTTGAGTGAAGTGCTACCATAAAAAGGACCAAATATCAAAACTGCGAATATCATTGCAGCTATACAAAAGAACAACAGCGTCCGTTTGTCATTCATCGTCATAAGAACGTACAGACAAACACCGGCAATAAACAAAAATGTTGCCGTTCTGGTCCCTGTATAAGTCATTGCCAGCAGTAATATTACTACCGTTACAAAGTAAAGTGCTTTCAGCCGGATATCTTTCTGCTTCAACATTTTTACCAGGATAAACAAAGCTGTTACAGCGCTGGAAATCCCAAATGTAGTAGGATCCGCAAAGGTTGAGAATTTTCTCCATCCTCCGTCTGCAAGGCGATACAACTGCGCAGTCATATCGTCAATTAAGATTGATCTCAATTCATTGGCAGACAATCCATGCCATTGTTGAAAACAACCGTAAGCGCCGCATATAGCCATTAATACCATCCATAAGATGAAGTAGTTTCTTATACTCTTATAGCTGCTAAACAAATTGAACGTAATGAAGTATGTAAGCAACTGTCTCATGAAATCTCTTGTGTAGACCATATTTCCAGCCAACGAATGGGCATTCGGATTAAGAAATTCCAACAAAATGAAAACAAAATACAATAGTAACAGAATGGAGATTTTGTGAGTCCTGGTTTCCCACAGAGCATCTTTCTTAAAATACTTTTGAAAAAGTACGCCTACAAACGTTATATATATTAGTCCATCAACAAGAAACGCGTTACCGTCAATGAACAACATACGTTGAATAAAAAACAGAAAGAAAGATACAATGGTCGTAATGTAGAAACCGAAATAAGGATTATTGAAAGCACAGACAACAAATGCTGCACCAATTAAGCCGGCGGTAATAAGCCCTCCCCCGATTACACCCTGTGAAGCAATTACATAAGAAAGCCCTACCACAGTCAGTAAAAGAAGTGTCAATACCAATATGGATCGCCCCGGCTTATTTCTGTATAATAGTATCCCTTTCACAAAATTATTTTTTGGTTAGAAAAATAAAATTTTCGTACACAGAAACACAAGGATAAGTCCAACAGCAAGCAGTACAAGAAACTCATGCACAGGTTTGCTAAATAAATCGTTGGATGTTTGTTTATTTTGTTCGCTCACTTTTGACATAGCTTTAAAATTTAAATTTAGCACGTTGCTTTTGTCTTTTTCGGTGAGGTCAACCAGGGTTCTATCTGCATAGAACCCCAGGTATAACCTCGATCCTGAACATAAAACAAAAAGCCTCATCTACATAGCATAATGGAAAGCAATCCTTATACCGTAATAATTTACATGTCTAAATTTTCAACTTGAACTTTGTTTAAAATGGCGCCAATAAACTTTTCGCTGTGCTGGCGCAGATACTCAATAGATTCTTTATCTGTTTCAGAAAGGGATTTATCAGAAGCAAATACCGCGATCATTCCATCACTATAATTAATCAACTCCTTGGTATCTGTGAAACTGTTTAACGGCGCACCTTCCAGGAATATATAGTCATATACCGTTAATAGTTCATGTAAATAGTTTAACAAGTGGTTCTTGGGCAGTATCTCCGAAGGAGTGTAATCACCTGCACCACAACCAATGGTTTCAACGCCTTCAACAGAAGTAGGTGTTACCAATGCTTTCACATCTTCTATATTGAACGGCTTGCCGTTTACATAGAACTTTTCCAGTGAAGGCCTTGCATGAAGAACATTCGTTAGATCATTGTTACAAAAATTGGTATCGATGATCAGCACTTTCTTTTTGCCAAGGCTAAGGCTGTAAGACAAGGCCTGGATAAGTGTTGTTTTACCTTGCTGAGGTTCAGTACTGGTAAATAAAAAGATCCGTTTTCCACTGCTTTCAATTTCATAACGGAGCTTTCTCAACAACTCTTTAAATACATTGTTTCGTCCTTCGTCTTTGCTTAAATTATTTACTTTGGCAAATATGTCACCATCAAACTTGTCTATGTAGTTAATAGACCCGATCAATGGAAGTTGTGTAAGCCTGTTAAATTGAGCCGGAGATTTGATGGACTGATCAAAATATTCTATTAATATAATAACTATAACACTAAAGAACAAAGCTGCCGCACCGGCCAGTGCCACGATTAACCAACGCTTTGAAGGTTCGGGTATAAGAGCGGGCTGACCGTAAATGGTTTGCTTAAAACCTGCGTAGGTGTCTTTATAATTAGCTACAGAATTCAGCTTGTCTTTTGCGTTGCTGTATTCAGTTTGAGCGATAGTTATTTCAGTTGTTAATTTTTCAATTTCCGCGCCTGAGGCTGCCATACCATTCAATCCGCCGTTTAAGTTGCTCAGGTTCGATTCAAGAATACCAATCTTTTCTCTTGTAGCTTTCAGGTCACCTTCCGCATCCAGTTTCTTTTGTACTAATTCGTCAACGGAAACTGTAGCACCTTCAATTGACTGCTTGGATTCACTAGTAAAATTAAGTGCCTTCATCTGCGCAGAAAGATCGTCCAGCTTTCTTTTCATGTCAATATCTGTTGACCCTTTCTGGATGTATTGTGCATTCAGCTCATTATACTGTTTTCTCAGTCTTATATATTCATCATTATTGGCATTAATGACTGTAGAACCGGAAACTGTTTTCTGACCTGTTGTTTTGGCCGTCTCAATTAACCTGTTATATTCACCTATCCTGTAATTCAGGTTCTGCAGTTTACTTTTTTCGTCGGCCAGCTGTGATTGATATGAACTAACCTGCGATAATTTATTGCCGCTTTCCATATTCACATCTACAATTCCATGTGAAGATAGATAGGCGCTTTTTGCAGTAAGTTTTTCATCCAGTATTGTCTTCTTTGCCTGAACAGCAGAATCTAATGATGCAATAGAAACATCGGTGCTGCTTTTCTTTGTCTGGCTGTAATACCTGTTTAATTCCTGAACAAGTGTATTAACAGCAAACGCAGACAGATCAGGGCTTTCAGATAGTACATCAATCCCAATGTAGTCTGTTCTGTTTATACGGCTTACGCTTATATTCCCCGTTAGGGTTTCTACATCATAGCCATACAAAGTAAGAAAGTTGATCAGTTTCATGTCCTCAGGCACGTCTGCATCCAACACTTCCATGTCATCCAGCTTCTGGGTAAAAACTTTGATTGCTGTAGGAATATTTACAGCCTTGTAATCATCCTGGCTTTTTTGTTTCTCCGACAAATAAATGAAGGGTGACTTGCTGCTCAGATCATGCAGAATAAGATCATAAGACAATAACTGAACTACCTTGGGAGATGTAAGGTTCTCAATGATGTTATTAAACTTAACATCAATTTGTGCCGTGTTGAAGTTTTCATTTTCGAGCTTGATCTGCTCGCTGGCGGTAAAGCCGGTTGCTATCTGGGCCGAGGATTTGTACAGCGTTTTTAAGTTCATTGTAAACAAAAATGCCGTGACGACCGCGACCAGGAAACAGCCGATGATAATCCACTTCTTTCGCAGAAGTGCATTAAGTAAATAGATTAGTTCCATGGTTTTGCTTTTATGTTTTTATGTTCAAAAAGAAACTGGCAGGTAGAAACCAGCCGGTTTCCTGTATATAAAACTACTTAACAATCTTAATCACCCTGGTGGTATTTCCAGGAAGTCCCATTACCCTTACAAAATACACGCCGCTCTTTAACAATCTTCCATTTAATCCGAGATTTTGTTGCCATAATCCTTTAGAAACGCTTCCTACTTCACGCAGATAGATGATATTTCCGCTAACATCTGTTACAGAAATAGCCACTTTACTTGCGTTTTTGCCTAAATTCATCTTGATTGTAACGTCATCTGTAAACGGATTCGGATAGGCTTTCACTTTAACTTCATCATTATCAGCAGGTATTACTGGTTTAATGTCACCTGCAGATCTGCCTGTGGTATTTGCTATTCTGTTATTAAGTCCTGCCGGAGCCGGAGCACCTTGTATAGACATTCCATTCAGATAACCATAGCCGGTTGTTGAATAAACAGTCACATTAATGTTGCCTGAAGCATCCGGTGCCACATTGCTTATCTGTACTGAATTTGCAGTGTTTTTCCAGCCGCTTAGCTGCACCAGTTGATTACCAATCTTATAAACCGTATTTGTATTTGAGTTATAAGTTGTGCTTGGCACGAATACAAAGGTGTACACCATGCTCTGGTTCAATCCTGAGAACTGCATAATGGCTGTATCCTTATAGTCTAAGTAATAGAAACTCTTCAGTACATTATCAGGATAAATACCTGAGTTATTACCGGTTGTAGCACCTAGCAGGTTAGAACCGCTGAAGTTATCTATAATGGTCATGGTTATTCCGGTGCTTAATCCTTTATCGTTAACCAAATTTTCAAGTGTCAGGTCAGGCTCAGGAGGCGTATTTGTGTTGTTCCATCCAGCTTGTGCGGGCCCGCCTGTTGATCCGTCGTTAAAGTTGATGTTCAGATTGAATGCCCTGGTTCCAGCTGCCGCAATGTTGCTGTAGGGAGAGAAACCATTAACAGGATCCTTTGCTCTAACCTTATAGTAGTACACAGTGTTTGTAGCAAGACCAGCATCCGTATACGTTGTTGCATATGGCGCAGCGATGCCTATTTTCGTATAAGTACCGTTTGCAGATGTTGATCTCCAAACTTCTGTTGTATCAGCATCCAGGGAAAGCAGCTGCCAGTCAAGCCTGATCTTATCCGAAGCAGTGCTTGCTGCTGCTAACTGAGCAGGTGCATACGGAATACCATCAAACACATGCTGTTGAACTACCATTGCGTTGATTGTTTGGTAAACAGCACCGGCATCTCTGATGATGGTTATGTTAATGTTACCTGATGCATCAGGAGAAATACCATTTAACTGAACGGTCTTGGTTGTATTAGATGGTGACGCAGCCAATGAAACTGAACGACCGTTGATAGAATAGTTAACAATTCTTGTGTCGCCTGTGGTTGGGTTACCTGCACGCCCAGTAAAGAATATTACATCATACTTACGTGAAGATTGTAAACCAGACAATTGAATATGACGTCCGTTAGCAGATGAGTCATAATAGATTGTCTTCATTACATTGTCAGGATAAACACCTGTATTACTGTTGGTTGTTACACCTACTGTATTTGCTACCAACCATGAATCAACCAGCTTCATACTCATGCCGGTTGCTGAGCCTGTAGAGTCAACAAGAGGTAATGTGTAACCCGCGGCTATGTTACCGGCAGTATTATTCCATGGCAATGGCGCACCTGCACCTGTAGGAGCAGCGAAGTTGATGTATACTGACGGAATATATGGGTTAAGCGTAGTGCCACTTACTGAAGCAGAGAAGCCTGAATAAGCAGCATCTATTGAAGATCTCAACTGATAGTAATAAGTTGTGTTAGATGCCAATCCACCGTCAGTAAATGTAAGTGTAGTACCGGGAACAGTTCCTACTTTGTTGAATGAACCATTTGATGCTGTAGAACGCCAGATCTCAAATCCGGTTTCTTTACCATTACCAGTCCAGGTAAGTTTTATTTTATCCAGACCGATACCAGTTGCTGTAATGTTACCAGGAATCAACGGAGCGTCAGTAAGCGTTGTCGCATTAACAGGATTTCCAAATGCAGAAGAATTATTATTAACAACAGCTTTTACAATGTAGTAGTAAGTTACTCCTGATGCTAATGCAGTATCTGTATAAGTAAGTACATTACCAGCTACAGTTCCTTTCTTGTTATATGCACCATTAGCTGAAGGAGATCTCCATATTTCAAATCCTGTTTCAGTTCCGGAAGCTGCGTTCCATGTAAGTGTAATTTTATCATTTGCCACACCTGTAGCAGCTACATTAGTTGGAGGAGCTACCGTTGTTGTAGTATCTGCCGGAATTGATTGCAGAACCATTGCGTCGATAATGGTAGATAACGCACCAGCGTCTTTTGCAAGTGTTGCTTGTATTTGTCCATTCGCGTCGCCAGCTACATTATTGATCTGAGCAGTTTTACTAATGTTTTGTGCAATCGCCAACTGAACAGTTTGACCGCCGATAGTATATTTCATGATCCTGTTATCGCTAGCGGTTGGGCTACCTGCGCGGCTTGAGAAGAATATTACATTGTATTTATTACCAGCCGGAATATTGCTAAAAGTGATCAACCTTGAGCTTGCTGCGCTATAATACTGTGTTCTGATTACATTGTCCGGATAAATACCTAAACCATTAGGTATCGCACCGTTTGTATTTGAGCCATCCCACGCATCAACAAGTGTCATATTGATACCTGTAGATACGTTGTTCTCATCTTTCAGATTGCTTACCACACTACCTGCAGCAATTACACCTTTGGTATTGTTCCATGGCGCCGTTGGTTGGCCTCCTGTGGCAGGGTTGAAGTTGATGTAGATGCCAGTCAACGCTTTCTGAGTTACAACCAGGTTAAACAACTTGGTAGCCGAAGCACCGGTGCTGTTGGTTGCCATAATACCGATATTATTGTAAGTACCGGATTGAGACACTGCTGGTGAAATAAAGATAGAATATGAGTTATTGCCATTATCTATCAACGTTGCAAATGATGGCAAATTAACACCGGTTACTACATCGCCGGTATGCAGTGACCCACTCAGATTAACGGTAGTAGATGTACCTTCTGTTAATGTAACATCAGGAATAGAATCCAGGGATGGTGGCTGCGTATTGCTTACATTAATGGTGAATGTAGTAGAGTCCTCGCCGCCATGCTCATCCATTACATATACTTTTACAGAATTGCTCGTGCCCGCATCTGATGCATCTGGAGTCAAGATTAATTGTCCCTGCCCGTTACCTGTTGCTGTGTATGCAGCAAATGAAGGTAGCTGGCCAAACGTAATGCTGAGGTTTTCATCGTCGATATCAGTTGCATTGATATTAACAGAAGTTTGAACGCCCCAGTTCATGTTAACATTGTTGATATGCGAAATAACCGGTTTGTTATTAAGCGTTGTGGTTGTAGCCTCATTGCTATATGGAGAAGGTCCGGTTACATTCATCGCACGCACCTTATAGAAATAAGTAGTATTTGCAGTTACAGAAGAATCGTTGTATGCGGCAGCCTGACTGCCTTTTACTACCTTAATCAATGCGTAAGTTGTATTATCGTTAGTTGAACGATATACTTCGAAGTTGCTTGCCAAATTATCAGCCGGCGCCCAGGTTAACGCAGCAACCGAAGGGCTCGTTGCTGTTGCTACAAGATTGGTTGGAGCCTGCGGCGCACCCGGTAATGCTGTTGTGGTAGCATTAACTGGGTCTACCCGCAATACTGCATCAGGTATTGGAGCCTTAGCAATGTTCGGGCCTTTGTAGGATACAGTCAGAGATGCTCCGCCTGTTTTCTGGAAATAGTAAGTGCGGATGCTGTGTACCCCTGCAGTTAAAGTAACGTTACCGCTTTTTTCTTGTGCACCATGCGCACCATCATTATTCACAACGAGGTTTCCATCTATATACAAAGAGCTTCCGTCGTCACTTGTTGTGTAGAATGTATAAGCACCAGCTGTTTTAATATTAATCACACCGTCGTATCTAATGCCATAGTTTGTCTGCAGCGGACTAACACTCAGTAAAAAGTTTTCTATAGTGCCGCTACTTACCGGTGTACTGTTTGCAAAATCTGAGATCACATTAAAGCTACCTGTGTAGTAATTATATTTTAAGGTAAAAGTAGCATCATCGTTGAATGCAGATTCTCCATAAGGACCTACAGCTTTAATTCTGTAGAAATATTGAGTAGTTGGGGCAAGATCTGCACTATCCTTATACGACGTTGCGTTAGCAGGTGCCACACCCACTTTAAAGAACGGCCCGGTACCGGAAGTTGAACGATAGATCTCAAAGCCATTTTCGTTGTTGCTGTTATCGGTCCACGCCAGATTGATCTGGTTATAAGCGACTCCTGTTGCGGTTAGCCCTGACGGTCCTGCAGGCGCTGTTCCCGCTGGTACATAGCCATCTGTGAAGGCGCTATCTGGCACCGGTACAAATGTTGAACTTCCGGGTACTTTCCATAACAAACTGCAGCTTGCACCCCCACCCTGCTGGAAATACGCAATAGCGATGTTATGAATGCCAGCCGTCAGCGTTTTAGTTGCATCTTTGGTTCCGGCACTATGTATTCCATCGTAGTTAATTGTTGAAGGCCCTGTTTGTGTATAAGGCGTATCTACAAATAATTTGCTACCGTCATCAGAACTCAGTCTGAATGTATAAGAACCTGCTGCCGGGATTTTTAAATAACCCTGGAACAAATAACCAAAGTTAATAGCCTCAGTACTTCCTGAAATATCGACGTTGTGCACAACTCCCCGATCATCCGGAGTCATTGCGTTAAAATCAGGAAGAGCACTCCACTGGCCCATATAGAATTTGTAGTTCAATCCTCTAAGGCTTGTTGAAGCTGTCGCCTGGTTACTGGGGATAGAAACGTTTCCTGCAAAATCTCTAGCCTTAACGTAAATATTGTATGTATTAAATGAAGAAAGGCCGAAGATTTTGTAGGAGGTATCTTTTGATGTATATGATTTTATGCCATTGATATAAATATCATACGCAACAACGCCTACATCATCGGTAGATGAATTCCAGATAACATCAATCTCATTTTGAGAGGCTGCTGTTACCATAAAATCACCTGGCACCGTTGGAGCTGTTGTATCACGCAACGTGGTTGTACTTACGGCAATAGTAGGCTGAGAAGCGGCGTTGTTATTAATCGCCCTCAACATAAAGAAATATTTAGTTCCCGGATTGAGTTGACTAATAAGCGCGCCGGTTGCGTCTGTTGGTGCAATTTGCGCTAGCGTATACGGTCCGCCGGCACTGGTCGCCCTGTAAATTTCAAAACCGGTTTCATTATAGGCTGGAGCTGCTGTCTGGTTCCAGGTTAGTTGAACTGAGGTTTTGCTTAAGGCAGATGCATTAATACCTGTTGGTGCATCTGGTCCATTAGCTGCATTGCCATCTATAACTGTGAAAGGATCGGAAAAACTGCTCGAACAACCAAATTTCTCAGTAACCTTCACACGGTATTGCCCGGGAGTAGTTGCCGTAAGATTCCTGGTTGTGCTTAGCACAGTTGTTGAAGAGTCTTTCGTCCAGGCATAAGAAACATAACCGGCAGGAACTTCAATTCTCACTCCTGCACTACCGTCAAGAACAGGAAGTACTGCGCTGCTGTTTGCGCTTGCCATGATAACCGGAGGTATGGTAGTAGTTTTGATCTTAATAACTACCGGCGTTGGCGACCAGTCGGACCAGTTGTTACCATTAAGTATTCTACAATCATACGTACCTAAGGTTGTTGCAGTATACGTGTTACTGGTTGCACCTTGTATCGGATTTCCGTTAAGGCGCCATTGGTAACCGTCGAAACCTGCGGTTACACCCATAGTCGCGCTGATAGTGTCTGTAGGACAAAACTCAGTTCTGCCGCCCAGCACCCACGGATTAGATTTGTACTGCCTGAGCATAAACGGAAAATAATCCGGCTCGCCCCATGCATCGTACCAACAGCCATGGCCATCGTTTGGATAAATAGTTAGTTTATAGTTGCCACCGCTGTCAAGAATGCGTTGTCCCATTGCCTGAGAAACCTCCGGAAGCGGATCTGAATCCAATCCGCCCTGGAATTGCCAGATAGGAATGAATTTAAAGCTCTTAGTATAGTTGGCTACTTCAGAACCGGTTACAGTAGCGCTAATTGGTAAACCTGCTGCAACCGTTTTTGGAAACAGTTCCATGAACAGCCATGTTGCACGTCCACCTGCAGATAAGCCATCTGCATAAACTCTCCAGGGATCTGCTTTAGCTTGCGGAACAAGATATTTATTG
Organism: Danxiaibacter flavus; assembly: GCF_041060425.1. NCBI lineage: Bacteria > Pseudomonadati > Bacteroidota > Chitinophagia > Chitinophagales > Chitinophagaceae > Danxiaibacter > Danxiaibacter flavus. The sequence goes on from NZ_JAULBC010000002.1 coordinate 679,407, forward strand.
ATGAAATCATTCATTACTGCCAACTGGCCGTACCAGTTATTTTCCTGGCTTTGCGGATAAAGCAAAAAGCCATCAAACTGGCCATTATCAACTGCATTCATATGCAATTGCCCGCCATGATAAAGCTGAAGCTCATTATCATAGATGGTACCTTTTTCGCCAAGACCATGGTAAAACACAAAAACAGGATATTTCTTTCCGTCATTTACCCCTGCCTGATATGTCTTGGGGAATTTTAATCTGAACGCCACTCCGTTATAGAAGTAACATTTAAAAGAAGTGGTATTCCATTTAAGACGGTTGGTCTTAACCCATTTCACCAATGTACCATTGGCGGGAATAGTAGGAGGGTTACCGGGATCGTAAATTACAATCGGGTCAGTGGGGTCCAGTACACCTGTTTGCGATAATGCAGTTCCTGGTATAAAATAGGAAAATGCAAGCAGCAGCAAGGCAAGTATGTTCCTGCTTTTAGTTTTCATATTAAAAGGTTTGTAAAATTGCACCATATATATGCTAGTAGTTAAGTTTTATTATGATAACCGTTTATCACGCACAAGCAACTAACTAATCAAAGGCATTGGAATTAAGGAACAACTTACAGGTGAATTTCTTCACGACTAAAAAGCACTAAAGGAGATTGGAGAAAAAAAATACGGATATTCAGAGGATGAGTTTAAAGGCTTCGGGGGAACCTGGATTTCTTAGACTACCGCAAGATAGCCCTTTTTGCGTTATTCACAAATATTTTTTACATCGTTCACTGGGTTCATTGAAATCTTTTTTACAGTACTCACCTCTGGATTTATAGCTGGTTCAGCCTTAAGTCGCATAGTTTTATTTTTACTATACGAGAATAAAAACGACAACACATTATCTTTAATCAGGAGATTATAGGCGATTATCGGTATAGTAACGCCGGTTATCGTACCAACAACAAGCAGCAGATAAGCATTTTCGATTCCAAATATTCGCGCCAGCGCTATTCTTGTTGCAGCAGCAACCATCACGTGCATTACATAAATGTAAAGTGAATGAAATCCGATTACTCTTAAAAACCGGAAAATTTTTCGCTCCTGCAATTGAAAAGCAAGCGCGAACATGCCCAGAGACCCTACAAGCGCAATTCCAACCAACTGCAACTTGCCAAGATTGGTTACTGCTCCAAGCAGATGAAACGTCTCCGGATGATTGAGATAATATATCTGGGTGAAAACAAACAATGTAATTATTCCCAACAAAACAGCTGGCTTTTTGAGCAAACGCTGAGTTGATTCCTGAAAGAAAAGTGTTGAACAGGCATCACCTATTGCAAAACACAGGTAATAGGTCATCCAATCGGATAAAATTGAAATATCTTCAACGTATTGCGCACTAAAATAAAGAACAAAGCCCAGCGCCAACTGCATCCAGGTTTTAAGATGGAGTTTGGTTTTCAGCAAAATGTAAATAATAGTTGTATTAAATAGTGCAGGCAAATACCAGAAATGATCTAAAACATGCGGGTTGTATAAAATGTGGAGATAATCTTTGTATGATCTGTGTGCATTCGCAACGCCCGAAAACATTACCTGCAGGGTTATTTCAATAACGGACCATATTAAGTAAGGATAAATAAGGTTCTCGAATTTGATGGACAGAAATTTGTTCATCCCTCTTTTTCCAAAGCTTGATGATACAAACAAACCTGAAAGAATAAAAAACAATGGCATTCTAAAACTGAAAAACACCATGTTTGCTTTTTTTATCATTTCAGGAACCGGTATGCCAGAAACTTCAAGTCCGGCATAAACATGTTTGTTTACTACCAGAATGATAATAATTCCTTTAAGATAGTCAACCCACTCCATTCTGCTTTTAACCAAAACAGAAGTATTAAATGCTCTTGATAGCCATGTTTTCAAATTTTCAATCAATCCTTTCATTTTACGCAGTTTAATTAATCACAAAAGCCTTCAGAAGGGATACACGATTTCTCTCGAAACATACACGGACAAACCTGATGAATATTGGAAACTTAGCTTTAGAACCGCTAGAACCGGCTATTGTTACCATATCAATTTACAGATATGATTGACACTACTTCCTTCGATTTTTACATAGTAATTGAAATGGGATTGATAGGATAAAAGGACAGGACTAGGTAACCTGCAGTACGATACAATAAAGGAAATTATTAAAGAAACACCCAATATTACTAGTACGAACTGTTAAAACAAAAATAAACAAAAAAATAAATTATGCAAAAAAAAGGAGATGTTTATGTTTAATTTTAATCTATTGATTTCTAGACATTTTTCCATTGATTTTTATAATCTTATAACATCATTGCTTAACGACTAAATAAGTTTAAAATTGAAAGTTAACAATTGAAAACGAATACAAGAAGAAGACTCTCCGGTAACTATGCAATCTGTCTTTTCCATGTACACATTTTCAAATTCGCAACGCCCGGGCGGCATCCTTCATTTTCATATTTGCACATGGGCACATTCGCACAACCACACTATTTATAGGCAAAATATTTCTTCAACTTTAAGAATGGCATTTCAAGAAAACGGAAGCTGGCAATTGCGATGAGAATTGAAATACCTATGGTTAATATTCCCGTAAACGTTACGGCCATTGCTTCACTGTTAATATGCTTTAGTACAAAGGGATGAAAATGTTGATCAAGACTATTGAAAATAATATAGTGATAGATGTAAATGCCGTAAGAATATTTACCGAGGAAACGGAATAAAGAATGATCGCCCACACGTATTAGCGCTGACTTATTCGGCGACAATGAATAAAGAAGTATACATCCCGCAAAAATATCTACAAATGTAAAGATCGGATATAACCGCAGAAAAGTTCCGGTTCTGAAATATGCAAAACCAAGCAGCATACAGGTGAATGATGCTACTGCAATAACATTCAAATATTTTTCAAGCCATGCTTTATTATACCGGATAACAACCGCAATGATTGATCCTATGGCAAGTGAATCCATTCTCGAAAAAGTATTCATGTAAGGATACGGCTGAACCAAACCAAGTTTGAATCCCAGACTTACCCTGAAATACACACTAAATAAAATGATTCCGATACAGATTCTTACTATTTTTTTCGGACTGAAAAACTTGATAAGCAATGGCCAGAAAATATAGAACTGTTCTTCCACTGCGAGTGACCAGAAATGCACCATACTATGATTGATTTCTGGTAAGCCTTTTATAGAGAACAACCAGTTTTGCCCGTATAACCAAAACCAGGCCTGGTTCTTCGTATAAAAATCATAGTTAACGCCCATTATACCGGGAATAGTATAAGGTATTACCAGGAAAGAAATAGCAAGTACAAAATAGTATAAAGGAAACACCCTCAAAACCCTTCTTACAATATAGTTCTTGTAATAGTGCTGACTTTGTTTGGAATCAAGCAAGATACCTGTGATCAAAAAACCGGACATCACAAAAAACAGATCCATTGCAACCCAAAATGGTCTCGTGATCATATTAGGATAACAGTGTGCCAGCATAACGAGTATCACACCTACACCGCGCCACCCGTCAAAAGCAGGAATGTACTGTTTGTTATCATAGTCTATTTGTACGGGCGAAAAAAAACGTTTTTTCGTTGGTGTCGCAGATAGATCAATGTTCATGTAATTCAGTTTATCAGGTTGTTTATTTTCACAAGTACCAATTGTTTCGGATCACCGGTTAATTTCCGCGGCCTCTTGCAATATCTGCCGTTGAGCTCTCTCCCATGTGGCAGATTGCTCTCCTTTCATGTAACGGAAAAATCCTCTGATCACACATATATTCATAAATACAAAATACTGTAAGGGTTGTATCACCGGAATCTTTACACCCTTCGGTGAAAGCACACTGTTGAGAATCATCAGACCGTAAACAAATACCTGCATAACAAAAGCAATCTTGAATATCAGCTGATCACTTACAAAGAATAATGCCAGTGAGCTAAGCAATAACAGGACAAGGCAAAAAGGACAAACGGCCCAACGCAGCACCCTGTGTGAAATATATAAAAATGATGATTTACCGTGCCTGAAAATATTCAGCATAGGAAGCAATCGTGCCATTGATTGAAATCCGCCCGCGGCAATACGCACCTTTCTTTTGGCTTCTTCTTTTACAGAAGCAGAAGCTGTTTCTGTTGCATAGGCTCGCGGTTCATAATGAACGCGATAGCCTTGTTGAACAATGCGCATAGAGATCATGAAGTCATCAAGTATCGTATCCTCTTCTACATGCTGCCACAAATTCTTTCTTAATGAAAAGAGCTCGCCTGCTGCGCCAACAATTGTTTGATAAGTTGCATCCAGTTTTTTTAATGCAGATTCATACTTCCAGTATAGTCCTTCCTGTTTGGTTAAACCATCTGCAGACAATACCTTCTTCTCTCCTGCAACTGCACCTATTGTCTCATCCTGGTAATGCTTTGCAAGTTCTTTAATACAATCTTTGTTAAGCATTGTGTTGGCATCGCACATTACAAGAATGCCGTACTTTGCATATGGAACGGCCCTGTTTAAAGCTGCTGTTTTGCCACTTCTTTCAGACTTGTGCAATAATTCTATTTCGGGATAATTGCGGATAATATCCGGAGTTGAGTCCGTTGATCCATCCGTAATAAAGATCACTTGCAACCGGTCTTTCGGATAATCAAGCGCGAGTGTATTCAGTATTTTTTGCTCAACAAAGCTTTCCTCGTTGTATGCAGCTATAATCATTGTAACACCGGGCGCATCAACATCATAATCGTATGCCCTCCGTTTTGAAGATAGTTTGATTAAAACCCATGTAACTATTGCGTAGCCTACATAGTTATAAAACAGAAAAAATATGCTTAGCCAAAAGATAGTTTGCAACAATATGATCATCTTTTCTTAGTTAAAGGTTAACAGGAAGCCCGGATATTTACTTTCATTGAAAAGAATAATATTCTTAACACGAGTGGCTCATCAAAAAGATATGAGGATAGTTGATCTTTGTTACAAAAGGACAGTGAATTTTAAGAAATTGAGATTTTCGAAGGATTGTTAGACGTGAACCGTACTTTCACAAAAATAAAAAAACCTTTCAAAAAACTTACTTTTATCTAAACAAACCTTTGAAATTTTAAATACATGCTGACCAACAGGAATATTCTTTGCATCTCAAATCCTTTATGGGAAGGAGATTACGCGAAAACCATTGTTGAACTAATGAAAGTATTGGCCAGAAAAAACAAAGTGCTTTACATTGATAATCCGTACACTGTTAAAGATCTCATCGACGGGGTAAGGCATAAAAACGGGTTCCCGGTGAAGCGTACACTGGGTTTGGAAAAAAGATTACGAAAAATTATTACAGAGACCGGCGAGGAAGTTTATGTGCTTACTCCGCCGCTTACACTCACCATTAATTTTTTGCCACGCGGAACAATGTATAAAAAGCTGTTGCAGCTAAACGGATGGATCACCACAAGAAGCATTAAAAAAGCGTTGGCAGAATTAAACATGAATGACGATCTGATCGATATAGTTGCCTTTAATCCCGGCATCGGTATGCATGCGGGAAGAAACTTTAATGAAAAGTTGTTGATCTATCATTGCTATGATGCAATTGAAGCAGCTAACTGGATGAAGAAGCATGGTCCCTGGCAGGAAAAAGAATTCATGAAGAAAGTTGATGCCACCATTGTTACTTCACAAGGATTGTATGAAAAGAAAAAAGGATTTACCAAAAACTGTTTTCTTGTAAAAAACGCGGTGAATATAGACTTGTTTAAAAAGGCTTTTACTCCCGAGATCCATAATAAAAAAACCGTCGGCTATATCGGCAGTATTGATGACCGTCTTGACTATGAACTGCTGGAACATGTTATCGGCAGCATGCCTGATATTGATTTTTTGTTTGTGGGAAGGATCGTTGATGAGAACGGAGAAAAAGTACTTCGAAAATTCAGCAATGTTAAACTGGAAGGCGCCAGGCCTGTGAGCTCATTACCGGGCTATTTAAGCCGCTTTTCGCTCGGAATAATACCATTTGCCAAAAATGAGTTTACCAAGGGAATTTACCCCCTTAAAATCAACGAATACCTTGCTGCCGGAGTTCCGGTAGTTACCACTGACTTCAGCTATCTGAACGAGTTCGAAAATGTAGCGAGAATTGCCTCTTCAAAAGAACTTTTCAAAAATTTCATTGAAGAAGAACTGGCCACTGATACACTTGAAAAAAAGAAGGAACGTCTTGCAGTTGCAGAGAGCAATTCGTGGGAAACCAGGGTTGAAGAGATTTCGGATATCATTATGAAGCTGGAATCTAATGGACAATTGAAAGTTGAAAATTGAAAATGAATGTGCGAATGTGCAAATGTGCAAATGAGTAAATGTGCAAATGCGAAAAAATTTTTACAGGCTTAGCCTGTCGGATCCATTGTAAAAAAACCTGCAGAAAATGTACACCTTCGCCTATTCGCACATTTGCACATTCGCACATTAATGCATCTTGTTCTCATACCATTCCACTGCTTTCTTTTCTTCGATTTTTAAAAATGGATCTTTCCCCCGGTTGTAATCATTGCCATCTGTCCATTGCAGTTTTATAAGTTTTTCTTTTAACGCCTGGTATTCTTCTCTTACCTCAGGATGAACACGCAGGTAATCCCGGAACGCAATATGCCGCAGCCAATGTTCTGAAGCAATAGGAATTACATGTATATGTGCAATGCGTAGGGCATGATCATGCAGTTTTTCCGGAATATCATCTGTCACGCCAATACAGGCAGGCACTCCTAAATCAGCTGGCTTTTCTCTAAGTAAGATAAAGAAGCGCCGGTACGGCATATCTGTATTGTATTTATCGTAATAAACATAATTGTTTCCTGCAAGCAATTCAGGCACTTTATTCAAATCGTCTTCGTGCTTTAAACCTACCAAAACATCTATAACGGGCTTCGCTGAAAGCCCCTCTACCGAAGTGCTGCCTATGTGATCAATGGCCACCTGCAAAGAACCTAATAATTCATCAAGCTCATGTTTGATCGCATCAAACTGCTCTTTCCATTTTGAATTATAACTTTCGAACGGTAAAATCATAGCTTAAAAATACGGAAGGTAGTGTAGAAGTGCAGGCAGAATATAAGAATAAGGATAAGGGCAAATATCAAACGCACAAGCTTCAAGAGAATGAGAATAAAAGATTAAAAATCTTTCTTCTTCCCCAAAAGTGTACAAGTGAAGTTGTCTGCCAAGTTTTAAGATGGTTTATTTTTTAATTACGAAGATTAAGCAGAAGCTGTGTAATCCCGCAGGGATGGAATTATTATAGCAAAAGCCAAAACCACGCCTAAAACCCCGAAGGGGTGACATTTTATTATGCCACCCCTTCGGGGTTAAATTCAGGTAGATATCCTCCTATAATAATTCCATCCCTTCGGGATTTCCTTGACGGAAGTGTGTCTATCGCGACTCATTTGTTGAATTTAGTCCCACAACCAGATTAAAAAATGAACGGGATTTTGCTAATCGTACATTTCCAACATTTTTAAGATCAGACATTCTCACGTCAGCCGTCAGCAATTCCATGCACTGTCAAATTTGATCACCTTTTATCGCGCATTTGCACATTCACATTTGCATATCTGCACATTTACATATCTGCACATTTGCATATTCGCACATTGTCAATTTTCAATTCTCCACTATCAATTAAAAAAGGCTGCTCTTGCGAGACAGCCTTTTTATCAAGTTATATTCAGATTGAAACTATTCGAATTTCAGGTCCAGACCTAAACCTCTCAACTCGTGAACTAACACGTTGAATGACTCAGGAATACCTGCTCTTGGAATGTTTTCACCTTTAACGATAGACTCGTAAGTTTTCGCACGTCCGATGATATCATCTGACTTAATGGTTAACAGTTCCTGTAAGATGTTAGCTGCACCATATGCTTCAAGTGCCCAAACCTCCATCTCACCAAAACGCTGACCACCAAACTGAGCCTTACCACCTAACGGTTGCTGTGTGATCAAGCTGTATGGTCCGATAGAACGCGCGTGCATCTTATCGTCAACCATGTGGTGAAGTTTGATCATGTAGATAACACCCACGGTCGCTTTCTGGTGGAAACGTTCACCGGTTTCACCATCCTGCAGGTAAGTGTGACCCATCATTGGCATGCCAGCCTTCTGGCAGTACTCAGCAATTTCATCAGGGGTAGCTCCGTCAAAGATTGGAGTAGCGAACTTAACACCCAGTTTTTTACCAGCCCAGCCAAGGATAGTTTCATAGATCTGTCCAAGGTTCATACGGGAAGGTACGCCCAGCGGGTTCAATACGATATCAACAGGAGAACCATCTTCAAGGAAAGGCATGTCTTCAGCACGTACGATCTTAGCAACGATACCTTTGTTTCCGTGACGACCCGCCATCTTATCACCCACTTTCAGCTTACGCTTAACAGCCAGGTAAACTTTAGCAAGTTTCAATACACCAGCAGGTAATTCATCACCTATTGAGATATTGAATTTCTCTCTCTTGTAACGGCCTAATTCTTCGTTGTATTTGATGTTGTAGTTGTGCAACAGTGTATTGATCAGATCATCGGTTTCAGCATCGCTTGTCCAGCCTAACGGATTAACGTTCTGGTAGTCGATAGAAGCCAGATTTTTCGGATTGAACTTAGCACCTTTACCAATCAGCATTTCACCGAAGTTATTGCTTACACCAGCTGAAGGCTTGTCTTTCAACAATGTCTGCAACTTGCTCAACAATACTTCCATCAGGTCGCTTGTATTCTTTTCGTGAACTTTCTCTACTTTTTCAAGCAATGATTTTTCACGAACTTTTGAGTTCTTGTCTTTCTTGGCGCGTTGGAACAATTTCTTGTCGATAACCACACCTTCAGTACCGTTCGGAGCTTTCAGAGAAGCATCTTTTGCATCGCCGGCTTTATCACCGAAGATCGCACGTAACAGTTTTTCTTCCGGTGTAGGATCACTTTCACCTTTAGGAGTGATCTTACCGATCAGAATATCACCTTCTTTAACCGTTGCACCAATACGAATGATACCATTCTCATCAAGATCTTTGGTAGCTTCTTCTGATACGTTCGGAATGTCTGGTGTTAATTCTTCCTCACCCAATTTAGTATCACGAACTTCCAGCTCATATTCTTCAATATGGATAGAAGTAAATAAATCTTCACGAACAACTTTCTCACTGATTACGATCGCATCCTCAAAGTTGTAACCTTTCCAAGGCATGAATGCCACCTGCAGGTTACGACCCAATGCAATTTCACCATCTTTAGTTGCGTAGCCTTCAGTTAAGAAGTCGCCTCTCTTCACCTGCTGTCCTTTTTTAACAGCCGGACGAAGGATGATTGAAGTTGATTGGTTGGTTTTGATGAATTTGGTTAATCTGTAAACTTTCAGATCATCTTCGAAGCTTACCAAACGTCCAAGATCATTTCTGTCGTAACGAACATGGATTTCTTTAGCATCAACAAATTCAATCACACCATCACCCTCAGCGTGGATCTGGATACGTGCATCACGTGCAGCTTTTCCTTCCAGACCTGTACCAACGATTGGTGCTTCAGGACGGATCAAAGGAACTGCCTGACGTTGCATGTTTGATCCCATCAGTGCACGGTTGGCATCATCATGCTCCAGGAACGGAATCAATGAAGCACTCAAACCTACGATCTGGTTAGGAGCCACGTCCATATATTCAACTTCACCCTTTTCAAGGATTGGGAAGTCACCGGTTTCACGGCTTACAATTCTGTCTTCAACAAAATTGCCTTTCTCATCCAGTTCAGAGTTACTCTGTGCGATCTTAGCTGTATCTTCTTCTTCTGCACTCAGGTAAGTCAGTTCTTTCAGGTCAACTTTACCTTCATCCACCTTACGGTATGGAGTTTCGATAAAGCCCATCTCGTTGATCTTGGCGTGAACGCAAAGTGTAGAGATAAGACCGATGTTCGGACCTTCCGGAGTTTCAATTGTACAAAGACGGCCGTAGTGAGAATAGTGCACGTCACGAACCTCAAAACCCGCTCTCTCACGGCTAAGACCTCCTGGGCCTAACGCTGAGATACGGCGTTTGTGTGTGATTTCACTTAACGGGTTTGTCTGATCAAGGAACTGGGATAACTGAGATGTACCGAAGAATGAGTTGATCACAGAAGAAAGTGTTCTTGCATTGATCAGATCAACAGGAGTAAATACCTCGTTATCACGAACGTTCATTCTTTCACGTATGGTACGGGCCATACGTGCCAGACCAACGCCAAACTGAGCATACAACTGCTCGCCTACAGTACGTACGCGACGGTTGCTCAGGTGATCGATATCATCAATTTCAGCCTTACCGTTGGTTAAACGTACCAGGTATTTGATGATCTCGATGATGTCTTCTTTAGTTAACACCTTGGTTTTAAGATCGGTAGTCACAGCCAGTTTGCGGTTGATCTTGTAACGGCCAACTTCACCCAGGTCATAACGTTTGTCACTAAAGAATAATTTATCAATGATACCACGTGCAGTTTCATTATCCGGAGCATCAGCACCACGCAATTGGCGGTAGATGTGCTGAACCGCTTCCAGCTCACTGTTTGAAGTATCTTTGTTCAAAGTGTTGTAGATGATTGCATAATCACCACCAACATCTTCTCTCTGAACGAAAATGCTTTTTACTTCCAGGTCGGAAATATTATCAATAGCCTCTTCATCAAGGATCGTATCGCGTTCCATAACGATTTCGTTACGTTCGATAGATACAACTTCCCCGGTATCTTCATCCACAAAGTCTTCCACCCATGTTCTTAGTACGCGGGCAGCAAGCTTTTTACCAACATGCTCCTGAAGGCTTTTCTTATCAGCTTTAACTTCAATCGCCATTCCGAACAGTTCAAGGATGTCCTTATCTGTTTCGAAACCGATTGAACGCAATAAAGTTGTTACGGGGAATTTTTTCTTACGGTCAATGTAAGCATACATCACATTGTTGATGTCTGTAGCAAACTCCATCCACGCACCTTTGAACGGGATCACTCTTGCAGAGTAGATCTTGGTTCCGTTGGGGTGAACTGACTGACCGAAGAATACACCAGGTGAACGGTGTAACTGAGATACAACAACACGCTCAGCACCATTGATAACAAAGGTACCGCGCGGAGTCATGTAAGGGATATTACCCAGGAATACATCCTGAACGATTGTCTGGAAGTCAACGTGTTCTTCATCATTACAACTTAAGCGCAGCTTGGCTTTTAATGGCACAGCGTACGTTAAGCCACGCTCCATACACTCTTCGATAGTGTAACGCGGAGGATCAATAAAATAATCCAGGAATTCCAGCACGAAGATGTTACGTGTATCTGTGATAGGAAAGTTTTCCTTAAATACGCGGAACAGGCCTTCGTTATTACGCTTATCCGGGGTGGTTTCTAACTGGAAAAATTCTCTGAAAGATTCTAACTGAATGTCTAATAGATCAGGAGTTTCAGCAAGGTGTTTTGTTTTACCGAAGCTGACCCTGTTTTGAACTTTAGTTGATGACATATCTGTATTTAACCGGTTTTGTCTAATAACTTTTGAGACTTTCAGTGTTTGGCAGCTATAATATTAAAATGGCCATTATTATAATGTCAAACTGCTAATTATCCCAAAATAAAAGGATGGCAAAATTAATCATTGTACGCGAACAAGCAAAATCAATTTTAAATGTAAGGGATTGGGATTAGATAACAAGGGATTTTTAACAAATTAATTTGATTTTTTTGTCTGGATCGGGATTTATTGGATTTGAGGATTGTTGGATGGGGTACGGCATTATAAGAAGTACAGTCTTTTCATTGCTGGTTTGAAGAATTCCCAAATCCTGTAAAAAGAAAAATCTTTTAATCTATAAATCCCATAAATCCAAATCCCGACGATATCCAAATTTTATTTCACTTTTTTCACCCCGCTATCAAACCCCACCGTCTTCATAATTCCTATTAATATAGTTTTCCATATGATGCTGAAAAAGGACTTGTGGACGTCTCGCCGGTAATATGCCGATGCTTTGCGGACGGGGGTATTTTTCTCTGGATTGGAGGGGATCAGCACAAAACTATTGGCAATAAAGCTTAAAAAGCCGCGCTTTTTCAACTTATCACCGTCTTGTTTGAGCGCTGCAATTTGCAGATCATCATATTTAAGGACAACGGTTCCTCTTCCGTTATAGTTTGTCCCGTCAACATGTACATCCATGCCCTTTATTGTCGCTTTTTCAACTCCAAACATGCCTAAGGGACGTGTGGCTTTATCGAATGCTCTGCCATCCATCGGATGCAGAAAGGCATCAACTGAAAAAATACCGTCTTTAGCCTTATCAAGATAGAATTTGAATATTGCATCCAGTTTCCCCTCCCCCATTGGCTTTGCACTTGCATCAAGTTTCATTATATTGTTTTGGGCTATAAGTTGCGGGTCATTCGTAATATTCTCGAGTGTCCCGTTAATATCTTTAAAACTTACTTCTCCTTTTTCGTCCGTTTTAGGATTAAACTCCTGGTAACTAAGATCAAAATTGGTGACCTTCAGCCTTTTCAGATTGATAGGAAAAGGTGACTTCATAAGCAGTTGATGAGGGAAGTTTCCCACTTTAGACCTGGGAAACGGCGGAAGACTTCTATCAGTATAAACCTCAAGAGAGCCATTGTTCATATGCACTTCATCAGCCCTGAAATAGTCGGAAGAAGCGATGCTCCACCAGCTTATTTGTTTTAACTCTACGGTTTTAAACTGGCCGGTGTACCGTTCTTTTATAAATTTCAATTTGTTCCTGAACGCTTTGTTTGTTCCGTTTGGTTTTATATAAAAATTGCTTATCAGTACATTTTTTTCTGAAGCATTAATGGTGATGGAATCAAGGCCAATCAGGTAGAGGCTATCTTTTGTGCGAAACTTAAGATCCTGAAGTGAAATAAGCGCCTGCTTTGAATACATGAAGCGGGTGGAATCAATTGCAGCTACCGAATCAATTAAAACATCGTCCAGCAGAAAATTTACATTCCTAAACTTGCTGGTCTTCTGTACCGTGTCATTGCTCAGTGTGTGCAACTGCACATTCATATCAAGTATTTGTACCTTATTAATAGCCAGATGATTCATTTGCTTCGCGATGCGTATCCGCAGCGTACTGAGTTTTAACCTGTCTGCCGAATCTTGTTTGGGCGTTTTTGCGTGAAACACTTCAACAGAAGGCTGACGCACATGTAGCACGTTCAGATCCACATTTTTGTTAGAAGTAAAGTCTGCAATATTTAATCCGTCAACAACCAATGAATCAAGGCTTACTTTAAAAATATCTTTGGGCGCATTGCCGGTATTGCGCATCTTCTGAAGTACGGTTGTATCTGGTGTTAAGACGATCTTTGTGACTGTTAACCTTGAGTCGATAACGTCAGCAATAAGTGTATCGAAAGTTAACCGGTACAGGCTGTCCGAACCTTTTAAAACAAGTGATTGAAGCTTCTCTCTGATTAATGGATTGAAATCGGTGAGTTTCCTGTTTTTCAAATAAAAAAACAGGCCAATGGCCAGAGCAATTAATATCCCTCCTCCTATAAGTAACGCTTTCTTCATGCCAACATTAATTCTAAAACTATACCAAGGCCAGCCCGGGCTATTGTGCATTAAGCCTGCGAGGTTATTCTTACCTGGCTGATAATGCCCGCTTTACAGACATAAACGAAATAAGCAGGAAAAGGTTGGAATTGAATATGGAGATGTTAGTCTGATGTTAATACAACTGAAAAGAAACCACTTGTTATTTCGGGGTATAAAGGTTTCGTTACGGAAAATTTAGCCGCACTGTGAACGAAAAATTGCACATTGGCATGATGATAAGGCTTGCGCCCTAGTCCACAGGGCGTTGCCCTGTGCTTGTGCTAATCGCCCTTTCAGGGCTTGAAAATAGCAGCGCTGAAAAACTCACAAAGCGTGATCAGTCCTAACACCAGCGTTCTTTCTGTGCTTATCTGAAATTGAACATAAAGTTGAGTTGGTGCGCCCGCATGTTTATGCCGGATCCTCTTTCTGGCTAATTGAAAACTGTGCTAAGGGCCTGATCCAAATGCTCCTTTAACAGATTACTGCATGCATTTAATGTGCCTTTCTCATCTTTCACTATTCACTATTGACCATTCACTATCTGACTCTATTGCTATGAACGTGCCTAAATAAAAAGCCCCGTTCCATTCAGAACGAGGCCCTTTATAAAGTAAGATATAGCTAATTATTTTACTTCAACGTCAGCACCAGCTTCTTTCAGTTTAGCTGCGATTTCATCAGCTTCTGCTTTAGAAACGCCTTCTTTAACTGGTTTTGGAGCGCCGTCTACTAATTCTTTAGCTTCTTTCAGACCTAAACCTGTTAAGTCTTTAACGATTTTAACTACGTTCAGTTTGCTAGCACCACCGCTGATCAATACTACATCAAATGCAGTTTTTTCTTCAACTTTAGGAGCATCGCCACCACCAGCAGCTACTACTACTGCTGCTGCAGCTGGTTCAATACCGTAATCAGCTTTTAATACATCAGCTAATTCCTGTACTTCTTTTACTGTTAAGCCTACTAGTTGTTCGGCTAAAGCTTTTACGTCTGCCATAATGTTTAAATTTTTTCCGGCTTCATATCCGCCAGGCGGATCCGTCGGACTGTTTAAAAAAATTTGATTTTATTGATTTGAAATCAGCAATATTATTTGATTGCCTTTTTCAGTTAATCCAAAATTGAAAACTATTCAGCTGCTGGTTCTGCAGTAGCGCCTTCAGCCTGTTTTTCGTGGTGGTGCAACAAAGCAGCCAGAACACGTTTAGCAGGAGACTGCAACAAGCCGATAACTTCGCCGATAAGCTCGTTCTTCGTCTTGATCTGAGTTAATGCTTTCAGGTTATCGTCACCAGCATAGATATCGCCGTTGATGAAAGCTGCTTTTAACTCAGGTTTTGTACCGTTGCTATCCTTACGGAAACCTGCTAAAATCAAAGCTGGTTCTTTAGGATTTTCAGAGAACATCAACGCAGTTACGTTGTGCAGAGAATCATAAACGCCAGAATATTTTTCAGCGTCGATTGATTCAAGCGCCTTGCGGATCAAAGTGTTTTTAGCCACTTTCATTTCCACTTGCTTATCAAAACAAGCACGGCGTAATTTTGTGATCTGTGCTACTGTTAAAGATTCTGTATCTGTAACGTAGAAGTTATTGTACTGACTGAATTTCTCTTTCAGAACTTCAATCACCTCATTTTTTTGATCTTTGGTCATAACTAACTTTTAAGAACCCGGGTCATCTCCCTTTCAGGATCACCAGGATTAGTTCATTAATGCTTTTGTTTCAATTGTAATACCGGGGCTCATTGAGCTTGCCATGCTAACACCTTTCAGGTAGATACCTTTAGCTGCAGATGGTTTCAGCTTAATGATGGCGTTAACCAGTTCTGTAGCGTTTGCAGCAATTTTATCAGCAGAGAAAGATACACGGCCGATAGAAGCGTGAACAATACCAGCTTTGTCAACTTTGAAAGCGATTTTACCGCCTTTTACTTCATTAACAGCAGCTGCTACATCGTTGGTAACAGTACCGGTTTTAGGGTTTGGCATCAGGTTACGAGGACCTAACACTTTACCTAATTTACCTATTTTAGGCATTACTGCAGGCGTAGCGATGATAACATCGATATCTGTCCAGCCGCCTTCAATTTTTTGGATGAACTCATCCAAGCCAGCGAAGTCAGCGCCTGCTGCAGTAGCATCAGCAACTTTATCAGGAGTACAAAGAACTAATACACGTTTTGTTTTACCAGTACCGTGAGGTAAGGTTACAGTACCACGAACCTGCTGATCAGCTTTCTTAGGATCAACTCCCAGGCGGATGTGCAGATCCACAGAAGCATCAAACTTAGTGGTATTGATATCTTTAACAAGAGCAGATGCGTCTTTTAAAGAGTAGATTTTATTTTTATCGATTTTCGCGTCCGCTACTTTTCTTTTTTTGGTAATTTTTGCCATTTCAATTCAGTTTTAGGAGTTTAATTAATTGTCCCAGGGAGCGGCACCTTCAACATTAAGACCCATAGAACGGGCAGTACCTGCAACCATTTTCATCGCGCTTTCAATTGTAAAGCAGTTAAGATCAGGCATCTTGTCTTTAGCGATAGCTTCAACCTGAGCCCAGGTAACTTTACCTACTTTAGCACGATTGCTTTCTTTAGAACCTTTCTGAATTTTTGCGGCTTCCATTAACTGAACAGCAGCTGGAGGAGTTTTGATAACAAAGTCGAAAGACTTGTCAGTATAAACTGTGATTAAAACAGGAAGTACTTTTCCCATTTTATCCTGAGTTCTTGCATTGAACTGTTTGCAGAACTCCATGATGTTAACACCCTTACTACCAAGGGCAGGACCTACCGGAGGCGCAGGATTGGCTTGACCGCCTTTTACCTGCAACTTTACGAAACCAGAGATTTCTTTTGCCATTGTCTACAATTTAATTGGTTCAAACGTCTTTCAGCTTTTATAGCTTCCTGACTCCCAAATTCAATTATTCTTACTAAAAAAGAACTTTTTGGGGACGCAAAGGTAGTAAAAGGATTGGAAAAAACAAGAAGGAAATCATTTTTATGTAAGATGTACCGCGAATATGTACGATGTACGATTTTGGATGTACGATTTTAGGTGTACGATATGGGTCAAGTGCATGTTCCTATAACTCAACTCAATAAAAATGATTACTTTAAAGCATCAAAGATATAATGATGGCAACATACCGCTTAGAAATTCAGGAAATCATTCCCAGAACACACAATGTTAGAACTTACAGGTTTGAAAAACCTGCTGGTTTTCAATTTGTTCCGGGACAGGCGGCCGACGTCTCACTCCTTAAGGAAGGTTGGGAAAAAGAAGTACGGCCTTTTACATTTACCTGTCTCCCATCAGCCGGCTATCTGGAATTCACCATTAAATCTTACACGGATCATAATGGAGTGACCAACGAGCTGTTTCATGCCCAAACGGGCGATCACCTGGAAATTTCCGATGCCTGGGGTGCCATTGAATACAAAGGTGAAGGTACTTTTATTGCGGGCGGCGCGGGTGTAACGCCTTTTATTGCCATTTTCAGATACCTGAAAGAGACAAGCCAGCTTGGCAATAATAAATTGCTATTTTCCAACAAGACTTCAAAGGACATTATTTTAAAGGAGGAGTTTGAGGAAATGCTTGGAGACAATTTTGTCAATATCATTACAAATGAGACTGTAAGCAGCCCGTTAATTACAGGAAGAATTAATAAGGAATACCTGACACAACATATAAAGGATTTCTCGCAGCATTTTTATGTATGCGGCCCGGATGCTTTTACCGAAAGTATTTTACAGGCGTTAAAAGAATTAGGGGCAAATGCAGAAGCCCTTGTCTTCGAAAAATAAAAAATGGGCTTACAATTTTAGTTGTAAGCCTACTGTCTTTACTGGTGAGGCAATGTAAATATGATGCTTATTTTTTTCGTCTCCTTTGAATCTGTGAAACCTAACCCAACAAACTGAAATATTTTGTCCTTTCCTTTAAAGGTCACAGTTAATTGGCCATCAACAGCGCGATATCCATGATAAGAACCTGTTGAACCATTGTATTGCCATAGACGGGGTATCACCTGGTTTTCAGCAGTAAAACTTCCGTTAACAACTTTGTAAACAGCGGCCGGCAAGGTATTACTTCCCGGAAACGACAATACTATCTGGTCATCTCCATCCGGAGATTCTACGGTAACCACATAATCTCCGCTTAACTCGTCTTTACCAGCGTATACTGTATCAATAACAACCGGAGCTCCGTTGATTGTCCAATCGGCAGATTCACTTCCGGACTGGCCTGGTTTCGGAGATTTGCCGCCCGAAACATTGAAATATGCTTTCACTGAGCCGGATGTTATCTTCATCGTTTTGTGTGTTCTCTTATCCAGCAATACTGCTTTATAGTTTCCTTCAATTACCGAGTCTGTGATCTTTGTTATCTCAAAACTGCAGGAGCCGGAATCTTTATATGACGCATAATAAGCCGTATCATTCTGATATACGATGTAAGACCGGCCATACAGCGATGTATAAGCATCTGCTATAAAATGTTTTTCCCTCGTGCTTATCATAATACTTAGTATACTGCCTGATGCGTCTGTTCCCTGGATAATGATAGAGTTAACACCGTCGCTGCTTGTTTTGTAAGCAGTATCGATAGTTCCGCCAAAAGCTGCGTCTGATATTCTGAAGGCCCAGTTATTTGCGGGCACGGGAATACCTGAAGGAACAGCGTTTTCTGATTGAACATCTACCTGTTTGGTGCAGGCCACAAATCCTAATAAAAAACAACAGGCCAGAACAAGGGCTGATAGGCTTTTTGTTTTCATGGTGTAATTAAAAATGAGCGAATAGAATATCGCCTTTCGCGTCATCAAACTTTTAATTAGAAAATGATGTTTATTCGGTTATCCGGATAGAGAACAATCATTTTTACACAGGAATTGAGAAGGGGTCTTTTACAAACAGAATAGGATCAGAGGAATAAAAAGGAGTATTGAGATTTAATTACTTTTCATGTAGAGTAATGTCGGCGGATGTGCATCCGTTCCGCTCATAACAAGAATGATATTGCAAATAAAAAGAAAATATTTGGTTACAGGCAATTAATTTTTGATTGGTTTATAGCACATTCCATTTATCACAACGGCTTTTCTTATACCGGGAACGCTTAAACCAAATATGCTTTAAATAAAAATCCCGGTTTCTAACCGGGATTTTTATTTAAAACTTTGGAGCGGTAAAAGTAATGCTGACTATTTTATGCTCTTCGTCAGCAGCGAAATCCATGTTAGAAAATTGCAATACTTTTTTGCCGTCAACAGTCGACACTTTTATCGTTCCTTCCTTTGGACCAAATTCGTAATAACTATTATCTCCAAGAGATTTGTATATTACCGCATCAACATCAAATTCGCCCATTTCGCCCCCGTTCTTTATAGTGTAAATGCCATCCTCAAGAGGCTTATCCCTTTGAAAAATTACCTCAAGCCAGTAATCAGCATTTGGCGACTCTACCGCCAGAACGTAATAAAT
The DNA here is from genome assembly GCF_041060425.1 of Danxiaibacter flavus. Classification (NCBI taxonomy): domain Bacteria; kingdom Pseudomonadati; phylum Bacteroidota; class Chitinophagia; order Chitinophagales; family Chitinophagaceae; genus Danxiaibacter; species Danxiaibacter flavus. The sequence continues at coordinate 698,565 of NZ_JAULBC010000002.1, forward strand.
ATCCGCCCACCTTTTATCCCGGTATACCGTATCTATTTGATAATAGTCATCATTAATTTTCCAGGCATGTGTTGGGTCATTATCTTCAGGTTCAGATGGAATTACAGGACCAACCGACCCGTTATTATTCGGCAAATTCAACAAGGCCTTAATCGTTCCCGATTTGAGTGTAATCATTTTATGACTTGCCTTATCAAGCAGCACCGCCTTATAATTTCCTTCTATAACAGAATCTGTAATTTTTGTAATCTCGAATGTAAAGGAACCGGAATCTTTGTATGAAGCGTAATAAAAGGTATCCGTTTGAAAGGAGATAAAGGCTCTTCCATACAAAGAAGTGTAAGCGTCTTTTATGAACTTTTTTTCTTTAGTGCTAAGCATTATACTTATCAAATTTCCTGCAGTATCTGAACCCTGAATAACAATGTTATTAACGCCCTCACTGCTTACAGTGTATGCGGTATCAACTACCCCCGCAAATGAAGAGTCAGGCAATTGAAAACCCCAATTGCTTTCGGTTACATTTAAACCGGGAAGAACAGGTTTTTCTGGTTGAATATCCGCCACTTTCTGACAGGCGGTGAAAATCGTGAGCAGACTTATAACTAGTGTAAGGGTCACCAGGTTTTTTGTTTTCATTGCGATACTTGTTAAATAAGCCGCAAAGAAAGTAAAATATTATGTTACATCTCATTAAAATATTATATCCAAAAAAATAATATTAATTCGAATTATAAACAGCGGCAACGGCAAACAATAAAATTCTAAGTTTGCCGGCCGAATTGATGAAGATATGTTTAGCAGAAAGAATGTTATTTTGATTGTTGCATCTACGGCAGTTTTCTTTGAAGCGTTAGATATTGCCATTCTTAACCTGGCCATTCCGCTGATTCGCACACAATTCCATTTGGAGAATGATGTGATGCAATGGTTGCAGACGGTATATGTACTACTCTATGGCGGTTTCCTGATAATGGGCGGCAAACTCTCTGATACCGTTGGAAGAAAGAAAGTTTTTGTTGCAGGGTCTGCACTGTTTCTGGTCACATCTCTTGGAGCCGGATTATCGTCATCGTTTGGTATGCTCGTTTTTTTCAGAGGTCTGCAAGGACTTGCTGCCGCGATGGTAATGCCCGCGGCTATGTCTATCATCACAAATACATTTACCGATCCCCGGGAAAGAAATAAAGCCATCAGTATATTTAGCTCCTTTGCAGCCGTTGGCTCAGGATGCGGTTTATCAGTCGGCGGAATTATTGCGACACACATGGGCTGGCAATGGGTATTCTTCATTAATGTTCCGGTTATTGCACTTGCCTTACTGCTCGCTTTAAAGTATATTGATAACGATCAACCCGCAAACCGGCCACCCGCCCCGGACGTGGTATCTGCGGTTTTGCTCATTATTGTAATATTGTTGCTTTCCTATATTGTGCATGGGATGGGAGATATAAGTAACAATATTCTGCCTTTAAGCATCGCGGTGTTAGCAGCAGTATCCGGCGCAGCATTTTTTATCCGCCGTTCAAAAAAAATCACATTACCATATATCGACTTTTCACTGTTTAAAGACACGCATACTATTGCAGGTAATGGTGTAACTATACTAATGGGTGCTATTTTTAGTGGTTATCTTTTTGCTGTGTCTTTAGTCTTTCAACAAAACATGCAATACACTGCCGCGCACGCAGGTCTTTTGTTATTTCCCTTCAGCATTTGCTCTGCGTTGGTTTCCAAATTTGTTGTCCCGGGTATTTTAAAAAAGTTATCGCTTGTAAAAACAAGTATTCTTGGCATGACATTGATGCTTACAGGGACTTTATTGTTGATATTATCCATGCAATTTCATTATAATCTTCCCTTATTGTTATTGTCAGCAGCCTGTATAACCGGAACCGGTATGTCTGTATCCTTTCCCGGATTAACTGTAATGAGCATGCATCACATACCAACAGATCAACACGGGTTGGCAGCCAGTGTTTGTACAACATCTTATTTTTTGGGTGCCGGACTTGGACTTTCTATTTTGTCTTTAATTATGCAGATAACCAAATCAGGCGAAAGCCTGAGTTATTTACCTGTTACCACTTTATCCTTTTACGCCTTTACAGGTATCCTTTGGCTGATTTCCATCCTTAAGAAAAAATAAATGGTTAAAGGGCAATTGATGGAGGTCAATAACTTTTTATAAAAATTAAAAAGCTGAAAATTTCAACTTACTGTCTTTAGTAACTAGCAGTTAATCGGTTACAATTTTTTACGGTCAACATATGTCAATATAGTAGTATTAAAAAAATATTACATTAAACTTTTATCGCATTTTGCAATTTAAATTTGCACATCCAATATCCCTATGCTTTGCATATTCATGAAAGGCCTTAAATCAGTTTGTCTCCATTCTTCATGAATTATGCTTAGTCGAGTTTTCGAATTCTAATATCCAATATTCTAAAAACCATTCCCATGCAGAGAATTGTCTGTATTGCACTATGTGCGGTATTGTTACCGTTATGTGCCCTTTCAAAAAGAAATCCATTTGCCCCATCGTCTGCTCCAACTGCATTTACTGCCACAGGTGGCGATACTAAAATCACACTTAACTGGAGCCAACCTTTGAACAATGGAGGCTCGGCTGTTACAAGCTACAAGATTTACCGCGGCACACGAGCGGGAGGATCAAAAAACCTCATTAAAACTGTCGCATCAACCGTCTACTCAATTATTGATGAAGGCAAGGTTAACGGCACCCAGTATTTTTACACCATCAAAGCCGTAAACCTAAGCGGCGATGGAGAATCTTCTCCTGAGGTAAATGCTATTCCGGGCGTGCAAACAGTTGATACGCTTCCCACGGCTACACCTCCCGGAAATATTTCAACACAGCAGCCGGTTACCGACACTTCTGGTCAGACTGCAACCACTCCGCCCCCTTCTTCAACCGACACTTTACCCACACCTCCGTCAACAGATACATCTGCTCCTGTAGTAACTCCACCTGCTACAGATACAACACAGGTGCCTTCGAAAGATTCAACACAAATCCCAACAACAACACCCGAGCCAGACAATGGGGATTATACTACTACTTTCAACATTGTTTCAGGCAAAGCGAATCCATGGGATAGCACGGCCGTAGATCAGCAAGGCTATATGTACACCCCTGCCGGGTATAATAATGGCAATAAAAGAAAATACCCGGCAATTATTTTCCTTCATGGCCTCGGTGAGGTAGGCAGAAACCAGGTTAAACTGCTGGTAAACGAAGGCCTTCCCTACCTGATCAATAACGGAATGAAGCCTGACAGTTGCCTGATCTTTTGTCCGCAATTGCCTTATGGCAGCTGGACTAAAGCAAAGATTGAAGTTGCTATGAACTGGATCATCGCCAATTACAGAATTGACACGACCAGGATCTATGTTACCGGACTTTCACTCGGTGCAAACGGAACTTTTGAAGCACTGAAAGGTATTGGGAACAGGGTTGCTGCGGCTATTTCTTCCAATGGATTTAACAACGGACCTGCCAGCCTTACTACTTCAAATTATAGCATGCTCTGGAATGTTCCCGTATTGTTTATAGGCGGAGATAAAGATGTAACCATCCCTTTTGATTACACAGACAAAACAACTATCCCTGTCGTGACCTCGGTATATTACAGCAATGCCAGAAAAGATCCAACCCTCATTCCAATGGAACTTCTATGTATTAAAGGAGGCACACACAGTAGAAATGTGTGGAACGACAACTGCTACGATATTTCAAAAGCACCTTTCAATTTTATCAACTGGTTTTTGCAATACAGCAAGGATAAAGCATACACAGCAACAAGACAGGTAGAGTTGATGGAAAGGTTTGTATCATTAAAAAAGTTTGACCAGGCATTGTTTAAATACCAAACAGCACTAACCTATGTAAATCAGTTAGCGGCCGGAGATGATAAAACAAAGCTAAGCGACAGGCTTGCAAATGCCTGTTTACAGTTAAACAACGCCGGCAAAAGGTATATTATTAAGTTCGGCAATAGTGTTACAGATGCATCCTATAACTATTTACTAAACGGCGCAACCGGACAAACAGTTTCCGCGCTAAAGGATATGACAAGCAAGCAGACTTCAACCTACAAATTCACCATTACAAAACAGGCGAGCACAACTACGTCGTTTACTACTGACAACACCGTCTTTAATCACAATTATCTCGGCCTTACAAAGGGCTTTTTGCAAAATGGATTTGTTGCAACGGCAGCTGGAGGTTGTTATGAATTCTCCGGACTGGATAATACGAAAACTTACAGACTGGTTGCATTCGGAGCTTATAACCACACCACTCCTTCAACACCGGCAGACCTGACTATTGTTGTTGACAGCACCGTAAAAACATTATTCACCAACACTACTTCTGTTAACTGGATTGAATTTAGCAATATTAAGCCAGTGCAAGGAAAAGTAACATTTATGGTCAAAGGATCGCCCTCTTATAAGAATGTTGATCTGGTTAGCAAAACTGAAACCGGTTCCAGTCAAACAACAGCATCCAACATTGTTGGCTATAATTACAACGCGTATATTAACGGGGTAATGCTGGTTGAAAACCCACCCACCGCTTCAACCACACAAAGAACTATGCTTATGCAACAAAGACAAACGCTGGAGGCGGCGGTACCAGCAGTTGCTAAAGAAGAAGTTTTACAAACCAGTATTTATCCTAATCCCGTTTCAGGTGGTGCATTAAATGTGCAGTTGGCATCTAATGTTAATGGCACAGCATCTGTTTCAGTATACAACATGGAAGGAAAATTAATGCGTATGCAATCTTTTCAAACCATCGGCAAAGGCAACCTGCTAACGCTTAATGTTAGCAATCTGCCCAAAGGTCTTTACCTGGCAAAAATTGCAGCAGCCGGATCTTTCGTAACACACAAAGTTGTTATTCAGTAAAAAATTGTTTTTATCTAAAAGTGAAATAATTAAGCAATAAAATCATCCAAGAGTTTTAACACCTGGACACTACCGATAGCAGTGGCCGTACCTGGCTGAATGAATGCCTGGAATGAACTGCATCAACAAAGCTTAAGGCAAGAAAGGACATCTTACAGATCCATTCGAAACCTTAGGCTTTTGTCTTAAAAAGAAGCATTGTCGCTATTGCATTTCTTCCCCACGATGCATATCTCAACAGCATAATCCCTTGTTGCAAAACACGTCGATATCAGAAGGTGCGGATCAACTTCGTTCGCTGTATAATCAGATGTTGCATAGGCATAAGTTGTGCCAACTATAGCAGCCAATGTTATTAAAACGAGTGTTTTCCTCAATCCGGTTTCTGATAGAACATTGCTATTCAATTATCGTCTGTAAATCCAATTTATCATAATCCCACAAAAATAAGTTCTGGCGAGGTTTATGGTGTTTGAGAGTAAAAAAATGAACTAAAAGAGTACGTTATTTAAATAAACAGTGATTGGCTTTGCAACCTTTTGTTACTTACAGTGGATAATGACAATTAGCGAGCTAAATTCAGTAAAATAAAGACGCTACAACCAATGGATATAAATAAACACGATACGACATAATGTCTGACCACTATTTATATAGCTTGTGTCGGATATTGCAAAGAATATAATTTGTTCTGTAAAACAGTATCTTATACACTTTGAAAAAGATATATTTATCGTACATCGTATTTACCATCTTCCTTTTAGGCCTTACGTCGTGCATACCATTATTTCGCCCGAGTGGGACAAAAGCCACAACCACTATTTACATCTCTAACCCAGAGTATAAACAGCAAATAGGTTTTCCTGCGCGCGTAACGGGAATAAGTCCCGGTATACGTATTTCTGTTAATGTTTCGGTGGTACCGCCAGGTGAACCTGGCTATAGGTATTCCACGACAACCGTAACTTATATGAGTGCGGATATCAACACGAAAATGCTGTCCTCTTTTCCTGTGGACATACAGGTTCCTCAAAGCGGCGCTTATGAGGTTTCAGTTTCATTAACAAGCCTGGATTGCACCTGGGCTCAATCAGCAGCGGCCTGCACTTTAGTAGCTGGCAACGGAGGAATAGCAACGCGCAAACAATTTGTAATGCGCAGAGTATTTTCATTGAGAACAGAATCGGTATTTTTCTTTACGACCTATGCCGACAAATATTCAGAATCATGTTGTTAAAAAGAAAATCATGAAAAAAATAGTCTACATAATTACCATTTCCCTGGTAAGTTCGTTTTTTGCGTGTAATAAACACGGCAATATATCAACAGCAGGAAAAACTGAGAAAGACTCGCTAAACAGTTTAGAGCCGTTTGTTACGGTTATCATAAACAGTCACCAAAACAAATATGGAGATTTCGGCAGTGCAGGAAATGTCGCAGCAACCTTTCCATTATCCTGGAATATCAATTCGGTAGCGATGGATGGCTATCAGATACAACCAAACACCAGCACATCTTTTTTTAGTACTACTGATAGTAAGGATACATCTTTTGAAAGAAAATTGGCTTCTTTTGTTGGAAACAAAGTAACGGTCTCCATTAATGGAAATGGTGTAGAAAATATACCGGCAATTCCTGCAATAAACTTTATTGACATCGAGAAATCATTTGGTGATGATTTCAGTGTCTCTAAATCAACAGGTGCTTCACTGAAATGGGATATCAGAAAGCTGATTGCCATACCAGATGGAAAAAATCTGCGCTTACAAAGTGATCCAATCAATATTCCAAATCAACCCGCAGGCATAAGAACTTATATCCTGATGGCCCCATTTCTTTTAGAAACAATTCCAGATTCATCCAGGGCTCAATATTTCGAAGTCCCTGCTGGCTCAACAACATTTACAATCCCCTCAACTGCTTTTGACAAATACAAGGCAGGCGAGTTTGTCAATATAAAAATTGCATCTGCGTCAAATGTAACCGGAACCGTAGCAAGCCGGACACTTACTGTAGGATCTGTAAGCGTGACGGACATAGATGGCGTTACAGTAAAAAAATAAACAAGGCACCAGACTGGTAAGAAAATTTCGGATACAGTTATATCATCTCTGTCATCAGCAGTTACAACAAAACAACTGAACCTTTTTGAACAAGGTCACATTACAAAGCACCGCCAAACATACCGTATTTATGCTTTTTAATGCAATAATGCAGGTGTTCCTGCACTATTGCATTTGTTCGGGCCATTTATTAACTTACTAATAAATTGTCCGGTATGAAAACCTGCTTTATTATTTCTCCCATTGGACAGGATGGCTCCGATATAAGAAAAAATGCCGACGACCTTTTCGACCTGATCATACAGCCGGCACTTGAAATTTTTGATTTCAAAGTTATAAGGGCCGACAAGTTACTGACCGTATCCGCCATTAATGACGACATTATTAACTACGTCCAAAACGCGGAGTTATGTATTATTGATTTAACCGACCATAATCCAAATGTATTTTATGAATGCGGCAGAAGGCACGAAACAGCCCGGCCATATATTCATATCAAAAGAAAAGGCGAACAGATCCCGTTTGATATATCCGGGATAAGAACCATTGACTATGATCTTTCTGACGGCAGAAAGATCCGGGAATCGATTGACAGCCTGAGAAAATTTATTACTGAACTGGAAAACACCGGCTACTCTTCACAATCATCAACATTTTCTCTCAATACACTTGCAACAACGCTTACCCGCATAGAGCGGAAGCTGGACAATCTTTCTACAAACGGTGCCCCTTCAGTCGCACCAAAGGAAAGTAAAACAGAGGCAGGTAGTCCGTATCGCGTTTATTGGGATGCGCTGGATTCAGGCGACTATCAGAAAGCCACCAATGCCCTCAAACGCTTTATGAACATCAATTACGATTCAAGCCTGCACCTTGATCTGTGCTGCAACCTGACCGATGCGTTTGAGCCGTCTGCCGTAGCCGTAGCGAGACAAATACTGGACACAAAATTCGAGACGTTGAAAATGTCAATCGTTGCAATCGCGCTTGATTCACTTACACGGTTTTATGGCGATGCGATGGCTATTGATGAGCAGTATGATGCATTGAAAGCTTATATTGAAAAAGCTTTGCAGGCCAGTCAGAATGATGTTGACAAAGGCTCTATCTACAATGTTTACGCGAATCTTGAATATACAAAGAAGAATTATCTGAAGGCATTGGATTATCAAAAGAAAGCAGTGGAATTCTATCCGAATTCATCTGTGCTACATTATAATCTTGCACGCATATATGATATTCTCGGCAAGCAGAAAGAAGTGATTGAAACAATTGACAATTATGTGTATGTAGTCTCTAATCAGGGAGAGGCCATCAAGAATGAAGATATCCGCTACCTCAATTATGCCAAGAGTAAGTATGAAGAAGCGAAGATGATGGATCAGGCCGCGAAAGTTGATGCATTAATTGCAGCGAAGCAGGCTGCGAAGTAGGTTCGCCTGATATTTCCTTAAGCCTATTGCGCGGACAAGGGAGTGTTTTACTTTCCCTTTTTCTCCAACATCTTACTTTGTACTAAACGCAAAGCCGGTTCAAACTGTTCTGACCGCATGGCATTTAATGCATCGTTAAACAACGCAATGCCATAATAAAACTGCCCTTCACTGGTGGCTACATCAAATTTTCCCGAACGGGCTAATGCTCCTATATCTGCCATTGTAAAATGTAATGATTCCGGATTTGATCCTATTATTCCGGAGACAGCTGTATTTGCCAATTGAAACATCATTATTGCATAAACAATCCGGCAAATCTGCCGCATCAAAAAGAAACGCGCACGATTGTAATCATTTAAAGCTTCTCCAAAATAAGCCTCCAGCAAAGCATTTTCCTGTGCCGCACCGTTCGCAAAAGAAATAGCAGCGACAGACAGATCAACGTAACGGTCATTTGCAAATGCCGCGTCCCAATCCACGATCCGGATATGTTCTCCATCAAATAAAATATTGTTGGGATTAAGATCATTATGACTGGCAACTTTATCAGTATCGTGCCATGGATAAGCGCGGTTAACCTGTTCGTAATAACAAAATGTTTCATCAAATGCAGGGGCGGCAAAAACCGCAGAAGCTGAAGCTTTGATTTTTTTGATAAGTTCGTTTACCAGGCCCTGCATATCGCCCTGCTTCTTAAACACAGGCATATCGTGCATTTTACGTACAAGCTTTCCCATTGCCTGTGCCAGCGACACCGGATCGGCAAAATGCGCTCTCACTGGTTTTGCATCAATGAATGCACTGATACTGATGCCTTGTGTATGATCTGCGTAAAAAATCTCCGGGGCAATACCTGCAGCTGCAGCAATTTTGTTCATTGCATAAATATCCTCTTCTCCTGGGGTGTCGAGCTTTAAAACGTACGATTCTCCATTCACCACAATTCTGTAAACAATTGCGCCAGACAACCCTCCTTTCAACAAAAAAACAGCGCTTGCCTCCTGCCCAAATGTTGCCTGTATAATGCTTGCTACCAACGTCGCTTTATCAGCGGGAATGATTGAACTGGTGCATCCGGTTTCCATAAGACAATAGTTTAAGTGTGGCTAATTACCTAACAAGTCTATTAGCGGCTTCAGATTTTTTGCTTTTTCATTTGAAATAATATCCCGGGCTGTTGCATTGGCCGTTTCCAGTGCATTGGCAAACAATTCCTTTCCCGTTTTTGTAAGCACGGCATAAGCAATGCGCCCATCCATTTCGTTGGATTCACGAGCAACGAGGCCGATTTTCTCCAGCGGCGCCAGCATTCGTGTAACAGCAGAAGCAGTCAGCCCGGTTTGTTCCGCCAAATCAATACGGCGAAGCTTGCCGCCTGGTGCCTGATGCAACAGGTAGAGCAGTGCAAAGTCGCTGAATCCAATACCGTGCATATTCAGCCTGTCGAAACGACGTGAAATAATTACCTGCGCCTTTGCAAGGTTTAGCAACAGCTTTAATGAGTTATTTACGATAGTTGACATATAATTGAGTACTCAATGATCTTGCAAATAAAAAATATTATTTTAAAATATTGATTTTTATTTTTGTTGAAAGAATTCCTGCAATGAAGGCTTAACTAAATTGGCTTAAAAATAAACCTCAAGAAAGAGGATTATGCTGTTTTGCATTAATTGGGCAGGCATCTGAGAGGCTTTTGTAACACGTTTTTGAAAGGGAGTATTCTTTTAAAGAATCGAAATAAATCATTACACAAATGAAAACTTTCACCAATACATCTTGGCACCAGGTACTATTGAAGGGATTGCATATTAAAATATGCAAGGAATCCCCCTGATAAATTTACTTAAAATCAAACAACGTAGCCGTAAACTCTCCTCGCTCCCGCTTTTTAAAGAGCGCTTTAAAGTTGCCTTTATAACGAATAAACTTAGGAACAAGCAAGCCATTTATCTTCGTCATCTGCACTTCCATCTTTACATCAAAATCATATACGGCTGCATTATAGCTTAGGGAGTAACTACGCGCCAGTACCTGCATGTTTTTATAGTCGAACCAGGTGGTCATTTCATCAATAACAACATCATCTCTTCTGAACATCCCAAGGTCTTCTTTTGCTTTTACTGTAAATACGTAAGCGTAATCACCGTTATAAGGAACATAGTCCAGGCGATAGTCATACAGCTTGTGAGCATTGTCGTCGTACAGATCCAATTTATTCCCGATAAAGGGAATTCCGGGAATTTTTTTTCCGGGATTGAAGAACAACATTTTCAATTGTTCTATGTGTTTATCAATTCCCCTTTTACCATCGGTGGAAATGGTACTGCCGTTAACAATATTGTTCTCACCACAAATCTTTTCTTTTGAAAAAAATAAACCGGCGAACATTTCACCGCTCATATAGTTAAAGTCACCATTGTTATCGAGCATATCGCCTGTTACCTGCTGATCCGTTACAGTTGTATACCGGCAGCCCTTTTCCCTGTGTTGCAAAGACTTGCTATTATAGGAGGCTGCCACTGCATTATTCTTATCCAGCATACGAAGATTATTGTAAGCCGAATATTCAATGACGCGGAGATTGCGAAAAGCTTTATAGAAAGTTGTATCGTTTTTAATACGCTGAAGAACGCTTTTATAATCAAGGTTATTTCTTACAATTACGTCGGGAAGCCGATAACTTTTTCCTTCAAAAAAAATTGTTGTATCCTGAGCATATCCCACAATTACCAGCAACATACATGCAATAGAAAAGAAAACCTTCATCTTTATCATTTAATTTAATCAATCAAAACCCGTACCCGAGGACGTTATACGTTTTAAGTTATACGTTGTACGTTTTTCAGAGCGAAGTTGATGCGACTCTAAAATCCGGGCTTCGACGTATAACGTATAACTTACAACGTAAAACGTTACTTAGCGAATGTCATCTTGTAATCAACCCTTACCTTTCCTTTGCTGATATCATTCAATTTACCCTGCAGCATTTTTTTACGCAGAGGTTTTAAGTAATCTATGAAAAGCTTACCTTCTATATGATCATATTCATGCTGAATAATGCGTGCTGTTAATCCATTGAAGGTTTCTGTATGGGGTTCAAAGTTTTCATCGACATATTCCAATGTTACAGTTTCAGGACGCATAATATCTTCCCTTATTTTCGGAATGCTCAGGCAGCCTTCGTTGTAGCTCCACTCCTCGCCCTCCAGCTCAACAACATGCGGATTGATAAAAACACGCTTAATGCCCGGCTCGTCAGGGTATTGCCCTTTCTCATCATTTTCCTGATTCTCAAAGATCTGAGCGCTATCCATAACAAAAATGCGGATGTCGCGGTTAATCTGCGGTGCGGCAAGGCCAACACCGTTACTGGCGTACATGGTTTCCCACATGTCAGCGATCAATTTCGCCAGATCTTTATAATCAGGGGTAATATCCTTTGCTACTTTTCTTAACACTGGCGCACCATAGGCTACTATCGGTAAAATCATATCTGTAAATAATTGAAATATATTATCTTAAACTATTCCTATTCAACTCTATACCATTGAATTGCCTGCAAAGATAGCACTTTACGAGAAGCTTTAAGTTAAACCACAGAGACAGGACGGCACAGCGAACAGCTTCCTAATGGACAATTGACATTTGAAAATTGAAAATGAACGGCGGCGAGTAATGCAAGCTTTAAATTAATCCAGTACGTATTGAGCTTCCGAAATATGGTAAATCAACGCCGTGTATCGTTATTTTCGCCCTGTCTCCGTGGTTCCCAAAAACCGTTTATAAAAAAATATCTCCAAAAATTTGGAAACTTAACACTGTAAACTATTTTTGTATCGAATTATTAATTCAATGGGAATAGCCGAAAGAAAAGAACGACATAAAGAAGACATTAAAAAGCGTATCCTGGAAGCAGCAAAAGAGTTGTTTTTGGAAAAAGGCTTTGAGGCTACTTCCATGCGGAATATTGCGGAAAAAGTTGAGTTCAGTCCTACAGCATTATACCTGTATTTCAAGGAGAAGAATAACATTATTTACGCATTGCACCAGGAAGGGTTCAGAATGCTGGCTTCAAAATTCCAGGTGCTCGCAATGGTCTCAGATCCGATGGAAAGGCTGAAAGCGATGGGCCGCATATACATGCAGTTTGCTATGGAAAACAGTGATTTCTATGAACTCATGTTTATTATGAAAGAACCATTGCAATACCTGGAAGGTTGCCCGGACGAAGATTGGCAGGAAGGCGAAAAAGTTTATCATGCATTATACAACACCATCCTCGAGTGCCAGCAAAAGAGACTTTTTTCGAATATCGAAGCACACGGACTTTCTTTAATGATCTGGAGCACAATGCACGGACTTTGCACTATGAAAATCCACGGCCAGCTGGATCATATGACATCGAATAAAAACATATTACCGGAAGTGGAATCAAAAATTGACTATGTATACGAAACATTCATAGCTGTGCTGGAACGGATGGCCTGATTTTTTTTGCCCCTTAACTTAACAGTGTAAACTAAATTAACACTGAACATTTAATTCGCTTTAAACCAAAAATTTCAATGAAATGAAAACATTGCTAAAGCGGGCAGGCACCACTATGGGTATACTGCTCCTGACTGTAAATCTTTGCCTGAAGGCGAACGCACAAACAGGTGTGCCTGCAAACTATATCGATGAAGGTTTCAAAAACAACCTCGTATTGCAGCAGAAAAAGGTATCGCTGGAAAAAGCACTGAACGATCTGCAAACTGCAAAATCTCTTTTCCTGCCTTCTGTAGATTTTTTGGCCGGCTATCAATCTGCTAACGGCGGAAGAAGTATTGATATTCCGGTTGGTGACATGTTGAACCCGGTTTACTCCACTTTGAACCAGCTTACCAACAGCAAACAGTTTCCACAGATTCAAAATGTATCTCAGCAATTACTGCCTGCCAACTTCTATGATGCGAGAGTGCATACAACCATGCCGTTGCTGAATACGGATCTCATCTACAATAAAAAGATCCAGGAACAACAGGTGACCTTGCAGAATTATGAGGTGGAGATTTATCAAAGAGAATTGGTAAAGAATATCAAGACGGCCTACTTCGCATATCTCGGCGCACTTCAATCTATTCAGATTTATGAAGCATCTGCACAGCTTGCAGAAGAAGGAAAACGGGTTAATGAAAGTTTATTGAATAACGGTAAGGGATTGCCGGCGTATGTACTCAGATCTAACAGCGAGATTGAGACCATTCAGGCACAACTTACCAATGCAAGATTGCAGGCAGATAACGCAAAAGCATATTTCAATTTTTTGTTGAACCGTCCGCGTGAAGAATCAGTTGATCCAAATTTCAACGCGACAGACAGTCTGCAAGCCATCTCAACATTATTGATCAATGAACCCGATTTCAACAGCCGCGAAGAACTTAAATCACTAAAAGAGGCAGTAAGATTAAATGAGACTGTTGAGAAGATGAATCGCAGCTATGCCATTCCCAAACTAAGCGGTTTTCTTGATCTGGGCAGCCAGGCCGAAGGCTGGAAGTTAAATGAAGATTCACGCTATTACTTTGCAGGAGTGCAATTAAGCATGCCCATATTTGCCGGCAATCGAAATAACATTAAGATCCGCCAGTCCGAACTGGATGTAAAAAATGCAAAGCTCGGACTAACACAGGCAACAGAGCAATTTGCCATCACCGCGTCTACTGCTAAGAACAATCTTGTCGCGACTTATAAAGTATATCTGTCCTCTTTAAAACAGCTGGAAGCAGCAGAAAGCTACCAGCGGTTGATTGAAAAGGGCTATAAGGCTGGCACTAATACATTCATTGAAAGTGTAGATGCCCGCAACCAGTTAACAGCAGCTCAGCTCGCAAAAAATCTCAACCTCTACAAAGTATTTGTTGCGGCTGCTGAACTTGAAAGACAAACCGCTTCTTATAACATCCATAAATAACTCTCCGGTATGAAACATCTATCTTATCTATCCATAATTACTACGCTGCTGCTAATTACCTCATGTGGTACGAAACAGCAAAAAGAGCAGGTTTCACAAAATGACACGATTCCTGTAAAAGTCCTGGAACTACAGCAACAGCTTTCGGGTAGCGCGATTCACACATCAGGACAATTCACTACTGATGACGAAACCAATCTTTCTTTTAAAACCGGTGGCATTGTAAACCGCGTTTATGTAAAAGAAGGTGACGCGGTTTCTAAAGGACAATTATTGGCGACTCTTCATCAAACAGAGATTTCGGCACAGGTACAGCAAGCCGAGCTCGGTTATGAAAAAGCACAAAGGGATTACAACAGAACAGCAGCTTTATATAAAGACAGTGTAGCCACACTCGAACAATTTCAGAACAGTAAGACAGCATTGGACATAGCAAGACAACAAGTGAATGCAGCAAAGTTCAACCAGAATTATTCTGAGATCCGCGCAACAAGCAGTGGTTATGTACTGAAAAAATTTATCAATGACGGCCAGGTGGTGAACGCGGGCGCAGCAGTGTTACAGATCAATGGAGCGCATCAGGGGCAATGGATTTTAAAGGCGGGTATTAGCGACAAAGAATGGAGTGTAATTAAAACAGGTGATAAAGCAACTGTAAAAACTGATGCGCTTCCTGGCCAGTCATTAGATGCAACTATTTCAAAAAAATCAGAAGGCATTGATCCTGCAACAGGCACTTTTACAATTGATATTACATTAACAGGAAAAGTTCCTCCGGTTATTGCCGCAGGCTTATTCGGACAGGCAACAATCAATACGTCACAACAAACCAAATCGTGGACCATTCCTTACGATGCAATACTTGACGCAGATGCAGGCAAGGCATTTGTGTTCGTCACCAATGATCACAAAACCGCAACCAGAGTTCCCGTAACCATCGCAGCCATCGATCATAAACAAGTACATATTAATGAAGGATTGGAAAATGCACAGGCTGTGATCGTTACAGGCAATGCGTATTTGAATGATAAATCACCGATTAGGATAGTGCAATAAAATGTACGATGTACGATATCAGATGTACGATGTGTGCAGGTGCTGCTTGCTCATTACCTGCAAAAACTGATTAATAAGAAGAGCGAGGTGTTACACGCACAGCACGCTGCTGCATCTTTCACTATTCACCATTGACCATTGACTACAATAAATCTAACACAATGAAAATATCTGATTACGCGGTTAAAAATTACCAGTTCACATTGATACTGGTGATCATGGCTGTGGTGCTTGGAATCACCACCATCCTTACTATGCCACGCTCAGAGGATCCGGATATTAAGTCGCCGCAGTTTCCTGTTGTTGTTATTTATCCCGGCGCCGGACCAAAAGATATTGAAGAGCTCGTAGTAAAACCACTGGAGAAAAAGATCTATGCGCTTGACAACATCAAAGAAATTAAGACATCTATCCAGGACGGACTTGCTGTTTTAAATGTCGAATACAAATACAACAGCAATGTGGATGACAAGTACCAGGAACTGGTGCGTGAAATAAATTCTATTAGAAGCACACTTCCACAAGAAGTAAGCAGCATAGAAGTTAAGAAGATCACACCTTCGGATGTGAACGTTTTGCAGATTGCATTGGTATCTGAAAATGCATCGCGTGAAAAATTAAAAAAGGCGGCAGAAGATTTACAGGAAGCACTGGAAAAAGTGCCCGCCCTAAAGAATGTTGAAATTGCCGGAATGCCGAAACAAGTTGTTAGGGTTGACCTGCAATTGGACAAAATGGCCCAGATGCACATTCCTTTCAGCAGTGTAGCGTCGGCAATACAAAGTGAAATTGCGAACATTCCGGGCGGAAGTGTGAATGAAGGAACAAAATCATTCAACATAAAAACAAGCGGCAATTATCAGAACATTGATGAGATAAGAAACACCGTTGCTTATAGCTTAAATGGCCGCAATGTTTTGCTGAAAGATATTGCCAATGTCTACTTTGATTTTGCACCTGAAACAGATATCACAAGATTGAATGGCCACAGAAGTGTATTTGTGGTAGCAGCACAAAAAACAGGCGAAAATATTTCTTCTACGCAAAAAGCTTATCTGCCTGTAATTGAAGAATTCAAAAAAACGCTGCCCTCCAATATTGATCTGCAGTTAAGCTTTGACCAGGCGAGCAATGTAAACAGAAGACTTTCGGGGCTGGGCGAAGATTTTCTGATCGCGATCTTACTGGTTTCGATTACATTGTTACCGTTGGGCTTCAGAGCTGCGTTGGTAGTAATGATTTCCATTCCTTTGTCACTCGCAGTCGGCATCGTTCTCGTGAATCTTGCAGGATTTAATCTGAATCAATTAAGTATAGTCGGACTTGTTGTTGCACTTGGATTATTAGTGGATGATAGTATCGTCGTGGTTGAAAATATTGAACGATGGATACTGGAAGGTCATTCTACTTTGGAAGCGACGTTAAAAGCAACCAAACAAATTGGCCTTGCTGTTGTGGGATGTACAGCCACGTTGATCATTGCCTTTTTGCCACTTGTATTTTTACCGGAGGCTTCAGGAGATTTTATCAGAAGTTTACCTATTGCTGTAATAGCATGTATCATAGCCTCTATGATTGTGGCACTAACGGTAGTACCCTTTTTGTCGAGCAGGTTCCTTAAAAATCACAAAGGACATCCTGATGGAAATATGTTCCTGCGTGCCTTCAAGAAAACCATTCACCGCAGCTATGCGCCGTTATTGAACATTGCATTGAAGAAACCCGTGATGACAGTCGTTATCGCAGCGTTGATCTTTGTTGGTGCGCTACGTTTGTTTCCTGTCGTAGGCTTCAGCTTGTTCCCGGCTTCTGAGAAACCACAATTTTTGATAAACGTAGTTACGCCTTTACAATCCAATCTTTTTTATACTGATAGTATTACAAAGCAGATTGAAAAAGAACTGGCAAAAATACCAGAGGTTAAAAATTATGCATCCAATGTAGGCAAAGGAAATCCACGTATTTACTATAACGTTATTCAACAAAACGAACGCGCTGATTTTGCAGAGTTATTTGTTCAGCTAAACGTGGAAACTACACCAGCACGTAAGTTGGAAATCATTGAATCACTCAGAAAAAAATGGACGCCATATCCGGGCGCAAAAATCGAAGTGAAGAATTTTGAACAGGGCCCACCGGTACTTGCGCCTGTTGAAGTACGTCTGCTTGGAGAGAATCTTGATACACTTCATGCACTATCATTGCAGGTAGAAGAAATGCTGAAGAAAGTACCCGGAACATTGTATGTCAACAACCCGATCCGCAACCAGAAATCCGATATCAAAATCGCAATTAACAAAGACAAAGCTCAATCATTGGGCATTGCGACAGTTAACATTGATCGCACCATCCGCATGGCTGTTGCAGGTATTAACCTCGGCACATTTATCAATCCTGATACAAAAGGTGATGACTATGATGTGATTGTTTCCAAACCCAGGCCAATGTACCCGGATCTGACCGTCTTTAATGACCTGTACATTAACAATTCACAAGGTGCCGCAATTCCTTTCAATCAGCTTGCGGATATGCACATGGAGACTTCACCAGTGAGCATTAATCACTTTAATAAAACACGAACCGTGTCTGTGACATCATTTGTGCAAAAAGGATTTTTGAATGATGAAGTAACCAAAAATGTTATTGCATCCATGCACAACATAAAATTGCCTGCAGGGTACAGTTTTGAAATGGGCGGCGAATTTGAAAGCAGGGGAAAATCATTCGGCGGATTTGGCAGCATTATCATCACAACAGTGTTCTTATTTATTGCAGTGTTGATATTGGAGTTCAAAACATTTAAGAGCACACTGATCGTACTATCTGTAATTCCGCTTGGAATAGTTGGAGCAGTGCTTGCATTATTAATAACAGGTAATTCACTATCCTTTGTTGCTGTGATCGGCATTATCGCACTTGCAGGCATTGAAGTGAAGAATACTATTTTGCTGGTTGATTTTACCAACCAGTTACGTGCCGAAGGAATGCCTTTAGATGACGCGATACGCGAAGCCGGTGAGGTAAGATTTCTACCGATTATCTTAACCACACTTACGGCGATTGGAGGCTTGTTGCCAATTGCGATCTCAACCAATCCGTTGATTGCACCGTTGGCGATTGTAATGATTGGCGGACTGATCAGTTCAACATTACTTTCAAGAATTGTTACACCTGTGGCCTACAAATTAATTCCGCCGTCTATTGAATCAATAAAAAAAGAAAAGGCAAAAAAAGCTGAAGTGGCGGCGCACTAAGTTTTTATCGCTGATGGCTGATTTTAGGATGTCTGATTTGCTTAAATGCAACAACGTAATGAAACGTAACAGCCTTGTCTTTTAGGAGAGAGAATTTATCAATTATTTACAGTTGGTTTTGGTTAGAATGTAAACGGCTTTGTATCTACAAGGCCGTTTTATGTTAGATGTACGATGTACGATTTTAGATGTAAGGGAGAATCGCTGATGGATGATTTGAGGATGTTTGATTTATTCTTCCTGAATTAATCACAAGAATGATACAACACCAAATTAATGCCGGCATTAGAAGGAGCTTTTTCCTAAATCACTTTATAAAAAGATAAGCAAACCTGTCAAAGTAAAATTGCGCAAAGATGCACTTTGGAGAGGCGTGGGCCGGCAAAACGGCCGGAGGCATCGGGTTTGCCTTGATCTTTTGGTTCTTTTGGATCAAGCCAAAAGAACTTATGAAAAAGGATAATTGTAATAATGTTGTATGGAAAGTCAACTACCGACCTAAGTACAATAATCGAGTAACCTAAGGAGCTGGCAAAGAGCTGATAGCTCAAAGCTGACAGCTTAAAGCTCCTTGCTTCTCAAATATTCCTGCAACATAATGGTTGCTGCAACCTGGTCAACATTCCCTTTTTTCTGACGATCCTTTTTCTTCATGCCCATTTCAACCATTGCCTGAGAGGCCATTTTAGAAGTATACCTTTCATCAACCGTTTGTATAGGAATGGCAGGAAATTCTTTAGTTAGCCTTTTAATAAAATCATGAACCATTTGTGTTGCATGCGTATCGCTTTCATCCCAATTTTTTGGTTCACCGATCAATATCAATTCAACCTGTTCCTGCAGAAAATATTTCTTGAGATAAGGCATTAATTCTTTTGTCTCAACAGTCGTAAGACTGCTCGCAATAATTTGCAAAGGATCAGTCACTGCCAATCCCGTGCGTTTTCCACCATAATCTATGCAAATAATACGTGCCATAAAGCTATCAGCTGTCAGCTATCAGCTTTTTTAAGTTGTAGGTTATAAGTTTTACGTTGTATGTTGTTTCACGCAGCGTTCGCAATGAAGCGGCGACGCAGCGGTTTGCGCCTTCTTAGGGTTATACGTTGAAAGTTGTACGTTCTACGTTTAAGCCCTTATAGGCGCTTGCGCCCTTAAATCTTTGTGCACCTTAGCGCCTTTGCGTCTTGGTGGCGAAAAAAAACTCCGTGTTTCTCCGTGTCGCCCTGTCTCCGTGGTTCAATTACAGTGCCATTAAATCGGCAATCACAAACAAGGCAAACACCACGCTCGCAATACCATTCGCCGTCATAAAAGCAATATTCACTTTACTCAAATCTGTCGGTTTTACAATTGAATGCTGATACAATAACATCCCCACAAATACAGCAATCCCAATCCAGTACAGCCAGTGAAAACTTCCCAGTAATCCCGCAGCAATCACACACCCTGAACTGATAACATGAAGTAATTCTGATACACGTAATGCCTTGCTTTTTCCTACTGCAGTTGGTATTGAATAAAGGTTTTGAGAATTATCAAAATCAACATCCTGCAACGCATAAATAATATCAAATCCACTCACCCAAAAAATCACCGCAAAAGAAAACAGCAAGGGCAATACTTCAAACTTACCAGTAACAGCAAGAAATGCACCGATCGGAGCCAATGATAATCCCAATCCCAACACCAGGTGACACAAGGGCGTGAAGCGTTTGGTATAGCTGTAAAACAAAACAACAAACAACGCTACCGGTGACAAATAAAAACAAATTCGATTAATGAAGAAAGTTGCAGCTACAAACAGAATGCAATTCACGATCACAAATCTTAATGCACTGTTTGGAGAAATAATTCCGCGTGGTATTTCACGAATTGCTGTGCGCGGATTCTTAGCATCGAAACTTCTGTCAAGATACCTGTTGAAAGCCATCGCTGCGCTACGAGCAGTTACCATACAGATTAGCACGAGAAATAATTTTACTCCCAATTCTTTAAACGGGAGTCCGGTTCCCAAATCAATCACCTTATCCAGGCTTGTGACATTGGGATAGGGATTATAGAAAACTCCCAGCGTAAACCCAATCATCGCAAAAGGCAGTGCAAAAATGGTATGTGAAAATTTTACGAGACTTAAATAGTTCTTTACTGTAGGCATTTTACTAGTTATTAACTTATGTGTTTATTCTTCTTCTTTGTTCAATAATAATTGTAATTCTTCGGGAATTGAAATTGAAACGTATCCATCTTTTGCGGGCGTTTCAGGAAACTGTTCAAATTTTCCATCGTAAAACCAGTAAAGGTTAGTGGTAATATTACCCGGATCTTCATTAAAGAATTTGATCACGGGTTCAGAGATGAGTTCAATCCGCTTCAAAACATTCTTATCATTCAACGGAGAAACAAATGCAGTTCCTTTTGTCGGAATTGCTACCAGCGATCCTAACTCGCCATTGATGGATGAAAGATTTCTGTCAAAATCCGCGACAAAGGATGCAGAAAAATCACCGCTGAATAAGATGAACATATCTATTCCGTCTTCATGCTCCACTTTATTCACTGTAATCTCTTCCTCGCCCACATTACTTAATGCCTGTTCAAAAAGCACTTCATTAGGCTGATTCCATTCCGCAATGTCTTCCTGCTTTAAATACCTGAACTGATTGTCATAATCAAAAACAAGCAACGAACATGTACCAGGAAAATGTGATGTCCAAACCAGTTCTTTACCAAACTCCTGCCTTAACAACAGTTGGTCCTTAACGAGCATTTTTAAAAATGGTTTTGCAGCTTCATAGTCTTTGCGATAGTAAACAAGCGGACTGTCGTCAAAGTTAACTTTGTTAAAATGACTGTAGATAACCGATTCCCACTCATTTTTTTCAGCACCGGCTACAAACCTCACCAGGTTATCAAAACCATACTTCAGCTCTTTCTCATTTTCGTCCCGTACAGTTATATAACCATCCTCCAGTTTTATTACTTCTTCACCCTTATCCCGGAAATACGCCATCACAATATCAAGCATATTGTTGTACTGTTGTTGCGTAAGTAAGTGTGTATACTCTTTAGGTATTTTCTTATCTATCGAATTCTTCTTAAAAAAACTAAACATATTTTATTTTCCCTGACAGCGTCAATGCCCGGCCGTTGTTTAATTATAATGATTTACATAATTCCCATAATACTATTCCTGCAGCAACAGAAATATTCAAAGAATGCTTCATGCCATATTGCGGAATTTCAATGCAACCGTCGCAAAGTCTAATCACGTCTTCATGAACTCCGTCTACTTCGTTACCGAACACTACCGCAATTTTTTCGTCAGCATTCATTTTAAAACTCTCCAATGAAATACTTCCCTCCACCTGCTCAATCGCATACACTTTAAATCCTCTTTCCCTTAGCTGATTAACAGCGGTCACCGTTTCATCAAGGTAGATCCAATCAACAGAATCAGTCGCTCCCAAAGCAGTTTTATTAATGTCCCTGTGGGGAGGTTGCGGCGTATATCCGCACAGGCAAATGCCTTCCAGTAAAAATGCATCTGCTGTCCTGAACACACTTCCCACATTATGCATACTCCTGATATTGTCTAGTACAGCTATCACCGGGTTCTTTTCTGCTTCCTTAAATTCCTGCACCGTCTTACGATCCAGTTCGTCCATGCTTAATTTCCGCATGGCGCAAAGATAAGGAAGAGCAGGCGGCTGTGAGCTATCAGCTATTAGCTTTTAGCTGTGAGGCGTCAGGTATCAGGTTTCAGGTTTCAGGTTTCAGGCTTGAGGTATAAAGCTTAAGGTGTTAGACTGGAGAAACATAGGATAATATATTAAATATGTTATTAGAATCATTTACTTGTTCACACGTTTGCTTATTCGCACATTTGCATATTTGCCCATTCGTACATCTCCCATTTGCACATCTGCACATTCACACATTCGCACATTTACACATTCGTTCCGCCGATTTTATTTGCCTTTCACCTGACTATCACATTATTTCATATCCCCAAATTAATAACTACATGAAAAAGACTACTGCTGGCATTGCATTGGCGATGCTCTTCTCTCCTGTCCTTTCCTTTTCGCAGGAAAAGATTGATAATGAAGCAATTCAGAAAATAAAGAAGGAAGGACTGGAAAATTCTAAAGTAATGGATATCGCTTTTCATCTGACTGATGTCAGCGGACCAAGACTGACCAATTCTCCCGGTTACATGCGTGCTGCCAACTATGCGAAAGATGAAATGAAGAAGTGGGGACTTACCAATGCCTCCATTGATCCCTGGGGTGAATTTGGCAAAGGTTGGGAGCTGGAAAAATCTTACGTGGCAATGACGGCCCCTTATTACAAGCCATTGATTGCTTACCCTAAAGCATGGTGCAGCGGCACCGGTCAACTGAAAAATGCGGAAATATTTGTGATAAAAGCAAAAGACTCAACGGCACTTGCTAATTATAAAGGCAAGCTCGCGGGCAAAATTATCATGACGGACCGTGATGATGTTTACAAACAAAGTTTTAAAGCGGATGCCTTAAGATTTTCTGACGCTACATTAGATTCAATGGCTGTTGCGACCGCTGGAAAACCGGTTGATGCAGAGGAGGCGCGCAAAAGAAGGGAGCAGATGATGAATGCTGCAAGATCGCAACAACGCCTAAGCATCCTGATCAAAAACATGGCAAAAGAAGAAGGTGCGGTTGCTATTTTGAGTGTGGGCAACAAAAATCATGACGGTACACTGTTTACGCAGGGCGGCGGTTCTTACAAAGGATCTGATCCGGAAAATTTCCTGGATATTATGCTGGGCATTGAAGATTATATGAGCATTGTAAGACTGGTGAATTCAGGATACCCGGTTAAACTGGATGTTGATGTAAAGACCGCGTTCCAGACGAAAGATCTGCAGGGATATAATGTGATTGCAGAAATTCCGGGCACTGATCCAAAATTGAAAAATGAAATAGTAATGCTTGGTGCGCACCTGGATTCATGGCATACGGCAACCGGCGCAACAGATAACGCAGCTGGAAGTGCGGTAATGATGGAGGCTGTCCGCATTATCAAAAGCCTTGACCTTAAACCAAAAAGAACCATCCGCATTGCACTGTGGAGCGGTGAAGAAGAAGGGTTGCTCGGTTCAAGAGGATATGTGAAAAAAACATTTGCAGATCCGTCAAACATGCAATTGCTTCCAGCCCATGAAAAGTTATCCGCATATTATAACATTGATAACGGAACTGGTAAGATCAGAGGAATTTATCTGCAGGGCAATGAAGCGTGCAGAGCTATTTTTACCAAATGGTTTGAGCCGTTTAATGATCTTGGCGCAAAAACCGTAACCATCAACAATACCGGCGGAACTGATCACCAGTCCTTTGACGCGGTTGGATTGCCCGGCTTCCAGTTTATCCAGGACCCGATCGAGTATAATGAACGTACACATCACAGCAACATGGACACTTACGATCACCTGATCGCTGACGATTTAAAACAAATGGCTACTATCGTCGCGTCGTTCGTTTACAACACGGCTCAGCGCGAGGAGAAAATGCCGAGGAAGGAACTGCCGAAAGCTAAATAGTTTTTAGCTATCAGCTGTCAGCCGCTTAATTTTTTGGCAGGCTAAATAGAAGCAGCAGCCAAAATATTAAGTCATAATATCTATATGACTGGCAACAACAGCTGGAGAACAAAAAGCTGACTGCTGATAACTAATAGTTTTTTTTCCAAAAACTTTCTACACTCTACAAGCTTGTTTTATACCACGGATTTTAGCGTTAGGCTTTCCGCTTTAAGCTCTACAATACCGTGCACCTTGAGGAAAAGTTGCCTGAAAAAAATGCCATAGTCGAAGTAGCTATGAGCTGTCAGCAATATCAGATTACTTTTTTTTGACTGGAAAAATGCAGCTTCCTCAAAACATCAAGTCAGTCTGTATCAATATCGCAGGAGACGGAACTAACATGCGACGGTGAAGAGCTGGCAGCTGATTGCTGATAGCTGACAGCTTTTCCGCTTTAAGCTCTATATTTGCCGCCTATGGCAAAAGCTGCTTCTGAAACCCCGTTAATGCAACAACATCGCGCCATCAAGCAAAAATATCCTGATGCCGTGCTGCTGTTTCGTGTGGGTGACTTTTATGAAACATTCGGAGAAGATGCGATTGTTGCGTCACAGGTATTAGGTATTACGTTAACCAAGAGAAACAACGGTGCTGCTTCAAGCAGCGAGCTGGCCGGTTTTCCTCATCACGCATTGGATACCTATCTGCATAAGTTGGTTAAGGCCGGTTATCGCGTTGCCATCTGCGATCAGCTGGAAGATCCTAAACAAGCAAAAGGAATTGTGAAACGCGGTGTAACAGAAATGGTGACACCAGGCGTTGCAACCAATGATAAATTGCTTGAACACAACAGCAATAACTTCTTAGCTGGCGTTCACTTTAATGATAATGTATTAGGCATAGCTTTCCTGGATATTTCTACCGGCGAATTCTTTGCTGCGGAAGGCAACCAGGAGTATATTGACAAACTACTTCAAAGCCTTAAACCTGCAGAAGTTGTATTTCAGCGCAGTTATCAAAAACATTTCAAAGAAGTATTTGGCACCAGGTTTTACACATACACACTTGAGAGCTGGATCTTTGATGAAGCCTTTGCCACAGAGAGTCTGCTTAAACATTTCCAAACGCATTCACTAAAGGGTTTTGGAATTGAGAATATGCCGGCAGCTATTGTTGCCGCAGGTTCTGTTTTGCATTACCTGAAAGACACGGAGCATCCCAATCTTCAGCACATTACTTCCATCCAGCGGATTGAGAAAGAAGACTATTTATGGATGGATCGCTTCACCATCCGCAATCTTGAATTGTTGGGCAACGGAACGGAACACGGTAACAATCTTTTAAAAGTACTGGATAATACGGTAAGCCCGATGGGCGCAAGATTGTTGAAGCGATGGACAATACTTCCGTTAAAAGATGTAAAGAAAATAAACGAGCGACTTGATCTTGTTGAGTATTTTATAAAAGATGTAGATGCCCGCAAGCAGTTGCATCATTTTATTAAACAATGCGGGGATGTAGAAAGATTGGTGAGCAAGATTCCCATGAAAAAGATCAATCCGCGTGAAGTGATCCAGTTAGCGAAAGGATTACATCAGACTGAACTCATCAGGCAAATTGCGCTCGCTTCCGGTAATGAATACCTAAAAAGACTGGGTGATGCATTAAATCCCTGCAACTATATCCTTGAAAAAATAAACAAAGAAATAGTTGAGGCTCCTCCTGTTGCGGCAAATAAGGGCGGCGTTGTAAGAGATGGTATTCATGCAGAACTGGATGACCTCAGAAAGATTGCCTCAGGAGGAAAAGAATACCTGATCAGCATACAACAACGTGAAGCTGAAAAGACAGGTATCAGTTCTTTAAAAATTGCATTCAACAATGTTTTCGGTTACTATCTTGAAGTAACCAATTCACATAAAAATAAAGTGCCGGCTGAATGGATGCGCAAGCAAACATTGGCCAATGCTGAACGATATATCACGCCTGAATTAAAAGAATACGAAGAGAAAATTACCGGCGCAGAAGATAAGATCCTGGCAATTGAGTTGGAGCTGTATGATAAATTATTGCTCGAGTTGCAAGACTATATTGCTCCTATCCAAGTAAACGGAAATGTGTTGGCTATAATGGATTGCCTGCTTTGTTTTGCAGATAATGCGCTTCATTACAATTATAAAAAACCGGAAATTCACGACGGACTGGAACTGCAGTTAATCAAAAGCCGTCACCCGGTTATAGAACGCAATCTTCCTGTAGGTGAGGCATACATTGATAACGACATTTCGCTTAATCCTGCAGAGCAACAGGTGATCATTCTTACCGGACCGAACATGAGTGGTAAGAGCGCCATTTTACGTCAGACAGCTTTAATTACACTGATGGCGCATATGGGAAGCTTTGTTCCTGCTGATGCGGCCAGGGTACCGCTTACTGACAAGATCTTTACGCGCGTCGGAGCAAGTGATAACTTAAGTGGAGGTGAAAGTACATTCATGGTTGAGATGAATGAAACTGCAAGTATCATCAACAATGTATCGCAACGCAGCCTGATCTTACTTGATGAGATCGGACGCGGAACTTCTACATACGACGGTATCTCGATTGCATGGAGCATTGTTGAATACCTGCACGGATCACATACCACCGCAAAAACATTATTCGCCACGCACTACCATGAACTGAATGAGCTGGAGAACAAGTTGCCCCGCGTAAAAAATTATCATGTCACGAACAAGGAAGTCGGCAACAAGATCATCTTCCTGAGAAAGCTGGCGCCGGGCGGAAGCACGCATAGTTTCGGTATTCATGTAGCAAAAATGGCTGGTATGCCACCATCTTTAATTGATCGTGCAAATGAGATATTAAAACAACTGGAAGATAAACACGTGGATGAACCAGCTGAACATAGTGCAACTGAAGTACCAGCTGCCGGCAAACAGCAACATCTTCAGAATAAAATACAAAAACTGCACGCACCACAAATGCAGCTTTCTATTTTCGATGCACACAGTGAAACCTTTGATCAGATCAGAACAATGCTGGAAAGCACCGATATCAATCGCCTGACTCCGGTCGAGGCATTGTTGAAGTTGAATGAGATAAAGGGATTGCTGAAATGATTTGAGATTTGAAATTACCTGTGCGGAAAACCTTATTTTTTGCTAACGGTATTCTTTAAGAACTTAAAGATTTCAATAAAAGAAGCCCGGAAGCGTTAAAAAAACTTCCGGGCTTTATATTTTCAAACGGTCTGAAATTCAGTTACACTCTCGACCTAAACAATCTCAAATCTCCAATCTTCTACGCTTGCGCTGTCGGACCACCAAAATTCATTGGAATTTCTATCTGCTCCAGATCCTGAATTTTTCCGTTCAGTTGCTCATATCGGTCTACATTTTCCTCTAATGCCTTCATAAAACGCTTTGCATGCATAGGGGTGAAAATTATTCTTGATTTTACCCTGCTTTTTGGGGTGCCGGGCATTACGTTTACGAAGTCGATCACAAATTCGGCGTGGCTATGTGTAATAATGGCAAGGTTAGCATAAGCACCTTCGGCCATTTCTTCGCTTATTTCAATGTTTAGCTGATTATTCTGTTCTTGTTCGGCCATAAAATCTTTTGAACAAATGTAGGTCAAAGAAGCCGAGTAGTGAAAAAAAGAAAGCCCTCCTTAAGAATAAGGACGGCCTCTAACGATTGCTTGCCATATGAAAAAAAGTTCAAACTACTTATCAGCCGCAAGCTGGCTTTACCTCAAAAATCTGACGCACAAGTAGCTATAAATAAATTAGTTAATTACTTTTTAGTAGCAGTATCAACTTTAGCAGCAGTATCAACTTTAGTTGTATCTGGAGCTGGAGTTACTGGAGCAGCAGTAGCAGTATCTGCTTTTACTGCAGAAGAATCAGTAGTTGTTGTAGATGATTCGCCAGAACCACATGCAGCGAAAGCGCCGATTGCTAATACGAATAACAGCTTTTTCATTTTTGTTGAATGTTTTTGTGAGTGAATTTTATATTTATACCTGAACGAAAGAAAGGTAACCCCGGGGTCTCCCATTTTTTTAAAAAAATTTTTCAGGCACCATTTTGGGTTACTTTTACGCCCAATCCGGTATTAAAACAGGAACCAGTGAAACTAGACAGTAACGAACAATTATTACTTAGAGGTTTAGCAAATAACGACACGAAGGCAATCGACACTATATATAAGGATAACTTTAATATGGTGCAGGCATTAATCCTGAACAATAATGGTACCTATGATGATGCTAGAGATATTTTTCAGGAAGCCGTAATAACCCTCTACGAAAAGGCGAAAAGCGATTCTTTTGTTTTAACGTGCCAGATAAAAACATATATCTACTCCGTTTGCAGAAGACTCTGGCTAAAACGCCTCCAGCAAATGGGAAGATACACAGGACAGGTAGAAAGTCTTGAAGAAACGGTTCCGGTAGAAGAAGATCTTGAATTTCACGAAAAAAGAAATGCCGATTTCGCAATAATGGAACGAGCCCTTAACAGCCTGGGAGAACCCTGCAAAGGTCTGTTAGAAGCCTACTACTTACAAAAAAAAGGCATGACTGAAATTGCTCAGGACTTTGGTTACACAAACGCTGACAACGCTAAGAATCAAAAATATAAGTGCCTGATGCGTCTCAAAAAGTTATTCTTTGCTCAATATAACATTGGAGAATAGTGATGGAAGACATTGTTTTATTAAATACCATCGAGCGATACCTCAGTGGTGATATGCTCCCCGAAGAAAGAGCCTATTTTGAACAATTAAGGAAGAATACCCCTGAAATTGATCAAATGGTGGTTGAACATAAGTTGTTTCTGCACCAGATTGAAGAATACGCTTTTCACCGCGATCTTAAACACGCTTTACACGAAAGTCATACAAGGCTTCTGGAAAGAGGTGATATTAATGAAGGTGAAGACGTACCAACAAGAGGAAAAGTTATTCAACTCTTCCACAGGTATAAAAAGGTTACAGCAATAGCAGCTTCTATTGCCGGCGTTACGGCGGTAATTATCAGCGGCCTGGTTACGTTTCTTTCGCCATCGGTTAACCATTCGCAATTACAGCAATTGAGTGGCGACATTGAACAGATCAAAAAAGTTCAACGCTACCAGGGAAATAAGATCAATGAATTAGGCAGCACTACCATTCCTGAAAATATTAAAGTTTTAAGCAGCGGCACAGCATTTCTAATTGACGGAAAAGGTTATCTTATTACCAATGCGCACGTATTAAAAGGCTCCGGGGCAATTGTGGTAAATAATAAAGGACAGGAATATATTGCCAAAATAATCCACATTGATCAAACAAAAGATTTAGCCATCCTGAAGATAAACGACAAAGATTTCAAACCTCTTGGCCCTCTTCCTTACGGAATTAAAAAAGGAAGTGTTGATCTTGGCGAAGAATTATTTACGCTTGGTTACCCTCGTGACGAAGCAGTTTACAACATGGGCTACCTCAGTGCGGCAAGCGGTTTCAACGGCGACACTGCCAGTTATCAGCTTTCTCTTACAGTAAATCCGGGTAACTCAGGCGGTCCGATCTTCAACAAAAATGGTGAAGTTGTTGGTGTTATCAGTACGCGTCAGACTTCTGCAGAAGGTGTTGTTTTTGCAATTAAATCGCAAGGCATCTATTCTATGGTAAATGAGCTCAAGAAATCTGACAGCTCTATGTCTAAGATTAAAGTACCGGTTTCATCTTCTTTGAAAGGAGTTGACAGGGTTAAACAAATTAAAGAAGTTTCTGATTGCGTATTCCTGGTAAAAGCTTATAACCAATAAGCGATTAAAAAGAAATCATAGTCTTTCGAAGACTTTCAAATAACTAAAAAGGTTGTCTCAAAAAAAGACAGCCTTTTTACATTTATATCAGCTGCGACAATAAAAATGTTTTTTGAACCACAAAGACACGACGAACACAAGAGGCACTAAGAATTAAAGGAAAACACTAACGTGCAAAAAGGTAACAAAGTATAAATAGAAATGCCCCGTCACCGGAGCATTCTATATCTAATATCGTACATCAAAAATTTCACACCTCAAACCACACGCCTCTTACCTTACGCCTTACATCCAAAACCGTACATCTAACATCGTACATTGACTTATCGTCTCATCCCGGGCATCTTTCCACCAAATCCCATCGGCATTTTATTCATCATCTTCATCATCTGACGCATTTGATCGAACTGCTTCATAAATGCGTTTACATCTGCGATATCCTTCCCACAGCCTTTTGCTATACGCACTTTTCTTTTTTGATCGATCAGATCAGGATTACCTCTTTCTTCGGGAGTCATTGACTGGATAATAGCTTCAACACCTTTGAAAGCATCATCGCTGATATCCACGTCCTTAATCGCCTTACCAACGCCTGGAATCATGCCCATCAGATCTTTCAGGTTACCCATCTTTTTGATCTGTTGTAACTGATCAAGAAAATCCTGGAAATCAAACTGATTCTTACGGATCTTCTTTTCCAGCTTTTTAGCCTGCTCTTCATCAAATTGCGCCTGGGCTTTTTCAACGAGGGTAGCAATATCACCCATGCCCAAAATACGCTGCGCCATACGGTCAGGATAGAACACATCCAGTGTTTCCATCTTCTCGCCGCTGCTGACAAATTTGATAGGCTTGTTGACAGTATATTTAATGGAAAGAGCTGCACCACCGCGTGTATCACCATCCAGCTTGGTCAAAACAACCCCACTGAAATCCAGTCTGTCGTTAAATGCTTTTGCTGTGTTCACCGCATCCTGACCAGTCATTGAGTCCACAACGAAAAGGATTTCGGAGGGATTGACAGCTGATTTAATGTTGGCAACCTCGGTCATCATCGCTTCATCAATCGCCAAACGACCCGCAGTATCTATGATGATTACATTTTTATTCTTGCTTTTTGCTTCCTTAATGGCATTCTGTGCAATTGAAACTGCGTCTTTGTTTTCGCGTTCACTGTAAATATCAACACCAATTTGTTCAGCCAAAACAGTTAATTGGTCAATCGCCGCCGGACGATAGATATCTGCCGCCACCAGCAAAGGAGATTTACCTTTTTGCGTTTTTAAATAATTCGCCAGTTTACCGCTGAAGGTCGTTTTACCACTACCCTGCAGGCCTGCTATCAGGATGATCGCCGGATTTCCGGAAATATCAAAGCTGGCCTCGGTTCCTCCCATCAAATCGGTAAGCTCATCCTGTACAATTTTCACCATTAACTGGCCGGGGCTGATGGCGTTCAACACCTTTTCACCAATAGCTTTGTCTTTTACTTTATCAGTAAACTCTTTGGCTATTTTATAGTTAACGTCGGCATCGATCAGCGCCCTGCGAATATCCTTTACCGTATTGGCAATATTCAGCTCATTGATCTTCGCTTCACCTTTCAGGTTTTTAAAGGCGGTTTCTAACCGTTCTGTAAGATTATTAAACATGTATTGTGATTAATACTTAATTTGACTTATTTGGGCTGCAAATATAGAGATTTTGGGCTTTTGCGCCACAAAGACGCTAAGACGCTAAGAAACACGAAGTTTTTAACCACGGAGACATGAGGGCACAAAGAAACACGGCGTTTTTGCGACTAAAGAGGCAAAGTTCCAAAGGTTTTCAAAACCACGGAGACAGAGACACGAGGCTCAAAGAAACACGGCGTGTTTGCGACTAAAGGGGCAAAGTTCCAAAGGTTTCAAAACCGCGGAGACGGAGACACGAGGGCAAAAGAAACACGGCGTGTTTTGGGTGCGAAACCGTTAAAAACCGATCGCCAACCTCGCTTTAATAAACGTATTACGTAAAACGTATAACTTATAACTCCCATAACAACTTTCTCCGTTACCTGTTGTTTTTCAAATAGGAAGATTAGATTTGTAACAGATTTTAAACCTTTTGTATGATACAACGCGCTCAAAGCTTATGGCTGCTGGCTGCATCCATCTGCGGATTTATTTCACTGAGAACTACCTTTTTTAACGGAACCACAGGCCCATTCACAGGAACTACCAATGTTTTTATTTTGATTCTCACAGTTATTTGCGCAACAATTTCGCTGGTAGATATATTTCTGTTTAAAAACAGGAAACTTCAGCTTCGGATTGCGCTGATTAACGCGTTGATAAGTGCGCTTGTCATATTTCTTTATCTCAATACGGTTTCAAAACTGGTACAGCCGGGTACTTCGGTAGTTGCCGGACTCTCCATTTTGTCCATTTTGGTTTTTGTAATTCCGGTATTTCTGCTATTTGCGGCGCGGGGCATTTATAAGGATGAGAAACTGGTGAAAAGTGTAAACAGGCTCAGGAACTAAATTTGTGAATAGTCAAGGTCAATGGTGAAGGTCCGATCTTGCTAAGTAAATGTATTGTCGTTTAAGTGTTATTATCCTGAGCAAAATTCTTATTCGCTCTTATATTTCTTAAATGGTTTAAAAAACTTCGCTTCGCTCAGCTTTAAGCATTAGGATTTGTGCCTTAAGCTTTACCAGTTGTTTACAAAGAATCGTTGACGCGGCCGACACTTTATTTATATGAGCAAAAGACCTGGCAGATTGTTCGATTAGCCAGGTCTTTTGTTTGCCTTTTATTTTTTATCGTCTTTGGTGAGTTCCTGGTATTTTGTCTGGGAACTAAAAGAGCTCGGACATCTTTCCAGGCTTTTCAAATAATATTTTTTCGCATTTTCCTTGTCTCCCGTATTCAGGTAATATTCACCCATTGAATCATAAGGATTGTACCCATCAGGATACATGGCTAAATATTTTTCAAAGCATTCTTTGGCTTTGGTATTGTCTTTCCTGGCCATCATGTAGTAATATCCCATTTGATTGTACACTTCCGGACTGTTCGGAAATTTTGCAACCTGTTCTTCCAAAAGTTTTACCCGTGTGGTGCTGTCTGGTTCAGACATTACATAAAAGTCTTCCAGCACCGGATCTTCGGGATACATATCATGCAACTTGGCAAAAATTTCGTGGCGGCCTTTCTGGTTAAGTGATGTGTCGGCTACAGATACCAGGAGCTTTTCCGCATCTGTAGTGTTTGCGGCAGCTTGTTGCGCCATAGCAAAGCATTTGGTTCTGGATTCCCCGAAGCTGAGTCTTCCTTTAAAGAAATGTGCCAGGGCAAAATTCGGATCCAATTTTACGGCATCATCAAAGTCATCGTAAGCCTCTTCATATTCCACATTAACGAGATGCATCATGCCGCTACCGACCAGTTTTTTAGCATCATCAGAGGAGCTTGTAAGAGGCATCGTTTGCTGGGCATGTGCAGAAAGAAAAAAACACAGATAAATGAAAGTGCAAATAGGGAACGTGTACTTTTTCATAATGAAGGATTTTGAGTATTATAAAGTACAAATTCACCATTAGGGTTGCAACTGTTTTCTCTGCTTAAAGCAAAGCTTAAGTTGGTTATAAGGAAATTTAAATTCAAAAGTAAAAAGTCAAAATTCAAAACGTTATTCGGAGTGGTTATGTTTTTTTGCTGACAGCCCTCTTTTCTGGAAAGCTGGCTACAAACGATAATCAATTCCGCACTTTTTTGAATTTTGACTTTTTACTTTTGAATTTTATAAAAACTTCCCTGTATAGCTTTCTTTTACTTTCTTTAGTTCGGAAGGTTTTCCGGCAAATACCAGATTACCGCCGGCATCACCAGCTTCAGGACCAAGATCAATGATCCAGTCGGCATTTTTAATAACATCGGTATTGTGTTCTATCACAAGGAGTGAATGTCCCTGCTCAATCAACGCATTAAAAGATGCCAGTAACTTATTGATATCGTGAAAGTGCAAACCGGTAGTAGGCTCATCAAAGATAAACAGGATATGCCCGGTCGATCTGCCTTTCCCCAGGAACGACGCAAGCTTTACACGTTGTGCTTCTCCACCACTTAAAGTATCACTGCTTTGGCCGAGTTTCACATAACCCAAACCAACATCCTGCAATGGTTGCAGCGCTTTGGCAAGACCCTTTTCATCCTTGAAGAAATCGATCGCTTCATCAACACTCATCTCAAGCACATCATACACACTTTTATCCTTGTATTTTACTTCCAGTACTTCTTCCTTAAACTTCTTGCCGCCGCATACTTCGCAAGTCAAATGCACATCAGCAAGAAACTGCATTTCAACTATCTGTTCTCCTTCACCTTTACAAGCATCACATCTTCCGCCATCCACGTTGAAAGAAAAATGCTTTGGCATAAAACCACGCATTTTAGCAAGCGGTTGTTTGGCAAATAAATCTCTTATTTCATCGTATGCTTTAATGTAAGTGACAGGGTTACTACGCGATGATTTTCCGATGGGATTCTGGTCCACCAGCTCAATCTGTGAAATATACTCAATATCACCGGTGATGGCTTTATGTAAGCCAACCTTATCTACAAATTCACCTTTTAGTTTCTTTAGTCCCGGATACAAGATCTGCTTAACCAATGTTGTTTTTCCGCTACCGCTTACACCACTTACAACACAAAGCACATTCAGCGGAAATTCCACTGAGATATCCTTCAGATTATTTTGTCTCGCGCCCTCAATACTTACACTGCGGTTCCATCTTCTGCTACGCGAAGGAGTACTTACGGAAAGCTCTCCACTTAAGTACTTACCCGTCAGACTTTCAGGGTTATGAATGATCTCGTCATAGTTTCCTGCAGCTATCACTTCACCACCAAGATGTGAAGCAAGCGGCCCCATATCGATAATATGATCAGCTTCACGCATCATCATCTCATCATGCTCAACAACAACGACTGTATTGCCCGCATCACGCAATTGTTTCAGCACATGAATCAATCGTTCAGTATCGCGTGAATGAAGTCCAATTGATGGTTCATCCAAAATGTATAAGGAATTGGTAAGATTACTTCCCAGGCTGCGTGTAAGCTGTATTCTCTGGCTTTCTCCACCACTTAAAGAATTGGCAAGACGGCTTAATGTAAGATAACCCAAACCAACATCCAGCAGTGTTTGCAAGCGTTGGTTGATCTCCAGCAATATCCTTTTCGCCACCTGTTGCTGATGCGCTGAAAGAGCAATATCATCAAACCATTTTTTCAGATCCTTTACCGGCATTTCACACAACTCACCAATATGTTTATCGCTAACTTTCACATACAGTGCTTCTTTTCTTAAGCGATAGCCATTACAATCATGACATGTTGTTCTGCCGCGATAACGGCTTAACAATACCCTGTATTGAACTTTGTAAAGGTTCTGTTCAACCTCTTTAAAGAAATCGTCGATGCCATACACATTTCCCTGTCCCTTCCACAAAAGATTGTATTGAGACGGCGTCAGATCCATTACAGGTTTATGAATGGGAAAATCGATAGATCTTGCACCTTTCACAAACTGATCACGCCACCAGCCGAGCTTCTCTCCTTTCCATGGAGCAACCGCACTTTCATACACGCTAAGTCTTTTATCCGGAATGATCAGGTCCTCGTCAAGTCCAAGCACCTGGCTAAAGCCCTCGCATGTTGGGCAGGCGCCAAAGGGATTATTAAATGAAAAAAGATTAGGAACAGGTTCCTCAAACTGCATTCCGTCCAGCTCAAATTTATTGCTGAAATGATGCAGTTCTTCTCCGTTTACTTCGAGGAACATTTCTCCTTCACCTTCATAAAACGCGGTACCCACAGAGTCGCTTAAACGATGTATGTCGTCCTCATCAAAGTCTTTGGCAACAATACGGTCTACCAACACATACGCACCGGCTGTCAGTTTTTTCTTCAGTTCTTTATCTGTCAGCTCAAGAAGGTCTTCAATGCGTTCAGGTTGCCGGTCAATATACAAGCGGGAAAAACCCTTTTGTACCAAAATATTCAGTTCCTCTTTCGCATCTCTTTTTGCATGCTGTTTAAACCGGACGATAATAACAATGCGGCCGCCGTGCGGAACTTCCTTTATATAGTTAATAACATCGGCTACATCATCTTTGCGCACTTCTTTCCCGCTTACCGGTGAAATAGTCTTTCCTACCCGCGCATATAAAAGACGCAGGTAGTCATATATTTCAGTCATACTACCAACCGTACTTCTCGGCGTACGCGTAATAACTTTTTGCTCGATTGCGATTGCGGGACAAAGGCCTTTGATATAGTCCACATCGGGCTTTACCATGCGCGCCATGAACTGGCGTGCATAGGCACTCAAACTTTCTGCATAGCGGCGTTGCCCTTCTGCAAAAAGGGTATCAATTGTAAGCGAAGACTTCCCACTTCCCGACACACCTGTTACTACAATAAGTTTGTTTCTTGGAAAATCGACTGTTACATTCTTGAGATTGTGAACCCTGGCACCCTTTACTGTTATTGAATCCAAACCGTGGAGGCTTTCCTTCTTCTGAACAACACTCCTTTTATTCTTTACCGAAGTTTTTTCTGCCATAACAGGAGGCAAATTAATAAATCTAATTTTTTTAGCAAAATGAGAAATAATGAGGGAGTGTACGATGTACGATTTTAGATGTACGATGTAAGGTGTACGATGTTAAAACGGGCGTTAAAATGAAAAAAAAGGAATGAGGCTTAAGGCTTCAGGAATTCAGGAGAATTAAAGCTGATATATATTATCTCTGAAGTCGGATTCCGCTGCAAACTGTTCGCTTTTAGGGTTTTGAATTTATAGGGACCAATTATGATCGGAGTTAAGGCCTGCACATATTATAAAATAATTAAAAACGCCCAAAGAAAGTATCTGAAGGTTTAACAAGCTTTACTTTTAACAAAACCAATATCACCATGAAAAAGAATTTCTTATTTCATTCCCATTTCTTTCACAAAATTTTTGCAACCTTAATGCAGCGCTCCTATTTGGAATATGTGGAATTCACATTATCTTCACATAGTTCAAAACAATTTTTTGCCTATAGGTTGAAACTTTACTCAAACACATTTACCCGGCTTTAATTATTTAACAATTAAAAATCTAATGCCCCGTAATATGAGAAGTTTCAGCCAGACCACCGACACTCAACTGGTTAATGCATTTCAGAACGGTAGTATCCCCGCTTTTGAAGAGTTGATCAGTAGATATAAAGACAAGCTATATACATCAATATTTTTCCTTGTAAAAGACAAGTACCTGGCAGAAGATCTGTTCCAGGAGACTTTTATAAAAATCATTGATACGCTGCGCACCGGCAGGTATAATGAAGAGGGAAAGTTTTTACAATGGGCCATGCGAATAGCGCACAACCTGTGTGTAGATTATTTTAGAAAAATTAAGCGCACACCGGCGATTGTAACCAGCGACGACAAGGACATATTTGAGGTATTGTATTTCGCTGATGAAACGCCGGAACAAAAGTTGATGAAAGCTCAAAGCCATGAGAGGGTTCACCGCATGCTGGAGCTGCTTCCTGAAGAACAAAGAGAAGTAATTGTACTGCGCCATTTTGGAGACCTAAGCTTTAAGGATATTGCCAAGGTTACTAATTGCAGCATCAATACTGCTTTGGGAAGAATGAGATACGGATTGATCAACTTGCGTAAAATGATGATGGAAAAGCAAATTTCATTATAACTCAACCTCAAATCTTATTTGGTTATTGGACATAAATCATTGTTACATGGAAAGCCGGGCAGGTTTAATGTTTCCCCCTGTTTATTCAATAGCCTGGTTCTCTCAATGTAACAACCAGTTTTTTATGAAAATACCGCTATAAAAAAATCCCCTTTTTTCAGGAGGGGATTTTTTCGTTTTATCGGTCGATTGATTTTGATTTCGATTGTTTATTTCTGTCTTTTTTTAAACTCTGCCTTTACTGCTTCCAGGTGATCAATGAATTTTTGAACATCGGAATCGTATCCATATTTCACGTCGCTTAACGGCTTCCCATCAAGATCGAGAAACATATACAATGGTTGTGCGTTAAAGCCAAAAGTCTGCTTTTCGTAATCAAGGTTTTTATCACCCACAGTTTCTATTAATTCGCCCTTACTGTTCTTATATTTTTCAGCATCGGTTAACTCTGTAGATTCGTCTACGTAAAGACTAATTAATACAAAATCTTCTTTCATTCTTTGCAATACTTCCGGATTTTTCCAGACCTGCTCTTCCATCTTACGGCAGTTAGCGCAGGAATGTCCTGTAAAATCAAGCATTACAGGCTTGTTCAGCGCTTTGGCAGCAGCCAGCCCTTCGTCAAGATCAAAGTATGCTGTCAGGCCAAATGGTACTTTCAACTTATCTGTAAGTTTAACCGGCGGCTTTGCCTGAGCGTCAGAAGATGAAGTTGCCTGAGCCCGAGCACTACCAATCTTATACTGCAATTCGTCCAGGTTAAAGCTTTGTGTTGAAGCCGGCGGA
Source organism: Danxiaibacter flavus (assembly GCF_041060425.1). NCBI lineage: Bacteria > Pseudomonadati > Bacteroidota > Chitinophagia > Chitinophagales > Chitinophagaceae > Danxiaibacter > Danxiaibacter flavus. The sequence continues at coordinate 737,187 of NZ_JAULBC010000002.1, forward strand.
ATCAATCCGCTTAATGGTTTTAACGGCGCTCCCCACAATCCCGGAACGAGATAAATTGCAAAAGTAAATGAGGCTATAGCAAAGAACAACCTTGTTACACTTACATGTTTTAAATCGCTGTCGTGAGAGAATTTGATCTTACCAAGCAAGTATAATGTAAGCAACAATGCAATGGCAATCCAGATGGCAAGGAATACATCCCTGTTTAATAACTGCCAGTGATAGATAAGATCTACATTGCTCAAAAACTTCAATGCCAGTGCCAGTTCAACAAACCCGAAAACAACTTTCACACTGTTAAGCCAACCGCCGCTTTTGGGTAATGACTGCATCACAGATGGGAACAACGCAAAAATGGTGAAAGGCAAAGCCAGGCCAACACCAAAGCCAAGCATTCCCAGTATAGGAGCTAAGGTAGTACCGCTTTGCGAAGTACTGCCTAACAATAATCCTACGATTGGACCTGTACAGGAGAACGAAACAATCACCAGCGTAAGTGCCATAAAGAATATACCTCTGAAACCTCCTTTACCTGCCTGCTGGTCCGATGAGTTGGCCCATTTACTGGGGAGTGCGAGCTCGTAAGCGCCCAGCAATGAAATACCAAACAATATAAAGATTGCAAAGAACAGCAGGTTTGTTACAGGATGTATAGAGAGCTTATACAATGCCTGGTCACCAAATATTTTGGTGATGATAATTGTAGGGATGGTGTAGATAAGAATAATGCTCAACGAATACCATGAGGCATTGCGGATCCCTTGTTGTTTGGTCTTGCTTCTTTTAAGAAAGAAACTTACTGTAACAGGTATTAAAGGGAACACACAAGGTGTGAACATAGCCACAAGGCCGGTAACAAAACACAACCAGAAAACGCTGCTGAGTGATTTTCCTTCAAGATCGTTGGTTGTGGCAGGTGTTGCTTTGGCAGCTGTAGCGGCGACCTTCACATTAAACTTCGCTTCGTCATTAGGAAATTCATCATTCTTTTTCGCCAGCCATGCAACACTTCCCTTCACAGTTGCACTGTCTTCAGCTTTTATGTGTAATGGATAACTAAATATCACGCTGTCCTCATAAAACCTGTATTCAGAGGCTGGATTTCCTGCATCTTTCGCTGTTTTTAAAACGCCCTTTTCTACTACAGTATCATTGTTTGCAGATAATGTAGAGGTAGTCGAATCAAACTGAACAGAAGACACAAATGCATCGTCTGGGTTGACTTTTTTAGTGGAAAAGAGTTGCGCACCTTTTTCAATTATCGCTTTAATGTTCAGGAAAACAACCGAATCGTTCGCCCGTTCTGTAGAAAAAGAAAACTGCACAGGTTTTGAACCATCCTGTGCAGCTACTATTTTAAAAATTCCTGTAAGAAGTACTAATACAAGTATAAATCGCTTCATGCCCAAAAATTAAAGATAAATACCAGCCCTCGTTAAAAACTTCAACAATTTGACCCGATAAACCAACTGTGCACGATTTACGATAAAGTGCCTTTCAGCATCTGTTGTCCCTAGTCAAGTTTTACGTCAAATGCTTTTTTAGTGGGCGGCAAACACTGGTGATCGTCACATACCATATATTCAACTGTGCCGCTGATATTTGTTTTTACAGCACTTTTCAGTTTTAATGTTTGTACAAATTCTACTTTGTTGGAGTAGTACAGCACATTTGTTTTAAAGTTCTCATCGTAAGTCTTTTCCAGCTTTCCATTTTCTTTTGCTTTTCCGTTTAAGGTAACCAACGGATTCGCTTTAAAATTAATGCTTGTAGGTACTGGCCCTTTGCCAGTGTTTTGAGAATATATATGCCAGGGCGACGGAATAGTTGCCGTTATCACCAGGTCATATTCGTTGGCTGTCTTTTTCTTAGCGGCGTAGCTCCACTGAACCGGGTCTTTAATTTGCGCCATTGCAGTAAGGCCGATGCAGCTTAAAATAAGAGAAAACAAATATTTCATAACGCTTGTAAAATTTTTTGACGCGACAGGATATCAATTCAAGCCAAGTATTCTGAAAATTTCCCTGCCGTCTAAATTGCTTAGTTCTTCAGAAGTAGCTCTTTCAGGATGCGGCATCATGCCAAAAACATTTCCTGCTTTGTTTTTTATACCGGCAATGCTTCTTATTGCACCGTTTGGATTGTAGATTTCATCAACAGTGCCATCCTCGTGCGTGTAACGGAAAATAACCTGTCCGTTGGCTTCCAGTTCATCCAGTGTTTTTTCATCTGCATAATAGCGTCCTTCACCATGTGCAACAGGAATTTTATATGCTTTCCCATTACCATTGCTAATGTGAACATTTTTACAGATAAATTGCTGGTTGGCATTTTGAAGTAAAACACCAGGCAATAAACCGCTTTCACATAAAATCTGGAACCCGTTGCAAACCCCCAATACTTTTCCTCCCCTGTTGGCAAAATCTATAACGCTCTGCATCATTGGGCTAAAACGGGCAATTGCGCCGCAACGCAGATAGTCACCATAAGAAAAACCACCTGGAAGGATAATGCAATCATCGGTAGAAAACATGCTAAGGTCTTTATCCTTATGCCAAAGCATAATCACTTCTTTATTAAGGTCATTCTGTAAGGCGTCGCGCATGTCTCTGTCGCAATTAGAACCGGGAAAAACAACAACTCCAAATTTCATTGTGCTAGTTTATTAGGTCACAAAAATAACCCGTAAGAGGTTAATATGTTTCTAATTTTTAAAAAGATGTGCAGATCGGAGGCTATATCAGGTTGAAAAACAGTTTTTACGACAGATACTCACCATCTGTCAAAACTTCTTATTAATTATTTTTTGAATAAATAAGGCATTTTCGGCGATGCCCTGGTGATGTTGTGTGATCATGGATTTAAAGCAACACTGGTGGGTGCGTCATTGGTCACTTCGTTCATTTATGAGTGTGACACTCACTTAAATATGAAAAAACATCTGAAGATCTTAATGCGTGAAGGTTCAGTTCCAATGCGACTTTGTGTGCCACACTTTTTTCGGTTTTAAACAAAAAGAGGGGTTGTTTGTATTAATGGCAGTTGTTTTGCCAGTATTAATTTGAAGCTGCGATGATCAGTTTTTTATTGACGCCATACCTTACCTTTTCATTTGCTGGCGACCTGGATCACATTGTTATTTAGAAGATTGTAGCCGGAAAAATAAACTTGTCATTCGCAGCGCTCAGATCAGTTGTTTTATTTCATCATCAAAAAAACAAAATATGAAAAAACAGATCTTAAACAGGCTTTTGTTGCTGTTTACAATACTTATACCGGTGATGTTTACATCGTGCGGCCCGAAGGATGCGGACATTAAAGCGAATGTTGAAAAAGCAATACAGGCTGATCCAATGGCCAGCATGGGAACACTGACCGTTGATGTAATGAATGGGGTAGCAACAATAGGTGGCGAGTGTAAAGACGGAGAATGCAAGGCAAAGAGAGAAGAGATAGCAAAAGGTGTTAAGGGCGTTAAATCTGTAGTAAACAACAGTACTGTTATGGCGCCACCACCACCGCCGGTTCAGGCTCCCGTAACAATTTCTGCAGATGAGCCGCTATCTAAAAATGTAACTGATGCCATAAAAGATCATCCGGGAGTTGAGGCCAGCGTAAAGGATGGAGTAGTTACATTAACAGGCGAGATAAAAAGGGCCGACCTGCCGAAGCTCATGCAGAAATTAAGTGCACTTAAACCCAAAAAAATCGAAAATAAGCTAACCATTAAATAAACTCATATGGCACTTCAGGACAAATACAAAGAATTGCTTGATGCGGCTTCTTCTTCCGGTGTAGCCAATTTGCAGGCGCGGGAGCAGGATGGCGTTTTATATGTTGACGGAGATGCGCCCAGCGGAGCCGTAAAGGATCAGCTTTGGGACATTTATGGAAAGATCGATCCTGATTTCAGGGCGGGTGACCTGATATTAAATGTAAATGTAACCGGCGCAATTGATGGCGGCAAACTGAAGGTTGTAACAGAAAGCACTAACCTGAATATTAGAAAAGGTCCGGGTACCGATCAGCCAATTGCAGGAAAAGCTGCCCATGATGAAATTGTTACGTTGGTAAGCAAAGCCAACGATCAATGGTGGTTAATCCGCACCGATGGCGGCGCAGAAGGCTATGCTTATGCGCAATATCTTCAGCCAGTTTAGTTTGAGAAGATACACGAAGTTGAAATATAGTGTTCATTTTACAGAAAACCACGGATGAAAATTCTAAGGTCATCCGTGGTTACGCTATCAAAGCCCCATGCTTCCCGTCATTTCCCCCAATAGCTTACTTTCGCGCAAATTTTTGATCTGAAAATCTTCGTCTGAAATAATTCCGTACATATTCCAGATCATATTCTTACAGTAGTTGAACATGAGAAAGAGAGCGTTACTAATTGGCGTCTTAATCACTTGCTTTTATTTTTTGCGGGCACAAAAGCTTGTTAGCGGTTCCGTGAATGATTTTGAAACCAATGAGCCCCTGGAGGATGTTACAGTTATGCTCAAAAGTGGCGGCACACATAGCCATTCAGCACACGATGGTAATTTTTCCATCAAGGTTTCAAAGTTTCCTGACACTCTTATAATTAGTCATATTGGTTACGAACTGTTTAAAATACAGCTAAACGGCGAAAACAACAACCTGCATATCCTATTAAAAGAAATTGAAGTACAATTAGGACAGGTAACGGTAAATGGATCTCGTTCTGTCAGCGGACAAGTAATGAATGTTGATCTAAAAATGACACCAGTAAATTCTGCCCAGGACCTTCTTCGGAAAGTACCAGGTCTTTTTATAGCCCAGCACGCCGGCGGTGGTAAGGCGGAGCAGATTTTTCTCCGCGGATTTGATTGCGACCATGGCACAGATGTGCGTGTTACAGCAGATGGAATGCCTGTAAATATGGTATCTCATGCACATGGCCAGGGCTACGCTGATCTTCACTTTCTTATTCCTGAGACAATTAAAGACATAGATTTCGGAAAAGGCGGCTATTATGCGGATAAAGGGGATTTTTCAACAGCTGGTTATGTAAATATGTCAACGTATGACCGCCTGGATAACAACATGGTTAAAGTTGAAGCAGGGTCATTTAACACGCTTCGTACGGTGGGCATGTTTAATCTCATTGATAATAATAATCAACAACAAGCTGCTAAAACAAATGCATATATCGCTGGCGAATATAATTTCACCAATGGCCCTTTTGACGTAAAGCAAAACTTCAACAGATTAAATCTTTTCGGCAAATTCAATCACCAGATTAATGACCGGAGTTATGTAAGTTTTCAGGCATCTACGTTTAACTCAAACTGGAACGCATCTGGTCAGATTCCCGACCGTGCGGTTGAACAGAGTATTATTACACGATGGGGGTCTATTGATTCAACAGAAGGAGGCAACACCAGCAGAACAAACATCGCTCTGAAATATAAATACAGGATAAGTGACAGGGAAGACTGGCAAAGCTTTTTCTATTATTCAAAGTATACATTTAACCTCTACTCAAATTTTACTTTTTTCCTGAACGATCCGGTTAATGGAGATGAAATCAATCAAAAAGAAAGCAGGAATATTTATGGATTTGATCATAAATATTCTAAACGATCCTTTTTTGACAAAAGCGATCTTACATGGGAATCAGGTGTTGGCTTAAGAATGGATGATATCAATGATCTTGAACTAAATCACGTTTACCAAAGAGATTCGTTACTTCACAGAAGATCCTGGGGCAACGGCACAGAGACTAATCTATATGCCTACACGCAGGCGCAATGGCGTTCAGGCAAATGGATGATCAATCCGGCTTTACGTATTGACCATTTCATTTTTAATTACCATGACAAACTCAGCGGCTCACATATTACGCAGGGCGTTCAGGCCACAGCGCTAAGCCCGAAACTAAACTTCAGTTACACACCCAACCAACAACTCCAATGGTATATAAAAACAGGAATGAGTTTCCACTCAAATGATATGCGCGTTGTAATAGAACAAAATGGTTACAAAACACTTCCGTACTCCATCGGCGGAGATTTTGGGGCCATTATCAAACCAGGCTCCAAATTGGTTATTCAGCCCGCATTGTGGTATTTATACCTGCAACAGGAATTTGTATATGTAGGCGATGAGGCTACAGTGGAACCCTCCGGAAAAACGCAACGGGTGGGGATTGATGTAAGCATGCGCTATCAGCCGGTAAGTTGGTTATATCTTGACGCAGATGTAAATTATGCCCATGCAAGATATATGGGTGTAGAAAAAAGTGAGTCGTATGTTCCACTGGCTCCTAAGTTTACAAGTACCGGAGGCGTTTCGGTAAAATTGCCTGCCAATTTATCAGCCAATCTTCGTTACCGGTATATGCAGGACAGACCGGCCAATGAAGACAATACGCTTACTGCCAAAGGGTATTTTGTGAACGATCTTGCACTTGCTTATACACGAAAACATTGGGAAATGACGCTGCAGGTGCAAAACCTGTTTAATGTTGACTGGAAAGAAGCCCAGTTTGAAACCGTATCGAGATTAAAGAATGAATCAGTTCCTGTTGACGAAATCAACTTTACTCCGGGAACGCCGGTTTACTTTAAAGCAGGGATCAAAGTAAATTTTTAGTCCAGGCGCGGTTTGCTACCAAAAACCAAAGCCCTGATGTTTTCAGATAAACATCAAGGCTTTAATTCCTACCTTTTCCAGGTTTATTTACTTATCGTATGTCAAGTTCAAACATTTCAACATCTTCTATATAACCTTTCAGGTTGTCACCAACCACACATTCGCCAACACCCGCCGGAGTGCCGGTAAAAACCATATCACCAATGTTAATAGAGAAATACTGAGATATGTGGGAAATGATCTTATCAAATGAAAAGATCATTTCGGTGCTGCTCGCTCTCTGAACCTGTTCATCATTTAGATTCAAAGAAAAATTGAATGGCTTTTTGATATTCTCAGGCGTCATATCGATCCATTTGCCAATTACAGCAGAATTATCCCAGGCTTTAGCCTTTTCCCAGGGCAATCCTTTTTTCTTTAATTCATTCTGAACGTCCCTCGCCGTAAAATCAAGCCCCACCGTAATGGCATTGTAATACTTGTTGGCATGATGCTGCTGAATATACTTTCCATTTTTTGATATACGCAATACCAATTCAGCCTCATAATGAAGCTCATTCGAAAATTCCGGGTAATAAAATGGAGTATTCGACTGAAGCAATGCACTCTTCGGTTTAATAAAAATCACCGGCTCTTCGGGCACCTCGTTTTTCAATTCCTTAGCATGATCAGCATAATTTCTTCCTACGCAAAAAATCTTCATAGATATTGTGTTTAGTAATATTAACCAGGTAGCGCGAAAAATATTAATACTCGTCTCTCATATCAGTTCAGGTATCACTACTTGTGTTATATCATTTGCTAATTTAGGAAAACATTTCATTCCAGTTTAAATCACAGCGTAAGATTTTTAATATTTCTTTACATAGTCCGGAACGATAATACATTCTTAAAAGCTTAAACAAATTCGTGCTTGTTATATTGGTTCATGGTCCTTTCTATGCCCGTGGTTGCAAAGCTTTCAATAACCTCAACACATTTCTCAATCTTGCGGTTAACGAGTGGCACATCTTCGGGAAACCATTTTCCCAATACAAAATCAATTTGCATTCCCTTTGGGTAGTTGTTGCCTATCCCAAAGCGCAGCTTGGGGTATTTATCGGTTGCAACCGTTGCCTGTATATCACGCAGGCCGTTGTGGCCGCCATCGCTTCCCCCGGGCCTTATACGTATTTTAGATAAAGGCAAAGCCAATTCATCGACAATAGTGAGTGTATTTTCCAACGGCACTTTCTCTTTATCCATCCAGTACCGGAAAGCCTTTCCGCTTAGGTTCATATACGTAGTGGGCTTTATGCAGATAAAGATCTTGCCTTTCCATCTTACCTCTGCAACTTCCGCCAGTCTGTCGGTCCGGAATGCACCACCATGTTTTGCCACAAAAGCCTCTACTACATCAAAACCTATATTATGCCTGGTATGCGCATATTCTGCACCTATATTTCCCAACCCAACAATCAAAAACTTGCTCATATAAAACAAAGGGTTAAAAACAAAGCCCTGCACAAAGTACAGGGCTTTCATAGCTAATTATCTTAAAGATCCGCTTATTTTTTCTTTTCAGCGGCTGCTTCTTCCTGTTTCAACTGACGAGTCATCACGATTGAAGCGATAGGAATACGTGGAGAGTTTAAGATCTCCATGCCATCAGCTTTCACATCTTCAACGCGGATGTTGCCGTTCAATTCAAGCTCGGTAATATCTACTTCAATGCTTTCTTTCAGGTTTTTAGGTAAAGTTTTTACCTTCAGCGCTTTCATTTTGGTAATCAATTTACCACCAGCTTTAACACCAGCAGCGCTACCTGTAAATTTCAACGGTAAAGTAGCAATAACTGCCCTGTCTTCAACCAGCTCAAGCAGGTCTACGTGGATCAGTTCGTCACTTACTTTGTCAAATTGAAGATCTTTCAGAATACATCTGTAAGTTTTGCCATCTACCTGAACTTCCGCTATCTGAAAGTCTGGAGTATAAACCAATGGTTTAAAGGCTTTTTCGGAAGCGGAAAAATTAATTTCCTGGGCACCCCCGTAAATTACACCTGGCACTTGTTCCTGAGAGCGTATCTGGCGGGTGGCTTTTTTGCCAAATTCGGTCCTCAGTTGTCCTTCGATTGTAATTGATTTCATCGTTTTTATTTTAGAATTATTATGAACACTTGTTCTTGTTTGTCTAAAGTCCCTTGCTTCTTAACTGCGAGTGCATAAACAAACTGCTGATACTTTTATTTTCATAAGCGTTTCTGATCGCAATTGCAAAAAGATCGGCCACTGAAAGAACTTTTATTTTGGAGCTTTCCTGTTTGAGCGGAATTGTATCGCAAACCACCAATTCATCCAGAACGCTTCCCTCTATTGTTTTATATGCATTGCCACTTAAGATTGGATGCGTACATAAGGCCCTTACACTCTTTGCACCTTTATCCATTAATAAGCCGGCTGCTTTTGCCAGTGTTCCGCCCGTATCACATATGTCATCAATGAGCACTATATCTTTTCCAACCACATCTCCTATCACAACCATGCTTGCTATTTCATTTGCACGTTTGCGGTGCTTATCGCAGATCACCATTTCAGCATTAAAATAGCTGGCAATTTCCCTTACGCGATTTGTACTTCCCACGTCAGGGGCCGCAAAGGTAAGGTTTTCAAGCTGTAATTGCTCAATATAAGGGATAAAAATTGCAGAGCTGTCCAAATGATCCACCGGTATTTCGAAGAAAGCCTGAATTTGAGCTGCATGCAAATCCATGGTTATCACCCTGTTAGCACCGGCAGCTTCCAATAAAGTGGCTACCAGTTTAGAACCAATGGCTACACGCGGTTTATCTTTTCTATCCTGTCTTGAAAAGCCATAGTAGGGAATTACAGCGATTATTTTATAAGCACTTGCCCTTTTTGCGGCATCAATCATCAACAACAACTCCATCAAATTATCCATGGGCGCAAATGTGCTTTGCACCAGGAAAACATAATCTCCACGGATACTCTCAAGAAATATGGGTTGAAACTCTCCATCACTGAACTTCTGGACATTTACCTTGCCGAGTGAAGCGCCGAAGCAATTGGCTATTTTCTCAGCTAATTCGCGGGAGCCGGTACCAGAAAAAATTTTTACTGAAGGACTCATATTGAATAAAATATGCGGCGAAGATAAAGTCTTGCATTTATGTAATACAAGCAATTTTTTATTTTCATTAGTATTTTTTTTAACCTTGTGGATATATTATTAAAAACTTCTATTCCCGCATGAAAAATTCTGGCATAAAAGCCTGGGCTGTTGATGACAGACCCCGAGAAAAACTATTAGCAAACAGCCCTTCATCTCTCAGCAATTCAGAGCTTTTAGCTATTCTTATCAACAATGGAAACAAGGACAAAAGCGCAGTTGATCTTTCTAAAGAGTTATTAAAACAGGTGAATAATGATTTGCAGAAACTGGGCTCCCTTTCTGTAAAAGAAATTGTGCAATTAAAAATAAAAGGCATTGGGCAGGTTAAAGCAATTACTATAGCAGCAGCATTGGAATTAGGTGTAAGAAGAACAGTAGCTACTAATACGAAATTAGTTATTACCAAGAGCAGTGATGTCGCTAATTATTTTAAAGCGTTACTGCAATACAAGAAAATTGAGCTGTTTGCGGCTATCTTTCTCAACAATGCTAATAAAATTGAACACCATGAAATTATCAGCATAGGTGGCATTACTGGTACCGTTGCTGATCCTAGAATCATTATAAAGAAAGCGCTGGAGCACTATGCAACAAACATTATTATTTGCCATAATCATCCAAGCGGAAACATCAGACCAAGTGCCGCCGACAAACAACTCACACAAAAAATAAAAGAAGCTGCGATCTATTTCGACATCAAACTTCTTGATCACATTATTGTAGGTGAAGAAGGTTATTTCAGTTTTGCGGATGAAGGACTTATTTAATGTGCGAATGTGCAGATGTGCAAATGTGCAAATGTGCAGATGTGTAAATGTGCGAATGATCGAATAGCTTATTCTTACGTCAGACATGTAAGAATGGCGGTTACTTCATTTGCACATTCGCAAATTCGCACATTTACCAATTAAACAGTTTTAATATTCTCACCGTCCCAATGAATCACTTTCTTCTGGAAGTAACTTTCGTTGCAGGCCAGGCATGGGCCGGCAGCGCGGAAACCAAACTCAGGTGGCTCTATAACGGGAGTGCCATTGCGTACCGCATCAAAAAAGTTGGCGAAGTGAGCGTAATGTTCATCTTCGTCTTTGGGGGCAGAGTAGGTCACTGATGGCAGTTTGGGAATCTCCTGGTCTGCCTTGCTGTATTTTTTGTTATAGGCTTCAACAATTTGCTTTTGCATTGATTCGGGATATGTGCTTAATGCATCCCAACCTCCGTATCCCGGAGCCCTGGCCATTTTATTCTTTTTAATTGTAAAACCGTTATACCCCATTTCCATAACGCCTTCTGTTCCTGTGATGCGTGTATAGCCCGTATCTCCTTCGCCGCTAACAAAATTTACGCGCAATACAACCTGGAACGCGGAGTGCTCTTTGGTTTCAGGATATTCCAGCACTGCGGTCATCACATCAGGAACATCTCTCCCGTCTTTCCAATAAGTTAATCCACCAATAGAGTAAATGGATGACGGTCCCTTTGAATCGGTGATATAATGCAGCCCGGTAAGCAGGTGAACAAAGAGGTCGCCCGCGACGCCGGTTCCGAAATCACGGTAATTGCGCCACCAGAAGAATTTCTTTTCATCATAAGGTGTTTTGTTAGCTGCCAGTGCCTGGTACCTTTCCCAATCCACTGTTTTGGCAGAAGCATCCAAAGGAATTGTGTACTCCCATGCACCCAATGCGCTCTGCCTGTTAAAGACAGCTTCCACAGAGTTAATCTTTCCTATATCGCCAGCCTTGTACAGTTCTTTTGCCTTGGCAAACACCATACTGCTGATACGCTGGCTGCCGATTTGCATGGGCCTTTTTGTTTCCTTCTGTGCATTGATCACTTGCCAGCCTTGCTCAAACTTGTGCACGATAGGTTTTTCGCTATAAACGGCCTTGCCTTTATGTAATGCATCAATGGAAATGGTGCTGTGCCAGTTATCACTGGTTGCAACAATAACCGCATCAATATCTTTTCGATCGAGGATCTCTTTGTAATCTTTCGTAATAAAAATATTTTTTCCATACAGTTCCTGTGCCCTTTGCAACCTGCCGGAATACAGATCACAACACGCTACAAGCTCAACGCCGGGCACTTTAATGGCAGTTTGGGTGTCATTGTATCCCATGATTCCCATACCAATAGTTGCAATTCTTAATTTGTCGTTGGCCGCATACCTGCTTTTTGACTGCAGAACAATCCGTTCATGCCTTTCTCTTGCTGCAAGATCCTGCAAAGAACCCGCTCCAATAACAATTGCAGAGCTACCCAGTTGTTTTAAAAAGTTCCTTCTGTTGGATGACATGTTGGTAGGTTTTATCATTAGCGATTACAGCAGGGTAATATATACTTGAATTTAGCAAATACTTAATAACTGTAACTCAACTAAATATATTCTAACCACAGCAAATAACATTATTTTTTTAGCAAAATAATTTTTTATATCTTACTTTTGCAAGCTTTTAGAATCATGCCGTAACATGACGTTAACCGCCCCGTAAGGCGGCGGCGAGCTGCATGTGGGGTTGTACAAGGTAACAAAACACATGAAATAACCAAACAATTCAGGGTTAACAGTTTCGCCGGATTCTTTAGACGTCTGCACTGTTTTCTCTCTTTCTGCCAGGTTTTTCAACTATAGCTAAACAAATAGTAAACAGATGAAATTATCACAGTTTAAGTTCGATCTCCCTCTTAATCTTATTGCCCAAAACCCCACTAAACGCCGAGAAGACAGCCGAATGATGGTTGTTTACCGCAAAACCGGTAATATTGAAAACAAGCACTTTAAAGACATTCTCGATTATTTTGACGATAAAGACGTATTTGTTGTAAACAATACAAAGGTTTTCCCTGCACGTATGTACGGCAGGAAAGAAAAAACCGGAGCCAAAATCGAAGTGTTTTTACTGAGAGAACTAAATAAACCCAACCGCCTGTGGGATGTAATTGTTGATCCCGCAAGAAAAATCCGTGTGGGCAATAAATTATATTTTGGTGATAATGATGAGCTGGTTGCAGAAGTAATTGATAATACAACAAGCCGCGGACGTACCATTCGCTTTTTGTGGGATAATGATGATGAGAGCTTTAAAAAGATGTTGGAATTCCTCGGCGAAACGCCCCTTCCTAAATATATTAAACGTAAACCTGACGAAGAAGATAAAGAGCGCTACCAGACTGTTTATGCAAAATATGAGGGAGCTGTTGCAGCACCTACTGCAGGCTTACACTTTAGTAAAGAGCTCATTAAACGTTGCGAAATTAAAGGGATCCGTTTCGCTGAGTTGACCTTGCATACCGGCCTTGGCACCTTCCGTCCGATTGAAGTGGAAGACCTGAGCAAACACAAAATGGATGCTGAATACTATCGTATTGATGAGGAGGCTTGCAAAATCGTAAATAAAGCAAAAGAAACCGGTCACCGTATCTGCTCTATCGGCACTACTACGATGCGTGGCATGGAAAGCAGCTTCACTGCTCAGAAATTATTGAAGCCTAGCGAGGGATGGACAAACACGTTCATTCATCCTCCATACGACTTTAATGTGGCTGACAGCCTTGTAACCAACTTCCATTTACCAAAGACAAGCTTATTGATTATGACTTGCGCCTTTGCCGGTTACGACCTGGCAATGGAAGCTTACAAAAAAGCGATCAAAGATAAATACCGCTTCTTTACCTACGGAGATGCATTGCTGGTTCTCTAATTTGTGATTAACCCTTTTTATATATGGAGGCAGCCCTTGTGGCTGCCTTTTTAGCTGTCAGCAATGAGCTATCAGCTATCAGCAACAAGTCCACATCCAGAGGGTCGTCCATACTCTTATTCTCTTTATGATACGATCTTACTATTTTACTATCTTACACGTCTTACTGTCTTACACGTCTTACTGTCTTACATGTCTTACTATCTTACTTTCTTACTATCTTACTGTCTTAAAAAATCTCGCCAACATGAAAAAAATGCTTGTTATAGCCACTACTCTTTTTGCCATGAATAAACTAAAAGCGCAGGAAATTCCCTTATACAATACTGTTCCAAACACAAAGCCCAATTCTGTTAAGGAAAAATCAGAGATGGGGAAGGATGGAATTTTGAGGATCAGTAAGGTAACGGTGCCGACATTGACGGTGTTTAAACCAGCTAAACCTTCCCCAAAAAAGACAGCGGTTATTATCTGTCCGGGTGGAGGCTATGCCATTCTCGCATCAGGACATGAAGGAACAGACGTGGCCAAAGTATTTAATGAAATGGGTGTTACTGCATTTGTCTTGAAATACAGATTACCAGATGACTCAACGATGCAGAATAAAGAAATTGGTCCGCTACAGGATGCTCAAAGAGCCATACAACTTGTTCGCGAAAGAGCTGCTGAATGGAATATCGATCCAACACATATTGGTATTATGGGTTTTAGTGCAGGCGGACATCTTGCTTCCACCGCATCTACACACTTTACAAAAGCGGTAATTGATAATCCAAATAACACGTCGTTGCGCCCTGATTTCTCTATGCTGATTTATCCTGTTATCAGCTTTACCGATGAACTGGGACATATAGGTAGCCGCGATAATTTATTAGGCAAAAATGCTTCTAAAGAGAAGATCAAAGAATATTCCAACGAGCAGCAGGTAACAACGGAAACGCCTCCTGCTTTTCTCGTTCATGCGAGCGATGATGGAGGCGTTAACCCCATGAATAGCACGCGTTATTATGAAGCACTGCTCACCAATAAAATCCCGGCTGAACTGCACATATATGAAAAAGGCGGTCACGGTTTTGGCTTAAATAATAAAACCACCACCGATAAATGGATGGAGAGGGCGAAGAATTGGCTTACCTCGAACGGATTGCTTTAATTGACAATGGAAAGTTCCTGTCCGACTGAAATCGTTCAGGCGGGGACAATTGAAAATGACGAGCGAATGTGCAAATGTGTGAATATGCAAATTTGCAAATGACTTTCTTCGAGCATGAAGTCAAAACCCTGGATACTGGTCCAGGGAACGATATTATTTGTCGATTAAGAATTAAAGCATCAGGCTTGATTTTGCCAATCCCAAAGGGATGAAATTATTATAGCAAAATATTTCGCACCGATCAAAACCCCGACGGGGTTAGATAAATTGTTTACATGTTTCTATAATAATTTCATCCCTTCGGGATTGCACCATCATAACAATTAATCCGTCTTTTTTAATTCCAAACATTTACATGCCATGAGCTGAAAACAGGATGGACACAAAAGCGGGTTTCCAAGTCTATAAATCATAAGTGGGTTAATTGAATCTGGCTATCCAAATCCCAAATGAGAGAATGAACTATCGGTTAGTCGTAACAGGCTCAAAGCTGATAGCTAATAGCTGATAGCTGATAGCTCATTGCTCCTTATAGTCAAGAGGAAGCATTGTTCCCATTTTGTCGTGCCAGCCCCAGTACCCGGAACTCATAAGATCCTGGGAATCGTAATATGATCCATTGCTTTGAATTTTTACCGGTCTGTTATTAATAAGCGTTATGGCTGAGGTAATATAGGGATCAGCCGTAACGCCCAGCCGTCCTTCATAATAGCCTGGCTCTTCTTTTTTAGCAGGATAAGTGACCAACAAATAATCTTTAAAATCCATCACCGCGGTTACGTCATTTTCAGCATAAGCAATTGTTTCCGCCTTAATAACTTCCGGATGGAGCACTTCAATAACGTCTTTCTGCTGCAAAACTTCTTTATAGTATTTTAAAGTGTCAGGTGGCAACTGTTCTTCCATATCGTTTGATACCTGCTTAACGCCATGCTTATCAACAACTACGCGAATATAAAAGTCCTGCACGGCGCGGACACGTTGCTTTTCCAGGTTAGGCAGTTTTTCAAGGCGGCGCATTTCAAATCCAAATTCCGGCACTTTATTTCTGTACATGGCGCGCATAAACTGAAGCATGGAACCATAATAAGCATTGGACCTGTTCGCTTTCCATTTTTTTATCTTGGCTTTTCCTCCTTTCATTTCTGTAAAGAGTGGATAGCCGGCATACAAAACATATCCTGATTTAAAATCTGATGAAAACTTTATCAAATCATATCTTATCGTATAACCCAGTGATCTGTTTTCAATGATCAAAGGCTCCATCGCATATGCTGTAAGCTGATCCTTTTGTTTAAAATACCTGAAACGAACTGCTTTATAGTTTTTAATGGTGCAGCCTTTTGCAATATCGGAGGTACCAATAAAATTTTCGAGGAATAAACGCCCCCATTTCTCCCAACCGTCTTTTTCGTATGTACCTACAACAACTTCTTCCAGTTCATTTACTTTGGGCACGAGGGAAAAATTCTGCTGGTCAGAAACATTCATCGCAATATTTGCGGCCGTGGTTTCATATCCTACTATAGAAGCAATTAGTTCAAAATTGTTAATCGTAACCTGGTTTATTACATATTCTCCTTTGGAATTTGTAACCGCGCCGGCAGATGTATTGGCGATGTATACACTTACACCCGATAATGGTTGCCCGGTTTGTTTATCCGTTACTTTTCCGCTTAGTGTTTTCTGGCAAAAGCTTATGTTCCATAACAGCAAAGAATATATGAAACCAACGATTTTAAACTTCATTTGCCGAATATAATTATTTATAACTAAAAACTTAGTTATTCGGGAAATAAATAAACCGGTCGTGGTGACCGGTTTACTTTTTATCGTCTAGAGCAAAGTCAAAATTAAAAAGTAAAAATTCAAAATTTCTAATCTTAATCTTCCTAACTATTTCCAAAACGTCAAACGCTTATCCTTCGCTCCAATTAACGTATTACGTATAACGTACAACTTATAACCTCTTCGCTCCTCTTTTTACTTTTGAATTACAATCCAAACACACCACTATTAATTTTCTGCAGCATTTCCTTCTTATGGCTTGCAGGAACCAAAAGCGAAATATTGTGCCTGCTTCCGCCGTAGCTTACCATCCTTACAGGAACACCTTTGATGGCATCAAATAATTTCATCAGCACATCCTGTGTTTCTGCGATTTCATTTCCTACAATGGAAACTATTGTCTGATCAGTATCCACTTCAACATTGCCAAATGGTTCTAATTCTTTAACAATAGCATCGAGGTGTGCTGCATTATCTATTGTTACAGATACAGCCACTTCAGAAGTTGTGATCATATCTATTGGCGTGCGGTATTTTTCAAACACTTCAAACACTTTTCTCAAAAAGCCATAAGCCAGCAACATGCGGCTGCTCTTGATGTTGATAGCAATAATGCCATCTTTTGCAGCAACTGCTTTAACACCTACGCTTTTTGCATCCTGCTCAATAGTTGTACCTTTTGCTTCAGGCTGCATGGTGTTTAATAATTTCACCGGCACTTTAGTTTGTTGTGCGGGCCAGATACATGTAGGATGCAGGATCTTCGCGCCGAAGTAAGCCAATTCTGCAGCTTCATCAAAACTCAGGGTTTCGATGGGTTTTGTTTTATCAACTACACGGGGATCGTTGTTGTGCATGCCATCAATATCTGTCCATATTTCACAAACAGATCCGTGAATTGCTGCAGCAACAAGTGAAGCTGTGTAATCACTACCACCACGTTTCAGGTTGTCAACTTCTCCCCTTGAATTGCGGCAGATGTAGCCCTGCGTGATAAATAATTTCTTTGCTGCATTTTGCTTTAATAAAGCAGAAAGCTTGCCGCTGATGACTGACAACTGCGGCTCTTCATTTGCATCTATGCTCATGAACTCCAACGCAGGCAATAGCAGGTGATCAATTTTATTTTCTTCCAGGTAAACAGAGAACAGCTTGGTGCTCATTAATTCACCCTGGGCAAGAATATCTTTATTCAGCGCATCGCTGAAAGAGATCTTTAAAATGATATTCAGGAATTCAAAATGTTCTGTAACAACTTCATTAGCCTTTGCACGTGATTCTTCAGAACTAACAAGATCTAATACAAAATTGCGGTAGTGAGCCTCAAGCTCATCGATCTTTCGTTTGGCTTCGTCACGTTGCTGGTTAGCTAAACTGTCACTAATGGAAACCAGGGCATTAGTGGTTCCGCTTAAAGCGCTCAGCACAACAATTGTTGGCTCATCATCTTTTGTGATGAGTTGTGCTACCTGTCGCATACGTTCCGGCTTACCAACGCTGGTGCCGCCAAACTTCATTACTTTCATAATACAAGCCTCTAAAGGCGTTTTGGGATGTTATAATTTTTTGAGCCGCAAAAATATAGGATTTTTTTTGAAACACGGAGGCGGGAAAACCACGGAGGCACGGCGACACAGGGAAACACGAAGATTTTTTGCCACAAAGGCGCTAAGGCGCAAAGAAGCACAAAGGTTTTGAAACACGGTGGCACGGTGGCACAGGGAAACGCGAAGGCTCATTTTGAAACACGAAGACACGGAGGAAGCGAAGGAGCACAAAGAAGCCCGCTTACTTACACGGGCTTAAACGTAAAACGTATAACGTAAAACTTACAACCAGCCACACATCAGTTCTAAGCTTTAGGCTTTGGGCTTTAAGCTTTGGCCTATGGGCTTTAAGCCTTCAGCTCTATCCCCCACTTCTCGCCTACCAACTTCAATTCATCTACAACACTGTCTACCAAAGGAATGCCTTTTTTTATGCGGACTTCCTCCATTTCCCGTTCAGGATCGCCGGGGATCAATACTTTATCGTGACCGCTGGCGGGCTTTGCGTTTCTGAATCGACCAATCCAATTGTCCATATGGCTTTTAAATTCATCTGCGGGCCTGAATGCATCTACGCGCATGGCCCCGAAGAAATGTCCCAAACCTTCGCCCGGCATATTTTCCGGCATGGGGACATAAGCCGGGAACGGTGGCGCCCAGGGACCATAACTGGCACCGCTTAATACGGCAGAAAATATATCTACAATGCTACCTAAAGCGTATCCTTTATGAGAACCGTGCTCTCTGTCGCTACCCAAAGGCAGCAATGCACCACCCTGCTTTAATTCGTTTGCGTTTGTGGATGGCTCGCCGGATTTATCCTGCACCCAACCCAATGGAGCATCTGCATTTTTACGCTGTAATATTTCAAGCTTACCGTTGGCTGCAGTTGTTGTTGCAAAATCTGCAACAAACGGCGGCTGTTGATTTGCCGGGATAGCAACAGCAATGGGATTGGTTCCCAGCATTCTTTCAACACTGAAAGTGGGCGCCACCAACGCACTGGCATTTGTCATGGCCATACCAATCATGTCATGTTGCAGAGCCTGCATGGCGTGATATCCGGCAATTCCAAAATGATTACTGTTCTTCACGCTCACCCAACCCGTACCTGCAATCTTTGCTTTGTCAATAGCCACCTGCATAGCAAATGGCGCTACTACGAGCCCGAGACCTTTATCTCCATCAACAACTGCCGTAGAAGGAGTTTCATGCACTATCTTAATATCAGGAGTTGCATTTACACGACCCGCTTCCCACAGACGAACATACCCTGTAAGTCTTGCCACACCATGGCTGTCAATTCCTCTTATATCTGCTGACAGTAACACTTTTGTCGCAATGGTCGCGTGTTTATCAGAACAACCTATCGCTTTAAAAACTGCATATGTAAAATCAAACAACCGATCGTAAGCTATAATCACTTCAACACATTTTTAGTGGAACGCAAGATAGGATTAAGTCAAAAGTAAAAAGTAAAAAATCCCCGCCTGACCAGTCGGGCAGGAAAAACAATGGCAGTCAGTCCTACTATTATCTCACATCAATAGAGGGCTTATTATTTGCGCAATTCTTGCTCTAATTAAAATATAACCCCTTTTTATTCAGCAATGCGCACAAAAAAACCGGTCATGTGACCGGTTAAACTAGTGTCATGTCAACAGTAAATTGTTCAAGCTGATTAAAAAACAATCAACAGGATTGCATTTGATCGTTTTCCTGCCCGACTGGTCAGGCGGGGAATTTTGACTTTTTACTTTTGACTTAACACCAACGTTCTATATTTAGAATGGAAGATCGTCTGCAGGTTCATTCAGCTGGCTGGATGACGGTGGTGCCGAAACATGCTGCGGAGCCGCACTGTACGAGGGACCAGAATTATAAGAAGAACCACCTTCACCATCAGAAGACCTTGTTCCTAACAACTGAACGTTAGATATTCTCAGGCTCAGGGAAGCGCCCTGTCTGCCATCCTGTGTGCTGTATGTTCTGATATCAGGTGCACCCTCCACATATACTTGTGTGCCTTTTTTAAGATAAGGGGCAATGGCTGTTCTGTCAGTCCAGTAAGCACATTCTACCCAAATTGTTTTATCTTTTTGGTTACCCTGGGCGTCTCTGAATTTTTCTGTATGAGCCACGCTGAAATTGATTACACTTTTGCCGTTCACATTATTCACCACGCAGTCCTTTCCAAGATTTCCAATTACTTGCAGTTTTATCATATTCAAATTTTTTACACTGTAATGTTACAAATAAAGACAATTAATTTCACAATATAAAGAAACTATTAATTTTTGCTATGACGAACTATATGAAGGTTAAAATCCCAATAACAGCATTAAAATAATTATATGTAATTAATTGATTTTAATTAAATATAAATAATTAGTGCATTTTTTTCTTAATCCGAAAACCCACTGTCACCTTCTTAATTCCGGCTCTGGAACTTATGATCTATCTTTGCACGAATTTTTCTCTAAAAAATCTTATAATATGAGCCGTAAAGGAAAAGTCCTGGTAGCAATGAGTGGCGGTATTGACAGTACCGTTACGGCTCTCATGCTGAATGAACAGGGCTATGAAGTTGTGGGCATTACCATGAAAACATGGGACTATGCTTCAAGCGGTGGTGGACATAAGGAAACAGGTTGCTGTAACCTCGATAGCTTTAATGATGCAAGGCAAGCCGCAGTACAACACGGGTTCCCACACTTTATTCTTGATATACGTGAAGAGTTTGGCGATTTCGTAATTGAAAACTTCGTCGATGAATACCTGGCTGGCCGTACGCCCAACCCATGCGTAATGTGCAATACGCATATTAAATGGAGAGCGTTACTAAAACGTGCCAATGCGCTTGGTTGTGATTTTATTGCGACAGGTCACTATGCCAATGTTTACCAGTCAGATAATGGCCGTTATGTGATCAGCAAAGGTTTAGACGAACTTAAAGATCAGAGTTATGTATTGTGGGGACTTGACCAGGAATTGTTGAGCAGAACAATTATGCCATTGGGCAAATACCGTAAGACAGAGATCCGTCAAATGGCACTTGATTATGGTTATCCTGAACTGGCAAAAAAGAGCGAGAGTTATGAAATTTGTTTTGTTCCGGATAATGACTATCGCGGTTTCTTAAAACGTCGTGTTGACGGACTTGAAGAAAAAGTGAATGGCGGATGGTTTGTTGATAAAACAGGAAAGAAGTTAGGCAAACATAAAGGTTATCCATTCTATACAATCGGTCAGCGCAAAGGACTTGAAATTGCCTTAGGCAAGCCCGCATACGTTACCAACATTAACCCTGAAACAAACACGGTTGTTTTGGGTGATGAAAGCGATCTGGAAAGCAACGACATGCAGGTAAACAAAATCAACTGGATCAAGTATGATGGTATTACCGACGGCATGGAAGCAATAACCAGGATCCGTTATAAAGACAAGGGCGCGATCAGCAATTTATATAACAATGATGGCGGGTTACGCATCCGTTTTTATGAAAATGTAAAAAGCATTGCTCCGGGCCAAAGCGCAGTATTTTATGAAGGTGACGAAGTGATTGGCGGCGGCATTATTGATTACAGATCCGTTTTATAATGGACAATTGAAAGTTGAAAATTGACAATGAATACAGAAGAAAATACGCTACCATCATTTTCAATTGTCAACTTTCAATTTTCAATTATTCCTCGCACTCCCTTTTGCTTCATATATTCCGATGGCCGTGTGCCGATTATCTTATGAAACGTATTGCTGAACGTGGGCACACTATTGTAGCCAACCATATAGGCGGTCTCATTGACTGTTCGTTTTTCTTCCAACAATAATTGCAGCGCCTTCATCATTCTTTGCAAGGTGAAGAATTGAACAAAAGACATATTTAATTCCTGCTGAAATACACGCGCTAATGTCCGTTCGCTATATCCAAATTGCCTGGCCAGCGTTGCAAAGCGGATATCCTCATCAATGTGTTGATAGAGATAACGGACAAGTTGTAGTAATCTTTCGCTTTTCGGATAAGGCAATGAAAGCGGTAAACTATAACTACTTATCTCAGGCAATATTGCTTTGATGGAATGAATGAAACTATACGCCACATCGTTTTCCGGCGGAATTTGTCCATGCCAGCGTCGCGTAAAAAAAAGCATTTCGAGCAGCAGATCATTGACCGGGTAAATGGCAATCTGCCTGTAAAAATCAGCCTCTTTTTCCGGCGGTGGAAAATACAGGTTACGCATCATTACATCAGGCGAACTTGTGGTTATGCTGTGTAGTTTTCCGGGCGGGATCCACATGTAATGTCTTGCCGGCAGAAAGTAATTTTTTTCATCTGTAGTAATATGCACAATGCCGCCCTCAGTATACAAAAATTGTCCTTTAACATGTTTATGTGTGGGAACATGATTTTCGCCGGCTGCATTTCTTCCCACAAAATCATGATCACAATATATATTCTCCCCAATCTTGTCAACTTCTGTTAAATACCTGGTATGTGCGGGCTTCATGGCAGAATTGAATAAATGTTTGACGTACAAAGATAATTATGCCTGTGGAGAATGATGGAACTTTGTGTTGTGAAATTTACGATGATTCATGACACCATGCCCCACGTGCTCATCGCATAAGTCACCAATCACAGCCAACTGATTGCATTTCTCAAACACTCGATTATGACGATTCGGAATAAAAGGTTACTCTGCATGAGTAACACTAAAATTTTTATGCTTATTATTTGCATGCTTGTTGTTGTTCTTCTCAGCAACAACACTGCCTTTTCACAGCATGAGGCTAAAATTACTTTGACACTGGAACATGCGATTCAAACCGCCAGGGAAAACAACAAGCATATAGCAAAGGCTGAGCTAAAAAAAGATATAGCAACACAAGAAGTGGATATTGCCAGGGACAGGCAACTGCCTGATCTCGACTTTCACACATCGTATGCACGGATCACCAATCTTACGGAATTCCACAACGGATACAGCAACAAAGAAGTCATCAAGGCTATTCCCGATATGTATGATGCAACCCTGAGCGCGAAAGTTCCCTTATATGCAGGTGGAAGAATTAAAACAGCGATCGAAAAATCAAATAAAGAAAAGGAACTATCAACCTTACAGGTTGAAAAAACAACCAACGATATTGAGATGGATGTTATTGGCACTTATCTCGGTATTTATAAGCTGATGTCCGTTCAACAAGTCATTAATGAGCAAATAAAAGAAGAACAAAAAAGATTAAGAGAAGTACAGGCGCTCAAACGGAATGGAGCTGTTACAAAGAACGAAATATTGCGTGCAGAGTTGCAACTAAATAACATGCAATTGTCGCTCATTACCAACCAAAAGAATATCACCGTTGCCACGCATGACCTGCAAACCATATTAAATCTGTCTGAGGAAATGACGCTGGAACTCGACACGACCAATTTGCTGCAAATGCCTGCGCTTGAGGATGCTTATGAAGCCTATTTGCAAAAAGCTTATCAAAAAGAAGATATGCGCATTGCTTTAAAGCACCAGGAGATTGCACTTGCTGAACGGAAAGAAGTAAAGGGTGGTTTTTATCCAACAGTAGGTTTATTCGGATCGTATGCTTATAAATATCCGGACTATATGTTATTTCCTCCGACACCTTATTTGTATAGTCTTGGAATGATTGGCGTTGATGTGAATTTCAGCATTTCAAACCTGTACAAGAACAAAAAGAAAATGACAGTTGCCAATAAGCATGTAGCAGAAAGCCAGCTTGAAACATCTATCCTGAAAGATGAAATAACCGACAAAGTGTTTAAAGAATATCAGCAACTGAAGGAAATCAAAGAACGGATTCCGGTTACTGAAAAAGCTATTCAGCAGGCAGAGGAAAATTATCGTATCATCAAAGTGAAATACCTGAACCAACTGGCGTTGATTACGGATATTGTTGATGCAGACAATGCCTTGTTACAGGCAAGATTCAACAATGTCTCCGAAAAGATCGATGCACAAATGAAATTCTATCAGCTACTATACGCATCCGGCATGCTGGACCAAAACAAACTTAACTAAACACAACACACGCATTATATGAAAGAGCAACATACATCACCCAAAAAAGAACCGAAGAAAGAAAAAAACTTCTATCATCATTTTATAACCGCACTTTCGATACTGGTAGTCATTGTTGGCATAGGCGGCGGTATTTATTTCTTTACATTTTATCATGATCACGAAGAAACAAATGATGCTCAGATTGAACAATACGTTACACCTGTAATAAGCAGGATAACTGGTTATATACAAGCGGTAAGATTTCAAGAAAACCAATTTGTTCATAAAGGAGATACGCTTGTTGTAATTGACAACCGTGAGTTTAAAAGCAAATTGGACATGGCGGTTGCAGATCTGTCATCTGCAAAACAAAGTGTACATGTGATGGAGAGAGGTGTGATAACAAGTAAAAGCAATACCGCAATCCATAAGGCACAGATTGATGCTGCACAGGCGCAACTATGGAAAGCTGAACAGGATTATAAGCGTTATGATAACTTAGTGAAGGAAGAGGCTGCAACGGAACAACAGTTTGAACAAATGAAGGCTAATTATGAATCTGCCAAAGCGCATTACAATGAACTTGTAAACAGTCTTGCGGCAACCAATCTTAGTACTGAAGAAGCTTCTTCAAAAGTAGACCCGGTTGTTTCTTCCGTACAGGCAAAACAGGCTGCGGTAGATAATGCCGCGTTATTTTATTCTTATACTGTTATTACCGCTCCTTATGATGGATGGGTTGGGCGTAAAACCATTCAACCCGGTCAACTTGTCAAAGAAGGCCAGACACTTGTTTCCGTAGTAAGTAAAGAAAAATGGGTGACGGCAAATTTTAAAGAAACACAGGTTCAGCAACTGGCAGAGGGCAATGATGTTGTGATAAAAGCCGACGCTACAGGAAACAAAATTTTCCGGGGCAAAGTTGAATCGTTGTCCCCTGCAAGTGGTGCCAGATTTTCGCTATTACCACCGGATAATGCAACAGGAAATTTCGTAAAAATTGAACAACGTATTCCGGTAAGAATACAGTTGACCGGTAACGAAAAAGAGACCGCTTTTTTGCGCGCAGGCATGAACGTAATTGTTACCGTAAAAAACAACGATAAAGTAAGCAGATAGTATTTATGCGCACGGATAATGTTTTTAAAGAATGGGTACCGGCATGGTTCATAAAAGCAGTGCTGATCTATTGCCTGCTTCCGTCGATGATGCTGCTTGGTTTGTATAATTCCAATGTTACTTACGCCGCAAGCTACCTGGATATTGAACCGGAAGATATGCAGTTTGTAATGTGCGTTACGTACGGAACGCTGTTCGCCACGGCGTTAATCGAAGCCAGGTTCTTTAAATATTTTTCCACGCGAAACTATTTCCTTTGCATCCAGATCTTTACAAGCGCCATCCTTATCATATCGGCTTATACATCAAACTACTACCAGTTTATTTTTCTGCGCATCGCAGAAGGCATCTGCATGGCGTTGCCTGGTGTATCTATGCGCATGTTGTTGTTATCTAAGTTTAAATCAAAAAATGCAATCATTATTGTGTACAGCATTTTTTACGGCATTCTATTGACTTCTTCCACTGTTACCATGCACATGATGGTATGGATCCTTGACCGGTATGATTGGAAACATATGGCCTACGGTGCAGCACTTTTCCAGGTAATTGGTATGGCTTTGATATTGCTGGTGTTCAACGGTAAAAGATTCATCAAAAAATTTCCACTGTATCAGCTGGATTGGGTTAGCTACATCTTATTGCTCACTGGCGTTCTTTGTGGTGCTTACGTATTTGTATATGGTGAAAAGCTTTACTGGTTTGCTTCGGTTCATATTATCGTCGCAGCGGTCGTAGCAATTAGTTTTGGAGGACTGTTTGTATTGCGACAGTTATATATGAAACGCCCTTCGCTTAACATGAACGTGCTTAAGAATGCCGATCTGAGAATAGGCTTGCTGTTATTTCTGCTTTTCTACATTTCCCGTGCTACTTTGAATATGCTTCATTCCGCCATGGGTAAAATATGGAACTGGGAACCGATCCATGTTATGCATGTTCAGTATATAAACGCTGCGGGAATAGTCGCCGGCCTCACCATCTCTGCTATTCTTTTTGCAAGAGGTATTGCCACAAGGTACTTACTTGCAACTGGCTTTTTGTGCCTGGCTGTTTATCACATCTGGTTTACTTTTTTATTTGTGCCTGATGTGTCGTTAAAGCAAATCAGTATCCCTTACTTTCTACAGGGTACAGGCGTGGGAATGACCTTCGTTCCCCTGGTGTTATTCAGTATATCTACTTTAAAACGAGAAGACACCCTGGCAGGCGGATTTGTAACTGTATCCGGCCGCTTTTGGGGAACAACAATTGGCTTTTGTATTTTACAAAACGCACAGGTTTTTCTACAGCAAAATCATTACAGCAAATTACAGCAGTTTGTATCCCTTGAAAATTCCGAAACACAAAGCAGATTGGCTCAATCGGCCCAGGCCTTTATGAGCAAAGGATATGCAACAGATGCTGCAAATAGCCTGGCCATTCGTCAAATCAACAGCTCGATTGTTAATCAAACTGTGTTGTTGTCGGATATGGAGATATATACTGTAGTGGGCTGTTGCTTACTGGTGCTGATTGTGTTGATACTTTTAAACCAGCATATAAAACATTCGCTTGGCTTGATTAAGCGGCGCTCGGGTAAGTATTTCCCTAAAACCATGTGGTGATGAACCACGGAGGCACGGCGACACGGAGAAACACAGCGAATATTTACAGAGGTAGCTTAATTAATTACAATAAATAAATATTTAATTCGAAAGCGAGAATATTCTTTTGCGTGGAATAAAAAACGCTGTGTTACTTAGTGTCGTAATGTCTCCGTGGTTTACCGCCGTGTTACTCAGTGTCGAAACTGTCTCCCTGGTTCAAAAAAAGCGAAGCGTGCATGCTATCGGCTTTTTGGTTATAGCCTTTGAGGGCGCCGGATTTGATGAGCTTGAGCCCTTTTACTTCGTCTAAAATAAATTCCACCACTTCTTCATTTTCCTGTTTAAAAACTGAGCAGGTAATGTATAAAAAGTATCCGCCTTTAGACAAATGCTTTATTGCATTACCAGCGATCTTTTTTTGTAATGCAGCGTAATCTTCCAGTTTCTTCCGGGTGAAATAGGCAAGTTGTTCTGGTGTTCTGCTCCAGGTGCCGGATCCGGAACAAGGTGCGTCGCAAATAATAAAATTAACCGGATCGTTGGTGAAGGATTCAGTTAACTCATTTGAAATATCACAAACAAAAGAGTGATAATTCTTAATTCCGGCCTTTGCAAAACGCTGTTGAAGATTAAAAAGTATAGACGAACGTACATCACTTGCAAATAACTTCATCTTGTGTAAATGATCATAAGCAAGAATTGACTTTCCCCCGCTTGCGGAACAACAATCCCACACCGTTATATTCTTATCAGTTAGCTCAGAAGGAAAAAATTCTGCTATCCGTTGCGAGCTGTAATCTTGTATCACCGCTTCTTTATCCAGCGCAAGTATGGTGTCGATTTTTGATGCATTGGGCAGGGCTATGCAATCATTTGTCAATTGCTGAAAAGGTAAACCTGCTTCTTCCATTTTTTTTGTGACAGTTTTTTCTTTGCCCGGTCTCACACGTATAAACACATCTGGCTGCACGAAATGACCAGCGATGAAACTGTCTTTATCAATCTCATCAGTCAGGCTTTCTGCAAACGGAAAAACATCTTCCAATGAGAATGCGTATTTGGTTTGTATAAACACAATTCTTCTTATCAATTCAACGTTCCAGTTGTCAATATATTCCAGCTCAAACAAACCGGTCCAAACACCGGGTTCCGCATTACAAAGAAATATGGCTACTTTCAATTTTTCTGCAACCTCAACATTTGGCAATGCCTGCCCCAGGCGATAGTAACAATAACACAAATGACTGATATACTTTCTGTCTTTTGAACCATGTTTTTTATTCGCCGCGAAATAATTCTTCAGCCAGGCAGCCAATGGCATTTTTCCATCATAAGAAGAAATGAGTTGTACTGCAGTATTGAAATATGAATGAAATCTTTGTTGCATGAAATGAATGATATTGCCGGAATTATTATTGATGCAAAGCTTAGGTATTTTGGGCAAAAATAAACCCCGATTGTGCTCGGGGCTTATTTGCCAGTTCGATATCTATTGATGCAGGTAATTTACAAGTACGAGGTACGAGGTACGAAGTACACTAACACAATCAGCACTTGCACACACGCTACTTCAACAAATCATAGAAATTATAATTCTAGTAAAGTCTTAACCGGATCTTTTCCGAATAACAATAACTCAGGATTTTCCAGTAGTTCTTTCACACGTACAAGGAAGCTTACACTTTCGCGGCCATCAATAATTCTGTGGTCATAGCTCAGTGCGATGTACATCATTGGTCTGATCACTACTTGTCCGTTGATGGCCATTGGTCTTTCCTGGATCTTGTGCATACCAAGAATAGCGCTCTGAGGCAGGTTAATGATCGGCGTACTCATCAGGCTTCCGAATACACCACCATTTGTGATGGTAAATGTACCGCCCTGTAGCTCTTCCATTGTTAATTTATTATCCCTCGCTTTGCCTGCCAGTTCAATTACTTTCTTCTCAATGTCGGCCATGCTCAGGCTCTCCACGTTGCGGATAACAGGAACTGTTAAGCCACGTGGCGTACTTACAGCGATGCTGATATCAGCATAGTCATGATAAACCAGTTCATCGCTATCAATGTAAGCATTCACAGCGGGCCACTCGCTTAACGAAATAGCACATGCTTTAGCAAAGAAGCTCATGAATCCAAGGTTAACTCCATGCGATTCTTTGAACTTATCCTTGAATGTCTTACGTATTTCCATGATGCGTGTCATATCCACTTCGTTGAAAGTGGTTAACATCGCAGTGGTATTTTTAGATTCAACAAGCCGGCGGCTGATAGTTTTGCGCAGGTTGCTCATTTTCTCCTTACGCACATTGCGTGTAAAGAGCTCCTGTCCGTCAAATGCTTTCTTACCAGGATGGGCAAGTGCTTCCAGTACATCATGTTTCAGGATCTTGCCGCTAGGGCCAGATGCTGTAATGCTCTTAGGATCAACTTTTTTATCCGCAATAATTGCAGCAGCAACAGGAGTTGCCTTTACATCATTTGCCACGGCTGTAACCGGAGCAGCTTCTGCTGCAGGTTTAGCGGCGGGTTTTGTTTCTGCAGCGGCAGGTTGTGATGCAGCTCCTCCAACAGGAACGGCAACATCAGTATCAATTTTGGCAACTACATCGCCTATCTTAACTGTATCACCTTCGTTAACCAGTGTATTTAATTTACCAGCTTCTTCTGCGTTCAATTCAAAAGTAGCTTTCTCGCTCTCCATTTCAGCGATCACTTCATCACGTTGAACCAGGTCACCCTCTTTCTTCACCCATTTCAACAAGGTAACTTCAGAAATGGATTCACCAACAACTGGCACTTTTAGTTCAATAACACCTTTACCAACAGCTACAGCTGCGGCTGCAGGCGCAGCGGCGGACTGAGCAGCAGGTGCAGCTTCTTTTTTCTCTTCAGCAGCAGGTGCGGCTGCTGATGCAGAGGGCTTAGCAGCTGATTCATCAATGTGCGCAAGAACGGCACCAATGTTTAAAGTGTCCCCTTCTTTTGCAATTGTTTTTAATGTTCCGGATTGTTCGGCATTTACTTCAAAAGTCGCTTTTTCACTTTCCAGTTCCGCAATCACTTCATCACGATCAACATACTCACCATCTTTCTTGGTCCATTTTAACAAGGTTACTTCATTAATAGATTCTCCAACCGTAGGAACTTTAATTTCTATCATAAAGAATGTTTTCTTTTATCGTTTTTTTCTTTCTTCAACGTGAGGCAAGTACGAAGTACGAAGTACGAAGTACCTGCTTTTTAGAACGTTTACAATTTTTGATCCTGCTTATTCCTGGTTATGCTTGTAATTAGTAAGCCTGATTCACGTTGAGTACTTCGTACTTCGTAAATCGTACTTAAATTGAAAACGCTGTTTGTATAATCTCTTCCTGCTCCTGTTTGTGCACTTTAGCATAACCGGTTGCAGTGGCTGCGCTTGGTTGTCTGCTGATCACACCATAATTGATGGTCTTCAGATTCATTTGCAGGAATGAAGCTGCACCCATATTCAGCGGCTCTTCCTGTACCCAGAACCACGTTGCTTTATTGTATTTGTGATAAAGCGCTTCGATCTGTTTGAATGGTAAAGGATAGATCTGCTCTAACCTGATTATTGCTATATCTGTTCTGTTTTCTTTTGCCTGTCTTTCAGCAAGATCAAAGTACAACTTACCAGAACACAACAACACTTTTTTCACTTGTGCCGGATCCTGAACAAAGCTGTCATCAATCAATTCTTTAAATCCACCTTTGGTAAACTCACTTACGTGACTATAGCTACCCGGGTGACGCAGATTTGCTTTTGGAGAGAAATTGATCAGCGGCTTGCGGAACTGCCATGTCAACTGTCTTCTCATTGCATGGAAGAAGTTGGCTGAAGTGGTGATATTAGTGATCACAAGATTCAGCTCAGCACACATTTGCAGATAACGTTCCATGCGTGCACTGCTGTGCTCAGGGCCTTGTCCTTCATAACCGTGAGGTAACAACATTACCACCCCGTTCATGCGGTTCCATTTCTGTTCGCCTGCGCTGATGAACTGGTCAATCATGGTTTGTGCTCCGTTGGAGAAATCACCAAACTGAGCTTCCCATATCACCAATGCCTGAGGATTTGCTAAAGCATATCCATATTCAAACCCCAGAACACCATATTCACTTAACAGTGAGTTATATATTCTAAAGCTTTCCTGGCTATCATTGAAATGATTCAGCCTGTTGTAAGCCTTATCATTGTTTTCATCTCTTAATACTGAATGACGATGGCTAAATGTACCGCGCTTAACATCCTGTCCACTCATTCTTACAATTTTGCCTTCAGTAAGAATAGAGCCATACGCCATCAATTCACCTGTGCTCCAGTCCACTTTTTGCTCGGCGTCAAACAGCTTAACCTTTTCCTGCAACAATTTTTCTACCTTTTTAAGCGGAGTAAAGTCTGTAGGTAAATTCATCAACCCTTTGAACAAAATGTTGAACTGCTCTTCGGAAACAAATGTATCGGGTGATTTTTCAAAATCGTCCTGTGTTGCTTTCCTCAGGTTTCTCCACCACTCTTCCGGTTGCTGATATTTATAAGGCAGAGGCTTCTGTTTTACTTCGTCTAATCTTTCCTGCAGGTCATTCCAGAATTTCTTTTCCATTTCCTTCGCCAGTTCCTGTGCATCAGTTTCACCATTTTCCATCAGGAATTTGGTATACACTTCTCTTGGATTGGCGTGCTTTTCAATTAAAGCATACAAATGCGGCTGCGTATATTTTGGATCATCGCCTTCATTGTGACCATGGCGACGATAGCAAACCATATCTACAAATATATCTGTGTTAAACTCCTGCCTGTACTGCGTAGCAATCTCGGCACACTTAACCACAGCTTCGGGATCATCACCATTTACGTGCATTACCGGAGCCTGGATCATCGCAGCGATCGAAGTACAATAGTCAGCACTTCTTGCATCATCAAAATCAGTGGTAAAGCCAATCTGGTTATTGATCACAAAATGGATGGTACCACCGGTATCATAACCCTCCAGCTCACTAAACTGCAATACTTCATAAACTATACCCTGGCCCGCAACTGATGCGTCACCATGAATAAGTATGGGAAGAATCTTATCGTAATCACTTTTATACATTACGTCTGCCTTGGCCCTTGCAAAACCTTCAACAACAGGATCAACTGCTTCAAGGTGAGAAGGATTCGGCATCAGTTTTAAATGGATCTTTTTACCGTTCAGCGTCTGTACCTCGCTACCAAATCCCATATGGTATTTTACGTCGCCGCTGCCCATGGTTTGGTCAACCTGCCCGGTTCCCTCAAACTCGCTAAAGATCTGCTCGTATGTTTTACCCATAATGTTGGCTAAAACATTCAGACGACCACGGTGAGCCATACCGATTACCACTTCCTGTACATCATTATCAGCCGAGGTGCTGATGATAGCATCAAGCGCAGCGATAGTAGTTTCTCCACCTTCCAGTGAAAATCTCTTTTGGCCGATGTATTTGGTGTGAAGGAATTTTTCAAAAATTACACCCTGGTTCAGTTTTTCCAGGATGCGTTTTCTTTTTTCGATCGGAAGCGGTGCAGCAAAGTTCTTCTCCATCGCATTCGTCAGCCAGTCAACCTTCTTTTGATCGCTTATGTATTTGAATTCTATACCAACATGCGCGGCATAGCTTTTTTCCAGGTGCTCGATAATCTTGCGGAGGGTAGTTACACCCAGACCTATTAAATTACCAGCATTAAATTTCTGATCAAGATCAGCTTCTGTGAAACCAAAAAAGCCTAAATCCAAATTAGCTCCTCTATCCTTTCTTTTTCTGATCGGATTGGTTTTTGCTATCAAATGTCCTTTGTTGCGATAACCAAGGATCATTCTATATGCACCAATTTCTCTTTTCCAGTCAATGCCAGAGGCCGCTGCTGCTGCCGGAGCTTTTCCGTTAGCTACAAAGCCGTTTGTGGCCGCAAAATCAAATCCCTCAAAAAACTTTTTCAATTCAGGATCTACACTATTTGGGTCTTTCACAAAATCCTGGTATAAACTCTCAATATATGCCGGATGCGAACTTGTTATGTATGAAAAGTCGTTCATGCAAGCTTATTTATTCAATTCTAAACTTAAACGGATGCAAATATCGGTGATTGATATCATAAAATTTTAACGAAAATAGTGTTACGGGATGTTAATTTTAACGAGATGCGACCTTACGCCTGCATTCAAAACTTAAAACAAATAACAGCGGCTGAGCCAAATGCCTCACACTACTGGGCTGGTAAAAAACAATCAAAAACATATATTCAAATAAAACCATGCGAACTGTTTACAGCAAAAACGGGAATTTTAGTCAATATAAGTAAATTTGCGGCCTCTATTTAATACAATATCAGGCGGCTTTGCAGGGCTTGGAAAGAAGTTTTATTGAAGCACAAATTTCTTTGCTAATTTTTTTTTCTTTCCAAAACAATCCCCTACCTTTGCCGTCCCAAAAAAGAAATTATGGCAAATCATAAAGCTACAAAGAAAGATGTGCGCCAGGCAGCTAAACGCAGGGACAGGAACCGTTACTATGGCAAAACTACACGTAATGCCGTACGTGACTTAAAAGCTTTAAAAGAAGAGAAGGCTTATGATGAAAAGTTGCCTTCAGTAATCGCTATGATTGACAAACTTGCTAAACGCGGTGTCATTCATAAGAATAAAGCTTCTAACCTTAAGAGCAAGCTTTCCAGGAAGACTGAATCTGCAGTTACCGCTACAGCTTAATTAAAACATTGATTCAGAACGGCTAAAACGTTCTTCGTTTAAGATATTAGGATGTCCCCAACGGGTGCATCCTTTTTTTATGTGAAGATTTGGATTTGAAATTTGGGATTGTTTAGACTCAACTGCCTAACTCCTACGCACACCTACAATTAGAGAGCTGAGATTATTCAGGCTGCGCTATGTTGTCTTGCCTCATCTTAATGTTGGCCGTAAAGTTGTATTAGGATTAAAACGGGAAAATTTCAAATCGCAAATTTCAAATTTCCAATCCACCTTATAGTTTCTTTAACATTAAAATCAAAGATTCGTTCGTTTAGAGTTGTTTAAGACCGAAAGCATAATAATCACTAAAAAATCAAACATGAAGAAGACACTATTATTATCGTTAGCCCTGGTATTTGCTACGTTGTTTGCACAGGCTCAGTTTCATCTTGGAGCTAAAGTAGGCGCCAATTTTTCTAAAATAAACGGACAGGATTTCAAGGATGGTTTTGAACTCGGCTACGTTTTAGGTGGATTTGCCGAAATTGACTTTAGTAAAACTTTTGGTATTCAACCTGAAGTTGTTTTTAATCAAACCAATACAAAGGTATCCGATAATCCAAACGATGCATTAGGCTGGAAGCCAGGTGACAAGGTGAACCTGAATTACCTTACTGTTCCTGTACTGTTGAGAATTAATGCCAGCCCGTTACTTACTTTTCATGTAGGACCTCAGTTTGGCATCCTATTAAATAATCACAAAACAACCCTGCAAAACGTTGGTGACGCTTTTAAAGGTGGCGATTTTGCTATGGCATTAGGCGCTCAGCTTAATCTAAAAATGTTACGTGTATTTGGCCGGTACAATATTGGACTTTCTGACATAGGTGATCTTCCTGATCAAAGCAGTTGGAAAAGCCAGCAAATTCAAGTAGGATTAGGTCTTAAGATCCTTTAGTTCCATTTGTTTTTAAAATCATTTTAAGGCACCACAGCTATGTGGTGCCATTTTTTTGTGCCATTTTGTAACTATTGCGGTAACTTTCATCATGTGGCATTTTAATTGACCCATATTCCTGCTCAGCAGATTAAACTAATCTGTAATTACCTGATGACAAATTGACGTTGAGATGAACATAACTAAAGACAACTTTTTTCTGAAAGCTGAAGATGATACAGACTTTCTGCCGATTATTCCTATCAATGAAACTGATAACGAGCAAGACAAAAACCTGGTAATACCAGATATTCTTGCCCTGTTACCTCTTAGAAATACTGTTCTTTTTCCGGGCGTGGTAATACCTATCACCGTAGGAAGGGACAAAAGCATAAAAGCTGTTAACGACGCCTATAAGGGCGACAAACTTATCGGGGTTTTGGCCCAGGTAGATGCCAATGTCGAAGATCCCCAATACAAAGATTTATGTGAGATTGGTACTGTTGCCAAAATTGTGAAGCTGATTAAAATGCCCGACGGTGGCACGACTGTGATCATACAGGGGAAAAAGAGGTTTAAATTACTCAGCCTTGTAGAAGAAGAGCCATATTTCAAAGCGAATATCAGCCTTCTTCCCGAGGATACCATTCCGGAAACCGATGACTTCGCAGCTTATACTTCAACCATAAAAGACCTGGCGGCTCAGATCATTCACCTCTCTCCCAACCTGCCCACGGAAGCATCCATTATTCTTCGCAACATTGAAAACGCATCCTTTCTTATCAATTTCGTAAGCAGTAACCTAAATACAGAAATTGCTGAAAAACAAGCGCTTTTAGAAATTGACGATGTTAAAAAACGCGCAGAAAAACTGGTTGAACTGCTTCAACGTGAATTACAGTTTGCTGAACTAAAAAATAAAGTAGCCACCAAAACAAGAACCGAAATTGATAAGCAACAGAAAGAATATTTTCTGCAGCAACAATTGAAGAGCATTAAGGAAGAGCTGGGTGGCGATACAAACGAGCGTGAGATTGCCGACATGAAGAAAAAAGCCGAGGCCAAGAAATGGCCGGAAGCTGCTAAAAACCTCTTCAAGACAGGCATTGCAAAACTGGAGAGAATGCATGCATCCACTCCTGACTATTCTGTGGTTTACAATCACCTTGACCTGATGCTGGATCTTCCCTGGGAAGAGTACACAAAGGATAGCTATGATTTAAAGAAGGCCAAACAGGTTCTTGATAGCGATCACTACGGTATGACCAAGATAAAAGAGCGCATTCTTGAGTACCTGGCTGTGCTGAAATTAAAGGGCGACATGAAGAGCCCTATTCTTTGCTTTGTAGGTCCTCCGGGTATTGGTAAAACTTCATTGGGCAGAAGCATTGCTCACGCCATCGGAAGAAAATATGTACGTATAAGCCTTGGTGGATTGCATGATGAAAGTGAGATCCGTGGCCACCGCAAAACTTATATCGGTGCTATGCCAGGACGTATTTTACAAAACGTGCGTAAGATCAAATCATCCAACCCGGTAATGATCCTGGACGAGATTGATAAGATTGGCAGTGATTTTCGCGGCGATCCGTCTTCTGCATTACTCGAAGTTCTTGATCCTGAACAGAATAATACGTTCTACGATAATTATCTTGAACTTGAATATGATTTGAGTAAAGTTTTATTTATTGCTACCGCAAATAATATTCAAAATATTCAACCTGCGCTACGCGACAGGCTCGAGATCATTGACCTGAGCGGATACGCAATTGAAGAAAAAGTTGAGATAGCTAAAAGACATCTTGTTCCAAAACAGAAAGAACTGCACGGCTTACAAAAAGTAAACTTTAAGATCAGTGACAGGATTTTGGAAAAAGTTATTGAAAGCTATACACGTGAAAGTGGTGTGCGTGAACTGGATAGACAATTAGCCAGCGTAATGCGTTATGAAGCAAAAGAATATGCAACAAAAGGAAAGGTAAAGCCCACACTTACACAACAGGAGATAGAGAAAATACTGGGTAGTGCACGGTATAGTAATGAAATTTATAAGACCGCTAACATGCCCGGCGTTGCAGTTGGTTTAGCATGGACATATGTGGGCGGTGATATTCTTTTTATAGAAACATTGTTGAGCGATGGCAAGGGCGAATTAAAACTTACAGGTAACCTTGGAAATGTGATGAAAGAGAGTGCCGCAACTGCATTAACTTATCTACAGGCAAATGCTAAAAAGTATGATATTGATCCTGAATTATTTAATAAAAGGAGCATACATATACATGTGCCGGAAGGCGCGGTGCCTAAAGATGGACCGAGTGCGGGCGTTACCATGCTGAGCTCGTTAACAAGTGCATTTACGGGACGAAAACTAAAGTCTTACGTTGCAATGACTGGAGAGATCACTTTACGCGGACAGGTATTGCCTGTTGGTGGTATTAAAGAAAAAGTGCTTGCAGCCAAGCGTGCCGGACTTAAAGAGATCATTCTCTGCTGGCAAAACGAAAAAGATGTACAGGAAATAGACAGCAATTTTATAAAGGGCTTAAAATTCCATTATGTAAAAACAATGCAGCAGGTGCTGGAATTAGCTTTGGTATAAAATTTCCTAAAAAATATCTTACAACTGAACAAAAAATATTCTTGATTGTCATTTATAGTATAACAAGATTTTTTTCATGTTGGTTGTTTTAAGGGTTAAGATCCTCCATGTCAATGGAGGATTTTTCTTTTTATCGTGTGTAATTGATCTCACTTTTTTATTCAACAAATTACATCCTAAATCTTACCTGTCCTACATGTCTAACGCGTCTTACACGTCTTCTATGGTTATAGTAAAGGAGGCGATGTTGTTTTACGATTAGCGGGATTACTTAAACAAATCCATCAAATTGATCTCGTAATTACTATTGACGTAGCCAATGGTCCATGGTCGCATAAAATTGACAGGCATGTGCCGGGCAATGTTCGCCGTAACATACATCTTTATCAGCCAAGCCCTAACTTTCCGTTATGCTCTTATGGTCTTCGGGCGCGTTCATCAGGGAATGTTGAAATTGAAAATCTTGACGTAACAAACCAACGATTTAAAAACAAGCCTGTAACACATGGCAATATTGAAAATTTTATGGTTCCGGATGTAATTGAATGGATCAAAAAAGAAGCCTGCGAAAAAATCATCTTTAACAGGTACTATTTTACCGGTAACCTCAACTTTTTAGACTATTAAAAAAAATTTCGATTTTTTTCAGTTTTGATTAAACTTTGAAGATCAGTTCTCGTCTATTATATATCGGTTTTGAATTTTAAAAAGTACGGTTTAGTATAAATTTTTGCAGCAGGGTTAAACGGGTGTTTCGCCGGAGGCGGGGCACCCACTTTTTTTGGAGAATGTACGATGTACGATTTTAGATGTACGATGTGAGCGAAGGAGAGTAACTCAAAAAAAGTTTTGCCTTACTATCTTTTTACCACATTTCCGAATATATCGCTTGCTAGCTGGCCACATACATTTCTAACCTGTATTCCATCCTCGTTTATTCCATTTCAGTCCATAAACACTATCATTTTTTAAAAGTCGATGCTTTATTAACACTCGAAGCAATTTGACATGTACATCTCCCCCTTTTTGATTTTTTACTTTTGAATTTTGACTTGCCCCTGCATCGTACATCAAAAACCGTACATCGTACATTGCAAGTCCCCTTACATCGTACATCTAAAACCGTACATCGTACATTGCATTCCCTCACATCGTACACCGTACATCTAACATCGTACATTGCATTCCCCCACATCGTACATAAAAAACTCCCACCTAAACCTGACAAAAAAAGCGATGCTCTCGCACCGCTTCTTTGTTGTTCCTATTATTAATCTAACTATTAGAAAGTATAACGGAGACCGATCTGCATGTTCCAGCGTGAAGTGAAATCTGCATAAGCCCATGGCTTGCCAGTGTATTTGTTCAGGCCGAAAGCTTTGTCAAACGTAACTTTTGGATTGGAAGGATCGAATGTTGTGTACTGCATAGAAGGATCAACATTGCTTCCTGCGAATTTGCTTGCAGATGTAGGAGCTGCTACGTTAAGTGGCTGAAGCTCCTGGTTGCTGGCATAATACGCATGTCCCCAGTTTTTGCTTAGCAGGTTGCCGATATTAAATACATCAACTGACAGTTCAAGAGAATGTGATTTGTAAAACTTGAAGCCCTGAACCAGTTTGAAGTCGAAGTGATTTTCCCACGGCAAGCGTGCGCCGTTACGTGCTGTATTTTTACCAATATGATCTTTTGTATACTGGGTAGAATTCATATACTCCTGGAAACCTGCATATTGTTGTTCAGGTGAATATTTAATCCCGGTTACGTTTCCTTTACTGTCAAAGGTGTACAATGGAGCAAAATCAGCCGATGAAGTAGGCATGTACATAAGGTCGGCGCTGTTGCTTGTGTTTACAGATGTTTTGGTAGTTCCATCATCACCGTTCAGGTCACCAAAATAAACATAAGAAAGCGTCTGTCCGCTGTAGCCGTTATATACTAAACCAAGTGAAGTATAGAATTTACCGTAAGTAAATTTCTTGGTTACATACGCTTTAACTGCAGAACCCTGATCGTAGTTGTTTCTTGCTAAATCAAGATTGCCAAGACCATTAATATTATAAGCGAAACGGTAGTTTGACATTGCCGTAGAAGAAGTACCGTCATTCAGACCAAAGGAGTGTCCAAGGCTATAAGAAACCATAGCTGTCCAGCCCTGGCTGAAAGGACGTACAAACTGAGCCGTCAGGTTGTAAGCATATCCTTTGTTGGTATTTTTCAACAGGATGATATTGCTGTAGTTGACAGGATCAACCTGGGAACCGTAGAACGGACGGGAAGTATTACCCAAATGCAGCTGTGAAGTAGAAGGCGCAAGGTTTAAATCCTGGTACAGGATATCCTGCAACGTCTTCGTATATATAGCTTCGAATGTACCTATTACACCCCATGGCAATTTCTGATCCAGTGCAAGGTTCGCTCTGAACGTGCGTGGGAATTTGAAATCGTGAGAAGTTACATCGATCTCATTTCTTGCAGCACCGGTACCTGTAGGCGGATTGTTCGGGTTAAAGTGAATGTTAGCCAGATCACCAGAACTTGCAGTATACCTGTTAAGCAATACACCTGTTCCACCATATTGGTTGGAGATCCAAACCAAAGGAATGCGTCCGGTGAACAAGCCCGCACCACCGCGAACGATGGTTTGTTTATCACCTTTAACATCCCAGGTAAAGCCTACACGGGGAGCAACCAATATTTTAGTTGCAGGAACTTTATCGGTAGCAACTCCGTAACTCTTAGCGATATCAGAATTGTTGAATGCTTCGTTTGTTCCTGGTTTGTTGAAGAACACAGGAATATCAGCCCTGATACCATAGGTCAGTTTAAAGTTGTTAGTCACACGGTAAACATCCTGTGCGTATATACCGAATTGAGCTGCATGGATCTCAGCGGAACCATCGCTTCCCTTCTGTGCAGGTGAGTAGTAGCTATAGCTGTTAGGCTTTGCATCATTATAAAAGTCAGCTAAGCTGTTGTAGGCATAATTACCGTAGATGTTCTGGATGAACAGGTTTTTAGTATTGTAGATCTCATTATTCGTACCGACAGTAAACACGTGTTTACCTGAGTAGATGTTGAAGTTATCTGTAATAGTAATGATGTCCTGGCTCAACTTATTAGCACCCGAGCTGTTTTCAGTACCAAAAGCATAGGTAAGAGAACCATCTTTAATTTTCACATAAGGGAAGGGAGCGCCCGGTGTTTCTCTTCTGTCTCTTGTTGAAGTATAGGTTACGCGCGCCAGGTTGGACATCTTACTTGAAATATTAGAATTCAATTCAAGTACAGTTGAGTTGTTGGTGCTTGCAAAATAATAACCGTTGTTTACAAACTGCATGGAGTTTTGCGCGTCACTGATCACGAATGATTTACCATTTGTATAGCTATGGCGAAGTGTCAGTTTGTTCTTTGAGTCAATGTTCCAGTCAATACGTGCGAATACGGCATCAGACTGTCTTGTTTTATTGATACCATTGTACGCACCCGGGTCATAGCTCCATCCCGCGTGTTTAGACCCATCTTTTAACCATGTACTAAGTGAATCAAGCGTTGAGGTTTTTACATTAGAGTTAACTGAACCTGGTTGGAAGTCCAACGGGCTTGAACGCCTTTCTCCTTCGTAGTTTACAAAGAAGAACAATTTGTTGGCGATGATTGGTCCACCTAAACGTGCACCGTAAGTATTATCATGAAATTTGCCATATTTAGAACGGTCAGTAGCACTTTTACCAACCAATCCCTGGTTCTGATTAAAACCATATACAGATCCATGGAATTCATTAGAACCGGAACGTGTAACAGCATTTAATCCACCTCCTGTAAAACCGCCCTGAGTTACATCGTAGGGAGCCAATACAACTTGCAGCTGCTCGATAGCATCGAACGGAATTGGATTGATACCTGCCTGACCTCCGTTGGTACCACTGGCCGCAAGACCAAAGATATCCGTTGAGTTCACCCCATCAATTGTAAACTGATTGTACCTGTTGCTCTGACCAGCGAACGAAATACCCATTGTTGATCCGTCAGATGCATTGGTTCTGGCCTGAGCCTGGGGAACCAAACGGGCAAAATCATTTACGTTACGGGTAATAGTAGGTAAGGAAGTTAACTGTTGCTGTGTAATTTGCATGGATGGACCAAGTTTTTCCTTGGCAACTGCACCTCTTCTGCTTGATACGCTAACGGCCGCAAGGGTTTGTGTTCCTTCAGACAAGGTTGGTGTAAGCCGGGTATCTTCACCGAGCTGTAGAAAAAGGTCATTAAAAGTCTGCGTGTCAAACCCCACAAAACTTACTTCTACTTTATAAGGGCCACCGACACGCATGTTGGGCAGGTCAAACTGGCCGTCTTTTCTTGACACCGTCTTATAAACTGTTCCTGAGGGAAGGTGAGTTGCAGTGATTGTGGCACCCACTAAAGATTCATTTCGAACGGATTTTACAACTCCCGTCATGTTACTTGTAGTAACCTGCGCATGTAATACGGCAAAAAATGCCATAAACAATAGCAACAGAGTAGTGTTTTTCTTAAGCATAAAATGTTAAAATTTCAGGGTGCAAATAAAATTGAATATGTTGGTATTCAAAGTAAACAAATTGTTAGCTGGTCCTTGAGGCTATAGAAATTTGGCTTAAGTGACTATTCCCTTAAATTTTATTTAACAATTAACGGTCCAAAGGATTGTTTGTTTAAGAATTCACCGAAAAATTTTAAGTATTAAAAACCGATTAAAATAAGAAATAAAAAAATATGTAGAAATAACGAAACTGTCGACGCAATTACGCTACGTAATAAAGACGATGAAGTTTACTTTTTAAAAGCAAAATATACCGCACCTATTAAGAATAAGAAGCTCACGAGGTATCTCCAGTGAAAGGGTTCTTTTAGATAAAGCACTGCGAAAAAACTGAAAATGACCAGGGTAATAACTTCCTGGACCATCTTGAGCTGGAAAGCATTTATCCCGTCTTTATACCCATAACGGTTGGCAGGGACGGTAAGACAATACTCAAAAAATGCAATTCCCCAACTAATGAGAATTGCTTTCCACAATGCGAGACCTTTCTCTTTTAAATGCCAATACCAGGCGATTGTCATGAATACATTGGAAAAAACAAGTAGTATAACCGTGCGCATAGTAACAATTGAAATTAACTGTTGTATCTTCTTTTTTTGCGTGGCCTGTCATCATCTTCAAGTTCATCTATCAATGATTCCGGCGAAGGGTGACTGGTGATTTTTACCGCAGCCTGGAACAAAACAATCAACAATACTATTGAGCCGACCAGTTCCTGCCATGTGAGCCAGTATCCCCAAAGGGAATAGACGGCCGCCTTTTCAGGATGCTCTTTTTCATAAATGATATTCACCTTCT
Organism: Danxiaibacter flavus; assembly: GCF_041060425.1. Taxonomy (NCBI): domain Bacteria; kingdom Pseudomonadati; phylum Bacteroidota; class Chitinophagia; order Chitinophagales; family Chitinophagaceae; genus Danxiaibacter; species Danxiaibacter flavus. The sequence continues at coordinate 779,566 of NZ_JAULBC010000002.1, forward strand.
CTCCTTCCGTAAAGCTTCTGAACAAATAAGCGGCATTAACAACATAGTCTTTCTTATCTACATTGAATGTTGCTTTAGCCACAGACTTATCATTCTGATCTTTCACAAAATGAATGGTTGCAGGCATTTGCTCGCCATCAAAATAATCCGGTTGCCGTGAAAAGAGTACGTAAGTAAAGAAAACAACAATATAAAGTATGATGATCGTTTTGTACAACTGTAATTGTTTTGTAAGTGACTGTAAGCAAAAACCTGACAAGCTTCTCAACCTGCCAGGTCGCTATATAGAATAATTAGTAAGTCTTTTTTAAAAACCACGGAGACATAACGAACACTGCGAAACACGACGAATCAAGATGAGAGCGAAAAGGCGGTTCCGATGAATGCCTTCTTATCGTCATCTAGTCTCTTGAGACCTGTTTTAATTTTCAGGCTTTGTGCTTCTTCGTGTCGTCCGTGGCTTCGTGGTTCAAAACGCTAATTCAGGCTTCTGAAATCCACGGGTACCAGCTTACTCACGCCCGGTTCCTGCATGGTTACACCATAAACCACATCCACTGCACTCATTGTCATTTTGTTGTGCGTTACGATGATGAACTGAGAGTTTTCGCTGAACTTTTTAATCATCTGCGTAAACTTGCCCACGTTGGCATCATCCAGCGGCGCATCTACTTCATCCAGGATACAGAAAGGCGCTGGCTTGATCAGGTAGATAGCAAACAGCAACGCGGTCGCTGTTAGTGTTTTTTCTCCACCACTCAACTGAGTAATAGATGAAGGACGCTTACCTTTAGGTTTGGCCACGATGTCAATGCCTGTTTCAGCAAGATTCTCAGGATTTTCAAGCACCATGTCCGCGGTATCTTCTTCTGTAAACAAGGCTTTAAACACCTTCTGGAAGTTATCTCTTACCTGGTTGAACGTATCAAGGAACTGCTGATTGGCTGTTGCTTCCACTTCCTGAATGGTCTGCAACAAGCTGTCCTTAGCTGTTACCAGATCCGTTTTTTGTTCCAGGATGAACTCATAACGTTTTTTCATTTCAGTGAACGCCTCAATAGCTGTAGGGTTCACTTCGCCCATATTTTCCAGGCGTTTCTTCATCCTGTCGCAGCTTGCCTGAAGGTCTTCAACGCTGGTGTTGGTCTTTCTATCCTGATCCAGAATCTCGTCCAGCTCAACTTTAAACTCAACACTTAACCGCTCTTTCATACCAGCTAACTGAAGCTTCAACTCGTTGAGTTTATCTTTCAATTCGCTGAGCAGGTGCTCGATCATTTCACGGCTCTTCACTTTCAAACGTAAAGCGCTTTCCTTTTCCTGCAAAGCGTTCCGCAGATTGTAATAAGTCTGATCTGCTTCGTTCAGCTTTTTCTCTTCTTCTTCTTTTTTACGCATTAAGCCCAACAATTGCTCTTCTGCTTCTTTTAATGCATCCTGGTTAATCAGAATGTCGTCAGAAGCTTCTGACAATTGTTTGGTGTTGCTTTGGATCTGTGCGTGCAGATCGTTTAACTGGTTTTCTTTAAATACCAGCTCCTGTTTTAAAGCAGATATTTTACTCTGCTGACGGGTAAGTTGCAGATTGGTTTCGTTATACTGTGCAGACGCGAAGTTGTATTCCTGTTCAGCAAGCTGATAATCCTGCTCAACCATTTTCATTTCCTCATTCGTCTGCTGCAATTCATCATTTAATGTATGCAGCAACTCTCTTGTATCTGCAATGGCTTCCTGCTCATCCTGCAGCCTGTTGTCAGTATCTTCCAGCTTATGCTGTGCATTGGATTGAGCCGCCTGCAGATTCTCAATTTTATTCTTCGTCGCAAAAACCTGGTTGGTTAACTGGTTAATTTCATTCTCTGTCTGCTTGATCGCATGTTCTTTCAACTGCTCATTGTAACCAATAACCTCATTGTGTTTTTGTTTGATCTCAGCTTTTAATGAATTTACCACTGCATCCTGCAATACGATTTCATCGTGCAGTTTTTCCAGGTTCTTGGCTCGCCCAATTTTCTTTCCTTCAAACAATCCTACGCTACCACCGGTTAAAGTGAATTTACCTTTCACATATTTACCGGTCTTTTCCAATACAACCGCACCGTTGCTATTGTTCATCGCTTCTTCATTCTCCGCGATGTAAACATTTGCCAACAAGTATTCAGCAAGCTTTACATATTGATCATCCACTTCAATAACATCCATCGCTTTGATGGTGTTGGCTGGTTGATGCGTTTTGATTTCTACGCCGTCCAGTTCTTCCAGCATAAAGAAGTTGGCCTTTCCTTTTTTGTTTTGATCCAACAGATGAACGGCTTGCAGACCTTCTTTTAAGTTATCAACTACATAATAGTTCAGGTAAGGCTCCAACACATTTTCAACTGCCGCACGATATTCCTCCTGTACATAAACAATGTCAGAAAGAATGGGCACGTTGGATTTCCATTGCGGATTGTTGTGAAGGAATTTTACGCTTTCAGGATAGCCTTCCATTGAATCTATCAGGCTCTTCAACAAGTCGTGCTCGTTGCGTTTGGCATCAAGCTTTCTTGTTTCATCAGCCAGTTCGTTACGAAGAGATTCCAGCACTTTCTGCGTTTCCAGGATCTGCTCTTTTGTTCTTTCATGCTGCTCCTGCAATTGTTGCAGATCGACGCGTTTTGCATCAAGTACTTCTTCTTTATCTTTCAGTTCATTTTCCAGTTGTTGCATCTGGAATGAACGGTTTTGCTTTTCATCGCTTAACTGCGCGTGAGAACGTTGCAGGTTTTGAATAGAGGTATCGGCGACAGCTACTTTTTTCTCTGCATCAAACTGGCTGCGTTGAATTTGCTGATACTTTCCGCGTAATCCATCTACACTGCTTCTTTTCTCATCAAATGTGCGGCGCTTATCTTCTATATCCAGTTTGGCAGTTTCTACTTTATCCTGCAGATCAGCAAGTCTGTCCTGTTCATCACCCACCTGTATTTGTGTATAATGAATAGAATCTTCAATTGTCTTTAACTGACCTTCAGCTTTCTGTAAGAAATCTTTTAAGCTGGTTTCTTTTTCTGTTAAGTAGTGAAGTTTTTGAGAAGCGAGATTTTTCTCGTTTTCCTTCGTACGCAAGCCTTGTAGCAAGTCGTTAAACTCATGTTGCATGCTTTGCAACGCTCGTTCCTTTTCAATAAATCCAACTTTCTCCTGCTCAATATCTGCCTCCTCAATCGCTATCTCGGCTTCTAAACGAACTTTCTTATCTGTCTCCGCATCCTGTTGTTCGTTCAGTTCGCGGTAAGTAACATTAAATCCTTCCAGTGCAGCTTTAGCCAACTCAATGGATACTTCGCGGTAGTCTTTCTTTATTTCGTAATACTTCTCAGCCTTCTTTGCCTGGTTCTCCAGCATTTTAAGCTGGTTGTTGATCTCGAACAATAGGTCCTCAATACGGTTAAGATCCTGCTCTGTCGCATCCAGCTTGGCTTTCGCTTCTTTCTTACGTGTTTTATATATGGTGATACCAGCGGCCTGCTCTAACATGCGGCGGCGGCTGTTCTCTTTATCTTTAATAATGTCGTCCACCATGCCAAGCTCGATGATGGCATAGCTGTCAGTACTCACCCCTGTATCCATGAACAGGTTATGGATATCTTTTAAACGGCAGGCAACATCATTCAGCCTGTATTCACTATCGCCATTTTTATAGAAACGGCGGGTAATGGTAACGGTACTGAACTCCGTTGGCAATAAATTCTTGGTATTTTCAAAAGTGAGGCTTACTTCGGCAAGACCGCTCGGGCTGCGGGTCTTAGAGCCGTTAAAGACAAGCGCTTCCAGGTTTTCACTACGTAAAGCAGAGATCTTTTGTTCCCCAATCACCCAGCGGATGCTATCGATGATATTACTTTTCCCGCAACCATTCGGACCAATAATTCCTGTTATGCCTTCATCAAAGCTTACCACTGTTTTGTCGGCAAAACTCTTAAACCCTTTTATTTCAAGACTTTTTAGCTTCATAAACTCTACTTTCTGTTCACTGGTTGCATGCAATAGCCAAAAAGAAACGTATGGATTTTACAGGAAATTGCAATTTCAAACCTGATTATTGCTGCGAACTTAAGCGAAAACCGCTAAAATAGCCATTTTTCGTTTTCGGTTGTGGAGAAGTGGTGGAAATATAAAGCGATCAGCTGTAAGCTTTGAGCTGTCAGGGCGGGAACGCGACAAGAGGAAGTAAAAATTCAAAAGTAAAAAGTAAAAAACGTGGAGGTTTGATCAGGCTGGCATTACCAAATAAGTCTTACACCAAGAGAAAGCTGTGTAACTACTTCTAATTGTTGATAGAACCCAAATTCCTCGTCGTTATTTGAAGTTACATATGGACCCGTTGCATTTACTTCGATGCTCAATAATGCGTTGTGCACAGGCAACATATAGCCGGTTCTTATTGCTAAAGTTGGATAGATTTTATTGAGATGATCATTGCTTGTTTGTGACAGATAGTCTTCTGTTTTCTTTTGCAACGCTACGCCCGCCGCAGCAAACAGACCTGAATGGTTAAGCTTTTTAGAAAACTCTGTTTGAGCTAAAAATGCACAGGTAAAAATCCGGAGTTTGCCATATTCTAAGCTGATATCATCTTCATTGCTATTCATTCTGGCCGTGAAATAATTCATGTAAGCGCTGAAAGTTATTCTTTTATTCAAAGCGTAATCAGTGCCCAATTGAAATGATGGTCCTAAATAATCTGTTGTGGAATTGACGGCTGCATGTAGGCCAATGTACGGGTGGAATTTTGCCTGGCTAAAACAATGCTGCGCAAAAAAAAACAAAAGGGGAGGGCGATCTTTCTCATACACAAATATAAGAATACTTATATATAATCGTGAGAGATAAAATTTGAACGCCCCTTCTAAGCCAGTTTACAATAATCTGATCAATTCATCCACTTAAAGCGTTCCCGTTCTCCCTCCATCAACTGGCAAATTAACGCCATTAATATATGATGCCGCGGGTGAGCAAAGGAATGCAACGGCAGCGCCAAATTCTGAAGCCTCACCAAGGCGGCCGGCAGGGATCTGCAAAATGCTTTTGTGCGTGATTTCTTCAACGGAGGTATCGTTGGCCTCCGCCTGTTTCCCGAAGAGATAAGCGAGCCGGTCCGTGTTGGTGAAACCCGGCAATACGTTGTTTACAGTTATGCCGAAATGACCTATTTCGTTTGCAAGTGTTTTTGCCCAGTTGGCCACAGCTGCGCGCACGGTGTTGGAGATTCCCAGCCCGTTGATCGGCTGCTTAACGGAGGTGGACACTATGTTGACGATACGTCCAAATTCAGCTTTTCTCATGCCCGGCACCAGTGTCTGTGCAAGCAAATGAGAGGTCACCAAATGTGCATCAAAAGCCAGTTCCAGCTCCTCTGCCGGTGTATCCAACAATGGTCCGGAAGGCGGCCCGCCGGTGTTATTTACCAATATATGAATGATGTTGGTTTTAGTTAATTGTTGCTTAACCTTTTCTTGTACGTCCTGCGGCTTGGAGGTATCAGCAACAATATAACTATGGCGCTGTTTTTTTGAAACATCCAGCAACTCAACTACTTTTTTCAACTTGTCTTCATTACGTGCCAGCACAATTACTGTTGCGCCAAGCAAGGCCAATTCTTTTGCCACAGCGGCACCCAATCCCTGGGATGCGCCACAGACGAGTGCTGTTTTATTGGAAAGATCGAGATTCATGGAAGAGGTTTTATGGTGAGGGGCGTGAGGTGTCAGGTATCAGGTATCAGGCGTTTGCCTAAGCTAATAAGCTCACATCATAAGCCTACCACACTCTTTGGAAATATAATACTAAATGCTGAAAAAGGGGATTTTTTGTATGAAATCAAAAAGCTAACTCATTTGCATATTCGCAGTTCGCAAACGGGTGCACATCTTCCCATTCGCACATCCGCACATTCTCAAATTTGCACATTTAACTCTTTGGTCTTCCGCCACCTTTGTACCTGGGTCTCCAGTAATTGTCGTTCAGATCGCTGACCATTACGCCGCCGCTGGTTGCGGCATGGACAAACTTATTGTTGAGGATGTAAATTCCAACGTGTGTAATGCTGCGCCTGCCGCTGGTATGAAAGAAGACAAGATCACCTTCCTGCAGATTTTCCTGATCTACCCGTTCAGTAAGATTATATTGTTCCTGGGCTGTCCGCGGTAAAGTAACATTATATACATCCCGCAGCATAATTTGAGTAAAAGCTGAGCAGTCAAGACAGTTCTCAGTTGAACCGCCGAGGCAATATTTAGTTCCCCACCATTTATCTATGTTTTGCAGCAAAGCAGGATTGTTGAGCTTTTCAACACTTGCGTCAAGTATGATTGAATATTTAAGCTGAAGCCAATTGGCATTTTCAATGTTGCTGTTGGAAAGCGAAGGATCAGGTTCAATCTTAGAAACGGTAGTTTTTCTTTCTTTTTCAGCGCGTTTTGAAGAAGAAGAGGTCGTATTATTGGCAACACCTCCCGGTGTTACATTGATATCGTCGAGGAATCTTGGATCCCGGTTTTTATTGCGGGAAGCATTGTTTCTGTTGTTAGAATCATCTCTCGAAGTAATTTGCTTGAGACTTTTACACGACGCTAACGACAAACAAACGCAAAGACTATATATAAAAAATTTAATATTCATTACCAGGGCGCAAGTTAAAAGGCTTGGCGCACCAACACAAATTATATGCAAAACTTTTTAGGAAACGAAACATAATACGCACTTATTGTGGAAAATAAGGTGACGGATGGCATGGATTTTTGAGCGAAATTTGCAGGTTTGATATGGTGAATGGTGAATGGTCAATAGTGAAAGATGCAGTCAGTACTAGTTTATTCATTCATTATTATAATTCGGTAAATGGTAAGGAGCTAAGTGAAAGATACGATCGGTACCAGTTTTGGTCAAATCGTAAACAGGCGGCAAAAGCATCATCAAAATATTATGTTCCGGACTAAGTTTTAAGAGGTCACGGGAAACTAAACAGGTTTCAGCTTTCACTATTCACTATTGACTATTCACTGATTTACAGGTTTACAAAGGACGAACAACATGGCTCAATTCTCACACTTACACGTACATACACAATATTCTCTGCTGGATGGAGCGGCAGCGATAGATAGTCTTTATAAAAAAGCAGAAAAGAACGGCATGCCTGCGCTGGCTATTACCGATCACGGTAATATGTTCGGCGTATTTGAATTTGTGAGCAAGGCATGGAAAAACACCAAGGTGATCGGGAAAGATGCGAATGGAAAAGACATTACCACTCCGGTCGTAAAGCCAATCGTTGGTTGTGAGTTTTACGTGGTTGAGGACAGGCATAGAAAATCTTTCTCGAAAGAAGTAAGAGACGAACGTTATCACCAGGTTTTGCTTGCTAAGAACAAACAAGGTTACCAGAACCTGATCAAGTTAACATCGCTTGGATTTATTGAAGGTTACTATAGCAAGTATCCTCGTATTGATAAGGGGTTGATTGAAAAATATCACGAAGGCCTGATCGCTACAACCTGTTGTATAGGTGCTTACATACCGCAAACCATCATTCATGATGGAGAAGAAGCTGCAGAAAAAGAATTCAAATGGTGGCTTGATCTGTTTGGTGACGATTTCTTTATTGAACTGCAGCGCCATAACATCAAAGAACAGGAACTCATCAACGACACGCTCCTAAAGTTCTCCAAAAAATTTAATGTGCCTGTTATTGCAACCAATGACAGTCACTATACAGACAGGGATGATTTTAATGCGCATGATATCCTGCTTTGTATCAACACCGGTGAAAAGCAATCAACGCCCGGTTTTGATGACTTTGTAAATGATGAGCTGCAGATAAAGAACCGTCGTTTTAAATTCCCGAACGATCAGTTCTATTTTAAAACACAGGATGAAATGTCGCAATTGTTTAGCGACATACCTGAAAGTATTGATAACACCAACATGATCGTTGATCGTGTTGAAGTGCTCAACCTGAAGAAAGATATCCTTCTTCCGGCGTTTCCTTTGCCAAAGGAATTCCAGACGGAAACTGACAACAACATCAACCAGTGGAACTACCTGCACTATCTTACTTATGAAGGTGCACGCCAGCGTTATGGCGAAATATCAGAGTCTGCAAGAGAACGATTGGACTTTGAATTATTCACTATTAAAACGATGGGTTTCGCGGGTTACTTCCTTATTGTGAGTGACTTCATTAAAGCGGGTAGAGATCTTGGTGTATTTGTTGGCCCGGGTCGTGGATCTGCGGCAGGTAGTGCAGTTGCTTATTGTATCGGCATCACGAATATTGACCCGATTAAGTACAATCTGCTGTTTGAGCGTTTTCTTAACCCTGACCGTAAATCAATGCCGGATATTGATACGGACTTCGATGATGAAGGAAGACAAAAAGTAATTGATTATGTAGTTCAAAAATATGGCAACAACCAGGTAGCGCAGATCATTACCTACGGTACAATGGCTGCGAAATCGAGTATCAAGGACGTTGCGCGTGTAATGGATCTTCCGCTGGCAGAAAGTAATATGCTGGCGAAGATGGTGCCGGACAGACCGGGAACTGATCTTGGCCGTGTGCTTACTGCTCCAATGACAAGCAAGGAAGCTAAAGACGGCCAGAAATCCTTAGAAGACAAAGAGAACTATGGCCCGGAAGAGTTGGAAAACATTAAGCTACTGAGGCAAATCTACGGTGGAGAAGATATAAGGGGACAGGTATTGCGTGAAGCCGAGCGTTTGGAAGGATCTGTGCGTAACACAGGTATCCACGCTGCCGGTATCATCATTGCCCCTAAAGATCTTACGGAATTGATTCCGGTTGCTACTGCAAAAGACTCTGATCTGTGGGTTACCCAGATTGAGGGTAGCATGATTGAAGATGCCGGCGTAATTAAGATGGACTTTCTTGGTTTGAAAACCTTGTCCATCATCAAAACTGCGCTGGAGTTGATTAAGCTGAATCATGGCGTTGACCTGGTAATCGACGACATTTCACTAACAGATGAAAAAACTTATCAACTATATCAAAAGGGCGAAACCAACGGTACGTTCCAGTTTGAAAGTCCCGGGATGCAGAAGTATCTCCGAGAACTGAAGCCCGATAAATTCGCCGATCTTATTGCGATGAACGCCTTGTATCGTCCCGGTCCAATGGCGTATATCCCACAATATGTTGCGCGTAAACACGGACGCGAAGAGGTTACTTATGACCTGCCAGACATGCAGGAATATCTTGAGGAAACTTACGGTATTACGGTGTACCAGGAGCAGGTGATGCTGCTGTCGCAGAAGATTGCCGGCTTTAGCAAGGGTGATGCGGACGTTCTTCGTAAAGCGATGGGTAAAAAGGACAAGAAGACGCTGGATAAAATGAAGGCCCAGTTTATGGATGGCGCTGTAAAAAAAGGTCATCCCAAAGACGTGCTTGAGAAAGTATGGACCGACTGGGAAGCATTTGCCCAATATGCGTTCAACAAATCTCACTCAACCTGTTACGCGTTTGTTGCTTACGAAACAGCTTATCTAAAAGCGCACTACCCCGGTGAATATATGGCTGCGGTACTTAACCATGCAGGCGCCATTGAAAAGCTTACCTTCTTTATGGAGGAGTGCAAACGTATGGGCATTAAAGTGCTTGGTCCGGATATTAATGAATCTATCAAAGGTTTCTCTCCTAACAAAAAGGGCGAGATCCGTTTTGGCCTGGGTGGCTTAAAAGGTGTGGGTGAATCTGCTATCGAAAGTATTTTGGAAGAGCGTGAACGTAATGGCAACTACCTGGATATTTTTGATTTTATTAAGCGTATTAACCAAAGAACAGTAAATAAGCGATCAATAGAAAGTTTGGTGTATTCAGGTTCTTTTGACTGCTTTGCAGACATGCATCGTGCACAATATTTCTATACACTTCCGGGTGAAACGATGAACGGCATCGAGCGGATCATCAAGTTCGGAAACGTATTTCAGACAAACAAGCAGCAAAGCAGTAACAGCTTGTTCGGCGATGGAATGATGCCTGAGATTGCAGCACCGAAACTTCCAAAGTGTGAAGAGTGGTCATTGACAGAAAAACTGGATCTTGAAAAAGAAGTCACCGGTATGTTCATGAGTGGTCACCCGCTTGATCACTTTAAATTTGAATTGAAGCACTACGGTATTATGACACTGGCCGACTTCAACGATATTAAAGAAGCTCCACAATTGCAACCTGCAAGCAGAAATTATCGTCTGGCCGGTCTTGTAATTGATGCGCAGCACCGCGTTACCAAAACCGGAAGGAACTTTGGTTCTATGGTGATTGAAGATTTTAGCGGCAAAACAGAAATGATGCTTTGGAGCGACGATTATATGCGCTTTAAAGATTATCTGGACAAAGGAAAGAATGTTGTGATCAACGGCTTCTTCAAACAGCGATTTAACAGCGACCAGTTTGAGTTTAAAGTAGCATCCATAAGTCTGCTGGAATCTTTGAAAGCTGCGATGACGGCAAAGCTTGAATTCAATTTACCAGCAGCCTCTATAACCAAAGACTTTGTTTCATTTGTTGAGACGAACCTGAAAAACAACCCCGGTAAAGCTGTTGTGAAATTCAACGTCTATGAGCCGTTGGAAAACATTAAGGTGAGCATGCACACGTTTGACAGAGGCTTTTCCATGAATGATGAGATGGCCGCATATCTAATGGAGAATGAAGATCTCGATGTGAATGTGGGCTTATCGGACAGACAGTAAGATGTCTGATTTGAGGATGCTTGATGTGCAAATTTGTAAGCCTCTGTGAAACTCTGTGTATTCTCTGTGCCCCCTGTGTAACTGTACTATTCAATACGTGTGGTTACACGGAGGAACACAGCGATTTTCAATTATTCATTTTCGATTTTCAATTTTCAATTATCTATTAAGCTTCGTCTATACCATATAGCTTCTTTGCAAGTGCCTTAATAGACTGATCCAATGCATCCGCATTTTTAAATAAATCTTCTTCAAACAGCCTGTAAGTATCAAAGGAATAATTTTCCATTTTTATGACCTGCACAATTCCCAAAATATTGGCCAGGTATTTTCGCACTTCATGAGAATTGATAAATGACAATTCTTTCATATGCTGTTGCATTTGCATCCTATGCATTTTATTCCGGTTGACTACATAACGGAAGAGCAGGTACAGCAGCGTTAAGGACAATACGGAAATAACGATCGTGAATATGACTACTCTTCTCTGAAGATCTTTCTCTCTCACAGCCTCTCCCAAATTATTCTTTAACGTAGATACCGAAGTACTCATTTCCATATTTTTTGCAATAGTTGTGTTTACGTTTATACTGTCACTCACACGTTCATTCTTTTCATAATACTTGAGCGCTGCGGGCATATCATTCATAGCAGCAAACGTGTTAGCTTTCACAACATATAAATCCTTCAATACACTCAGTTGATTTAAACCATCAACATAATATTCAACGCTATCAAGTATCGCCAGCGCATTCTTGTAATCACCATTGCTATAGTAAGCTTTGCCGAGGCTTACAGCAACATTCAACGGATCTTCGAATGCCGTAGTCCGGGTTAGGGTAAGCAGTTTTTTCAACCCGGCTATTTCCTGGTTCTTGTTGCCCTTAACTCTGTCATCCTCAACATTGGCACTTATCCTGGCAAATTCAACGTACAATTCTCCCGATTTAAGTTCATCCAGCATACGTTTTGTCGTAAGCAAAGAGTCTTTATTATTCAGTTTTTCAAAACATTTGACCTTGTTTTTGAGTATTGAGGCCTTAACCAGGTCATCTCTTTCTATCTTCGTCCAGTCTGTTAAAGCATAGGCATTGTTCAGTTCATCAAGGGAGCGTCTGTAGGACTTCAATTCAAAAAACAATTCGCTTTTTTTTATTTGCGTGTGCACAATGGCATCTTTATTCTTTGCCTGGGCAGCCACATTCAGTGCCTCGTTATAACTTAACAACGCAATAGGAAAGTTTCCAATCTTCCTGAATACCTGGCCCAATTGAATGTTTGAATAATATATCAGCGGGAAATACGATTTCTCCAGACCCGTCTTCAAAGCCTGCTGCAATTGGTTAATGGCACTATCATAACGTCTTTTTCTTACATTAACCATTCCCTTCATTAATGGTATGGCTGCATCAAGTTCTTCAGAGCTATCAATCGAATTCATATACAAGGCAAGGCCAGAATAAAGGCTACCGGTGTCGGTGTATAAAAAATAATTAACGGCATATTCATATACACTATCCCAGTCGTTTTGTGTGGCATGAGATTTTTTCAGTGCTTCTTTAAGTTGTTTACTGCTCACCAGCATTTGGCTATGCACGGTAAAACAGAAACTTGTCGATATAATTAAAGTCAGAAGCAAACTGTATGGTTGACGTGAAGGTATCATTGCAATAATTTATTTGGGTTACACCATAACCGGCCAAGAGCATCATAGAACGTAAAACATCCAGCACTCAACCAGTTACAGACGTGATTAATACTAAACAATGATTTGCTTTACAATGTTTACTTAAAATAGCTATTAAGCTTAACTATTGCAACCTGAAGCATCTTATACCTGCAACAAAAAGCCCCGGGCAACCATTTATTGCCCGGGGCTTTATTATCACCAAAATCTTTCTTATTCAACTCTCCACTCGTAAATTCCAGCCGAATGATCCTTGCTTATCTGCACTTCCAGCCTTAAGGCCGAAGTGTTGACCGCATCAAAATTTACCACATTATATTTATCTTTTTCTATACCATACGCGTCTTTAGCTTTAACTTCCTGCCAGTTTCCGGAACCGTCTTTATACAACACTTTCCAGGATGCAGGGATTCTACAGCCACCCCACGGCCCATCATCGAACCAATACAATTGTACTTTTGATACCGACGCCGGCTTTTCAAAATCATATTGCACCCATTGCACAGTATCTTTTTTGGGCCACCAATGATAATATGGAACACTGCCATCGTGTGATGAAGATGACTCAAGCTGATCATTTACTGCTCTCAAAGCCTTGGTAGGATAAGAGGCCGTTACTTTACTTTTTGAAGCAAGCGTTGGCGGAGGCAAGGGTATTACCGCTGTTTCTTTGTCTGCCACCCAAACACTCATATCACCTGCGCCCCTGTTTGCCCATGCATAATAAGGGATAGCAGTAACTACTTCCTTTTTTTCAACTACTTTCTCGTCGGCATTAATTACCGGAGTAATTGCGGTTGTTTTAATTAACTCAACACCATCCAGTAAAGACGGATCATACACAGTGGAAGTAATACTATTATCATTCAAGAGCATGTGTCGCACAGATGCATCTTTATTGTCCGGCCATTCAAAACAATACACTAAAGGCCCGCGTTGCAAAGCAACTCTACCGTTATCTGATTTTATCTGATCTTTGGCTTTAACATAGCGTACATCCATTGGAAGACTGAATGTTATCTTATCTCCTTTCTTCCATTGCCTGCTGATAACTGCGTACCCATTTTCCTTTTTATATTCTACCGGTTTGCCGTTTACAAGAACATTGAATTTCTTTGCTTCAGCATTTGTGAAAGAATATAAACCGCCGGGAACAGGCGCATCATTCAGCCATGCAGGCAAACGCAAAGCCAACTCAAATAATGATGCAGTTGATGGATCAATCGTGAAGTTCACATCACCCTTCCACGGATATTCTGTTTGTTGCTCAATACTTACAGTGCTTTTGTTGAAAGGAATTTTAGCAGTACTTTGAACAAACAGGTTTACATAGATCCTGTTGCTTCCGGTTGCATACACATAGCCGGGTACAGAAGGAATAAAACGGCAAACATTGCTCGGGCAGCATGCACATCCAAACCATTCGCTGCGGGTATGCTGACCCATTGATTCCAGTGGATTGGGATAGAAAAATCTGTCACCCTTAACTGATACACCAGAGATCATACCGTTGTATAAGATCTGTTCCAAAACATCGTAGTACTTTGAATCACCATGCAACAGAAATAAACGATAATTCCAATAGATATTACCAATAGAAGCGCAAGTTTCATTGTATGCACTCATGTTTGGCAAAGCATAATCAGGACCAAAACCTTCATGTCCGGCTTCAGCACCAATGCCACCGGTAAGATATAATTTATGATCTACCACATCGTGCCAGATAGCATCTATCGCGGTAACATAGCTCTTGTCGCCTGTTAGTGCAGCTACGTCGGCCATGCCGCTATACATGTAAGTTGCGCGTACCGCATGTCCAACGGCTTTTGTCTGTTCAGTTACAGGTAACTGTGCCTGGTTATACTCTGTTCCATTTTTACGAATGTCCAAAAAGTACCTGGCCAACTCAAGGTAGTTTTTGTTGCCTGTTGCCCTGTACATTTTTACCAAACCCATTTCAATGATCTGATGTCCCGGATAATATTTCAATCCTTTTACTACAAAATCATTATAAACAAGATCAGCATTTTTAATAGCGATGTTCAGCAAAGTGGTTTTACCTGTTGCCTGGTAGTGAGCCACAGCAGCTTCATACAAGTGACCACAATTGTAAAGCTCATGACTTAAATCGGGATCCTTTTCCCAACGCTTAGCACCCGCCCATTCGTGCAGCGAACCGCTGTCTTTTGCAATGGTACGATTGGTGTACAAATAACCATCAGGCTCCTGCGCCTTACTGATATAATAGATCAGCGTATCTATTTGTTTTTCCAAAGTAGCATCAGGAAAGGTTTGCAACGAATAGCTCGCGCCTTCTATAATCTTATAGATATCTGTATCATCAAAGGGATATTCCGTTTTGAACTTGCCCTTTTTCAAATGTCCTGCAATTAAAAAATTGTCCACCCTTCCCGTTTTGTAACATTGATCCAATGCAATGGGAATGGTGACTTTATAATTACGCATAATACGTGGAGCCCAAAAGTTATCCGTCACCTTTACCGCAGTAAACGGCACTGGCTGAATGGGATAATCCTGCGCGATTATCCGGGCTGCAATTGCCAGCAGAATAAATGTAAAAAATACAATTTTACGCATGAACAAATTTTTTAAATGCTAAACCTTTTTCTATTGACTAAAGTTCCACTATAATGCTGAGAAGCGCTATTCCTTTATCGACGGAAAATTTACAAATATTAACCTTAAAAATCTGACTGTCCCGTATTTCCAAGCAATATTTTACATTTTCATGCGTAACACATAAAATGAATATGGCTTCATTTTCAACGGAATAAGATTTTTTGAAGGAACTACCGTTACCTGCGCAGGCTTAATATTCTCCGGTTGATCGAAAGAGTTTACACCGGCAACATTATCAGAAGCAAGCATTGTAACTGAAATTTCCTTTGGCAATTTTTTCAATCCATCGGCGACGATGTTTTTTGTTTTCTTAACAGCTGAAACATTGGCGATTTTGATGATCAATTCATGGCTGTTTTCATTAATGCTTGCGGATGCATACAAACTATCTGCACCTCCAATAACAGCATTGTTCATCAGGGCTGGAACCACACGTGTGCCCACATTATTTGTATAAAGCTTTTGAACATAATAGTCAGGTGTTCCATAAGACTTCAGATTGTTGAACCAGATAAGATCCGGCGCCCACTGCCATCCCTCTGCATGCGCAAATAACGGCGCATAAGAAGCCATCTTCACCACGTCTGCATTACGTTCCAAACCTGTCATGAAAGCAGCTTCAGCTAATGCACTTTGCCAGTTATTCTTTTTGATGGCCTCATCAGTCAGTTTTGTATGTGCTGCATATTCTCCGGCAAAAATGGAAGGTCCATTACGATCATAGCTATCGTATCTTTTGGCCTGTTGCAAAAACCACTCGGGCGAACGATAATAATGCTCATCAAGAATATCTGCATGGAGGCTCCTCAATGTATCATTCAGGAAATTAAACAGATCGCCATCAGGAAAGGGGCCTACACTATTCACCAACTGAATAGAAGGATATTTTTGTTTGATCGCTTTTGCAAACAGTTTATAACGCTCCACATACTGAGATCCCCATTGCTCGTTGCCCACACCCATCATTTGTAAATTGAAAGGTGCAGGGTGTCCCATATCTGCTCTTAATTTGCCCCATTTGGATTCTGTTCCGCCGTTGGCAAATTCAATCAGATCCAGTGCATCCTGTATGTACGGATCGATCTCTTCAACAGCAACCACTTCCGCTGAATTAAACTGGCAGGCCATTCCACAATTCAGGATGGGTAACGGTCTCGCACCTATGTCTTCAGCAAGCTGAAAATATTCAAAGAAGCCTAATCCAAAAGATTGGAAATAATCCGGAGTAGACCTGTGGGCAAATTCATTATTCCATCTGTTGATGATAAGTTTTCTGTCTTCTACATTTCCAACAGTTTTTTTCCATTGATAACGATTTACCAGTTCCTTTCCTTCCACAATGCAACCGCCGGGAAAACGGATAAAGCCGGGCTTTAAATCAGCAAGTAACTGAACCAGATCTGCGCGCAAGCCACCCGGTCTTTCTTTCCATGTATGTTGAGGAAAAAGCGAGATCATATCCAGATCCAAAGTACCGGTTCCTTCAATCCATACATTCAGCTTTGCTTTTTCCGCAGTTGCATTGGATGGAAATGATACGGCATATTTTTTCCACTTATTGCCGTCAAGCGATAGCGACGCATTACCTATCTCTTTACCCTGTTCATTGATCAATTCAAGACGAAGCCGCATATTTTTTCCTGCGCTGGCGTTGGCCCAAACAGAAAAATTATATTGTTCGCCCTGATGAATACCCATGCCTCTGAACCCTTCATTTTGCAGGCCATAAGCATCTTTTTCATCGTTAATCTTAACCCGTATAAATCTTGGATTATTGTCGTCAACAGCACTGCGATTTACTACGAGTGATGCTGCAGAGCTTCCTTCTTTCTTCAACTCCTTCCAGCCCATCATGGGTGCATTAAACTCGAACGATCTGTTCTTAACCAACTCAGCATACAAACCACCATCTGCTGCGAGATTAATGTCTTCAAAAAAAACTCCCCACATATTCGGCTGTATAACGGCCTGGGGTTTATGTACCTGCACAACAATATCCTGTGCATTCGAGTAATGTGCATGCATAAGGCCGCATGCCATCAGGAAGGTGGCGATTTTTTTCATAAAGTTGTGTTTTAGCTTTCAGCTATCAGCTTTGAGCTGTGAGCATAAAATGCCATAGGCTATTTTTCCTGTAACATCTTAAATGTGCACACCTGAAAACGAGTCAGAATTAGGCTGACAGCTGATTGCTGACAGCTCATAGCTTAAAACAGCTTTTCCAGCTTATCGTCCGTATAATCTTTTATAAAAAACAATGTGTTATTATATTGGGAGAACTCGTATTCTTCGTGCATGGTTGTGAGCACTACGGATTGCATGCCTGCATTTTGTGCGCTTTCCACGCCTTTTGGTGCATCTTCAAATACAATGCATTTTTCAGGTGCCATCTGTAATTTTTCTGCACAATCCAGGTAAGTCTGCGGGTCGGGTTTGCTGTGGGTTACATCATCAGCACTTACAATGGCTTTGAAGTAGTGGCGAATGTTTAAATTGTCCAGCACAAAATCTATGTTAAACGGAATGGCAGCAGATCCTATCGCCATTGGTATACCATGTTCCAACGCCTTATCCAGAAAGGGTTTCAAGCCTTTAATCAATTCCAGTTTTGGTTTATAAGCAGCCTGGTATCTTTTTTCTTTTTCAATGGATAAATTATCCATTTCTTCCTGTGGAAAACGATCGTTTCCAAAAATCCTTTTTAAAACTTCCTCATTCTTTCCGTACATCTGCACTTTAACCTGGTCGTAGGTTAGTCCGCCGTTCAGATCATTATTAATAATATCATACCAGGCTTCCGCATGGTAGGACATATCATCTATCATTGTTCCATTCAAATCAAATAAGAACGCTTTAGGAGAGGAATGCGACATCTGCTACTTGGAATTTTTGAGCGTGTGCGGATTGGGCACAAAGTTTAAAAATGCGTTGAGATTCGTTTTATATTTTCTAACATCCAGTTTATAGTAAAATGCTCCTTTTTTTGAGTTGAGCTTGTCTTTATCTTTTTGCTTGACCAGCAAAGAAGTCGACAATATTTTACGGCTGAAATTTCCTTTATCGAATGTTACATCGTAGACACATTCGTACAAGTTTTGCAACTGCGGAATAGTGAACTTTGCCGGCAACAATTCAAACAAAATCGGATGGAGTGCTGCTTTGTAACGTAACTTTTCCTTTGCCAGTTCCACCATTTCCTTATGATCAAAGATCATATCGGGAAACTGGTTGATTGGAAACCAGGCTGCATGATAATCTTCACTGATCTGTTGTTTGTATTGCTGGATATCTATCAGCGAGAAAAATGAGATGGACACCGTGCGCTCAACCGAATCCCTGTCAGGTTTGCTGAACGTGTGCAACTGTTCCATGTACACACCATCAAGACCAGTCAATTTTTTCAAAACACGTGAAGCTGCATCTTCCGCACTCTCATCTCCCTGAATAAATCCTCCCACCAGGCTCCAATGCCCCTTGAAAGGCTCAAACCCTCTTTGAATTACCAGCAGTTTTAATTCCTCCCCGTCA
Organism: Danxiaibacter flavus; assembly: GCF_041060425.1. Lineage (NCBI taxonomy): Bacteria > Pseudomonadati > Bacteroidota > Chitinophagia > Chitinophagales > Chitinophagaceae > Danxiaibacter > Danxiaibacter flavus. The sequence continues at coordinate 798,176 of NZ_JAULBC010000002.1, forward strand.
TATCCGAAAACAATGCAATCCACGGCAGCTAAAATTCTTGTCTGTTGCGCATATTTTTTCATCGCTCTATTTAAATTTTCCATTAGCTTCTACAATTGTTCCGTAAGATTTTGTGCTGCCGGAATGTGTGTATTTTCGCCGGTCAGCCGTTCTTACAGAAAATTTAAACTTCAAAGTAATGAGAAGCAATTGATTTTCGCGCTTTTCACTACCAGAATTTTACATACAGCGCCGAAAGTATTAAAAGTGTAAGTACAATCAATGTCAATGTTGCCGGTTTTACCTTGAACATCTCCCTATCCAGCACAAATGCTTTCGGGTTTACTTTGGGACCTGCAAGGCTAATAGCCACCATAACGATCATGGTAAACATAAAGGCCAGCCCCATACAAATGAGGAACGGAATTTCATAGCCGCCATGTCCATTTGGAAATGCAGTATAGAAGATCGTTTCATTGCCAAAAACCCCGGGTGCATACTCATTAAAGAAAACGCACAACCCAAAACCGGTGATAATACCGGCAATCGCTGCCGCGCCTGTAGTACGCTTCCAGAACATACCCAGCAGAAACATGGCAAAAATACCCGGACTAATAAAACCAGTATATTTTTGAATGAAGGTAAACCCGCCTGTACCACCAATTCCCAGCAAATCGTTCCAGGTAAACAAAATGGCTACAATCATGGAAATGATCACTACTACCCTTCCCGTCCAAACCATCTTCGCTTCATCTGAGTCTTTTTTAATGTATTTCTTATAGATATCCAGCGTAAAAATGGTGGAAATACTATTGGCCTTACCTGCCAGAGAAGCCACTATCGCCGCTGTTAATGCTGCAATAGACAAACCTTTTAGTCCATTAGGCAAGAAGCCCAGGACAGCAGAATATGCCCCGTCCATGCCACCTTTTAATTGAGGAAGATGCCCGTTTTTATATAAAACGTAAGCCGCTATACCCGGCAGCATAACAATTACCGGCATCATTAATTTCAACAATCCGGCGAAGAGAATACCGGTTCTCGCAGTCTGTAAATCGGCTCCCAAAGCGCGTTGCGTAATGTATTGGTTGCAGCCCCAGTAATTCAGGTTCACGATCCACTGGCCGGCCAGATACATCAATATACCTGGCAAAATCAGGTATTTATTAATATGTTCCTGCGCCAACGATGCGCCAGCACCTCCATTTAGAGCTGTCTGCACAGTGTCTTTATCAGGCTTTGCAAGTATCATTTTAAAATGCTCCGGAGAATCTCTCATCAGCGCGTTAAACCCAGCCAGTGCATCTTTTCCTAAACCGAATTTTTCACTCACTACGGTTAGCGCCATGTAGGTTGTTGCCAGGCCACCTATGATTAATACACTCACCTGGATAACATCCGTATAGCCAATCACCTTCATCCCTCCCAGCGTAATGATCACAGCAAATATGGCAAGAACGATCATGGTTGCGTGAAGGTATTGCTGTCCCGGTAAAAGACCATTGATTGCGATGGCCCCCAGGTAAAGAATGGAAGTTAGATTTACGAATACATACAAGAATAACCAGAAAATGGCCATTATTAAAGCCACCGTTTCATTATACCTTGTTTTCAAAAACTGCGGCATTGTGTAGATATGGTTCTTGAGATAGATTGGGATAAACCATATCGCAATGATGATAAGCGCCAAAGCTGCGATCCATTCATAGGCTGCAACGGCAACTCCCACAAAAAAACCGTTACCACTCATGCCGATAAACTGCTCCGCAGAAATGTTGGATGCAATGAGTGATGCACCAATGGCCCACCATGTTAAAGAACCTTCCGCGAGGAAAAAGTCCTTGGTATCCATCGTTGCTTTTTTCTTTTTGCGATAGATCCAATAACCATAGGACGCTACTATGATGAAGTAGACAAAGAATACGAGATAGTCTGAGAAAACAAGTTGATTATTCATAATGCAAGCGTTTGGATAATTGAAAGTTGATAATTGACAATTGAAAATTGCGAACGATTATTCGGTGAGCAGAAATCAGATTTGCACATTCGCACATTTATTCATTTGCACATCCTCCCTCATTTTCAATTGTCAATTATCCATTTTCAACTAACTATAATATTTATCGCTCCAGCGTAATTCATTTTTAAGCTGATGCAGGTTGGTTTGTTTGTTAATTAATACACATTCAATGTTGGCCATATCTGCAAAGTCATCTAAATGTTCGGATGTCAGGTTCTGGCTATAACATGTGTGGTGTGCGCCGCCGGCTAAGATCCATGCAGCGCAACCAGTTTGCATGTCAGGATATGGTTTCCACAATACCCTGGCTACAGGCAGTTTTGGAAGATCATGAACAGGCTTAACCGCTTCTACTTCGTTTACCAGTAAACGGAAACGGTTACCCATGTCTATAATTGAAGCATTAAGCGCAGGACCTCCGCTTACGTTGAACACCAACCTAACGGGGTCCGCCTTGCCGCCAATACCCAACGGATGAATTTCGCAGGAGGGCTTGCCATCAGCAATGGAAGAACATATCTCAAGCATATGCGCGCCAAGTACCATTTCATTGCCCGGCTCAAAATGATAAGTATAATCTTCCATGAAAGAGTTACCGCCTTTTAAACCACTACCCATAACTTTCATAGCACGGACTAAGGCAGATGTTTTCCAGTCGCCTTCACCACCGAAGCCATAACCTTGCTCCATCAATCGTTGAGATGCGATGCCGGGTAGCTGGACCATGCCATGCAGATCTTCGAATGTATCTGTATACCCTTTAAAGTTACCCTGTTCTAAAAAGTATTTTAACCCGAGTTCAATTCTTGCAGCATCTCTTAAAGAAGCGTATTGTGCCCCGTTTTTAGTCAATGATGCTGCAAGCTTGTATGTGTCGTTGTATTCATCGCAAAGCTTGTCAACATCCGCATTAGTTACTTCGTTTACAACTTTTACAAGATCTCCTATTCCATGTGTATTCACGGAATAACCGAATTGTAATTCGGCCTCTACTTTATCGCCTTCTGTAACAGCCACCTGGCGCATGTTATCGCCGAAGCGAACAAATTTTGCTCCCTGCCAGTCGTGCCAGCCTGCTGCTGCCCTGGCCCACACGTTAATGCTGTTTAATACATTTTCGTTTTGCCAGTGACCTACAATCACTTTTCTTCGCAGGCGCATGCGGCTTACCATAAATCCGAATTCTCTGTCACCGTGCGCGCTCTGATTCAGGTTCATAAAGTCCATGTCGATATCATTCCACGGAATATCCCTGTTGAATTGTGTATGCAAATGACATAAAGGCTTCTGCAATATTTTAAGACCACCGATCCACATTTTAGCCGGTGAAAAAGTATGCATCCATGCAATGATACCGATACAGTTGGTACTGTTATTTGCCTGCTGACATAGCGCGTAAATTTCTTCAGTCGTCTTTAATACAGGCTTAAACACAACAGTCACGGGTATTTGTGAACTGTTATTCAATGATGCTGCTATCTCCTGCGAGTGTGCCGCTACCTGTTGCAAAGTCTCTTCACCATATAGAAACTGGCTGCCGGTTACAAACCATACTTCCAGTTGTTTTAAGTTTATCATGTGTGCTTTTTATTTTATGAGAATGAGTTGATTGCTATTGCTGGCCGTAATAAGAATCGGGGCCATGTTTGCGTTCATAATGTTTTTTTACCAGCGAATCTTTAAGGCGTAACGCATCCGCCTTTATGCTTTCCGTTAAATAAGCCATGTGTGCAACGGACTCCAGCACTGCGCTGTTGTAAACCGCCTTTGCGGCAGTCTTGCCCCACGTAAACGGCGCGTGACTTCCTACCAAAACCATTTCGACTTCTTCGTAGGTTAATCCTCTTTCTTTAAAACAATTCATGATCTGGAAGCCTGTCTCGTATTCATAATCGCCTTTGATCATATCATCATGCATGGGCGCTGCACATGGAATATCAACGGTGTTGTGATCCGCATGCGTAGTACCAAAAATCGGGATATCACGTAACGCTTGCGCCCAGGCCGTTGCGTAAGTGGAATGCGTATGCACGATGCCTCCGATGTGTTGCCAATGCTTGTATAAAACAGCATGTGTTTTTGTGTCGGATGATGGCCTTAGTGATCCTTCAACCGTGTTGCCGTCAAAATCAACAATCACCATTTTTTCGGGTGATAGTTCCTCATAAGGAACACCACTGGGCTTGATAGCAAAAACACCCAGTTCCCGGTCTGCTGCACTTACATTTCCAAAGGTGAACAACACCAGCCCCAGCTTGGGCAGTTGCATGTTTGCTTCGTATGCTTCTTGTTGGATGTGTGCGTATTTCATTTACGTTTTACGTTTTACGTTATACGTTGTAAGTTTTACGTTGTACGTTATAAGTCTTGCCTTGAATGTTATAAGTCGTAGGTTTCAAGATACCTGGTCACCACTTGTCTTCGCTGCGATAAACGTATAACGTACAACTTATAACTTACAACTACTTAAGTGTTACCAGCACCACCGACATCGGCGGCATGTTCACACTTAACTGATTGCCATTCTTTTTAAAGTCAGAAAAAGAAGCGGCCTTTACTTTATTTGGCTGGTCGAACGTGTTAATATCAGTAAACTTGCCAGAGGTAACAATTTGCGCTTCGCTGCTGTTCAGATTGGCCCCGCCGAATGATGTATTTACCGTGATCTTTTTTGTTGGATCAATATTTACCAATGTGATGTGAATAGCCCCACTTGCATCTTTTGACGCAGATGCATTGATGGCAGGGATTTTTTCACTGCCGAAAGTGTAGTCAGGACTGGTGAAATTCAATGGCAACAGTGTAGCATCCTGGTGAACTTTATACAGATCAAATACATGATAAGTTGGCGTAAGCAGCATCTTCTCTTTGTCTGTCAGGATCAGCGCCTGTAACACGTTTACAGTTTGTGCAAGATTGGCCATTTTAACCCTGTCGCAATGGTTGTTGAATATATTGAGGGAAGAAGCCGCAACCAATGCATCACGCAGGCTATTTTGCTGATACAGGAAAGCTGGATTTGTTCCGGGTTCTGCATCTGTCCAGATCCCCCACTCATCCACCGCCAAAGCCACTTTCTTTTGAGGATCATATTTATCCATTATAGCACTGTGCTTATTGATCAGGTCCTCTATATGCAGGCAATTCTTCATGCCTTTGAAATAACCTTCTTCATTGAATTCAGTTGCAGAACCTTTCTTTTCCCAATTGCCTACGACTGTGTAGTAGTGCATGGAGATACCCCACATTTGCCAGGGATGGATATTTTTCATACATACTTCTGTCCAGTTGTAGTCTTCCGAATTTGCACCGCTTGCTACTTTCTTTAAAGGCGCACCGGGATAGTTTTTACAGAAGGCTGCGTATTGCTTGTAGTTATCTGTATAATATTCAGGCGTCATGTCACCACCACAACCCCAGCTTTCGTTACCAACACCCCAATAAGCGACGTTATAAGGCTTATCATGACCATTTTTTCTGCGGAGATCAGCAAGTGCACTCTGACCGTTGAAGTTGAGATATTCAATCCAGTTTGACATCTCCTGTGGCGTTCCCGAACCCATATTACCGGCTATATAAGGTTCACAACCAATGAGGTCACAAAGCTGAAGAAACTCATGCGTACCGAAACTATTGTCTTCTGATACCATTCCCCAGTTCGAATTAACTGTTTTCGGACGTTTTTCAACCGGACCGATACCGTCGCTCCAATGGTACTGATCAGCAAAACAACCACCGGGCCAACGCAACAATGGCAGCTTTATTTTCTTTAATGCATTAACTACATCCATCCTGATACGACCTTGTTTAGGTACGTTCATTTTCTCATCTACCCAAAAGCCATCGTAGATACATCTGCCGAGATGTTCAGCAAAATGTCCGTAAATCTCTTTGTTGATTTTTTGATTTCCGGCAGTGTTAACAGTGAGTTGTACTGATTGCGCCTTCAGGCAATTACATAACACGATAAGTGCAACCAGAACCAGGCAAGATCGTCTCATATTAGTTGTTTTTTCTAACTCAAGCAGTGTGATTCAATTAAATGTTAGTCGTTATTCAGTGTTTTTCAAGTACGATTTACGAAGTACGAAGTACTCAGTTTTACACAGGTCCAATCTTAGCAACAGCCTAGCGTAATCGTCATTGTCAATTCTCCATTTTCAATTATCAATTAACTCACACATTCCCCCAGCCTCTTGTATTTCTCAAACCTTCTCGCGTAAAGTGTAACATTTGCAGGGTTGGGATTATAATGATTGTCAAAGCCGCTTCCCATAGCTGCCATTGCGTCTTCTACAGTTTTGTATAAACCGGCAGCAGTGGCCGCAAACATTGCAGCACCGGCAGCGCAGGTTTGTTCTGAAGTGTGAATGCGGATCGGCATATTCATTACATCAGCCATTACCTGCATGATATATGAGGATTTTTTAGCGACGCCACCAAGACCAATTAATCCTTTTACAGGAACGCCTTCATGATTAAATCTGTCGACAATCGCTTTCGCGCCGAAACACGTAGCCTCAACCAATGCCTTGAAAATACGCGGTGCATCAGAAGCAAGATTTAACCCACTGATCGCTCCTTTCAACAACTGATTGGCATCGGGCGTTCTGCGACCATTCAGCCAGTCAACAGCCAGCTCATCATTTTCTTTTAAAGGCAGGGCGGCAGCCTCGTTGGCCAATGTTGAGATAATGGAATCGTTGATTTCTTTCTTTAGCAGATCTGCCGTTGCGGCATCTATAACTGATGATTTCTGTAAGAGGTTATTAACGGGCCACGCCACTATGTTTTTAAACCAGGCATACGTATCGCCGAAGGCACTTTGTCCTGCTTCCAGCCCCATCATACCGGGAATTACAGATCCCGGAACCTGTCCGCATATACCTCTGACGAGTTTGCCATCTACTTCCTCCATCGGAGCAACCAGCATGTCACAGGTGGAAGTCCCCATCACTTTGCTTAAGTGATAAGGTTCAATTTGTCCGCCTACTGCGCCCATGTGCGCATCAAAAGCACCAACCCCCACAATAACATCAGTCGATAGTCCCAGGCGATGTGCCCATTCTTCTGAGAGATTGCCGGCAGGTTTATCTGAGGTATACGTTTCTTTAAATAACCGTTCAGTAAACCCTTTCAATAAAGGATCTATTGAAGAGAAGAATGTATCCGGAGGAAGTCCTCCATACTCTTTCGCCCACAAAGCTTTGTGACCGGCAGAGCAAACACCCCTTTTCATTGCGCTAACCGCTGTTCCGCCCGTCAATAGGAAGGGAATCCAATCACAATGCTCTACCCAGGAATAGCAGGCGTTTCGCACAGATTCATCTTCACGCAATATATGTAGCAATTTTGCCCAGAACCATTCTGAAGAATAGATCCCTCCGACAAACTGTAAGTAATTGACATCAAATTTTTCAGCGTGCGCATTGATCTCCGCCGCTTCTTTGGTTGAGGTGTGATCCTTCCACAATACGAACATCGCATTCGGATTGTTCTCAAACTCAGGCAGCAAAGCCAACGGCGTACCGGTTTTGTCAACCGCTACAGGCGTAGAGCCAGTGGTATCGACAGAGATCGCCTTTACCGCCGAAGCAGATAACGGACCTGCCTTCGTGATACACTCGCGGATGGTTGCCGTAAGGCCTTCTACATAATCCAGCGGATGTTGCCTGAAACGATTGGATGCTGCATCGCAATAAAGGCCATCCCTCCAGCGCGGATAGTAAAACACCGCCGAAGCAACTTCATCGCCATTACGAGCATTCAGCATAACTGATCTTACTGAGTCAGTTCCGTAGTCAACCCCTATTACAAATGAGTCATTCATATGAACAAGCTAAAGTGTTAGTAGGTCAAATATAGAATAAGAATTGTAATAATGACAATTAAAACGAAAATATTTTTTTGGGGGAACCACAGAGGCACGGGAGCACGGAGAAACACAACGGCTTTTTTGAATAGAGAAAAGGTTTAGGTCGAACAAAAAATACACAACTTATTCAATACACCCAAGATCGAAACCTAAACGCAGTTGGTCAACGCGTGATCCGCCTGTTTTTAGAGTCCCTGAGGTTCTTAAACGCCGTGATTCGCCCTGTCTTCCGTGCCTCCGTGGTTCCATAAAAAAGCCCGCGGCGAATGCCGCAGGCTTGTAAAACTCAAGATTACTACTTGCTATGAAAACTGTCTTTAATATAATTGTTTGGATATATTGGTCATTTCAACCATCACTTACCTCCATTTCCCCTACCCCAATGACATTCCGTTAGCCACATTTTCAATTCTCAATTATTTCATCTTGCTTTCCAGCAACTTCATAAAATAGCCACCCACTACACTTCTTGCCTGGAAACCAACCATTTTGCCGTTTGTTGTTTCGTGCCAGTCGCTGATAGGTACGCGGGAAGGTGTTTCCGCTGAGAACTTATAAATTGGGTTCACCAGGGCGTTGAAATCCTGCTGGTTATCAGCCAGCGTGGAAGTCCAGATGATCCAGTCTGATTTTGTGTAAGTTTTTCTGCTATCCAACGGCAATCCATATGCATTTTGCTTGGTGAGATAGTATTTAATCTCTTTCTCATACACCTCTTTAGGGAAGATGCCCAGGTTCAATACTTTATCCCAAACCAGGTTGTATTTCTGGCTCCAGGTGTTTTTGTTGTCGAAGGTCAGCGAATAGTGATCTCCGGCATCGGCCATTGTCATCCATTTTTTTGCCATTTCAGTTGCTGTCGCCTTGTATTTTTCGGCTGTAGCTTTTTCTCCCAGCATGTCAGCCAGCATCGCGTAGCTTCCGATACCTACAATGGCTTTTACTGAAAGGTTAGCGTTTCTGGCCAGGTGACCGGCAAAGTCATCTGTACAAAGCTGATTGGCAGGATCAAAACCATCACGCGTTAAGAAGTCAACCCATTGAGTAAGTGTCTTCCAGTGTTTTTTAGCATACTCAGCATTACCCTCAGCTTTAGCTATTGCCGCCGTAAGAATGATCATGTTGCCGGATTCTTCAACAGGCATGTCTTCACCGTAAGTTTGACCGTTTGCCAGAGGATAGGTTCCAAGATCGTGTGCAGCAAAAGGTTTTGTCCATTTTCCGCTTTCGCTGTAGTAGAAGATGCCGCTTAGCATTCCTTTCAACAGATCAGGATTGTAAACCAGGTATAGCGGAGCTGATGGATAAGTAACGTCAACGGTGTTGATAGAACCATTGCTAAAGTTCTCTTTTGACAGGAATAAGAGATCACCCTGTGGACTCTTTACCAGTTTGTGTGCTGCAATGCTTTGTCTGTATGCAATTGCGCACAGTTTAGCATAGGTTTCGCCGCCGGCTTTTTCTGCATCTTTATACATGCTTTCATTAAAGTCAGCACATTTCTTCATAACAGAAGCGTAATCAGTTGCAGCCTGTGCCAGTTCTTTTTCAATAGTCTGGGATGCGTCATTCTTCCACCAGGGTTTCAGATTTTGTTTAAAGTATTGAATGGAATAGATATCGTCATATCCTAACAATACGAATTGCTCTTTTGCATCGTTTCCAACCTTTCCTAAAGAAACAACAGTATTTAACATTAACGCTTTACCGTTAGTCGCTGAAGAATTTGTATTAGCTACTTTGCTTACAAAGGAAGCAACTGCGTCTTTTTCTCTGGTGATATATTGAACGGGCTTAACTGCAGAGGGGACTGCGACATACATATAGCCCCAGTCAATCCTCAGGTCGTCCCCTTTCTTTTGTAACACAGGCTGGTCTTTTGTTCCGGCTTTCAAAATGGACAATCCTGAGGAAGTATACCTTTGAGTCGTTACTTCCTGGGATGGCACATTTACCGCAACATTTGTAGAAGCACCAAAGAACAATTGCACGTCATGTGTTTTGCCGTCATTGGCTTTAACGCTATAGTTAATATAGCTAACCGGCCTTGAGAACAATGCAAGATCATTCATTAATAAGGGTGAAGTGAAAGTAAGCGCTGCATCAACGCCACCGCACGTAAATTCATACACTGTCTGCGTTGCTTTAAGGCTAACGCTTTTCTGTTCTGCAACCAGCACATCATTGTTTATATCCTTAGCCGGCTCTTTTGCAATTCCCAAATCAAGGTTAGCGCCACCACCTGTGTTTACAACGTGCACAGCCAATACATTCTGTCCTTTTTTAAGCTTTTGCTTGTATGCTTCATCCAGAGGGACATAAGTATAACGCGCTGCACAACAGCCTGCAGTATAGATCTTCTCTCCGTTCAAAAAAACTTCAACATCATCATCGTGCTTAAGCTTCAGGAATATATTCCCTTCCTCGGGCTTATTCAGTGTAAATGTTCTTCTTACCCAAATATCATGACCATCCCAAAATGTTTTTGCTTCCGAACGGTCATTACCGAATGGTGCGCCGCCTGTTTTCCAGGAAGCATCATTAAAGCTTTCGCTCATCCATTCGCCGGAAGGCTTCTCCATAGTATACTTCGCATCATAGGAGTTGTCTTCAGCGGCAGGAACCACAGCCTCGAATGGCTTCGCTGCGCTTCCAAGTACGCGGTATACCTTTCCATCTACTTTTATCAATCCCAATAAAGACTGATCAGTACCTGTCCAGTGATTGGTAACAGACTCATTCAGTTTGTCTGTGTGTGACCAAATGCTGAAGTATGTGTCATGCGTGACCAACGGGTACGACGGCGCTTTAATATCCTGCGCCTTTGCAAATAGAGCCTGCAATAAAAATGCAGAGAATAAGATTTTTTTCATCGACATAATTACGTTTATAATTGTTTTTTTATCTCTGATGTCTGATTTGATGATCTCTGATTTCTTCAACGCTAAGACGCTAATTAATTGCGAAGAACCTTCT
>NZ_JAULBC010000002.1:809125-900041 GCF_041060425.1 Danxiaibacter flavus
TCTAAAATCATTAATTTTTGCATTCAGACTGTCACTGTTAATTGACCTGCTGCACCTAAACAAATCAGACATCCTCAAATCAGAGATCAGCGATTAATTTATTTCTTCACCAACGATGCGTCATACAATTTCTGATGTCTGATTTGATGATCTCTGATTTCTTCAGCACTAAGACGCTAATTAATTGCGAAGAACCTTCTTCTAAAATCATTAATTTTTGCATTCAGACTGTCACTGTTAATTGACCTGCTGCACCTAAACAAATCAGACATCCTCAAATCAGAGATCAGCGATTAATTGAACTGCTGCACTTAATCAAATCAGACTTCAGCAAATCAGACATCAGCGATCTCCTTTTATTTTTTCACCAACGATGCATCATACAATTTTTGATGCAAACTCTTCAAGCTGGCAGCTGGCATTTTGGTTACTTTTCTGTCATAAGTCATCAGGCCGTTTGTTTCAACTTCCACATCTGTTGTTTGGGTATACACAGCGGCAGACAATCCTTTGCGGATCAGATCAGGAAATTTGTCTACCATAGCGGAATATCTTTTCAACAAGTCGTCACTGTTTTTAAAAGTCTGGTAACCCCAGTTGTCCTTTTGCTGCCATGTGTGGCCTTCAACAGGTAAACCCAGTCCGCCGAACTCTCCTAATACAATTGCTCTTTTGCTTCCAAATAATACCGGATCCGGCATTGCGGGATCAGGATAGTTGTGCAGGTCTATGATATGTCCCACGTCATGAAAATTACCTCCACTTGCTGTGTTTACAACCCTTGAAGGATCTTTCTTCATGGTCCAGTTCACAATATCTTCCGTTTTAAATTGTCCCCATGCTTCATTGAAAGGTGTCCATACAATGATAGAGGGGAAGTTGTGTAATGCCTCCATGATAGCGTTCCACTCAGTGCGGTAGATGTTCTCTGATTCAGCAGTGCGGTCCTTATCAGTCGCTCGTCCTACTATAGCAGGTCTTGGTTCCCAACGATTGCCGAGGTCACCACTTGGCATGTCCTGCCAAACAAGCATCCCTTCTTTATCGCAGTAATAATACCAACGTGCAGGTTCCACTTTAACATGTTTACGGATCATGTTAAAGCCCATTTCTTTTGTCTTTACAATATCAAATTTCAAGGCCTCATCTGTTGGGGCAGTGTACAAGCCATCAGGCCACCAACCCTGATCCAGCGGGCCATATTGAAAAACAAATTCATTGTTCAGCAGCATTCTTTGAATACCATTTTTATCAACGCCAATGCTTGATTTGCGCATCGCGAAATAGCTTTTTACTTCATCCACCACTTTCCCGTTGCGGACAATTTGAACAGACAGATCATATAAGAACGGCTGTGCAGGTGACCAAAGTTTAGGACTGGAAATCTCCAGTTCTATATCGTTGCTGTTGCTGCTTTTTTCAACCAGTTTTTGTGCACCGTCAAACGCCGTAACTTTTATAAGATCGCCTTGCTGAAGGTTCTCTGTATTGGCTACAATATTTACTGTCTTTTTATCTATGTCGGGTGTTTGTACAGTTGATGAAATGTAAGTTGAAGGAACTGTTTCCATCCAAACAGTTTGCCAGATGCCGGTTACCGGTGTGTACCAGATCCCTTCCGGCTTCTTTACCTGTTTACCGCGAGGCTGAGGACCATCATCCGAAGGATCCCAAACACGCACACTTACTTCTTGTTGTGACCCTTTTTTAATTAACGATGTAATATCAAGCGTAAAAGGATCATATCCGCCTTTGTGACTGCCTGCAGGCTGGCCGTTCACAAACACGTCGCATAACCAATCTACCGCTCCAAAATGCAGCAATACTTTTTTATTCTTTACAGGTGAAATAGTCAGAGTTCTTTTGTACCAAAGCACACTATCTTTCCCCACTGTTTTTGCAACGCCTGACAAAGCAGATTCTACCGCATATGGCACGAGAATGTTACCATCAAACTTCGCAGGCATATTCTCCTGTTGTGCTTTTGGCTGAATAGCATATTGCCACAAACCATTAAGGTTTACCCACTCTGTTCTTGTCATCTGCGGACGAGGGTACTCAGGCAATGGCTTATCTGCTGTTACACTGGCCGACCATTCCGTTGTGATTTTACCTGGCGCAATGGCCCATTGTGCTTCGCTTTTAAGTAAGAGAAATGCGCTGACACATGTGAAGAAAAGACGTTTTTTCATATTTGCATTGTTATCTATTACAGACTTAAATTAAGGGTGAGGCATACAAACTTAACGATTGTAACAGTTAATCATGAAAAAAACAAAGGTCATGGTGTAACTGTGGCATCCTATGACCTTTGTCTTACTTAGAGCCTTTCGTCTACAAATCCAGCTTGGCTATCTGCGAGAAAAGCAAATGATCCTTATCCGCTATTTTCAGACCAATCCTGGCATAAACCGCTTTTTGATCAGCCATCTGAGTACCGTAGTTATTGTTAAGCGATGCTGGTACTTTTACTGAAAGATTGATGTTGTTAAAATCCGTTATGGATGATGCATCCAGTTCAGTAACGGCTACCTTATCTGCATCATCTACAAACGGTGTTCTGCTAATGTACAGAAATACTCTTTCGGCATTTTTTGCATTGGCGCCGGTAATGATCTGCTCCAACTTGAAACTTCCCGAAACTACGCTATCGACCTTGGACATACCAAACGCCGCATCTCTGATCATGTAATATGGAATCACTTCAATATCCATGTCCTTATTGCCATGCAGCGATAACGCTATAGTATCACGTGACAATGCAACGGATTCATTCATGATGAAAGGAATGTTATCTGCAGGGAACACAAGTTTGTATTCCCCGTTAAACAATTTAGCAGAAAAAGTTCCCTCCTGGCTGACCGGTACAGTAATGGGACCTGTTTTGCCCCATCCGCTTTCGCGCAGTTCGAAGCGAACCCTGTAGTTTGTTCTGTCCAGTGTGCGTTGAAAATTCAGCGCTTCTCCTTTATATACAATTTTCCCTGTGAGCATTGTTGCCGGCGCAGCGTAATTATCTTTTTTGCAGGAAACAATACCGGAACCCAACAATGCAAGCGCTACAGGTATGAATGCGATTTTCATAATTTGTTTTTTAGATTCTGATTACTGATTAGGGTTTCTTACGATTTTAGGATTGTTACTCATTACATCATCAGCCACGCTGGAGTAATAGTTGCCTATTCTGAAATTATGCCCCTGTTTAACTTTTGACAATTTCAGCACATCAAATGCCCACTTACCATCGTTTGGAGTGCCGGGGCTGTACACCTTGTAAGGACAAAAACCAAAGATCATTGTATTAGGCGTAGATGCTACCTTACCCAAATTGTCTAAAGGATTTGATCCATCGCCTTGCGGATAAGATTTGTAATCGTTGTAAGTATTTCTTCCATTGAAAATGCGATGCGCCAGTCTCCATCTTTTATAGTCATACACTTCATGACCTTCAAATGCAAATTCAACTTTACGTTCGTGAACGATGCGGTCAAACGTTACATCTGAAGCAGTTAAAGGAGTAGTAAGGCCGGCGCGGCCTCTAACCTGGTTAAGGTAGATAGCAGCAGTTGCGTTATCACCCAGTTCAAATGAAGCCTCTGCAGCGGTTAACAGAACTTCTGCATAACGGTAACGTACCCACCACACTTCACTGCGGGTACCTAACTGACCAGAACCCACAGTTGGATCAAGATACTTTCTCACCAGGAAACCAGTCTGTGCAGTTGCTGCTTCTTCATATACGGGACCATCTTTACCACATACCTGTACTGATTGTCCGCGTAGTGTTACAGACCTTGCATCCCTGTATCCCTGGATCAGTTTTGGACCGCTTCCGGTATCTACCAGCAAACCGCCCCATATTTCAACAGGTCTTCCCTTGAAGCTGCTACCTGGTAACAGGAAAGTTCCGGCAAGTCTTGCATCACGTCCGTTAAAAATATCACCCACTTTATCATAGTAGATATACTTACCATTCTTGTCTTTTGCGGCAAATGCTTCAAATGTGTTATCCAGTTTTTCGAATTGCAGTGCGAGATTCAGTGACGGATTTAGCTGACCGCCATTGCTTCCGTCTTCTGAACCTGAGAAAGGCTGGTTCTCGATGGTAAAACCAACTGTACTGAATTTCAGTTTGTAATCTTTCGCAAAGATCACTTCTGAGTTGTTGCTTTTATCCAGGAAAATGTTTGCAAAGTTGTCCGATAGATTGGATGATTTTGAATACAGGCTGTATCTGCCCCCATTAATAATCTCTTTTGCTGCATCTAAGGCAATTTTGTAATAAGCCAGCGCTTCAGATGCGCTAATGCCAACTTCTCCGCCAGCTGTTTTTTCTGTGGGAGTAACAGAGGAACCATATTTGGCAATGGATGCGGCGTACAAAGCAGCTCTTGACTTCATAGCCAGTGCGAGCCATTTAGTGGCGCGTGATTTTACTCCTGGATCATCGGGCAGCATTGTTTTAATCGTATCCATTTCTGAGATCACGAAATCATACATCTGTTTTTCAGTTGCTCTTGGATACTGCAGATATGTGGGATCTCCACTGAAATCGTACGTAAGCGGTTCTAAAATTAAAGGAACACCGCCCATGCGTTTAACATGCTCGAAGTATTCAAAGGCGCGCAGAAAACGTCCTTCTGCGAGATATGCTTTACGATCATCTGCGGACAGCTTATCCGCTTTCTGACATTTTTGAATGAAGAGATTTATCTCGCGGATAAATCCATAATCCCACATACGGAACCAGTCAAAAGGATAGTCATACTGATCAGTGCGCCATCCGTCATTCCAGGTAGAAGGATATGCTTCATCAAAATTGCAATATTCAATTGTGCTATTGGTGCTCCACTGGTCCGGCAAACGGCCATAAAGATCTGATAACAACGAGAGAACCATATCCGAGTGTTCCCAAATCTGCTCGTCACTAAGAACAGCATTGGGTTTAACATCCAGAAAATCCTTATCCTTTACGCAACCGATGGCTGCCACGGAAAGGAATGCTATTACTATATATTTTTTCATTTTACTTGTTATTTGAATTAACAAACACACATTTTCGTTAGAAAGTAAGGTTTACACCTATGTTAAAGTAACTGCTCTGAGGATAGTCTAAACCATTGTCTGCATTTACCTCCGCATCAACGCCATACTTCCTCAAATTATCCAGTGACAACAGGTTGTAAGCATTGGCATAAAAACGGGCTTTTTGCAGTTTTACCTTGTTGATAAGGTTTGCCGGAAGATTATAGCCGATTTCAATTGTTCTCAATCTCAGGTAATGAACATTCTTCAGCCAGAAGGTTGAGTTAATGTTGTAATCGCTATGTTGCCTTGAGCTTGAAGGGTTATACCTCATTGCCGGATATTTCCCGATCACCCAGGCACTCTTTGGATCGTAAGGATCTACTCTGTAAGAACGGCCATCAAATATTTCTTTATTCAATGCACCTTCGTTCTGGAATGGCGCTCTTATTTCCCAGTTAACATTGTAAGAAGACATTCCGCCGCCTGAGAACTGCGCTGTAAAGTCAAATCCTTTATACGCTGCACCAAGATTAAACCCATAGTACAGAATCGGATTTTTTCCGGTTCCCCAACCTATCGGACGCATATCATAATCATTGATCACACCATCACCATTTTCATCTTTGTATTTAAGGTCACCAGGTAATAAAGTAGTGTTGCCTTTTCCATCGATGTCAACAGCATATTGGCTGATCTCATCCTGGCTTTTGAACTGACCGATTGCAGTATATCCCCAGAAAAGATTATCCCATCTGTACGCACTTCCATTGCGGTAATGATCCAGTGAATTATCAAACACTGGTTTGTATTGGTATTCAATTTTTCTCCTGGAGATGGATACGTTACCACCAACTCTAAACACAAAGTCTCTTCCGACTGAGCCATTGTAGTTGATAGCGAATTCACCACCCACATTAGCGTCACTGTTGATGTTCTCATCAGGCAGTGAATATCCAAGTTCGCTTGGCATTAATACGTCATACTTGCGACCGCGAAGACCTGTACGTTTTCTTTTGAAAAACTCCAGACTACCGGTGACCTTGTTATTCAGGAATGCGTAATCAAGACCAACGTTGCTGATTTCACTAATGTACCATGAGATATTCGTGATAGGCACACCTTTGTCCCTGCTTCCAATAATTGTGTTGTTGTTACGGATCAGTCCACCGGTTGAAGGATTGTAGCTATCCAGGATGTTTGTGGATACATTGTAGTTATAACCATATCTCCAGTCATAAGGACCAACGCCATTGTCATCATCACCCAGACGTCCCCATGATCCACGAAGTTTCAATTCATTCAGTGAAATGGTGTTTGCCCATTTCATAAAGAAGTCTTCCTGTGTCAATCTCCATCCTGCAGAAACAGACGGGAAGTTGCCCCATCGGTGGTCAGGAGAAAATTTCCATGAACCATCACGACGTGCAGCTAACTCGACATAGTATTTATTGGCATAATTATAGCTCACACGTCCAATGTAACCTATACGTGCAGACCAGTCATCAGCATCATTGTAAGTGTCCATTGTGTTAAAATAAATAAGCGGTAATACATTGGTTGTAGGAACGGCGTGTACCCACGTGTCAAGTTCTCTCCTCTTTATTCTTTCATTAACGAATGTTGCAGCAATACTGTGCTTACCGAAGGTTCTGTTATAGCTTGCCTGCAACTGTATTGTTGGAGATAAGTTTTTATGTGTACCTCTTTCTCTCCAGGGGTTAGTGCTTCCGCCTGTGCGGATGTACTGATCGTTAGATTTATCATACGTATAGAAATCGAGCGTATACTCGTGACCATTCATTACTTTATCCGCGTAGAAATAAGAGAATAAACCATTAACAGATAATCCTTTTATCGGAGTTTTCCATTCGGCGGTTAAATTGCCCTGTAACACGCGCCAGTCTTCGCGCCAGTAACCGGAAACAGATTTCTTTTGATATGCCCAGTTTTCATTGGCATGGTTTCCAAGGTCTGCGATATAATCAGGATTGTCGTTTGCGTATGGACGCTCGGTAGGCCTAAGCTTTAAGATAGCAAAACGGGCTTCCCAGTAGTCATCACCACCGGGAACACCAGGCTGATCGCGGGTTTCAACGCGACCGTTAATCTGTGCGCCGATCTTAAAGCTGTTTGTAATTCTCGCATCAATGTTGCTTTGAATGTTAGTACGTTCAAAAGTAAACTCCCTGCCAAGAACTGAATATTGTTTAAGATGCGTGATAGATGTGTAATAGTTGATCTTGTCCGATCCGCCGGTAAAACTCAAACCAAGGTTAGTCAGTGGCGCATTCTTCTTTACAATGAAATCATACCAGTCGAAGCTTTTATAACCGTCTTCAGTCCCGGCTTTCCATTTCTCCAACTCTTCTTTGGCCATGGGCGTTCTTCCTTCATTTACATCAGCTTCAACTTTACCTAATTGCCACTCATAGGCATTGGTACCTTTAGGAAATCTTGTCCAGTTTTGCCAGCCTGTATAAGCATCTAAGTTCACCGAATTGCGCGTACCCAATTTACCACGCTTGGTAGTTACCACCACAACTCCATTTGCGGCCCTTACACCGTAAATGGCTGCTGATGCGTCTTTCAGCACGGTAATAGATTCTATATCTGTAGGAGCGATATTGTTGAACTGACCTTCATCCTGTTGTATACCATCAATAACGTACAAAGGCGTTCCATAGTTACGGATTTGAACACTTGCGCCACTTCCGGGGCGACCATCTACCTGCCTGAAGCTTACACCAGGTATTTTACCGGCAAGTGCTGTACTTACTGTAGATCCGCCATGCGCGTTTTCTATGTCTTTACTTGTAACAGTAGAAATCGCACCGGTTATAGCTTCTTTCTTTTTTGTACCATAACCAACCACAACTACATCCTGTAATGTAGAAGCAGCGGTTTTCAGGCGAACATTTATTGTAGTCTTGTCATTTACCGGCTGTTCTTCCAGCGTATAGGCTACATGCGAAAAAACAAGAATGCTTTTATTATCTGCAACATGAATGGTGTATTCACCCTGCTCATCTGTTACAGTTCCGTTATTTGTATTTTTTTCCTGCACGCTTACATTGCTCAATGGCTTGCCGGATTCATCTGTAACGGTTCCGGTGATTGTTGTTGGCTTTTTGTAAGCAGCGTGGTAAAATTCAATAAAATCGGCTGCCGTCATTTCCTGGCTGACTGCCGTTGTATTAATTTTTTCTTCCAGTAGAACAATGGTATTATCTTTTACGATATACTTTAAATGGGTATTGTTCAATAATAGCTCGAGCGTATTCAATACTGAGCGCTTTGCTTTGGGAAGAATGATCCTGTCGTAACCTGAAATTTGAGACTCAACAAATGCAAACCTGAATGAGGTTTGTGCCTCAATTTGTTTCAACCCAGCCTTAAGAGATTCTCCTTCAAGACCAATGGTAACTTTTGTTGTTTCCAGCTTTTGAGCGTTACCAGCTTCAGCCAGAAGAGTTTGGGAACTAAGTAAAAAAATGGAAACGACCATGCATGTCAGTCTTGTAAAGCCCGGCCATTTTCGTGGTGCAATCGCTTTGGCAAGCGTACAAAAATCTTTCCATTGGGTAAGAAATTTCATACCTTTAATTGTTTTGAATGTTAATTGAATATTTAAAACCGGCTACTTTAAATGCGACTTAAAGTAGCCTTCTTTTAGCCCTTTGTAATTACAATGCCTTATTCACAACCCTTACCGTCTATTACAATCGTAGAATCTTCAGACATTTTCCATGAGCAAGATGTTAACGTGCAAATGATATCCAGCGATTCTTCAATTGATTTACTACTGAAGTCACCGGTAAATTTGCACTTAGCAAGTTTTTCATTTTTTAGCTGCAAGTCTTTTCCATAGTAATTGCTCATAATCTGAGCGGCTTCTCCAAAAGTTATATCGTCAAAAATCAAAGCTTCGGTTTTCCATTCAACCACCTTTTTTATATCCGCTTTAGAAGCGGTTGTAGTCATGGTGTTTTTATCCACTGACAGTTGATCGCCCGGCAAAAGCACGCCCAACGGCTGTTTGCTTTTGTCATTACCCACCTGCACCTTTCCCCTTGCAACAGTTACAAAAACCCTTGGCTGATCAGGGTATGCTTTTACATTAAACGCTGTACCGAGCACTTTTGTACTTATGTCTCCTGTATGAACAATGAAAGGTTTTCCCTCAATATGCCTTACATCAAAATAGGCTTCACCTTTTAAAAAGACGTCGCGCGTACCTTTTGCCAGGTTCTCGGAAAATTCAAGTTTGCTGCCCGCATGAAGCGTAACGGTTGACCCGTCCGGCAGTGTCATTATGCGATGACGCAGAGACGAGTCTTGCTGCCTGACACTTGCCAGTGTTGGCTTTTGGTTGAAAGAGTTTCTATATAAAAACAGGGTTGCAGCAACGCATACTAATATTGAGGCGGCTACTGCCCATCGTTTGATCAATGTTTTTTTTGAAATAGAAGGCGTATAAGTGAAATCACTCAGGTCCATTTTTTTTTCCTGCAGGCGATCATATAACTTATCCCACTCTACATCTTTTGCGGCATTGTAGTTTTCATCTTTATCATCCCACAGGTTTTGAAGATCAACAGAAATAAGATCATTCTCAGAAAGTTCATTCATCAACTGCCAGAACTCCGTCAACTCATCAGGCGTGCAGGTATTGTTCAGGTATTTTTGAAGAAGGTATTTTAATCTTAACGGATTCGACGACATATGGCAGCTTTACGCAATAGAGACGACGGAAGGAAGCTGGGAGTACTAATGGAAGAGATAATTTTTTTTCAGACAGCTCGTCGGAAGGGATAATTGAAAGTTGAAAGTGGAAAATTCTGCTTATTTGCAAAAGCCGAATTATTAACAAGTGAGCTACGCTTCTACAGAAAATTATTTGCTGCAGTCAGGGGCTCTATGCTTCATTTTCAATTTTCCACTTTCAATTATCAATTAAAAAGCTAATTCGATTTAGTTCAAAAACAAAAATAAGGGGATTAGTAAGGTACTTGTCTCATGATGCATGATGACATCTTTCATATGCCTTAAGGTATCAGATATTGTATTACGCACGGTGTTGCGTGAAAGATTAAGTTTCTGTGCTATCTCTTCATGTGTTAAGCCTTCTACCCTGCTCAGGGTAAAAACAATGCGTCGTTGAGGAGACAGTTTCTTTATAGCATTATGAAATATTTCATCAGACTCTTTGGATAGCACCTGATGATCTGCAGCACTTTCCTGCGCCATTTCAATCTCCTGCCTGATCATTTTCTGCAAAGCGTTGTTGCGCGACGCAATGCGGAAATAATCCAGTGCTTTGTTATGCGCAACTTTACGAAGGAACGCGTCGAGGTTATGGATATCCTGGATCAGCTCTCTTCCCATCCAAAGTTTCACAAAAACGTCAATAACAATCTCTTCGGAAATTTCTCTTGATTTGGTAATTCGAAAAAGGTAATTGTAGAGTTTCTCTCTGTGCATCTCAAAAATGCGTTTGAAAGCGGTTTCATCGCCTTCGGCAACAAGCTTCAGTAAATTGTATTCCTCGTTCATAAATGTAAACGTTTACACCGCCACGGATTGCTCATAATTCCTGTCAAGGGTCACATTTATTACCTATAATTAACATCTTATCCTAACAAGCAATTCGGTCAATTTTGGTATAAAAACACGCAATCGTTTGCACAATATTATTTATTTATTCGCTTCACACAAAATTATTTTTTAGAACTCAATGCTATCAGGCAACTTGGTATCTTCGGGATATGTATAATTTGCCTTACTATAAAGCCGCTGACAAGCAAGATGTGATTGCGTTTATGCGCGAACATCCATTTATAACGCTTTGCGGTGTTGATGCCAACAATAAACCTGTAGCAACCCATATACCTGTATTAATAAGCGAACGTGATGAAAAGATATTTTTGAATGCCCATGTGATGCGCAAACAGGATCATACAATTGCTTTTGATACCAATAAAAGTGTATTGGCAATTTTTACCGGCCCGCACACTTATGTAAGTGCCTCCTGGTATGAAACAAAAAATGTAGGAAGTACCTGGAACTACCAGGTTGTTCATGCACATGGCACTTTGCGTTTTCTCGAAAAAGATGAGCTGAGGCAAATTCTGACAAGGCTTACAGATAAATTCGAAAACAATCCCCACTCCCCCGCATTGGTAAAACACATGACGGAAGATTACATGCAGGATATGATGAGTGCCATTATCGCCCTGGAAATAGAAGTAACTGACATCCGGCATGTTTTTAAATTGAGCCAGAACAGGGATGAAAAGTCATTTAATAGTATCGTAGATCATCTCTCTTCTTCGGAAAATGCAGAAGCCAGGGCTGTCGCAGACGCAATGACGAAGGAGAAGTCAAAAGTAAAAGGTCAAAAGTAAAAAGGCTCCGGAGAAATTAACCTGTTTCAATTCAGGGCGACTTTTTTTGACTTTTCCTGCCCGACGGTCAGGCGGGGAATTTTTACTTTTACTTTTGAATTTTGATTTTCTTTGCATCCATGAACATTCAACAACTCATTGAACAGATCCGGCAGAAGAAAAACTACCTCTGCGTGGGACTGGACACGGACATTACCAAGCTTCCTGCTCATTTAGCCGCTCGCCCCGATGCGGTTTTTGAATTTAATAAAGCGATTATTGACGCCACAAAGGACCATTGTGTTTCTTACAAGCTAAATACTGCCTTCTATGAATCACAAGGCTTAAAAGGTTGGGAAGCAATGGAAAAAACGCTCCATTATATTCCTTCTACACATTTTACCATTGCTGATGCAAAGCGTGGGGATATAGGCAATACTTCGTCCCAATATGCCAAAACCTTTTTCGAAGTGCTGCCTTTTGATTCTGTTACGGTGGCTCCTTATATGGGTGAGGACAGTGTTCGCCCTTTCCTGGAATACGAAAACAAAGTGACCATTGTGCTCGGACTTACCTCTAACAAAGGCAGCAACGATTTTCAATATTTGAAACTGGAACAGTCATCAACTTACCTTTTTGAAGAAGTGCTGACCAAAGTTGCTTCCTGGGGTACACCGGGTAACCTGATGTTTGTAGCCGGCGCCACACAAGCTTCTCAGCTCGCAACTATAAGGAACATTATCCCGGATAATTTTTTGCTGGTGCCAGGTGTTGGCGCGCAAGGCGGCAGCCTTGAAGAAGTAAGCAAATATGGATTGAATAAAAATGCCGGATTGCTGGTAAATGCGAGCCGCGCGATCATCTTTGCTTCGCCGGGAGAGGATTTTGCTGAGAAGGCAGGTGTTGTTGCTAAGGAGTATGCGGAGGAAATGAGAAGCTATTTGGGCGTTTAAACCACGGAGGCACAACGAAAGAACGAAACACAGCGAATTTGGGCCACGAAGGCAGAAAGACACAAAGGGGCACAAAGATAATTCATAAGATTTTTTAAGAGCGCTAGCGCGCTGAAGAACACAAATACACCCATAATCGTTGCGTCGTTGCCTCTTTGCGAACGTCGCGTGAAACTGAAACAAATAGGAAAAGCCATTGCTGACTAATAATCTGCAATGGCTTTTTTATTTGCTTCGATAAACGTATTACGTAAAACTTATAACGTACAACTTCAAAACCTACTTCTTCATCTCCTTTGCCCACGCATCTTTCAGCGTAACGGTTCTGTTGAATACCATTTTTTCCTCACTGGTGTCTTTATCCAATGTAAAATATCCTTTGCGCAGGAATTGATAGCGCTCATCAAATTTGGCGGTCTTCAACGAAGGTTCTGCATAAGCATTATTTACCGTTACCAACGATTCCGGATTTATGTAATCTCTGAAATCGCCATCTTCTGAAGCCGGATCTTCTATTTGGAACAACCTGTCGTACTGTCTTACTTCTACTGTTATTGCATGCTGAACACTTACCCAGTGCAATGTTCCTTTAACTTTTATTGTAGACTGATCATGACCGCTTTTGCTTTCCGGCAAATAGGTACAGTGTATTTCAGTAACGTAACCATGCTCATCCTTGATCACTTCATCACATTTAATGATATAAGCACTTTTCAGGCGGACCATTTGTCCGGGTGCAAGACGGAAATATTTCTTGGGAGGATTTTCCATGAAATCCTCTCTCTCGATATACAACTCGCGGCTAAAAGGAATTTCGCGGTGTGTTGTCTCAGGATCTTCCGGATTGTTCTCGCTTTGCATCATTTCCACCAGGCCTTCCTCATAGTTGGTTAAAACCACCTTCACAGGATCAAACACAACCATTCTTCTTTGTGCAATCTTGTTCAAATGTTCTCTCACACAAAATTCAAGCAAACCAAGATCAGCTGAATTCTCTCTTTTTGCTATGCCTATCCTGTCGCAAAAATCACGTACACTCTCAGAAGTAAAGCCTCTTCTCCGCAAGCCAGCAATGGTTGGCATACGCGGGTCATCCCATCCCGTAACATATTTTTCATTTACAAGCTGTAACAATTTTCGCTTACTGGTTACAGTATAATTGAGGTTTCTGCGTGCAAATTCATATTGATGAGACGGATATATTTCCAGTTTTTCAATTAACCAATCGTATAGTTCGCGGTGCGGAACAAACTCCAGCGTGCAAATGGAATGCGTTACTTTTTCAATAGAATCGCTTTGTCCGTGCGCAAAATCATACATCGGGTAGATGCACCATGCATCTCCGGTTCTGTGATGATGGGCATGTTTAATTCGGTATAAAACAGGATCGCGCATCAGCATGTTGGCGTGTGCCATATCTATCTTCGCCCTTAACGTGCGGCTGCCGTCCGGAAATTCACCGTTCTTCATTCGGGCAAATAAATCCAGGTTCTCTTCAGTGCCGCGATCACGGAAAGGACTGTTTTTACCCGGTTCTGTTGGCGTTCCTTTCATTTGCGCCATCTCTTCAGATGTTGAATCGTCAACATAGGCCAATCCCTTCGAAATCAGTTTAACGGCGTATTCATATAAGGTTGCAAAGTAATCAGATGCGTACAGTTCATTTTTCCATTCAAAACCAAGCCAGCGTACATCGTCTTTAATGCTTTCCACGTATTCGGTGTCTTCTGTAACAGGGTTTGTATCATCAAAACGCAGGTTGGTATAGCCGCCGTATTTTTGTGTTAGTCCAAAGTTCAGACAAATGCTGGTTGCATGGCCTATATGTAAATATCCATTTGGTTCAGGAGGAAAACGGGTAACTATATCTTTGTATTTACCGCTCTTTAAATCTTCTTCAATGATTTCTTCTAAAAAATTCAAACTCTTTTCTTCGCTCATGCTTTGCTTTTTGAAGGACGACAAAAATAAGGAATCAATCCGTAGCGCATTGGTTTATTTACCCTAAAGTCAGCAGCGCAGGCAGCAACGCTGCGTGATCGCACAAAAAAGCCGTCGATAAAATACCGGCAATACGATATTTCCCAACGGCTGTTTTTTATAATTCTCTTTGAAGAGAGGGGTCCGCTTCTACCGGTTTTTCTACCACCTGGTAACCTTTACCCTGTTCATCATTGATCTCTTTATAGTAGGTGTTATCCGGCGCTACAAAATAAGCCTCTCCGTTTACGGTTACAGATTTGCTGCCGTCGGGCAATTTATCGTAAACGTCACCAATGTTTGGTGCCGTCTGCTGCTTTTCCTGGGGTTGGGATGGTGCTGGTGTATTGTTGATCTTCCCATTCTTTCCGACAACTGTATAAACGGTTTTGCCCTTTTCATTTACATCCCTGCGATAATAAGTTCCATTCAGCTCGTAAAAGGTTTCGCCATTTACAACCACTTTTCGCGCCTGATGTGGCAATGAATTAACTACAGCTCCCATCGGGGGATCAACAACTCTGTATGAACGGTCGGCATTCTGCATGTAATAAATGCCATTCAGGTAAAAGAACATGGATGGCCCCATATAAAATGTTGAGTAGCCATAAGGAAGATATCCAATGCTGATACCAACCGGCGGGAAAACCATATTAAAATAACCGCCGTAAGGCCTGTACCAGTAACCGCCACCGAACGTATATGAAATACCCGCGTAGGGAACAACCATATGCGGACCAGCTATTACTGTAACTCTTGCCGGAGGGTAATACACTCTCGGAACAGGGGCAACATAAACGCGTGGTGCCGGTGCCACATAAACTCTCGGCGAATAATAGTATCTGGGTCCCACGTACACGTGTCGTTGCGCCATTGAAACTTCGCTAATGAATAATAGGCCTAAAATCAATAATATGTATCGCATAAGTAATGCTTTAATTGATTAACCGATTTGACGTTTCAAGAACGTAAATGTGCAATGCAAGCTTATTAAAAAATTCTTAAAATCAGTAAATGAGCCATGTTTAACGATCAAATTCTTTGATAATTCCTTATCATTTCTTTTAGTCTTTTTTTGCAACATAGGGTGTAAATTTGTTGCTCCAATTACCCCAAAAAGATCATTCTCTAAAACCATCCACCAACTGACTATAAAAATATTTTCAATGATGTTTTGTCATTGATAAACTTGTACTTTTTGCAGCCAAGGGATTTGCATCCCCAGTGCAGGGCTCCTTATGTTTCCCAATTAGGAGCCCATTTTTTTTAGCTTTCAGCAATCAGCTTTTAGCTTTCAGCTATGTTCAATCGCATTTTTTTGTTCTTACTAATAAACGAGATCCTCATAGGCGCTTTGCAACTCGTTATAAGCATGTTGGTCTTTGGCATTTTTTGCTGCGCTCATCCCCTTTTCGTACCATTCAATTGCCTGCTCTCTTTCGCCACTTCTTTCCAGGAGTTTTGCAAGGTGATAGTAAGATCCAATGTAGTCGGGAAATTCTTCGAGTATTGCAATAAATAATTCCTTTGCTTTTGCTTCCTCACCGGTTTTGATATACTCTAATGCCAGTGCATGTCTTAAAAAATTGTCCTTGCCGTTTGTCGCAAGCATCTCCTGTATGCGTTCAATCCTGTTCATAAATCAAAAGTAATGACGTTTTGAGAATCGCGGATGTCTGATTTGAAGATGTCTGATTTTAGTTGAACACGCTAAGTCTATCTCGCGAAGGGCATTTTTACTTTTGACTTTTGACTTGTCCTGCCCGATGGTCAGGCGGGGACTTTTCACTTGTTAGCCTTAAATTAACCCACCTTAAACAAAGTTGCATAAACAACTTTTATTATCTTAGCGAACATTAAAATTGCTATTATGAAAATATTGGTTTGTATAAGCAAGACACCAGATACAACTTCCAAAATTGCATTTAAAGATAACAATACAAAGTTTGAAGAAGCGGGCGTTCAATGGATCATTAATCCGTATGACGAATGGTACTCATTGGTAAGGGCGATTGAACTGAAAGAAAAAGATCCCTCCGTTATAATACACCTGGTTACTGTTGGCACTGCCGATGCAGAACCGGTTATCCGCAAAGCATTGGCGCTTGGTGGTGATGAAGCCATCCGGATCAACGCAACCAGCGATGACAGTTTTTATGTAGGATCCCAAATTGCAGAAATTGCAAAACAAGGCGGATATGATCTGATCTTTACCGGCAAAGAAACCATTGATTATAACGGCTCGGCCATAGGCGGAATTATTGCCGAGTTACTTGATGTTCCGTACGTTTCATTGGCAACGAAATTTGATTTGAACGGTGACGTTGCTACAGTAACACGCGAGATTGATGGCGGCGAAGAAGTTGCCGAAATTAAACTCCCGCTTGTTGTAAGTTGTGCCAAAGGAGTTGCGGAACAACGCATTCCCAATATGCGCGGAATTATGGCTGCAAGAACAAAACCATTGAAAGCAGTTGAACCTGCAGCCGTGGATGCATTAACAACCATCGCCAGTTATGAATTACCACCGGCCAAAGCTGGCGTAAAATTAATTCCGGCTGATAATGTTGCCGAACTTGTAAGACTGTTACACGAAGAAGCAAAGGTTATCTAAACTTCGCATTCTCGGAAAGCGACAATCAAATTTTTTCACTTTTTCAAATTTCAACAATGTCAGTTTTAGTATACATAGATCACTCAGATGGCCACATAAAAAAATCTTCGTTTGAAGCGCTTAGTTACGGAGCAGCAGTTGCAAAACAACTGGGTTTACCCGCAGAAGCCTTATTGCTTGGAACAGTTACAGACGATTTAAGTGCACTTGGCAAATATGGCGTTGCTACTATTCAACAGGTAAATAATGATAGTCTTAATCACCTGGATGCTCAGGTTCAAACGAAGGTAATAGCCGAAGCGGTACAATCAACCGGCGCTACAATTGTTGTATTCTCCCACAATCAAACAGGAAAGGCGCTGGCGCCGAGAGTCGCCGCCAGCCTAAAAGCAGGCTTGGTGACCGGAGCAGTTGCATTGCCGGACACATCTTCCGGATTTGTTGTGAAGAAATCTGTTTTCAGTGGTAAAGCTTTTGCGAACGTTAACATTACGTCTCCTGTAAAAGTGATCTCGTTAAATCCTAACAGTTATAAAACAGTAGCGGGCGACGACAAGCCAGCCTCCGTTAATCTGCTAAATATCGCAGTTGAAGATTCCAGGGTAAAAGTTACTGCTGTGAATAAAGTAAAAGGTGAAGTGCCGTTGACCGAAGCCGACATTGTTGTAAGTGGTGGCCGTGGTTTAAAAGGACCGGAGAACTGGGGCATTGTGGAAGACCTTGCGCATGCATTGCATGCTGCAACCGCGTGTAGCCGTCCGGTTGCTGACAGTCATTGGAGGCCGCATCACGAACATGTTGGACAAACCGGCATCCAGATAGCACCAAACTTATATATAGCGATTGGTATTTCCGGGGCTATTCAACATCTTGCCGGAGTAAACCGCAGCAAACATATCGTAGTAATCAACAAAGATCCTGAAGCACCATTTTTTAAAGCAGCGGATTATGGCATAGTTGGCGACGCTTTTGACGTTGTGCCGAAATTGACGGAGGAGATAAAGAAAATCAGACAGTAGTAGTTGTAGATCGCTGATGTCTGATTTAAGATCTCTGATATGAAGATGTCTGATCGCTGATTTAAGAACCGCTGATTTCTGATTTGAAGATGTCTGATCTGGACATGTCTGATTTTTGAGATGCAACGATATAATTACGCTCCGCAACATTTATATTTATAGAAAAGCCGTTTGAATCAGTGTTTCAAACGGCTTTTTGAATGTAATCTTATATCGAGCCTGCTTATAACTTAAAAGCTTTACAGTTCAGTGAACCTGCCTGCACTAAAACAAATCAGCGTTCCTTAGATCAGCGATCAGACATCGTCACATCAGGCATCAGCGATCTTCCTAAAACTCTTCCCCGTCACCATTCATATGAATAGAATCCAACAGGTTTTTATATTTCCCATATTTCTTGCTTACCTCTTTAGGTTGCTTATTGTCATTGAGATACAGGTCATCTCCTTTCCATTCAATTTTGTATTCTTTTTTAGTATCGATCAGACCGTCTTTTTCAAGTTCCGAAACAAAAGTCTTTAATTCTTTTACATGCGCTTTTGCTTTTTCAATGCCAACTTTAGCCTGCTCCATACCTTTTTTAACCTGTACAGAAATGTCCTGCATATTTATATTATTCTTTAGCTCTATATCCTGCACATTTTTCAACGCAGCCTGCACTTGTGCCTGGATCGCTTTGGTATCAATTTGAGCTATTGCCTGTTTTGCTTCTACCATAGCTTTGTCTACATCTACCTTCATTTTATCCCAGTCAACTTTTTTCATTTGTTCTTCCGCATTCTTTAAAGCAACCTGCACATCTGCATTTATTTTTTGCATATCAACCTGTGCCATCGCCTTTTTTATCTGGATATTAATGCTATCCATATTTATATTTTTCATTTGAACATCCAGATCATCCAGGTTTATGTTGAGGTTGCCCATCGCCTTGTCCACCTCTTCCATATCTTTATTGGTCAGGTATTTCTTTCTTTTTGTGGTGTCTTCATAGTTGCTGTAGCCGGGTTTCTTTTCTTTTACCGGTTCTTTCTTTTGCCAGGCAATAGATACAATGCCAATGGTTATAAGTGAAGCTATGCCTATTAACACGGGGAGATTGAAGCTCTTTTTCATGTTTTTACGATTTGAATAAACTATTTACGAATCATTTCGTAACAAACATACGACAATATTCGTAATTCAAACAAACCGCCTGTCATTTTTTAATGGAGAATGGAAAATTGACGATTGAAAATGAAAAATGTCGGATTTCTGATTTGAAGATGTCTGATTTGGTTTGAGTGCAAAATCTCCAGAAAAGCGACCTGACATACATTGAATTAAGGATTACACAAAATAATGTCAACCCCTGCCCATCCGGTCAGGCGGGCTTCGGTTTTAGATACAGGTGTGTACTCCATTCTATAATAATTCCATCCCTCCGGGATTTTGTTGACCCAATAAAATTTAAAAGTATAATTTCCGATTTGAGGACGTTGGTTAATTGGATTTGGTTTGAATACGAGATGTTAGAAAGATCGACCTGACGCGCGTGTAGAATTTGCACATTCGCATATTTACCCATTTGCACATCCTCATTGTCAATTTTCAACTGTCAATTATCAATTTATCCCAGCCATTTTGCGACGCCGCACTCCTCCAACCTTTACTTATCTTCGCTGACAAACATTCAATTAAATGGAAACGGTTGCTAAAAAAGGTCTGGTTACAACAACATTACTGGAGCAATTCAAAGGAATTGTTGGCGAACAGTATGTGTTTGCCGACGAAGAAAGCCTTGAACATTATGGCCACGATGAAACAGAACGGATCTTGTTTTTGCCGGAGGTTGTACTTAAACCCCGCACTACTCAAGAGATAAGCGATATTATGCGCCTTTGCAATGAACATCTTGTACCGGTGACACCGCGCGGTGCGGGCACGGGCTTAAGTGGTGGCGCTATTCCGCATTTAGGTGGTGTATTACTTTCAACAGAAAGATTAAACGCTATTATTGATATTGATGAACGCAACCTGCAGGTTACAACCGAACCGGGCGTTATTACGGAAGTACTACAGGAATCAGTGAAAGCCAAAGGCCTGTTTTATCCTCCCGACCCAAGCAGCAGAGGATCCTGTTTTATAGGTGGAAATATCGCGGAAAACAGTGGCGGTCCTAAAGCTGTAAAATATGGCGTTGTAAAGGATTATGTATTGAATCTTGAAGTGGTTCTTCCAACGGGCGAGATCATTTGGACCGGTGCCAATGTTTTGAAAAACTCCACCGGCTATAACCTTACCCAACTAATGGTAGGAAGTGAGGGTACATTAGGAATTGTAACTAAAATTGTGCTTAAGCTTATTCCTTTTCCCAAATACGATCTGTTGATGCTGGTTCCGTTCAAGTCACTGGAGAAAGCAAGCGAAGCTGTAAGTGCCATCTTCCGTGCCGGCTTTACGCCAAGCGCCCTGGAGCTGATTGAAATTGATGCTTTACAGATCACCAGCC
Source organism: Danxiaibacter flavus (assembly GCF_041060425.1). Taxonomy (NCBI): domain Bacteria; kingdom Pseudomonadati; phylum Bacteroidota; class Chitinophagia; order Chitinophagales; family Chitinophagaceae; genus Danxiaibacter; species Danxiaibacter flavus. The sequence continues at coordinate 829,591 of NZ_JAULBC010000002.1, forward strand.
GTATGCTTGATAGCTACGCAGTGCCCATACCGGACGATATAGCTGCACATCTGATCATAGAAGTTGATGGTAACAATATGGAAGTGCTGATGCAGGAAATGGAAGCCATCTCTGAACTATTGCAACAATTTGAAGCCGAAGACGTTTTCTTTGCTGATGACGCGCAACAAAAGGCTGAATTGTGGAAGCTTCGCCGTCGCGTGGCTGAAGCGGTTAAAACTGTTGGCTATACCATTGAAGAAGATGCTGTAGTTCCAAGAGCTGAATTACCTAAACTTATACATGGCGTTAAAGAACTGGGTAAGCAGTTTGATTTTCATGCAGTATGCTATGGACATGCGGGCGATGGAAATTTGCACATCCGCATTAAAAAAGAAGGTATCCCTAACAGTTATAAAAATGCAGAGATGCAAAACATTTTGCGTGAATTATTCCTACTGGTAAAAAGCATGGGTGGTACAATCAGCGGTGAGCATGGTATAGGTCTGATTCAGAAAGATTTTATGGATATCGTATTCAACGAGAATAATTTGGCATTGATGCGGTCAATCAAGCGGGTGTTCGATCCTAACAATATTTTAAATGCCGGAAAAATATTTGACCTTAATTAATTCTTTTAGTTTGTGTAAACTTTATGCTATGGTAAAAAGAATGGTATGTTTAGCCCTGGGGTTGTTTGTTACAGCATTTGCTTTTTCACAACAGGTACCGCAAACCTACCAGGAGCCTGAGCAAGGATTTGATAAAAGCAGGCTGTTTTTAGGTGGAAGTATCGCTTTAGGATTTTCAAGCGGAAGTTTTAATATCGGCGCAAATCCCGAGATCGGCTATAGCGTTACCGACTGGCTGGATGCGGGCATTGGTATTAATCTGAACTATTTTAGTCTTAACGCAGATTATAACTACGGCGTAACACAACATAGCTTTAACTACGGGCTTGGCCCTTTTGTGCGGGCTTATCCGTTGAATTTTTTATTCGTGCAGGCGCAGTTAGAGCAAAACTGGATGCATTACAATCTTAAAGATGTTAATACGGGTCAAACAAGTGAGTTCACCACAAATGCACCCAGCGTATTGTTGGGTTTGGGATATTCACAGAGACTGGTAGGACAGGCCAATTATTACATGGCACTGTTGTTTGATGTAAACGACAACCCGAATTCACCCTACCGGGATGGATACAATCATGCCATCCCGATCATCAGGGCCGGTTTCAATATTTATCTTAATAAAGGACATCGAAAATAGCATCGGGCGTATTGCAGACCAGGATAGATTCCCGGAGATCACTGTAAAGAAATCCTTCCAGGTACATTGTATTAATATGTTGCAATAAAGAATTATAATATCCTGCTGAATTCAGCAGGATTATTTTTTTGTCGTGGATATTCAAGGTATTCCAGGTGATCATTTCAAACATTTCATCAAGAGTACCCGTTCCTCCAGGCAGAACAACAGCCGCATCACACAGATCATACATCATTCTTTTCCTGGTATGCATGTCCGGCACAGTATGTAGTTCAGAAAGTTTCTGATGTTGTTGTTCCCAGCTTATTAAGATCTCAGGCATAACACCTATAACGTAACCGCCATTATGTAACACACCGTCTGCTACTGCCCCCATCAATCCCTTATTGCCTCCACCATAAACCAGCCTCACATCATTTTCTGCAATCAGTCTTCCCAATTCTCTTGCATGCTGTTCGTACAAAGGGCTATTTCCGTTCCTTGATCCGCAGAACACGGCTAATGATTTATACATCTGTGCTTTTTTTTGTAAATATCTGTGATTCGGAGCTATCAGCTGTCAGCTATCAGCTATCAGCGGTGGGGTGTCAGGTATCAGGTAACAGGCTTGAGGTTTGAGGTTTGAGGCGTGAGGAATGAAATTCGCAATTCTGCGCTGGCTATCTTTCTGTTTTGTACTTCAAGCTTTATACCTCATCCCTCCGCTTCACGCCTTAAGCCTCACAATTCATTCATCAAAAGACATCAAAGCTCTTTCCTTCCATCAATCTATCCTCACACCTTACACCTTACACCTTATACCTCATACCTGAAACCTGATACCTGAAACCTGGCACCTAAAAGCTCATAGCTCGCCCCTCCCCCTTATATTTGCTTCATGTCTGCTACATTATTACTAACATTCGTCGTTTTATACTTTCTCATATTATTAGGTGTCGCGTGGTACACCAGCCGTAACAGCAATAACGAGTCATTCTTCATCGGCAACCGCAACAGCAACTGGATGCTTGTTGCTTTTGGCATGATCGGCACGTCGCTAAGCGGTGTAACATTTGTAAGTGTTCCAGGCACGGTAGGACCGGCTGGCTTTACCTATTTCCAGGTGGTCATCGGTTATTTTATCGGCTACTTCATAGTAGCGTACGTGCTGCTGCCTCTATACTACCGGCTGAACCTCACATCTATTTATACCTATCTGCACGACAGGTTCGGCATGACTTCCTATAAAACAGGTGCACTCTTTTTTATTATCTCAAGAATACTGGGAGCTACGGCCCGCCTGTACCTGGTAATCAATGTACTGCAGATCTTTATACTGGACGACCTGCATGTACCCTTTTCAGTAACAGCTTTTATTATTCTTGCAATGATACTGCTGTACACTTTTGAAGGCGGCGTTAAAACCATTGTTTTTACCGATACCTTACAAACAACTTTCATGCTGCTTGGTTTAGTCGTTTGTGTGATTTATATAATGAATAACATGCATTTCTCCTTTTCCGAAAGTATGCATGCGCTTTCTGAAAAACAATTCACCAGAATGATCAACAGTACGCCCAACAGTGCAGGATTCTGGATGAAGCAGGTGATTGGCGGCGCATTTATCACTATTGGCATGACTGGTCTTGACCAGGAAATGATGCAAAAGAACATCAGCGTTAAGAACCTGAAGGATTCCCAGAAAAATATGATCACCTTCAGTTTTATACTGGTGCTGGTGAACTTTCTGTTCTTATTGCTCGGCGGATTGCTATACCTGTTTGCAGAGAAAAATGGTATTGGCGTTAAAGGTGATGACTTATTTCCGACAATAGCTTTAAATCATGTACCCGGAGCGATATCCATCATTTTCATTATTGCGTTAATATCCGCGTTGTTCCCGAGTGCCGACGGAGCGTTAACAGCCCTTACATCATGTTTCTGTATCGACATCATCGGATTAAAAAGAAGAACAGACTGGAATGAGCAACAAAAGAAAAGGGTTCGCTTAACGGTGCACGTTACATTCGCCATTATCTTCTTTTTGTTGATCTTGATGTTTAAGGCGATCGACAATAAATCTATCATTGATATTATTTTGAAAGTCGCGGGCTTTACGTATGGACCTTTATTGGGCTTGTTCTTTTTTGGCATTCTTTCTAAACGAAAGATTGATGATAGCAAAGCTATATGGATCTGTCTGCTCGCGCCGCTTCTTATTCTTGGAATCGACTTTATCAATAACATTGAATGGTATAGCAAGCAACTAAAACTGGACGAAAGCACCATAAACAGTATTTCATCTTTTTCACAATCAATATTCGGCAAATTCAAAATTGGTTACGAATTGCTGATCTATAACGGTCTGCTCACTTATGCAGGCTTATTCCTCATTTCTAAAAAAGAGCAATGATGGAAATGTTCAGTCCTTTGCTAAACGATTACTCGGAGCGTTTTACGACCGCTCACGACCGTGTTTTGCAGCAAATTCACGATGAGGCCATGCAAAGCCATGCGCATGCCCACATGCTAAGCACGCATGTACAGGGCAAGTTCCTGGAAATGGTGAGTACGATCATGCGTCCGAAATATATACTGGAAATAGGCACATTTGTAGGATACAGCGCAATTTGCCTGGCAAAAGGCTTGCAGGAAGACGGTGAACTCCATACTTTAGAGCTTAGGGAGACCGACGCGGCCACGGCTAAAGCAAATTTTCATCGCGTGGATTTGGATAAAAAGATACATTTGCACGTCGGCAATGCATTGGATATTATTCCAACCCTTGATATTCAATGGGATCTGGTTTTCATCGATGCCGATAAAATAAGCTATACACAATACTACGAACTGGTTTTACCACGTTTAAGTGACAGGGGAATGATTATTGCTGATAATGTGCTGTTTCATGGCGAAGTGCTGGAAGAGCCCGTAAAAGGTAAAAGCGCTAAAGCAATACAGGCATTTAATCAGCACGTGATGGATGATGAAAGATCAGAACAGGTTTTAGTTACGATGAGAGATGGACTGCTGCTTATAAGAAAAAAACATAATTAAAACCTGGATAAACCCGCTGGCAACGCGGGTGGCATCCGCCAATAGTAAAACAATTATCCACGGAAGACCGTAGTAAAATGATCGGCAAAATAAGATCAGCTATCTAACGAACATCTTCCGGCTTGATTAAAAACTAAAGATCTACGGATGAAAAAACTTCTTGCGCTCATTGCCATGGCAGGATGTCTGCAGGCCTCCGCCCAAAGTTCCAAAGTACAGGAATACATTAATCAATACAGCGATCTCGCCATCAGGGAAATGATGAGAACCGGCGTTCCGGCATCAATTACGCTTGCCCAGGGAATAGTGGAATCTCAATATGGGCAGAGCATGCTCGTAAAAAATACGAATAATCATTTCGGCATAAAATGTAAATCCGATTGGACCGGCGCCACATTCAATTACGATGATGATGCTAAAGGTGAGTGTTTCAGAAGCTACAACAGTGGTGAAGAATCCTACATCGACCATTCAAATTTCCTGAAGAACCGGCCCAATTATACTTTTCTTTTTAAACTGGATCCGACAGATTACGAAGGCTGGGCAAAAGGTTTGAAGAAAGCGGGGTATGCAACTGAAAAAGATTATCCTCAAACCTTAATTGCCACCATCGTTCGCAATAATTTACAACAGTATTCACTGGTAGCTCTTGAGCGCATGAAAAAAGGCGGCGATATGCTGGCATCTAATACCAGTACAAACGCTCCTGCAGCCGCTGAAAAGAATACGGTTACTGAGCCCAAAAAAGAAACGCCGTTTGTAATAAACGGAGCCGCTAACAAAGAAGAAACGACTGCTAAGGCTGCAGAAGCAATTGAAAAAAATGCAGCAAATAGTGCTCCGGCGGTAAACAGAGAAGAACGTTATGCAAAAGTTGCCCAGACAACAGTGCAGCCGCCCTCCTATCCTACCGGCACATTTGCGATCAATTCTGCCAAAGTAATGTTTGCCCAATCCGGCACTTCGTTGTTTGCATTGGCTAACAACAACAATATTTCCTACAAAAAATTGCTGGAATTCAATGAATTATCTGACAACGACATTCTTGAGAAAGACCAGCTGATCTTCCTCGAAAAGAAAAGCAAGAAAGGATCCAAAGACTTCCATATAGTGGAACTGAACGAAACACTTGCGGATATAGCTCAAAAAGAAGGTGTATTACTGAAAAGCCTGACAGATTTCAATAGAATTGACAAAAACGCTCAACCGGAGACAGGCGAAAAAATCTATCTGAGACAAGCTGCTCCGCAAGCTCCAAGAGTGATTAAAGCCGAAAGAATTTCCAAATCATAATAAAAGTCTGCAACCAATAACGGTTTGCCGGCTTAAAATTCATTGATCTTTCCTGTTATTATCTGTTTTGACAATTGGTGAACGGATGGTAGCAGGAAAAATTTATACCCAAAAAGAAAGCACAAATGTCTAATCTTATACAAGTACACGACAAATTCTTTGAACCCTACTTAACTGAAAACGTGATCCAGGAAAAGATCCGTGAAATAGCCTGCCAGATCAGCGCGGATTATAAAGATAAAAGGCCACTGTTCATTGCAATTTTGAATGGCTCTTTCATGTTTTCCGCTGATCTTTTTAAATATTTGCCTATAGATGCAGAAATCTGTTTCATAAAGCTGGCGTCTTATAAAGGCACCAAATCAACCGGTCATGTTATAACGGCGATTGGACTTGATACAGATATCACCGGCCGTGATGTGATCATTCTTGAGGATATTATTGATACCGGCAAAACCATCACCCAGTTTTTACCTCAGCTGCAAAACCAGCAACCAAAATCCCTCAAAATTGCAGTTTTGCTTCATAAACCCGAAGCCACCGTATTTCCAGTAGACATTGATTATTGTTGTTTTTCCATTCCCGACAAATTTGTTGTTGGCTACGGTCTTGACTACGATGGACTAGGAAGGAATTTGCCACAGATTTACAGGCTGAAGGAAGAAGGAGCTTAAAGCCCAAAGCGTAAAGCTTAGAACTGAGGTTCATTTTTGATTACCGCAATAAACTTCGAGCAGCACTTTTTGTACTATTAACGTAATGAATTGTGCATTGAAACTACCGCGCTTGTAAAAACCGCGGCATTCCCGATACACCCGCGCTTCGATATACAAAGTTTTAAGCTTTGGGCCTTAAGCTTCCCCTGATCTTTTTTCCAAAATCTTGCTAATTGGCTCTCAACGAATAAATTATCGTATATTTAGAGTGACAATGAGCTGACTTTTGTTGCTGTAAAACCTTCATAGAGATCATCTGCAGTATAATTTGACAGCAAAACCGAGCGTTAGAATTACAATCTCCTTCTTCCTACTGAAAAGCGCTCTGCCAATATTTCGTTTCGAAAGGCCGGATATAGACAGCAACCTGATTGCCTTTTAGTTCACTTAAACAGAGCACTTTGAAAAAAATTCAGCTTGCCATTTTGCTGGGTTTATTCATTTCATCCGGTTTACAAGCCCAGTATTACCTTCGTGGTGAGGTTCACGACGAAGAAGGCAAGATCATGCCCAATGTTCGCATCAATCTCATTTCCAAAGGAGGCATGCTTTTTTATACTGGTACTGCCGGCACTTTCGGTATTCCGCTTTCTACCAGGAGAGATACAATCGTTCTGCGTTTTGATAAATACGAGGAAATAAGACAACAGGTTGAAGCTGATAAATTCCAGTCATTCTCCTTAAAACCACTAAAACCTGTTACGGTAGCACACAGACTGTCATCTCAAACAAAAAACCTTTCCAACCAAGTCATTAACAGAAGCTATTACAATAACGAAACGTACAATACCCTTGTCGAAAACAGCTTTGTTAATGCGGATAAATTTCCCGAAACAGGTTTTGCCCTGTTCACTGACCGGGCTTCTTACAGCAATATCCGGAGGTTTCTGAATATGAACGAAAAAGTACCGCCAGATGCGGTGCGCATTGAAGAAATGTTGAACTATTTCCAGTTTGCAACCGGCGATAAAGCCGCCAGCGACTCTCTGTTCAGCTATTCTTCCAAGCTTACAACCTCTCCGTGGGACGAAAACAAACAACTTTTGTATATCAATCTGCAGGCACCCAAAATAAAAACAGATAATGTAGAGCCTACCAACTTTGTTTTTCTTATTGATGTTTCAGGTTCTATGGATAAAGAGAACCGCCTGCCACTTATACAGACTGGTCTGAAACTGCTGGTGCAAAATCTGCGGGCGAAAGACTCCGTATCGATCGTTGTTTATGGCGGAAATGTGGGTATAAAGCTTCAACCAACTTCGGGCGCAGAGAAAAAGAAAATTGTCGATGTGATTGACGGACTGGTTGCCGATGGAGACACTCCTGGTGAAGCTGCAATAAAAACAGCTTACGACCTGGCTAAAAGATCTTATAACGCACATGGCAATAACCGCGTTATACTGGCGACCGATGGAGACTTCAATGTAGGACAAAGCTCTGAAGATGAACTGGAAAAGCTGATCACTAACAAAAGACAGGAAGGGATTTACCTGACATGCCTGGGGGTTGGTATGGGAAATTATAAGGACAGCAAACTGGAAACTCTTGCAAAAAAAGGCAACGGCAATTTTGCATACATCGACAATTACCAGGAAATAGAAAAAGTGCTTATTGAAGAGTTTACCAAAACAGTATATACGGTTGCAAATGAAGCATCGATGAATGTTTGCTTTAATCCTTCGCTTGTAAAATCTTACAGACTGATTGGCTACAATAATAAAATTGAAGCAATCAGCGATACCAGCAGCAACCTTGAGGGCGGTACAGTAGGGTCAGGACATTCGATAGTTGCTTTGTTTGAAATAACAAAATGGGATGGCGTTGACGAATCTACATGGAATGAAAGCGAAAATGTAGCAAGTATACATCTTCAGTTTAAGCCCTGCCGCGCCAAATATTTTGTACACCAGGATTTTAAGTGTACCAATACCTTGATAGATAATACGGACGCGAAATCCTGCGAAAAGCTCGCCACAGTGATCGTAATGTTTGGGCAATTGCTTAAACAGTCTCCTTATGCAGAATACACATGGAACGATCTGCTGAGGTTATCCAGCCTTTATGTTGATAGAAAATCAACATCAGAAAAAGAATTGGTGGCGATGATTGAAAAGGCGAATAAAATTTACACGGCTAAAAAGAAGAAGAAATTGTTTTAAAGAGACTATAGAGAAAGCACCCAACGTTTCGTTTGAGTGCTTTCTTTTTTATTTGACTCTATGCAGATTGAGATGCCGATCTAATTCTAATAGTGAACAGTTCAGTTTTTATTTAGCCGACGGCGGAGCCACTTCGTCACATGAATATTGGATGGTTCTTATTCCACCGTCAGAATCTGTAAGTTTATTCAGCTGACCAATAAATACATCCTGCCATCCCGGAGGAAATACATTTTTTCCGAAAGAGTTTGCCCAGCCACCGGAATTGAAATCATAAAACATTTCAGAAGCATTCTTGCTGTAATCCCTGTCTATTAGCATGAAAACCGAATTAAGTTGACGTGGGCTTTTTTTGGTCAGGTCGTATGTCAACAACCTTCCATATCCAAGATCAGCCAGGTCTTCATTGGAGTATGTATAATCATTCCATGGATTCAATTCAAGATTACCATTTTGATCATATTTATAGTTTCTGGTGCCATCGTTGATAACACGACCTGAATCATCAAGATGAAGCGTAAACTCGCCGGTTTGTACGATTGTATGCGCATCAGGATACGTGAAAGTATGATGAGCCAGCTGATTAGGATGATAAGAACTGGCTGTATTATACTCTATAAGCCTGCCTTGGCCATCATATTTAAAATAAGAATTCTGTGGCCCCCCGTTTATATTAAGAGAGAGGGCAGTATCCTTGCTAAAAGGTTTCCAGATGATGCTATCCAGCAATCCGCTTGCATTGTAATAAAATTTGCTGACAACGGGTATTTGCACCTGGTAGTCAATATTGCAATCTCCTGTTTGACAAGAGTCATAACCCGGATGGTAAATATCAAACTCTACTAGTTCTGTGGTACTTACTATCCTGCATGCAGGGGTTTCAGGTGGTTTCGGAGTGTGATCAATACAGTCAATAAGTTTTTTACAGCTAGTGGTTGAAAGAGCGGCAATAAGGGTTAGGCCAAGTAACAAGTTTTTTGATAGGTTCATAAAGTTTTTCTTTCAAAATACATTGTGCATTTTAAAAAATCAATATATCAGTTAGATTTTAATCTTAAAATCGTCGAAATGAAAGCGGAATATTTCAGTGCAATAAAGCGCCCATTTGCCGCCACTTAATTTTGCGATCCACCCGTCTTAAAAAAGTAAAACCCATCTTTATAGAAAGATGGGTTTATCAAAAGTGCTTTTTATCAGCAAGTACTAATCCTATTTCTTCGAAGGAGGTGTTTCTGTGCAAGCGTATTGTATTGACCGGTCACCCATGCCATAATACTCGCCTGTATAGGGCAGTTCATAAAACAATATATCCTGCCAACCCATTGGATAGTTATGATCAGGGCCACCGTGCCTTTGGGGGTATCCGTCCGCATTAAACTCAGTAAATAATTCCGACGGATTTTTACTGAAGTCTAAATCAAGAAACATGAACACCCAATTGAGCTGGCGTGGTGTTTTTTTATCCAATGTATAAGCCAGCCGTTTATATCCTAAGTAATCATCAACGTCTTCAACACTCCCCCAATCGAAATTATTGAAGGGATTGATTTGGAGATTGCCGTTGCTATCATATTCAAATGTGCGGTTTCCCGTAGAAATAACGCGCATAGAATCGTCTAACACAAAGGTTCCGCCCTTGTTATCCTTTATCGTGTGTGCATCGGGATAAGTGAAGGTTGTCCAATTTAAAGCGTTTATCGGCGTATTATCATAGCTATTTTTTGGCAAAACTCCAACTAACCTGTCTTGCGCATCATATCTAAAATAAAAATTATGGGGACCTTCAGAATTATGCCAGGTAACAGTAAAGTCGCCATAATTAGCTGGTACAGTATCTTTGCCGTAAGGTATCCAAACAATACTATCCGGATTCCCTTTTGCATTGTAATAGAATTTCTTAACAATAGGTAACTTCCTGGAAAAATCCTGTATGCTATTTGTATAAAAATCCACCATTTCGGTAGTGCTGATTATTTTACAGCCGGCAACAGTTGACTGGGCTCACCGGGTTTAGTTACACAGTCTATAAATTTTTTACAACTGGTTGTAGAAAGAGCGCCAATAAAGGTGAGGGCAAGTAGCAAGTTTTTTGAGAGGTTCATAAAGTTTTTCTTTCAAAATACATCGCGGTATTTTAAAACGCAATAGGTAAACATCACCTTTCAGATTAAAATCGGTAAACACGTCAGCGATTAAACTTATACAATTCAAATTCAATGTTATTTACATGAATTCGCCATTGGCCAACAAATAAAAAACCCCGCGATTTGCGGGGCTCATATACTAACTAAAGACTTCTTTTACCTTATCGAAAAAGCTTTTTTCGCCTTTTGCCGGTTGCGGCTTGAAGTTAGGGCTGTTGCTTAGTTTTTCAAGCATTTCCTTTTCTTCTGCCGTTACATTCTGAGGCGTCCAAACATTTACATGTATCAACTGATCGCCTTTTGCATAACCATTTACTTCAGGGAACCCTTTTCCTTTCAACCTGAATATTTTACCGCTTTGTGTGCCTGCAGGAATTTTAATTTTAGCTCTGCCATCTATGGTAGGTACTTCAACCTGTGTTCCAAACGCCGCATCAGGGAAAGAAATGTGTAACTCATAAGCCACATTTAAACCATCCCTTTGCAGTTCTTTATGTGCTTCTTCTTCAATCAGCACAATCAGATCACCAGGCATACCGCCACGCTCTCCTGCATTACCTCTTCCGGTCACATTTAGTTGCATTCCTTCCTGAACACCAGCAGGAATATCTATGGTTACTGTTTCTTCACCGTAAACACGTCCTTCTCCTTTACAAGAAGTACATTTTGCAGTTACTGTTGTTCCCTCACCATTACATGTTGGGCAGGTTGTAACAGTTTGCATTTGTCCGAGGAAAGTACTCGTTACTTTTCTTACCTGGCCGCTGCCTCCACAAGTGCTACAGGTTTGTACGCTTCCCTTGTCTTTTGCTCCGCTTCCACCGCAGGTATTACAACCAACGTACTTTTTAACCTTGATGCTTTTGGTAACACCTTTGGCAATTTCTTCATAATTCAATTTCAGCTTTACGCGCAGATTGCTGCCCCTAACACCGCGGGACCTTCCGCCTCCGCCACCTCTTCTTCCGCCACCGCCGAAAAAGCTGCCGAAAATATCGTCGCCAAATATGTCGCCAAACTGGCTAAAGATATCTTCCATATTAGCGCCGCCGCTAAATCCGCCACCGGTACCGGGACCGAATGCAGCATGACCGTAGCGGTCATATTTCGCCTTTTTGTCGCTGTCGCTTAGTACTTCGTAAGCTTCAGCAGCTTCTTTAAATTTTTCTTCTGCTTCTTTATCACCAGGGTTACGGTCAGGGTGATATTGCATGGCCACCTTGCGGTAAGCCTTTTTTATTTCATCTGCCGACGAGCTCTTGGATACGCCCAGAATTTCGTAATAATCTCTTTTCATGCACCTATCTCCTACCGGAGACCTTTTTATGATAAATATTTTGGAGTTGTACGTTTTGCGTTATAAGTTTTAAGTTTTCGAACCCAAACGCCTTTCTGTTCGCCTCGATAAACGTATAACGTACAACTTATAACTTACAACTACTTCCCTACTACTACTTTTGCAAACCTGATGATCTTGTCATTCAGGTAATATCCTTTTTGTACCTCGTCAATCACTTTTCCCTTTTGCGATTCATCGGGTACGGGAATTTCAGTGATAGCCTCATGCTTCTCCACATCAAATGGAGTATTTACACTATCCATCGGCTTTAAGCCCTTTGACTGTAAGGCACTTCTTAATTTATTAAACACCAATGACACGCCTTGTTTTACATGGTTAATGTCATTGTCTTTCTGCAATTGTTGCTCTGCACGGTCGCAATCATCCAGCACATCGAGCAAAGATGTAATAACCTCTTTTCCGGCCGTTTGAGTCTGTTCGATCTTTTCTTTCGCCGTTCTTCTGCGGAAATTATCAAACTCAGCCATCAGCCTCAGGTATTTGTCTTTTTGCTCAGCAAGCTCCGCTTTTGTCTTTTCCAGTTCAGTCTCGTCTGTCACAGGTTCACTTAAATGCGTGGTGCCTGCTGCATTTTCGTCAGCATTAATACTATAATCAGTCATTTCTGTTGCTCCGTTTCTATTATTTTGCGGCATTTCTTTTTCTTCCATAACTATACTTGTTAATGAATGTAATGGTCAAATTTTTTGCCAAGGTAACCGGTAGGAAAAATTGGCAGTAACCAGCATTTCCAAGATCACGAAGAATACTTAAATGTTACCGGCTAAGATGTTCTCACAAGGTATAGACCAAAGTTCTTTGCGGCTGCTTTTTTCATGCAGCAATTCAATAAAACCATCCTAAATTAAAAATTTCCAATATATTTTTCCAATGAAAAATCCCGTCATCCAATGGAGACGGGACTTTTCTGTATAAAAAATTAGAATGCTGTTTATACTTTGAAGTGCGAGAATGCCTTGTTAGCTTCAGCCATACGATGGGTGTCTTCTTTCTTTTTGAAAGCAGCACCTTCACCTTTGCTTGCAGCAACAATTTCATTAGCCAGCTTGTCAGCCATGGTACGTCCGTTTCTTTCGCGGCTGTAACGGATCAACCATTTCATGCTTAATGAAATTTTTCTGTCAGCACGAACTTCTGTAGGAATCTGGAAGGTTGCACCACCTATTCTACGGCTACGTACTTCTACAGCCGGAGTAACGTTGGATAATGCTTTTCTCCAAATTTCATAACCATCCTCACCAGTTGTTTTGCTTACTTTATCCAAAGCATTGTAAAAGGTAATGATAGCTGTGCTTTTTTTGCCATCCCACATCAGGTTGTTGATGAATCTTGTAACCTGTTTATCGTTGTAGCGTCCATCAGGAGCTAAAGGTAATTTCTTGGCTTGTGCTTTACGCATATCTCAAATATTCTTGTAACTAATTAAAATTATTTCTTGGCTTTTTCTTTTTTAGTACCATATTTAGAGCGGCTCTTCTTACGGTCTTTTACACCCGCAGTATCAAGACTACCACGCACAATATGATAACGAACACCCGGTAAATCCTTCACACGACCACCACGAATCAAAACGATGGAGTGCTCCTGCAAGTTGTGTCCTTCACCCGGGATATAAGCGATAACCTCTACTTTGTTAGTCAAACGCACTTTAGCTACTTTACGTAGAGCTGAGTTTGGCTTTTTAGGTGTAGTAGTGTAAACCCTTGTACATACGCCACGACGTTGAGGACATGCATCCAAAGCTCTTGACTTGCTTTTCGCCTTGATAATTTCGCGGCCTTTTCTTACTAATTGTTGTATTGTAGGCATTCTAAACCAATTATTTTTTCGGACGGCAAAGGTATGCACCTCACCTTTAAATTCCAAAAATTATAGAAAAAAATTGCGGAGGAGGTAGAAAACCTTCTCCGCGAGTATATTCTTTTTTGTGACGCAATATAGCATAAATACAATCTATCGACTTAATAATCAATAGATTAACCATCTTATATATTAAACAACCATCCGTGAACGTCTTCAGCTTTTCTTTCACGGATTGCAGTGAGCCGTTGCTTCACTTCATCTGCAATTTTATAGCTGGTGACATCGAACGTCATCGCATTGTCTTTATACTTTAGTTCCTTTACAGGAGCAATCACAGCGGCAGTTCCTGTTCCAAATACTTCCTGAACCTGGCCTTTTTTGTATGCTTCTACTATTTCGTCGATGCTGATCCTTCTCTCCTCCACCTTTATGCCCATGTCATTCAGGATAGTGATCACGCTGTCACGTGTTACGCCAGCCAGAATAGTTCCTTCTTCGAGGGAAGGTGTGATCGCCACATTGTTGATAACAAAGAACACATTCATCATGCCCACTTCCTGCAGCCATTTATGCTCAAATGCATCTGTCCATAATACCTGGTCATAGCCTTTTAACTTCGCATCGGTCGCAGCTCTGAGACTTCCTCCGTAGTTGCCTGCATTTTTTGAAAAACCTACACCACCGGGGGCTGCCCTTGTGTACTGTTCTTCTACCGCAATTTTCATTGGAGCGGCAAAATAAGGCCCTGAAGGGCTCAATATGATCATAAATTTATATGTCTCCGACGGCCTTACACCAAGCATTGCATCAGTCGAAAACATGAAAGGGCGTATGTATAAAGAATGTTCTTTTACTGCGGGGATCCAATCCTGATCAATTTCAATAAGCTGTCTCATCCCCTCGATAAAAATATCTTCGGGCACTTCAGGCATGTTCATTCTTTCAGCAGATCTGTTGAATCTTCTGAAATTGTCAAATGGACGGAAAATAAATGCGTTACCATCCTCATCCTTATAAGCCTTAATACCTTCAAAAATGGCCTGTCCGTAATGGATAGCTGCTAGCGAAGGCTCCAGCATCAACGGCTGGTAAGGTTTAATTTCAACAGATTTCCATTCGCCGTCGGCGTATTCTGCTTCCAGCATGTGATCGGTAAAGTATTTACCGAATGGAAGATTTTCCAGGCTAAGATCTTTTAACTTACTTCTTTCAGTTTTGGTGATTGTAATGTCTAATGCTTCGGTCATAACACTAAATTTGCTGCAAATAAAAACAAATAAATTAACTAACAACTGTTAATTATATTCATTCAATGATTCAATCATTACCACCATTTGTCCTCGCAGAACTTTATAAAGATGCGATTGTATTAACCAGTGATGTGGAGATTTCATCACAGAAGGAATTAGTGCAAGATACGATAAAAACGGCTACCCCTGTGGCAGAAAATGCAATTCAACCGGGAAAACGGTGGTATTTGGGAGAAAACAAAAAAAACATTTGCATTGTGGTAAATGATTCTGAAGCTGTATTTATAAATGATGACTGCCTTAATTTGCTGGGTGGAATTCTAAATGCCTGCAAGCTTAATCTGAGCGATGCGGCAATTATAAATTACAATCAAACGCCCTGCACATATGAAACGGTAAAGGAACATTTGCAACCAAAGCAATTGTTTATGTTTGATGTTTCTATGCAGCAAATGCAGCTTCCTTTCACAATTCCAAATTACCAGGTGCAGCAATTTGATAACTGCACATTCCTGGTGGCGCCTTCGCTTACAACAATGCTTCCCAATACCAACGAAGCTAAACTTGAAAAAAGATTTCTCTGGGACAGTTTGAAGCGAGTGTTTGGAATCTGAGCTTAAAGCCCAAAGCCTAAAGCTTAAAGCTGGTATTTGCCGCAGACCTGACACCTGACACCTGATACCTGAAACCTGACAACCTTACTAATTTTTAACCAAAGCTGAAAGCTCATAGCTGACAGCTGATAGCTATTAAATATGACACTTATCTTTGCTACCAACAACCAGCACAAGGTTGACGAAATAAGAAATGTTATTGGTGATAAGTTTAATCTTATTACCATGAAAGAAGCCGGTATTGATATTGATATTCCCGAACCTCATGACACGATTGCAGCCAACGCATCTGAAAAATCTTCAGTGATCCATAAGTTCACGAAAGAAAACGTGTTTAGCGAAGACACAGGCCTTGAGGTGTATTCACTTAATGGCGAGCCGGGTGTTAAAAGCGCCCGATATGCCGGGGAACACAAAAACTTTCAGCATAATATAGATAAGTTGCTCTTTAATTTACAGGAAAAGCATGACAGGAGCGCCCGTTTTATTACCGTGATCTCGCTTATCCTTGATGGGAAAGAACAGTTATTTGAAGGCATTTGCGAAGGCAAAATTCTTGAGGCTCAACGAGGATCCGGCGGCTTTGGATATGATCCTGTTTTTGTTCCTGACGGAAGCAATAAAACCTTCGCAGAAATGACAATGGAAGAAAAGAATGTATTCAGCCATAGAAGGAAGGCGACGGATAAATTGGTGGAGTTTTTGAAAAGCTTAGAGCCTAAAGCTTAAAGCTTAAAACTGGTTGTACGTTGTAAGTTGTACGTTTAAGAAAATAGCTTAAAGCCTAAAGCTTAAAACTAATTGTATATTCTCGTAATGAGCTTACTAGACAGAATGATGGAAAATTTTAATCAAACTTTCCATCATTCGCTACGATAAGCTTTGGGCTTTGAGCTTTAAGCTTTAAGCTACTGATTGTAAAAGAACCTTGAACGATTGATCTTAAGATCGCGCAGGATGCCTGACTTGGGATTGATGGAAATATTAAATGATTTGTAAGGACCGATGGGTGTTACATTGATCGCCATTTGCCAGCAGTGCATCTCACGCGTGATAAACATTGTTAGTGTTTGGATCTTGGCCGTTTTGAAATCGAAATAGGTGTTCCCACCTATCTTCCATTTAGGTGTCAGGCTGAAGTCTCCGTTAAGGCTGATGTTGGCTGTTGTATTGGTGACAAAGTTTTTATAATCTGCCGCAAGTATTCTTGAAAAATTCAATGCAAAAGACATCTGCACGTTCCAGGGAATATTAAAATCGACAAATTCTGCCGGGTTTTGCCTAACGTACTCCAGTTGACGCATCTGTTCATCGGGTGTTAACGTCTGATCAACAGGTATACCGGTTCCTCCGCTCTTGTCTTTATCATCTTTTGACTTGCTCTTGAATGAGGTTGAGATGGCTATGTTACCATTTGTGAACCGACCAATTTTGCCATCTTTCCAAAGCAATTTATCTACCCTCCTGCCAAAGCTATCCACGCCATAAGGATCAATATTTGCACCGGCCGTGATATTGACGGTATTAAATAATGTACTTCTTAAGGATAAAGCAATAGGCGACCATTTAAGGCTGTCTGCAAAAAAGTTATAACCACCGGTAACGCCTAACCCATCTATTAGTTTCACCTTCTTGGTGGCCTTTGCAGTGGTATCGCTTTTATCGTGAACTTTCATTTCCAGCAGGTTGTCAATACCGAAGTTAAACCCGCCAAACTGGCCTTCAGAATAGGAACCCATCACACCGCCATCGAACACCGACGCCCGTCTTGTATTTTTTGCCGTATCTATCTGAACATCATAAAAGTATTGATGAACGAGATCCGGCTTGTAGTTGGCACTTATAAAAGGTTTCACCTCATGCCTTATTGCCATAATACCTTTTGACTTAGGGAAGTTATAAGTACCGAAGATCCTTGTATTGGCAGACAGCCCGAAACTGGTTTCTCTTGCTGTATAAAACCCCCGGCTTATGGTAGTGTCGTTCTTATTGGTTTTATCGTTCCATTTTAACCTGATCTGCTGGCCATACCAACGCTCTCCGTAGCTGATGGATGGAGACACGATAAATGGTCCGAATGCAGGTAATGTCAGCGAAATAGGAATGTTGTGCTGTGCACCCCACTGTGTGGTATCAAGTATTTTCTGAAAATTGAACAGTGAATCGTAAAAAGAGGCTTGTGTTAACAGGTTTCCGTTATATGCTACACCAAGTTTCTCATACCATTTGGGCGTTCCCACCTGTTCTTTCTTTTGGAACGGATAGATAGTATTGGCAGTAAAGTTTACCGTTGGAAGATTTAATGTAACCAGCCTAGTATTGTTATTCTGGTTGTGGTTGGCACTAACAGATAACACGTATTTACCCTGATCCCATGTTTTACCATAAGTAATAGAAGAACTCAACTGGTTCTGAAAGTTCCTCATGGGGTTGTTGGTCACATATTTATTGTACTGCGTAC
This sequence comes from Danxiaibacter flavus, assembly GCF_041060425.1. Lineage (NCBI taxonomy): Bacteria > Pseudomonadati > Bacteroidota > Chitinophagia > Chitinophagales > Chitinophagaceae > Danxiaibacter > Danxiaibacter flavus. Next base: position 847,675 of record NZ_JAULBC010000002.1, read on the forward strand.
TACCTGCGTTCACACTTGCAGAAAAACTCGTCCCCGGCCGCGCCCTGCTATCCATGGAGTGGCTCCATGTAATAAAGAAGTTCTGGCTGGTAGTAAATTCATCTTTTGACAAGCCGGAACGGTTAAGCAACTTTGTGTGCTGGATTGAAAAATTAAGCGCGCCCGTATACTTATATCTTTTATAATACTTGGGGTTAACATTAAGGCTCCATCCACCATAAGAATAAATGTTTCCCCTTGTAATAACATCAAGATTATCGTTGATCACTTTATAGTAGCCTAATCCTTCCAAACCCAGACCAAAATCTTCACTGGATGCGAATTGCGGCGGCAGCAAGCCTGAGTGCCTTCCCCTGCTTAAAGGAAATATACCAAACGGAATAGCGACAGGCATCGGCACGCCTTCAAATTCAGGAAACGCGGGACCTGATACAGCTATCTTATCATTAATGATCTTTACTTTTCTTGTGCGGAAAGCAAAGTGTGGCGTATCGAGATTACAGGTAGTAAATCGGGTTCTAAAACCAAATTCTACATTCTTATCAACTTTTTTCAACACATCCGCCTTTACAAACATATCGCCTTCCTGGTAGTAAGTATTTTTTACCAGGCCTCGCTGACTCTTCATATTAAAGATGATGGAATCGCTGATAGAAGTTGAGCCGCCTTGTGTAAACTTGGGCAGATTAAGTGCTCCCTTGGCGGTGTCTGTTCCCCCATATGCTTTGATAATATTTGTGGGCTGGTCGAAATTGATATTGGCAGCTTCCAGCTTCATGTCCTTATAATCCGTAGTAGCCTTACCGTAGAGATAAAATTGCTTTTTGGTAAGAACGAGCACTCCGGAGTCTTCAGCCGAATAGTTTACCGGTGCATCTAACGAATCTTTAGACATATTAATGGTGTCTATCTTCTGTTTAACAGTATCAGACGCATGCAAACTATCGATTGGATTACCTAAGGAATCGACCTTTTTCCTGGTGGTATCAGTCTTATTGATTGTATCCGTTTTATTAACCGTAGAGGTATCTGCAGGAGGCTTTTTACCGCCCTTCTTACGAAGTGTTGTATCCTGTTCCTCTGTTAATAATTTGAAAAATCGTTTATAGCTTTTACCCTTAGCTGTATTTTGGAGCGTTATGAGTATGCAAAGGCATACCGCAAGTCCGCAGATGATGGTTTTTGATTTAACTTTATAACGTTCGCGCATAAGGTTCGGGCAAAAATAGGGGTAATTGGATAAATGATTTGTGAAGAAATATCCTAAGGTTCATTTTATTATGTCTGGAAAAACACTTTTGATTCGTATTTTACTTGCTACGTTTTTATTCACCGGCACCCCGCTCATAAAAGTGAACGCGCAGGAGGTACTCAGGACTATTATTATTGATCCCGGACATGGCTTGCCAGACGGCGGCGCAGATGGCGAATACAGCAAAGAATCTGATATTTCGGTTGCCATCGGACTGAAGCTCGGCAAACAATTGCAACAGGTTCTCCCCAACACGCGGATCCTTTTTACACGTACGGACGAAAATCTTCCCAACGGTTTAAAAAACAAAAACGATGCACTTCGCTACCGTGCCAAAATGGCGAACGACAACAAGGGGGATCTTTTCATATCCATTCATTGTAACAGTACTTCAGGCACCCTTCACAAAGAAAAAACGGGATACACAACCGAGACTTATTATAAGGGAAAAGGCAAAAAAAAGAAAAAATACACCCGCAAGGTTCCTAAATATCGCTATTGGACAACCCCTAGCGACGCCGCAGGGACAGAAACCTACATTTGGGCAGTAGATAAAAACGAACAGAAAAAACAATATGTAAGCAACTACGAGCCTACCGGCGAGCAGGAAGACAGTGCCAGCACCGTTAACTTTTTTGACACACCGGAAGCCAAGATCCTTGCATCCTTGCGGACAAAAAAATATTTTGAAAAGAGTAAGATGCTGGCAGAATTGGTAGAGGCAGAATTTATTAAACAGGGAAGAATTTCCAGAGGAGCCCGCCAAAGGGATGATAAGGGCATTCTAGTACTTGCTGCAACCGCGATGCCGAGCATATTGGTCGAAACAGGATTTATTTCAAACCCGGATGAGGAAAAATACCTCAATAGTGAAAAAGGCCAGGATGAAGTGGCTTATGCGATCATGAGGGCGGTGCTGGCATATAAGGAAAATGTTGAGAAAGGATTGGGAGGAGCGACGACGGCGCGAAAATGACTTGGATTTGCTCCTGCGGGAGCATTTTGTCTGGACCGGGATTTGGGGGATTAGAGGATTGACGGGATTAATTGATTGGGATTGGGGGCTCCTTGAGGTGCCAAATTACTTGGACCAGGATTTGCGGATAGTGAGGGTTGACGGGATTTTTGAATTATTTGCCCGCGCCCTTTCAGGGCTTGCTGAAGTGAGGCTGGGTTGTTTTATAGGTGTCTGCAGTCCTTTTTTGATCTACATTCTCACTTCCACGCATTCATTTTCAATTCTCAATTTTCAGCTTTCAATTATATCACTCATTCGCACATCTGCAAATTCGCACATCTGCACATTCACACATTTGCACATTTCCCCTTCTTCAATTCTCCATTTTCAACTTTCAATTATTTTACTCATTCGCACATTTGCATATTCGCACATTCCCCCATCCGCACCTGCATTTTCAATTCTCCATTTTCAACTTTCAATTAATTAAGTTTTCTCTATAATTATCGCCATCCCCTGCCCCAGTCCAACGCACATGGTTGCGAGGCCATATTTATTATTGTCGTTGCGTTGAAGTTCGTGAACGAGCGTTGCGATAATTCTGGCGCCGCTGGAGCCGAGCGGGTTGCCGATGGCTAACGAGCCGCCATTTATGTTGATCTTGCCGGGATCTGCATCCAGTTCTTTGATGCATGCGAGAGAAGTAGCAGCAAAAGCTTCATTCAGCTCAATAACATCTATATTATTCATTTGAAGGCCTGCGCGCTTTAGCGCTTTATCAGAAGCAGGCACCGGACCAACGCCCATTATACCAGGATCGATTCCGGAAACGGCCATGCTTGTTATCCGGGCAAGAGGTTGCAAATTGAATATTTTTAGTGCCTCTTCGCTGGCTAGCAATACGGCGGCAGCTCCATCATTTAATCCTGAAGAATTACCAGCAGTAACGGTACCATCCTTTGCGAAGGCTGGTTTTAATGCGGACAATGTTTGCAAGGAAGTTTTGCGTGGCGGTTCATCACCAGAGATCCAACTGATCATCCTGTTATTCTCTATTTCGATGCCAACCATTTCATCTTCCCATTTACCAGCCTCCAGTGCGGCAAAATATTTTTGATGAGATTGCCATGCAAACAGATCCTGATCTTCACGGGAGATTTTCCAATGTTTGGCAACATTTTCTGCAGTCTCTCCCATTGAGTATGGATAATACATATCTGCCAACTGCTTATTGGTAAAACGCCAGCCAATGGTTGAATCAAACACGTCACTATTCCTGCTCCACGCGCCGTTTGTTTTGGGCATGATAAAGGGAGCTCTTGTCATGCTTTCTACACCGCCTGCTACATAAAATAATCCTTCACCGCACATAATAGCCCTTGCAGCATCCATTACGGACTGCATACCACTTCCACACAAACGGTTCACCGTATTACCAGCAACGCTTACAGGAAGGCCGGCAAGCAATGCAGCCATACGCGCCACATTACGGCAATCCTCCCCAGCCTGGTTGGCATCTCCAATAATAATATCTTCTATGGATTCTACATCAAACTCATTGCGCATCAATAAGGCTTTGAGTACTGAAGCCATTAAATCATCCGGTCTTATGGAACTTAATTTTCCTCCGTATTTTCCCACAGGAGATCTTACCGCGTCGACTATATAAGCTGGTTGCATGGCAGCAAATGTAGGAAAACAGACGGATGTACGATGTACGGTGTTAGGTGCCTGCCCGTACCGACGGTACGTTCGGGCGGGTACGATGTAGGCGAATCTTTGATTTAGGAATTAATAAGTACGAAGTACGAGTTACGAAGTACTTAGGTGAAACAGCTTCTTTTTTATTAGAGCGGTTGCAACTTGCGAAAATTATTATACCTGTACCTTACTGCTAAATACAGTCACTTATACCTCATTCCTCAAACCTTATGCCTCACACCTGATACCTGATACCTGCCCCCCTTTTCAATTTTCCATTAAAAAGAAAAAGGCTGCCGTTGCCGGCAACCTCTTTCTATTATCCAAAACATGAACATTTACTGTACGTTCTTTCTAACATCCCACCACATTTGCTGGCCCCAGAAATTGTCTTTCAGTTGAGCAACAGATGCTGCACTGTTTGTACCGTTCAATTTAGTTTCGTTATCAGGATAAGGATAACGGAAAGGTGCGCGGGTGTGACCAGGATATACTGAGCCTTTTGCTGCAGGCAGTGAAGGAACATCAGTTCTGCGGCTTTCAGCCCATGCTTCATGACCATCTTTGAATAAAGCGATCCATTTCTGCAGGTTGATCCTTGTTACATCGCCGTTGTATTTTACGTTAGCGCTGTTGATGTATGCGTTAACATCACCGGCCACTTCATTCTCATCCATTGAAGCCTTGATTCCCTTGTTGTAAGCATCGTTAGCTGTAACACCTACATTCCAACCGTTAGCAGCCGCTTCAGCTAAAATAAATTCAACTTCTGCGTAACGCATAAACGGAGTGAATCCTTGTTTGTTGTCGCGGAAACGAGCGCCGATTCTTGAATAAAGACCTAAAGAAGGTAATTTATCTTCATCAGGAATACCAATACCTACACCCCTGTAAACACCGTCAGTAGCAGGTTTAGCATATACATCCAATCTTGGATCTGAAAGGTTTTGCAAAGTATTGATCAAAACATCACTTACAGCGTGATCATCACGGCTGTTGTCGAATCTGTCGCTAGCCCAAGGCTCATTGTATGGTTTTCCTCCAGGCCAGTTGAAGAAGGCGTTATCATCATTGCTGGTGAAAATCGGGTTTTGTGAAGGATTGCCCATGATTTCTTCGATAGTTGCTTTTGCTGTAGCAGCATCAACTTTTGAAATGCGGATAGCAATTCTTAACCTGATAGAATTACAGAACTTGCGCCATTTAGCTACATCACCATTGTAAAGAAAATCACCAGAACCAAGTTCATCGGCAGAACCCTGAGCAAACAGGTCATTTGCTTTTTTCAGATTAGCCAATAACACCGGATAAATATCTTCCTGTTTGTCGTATTTCGGAGTGATTACACCAGAATCACCTTTCAACGCGTCAGAGAATGGAAGATCTCTCCATGTATCTGTGGCAATTTGTCCGATGAAAGACTGGAAAGTTAAAGCAGTTGCCTGCTGGTTAGCCTGACCACCTTTAATTGCTGCGTTGATGATCAGCTGAAGGTTCTTCATGTCGCGGTAAGTATATGTCCAATCATTCTGTACAGTTGAGCTACGGAACACGTAACGTGCTTCATCAATGTACTGGATCTTACCTAAATGACCGCCATAAGTTTCTGGCTCATTCATATTTCCCCACACGTCGTAAAGACCTGCAGCATAATCTTCCAAAGCAAAACCTAACAGGTTTGTAGAAGGCGCTGTTGAAGGGTTGTTCTGATTCTGGTTTATATCTTCAAAGCTCTTTGTACAGGAAGCTAAAGAAGCTACAGCTATACAACCAGCTACTAAATAATTCAATTTCATTTTCATTTATTTTTTTGTGATGACACGCTGCAAGCGGGGTCGCAGCATGTCATACATGAATTAGAAGTTTACGTTCAGCTTAACACCAACGCTACGGGTTGAAGGAATCTGGTATTCTTCGATACCAATTGAGCTGATATCTGTACCGAAAGCAGTTTCTGGATCGATATGCGCTTTGTTTGATTTTGAAACAGCTAACAATGCTACGTTGTGGCAGAATACTGATAAACCAGCACCTTTCAACCAACCGATTTTAGAGACAACTCTTGCAGGCAGGTTATAGCCCAATTGGATCTGGCGAAGTTTAATGTAGCTACCGTCCATGATATCGAACTGAGTACCAGAAGAAGCTCCATCATAAGAAAGATATTTGAAAGCTTTATCAGCAGATACAACGATGTCGTTAGGAGTACCGTCAGCTTTCACAACTTTCTCACCACCTAAAACATCTTTACCAACTACTAAGCCTTTTTCACGAATGTTGCCTGCAGCAGTGTATTCAAGAATACCTGTGTTAGCACCGAACATATCAGTAACACTGTACAGATCGCCACCTTTTCTAACATCAATTAAAAAACTGAAGTTGAAGTTGCGGTATGTAAAGCTGTTGTTAATGCCGCCCATCCAATCAGGAGTAATGTTTCCGATAGGTTGTGCTTTATCAAACAACGGCAGACCGTTTGCATTTACAACAATAGCACCTGTTTTGCTGTCTCTGTGGTAAGCAGCACCTCTAATCACACCAAAAGGCTGGCCGGGGATCGCATCAATTGTCGTAGCCCATGCATTTGAAAGGTTCAGGCTAGCCAATGATTGTTTAGTAACAGGATCAGTATATAATGCAGCTACATTGTTTTTGTTCTTAGACCAGTTGAAAGTCATATCCCAGTTAAGGCCGCTGTGTGTGCGAAGGATACCAAGGTTTAATAACACTTCCACACCTTTGTTCTGTAGCTCACCAGCATTTACGAACACGCTGCTTGCTCCTGATGCAGTAGAAATACTAACCGGCATGATCTGATCAACAGTTTTCTTGCTGTAGTAAGTCGCATCAAGATTCAACCTGTTGTTTAAGAAGTGCAACTCGATACCAGCTTCGTTACTCGTTGTCATTTCTGGTCTCAGGTTCTGTGGAGCAAGTCTGCTGTTAGGACTGTACAATGTAGTTCCGTTGAAAGTGTTTGCAGAAGCAACGAAAGTATTTTGTAACTGAGCAGCTGTTGTTGCACTACCTACCTTAGCCCAGCTTGTTCTGATTTTACCATAATTAAGTATAGAAGAATTAATACCCAATGCATCTGTGAAGATCCAGCTTAAACTAGCTGAAGGGTAGAAATAAGACCAATTGTTGCTGGGTAATGTAGAGCTCCAATCATTTCTTGCAGTTACATCAAGATATAACCATGATTTGTAACCTAACGAACCCTGAGCAAATACGCTGTTTGAGCGGATATGATCCTGGTAAGAAGTATTTGTTGGAGCACCTTTAGCATTTGTAATTGTGAAGAAGTCAGGAACTGTAAGATCGTTTGCAGTAACTGAAGTTGTGCGTGATCTTACATCTCTGTAGTTAGCACCAGCAGTATAGTTCAAAGAAAAATCTTCGCTTAATTTACCGCCACCTGTAAACATCAGGTCAGCGTTAAGTTCATTCGCATAAAGATTCCATTCTGTGAACTGGCCACCCTGGCCAGACTGGAAGTTAGCAGTTGCTAAACTTGAAGTGATCTGTTTGCGGTACTCACTTGACCAGTCGTTACCAACTCTTACCATTGCATTGAACCACTTGTTGAAGCTGTAAGAAGCACTGGTATAACCGATGATCCTGTCTTTTGTTCTTGAATTAAGATTTTTGTAAACAGACATGTAAGGGTTATCGTGATAGTTAAGGTTCCAGTTGTAAGGGGCGCCGGTAGCAGGGAATAATGGGTTTACCATCATTTTCTGCCAGTTAGCCTTCAGATCCATTACATCCACCTGGCGACCAAACCAACTGCCTAAAGATTGCAGCGGGTTAAATTCGTTATAGCCCTGGCCAATCAGGTTTTTGTTATCAGTTCTTACATAGTTGATCATCGCATCAATCTTTAATTTGTTGGTAAGATTCTGAGATGTGTTTAACTGAACTGAATATTTTGTTTGATCAGTATTAGGAATAGTACCATTTTGTTGCTGACTGCTCAAAGACAACCTGGTGCTTCCTTTATCCGAATTAGAAGTTAATGCTACGTTGTTGTTGAAAGTGTTACCTGTAACAAAGAAGTCTTTAACGTTGTTTGGATGAGAGATCCATGGAGTAGCAGTTCTATTGCCATTTGCATCAAGCGGGCTGTTGTACTGAGGCAGTTTTAAACCGATATCCAAACGAGGACCCCAGCTTTCATCCACACCATCATTCACACCACCACCAGCACCATCAACATATGCAAAGCCATTTTGCAAAGCCCAATCCTGGTAGCTTAAAGGACTTGGAGTAGAAGCAGCATACTGATTGTACCAGTATTCGCTACCTGTGGAACCCTGTCCGTATTTGTTCTGGTATTTAGGCAGAATGTACTGGTTGTCGAAAGAATAACCACCAGAATAAGAAACGCCGATACCCTTCTTTGAAGATTTACCTGTTTTTGTTGTGATCAGTATAACGCCATTTGCAGCCCGATAACCGTACAATGCAGCAGCATTTGCGCCTTTAAGAATTGAAATAGAAGCGATGTTCTCAGGATCAATGTCCTGGATACCGCTACCATAGTCAACCGCAGTTTGTGTATTTGTACCACTGTTCCTTAAAGCACCAGGCGTTACAGAAGTAGCACCATTGCTGATGGGAACGTTATCTACTACAATCAAAGGCTGGTTTGAGCTGAAAGAGTTGTAACCTCTCAGGATGATGCTTGCGCTTGCACCAACTGCACCACCCGTGTTGGTAATCTGCACACCCGCAGCCTTACCGGTTAAGGAGTTCAACACGTTGTTTTCAGTTGTTTGTGTCAACTCTTCACCTTTTACCTCCTGCATAGCGTAACCAAGCGCTTTCTTTTCTCGTTTAACACCAAGCGCTGTCACAACAACTTCGTTAACGATGTTCGCCTTTGCACTTAGCATAACAGGGTAGTCGTCATCGTCGCCTACAGTAACTTCGATATTGTCAAAGTTGATTGCGGAGATAACCAGTACATCTCCTTTTTTGGCGGAAATGGTAAAGCCACCATTGGCTCCTGCCATGGTTCCTTTTTTAGAGCCCTTGATAGTAACAGTAGCGCCTTCAACCGCCTGACCGTTTTTATCGAGCACTTTACCCGTAATTGATTTGGGAGTTTGAGCCAATGCCAGAATAGAGCACAGCATTAGCAGCATAAGCATGCTTACGATTTTTCTCATGTGATTATTTTTCATTGGTTAGCGGATCTGCAATTCAGTATTTTTCAAACTGCAAAGCCAATTAACAATTTTGAGGCAATTTAAATGAAAATTTAACCAATTTATAATGTCATTTTAATATTTCTATTTATAATATATTAAATCCACAGCGTGAAATATTTCAATGTCAAAAACTAACAAAAATTCGCATTCATTTTCTGCATAAAGCCGATACCGTTATTAAGCTTTTTTTCACTTTTTGTGTCACAACCCCCACAAAATAAAAAGGCTGCCCTGGAAAGGACAGCCCATCACATAAGAAATAAGAAAATGTTTAATCTCTTGCTCTCAAAAATGTTAAGGTATCGGTGGCCAACCTTGCAGAAGGACCAGCACCCCAAGTGAAAGAGATATAAAATGTTTTAGAAGCCACGTCGTAATGAGAGGCATACCCTGGAGCGTTATATATTCCACCGCTGCTGCTCATCGTAACATCATATTTATCAACTGAAGGCTTAACATCTACAGAAATAAGAGGATTACCAACCCCTACACCGCTTCCATTACCCCATACCTGCAGATCTCCAAACTGAACGCTTGTTGCTCCCATTGTTTTCAGATCCATTTCGATCGGCTTAAAATATCCTGTAAGATTAGCATCCCCTCCTCTCAAAGCATATCCTTTCATTTGGTAGACACCATCAAATTGGTTGCGAAGTGCAAATGCATATAATGCAGCACCAAAATTTCCACTGATAGGCGTATTGTTTGATACAGCTGTAATTTTTAATGGTAGCGCGTAATTTACAGTAAAGTCAAAAGCTTCAGTTCTCTTGATGGTTACTTTAATCTGGGTTACCTGAGCTCCTTTTTTAATAACAGCTGTTTTAGGAAAGCTGAATAGTTCTGCAGGTGGCATAATATGATCTGTGCCAGTTAACAAAGTTTCATCAAGATCCAATGTTACGGTAATATCCTCTCCGGCAACTTTTGCTCCTGAATAGCTAAGGTTTACATTGAAGGTTGCTGTGTCGCCAACTGCAATTGAACCAAGATCACTTGCAAAACCGATTTGATCTCCATAATGCTGTACAGCACCAGTGTTGCCAAACTCAACTACATTGTTAGAGTCGTCAGGGTTAAAGCTCGGAGCCTCTTTTAAACATGACGCCAGACCTGTAATACCAATCAGGAGCGGCAATACTTTTATAATTATTTTTTTCATCGTTTTAGTTTTTAATTGTGCCGGTCAGAGGTTGTTAAACATAACCGGCTTTATTTTAAAATCCTTTTTATATCAAACTCACTATTGCTTTGCCCAGAAAATGAATGATGTAAACGGAGTGATGTTTGTTGGCACGTGCTCTGGATTATAAGAATTCTCCGACGAAGGATACTGAATCCTTGTTGGTAATTTATCAGGCCTTGTGCTGGTTGACTGTGTAGAAGCGAACGTTAACAACGGATCGCTTGAGCCATTTACAATTTTAGGATACTGAGTTCTGCGATACTCGTTCCATCCTTCATTACCATTGATGAAGTTCAATGCAATATATTTTTGTGTAATGATCGCTTCTAACTGCTGATCTTTTGTTGTAGCAAGATCGTAGTGAACTAAACGGCTGGTAGGATTATTATCGAAATAAGCATCTGCGTCAGCAGTATAGTTCCAGTTGTTCATATCATAACTTCCATCAAGAAGCTTGTACAAATATTTGAACGAAGAACGTATACCTGCTTCAAATAATACTTGCGTATTTGTTTCTGCTGTAAGACCGTTTAAACCAGCTTCTGCTCTTAAGAAATAAGCTTCTGCTGCAGTAATGATAGGCTGTCCCTGAGATGGTCCTTTTAAGATGCCTACACCGCCTTCCTGTTTAGAGTTCCATGCACCGTCTGATGGTGATGAAGGTGTGCTGCTGCTCAAATTACCTAACTGGTTAGATGCCGTATTAGGGAAGCTGTAGTAGATAGCATAACCCCTGTAGTCATCCAGTTTTCTTCCGTCATAGAAAGACAAGATCCATTTTGTAGGTATCCATGCCCTGTTTGCAGCAGTACCTGTATAGTCTGATACCCAGCTGTTCCATTGAGGGTTTTGTTTACCGTTATCTTTAATGTAACCAGGGTTTACAATAGCATCATCAGTTAAGAAACCTGCTGGATCAAAAGTTTTGTTAGCCAGGTTAATTTTTCCCTGTCCGTGAATCATGAGACGCAGCTTCACAGTGTTAGCAAATTGAAGCCATTTGTTCATATCACCTTTGAACATTACGTCAGCTTTGTCTAAAGCCACAGCATTTGAATTATTCTGACCGGCTTTAATTGAAGCAATAGCAGAATCCAGTTGATTACCAAGGCTTACATAAATGTCCTCAGCTTTGTCATAAGCCGGAGTAAGTTTGTTAATGCCTTTTAATGCCTGAGAATATGGAACATCATTATAAGTGTCTACCAACACCTGGAAGTCCATTGCCTTCATAATTCTGGCAGCACCATTAAAGAAAGCGTAATCGGGTAATGTGTCTGTATTATCAAGTATATACTGATAATCTTCCAGGTTATCATAAACGCTAGACCATAAGTTTCCGAAATCAGATGCAGAAAAGCTATATGTTACGGCAGGACCAAAGCCGCTATAACCACCGGCATTTGCCTGGTAGCCACCTAGCTGAGACCCCATTGAGTTATACGCATTGGTAACTGAAGCAGTTGCCGTCAATGCCTGTGGCAGGATCAACTCAGGAGTAGAGCTTGTTGCCGTGTTTGGATTCTGGTTTATATCAAGATATTTTTTACAAGAAGTGCTTATCGCAAACACTCCCATAAAAACTATGTATGCTAATTTTTTCATGTGTAATTTTTTAAACTCATCTCTGTACTTCCTGAATCAATCACACACACAGAGATAATTATTTTCGAATACAGTGTTATTAGAAGTTAAGAGATAATGTAGCTCCATAAAAACGGGAAGGAGGAGCTGAGCTAAGACCGGTGATACCGATACCGTTGCTGTCGTTACCTGCTTCACTGTATTCAGGATCTGTATACACGTTTGATTTTGGCAGGAAGATCAACAGGTTACGTCCCTGAACACTGATCTTTGCAGATTTAATAAACTTAACGCTTCTAATAACAGTTGCGGGAAGATCATAAGAGATAGAAACTTCTCTTAATTTCCAGAATGCACCTGATGTAACATAGTTAGATGTAATAGACCTGTTTAAGTCGTTATCGCTCCAGAAGTCGTTACCATCCTGTACAGTAAGTGTTGTATTCTTGATGTAGCTACCTGGTTTGTTTGGATCTTCATAAACTGAGTTAGGAACAACAAAACGTGTGCGGTTGAAGCCTACAGTTCTGATACCAGAACCTGACCAGTCAAATTCGCCACCGCCTCTGTTATATATCTGGTATCCACCACGGTACTCCATTAATGCAGTGAAATGGAAATTTTTGTAACTAACATTCGCATCCAAACCTAAACGATGTTTAGCAACAGCATTGCCAAGCACTTTAATGGTTGGATCTTTCAGCGGGTTACCAGTTTTTCCGTCAACAATGATATGGCCCTGAGGATCTCTTTTATAATCAAATCCCATGATCACAGGGAAGAATTGCTGTTCTACTGCGTAAGAACCGGTATTGTCGCCATAGGTAGCCAATGCAAGTCTTGGAAGGTCAGCACTGATGGAGTTTACTTTGTTATCCAGGTAAGTATAGTTACCACCGATTGTAACTTCCCAGTCACGAGTTCTTACCGGTGTACCATGTAAAGTAAGCTCAAGGCCCTGGCTTTGAGTCTGACCAGTATTTGTTCTCAATCCTGAGAAGCCGGTTGTGTTAGATACACCGGTTGTAACTGTCTGGTCGTCTGTTTTAGTGCTATACCAGGTTACGCTTGATGTAATGCGATCTTTAAACATGTTCATTTCAAAACCAACTTCATATCCTTTTGTCATCTCTGGTTTTAAAGAAGCTGAAACCAGCGTGTTGTTAACAGTAAAACCTGCACCGCTTGCATAAGGGAATCCGTTTGCCTGGCTAAAAGTTTGCTGCAAATAGTATGCGCCAAAATCACCAGAATTACCCAGGTTAACCTGACCAACTTTAGACCAGCCACCTCTTAATTTCAGGTAATTGATTGTATTGCTTTCTTTAAGGAAAGGCAAGGCTTCGCTAGCTACGAAAGAAAGGTCAACTGAAGGATAGAAGAAAGATCTGTTTTCGGGAGCTAATGTAGAAACCCAGTCTTTACGACCTGTACCGTGTAAGAACAAGTAGTTTTTGTAGCCTAAACGTAAGTCACCATAAAAGCCCATCTGCCTTGCTTTATAGTTACCCTCACTAACAGTTGGTGTACCTACAAGGTTACCAACATTGTACAAGTTTGGAACTACAAGTCCTGATGCACCTACACCAACAACTTTAGATTCGTCTTGACGCCATTGTCCGCCGCCTACGAAGTTTACACTGAAATCGCCGAAGTTTTTACGAGCCTGTAAGAACAGGTCGCTCACCAGGTTTGTTATATAGCCGCTTCCGTCAGAAACAGAGGCAGGAATATTTGATTTAGAGCCACCGCTTGATTCAATAGCATACGGAGTATACTTAAACGCACCAACGGTTGCTTTAGAAGACCCGTTTCTTGTTGAAATACCTTGTCTTGCTACCAAATCCAGCCATTTGGTTGGAGAGTATCTTGCTTCAATATTTGCAATCAGGTAATCTTTCCTGTTTTTAATTCTATAGTTGTCAGCAGAGAAATATGGGTTCTGATACCATGGGTTGTAGAAACCGTTTGGATTAGAGAATTTATCATTGCGCCAGTCGCTGTAGCTTGTAAGCGGAACGTTAGCAGGAACGTTCAACATATTTGCATACATGCTTCCAGTCTGTGTTGTAATGTCATCTCTGTATTGAGTGTATGTTGTATTATAAGATACGTTTACTTTCTGACCGATCTTTCTTGTACCGTTTACACGTAAAGTTGTGCGGTTTGATTTATCACCGGGAGTTGTTCCTTTAATAGCGGCATACTGACCGGAAACATAAAAGGAAGAAACATCATCGCCTGAAGACAATGCAAAGTCTGTCTGGTTGGTGAGACCTTTATTCCAAAAGTCTTTACGTGAATTGTTTGGAGCAAAAGGCACCATTAGCTGGCTTCCATCTTCCAATGGCAAACCAAGTGATACCTGGCTTCCATCAAAACGAGGACCGTAGCTTTGGTTTTCCAGGTTAGAGAAAGCAGTGTTGCCATTTACGTCATATCCATAGCCAGCACCACCACCGCCAAATGAAGTTTGCAACTTAGGAAAATAAGCCACAGATTCGATTGTTGTTGTGTTAGACAATCTTACTGTGTTAGAGCCTTTTCTTCCTTTTTTAGTGGTAATGATGATCGCACCGTTAGAAGCTTGAGAACCGTAAAGTGCAGCAGCACCAGCGCCCTGCAGGGTGTTTACACTTTCAAGATCTTCCGGGTTAAGGTTACCTAATACTTCGTTAGGCACAATTACGTTGTCTAATACAATCAATGCCTGGTTATTACCAGTTAAAGAACGCTGACCACGAAGAATGAGCCTATAGTTAGGATTAACACCTCCGCCGGTCGCGCTGATCTGTAAGCCGGCAACCTTACCTTGCAGGCCGCTCGCTACGTTAAGCGCTTTACCTGTAGTAATGACATCGCCTTTTAACACTGTACCAGCAGTACCTTGCTCTCTACGCTTGGTCTTAAGACCACCCGCAGTAACGATCACTTCATCCATTACGCTTTCAGAAGTTTCCATACTAATGGTCAGTGACTCTTCGTTCTTGACAAGCACTTCAGCAGTTTTAAAGCTAAGCGCAGAAATCACCAACGTCTCGCCTTTTTTCACAGTAATGGTAAATACACCTGCGGCGTTAGTTACTGTACCTCTTGAGGTATTTTTGATAACCACTGATGCATTTTCTACCGGAAGTCCGCTTTTGTCGGAGACCTTACCTGTAATTTTCGATTGGGCTAATGCAAGAAAAGAAGACAGCATTAGCAGCAGTAGCATGCTTGCAAATTTTCTCATGTGAGTAGTTTGATTCTATAGGTTAAAATGGACTGATGAGTTGTTCATCGGGTCCGAATAAGGAGGCAATTTAGATATTTTTAACAAAAAAAGCTAAAACGGTTTATGTTTTTTTTAAAAAAATTAAAATTTTAAGGTCAGGCTTTATAAAATATTCATATTAATTAAAATCGCAAAATAAAAAGACTGCTTTTCGGCAGTCTTTTATAAATAGTACATATAACAATTTAGAATTTATCCCAGAATAATTTCACTTCAACTTTATCATCCCCTCCCATGGCTTTCACTGCTTCATCATAATTTGTTGTATTTACATTTTGTTCTTTTACGGGATAATTAAAGCGATTGGGAAATCCTGACTGCGCTTTATCGGGAACAGCCATTTCCGGATAATCCAATCTTCTTACATCAATCCAGGCATCATAGCCTCTATTGTACTCTGCAATCCATTTTTGCAAACCTATTTTTTGTTTCCATGTTCCCTGTGAAGTCGCGTATTTCACATTGGCAGAAGCGAGATAGGTTGTTGCATCTGCATCACTTCCATTCCAGTAAAGTATAGAGGCTCTTATCGCATTGTTATAATGATCTTCAGCAGTGCCACTCACGTTAAAGCCACGCTCTTTTGCTTCGGCCAATAAGAATTCTGTTTCGCTATAATCCAGCAGGTCGCCGGGGAATGTTGTTTCCAACATTTGTTCACTTGGGGATGCATAAGCTGTAAAGCTGCTCTTTAAACCCGCAGGCGCACCAATATAAACGCCGTTGGCGTTAGGAACCAGGTACAAAGGAATTCTCGGATCCACCAGCGTGTTTAATTTATCCATTAAAGTTTTGCATGCGATGAAATCATGTCTGCCACTTTGCACAAGATCAACCCAGATAGGATTTGTGTTGGGCGTGTTTCCCAAATATTGAAACGTGGCGTTGTCGCCGTTGGAAGTAAATACATTTGGTGCAGCTTGCTCAACAAGCGTTTTGGCCTTTGTAGGATCACTATCCGCAATCACCATAGCCAATTTCAATTTCAGTGAGTTGGCAAACATTTTCCATTTATCAATGGAACCTCCATAGATAAGATCTGCATCTTCAAAGCCTGCATCTGTATTATCCAGCTGTGCTATGGCAGCGTCAAGCCTGGTCAGTAATGTATAATAAACAGTTTGCGCATCATCAAATTTTGGCTGAACAATGCTATCCACTTTCAATGCATCTGTATAAGGAATATTGCCAAAGGTATTCACCAACATAGAGAAGGCATACACTTCTGTAATGTCACACATAGCAGTTTCATTCTTCTTAACGATATCAGATACTACCTGCGGGTCCTGCTGCGGTATAAGGGTTTTTGCTTTTTCCAGGTTGACGATAATATCCCTGTATATAATATTCCACAACTGATCCGGCAATGATCTTGTTGTAAGATCGTAGTTTGCTTCATCGGTATAAGTAGTCTCTGTCCAGTATTGCACTATAAGCCGGAATATGTTGCGGTTAACACTTGAGCTGGTATGTATATCCGCAAGGTTCTTTTGTGCATTGCTGAATAAGGTTGCCGGCGGCACGTCTGTGTACAACTTCGGACCTTCATTTAAATTTTGAATATCCTTTTTGCAGGAAGCAAGCGCCGCGAAAACTGATAGTATAATGAGGATCTTTTTCATCCGAATAGAATTTAAGTTTTAAATACTGCTGATAGATGTTGTTTTCAATCAGCCATTACTAAAATCTAAGTCTCAGGTTAATACCAACGCTTCTTGTTGTTGGATAAGCTCCTACCTGGAAGCCCTGCAGGTTGCCTGAGCTAATGCCTTCTTCTGGATCTGAATAAGGCAGATTTTTGTGAATGAGCCACAGGTTCCTTCCGATCAGGGAAAGATCAATTCCCTTAAACGGGGCAATCTTATTCATAAATTTTTGCGGGAATGAATATGTTAGGGTAAGCTCTCTCAGTTTGACATAGCTTGCATCATACACAAAGGCTTTATCAGGATTTAATTCATATCCATAAGCACCGGTGCTTCCACTTATATCTATTCTTGTTGCATTCGGCTTGCCATCTTCAGTTACTCCTTTATTAATAATTCCTCCACCATTAGCAATTGTATTTCTAACGGGGCTGCCCTTATCGTTAAGACCTGCTGTTTCAGGATACAATCCTACATCCAGCCCATAATACATATCCAATGAAAATACATCGCCGCCATGTCTTGTATCAATCAAAAAGCTCAATGAAAAATCTTTGTATTTAAAACTGTTGTTAATACCGGCAATCCAGTCAGGATTAATATCACCGATGTTTTTATTTTGAGTAGAAGTAATCTCGTAATAACCATCTCCGTCCACAACCTTTTCTCCATTCAGGTAGATAAAATCACTACCTCTTAAAATTCCATAAGGCTGACCAACCTGCGCGTTCAGAGAAATGCCACCGGGGAATGAACCTAGTTGCAGGTTATCAATTCCATTGAGATCAAGTACTTTGTTCCTGTTTCTTGTCCAGTTAATATTGATGTTCCATGTAAAGTCGCGTGTTTTAACAGGTGTGCCATATAATGAAACTTCAAAGCCCTGGTTAAGAATCGCTCCCGCGTTGATGTATTTAAAATCATACCCCGTTGCATCAGATACAGGCGCAGCAACAATCTGGTTTACACTTTTTGCATGATAATAAGTAAAGTCAAAACCTAACCGGTTTTTAAAGAACGCCATTTCAATGCCACCTTCATAAGACTTGGTTCTTTCCGGTACAAGGTTCTGATTATTCTTTGTTGTTGCGTTGGCAGTTAATGGTTGCGTACCAAATGCAGGGTTCATTGTATAGTAATCCAGCAAACTCTGCGGAGGAGCGCTGTTACCTACTTCAGCATAATTCACTCTTGCCTTTCCGTAAGAAAGCCAGGGCGTGTTTTTAATCAACTTTGAAAAAACAAAACCCAGCGAGGCTGAGGGATAGAAATAAACATTATTTCCCGGAGAGAGTGTTGAGGCTTTATCACGTCGTCCTGTAAGATCAAGGAACAACATGTCTTTATATCCAAAAGTTGCGCTACCAAATATGCCGTCTACACCTTCATCAATATATGCTTCAGTTGGAGCAACCATCGGATTTTTTGTGTTGGACAACGCATAGATATCCGGCACAACAAGTCCGCCGTTGGTTTCAGCAAAAATGGAACTGTTATTTGTTCTTCTTATGTTCAAGCCTGCTGTTCCCTTGAAGTTCAGGTCACGCGTGATGTCTGTATTAAAGTTGGCAAGCAGATCGTAGTTATACTCACTAAAAGTGTGGTTATATCTTGAATAATAAGGCACTTCCAGGCTCCCCACTGCGATACGCTCTTCCTGTATCTCATCATAATAATCCAGTGTTACGCGGCCAAGTATATTGAGCCACTTTGCAACATTATAGTTCAGGCTAACATTACCAAAGTAGCGGGAGCGATTATCGTTTTCAAAATTTTTATACCGCACAAAGTATGGGTTGTTCCAGTAAATGGGCACGAGGCCATTTTTTTCATCGCTTGGATCGGCCCAGTTCCATGTTACATTTTTACCCTGCCTGTCATAAGCTTCTTTTTGTTCTTTTACATCGACATTTGTTTCCCACCACTCTCTGAAGTTCGTCATAAGATTGGTGGAGTGATCACCGCTATATCCTGTTCCATATCTGCCCAATCCTGAAATGTGTGAATAATTTACGCCGGCAGTTGCAGTCAGCTTGTCGGTAATATTATAGGAAGCACCAAAGTTGATGATATCCTTTTTGATCTGGCTGTTAGGCAACACTCCCCGTTCATCTGTGCGTGTATAACCAAGTTTGTACCAGCCCTTATCGCCACCACCATCAATAGCTATGCTGTTATTGGTTGATGCAGGACTCACAAAGAATGTAGAAGGATTATTTGACGCTGCCAGCCATGGTCTTGCTTTGTGATAATAAGGAGAATTAACGTCAAATGCATCCCATTGATACACCATCAGGTTAGGATCAAATTTTGCACCCCATGAGGCATCTTCTGTTGTAGGCGTAACCAGGTCGGGCGTTCCGTCTCCGTTCACGTCAAAATAAAAAAAGTTGCCATCGGGAGAATCGTAATAAGTTCCATAACCTGCCCCATATTGATTTTGATATTTGGGGAAAGTTGATTTGTCAACAGAACTTATTGTAACTCCTGAATTAATTGTAATGCCAAGCCCCTTCTTTCCTTTTTTGGTAGTAATCATTACTACTCCGTTTGCAGCGCGCGAACCGTACAATGCGGATGCCGCTGCTCCTTTAAGAACGTTTAGGGATTCAATATCATCCGGGTTAATATCAGCAACAGCATTACCATAATCATAGCCACCGCGACCAGTTGTCTGGTTGGCGTTGTCTGTTTTGTTGGCTTTGTTCATTTTGTTGGTGTTGGTATTATCTACAGGAACACCGTCAATTACAAACAACGCCTGGTTGTTTCCAAGCAATGATTTAAAACCACGCATTACCACGTTAGTGGATCCACCAAGCGAATTGTTCTGCCGGATCTCCAAACCGGCAACCTTTCCGCTTAAGCCTCCAACAAAATTGCTGCTACGGGTTTTGCTTACCTCGTCTCCGTTTACCTGCTGTGCGGCATATGGCAAGGAGTTACGGGTTCTTTTAATACCGAGAGCTGTAACAACCACTTCATTTACTACATTGTCCTGCGGATTTAGGGTGACTGTATAAGAAGATTCAGTGCCAATCTTCACTTCAGTATTGGCAAAATTAAGGGCTGATATTACCAGTACATCGCCCTTTTTTGCAGTTATTGTAAAACCGCCGTCTTGTGTTGTAGCGGTGCCGGTAGAAGTGCCTTTCAGCAGGATGGAAGCACCTTCTATAGGCTGCCCGTTTTTGTCAATTACTTTTCCATTAATTGCACTCTGTGCAAAGGTGTCGTGCATAACAAGCAATAACACCAGGAGTGTCAGCATTCGTCTCATGTTTGCATAGATTAGTTAAAGAATGAAGAATTGTTAAAAAAAATATAAAACATTTTTAATAAATCATAATTAAAATAGACGAATAGTCGATGTTTAAGCAGTAAATAAACAAACTCATACATTTCGAAAAATCATCATTCGAAACTTATTTATAACTGATTTTCAGCGAGAAACAAGGTTTAACAGCGCTTGCATTCGGAACATTACGTGGCAGGACTTATCTTTGCACAATGCTAGTATTAGACGGAAAAATCGCCTCCAAATCGGTAATAGATTCATTAAAAACAGAAGTTGAAGCATTAAAAGCTCAGGGCAAAAGAGCCCCTCACCTTGCAGCAGTATTAGTTGGTAACAACGGCGCAAGTGAAACATATGTAGCAAGTAAAGTAAAGCACTGTGAAGAAATAGGCTTCGGCTCTACACTGATCAGACTTTCAGATACTGTTACAGAAACAGAGCTGATAGCAACTATAGATGAGTTAAATAAGAATGCAGACATTGACGGTATACTGGTGCAGTTGCCGTTGCCTAAGCATATTGATGAGCAAAAGATCATTATGGCGATTGACCCCGCCAAAGACGTAGACGGGTTTCATCCCGTAAGCATTGGTAAGCTGGTTCAGGGGTTACAGACTTTTATCCCTGCAACTCCGTATGGCATTATGCTGATGCTCGAACATTTCAACATCTCTACAAAAGGAAAGCATGCTGTAGTTATTGGACGCAGCAATATCGTTGGCCGCCCAATGAGCATTTTGCTTAGCAGCAACAACGCTTTTGGTAATTGTACCGTAACTGTTTGCCATTCGCACACGCCCAATCTTAAAGAAATGTGCTTACAGGGTGATATAATTGTTGCAGCTTTAGGCAGACCAGAATTTGTGAAGGCTGACATGGTTAAAGATGGCGCAATTATTATAGACGTGGGTATTACAAGAGTTGAAGACAGCACTGCTAAAAGAGGTTATAGAATTAAAGGCGATGTCGCGTATAATGAGGTTGCAGAAAAAGCATCAGCAATTACTCCGGTGCCCGGCGGCGTTGGATTAATGACTATTGCAGGATTGATGAAGAACACGTTGCAGGCGTATAGAGAGAAGCTGTGAGCTGTCAGCTATTAGCTATTAGCTTTGGGTTTCAGGTTTCAGGTTTGAGGTGTGAGGAATAACGTTTGAGGAGAATAAGGAAAATGTTGATATTCTTTCAAGGTGGATAATGACGGCGAAAGAGTGAGCTTTTAGAATTAAGGACTTCGTAAATCGTACTTCGTACTTGTTTTAAGAATGATTGTATAAAAATTTTGAAGCCGCACCTGAGTACTTCGTAAATCGTACTTCGTACTTATGAAAGCAACCTGATACCGAAAGCGCAGCAAGTCGCACTTGAACACACATCGTACCCGCCCGAACGTACCGTCGGTACGGGCAGGCATCTAACATCGTACATTGAAATGTTTTTAACTAACGAACATATTACCACAAAGCTTCCGGTTATGGAAGCTTTTTATACTATACAGGGTGAAGGTTTTCACCAGGGGCGTGCTGCATACTTCATAAGGCTGGGAGGCTGTGATGTCGGATGTTTTTGGTGCGATGTAAAGGATAGCTGGGATGCCTCGGCTCATCCGGTTTTATCTGTTGATGAGATTGTTGCTGAAGCGAAAAATAATCCGGGACGCTTAGCTGTAATTACAGGTGGAGAGCCGTTGATGCATAATCTTGATGAACTGACACATGCTTTGCATGAAGCAGGTTTTGAAACGAATATGGAAACCTCCGGTTCCAGTCCTTTATCGGGCGAATGGGATTGGATCTGTCTTTCTCCAAAGAAATTTAAAGCGCCCTTACCTGAAGTGCTGGTCGCCGCAAATGAACTGAAAGTTATTATCTACAATAAATCTGATTTTGATTGGGCGGAAAAACATGCAAAAGAAGTAGGTCCTTCATGCAAATTATATCTCCAGCCAGAATGGAGCAAAGCAGCAGAAATGACGCCGTTGATTGTCGATTATATTAAAGCAAATCCGCAGTGGGAACTGAGTTTGCAGGTGCATAAGTACATAAATGTGCCATAGAGCTGTTAGCTATCAGCTGTGCTCGTCGCCGGATGGGATTCCGCATAATTTAGAAGTACATGCTTGATCTGATTGCATCATTCCAGGCTAATTGTATTTCCTTTTTACAATATTCCACGCTTAATTTTTAGACTATCTCTTACGCCCTTACAGGGCTTGATCGATTTTTTGTTTTATTTCACAGGGCGTTGCCCTGTGCTAATGCCGGACGCCCCTTCAGGGCTTTGTGCTGGCTGGCCAATAGTGTAACGCATTTCCCATGTTGATATTTGCAATTTTGTTTCGGCACATTCAATATGCGTTCATCTTTAACTAGTAAGTTATATTGCATTTACGCAGAGCACGCTTTCGGACTCTGGTTTCATCCAACTAACAAACAAAGAATTTTTCGCGTTGCTAAGTAAAATCGCGTCTGGTTAACTCGCTAACTCTTTTTATTATGGTCCAGTCATTCGAATTTTAATCGCTTTGCCCATTTTGTATTGCTTCATTTTCATATCCACACATTTTCATATTCACTTATTTGCAACTTTCAATTATCAATTATTTCACCAGATTCGCACATTTACCCATTTGCATATTTGCACATTCGCACGTCATTTTCAATTTCCAACTTTCAATTATCAATTATTTCACCCCATCCGCACATTTACCCATTCGCATATTTGCACATTTCCACACATTGTCAATTTTCAACTTTCAATTTTCAATTATCTCACTTCATCCGCACATTTACCCATTTGCACATTTGCACATTCCCACATCATTTTCGATTTTCAATTCTCCATTAATATTATTAAATTCATTGGCATGATTATTAGATTGAATAATCATCATTGATTTCCTCACTTCTAAATTCATTTGCCTTGAAACCTATAGCCAGCTTATTACTTTGGGGTCTATTGTTTACGGCAGGTAACAATGCAATAGCTCAGCAGCCTATACTGCTTAAGAATGTCACCATCATTGACGGAACAGGCAAACCTCCGCAGAAAAACATGTTTGTGCTGATAGATCATGGGAAGATAACGGACATTTCTTCGAAGGAGATGATTACCATCATGACCGTTATGCCGCAGGACTTCTCAGGAAAAACTATTATGCCTGTAATAACAAACGCACATGCACACCTGGGAACCGTGAAAGGTGTTACAGCTTCTGCAGTTAATTATACGCGAGATAACATTCTCCGCCAATTACAGAAGTATGAAACTTATGGAGTTGATGCCATACAGGTAATGGGTTCTGATCGCGAGATGATCTTCGATATGCGTGATTCGTCTCAAAAAGGCTTGCTTCCGGGCGCCACCATATATACTGCCGGATATGGTTTCAGTGCGCCTAACGGAGGTCCTCCTTCCAACCTGGGTATGGATAAAGTGTACAGGCCGGCAACGCCTGAAGAAGCAATAAAAGATGTACAGGAGCTTGCAAAGCTGAAGCCAGACATGATTAAAATGTGGGTGGATGACTTCGGTGGAACATCTCCTAAAATGAAACCGGAAATTTCCGCAGCGATCATCAGCGAAGCGCACAAGCAGCACATTCGCGTGGCTTCTCACCTGTATTACCTGGAAGATGCACATCGCCTGGTTGACCAGGGACTTGATATCATCGCACACAGCATCCGTGATAAAGACATTGATGATGCGTTGATTGAAAAGATGAAACAAAAGGGAGTTGCTTACATCCCTACCCTATCGCTCGACGAATTTCAATTTGCCTATGCTAACAAACCTGAATGGCTCGACGAACCATTCTTTAAAGTAGCATTGGAACTTGGAGTGTATGAAATGATCACGGCAGATGATTATCGCTCGAAGATTATGTCTAATCCTAATTTTGAAAAGAATAAAGCGGCATATGCAACGGCGCTCCGCAATGTAAAAAAGCTGTTTGATGCGGGCGTGTTGATCGCACTCGGAACGGACTCCGGTGCTAACCCGGTAAGAGTGCAGGGCTTTTCAGAACACCTGGAAATGCAGTTACTAACGGAAGCCGGCTTGACCCCATTACAGGCTATTATGATCGCTACGCAAAACGCTGCCAAAGTAGTCCACAAAAATATACCCGGAACGCTGGAAAAGGGCAACCCCGCAAGCTTTATTGTATTACAGAATAATCCTGCAAAAGACATCAAAAACACCCGTTCTATTTTAGAAGTATGGAAGAATGGTGTTAAGGTGAATGATGGTCCGATGAAGGATTAAACAGATTAATTGTCGTTTTAATAAGAAAATTTAATTTGGTTAATGCTTGCTCAACAATCAGCGACAGATAATGAATTAATGTATAATCTGTGAGAAACGATCATAATGAAGCGCGATACTATGATAAAGCAAAAGAAAAGTTTGACAAACGGCGTTTCTCGCTTCTTACCTTTCTTCCGTTATTATAATTTGGTCAATTGACATTTATTGACTCCAATTTTACTGGAGCAATAGTATAATATGCAGATTCGCTGGCACTGAATATTAATTTGAAAGATCTTATATTAAAATAGTTGCGGTCTACTTACCTCAAAATATGATCACTAATGTGCTCCTTACGATTGACTGTTATTAACTTAGGTCCATCTAATGGAGATGCTGCTTTGTAAAGGCACCATTTGAATGTAGCAGCTATGTTCAAAAATGTGCGATTATTGGTGATCATACCTCACTATTCAAAACTTTAAAAAGAATATTGATCCATCTTCTATAAATCACGCTATAAAAATCATCATGAAGTCACGATGAAAAAAGAACCACTATGTTGATGACATACGACTTATTATATCGATCCGCTGTAGAGAAAACAAAACTGGAATACCAAACAAGAAAATCAATTATCTTGCGATAAAAATTGCCAAATTTATTTATTATATCAGGTTGCAATGGTGCTGGTAAAACGACATCTTCTTTTACGACTCTTCCTGAACTTTTACAGATTAAGGAATTTGTGAACGCTGATGAAATTGCGAGAGGTTTATCACCGTTCAACCCAGAAAGCGTATCAATCGAAGCCGGCAGAATCATGCTAAATAGATTGCAGGAACTACTTTCTGCTCATAAAGACTTTGCTTTTGAAACAACACTTTCTACTCGAAGTTATATCGGCCTTATAAAGCAAGCAAAAGGAAAAAACTACACAATCAATCTTATTTATTATTGGCTCGATAGTGTTGAACTAGCTATAGAAAGGGTGAAACTGAGGGTTTCAGAAGGAGGTCACAATATACCAGCTGAAACTATAATTCGCCGCTATTATTTAGGATTAAAAAATTTTTTACATTTGTACAGAGACAAAGTAGATTATTGGATGCTTATAGACAATTCGCTGACGCAACCCCAGCTCATTGCTGAAGGAAATGCTGAATTTTATGAGGTGTCGAATGACGAAAAGTGGATCTTAATCAACGAAATTATTAAGAATGACGAAAACAGAGATAAAAGAAAAAATACTTAAAGGAGGCCAACTTGCGATAGATCGTCTATTGGAGAAAAAGCGCAAGGATGATGCTGTTGTGGTTATTTCTGAAAAAGGAAAAGTAGTCCGGGTACCTGCTAAGGAATTGAAAAAGTAGTGACTTCTATCACCTCGGAAATATGAACCAACTTCGTCGCTAAACAGCAACTCCTCGTTACACAACAGCCATCGGACTTATATACAGCTCCGTCTTAAATGAAAATTTTTCTGATGATTCAACCAGTTGAGCATTGATGAGAACAGTGACCTTCTTTTTAATTTCTGTGTATTTTTTCAGCGGCCATGTCTTTTCAACCATTTCTGCTTTGACAACAATATTGATGTTGAAAATCCGCGGCTCATAATTTTCAAGAGCGGATAATAGAGATGTTTTAAATTTATCTTCCCAGTCTGCATCCGATAATCCTCTTTCAAAATCCTGGTCCCACACACTATTGCCATATTTTCGATCAAACCGGTTCTCGTTGCACTTCGTTGTCACCAATAGCTGAACATGCTGCGCAATACTTTCTACAAGATCACACGCTGGCAACGGAGCACCCTGCATGACAGCTCCAAAATCAAAGGGTATTTGATAGTACATAAATTGAATAATTAATGAGTTGTTTTAATCAATTACTTTCTGCAATCGATGCTCGCAGGATCCCGGATTTGTAAAGGATAAAATCAGGTATCAGATCTTTTGGCAATAGCAACAAACATTCAGATTTATCTCGCCGAACCTGTTCAAAATCTTTGTTGAGGTTGATCAGCTTGTCTTCTTGTATTTGCAAAAACCGGGCAATCACTTTAAGTTGAAAAGTGCTGCTTACCCATATGCTGTCAACACTTCTGACAACAAAATTCTTCGACTCCTTTCTATCACTCAACAATTGACTTCCATCTAACACATTACCTACCGCAATAAATTTCTTAACATGATTGCGCGTCTCCTGCGGAAGGAAGTCTTGTATTTTCCAGAAATCAAATTCACCGGTTTGCTTTATAGCCCTGTCTAACCTGCCGGCACCGCAATTATAAGCCGCAATTACAAGCAGCCAATCATTATACTTAGTATACAATTCTTTTAGCAACAGGATTGCAACATGTGTACTTTTTAGAATGTCATATCGCTCATCGTTTACAGAATCCACAACTAATCCATGTGTACGTGATTCTTCGGGCATCAACTGCCAGCAACCTGCGGCTCCCGCCCATGATATGGTTTGATTGTTAAGCGCGGATTCTATGATTGCAAGATTTCTAAGTTGCAAAGGCATGTCGCTTATCCGTAACTGATCTTCAATAAAAGCCACTAGTTGCTTATGAGTCCGCTTTGTACGCAATATGTCAGCTTTGTAAAGGGAAATAAATCTTTCAATATAAGGATCAACATACATGCTGTCTGCAGACACAACCATGTGCCGCTCTCTGCCGTATGTTGCCGTAACCGACATACAATTCAACAACAAACCAATTAAAGCATATCTCATAACGCCTCCTTAATCTAAAATACTCCAGCCCTTTTTCTCCTTCACCACATTTGTAATCACTTCTTCCTTAACAATAATGCTTTCTTTATGCTGACCAATAAACTCGAGTGAGTTGAGTTTATTCCATACTATCAGGATATCCTCAAGCATTTTAACTGACTGCACAAAACAATTACCTGAGTCGTAGTGATCATAGTTTATCTCAATCGTATCATCTAGAATCTTAAGGAAATTCACCTGTGTTATATCACTCCATTCAAAGAAATAATTCAACAACTCTTCTTTTTCATTTTCCGGAAGCATTTTTATAAAAGTGAGCAGCTTATTCGCAAGAACGGAAATAGCATTCAGCAGATAAACCGGCGGAAGTGAAGCCACCATATTACGCATAGCAAAATAATTCTCCGCACAGTATTGCAATAAAACGTTGCACATAGCCTTCACATTCTGCGATACAATCGACTTTTGATTTTTATAATTGATCTTATGAACGATTTGCAAAGAGATATTTTGCAAATCGTTCATTCTGTTACAAATAGCACGATGGAATTCAATCAAAGCAACGCAGCTATTGATCGTACTGCTGGGCGGAACAAACGTTGCGTCCTTCTCAAGTGAGTTGCCTGTTTTATGCAAGCGACCAATGATAAGATGGTTCATGCCTAATTCCCGCCCTCTTATTTCGTTATTATTCTTAAGTTCTACGGAATAATAAGACTGTGTGAACGGATGCCTTATGGGAATTTCTTCAGGATCCGGATCGCCTACCAATGTTTTCTTAAAAGGATCAGCAACAATAACGACATACAGGCTTTCAATTCTGTCCGACCAATCGTCATTTTCATCTGAAGCTCCGGACTCATTCAGATCAGACAAACTTAAATTCTTTTTAATTCCCTCCCCTACGATGGAAATACGGACACCTCCGGGAGTGATCGCCTGGCAATAATGAATGGAAATTTGCAATTGGCCTGTAGCAGTTCTTGTTACTTCATAGTCACTTACCATTGCTCCTCCGGAAGCAAGTGGCGGCAACAAACCGAAATTAAATTTATTGACATGCACGGATGCCACGTCCCTTAAATTATCAATCACAAAATTCTCTGTGCAGTCAAAATGGTTCCTGGTCACTTTCATTCCGTCAGCCCAGTTCACCGGCAAATATTTGGGTGGAATAATCATATTTTCTAATTGTTGTTTTTGTAAAAAACTTCTTCTGAATGTTCTATTACCCGTTTGGCAATAATGGTCACGTGCTCTTTAACAAGATTTTCCCGGATGCTCTTTTCAGGATCGAGCAACCGGCGCCTGTGAAGAAAGGAGTGCTTGTAATAAAAGATCCATCCGTATGACAACCCTTCATCATCAATATATTCAATTGTATCTGCTGAGTTCTTTGTATTGTAATCATCGATAAACATCCTGAACCAGGCACCCAATTGAATAACATCGGGTCCTTTAACCATCAATCTTAATCTATCCTTGTCGTATAACTTCTTACTCAATTCTATTTTTAGCACCATCAGCTTGTTAAAGTCAAAACCCTCGATGTTAAGTTCAACAGCATCCAAAGGATATCGCCATACGTCATATATTTCCACGGGAATTTTTATAAGTGCCAGGTAGGTCATGTAAAACAAAAGAGGCAAGGGAAAAATAAGCAAAGCACTAGCTGCGATATAGCCAGATTGCACCTCGCTTACCAAATTAAAAACAGTAGCCATTAAATAACCTCCCAAAACAATAATAATTGCTATTATCAATATCTGAGTTAGAGCTTTGCAATTGGCAACGTTTCTATTTATGTATACTTCATACAGTTGAACAAATACGATTCCCATGACACAGAAGATTAACTGGGCTGCGAGATAACCCCAGGGAGAAAAGTTGTTCCCCATAATGCCCAACAGTCCCACGATAGCAATCAGCGCTATATTTAATAGAATAAAAACAACAAGTGTTTTATTGGCAAGTAAACTGTTTTTCTTTTTTATAAGAAACAAAGGAACAGTCATGCATAAAGCAAGTAACGGAAGCAATAGAAACTGGAAAAACATATTTGTGATCATACAAAATATTCATGTTATAGATAGAAGGTATGTCCAAGGCGGCCATTATAATCCTGGTTGGCGGAAAGAAAGGTATCGCCTTCTTTTTGCGTTATAATCGTATACCGGCTGAATACAAAATCCGGAATAAAGCAAGCTGTAAGCATTTCAAGCACTTCAAAGAATTCGCTTTGTGGCAATACACTGCAAATATTTTCTTTGTGTACCGGACCAATGCAAATATTCCATTCGGGAACGCCGTCATAATAAGCCAGACCACCAAGACTACTGTCAATGCCGAGCCTGCAAACATTCAGACTGAAATTGTCTGATGCTATAATTTCCTTTACGTTGTAAACGCTATCTATCATGATCGGCCGGTTTAGCAGGAAGGACAGGCATTGTTCAATCCATTTTCTGTTGCCGCGCACTTCATGCAGAATAGGAAGGATATATATAAAGCACAAAGCAGTTTCTTCCGGAAGCCTGTTGATGATTGGCCAAGCCTGCCCGAAAAGATAAAAAAGATTATTGAACCGCCCCTTTTGCTCGTACATCAACTCGATCAACAGTGCGCTTATTTCAACATAAGAAGATTCCTGCTCAAAAGGCCGGAAAAAAATTCTTGCATCATGCTCGCGTCTGCGTTGCAGCCTGATTTCCTCTACAGCCTGCGCTTCAGTCATTGTAATCTCACCTAATGTAGGCGGATGGAATAATGATTCCGGCAATGCTTCATAGATACTTTGTCTGTAAGTTTGAAAAATAGTGTGTTTACTTAAGTTGCCTGCGCTTACATGTTCATAAATATGATGGATATCTTTTGAGTAAGGCCGGGGATTGTTTCCAAGCCGTTCAAGAATAATTCTGCTAACATCCTGATCACCGGCTACCAAAAGTGCGGCAATAACCTCCGTCTTGAAATCTGCTTCCAGGTTTATTAAAGGTTGCATCGTAGGTTGTAAAAAGTTTAAGGTTGAGAAAAAACATGGCATTTTTTCTTGCGGCGAAAATACAGCAGAAAAAAATTTATTTATAAAAATATTTACATGTTTTTAAATAATAATTTATTTATTTTTGTCATACAATTTTACTTAAGCGATTACCTTAGCATACCCAAACCGTTAAAAAACAGATGACCCAATCGATAAATGACTCCATTCAATATGTATTCACTATTGCAAAAGGGTTTGCACGCGAATACTATAATAAACAGCTACAACCTGCACATATATTGCGGGCACTATTACATCCCGAAGCTGGTCTTTGTACATTTCTTGAAGCCTTGGATCTGGACATCAGTTACCTTGTAGAATGGGCCGAAGTAAGAATGGATGAATATCCAAAATGCCATATACTTCCTGATACAATTGAAGAAAGCGATAGCATTTACAACATTCTTGATGAGGCCACTCATATAAAAATAAAATTCGGATTCGCAGATATTACTGCATTTGCATTGTTCGCTGCTATATGTAAACCGGGCGTTGCTTTTTCGGCTGATCAGCTAAAGTCCTTTCCTCTCAGAGAACACGACTTAATGTTTGACCTGCCTGCTAACCCTGAAGACAAACAAGATAAATCTCCAAATTATACTTCAGCCATACTTCAAAAGTATTGCACAGATAAAACAGCATTGGCTTTTAAGGATAAGCTCGATCCCGTCGTTGGACGCGAAATGGAGTTAAGGCAAATTATCGAAATCCTTGGCCGGCGCACCAAACCGAATGTTATTATCGCAGGAGAAGCTGGTGTAGGAAAGTCCACACTAATAAATGGATTGGCTCTAGCAATAGCTCAATCAGATGTGCCGGTATTTCTTCAAAAAGCCATTTTATATGAATTGAACCTGTCTACACTCTGCGCCGGCGCCACATATAAAGGAGAAGTGGAAGACCGAATGCAGAAAATTATTGCTGAATTAAGCAGTCAGGAAAAAACAATTCTGTTTATCGATGAAATACATACACTAACAAATTCTAAAGGATCACTCGCAGGAACCTCTGACCTGTTAAAACCAATTTTATCGCGTGGTGAAATAACTGTAATAGGTGCAACAACTCCTGATGAATACAGAAAACTGATCGAGCCTGAGCGTGCATTCAACAGGCGTTTCGAACTGTTGCAACTGAACGAACCGGATCTGCAAACCGCAGAGAGAATGCTAGAATTACATCTTCCGCTTTACGAACAGCATCACCAGGTAGCTGTTGAGAAAGATGTTATTCCTGAATGTATTCGCCTGGCAAAACGCTATATAAAAGATAAAAAATTACCCGATGCTGCATTTGATTTGCTTGACAGGACAATGGCCTCAATACGAACGTCTGCAGAAACAATGCAGCAAGAAGTTCAGCGTTTGCAAAAAAAGTCTGTAGAAATAAAAGAAGCTGAAGAGCTTTCTGAACAGGAAAAACAAAGACAGCTTGTGTGGCTGAACCGATCGATTTCGAATTCATTTAAACCGTTGCATTCTTCAAGTTCAAAAGAATTGGAAGTTGATGAAAATTCACCCACTCAGTATTTAATTTCAGCACTTGAGCAGACTTTCACAAATCTTAACAGACAAGCAGTAGAAAAGAAAAATACACTATGTCTTCAGGACCTTGCAGCAACAATCTCAATTAAAACAGGTATTCCCATCGGAGATATCCAGGCAAAGGAAAAAGAGAAGCTGCTGAATATGCATCGCCGTCTCAAACAGCGAATAATAGGTCAGGATCATGCATTGAAAGCTGTTAGTGAAGCTATTCTCGAAAATCGAAGCGGCCTGAACAAACCCGGGCAACCGATAGGATCTTTCTTTTTATTGGGACCTACAGGAACGGGGAAAACAGAGCTGGCAAAATCTATTGCAGCGTTTCTTTTCAATGATGAGAAAGCAATGATCCGCTTTGATATGTCTGAGTTTAAGGAAGAACATTCCGCCGCATTGTTGTATGGTGCACCGCCCGGATACGTGGGTTATGAAGAGGGTGGTCTGCTGGTGAACAAGATACGTCAGCAGCCTTACTCTGTGGTGCTGTTTGACGAAATCGAAAAGGCACATCAATCAGTGTTTGATGTATTTCTCCAGATTATGGATGAAGGCCACATTCACGACAAGCAAGGCAAAGAAGGTGATTTTAGCAATGCGCTGATCCTTTTTACCTCAAATATCAACAGTGATTTCATAGCGCAATCATTTGAACAAAATAAAATTCCAGCTCACAGCGATTTGTTGGAAAAGATGCGACCGTACTTCCGGCCGGAATTTTTGGGCCGTATTACCGAGATTGTTCCCTTCGGACCAGTAACAGAAGACATGGCCAAGCATATTTTCGATCTTCAGCTGCAATCACTAGTTCAGGCTTTAAGCAAACAGAATATTCAATTAGTAATCGGAGCTGACGCGAGGTTGCAGCTGGTCAACGCGGGTTTCTCTTCTACTTATGGCGCAAGACAAATAGCCAGTGTTATTCGTCATCAGATCCGCCGACCTGTTTCCCGGATGATAGTAAGCGGTCTGCTACATAAGGACAGCATGATATGTATTGACCTGAATGATAACAATCAACTTAGCCTGGAAGTTTTGCCGGCCACTGCCGGTCATCCTGAAAAGAATAGTGCATAAATATGTCGCATTACATAGACTCAATACTTCGTCTTTTAAAAGTTTTTAAAAAGAAAATGAAACCGGAAAATGCGCATGGCAAAGCGCATCAACAAGCAACATCTCAAATCACAATTCCTCAAATAAAACTAAACACAATGGCTATGTACAATTATGGTGTTGGAGGTAATGAAGTAAAGATAGATTCAAGCGAGGCTATCAACGAAATACCATCTAACAAAACACTGCTTGTATCACAACTTACCAGCAAAGAACCACTGCAACCAGATACTGTTGCAGGGCTAAAAACAGTTGATGATGTATTTACACATTTTAAGCCTTCCGTCAAAGTTGAACTTGAAAACACCAATGGAGAACAAATGAGTGAAACCCTGAGCTTTAGCAATCTTGGAGACTTTACACCCGCAAACATAACACGCCAAAGTACACTTTTAAACACGCTGAATGTACAGCAGGAGCAATATGCCAGGATTATGAAACAGTTAAAATCTAACCGGGTGTTACAGACATTACTTTCAAATGATGAAACAAAAGAAGCTATTATTAATGCAATAAAACAAGGTTTAACGGAGCTTGAACCTGTCAAATAAAATTACCGCAAACATCTAAAACCTTAAAAAATAGTCACATGGCAAAAATACAGTCTGGCACCATTGCCGAACCCATAAAACAACATACACAAAAAACTGATTTTAATCCTTCAATACAAAAACTGGCTAAATCCGGAGGCTTTTCGTTTCTTGAAAATACTATAGATGGCATTGCAAACCTCAATCCAGACAGAAAAGCCAGGAAAGAAATTTTTCTTACTGATCCCGACAAAAAAAAGGATAGAAAAAATTTATACAAGACACTTGAACTCTGGTTGGATATTTTGCAAAACAGCGGCGACACATCCGGAATGATCAGCAAGTGTAAACACGAAGCGGAAGCTGCTGAAAAGCTGATGAAGAAAAACCTGCGTGATACTTTAAAGGCAACCCGTTCGCTTGAGGTTGCATATAGAACAGTAGCCCAGTTTTACAAGAATGCAGAAAGCGATAAAATCAATAATGTAGTAATTGTAAACGCATCTGCAGAACAGATCAAAGATCTTGACAATCCTCATTTTATTGATTTTATAGCGGCAGAGTTAAAGCAGCACTATGACCGGCTTGACCTGCGTGAGAATTACTCTCTGCTTGTTCTGCCAGGCTATCTTGGCTCAAACAAGGTCGTAGAAAAATGGGCGAAAATTGCCAGCGAAAATAAAGTAATGCTTGTGACCGATTTCGCCAACCTGGACAAGCCGGACGACGTGATAGAGATGTTTACAGCAGCCAATTTAACCGGAGGAGAATTACACAGGAGCAATGTTATTATGACATGCAATTACCTGGCAGGGCGCGGAAAGGCAACTGAAACGGGCGAAGAGGAGGACGTGTTTATTCCGGGTTCAACCTCACTTGCCGGTAAGATGCATTACACATTGATGAGCCAGGTAACTGCCGGTAAAAAACATGGGGGTATGAATGAAGTAGATGCCGTGAGATTTGAACTGAAGAAATCTGAAATATCGCATCTTGAAAAACTGGGGCTTGTACCAATGGTAAATGAGTATGGTAAGGTCATGGCTTTTTCGGCCAAGACCTTATTTACCGGCGATAACATTGGGTTGCAGACGTATTCTGTAGTGCGCGTTTTTGACTACGTAACAAAAGTACTTTTTGATTTCCTCAACCGCCGGGCATTTGAAAACTGGAATGTGAAGACTGAAGCGGACTTACGCGGACAAATTGTGCGTTACCTGGATAGTATTAAGGGCCCGGATAAACTAATTGAAAAATTCAAGATCCTTCGCTTTGAGCAAGATCCTCAGCAAAAGGATCGCATTTGGCTTGACATAAACATCACTCCCTACTTCCCTGCTAAAAGTTTTGTGATTAAACTGGATGGCCACAAAGGGGAAGATGAAAATGCTGAGTGGAATACGGAATATCAGCAAGGATAAACAATCCATATAGTTCACAATTTTCATAACCTTAAAAAATCAAACAATGGCAACTAAACCCGCCAAATTAGCACGTCTTACACTGGATGGAAAAGAGTACAATGTTTTTTCCGCGTCATTTGAATCCACAAAACCGGTTGACCAATGGAACCGCGCCACAGCTTATGCCACTAAAGCAGATGCTAAATTTACGCTTGAGGGCAAAGATGATACGACCGCGATTTTTGAAAAGTATGCGAACAGCCGCAAAAGATTCGACGCAAAGCTGACGTTGTTCAATACGCACGAAGAAGGTAAGCTTGTTGAAACGGAATACAAGGAATGTACTATTACGTATTACCATTCTTCTTACAATTCTTCAAATGAGTTTCCTTACCAGATCTCCATTGTTCTTTCTCCGAAAACAACAGTTGAAGGCAATGCTGAGTTAACGTTCGATCAAAACAGTTAGCAGGTCACCTATAACCGGCACGCATTTTACTGCGGCCGGTTATAGGTTAACCATTTAGCCCAACCCGGGTACAACAATGGAAAGGCTCATCAACAATAATTCTTTATGCAGCAAACGAATACGGCGACATCGGCGGTCAATGTCCCCCAATACATAGGTGCAGACGTACGCATTAATGGCAAACTCATTACGCATGTGTTGGCACTGGAAATTAGCCAGCAGCTATCAGCGCATAATCTTCTTATGCTGAAGATTCCACATGAGGAAGTTCAAAGCGAAGGTGTCATTTTCTTTGACGGAGCAGAAGAGCTCCTGGGAAAATATACTGAAGTAGTCATTTATGATAAGAATGACAAGGACAGCGGAAAGCGGCTGGAAACGAAATTTTACATTACAGATGTGCAGTTCGATCATGAAGCGCTTAATGAGGGTATACTCGTACTTAAAGGTTGCAGCCCCACCTGGGTACTGGACGGCGCACCGGCATATGAAAGTTTCTGTGAAGAAACGCTGGCATCTGCGGTTCGCTATGTTGCCAAACCGCTGGATGAAGTAAGAACCAGCGTAATTGCGAATCCAATTTACACGCTTCCGGTTAAATATTTGTGCCGCTTTAACGAAAATGCATGGAATTTCCTGAGACGGCTTGCTGCAGATACCAACCAATTTTTGTATTTCGATGGACGCAACCTGATCTTCGGAGCAGCAGAAGAAAAGACAGGACCTGCCCTCATTTATGGACAAAATTGTTATCGGCTCAGCATGAACATGCGCATGCGTCCAGTACAAAGCGGACTCTATGATTATGAGCCTCACATTCATGACTCATTCATGCATGAAACAACCACACAAACTGATTTTAAAGGAACTTACAGAGATCATGCGTTTACGCGCTCCAGGCAAATGACTCCTTATGCACTTAATTACACTCACCCGAAGATTCTGCCACCGGATGAAGGATTGCTTGTTGAGCTATCAAGATCCTTTACCAACAGCACTGCGTCTAATATGTATGAAGTAGCCGGAGAAAGCACGAGTTTTCAAATGCATGTGGGAATGGTAGTAGGCATCAATGCTAAACGCGATGGCAAGGATCAGTGGCATACAGATGTCAGAATCAGCTCTATCACACACAAGCTTGATGCAGCCGGAAACTACTCCAATGAATTCACAGGGATTTCCGCTGCATGCAAAGCCCCTCCTCCACTTGCCTGTCAACGGCCACAAACTTACCCCCTACCCGCCACCGTTCTTAGCAATGACGATCCTCAGGGAAAGGGCCGTATTAAAGTGCAGTTTATTGGCTGGCGCCAGCAACATTCTCTCCAGGAAACAGACTGGATAAGAGTTCTCACGCCTCATGCCGGTGGCGGCGGCAACAACGACCAGCCCATAAACCGCGGTATGGTATGGATCCCCGAAAAAAGCGACCAGGTAATGATAGATTTTGAACAGGGGAACCCGGACAGACCGGTGGTGATTGGGAGTGTTTTTCATGGGAGGAATGGAAGGGGTGGTGGGGAGAATAACCACATTAAAAGTATTATCACCAGAACAGGTCACACAATCGAATTTGATGATAACTCGGATGGGACACACATTTTGATTAAGGATCCTGGAGGTAATGAAATCTATTTGGATACAGAGGGCAAGAATATTACGATTACCGCTCCTGAAACTATTACGTTGAATTGCAAAAACATGGTAGTTAACGTAGAAAAGAATATGGATGTCACGATAGGACAAGATGAAACAAAAAGCATCGGACAAAATAAGACATCAGAGATAGCCAACACATATAGTGTCTCGTCCGGAAATAAGAAAGAAGATATCAGAGAAACTATGGAGCTGCACGTAAACCAGTCAATTGAACAAACATCCGGTGATATAAAAATCACAACGCAAACAGGCGATATGGTTTTCAGAGGAGCAGGAAAAACATTAGTTCAGGGACGAGTAGACGCCCGGATCAGCAAAGGATAAACTATGCAAAAAATCACGACAGTATTTATTTGCTGGCTTTTAAACATATGCGTTGTTAGTTGTCAGCATCATAAAGCAGGGACAAAAATGGAAAAATATAATTGGTCGCCAACAGAATGCGCACCTAAAAATTATCCTGTAAAAATTCATTCCGGATACCTTGTATATGAAGGAGGCAGCATCTATGTTCCAAGTAGCGCTCTTGTCGACAATGGATGGGGCGAACTTGGCTCTACCCATGCTGTAGGGGACGACTTTAAACCAGTGCCATATCGTTTAGATCTTACCTGGTTTTCCTACACGGAAAGCAAATTTTACACCGGTAGCTTTGAACTGCCGAAAGAAAAAATAAGCAAGTTATTCAAGGAAGGATATTGGGATATGGATGTAAAAAAGCAACTAACCTACAATACGATAGTCGTAGGTATGGCGCCAGGCGGTGTGGTTGTCGTTTGGCTTAGTATAGGTGCCCCACAGGTGGAAATAGGCCGTTATCAGGCACATGATACTATTGTTTCCATGCGAGATTTCTTACCGTCGGCTTATTACAACGATCCCAAAGAGTATGCACAAAGAATTTTAAGCGGCGAACACGAAATAGCGGAAAACCTATCCCAAAACGGCATCCCATATGGTTTATGGGATACTTACCGTGAAAGATTTCATATTCGCACGGTTGTAGATTTCGAAGATAGTATAAGCAGAACCAAACAGGTACTCTTGTTCTATTTTAATGAAGAAAGAGAAGATATTACATCTGCGTTACAAGAAACAAAAGAATATCTTTTCAAAGCGCGGATAAAGGAAATCGGTGTTGCCTGGGAACATAATAACAAACAGTATTTCTCAAATATATCATTGAAGGAAAATGAGGTATTCGATGCATATAAGACTTTATATTCTGAAAATTCAAAGCAAGCAGAGCTGCTGCTAAAAATAAATAAGCATAATGATTCAGTTAAGATTTACTTACGAAACTTTCAAAAGCAAATCTTGCTAACTCCAAAGTTTATAGAGACGTATCAATTAAGCAAAAAATTATAGTTTT
Organism: Danxiaibacter flavus; assembly: GCF_041060425.1. NCBI lineage: Bacteria > Pseudomonadati > Bacteroidota > Chitinophagia > Chitinophagales > Chitinophagaceae > Danxiaibacter > Danxiaibacter flavus. The sequence continues at coordinate 885,922 of NZ_JAULBC010000002.1, forward strand.
TTTACCCGAAACCTATTGCATGTCTTACACAAGTTTCGTATACGATATATCAGAAATAGAAAAGTTAACAGTTGGCACAATTGATGTCATCGTTGCACTATTTTTCGACGGCACACAAAACAATAGAAATAACACAAATGCCAAGCAAAAATATGTTCACCTAAAAGAGCGTAATATTAAAAAGGGTGCAAGTATTGAAGAGGAAAAGCAGGCACAAGCATATGATGATTATGGCAACAAAGATGACGACAGTTATGAAAATGACCTTTCGAATATAGCTCGACTGGAAGCGTACTATCCCAAACTGGAATCAGAAGACTGTGTAACTGATAGTATTTATATAGAAGGTATTGGGACAGAAGACTACCAACGCGACCAAGTGCATATTCTCTATGGTGCTTCTTCTAATGGTGTGGCAATGGGCGCTGGTCGTACAGGAATCAGGGGCAAGGTTAGAATTGGCTGTGAAAAACTCGCAGACAAATGCTTAAAAATTATAAAAAAAGGCAAAAGGAAAAAGGCTATTAATTGCCTCACGATAGATGTTTTTGGATTTAGCCGGGGTGCTGCTGCCGCTCGTAATTTTATCCATGAAGTTACCCGGCAAGATGGCATCAAGTATGACAATGGCATCGGCGGCGTTGATGGTCAATATTATTGGCCTTCTTCTGACGAAATTCCACCTCATGGTTTTTTAGGATTCTTTTTAAAGCAAAAAAACGTAACTATCAATCGCATTTGCATACGCTTTGTTGGCTTATTTGATACGGTTTTATCCTACGACCCTAATGGGCATTTTTCAGCAAGTTTTAATACGGGAGCGCGAAATAAGGCTGTTGTAGAAGGCTTGCATCTAAATGCAATAAACAAAGCACGACGAGTAGTGCATCTTGTAGCAGCGGATGAATATAGAGAAAATTTCCCTTTGACTGACATAAGAAGCATGGGTACGGTAACTGTTGAACATAACCTTTTCCATAATATATACCGCATTCCTTGCGCAAATTTTCATACTTCTGTCGCTGGTTCAAAAGCTCTTCAGTTGTCATTTCCGGGAGCACACTCTGACATAGGCGGCGGTTATGTAGAAGGCAATATCGAATATGTAGATGAAATTTTAAATGGCGATATCGAAAAGCTGAAACAAAAAAAAGAAACCCTTTGGAAAAGCGGATGGTTTAAAGAAAAAGAACTTACAGTGCATTCTTTTAAAAGAAAACTATCTGGACGGCGCCGTTTGAGCAATAAGTACAGTTACATTCTTCTTCATATAATGTGCGAATTTGGGGTAAAATTTGGAATACCATTCAGGCAAAACTCGTTAGAAAACGAGTATGAACTAAGATTAACAAGCACCGCTTCAAGCGATGGAAAGTTACGAAACATAACACTTAGCGAGGATAACATTCTAATTAGAACTAAACAAAGGCTATACAAGTATGCCTTTGATAACTACACCCAACCGTATGTTTTCAACCCCTTTATTGAAGATGAATACAAAGATTTGGATAAACATTATGCAGGTTCTAAAATACCGGAAAAGCGATTTGCTGAATACCGTCAAAAAAAACAGGAACTACAAGAGCAATTGGATCTAAAAAGGCTGCGCAATGAATTTCTACACTGGTCCTCAAACTTTGATTGGATTGGAATGGACCCTGTTACCATTACAGTAGACGGGAAAACAGATTATGGTGAACGCGTGATTTTACCTGGATAAAATTGAAATTGTCTGAAAATGTTGAATAACCCTACATATGCTTTTAAAGCAACATGTCGTGTCATAGAAAAAGATCATAGAGATGTGGTTTCTTATGAATGTGCACTTCATATCGAAATACTTGAAAACATTAATAAGGTGCATTACATCAAGGAAAAGAATTCCAATATGAACGATGCCCAAGCTTCCTTTTATGTTTATCAAATCGAGATAAACGACGTGAAGGTGACCACCGGTAAGAAGGCACAAAAAGCAGCTGATTTTATAAGAAGATTGTACTATCGCTATGATTGGATAATAGCAAAAGCGCAAAAAAGTGGCTTTATAACATCAACTGAAAATATCGAAGAGTTAAAAAACAACTGGCGCGAATTAAAACAGGTAATACTGAGTAGCTATTGCGGTGCGAAGGTGGAAAACTACCTTGAGCACTTGAACAAGCCGTTTATGCAAAATACTCTTCTTGAAGTTCCATTTAGCCAATACCTGTACTTTGGGTTATTATTTCCACCCATTCCTGTTGCGCACAATTCCATTTGGCAGGGCGCACGAAATATCCAACTTTCTGATTTTGAAAAAGAAAGTTTCGAAGAAATAATTACTTATTTGAACACAACAAAAGATGGACGACGCAGGTACAAAATATCAGCCAACATACTGCCTGATTCTCCTATTTACGTAGAAAGCTTCACTGGAACCATTATGCGATCGCCGGGAGCCCTACTTGTAGATCAGGCTGAGGCAGAAATTATTTATTACCGCAATGATCAAAGGATCGAGTGGGATTTCGATTTAGAAATGAACACACTAAATCTTTGTTAGTATGGGATTACTATCTAGGCTACTTTCCGAACCTCAGGTTACAGACAGACAACACCAGGAGCTTGCCAAATCGGCAAAGCAAATTCTAAAATCTGTCGAAACAACTCCACAGGATGAAGGTGATCCTATTTCTACTGCAGCCTTTCAATCCGCTGCAAACAATGCGCGGCAAAAGGTTGCAGAAGCCACGGACACTGGGCCAGCGCCGGATAGTAAAGAAGCCAGAAAAGAAAAAAAGAAGGAGAACGAATGGCACGATCCTAACGAACAAATCAAGTATGTAAATGAACAGGGGAAAGTGAGCTGCACTTTTTGTTCATGTCTTATTGGAGATATTAAAGTAACCTCAACAGAAGTGAAGCTTCAGGATGCATTATGGGCTACTGCCGGCGATAAAAACGATGCAGCAAATATTCAATTCAAAGGTGTATGCAATCACTCTAAATGGGGCAGATATAAACCACCATGCTCAGGCGTAATCCAGTTGGGAGAATGGAAGAATTTATCAAACACAATAATTGACTCACACCCAGCCTTATTACGGAAATCGGCTATTCCATGCAATATAAGTGGTCAGGACATAAAAATTGAACACAGTGGCCAAAGGGCTGTTTTGGAGGAGTTACCCGACGACTATAGAGATTTAGAAGCGGACAACGATACTGATGACCCAGCCAAGCCTCCAACCTGCAATAATTGCAGCAGCGAGTTTACAATAGAACAAGTTAAGGCGATGGCTGGCACCCTGACTTCACAACAGGAAAAATTTGCAATATCCGTTTTGAAGTATTTAAATCTATATCGAGCGAAGTTCAATCTTGACACATGCATAAGGAAGGCACAATTTATGGCTCAAGTCATGGCTGAAACGGATGCATTTAGCATATCTCTTGAAAGTGGAAATTACCAGCCCTCAGCATTAACTGAATTTGCACATGGTGGAACAAGATTTCATAAAGATGCCTTATTGGCCGATTATTTTATTGAGCCGGAAAAAGATCAAAAAAAATGCTATGGTTATTTTTCAGATGTAGAACTAGACACAAAAATCATCTTGGAATACAAAAGCACAAGTCTAATTAAGGATAAGAAAATTTTAAGAGAATTACTCAAGGAGGAGCCTTATAATCAAATAAAAATCGATCAGAGGGAATTGTACGGACGTAGCATGAAGGATACAAAGACTAAGCAATTTATAGACAAGACATTATATGATGATAAAGATCTTAAAATTATACTCAAAGGGCATGAAGCCTATCAGGTAGAAATCTTTTCACGGGCCTATGGTGGCTGGATGAAGAACGGTGATGAAAAAACGAAAGACGGATATAGATTCAGAGGTAGGGGAATACTTCAATTAACTGGCAGGGAAGATTATACCAAACTTTCTGAATATAGAAACAAACATCCTTTTCCTAGTGATGCAAGTGGTGACATAGATTTTACTAAAGATGTTGATGCTGCCAGCTTTAAAGGAAACTATGAAAAACTGGATGATAAGGAAGACGCTATTTATGCAGTACAATCTGCCGTATGGGAGTGGTTCGATTCAAAAAAAACAAGTTTGTTTGGCACCAATGGCTTTGCGGACAATGATGATATAGCTAAGGTCTCTAAAACAATTAATGGAGGATTTAATGGTATTAAACGACGTAATGATTATATTAAAAAGGCAAGACAAAAAACAGCGTTTGATGTTTTCAACCATTATGAAACCGTGTATAATAATGGAAACACCATAGATAAAAAAATTGTTATGAAAAACTTGCAATTACTCAATAAAGATGCGTCTATGCCAGATCCAGATGACAAGACTAAAAACATAAAATTTAAAGATGACAATGCAATTGCTCTTTATGAAAAATTAAGGAACCAGGAGGAGGAGGCAAAAAAAACTGATACAAAAAAGATCTAACAAATGTAAATACGCAAAATGACATGAATCCAAGAAATTAAATCAACCTTACCATGCAGAAGAATTTTTTTGTGACTGTTATTACATTGATTTTATCCGTAAACGCCTTTACACAATCAATCGCAATAAAAAATATATCATATAAAAGTAAAGACGGAAGCATTAAACTTGAATTTCCGGTAATCAACTATTTTGACAGAAATATAGAACGGACAATAAATAAATGTATTCAAACCAGAATACTTGAACTTGACACAATTGGTCAATACAAATCTTCCCCTACTATGTTTAACAAATCCATATATAATGAGAAAGAAGGCGTAGGAGGCTTTATTTCACTTTCGTACGCAGTATATTGCACAGATAAAATATTATCTATTCGATTTAAAGGAGAAACAATGGGTGTTTATCCTGACAGCTATGCCGATAATTACACTTTCAATTTAAAAAATGGAAAACTTCTACAAATTGATGATTTAATTGTTAATAACTCATCCTTCAACATTTATGATACACTATACAACTTAAACAAATTGGAGATGGAGAATGAAATAATTGGGGTTGACAGCGATATTGTTGATCATGTACGGGCAATACTAGAAGAATCAATAAACGAAAGGAAAGCTGTTGACTTTTATATTTCTAATGACTCAATAACTTTTTTTCATAGTTCTGCAGGCTTTTCTCATGCGATGCGATGTTATGAAATGGATTTTAGGACAAATTTTTCAACTCAGGATATTGGAATTCACTTCACAGATACAGGTAAATTGATTTTACTTGATCCTGCTAACACCGGTAAGAAAGAGAATCCGAGTAAACATATGATAATAAAATCGTCGAATTGGTATTATTAGATGATCATAGTCCTTTGTCAGTATAAGAACCCATTTCAAACAATAAAAATAGTTGAGGCAAGATGTAAGAACTCATTAACTCCTACACCCCCTTTTCAACCCAACCCCTTTCCCATGCAACTCAAAAATCAATTCACCAAAGAAGCCATCAAATCCCGCCTAATGGAAAACGCCTCCAGCCTTTGGGATGTAAAAAATGTAAACGCACTTGATCCTTTTGTTAAGTTGTTGATGGAGGCATTTAGCACGGAAGTATATCGCGCGGCAAATGAAGTACAGAATATCGAAGGGCGGATATTAGATAAAATTTCCCAGTTGCTTACCCCTACCTTTCTTACGATGCCACAATCCGCACACGCTGTTATGCGTGCAAGTCCTGCGGATGAAAGTTACCTTCTTAGTCCGTTTACCCCGTTTACGGCGAAGAAAAAAGCCACTGCTCACCAAAATAAGGATGCGCTCAGCGTACATTTTACGCCTGTTGACTACACTTTTTTGGTCAAGGCAAAAATTAATTGTATGGCTGCAGGTCACCAGGTTTTCGCTTTTGATTCCGCAGGCTTTAGACAGACCTTAGCAAGAACCTCGATGCCCCTTCCATGGGCGACTTGCTATATCGGCATCGAAGCGTCCGGAGAACTTAATAATCTCAAAGATGCATCCCTTTACTTTGATTTCCCTTCACACATTACACAAAACTGGATCTATCAGTTGCTGCCTTTGTGTAAGGCTGCAATAGGTAATGAACCGGTTGAGGTTTGTGCCGGACAAAAGTATGGACATGAAAATAATGTCAGCACAGAAGAGCAAATATTTGAGGCTCATGATATGATGTTGAAAATTACTGATAAAGTAAAATTGCTATATCAGCATAAATTTCTAACCATGAACGATTGCCCAATACCAACTGCAATAAAGATTTCTGATCTACCGGATGACATAAAGAGCGCATTTAATATTCAAATTCTGAATGAGAGGCTGAGCAAAAAATTCATCTGGCTAAAACTTAGTTTTCCCGCCAGTTTTACCTATGAAATCATGGAAGATATGCATATTCATCTCAATGCCTTTCCAGTTGTAAATCGTTCGTTTGTCAGCCATACACACAATCTGCAATCGTTGTACAGCATCATTCCTTTAACGACTAATACGAGTGAGAGCTTTATGACTGTTCATCGTGTATCGGACAGCAACAACCGAACACTTACTGAGATTCCTTACGGCCGGTCATCCACCAAAAAAACAGGCTATTATTCCCTGAGGTACGGCGGTGCAGAACGATTCGACAACAGGTCTGCACAGGATATTGTAAATTACCTGATTGAACTTTGCCGTGACGAAGTGGTTGCTTTTTCTTCACTTGACCAGGATTTTATGATAACCATTCTTCAAACTCTCTCCAGAGAACTGAATATTATTGAACATAAAGCCGCAAATACTGAAAAACAAATAAAGAAGACAACTACTTATCTTATTACGGAAGCCTTTGACATAAACAGCTTGCTTTTTGCTGAGTACTGGGTAACACAAAGCACACTGGCAAATAACATTCGTTCCGGCACTTTTCTAAAGGCTATGCAAACTTCCGCCCTGATACCTGAAGAATGTGTGCTACTTAGCGAGACAACCGGTGGTAAAGAAAGCTTAAAATCCGGAGAACGCTTAAATGCGTATCGCTATAGCCTTGGTAGCAGAGACAGACTGGTTACCCAGGAAGACATCCGAAATTTTTGCAGGTATGAAATGGGCGATAAATTCAAAGATATTAAATTCTCAAAAGGACTGATGATCTCACCACATCCCAAACAAGGTTATATCAGGACGCTAGATATAACCTTGACCCCTTACCGCTTTAATGAACTAAACAATTCTGAATGGAATCTTATTGCTAACGATCTATTGCACAAAATTAAAGGCAGCAGCTGCGGAGAAATTAACTACAGGATCTTTGTTGAGCAAACGTTGGAATAATAATGGCTGTATCAGGAATGACCTGTCAAAAAAAAAATCAAAATTCAAAAGTAAAAATTCAAAAAATGAATGGTCCAAAAGAAAGGATTAATGACAGCATTAATGTTTTTTAATTTTGACTTTTTACTTTTGAATTATTCCATCAGGATCAAAACAACTGTTCTGCTATTAACGCATAATAAATTTGCCCGTTGGACATAAATGAATAAGTTTTATCACCCATATTCTCTTTCATCCACAAGGACTTTTCCTTGAATGTTCTTAAAATTTGCAGAATCTCTTCCGTTGTCATTTTATGTTTCTTTTTAATCATATAAAGTTGTTTCGCCTGCCATAAATCGTTATTCGTTTTATATCCTGTCATCAAATCCGTGGCTGTCGCAAAGGACAACCGTTTGTATGAGGCAACATCCTTCATACCACGCCTTCTTAAAACTTCCTTTAGCTGCTTACAAATATTTCTGTAGATAAACCTCCGGCCGGGACGGCGCTGATCAAATAACTTTCCTAATTTTTCAAAGACGTTTTGCACTTGCAGGTATTCATCACCCGTCAACAATAAGCCAGGCTGAAAGCCATTTAACAGGGGATCGTTTTCGGAACTATGCAGCCGCGCAGGCACACAAAACAATGGAGATTCAAGCGGAACAGATTGTAAAAATGTAATAGGTAAATGCCTGTCGGCGTACGACGGAAAATATTTTTCATAACCATTTGCAACTGCAGTGTTGCGAATGCCTACTGTTCTAAAAAATTGCCGGTATGAGTTGCGGATCGCCTGATTGTCACGTTGAATACTGCCAACAAGACTGTCTATATTCTTTTCCAGTAAATAAGGAGACATTACACGATTCTTGCCGGGAAAAATGACATATCCCGGCTCCATAGACCGGGCAGGATAATCCAGGTAATAAACACCGGAATCCCCGGTTAATAGTGAAAAATCATTTTGTGCCAGGACTTGCCTCGAATCAATTAGCTTCTCTTTCTTAAGTTCTGCATTATTAGCCGAAACACTCATTACCAGATCTTTTCCCTGGATCACAAAATCATTAAATGACGGATGTGAAACATTATGCGTTTGAAAGACAAGTATTCGGGCATCCACCCTATTAACCGAACGGACAACGTCACTCCATGAAGTTCCCTCGTTCACATTGTTTCCAGCAGCCCCTATCAAAACAATTATATTACTTTCATTCTCATGCTTGTCCAACAGCTTCGCTCCCTGCATTATACCGGCAAACATTGCCTGCGCCACGGTATCATTATTACATTTATTTATCTCAGTTAATTGCTTCTGGAAAAAAACGGCTAGCTCATCAATATCTTCATGCAAGGGAAATACATTCGTTACATCTCTGCAACTGACTAAATTGTCCTTATACAAAACTGCTCCGTACCTGATATTTTTAAAACCGCTGGCACTTCGCAGGTTTGCATTCAATGACTGTAATGTATTCAACAAGCCACCAACGTATTTGCCGTTAGTCTTACCTCCATCTACAACAAAAACAATATTCAGATTATCCTGGGTGCGTATAGTTTTCCTGCATTCATCATAGCTAATTTTATTCCCCAAAACATTAATCGCAAAATTCCTGCTATAATCAAATATGTCTGTTAATACCATTGTTTTGACGTAGCTGTCTGCAGAATCATGTTTTATTACTCTTTCTAAAGGATATAATTCATCAATAACTTTCTTATTGCAGTTGTTGCCGCCCAGCGGGAAAGAAAGTGCACTTAACGCAGTATCTGTAAAAAAAAGTTCACCTTCTCTGGTGGTGTCATTCTTTAAAGTTGCCAGAAAAGACCGGTTTCCCCACAATTTTATATAATCAGCATCTATCCAGCCAATCATATTTTGCTTGCAGTTATCAACGGTAAAATGTGCCATTTTTCCAACTAACCATCTTTTTCCATCGTCCGATTGTTTATAAACAAACAGCAGATCTCGCAAAGCCTGCTTCATGTGCTGCGTGTTGGTTAATGGCGAAGAAAAAGACAGCAACGAATCACTGACAATATTTGAAGAATAAGATTGTATGATGTTTTCATTCTTGAATACAGCAATTGCTTTTGTGGAGAACAATGACAACCGATCTTTTAATGTGCCGCGCCACAACAACAAATTATTCTTATTTATCCAACCCAAATAATCGGCACTTTTAGCATCAATCTTATGATTCAGCGGTGTCTTCAATAATTTGGGATCGTACTTTATCAGTTCAACAAAATCTCCTTTTTGTCCAACAACGTAACAGGCATCCATAAATGCAAGACTTTTAAACACAATATCATTTCCGGCTTTGGTGTATGTGAGATTTTCATTTCTGTCCGAAAACACTACCCAGTTCTCCTTTTCAGGAAAATAACCTGTTGTTAGCAAAAGATCTTCTCCCCGCAACCTATACAAGGTATTTGCCGGAGTTTTGGCGACAGTCATCTTTTTTGCAAAAAGTTGCGCCGACATGTTATTGATCATAGAGAAATAAACAAGGACAATCAGGCTGAAATTTTTCATTGATAAAGGGTTGTAAAATACGCGTTATGGCAAGCAGAGAATGTAGTGAGCAGCAGTATATTATCTTAGTTCTCTGCCCTGCTTTACTTCAATCAATTTCATGCATTTGAGATCTTCCTGTAAAATCAATTTAACTGATTGAATCTCGACATCTTTGTCGAACTGCAGACCGAGGCAATAGCTACTGAAATCATTTATTTTTTGCCCATTGATCTTAACTGCAATCTTTTCACTGCGGCATAAATATTTATCCAGAAGATAATAGTAGTGCTTATTGAAGTTATTTCCATCTGCGATCTGCTGTAAATGGAATTTAAAATCATTCTCACGCTGTCTGTATGCACTGTCAAAATTCAGTATACTATCCTGGCTCGCTTTAAAGGACGGATCAATATGAATGGTATGTCGTGCAGGGTATTCACTATTGTCCGTATACAGTAATACAGTATAATCGCCGGGAGCCTGGTAGAAATATTGAACAAAAGACTCCCTGGAATCAACTGTACTTGTTTCTCCAAACCGCCACCGGTATTGTTGCGCTCCCTTTCCGCCTGCCCGGAAAACGAGGTTTTCGAACTGCATTCCCGTTTGCGGCCCCTGGATGTAGGTGATTGAATCTTCGACAGCATATACCCTGGCCGTATCTTTTACAGTGACAAAAAAAGTATCCGTGTACTTATTGTTAATTGTCAGCAACACTGTATAGTTACCCGGACGCTCGTATTGGTGATAACCCGAAGCAGAAAAAGATTGAGATCCATCTCCAAACAACCATCTCTGTTGTTTCGCAAAGCTTGTGCTATCCACAAAGAACATCGTATCCTTTAAAGAAATTACTCTTGGATAAACGATGGCAATTACATCTTCATTGGCTGGTAGAAGCTTTTTAACGCCAATCACATTAACAAGCACCAGAACAGCTACCAAAAATGGGAGCAATGCTATCTTAAATATGTTTCGATTGTAAAACATGCAAAACAATTAATTTGCCCTTGCAGCCTGAGCTGCGCGCAATTGATTCATTAAAATTTCTCCATCCTTATAGCCGATCTCACAATCCGTCAGTTGCTTCTGAAACATTTGCACATTTGCGACTTTTCGTTTCAGCGTAAGCATATCTTCGAAATAACTGGTAAGAAACGCGGCCATCTGGCGAAAACTGGCATAACGAATGTCATGCACGGTTACGTCGTCGGCCAGGTCGTTTAGTTCCTTCACCTGGCTTGTGATATCCGCCTCCACAATTGTGTTGAGCGTCCCGTTTTGCAATGCGGTAATCCTTTCAAACGTACTGTCAAAAAGTGCAGAAGCATACTTCTTTCTTTCATCAAACGCTCTTGCTTTTTTCAGATAAGCATTTTCTACTATCGACTTGGATGTAAAAGGGTTGTTGCTGTTCCGGAAAATAATCCAGACAAGGAGCGATACTGTAAACACGAATATGCAAACAAGGTAAATAAGGTACTGACGTTTTTCTCTTCGTCCAAGGGTTATCAGGTTATCTCTTTCCATGGGTGCTAATTGGCCAATTGATTATGTCTTAATATGGAATTTCTGATTGAAGTGTTCTTGTCCATACAACTGCGGAGATCTCTTTTCAACAGGTCCTCAGCATTGTGAATCTTTACAAGTGAATCTTTTAAAAGGATCATTGCATTCAACCGGTTCAAAACATAAGTATAAGTTGAAAAATGATTGCTGCTATCTTCGCCCACTTGCCTGGCGATACGGTCTTTTTGATCGGCAATAAACTTTTCTAAAAAAATGTAATTGTCAACTTTGTCAGCATCGATATAAGAAAGGCTTTTATACAGCGAGTCCATTTGATCCTGGAGCACGAGTTGTTTATTAATGATGTTCTTGTAATCCTGTATTTTAGATAGATAGACGGACTTTTGCTTTTGAGCGGCCCATACAAAAAAATAGACAGGTAATAAAGACGCACAGACGAGAATGACAAATAGCAGCCAAAAATAAAGGGTCTTCTTTATGATCTCATTTCTGTTATGAGCTATCATAGAAATTCGGGGTTTAGGGCCACAAATATATAATATTCATACTACATGTGTTATTTTTTTTATGTTTGCATAATACTTTGCTTGCGGAGATTTTGCCTTCTATCCCAACTTCCTTCTGCATCAAGTTTTTTTGAGTTAATTTTCTCACCCATTATTTGTGTTCACCACTCAATAACCGTCTATGCAGATGAAACAATATCTTATCGACACATTTCTTTTCAATGATGCGACCAACAAGCAATTGCTTCAAAAAATAAAAATGCTGCCGGAACCTTCGGAAGCTATCGCGTTTTTCAGTCATCTGATCAACAGCCAGTACAAGTGGATGGCGCGCATCAAACACGAAACCAGGGCCCCACAAATGGATTGGTGGTTGCCAGTTTATCCAATGGAGGCTTTAGAAAAAGAATGGACAAAAAGTCTTGCACTATGGATTGATTACATACAACAAAAAGAAGACGAAGAGTTAATGAAAGAAGTAACGTTTATCGGCTACGATGGCACCCTTTGGGCTGCTACCTCAATAGATATTGCGTTACAACTTAACTATCACTCCATTCATCACCGCGCACAAATTCAAACACTCATCCGCAAGCAGGGATTGGAGCCCGATTTTGTGGATTATATTGGAACGAGATACCGGAGGGTGAAGTAAGTTAAAAGTAAAAATTCAAAACCTTTATTGTCGGGCTAAAATTTCGAAATAGTAATTGCTTGACAATGGTCATGCTCACTCATTTTAATCTAATCAAGAACATTAATTCGATTTATACAATCCCGAAGGGATGGAATTATTATAGCAATAGCTAAATTAAATATTCAAAACCCTGAAAGGGTGGCACAATAAATGTAATGTCAACCCTTCGGGTTTTAAAAATAGGGCGTATCTCTTTTTCTATAATAATTCCATCCCTTCGGGATTATGTTAACCTGTTCTAAAAAATTCCTTCGCTTTAATCAACGTAAAACGTACAACTTATAACGTACAACCACTTCGCACTCTTTTGACTTTTGAATTTTTACTTTTTACTTAACCTTATCCCTCCTCTCCTTCAACTCTCTCCACGTAGTTAAAATTATATGCTCATCCTGCAAAGCCTTTTTTAATGCAGGATCAATCATCGCCAGCATATCGCCGCGGCGAACAGGGCCTGAATCGGAGATCTCTTTAAACACTTCGGTGGTAGCTGTACAATGCATGATCATCATGGTAACGCCGGGTTGCAAGGACTTTAGTCCTTCAATATATTTCTGCGTTTTATAAGCCTGTAATTTTTTGTCGTCATTCTTTACGTCATCAGGAATGGTCCAGCCGTAACTCTCGTTGTGCAGATCGTCAAGCACTGGCAAACCTGCATCCCACAGATTTTTGCCTACCTGGCGAAACTGATTCATTTGCTGATCAGAGAATTTTTGCTGAGCCTGGATCAGTGTTGCTTTACCTGCGGGGAACATTACCGGAATTTGATTTTCTATGCCCAATCGAATGTATTGTTTTAAAAACTCAGGACTGGCGAACAATGTACCCATGTGGCTGTCAAGATGCGTTGGCTTCATGCCCATCGTAATGGCACGATCTAATTGCGCTTTTATTTCTTTGTACACTTCATCTGCCGATGCATGTTGCACAACGTCACCAACGCCTTTCCATAAATTGCCTTCGGTATCGGTAAGTCCAGGTACGTTTGTCTTTCCGGCTAATGGCACCCAGCGATAGTTCTTCCACTCGGCATTTAATGTCAAATGAAGCCCGGCATCTATTTGCGGGTTGGCGTTAAGAAATGCGACAAACGCGGGCACCCACGGACAAGGCATCATAACACTGCAACTATTTGCAACGCCTTTTGTCATCGCGGTTATGGCGCCTTCATTTGAGTCAAAACTCATTCCCGCATCATCTACATGCAGGATCAATACTTTGGCTCCTTTAGGAAATCCGAGTTTTTCAGCGTAAGTAGTTTCTGAAGTTTGCGCAGAAACAAAAACGGTAACGAAGCAAAACAAAAGGAAAGATAGTTTTTTCATATAGCTAGTTTGGTGTAAAAAGTCAAAATTCAAAAACGAAGCACGCTGGTTTCACACGGCGCAGCAACGAAACGATGGCAAACTTTCACGCACCGAATGCAAAGAAGCGGCGACGCAACGATACATCAAATGCCAATTTAATCTATCGATAAACGCTTTTTTTTGACCCCAACGGATTTATTCATTAATCTTATTTGCCCTTCAGCTTTTCCCTTTGTGCCCCTTTCTGTCATCGTGCCTTCGTGGCAAAAACTCCGTGTACCTC
>NZ_JAULBC010000002.1:900141-941346 GCF_041060425.1 Danxiaibacter flavus
CCTGCCGTCGTGCCTCCGTGGTTTATAAACCTCCTTCCAACAACATAATCTTCACTTTCAAAATAGCAATCACTAATTTCGTCTACTTATGCTTTTTTTAACGAACTAGCGCTCCTTAATAACCTTAATTGTTTTTCAGCTTTTTTGTGCCTCTTTCAGTCTTTGCGCGTTCGTGGCAAAAACTCCGTGTACCTCCCTGCCGTCGTGCCTCCGTGGTTTATAAACCTCCTTCCAACAACATAATCTTCACTTTCAAAATAGCAATCACTAATTTCGTCTACTTATGCTTTTTTTTAACGAACTGCGCTCCTTAATAACCTTAATTGTTTTTCAGCTTTTTTGTGCCTCTTTCAGTCTTTGCGCCTTCGTGGCAAAAACTCCGTGTACCTCCCTGCTGTCGTGCCTCCGTGGTTTATAAACCTCCTTCCAACAACATAATCTTCACTTTCAAAATAGCAGTTACCGAAACAGAATCGGTGATCTTACCGGTAGTTACCATTTCATAAGCCTCATCAAAAGGAATTTTTTTCACCATCAACTGCTCTGTTTCTTCCGGATCAGGATTGTGCATGCTTAACTCCTGCGCAAGATAGACGATGGACAACTCATCGCTGATTGAGTTAGACAAATGCATCTCAATCAGCTTCGTCCATTTTGCCGCTTTCAACCCGGTTTCCTCCAACAGTTCCCGTTTGGCAGCTTCGAGCGGCTGTTCATCAAAAGGACCACCACCTTCAGGAATCTCCCAGGAATATTGATCCAATGTAAAACGGAACTGGCCAACGAGGTAGGTATTCATATCTTCATCCAATACCATTACCCCTATCGCTACATTCTTAAAATGCACTTTGCCATAAATTCCTTTCCCGCCAGACGGGTTGATCACGTCATACTCCGTGACATTGATCCACTTGTTATCGTACTTTTCCCGGGAACCGAGAATTGTCCAGGGATTTGTTTGTTCGTTCATTAACAGGTGTCAGGTATCAGGCGTCAGGTATCAGCTATCAGCTATCAGCGACCGACGCCTGTCCTGAATTATTTTACAATTAATTAAAATGTTTTTGCGCGTAGAACATAACAAAAGCAGCACGAATCACCAAACGGAGAACAGGTATCCAACACCTGAAACTAACTCATGCCTGATACCTGATACCTGAAACCTCATACCCCACACCTCATAGCTGATAGCTCACAGCTATTTCCGCCCCATCGCATACTTAATCCCACCCAGCAAATGCTGCAGGTACAAAGGATCTTTGTAAGAATCATCTGTATGACCAAGCTCAGTATAAAAAGCACGACCGCCATCAAACTCATGATACCAGCTCATGGGATGGTAGTTGCCATTTTCACCGCCTTTGTAGCTGCTTTCATCAATGGTTATGAGTACATGAACATTATTATCAAGCTGCAGATTTTTGAAATTGTACCATTCATCAAAACGTTTCCATTCACGCGGCAAATGTTTGGTCGCGATGAAAGTTGAGTCAACTACATGCAATACAGCTTCCTGCTGTTTGGGATGACTTTTAAATTGCGCTCCAACCAATTTGTTGTACCAGGGCCAGTCGTACTCGGTATCAGTTGCTGCATGTACACCAACGTATCCGCCGCCAGACTGAATGTATTTTTGAAAGGCATCTTGTTCAGCATCACCCAATACGTTCATCGTTGTGCTTAAAAATATTACCGCGTTATATTGTTTAAGATTGGCCTTATTAAATTTTGTACTGTCGGTGGTTGTATCAACTGAGAAACCATTGTCCTTGCCCAATTGCTGAATGGCAGCGATGCCGGCAGGAATGGAAGAATGGTGAAAGCCGGCAGTTTTTGAAAACACCAGCACTTTGTATTGTTTTTTTGCAAGGGCAGCAACACTAAAGAAAAGCAGCAAGCTAAAGGAAAGCAATAGTTTTTTGTTCATATTTGGTTGTTATTAAACAAGTAAGAAAGCATAAACTTACAGAATGTAATTTCAAAACAAAAATGGAATAGCAAATTGTCGGTAAATATGGCAATGAAACCGGAAACTGAAACGGGCGAAAAGAAAATTTAATAATTGTGTGAATGACACATATGTTTTATGCTTAATTTACAATGTTTTTCCGGTTAGCCCCCCAAGCACAGTTCCGGGCTAAGTTTCAAAAATCCTTTAAAACATTGCCATTTATGAAAAGAAGAGATTTTCTGCAATCATCATCCACGCTGCTAATGGGCGCTGGGCTGGCATCGGTTTTACCAGCCGACTTGCTTGCCATGAAAAAGAGCATTTCAGCCAACGGTAAAATAAATGTAGCGGCAATCGGCATAAACGGAATGGGCTGGGCCGATCTTACAGCTATCCTTAAAGTTCCTGAAACTCAGGTGGTAGCGTTGTGCGATGTAGATCAAAATGTGCTGGACAAACGCGTAGCGGAACTTACCAAACTAAACATCAAAGCACCAACGACCTATAATGATTACAGAAAAGTGCTGGATAACAAAGACGTTGATGTGGTGATTATCGGCACGCCTGATCATTGGCACTGCTTAATAATGCATGATGCCTGCCAGGCGGGTAAAGATGTATATGTTGAAAAACCGGCAGGCAATTCAATTATTGAGTGCCGCGCCATGGTGGATGCTCAGCAAAAATATAATCGCGTTGTGCAGGTTGGCCAGTGGCAACGAAGCAACAAACATTACCAGGACGCTGTTAATTTTGTAAGATCGGGCAAACTGGGCCAGGTACGCCTTGTAAAAGCCTGGGCCTACCAGGGCTGGATGAAATCTGTTCCGGTTAAACCAGACACTGCGGCTCCGGCCGGTGTTGATTATCAAATGTGGTTGGGACCAGCGCAGACAAGACCTTTTAACGAGAATCGCTTCCACTTCAACTTCCGTTGGTTTTGGGATTATGCAGGCGGATTAATGACGGATTGGGGTGTGCACATGATAGATTACGCTTTATTGGGAATGAATGCCGATCTCCCCAAAAGCATTATGGCGGGAGGTGGCAAATTTGCCTATCCTGACGATGCAGAAGAAACACCGGACACATTAACTGCTGTATATGAGTTTGATGGATTTAACATGTTATGGGAGCATGCCACCGGCATAAATGATGGTCCGTATACACGTGATCACGGCGTTGCATTTATCGGCAACAATGGAACGCTCGTGGTAGATCGCGGAGGATGGGAAGTGATACCGGAAATAATTAACGGCACACCCAAAATGGAAGCCGTTGCACGTCAGCTAAAAACAGACGAGGGGCTTGAATTACACGCGCAAAACTTTATTGATGTGGTAAAAAGCCGGAAGTTGGAAGACCTAAGAACACCAATACAGGCTGGGGCGCACGTTGCCACTGTTTGCCAAATGGGAAACATTGCGTTCAAGACTGGAAAGAAAATATTCTGGGATAAAGACAAAAATAAATTTACAGACAAACAATCTAACAAGTTTCTCGCAGCCGACTATCACAACGGCTATAAAATACCTTGAGTTTAGAAAATTATAAACGATTAATTTTAGCCCTGCAGCTTAATGATAGTCACAAATAACAACAACCAATATGATCAGAAAATTTTCATTATTAGCAGCGACAACATTTGTTTCAGCTATGAGTTTTGCACAACAAAAAGGTGATCCGAAAGATACAGAAGTATGGGAGCCGGTTCCGAAGGTGGTTACCACCGGAGCTATTTTCTCTGATGCTCCATCGGATGCAGTAGTTCTGTTTGACGGCAAAAACCTGGATAACTGGGTAACAGTAAAAGATGGCAGCCCTGCCCAATGGACCGTTGCAGATGGCGCTTTGACGGTTAATAAAAATTCAGGCAACATTCAAACAAAACAATCATTTACCGATTACCAGTTACATATTGAATGGAAGATTCCGTCCAATATTACAGGTGAAGGACAGGCCCGCGGCAACAGCGGCATCTTCCTTGCGTCAACAGGAGGCGGCGATGCCGGCTACGAATTGCAGGTATTGGATTGCTACAACAACAAAACATATGTAAACGGTCAGACAGGTTCTATTTACAAGCAAGCAATTCCGTTGGCTAATGCATGTAAGAAACCAGGCGAATGGCAAACTTATGATGTTGTTTGGAACGCACCACGTTTTAACGAAGATGGCACAGTAAAAACACCTGCGCATGTTACCGTTTTCCATAACGGTGTCCTGTTACAAAATAACTACGAGTTAAAAGGTGAAACGCTTTATATTGGCAAGCCTTCTTATCATAAACATGGCCCCTGCCCTATTAAATTACAGGCGCATGGCGACAAGAGCGAACCCATCAGCTTTAGAAATATATGGGTTAGACCGCTATAAGCTATCAGCAGTCAGCTATCAGCTTTCAGCCATGAGTTGACAGCGAGAATACACTGCCGATCGAACTTTTTTTTAGCAGTTCTGAGTTTTAGTCTCAGACTACATACATTGAACAAATTCAAAAAAGCCGCAGCAAACACTGCGGTTTTTTGTTTGCATATTTCAGGGATGTGTTGCACGAATTCAGCCGAGATTAGGCGGATATGATTACATTTGTCTATCGTCCATATTTGATCTTGTGATCATTATAACCTTTTCAATTCCTATGCGCCATAAGAAACTATTTTATATTTCATTCTTTGCAATCTTGTTGACCGCAGCAAGCCTGCTCTTTCAGTATTGCACTCCGTCGCAAACACGCGACAGTAAAGCGGATACATCCTCTAACAATTATATCGGTGAACAGAGTTGCATTTCGTGTCATTCGAAAGAATATAACGACTGGAAACAATCAGATCATTTCATGTCCATGCTGCCAGCTACTGATTCCACTGTATCCGGCGATTTTAATAATGCTGTATACACTGCTGATGGCGTTACGAACCGGTTCTTTAAGAAGGATGGCAAGTTCTTTATTAACACAAAAGACCTCAATGGAAATTATCGTGATTTTGAAGTGAGTTACATCTTTGGCTACAAACCATTGCAGCAATATCTTGTCAAGACTGAAAAAGGTAAAATGCAGGCAACACGTGCAAGCTGGGATGTTAACAAAAAGAGATGGTTTCATCAATATGCCGGTCAGAAGATTGAGACGAAAGACTGGCTACACTGGTTAAAAGGCGGCCAAAACTGGAATACCATGTGCGCACGATGCCATAGCACCAATTTGCAGAAGAACTATTTCCCCGAAGCTGATTCCTTTCATACAACGTACAATATCGTAAACCTGAATTGTGAAAGCTGCCATGGACCTGCAGAGAAACATGTTGCTTATATAAACGGCGATGAATACAAAAAAGGCAATAAAGTTGCCGGCTCCTTTTTAAAAAAGATTGACAACAACACCGATCGCATTAATACGTGTGCTCCCTGCCATGCAAGGCGCGGAGAAATTTCTGACAAAGAAATTCCGTCTGAAGAAATAATGGACAATTATATTCCAGAAATACCCTCCACTGAAAATTTTTATGCAGACGGACAGATGAATGACGAAGATTATAACTACACATCTTTTCTCCAAAGCAAAATGTACAGGCACAATGTAACCTGCATGAATTGCCACAATCCGCATTCTGTTAAAACAGTGCTTACAGGCAATCTTGTCTGTTTGCAATGCCATGAAAAAAAGTATGATGAGTTCACGCATACTTTTCATGCAACGGGAACAACCGGTGCCTCATGCGTTAATTGCCACATGCCTGGTAAACTATATATGGGAAATGATTTCAGGCACGATCATAGTTTTCGTGTGCCGAGACCAGATCTTTCAGTGAAATATGGTACACCCAACGCATGTAACAATTGCCACACTGACAAAACCGTAATATGGGCTGCAAATATCATCGCTCAAAAATCCGGGAACTCCAGAAAATATCATTTCAGTGAAGATCTCATTCCAGGGAGCATGAACAATGCAGAAGCCGGTCCACATCTGCATAAATTACTACAGGATACTGCCGTTCCAAATATCATTAAGGCCACAGCAGCCTATTACTTGCAGCGGCAAGGAACAGCAACCGCCCTGCAGGATCTCTTAACATGCCTGGAACACAAAGATGCACAGGTTAGATATCGGGCATTGAGAAGCCTTGCATCCTTTCCGTCAGACCAATGGAGCATAAAGGCAGCACCGTTATTGAGTGATAAAGTGCGAGCAGTAAGAATTGCAGCTGCATCGCTTTTTGCAGAGATCCCAGAGAATCAAATCCCCACTCAGTTCAAGAATGCACTTGACTATGCAAAAAGCGAAAGACTCGCATTCATGAATTACCAGCTTGATTTTCCAATTGGAAATGTAATGGTGGCAGATGAATTTAGAAGAAATAAAGACGATATCTCCGCAGAAAAATATTACAAGCGCGCATTAGCAAAAGACAGCCTTCTCACCATTGCGCAACTTAATCTCGCCAGCCTCTATAATTCAACAGGGAAAAATGACGAGGCTTTAAACCTGCTCAACATGGCCATCAAGGTCGAGCCGCGTAGCAGCCATTTGTATTACAGCCTTGCTTTGTTGCAAGCAGAAATGAATGATTACAACTCGGCCGTCAACAATTTTGCAAAAGCGATTGAATTAGATAAAAGTAATCCAAGACTCTACTACAACTATGGCCTTATGCTTAATAAAACCGGCAATAAAAAACAAGCCGTTGTAATACTTCGGCAAGGACTTAAACTTTCTCCGCAGGACGCGGATTTACTCAATGCGCTAAAACACGTAGTTAATTGACAAGGGAAAATTCCTGCCCGACTAATGTCATTCAGGCGGGGACAATTGAAAATGAAGGCGAAGGAAAATGTGCGAATATGCAAATATGAAAATGTGCAAATATGCGAATGGGAGAATGTGCAAATGCTGATACTTATCTCTTAACCATCCTAAAGCAATTATTCAGTTCAATTAATCCCGTTAATCCTCCAATCCCATAAATCCCGGTCCAGACAATCAAGTTCCTCTCCAAATTCGTAATATTGTTCCTCTAACTATGACATCCAAAGACTATTACGACATATTGCATGTTCATCCCAGGGCATCACATGAAGAAATAAAAAGGTCCTACAGAAAACTTGCCCTTAAATTTCATCCTGACAAAACCAACAACGATCATCTTGCGTCACTACATTTTAAAGAGATAAAAGAAGCCTACGAAATACTCAGCAATCAACGAAAAAGGGAAGCATATAACTATGAGCGCTTTTTCAAAGCGGCTCCGCCAAAAAACACCAGCGACATTCATCGCATTTCCCCCGAATGGATTTTAAAAGAAGCGACAGAATTACGCAAAAAAGTTCAGGCTACCGACCCATTCAGGATAAATGCAGACGGGCTTTTTAATCAGCTAAAAATTTTGTTATCAGAATACAATCTGCTCGTCTTAAAACATGATAACAAAATGGATGTTAATGAAAAAATTATCGATCAGCTGCTTGCAGCTACCAGGCCTTTACCTGAATCGCTTTTTAAGGATACAACCACATTACTTAATGATGTGGCACAAGGCCATGACCCACTTGTAGAAAAAATTCAGGCCGAAATGAAAGCGAGAAAATGGAAATATTTCTGGCAGAAGTACAAAATAGTCGCCGTGATTTTAATAGCATTAATATTATGCTGGCTCATCTATGCAGTTAAGTTGTAAACCATTGCAGAAACGCACAACATCAATTCCAGAACACTGAACAGCCTCAAACTCACGCTTCACAAGGATTTCAGATTAAACAGGGTTTAAATAACGGTTAAAAAAAATTTAGCTTTCTTATTGTTTACAGCTTTTGCATTGTATTAACTGTCTTATACGGAATACTGCTATTTATAGCCTAACCCTGCTGCGTGCCCTGACTCCGCAATTATGTATTTATCACCACTTTAATTATGCGTTATGAGAAACGCTTATTGCCTTTTATTGCTTCTTTGCAGTTTCCTATGCAGCCTGGCACAAACCAAAACTATAACAGGAAAGATTGTTGATGAAAATGGCCAGCCTGTAGATGGAGCGTCAATAACAATCAAAGGCACCACAAATGGAACGGCTGCCGCAGCTGACGGCAGTTTTACAATTTCTGTCGCTAAAGGCAGAACGCTTGTTATCTCCGCGGTAAATTTCGCCACGGCAGAGGTACAGGTAACAGACGCTTCAGATTATCCTGTTACGTTAAAACCACAGGCCAACGAAGTAAAAGAAGTAGTAGTAACAGCATTGGGTATCAGGAGGGAAAAAAGATCGCTCAGTTATGCTACACAAGCTGTAAGCAGCGATCAGTTGAACAAATCAGGAACGAACAACCCGCTAAGCGAACTGAATGGTAAGGCCGCCGGGTTAACAGTGATTAACAGTACCGGCGAACCAGGTGGAGGTACATATATCCGGCTCCGTGGTGTTACCTCTATTACAGGTAATAACCAGCCGCTGATGATTATAGATGGGGTTCCTATCGACAACTCAATCAATAACTTCGACCCGACAAATGCTGGTGCAGGTGCGGGAGGCGCCAATGGAAACCTGACTGGCGGCGCTCAACCAACCAACCGCGGAGTGGATATTAATCCCAATGATATTGAGTCCATCAACGTTTTAAAAGGTCCGGCAGCCACTGCATTGTATGGTATTCAGGCAGCGAGTGGCGCTATTGTAATCACAACCAAAAAAGGAAATGCGGGAAGGAAAGGTACTAGTATCGTGTTCAATTCATCTGTTACATTTGATAAGGTCAGCAAATTACCTGGTTTGCAGAGTCAATACTCACAAGGCAGCGGAGGCCATTATTCGCCTCCTGAAAACGGAGGTTCCATTTCCTGGGGTGCAGCCATCGATACATTATCCTGGGATGGGGCAACTGATTATCCTTTTGATAAACACGGACACATTGTTGGCAGATCTGACCCTTCCGCAAAAATTCCAGTAACACCTTATGACAGATACTCTTTTTTCAGAACGGGAACTTCTGTCAATAACAACATTGCACTTTCAGGTGGCAACGATAAATCATCCTATCGTTTTTCATTAGGGAACTTATACCAGCATGGTATTATTCCCAAAAGCAAGTACGTAAAAACAACTGTGAGCCTGAACGGCCAAAGTAAGATCACTGAAAAACTTACTGCTTCTGCCGGAATTACATATACTAACTCCTCCAACTACAAGGTTCAACAGGGATCAAACCTTTCCGGAGTAATGCTTGGGCTAGTGCGTACACCTGTAACATTTGACAACTCGAACGGATATTCCGATGCCGAAAATCATCCTGATGCATACATATTGCCTGATGGAACACAGAGAAACTATCGCGGAGGAGGAGGCTATGACAATCCATACTGGACAGTTAATAAAAGTCCTTTTACATCTGACCTTGACCGCGTATTTGGCTTTGGACAGGCAAGCTACCAGGTGCTTGACTGGTTAAATCTTACCTACCGATTGGGAGGCGATATTTATGGACAAAATGATAAGAACTCTTACGATATAAACACCAGTGCTTTCCCCGCAGGTGCAGTGTATTTAAACAATTACACCAACAAGCAATTTAACTCCGACTTCATTATCAACATGCATAAAACTTTCGGAAATGACTGGGATGCTGCTTTAACGTTGGGACACAACTATTTTACGTTGAACCAAAGCAACAGGTTGGCACAAGGAACATCTTTACTTCAGCCAGGATTCTTTGATATTACGAACGCATCATCCTTTTTATCTACAGAAACATTACTCAGAAAAAGAACAATGGCCTTTTATGGGCAATTCGATTTGAATTATAAACGCGAACTCTATCTTACTTTAACCGCGCGTCGCGAAACATCTTCAACATTACCGGCACACAATAATACCTTCTTTTATCCGTCAGTAAGCGCCGGCTGGATCTTTACAGAACTCAACTCATTTAAAGGAAGTAAGGTCTTGTCATTTGGTAAACTACGCGCATCCTTTGCACAGGTAGGTAAAGACGCTCCTATTTATTCTTTAAACACACCTTTTACTATAGGTGCATTTAAAGATGGATTTACAACAGGCATTAACTTCCCGGTTAACGGCATTGGTGGGTACCAGATAAGCTCAGCAATTGCAACAATAGGCAACCCTGATCTTAAACCGGAAAATACATATTCATATGAACTGGGTGCTGATCTCTCTTTCCTGAAGAACAGGATTAACCTTAATGCCACAGCTTATTACAGTGAATCAAGAGATGTGATATTCCCAACATCAATTCCATATTCCACTGGCTATGCGGCTAAGTTGTTGAATGCAGCAACCATTAGTAACAAAGGATTGGAGCTTACATTAAATGCTGTTCCGCTAATATTATCGAATGGCTTGAAATGGGATGTTACGATCAACTGGTCACGCAACCTTAACAATGTGAAATCACTTACTCCGGGTGTTGACAGATTCTTTGTAGCCGGCTTTGGCGGTGGTGAAGCAGAAATTGATGCTGTTGTTGGTCAACCATTCGGAATGATCTATGGTAATACATTTGTACGATCCGATCCCAATAATATGAACAGCCAGTTGCTGATAAATGATGTAAAGGGTGACGGATATGCACAACCACTTGCAGGCGGCCCGAATGCCGTGATAGGAAACACGAATCCCGAATGGATTGGATCGGCTATCAGCAACCTTACTTTCAAGGGCTTTACATTCGCCTTCCAGTTTGATATCAGGCATGGTGGACAAATGTGGAACGGTACACGTGGCGCACTTTCCAACAAAGGCACTTCATATCAGACTGCAAACAGGGGAACAACTACTGTATTTAAAGGATTGCTGGGTCACCTGGACGCCAATGGCAACGTAGTTCACCTGGATAAAGATGGCGTAACAGAATTACCCGGACCAGGCGTGACAAATACTATTCAAAGCACATACGACCAGTATTACTGGCAAAATATAGGCAGCAGCTTTGGTTCAGGCCCACAGGAAGTAGATATTAAAAGCGCTGGATTTTCAAGATTGCGCCAGATCAGTTTAACATATGAATTGCCTCAGTCCATATATGGTCCCAACGCCAAATTCACATCTATTTCTTTAACCGTTTTCGCTAACAATTTGTGGTTAATGACAAAATATGATGGCGTAGATCCTGAAACAAGTCTTGCCGGACCTGCCAATGCACAAGGCCTTGATTACTTTAATAATCCGGGCACAAAGAGTTATGGCATTCGATTAAACATTGGTTTATAATTAAAAAAGAAGAGCCATGAAACTGTTTAAACTAAATATAATTATCTGTTGCATAATGCTGATTACCTTATGCAACGTCTCCTGTAAAAAATCTTTTTTTACAGATGTTAACCAAAACCCCAATGCACCGGCATCTGTTTCTCCTGCCCTTGTTCTTTCAACTGTAGAAGCTGCACTGGGTTATACCCAGGGTGGTGATATTTCCAGGTATACATCTTTACTTATGCAGCAGGTATATGGCAATGCCAGCCAGTCACAAGCCTATTATCAATATGCACTGAACGCAGGAACATTTGATAACGTGTGGCCTGATCTTTATACATCTGTAATGGTAAATGATGATACATTAAAAAACCTTGCAGACGTAGGACACTACAATGCATATAGCGGCGTATCAAGAATATTGATGGCTTACACTTTGCAAATCACTGTTGACCTTTGGGGAAGCATTCCTTATTCCCAGGCATTGATCGGCAACTCGCAACTAAAACCCATCTATGACAGCGATAAAGGATTGTACGACACAATAGTGAGTTTGATAGATGTTGGTATTGCCCAGCTTAATGATCCCGACCCCGGGGCGCTGGTTCCGGGAGTTGAAGATTTTATTTATAACGGAGACGCAGCTAAATGGATAAAGTTTGGCCATGCTATAAAAGCGCGCATTTATTTTCACCAGAGCAAAGGCAATGTGGCAATGGCAACAAAAGCCCTTGACGAAATTGCGTTAGCGTTTGCCGATAATTCAGAAAACGCACAATATACCTTTGGTAATGCAGAAACTTCTTCCAACCCCTGGTATCAGTTTAATGAACAACGCCCTGGTGATATCACCTATTCTAATACAACAATAGCGATGTGGATGTTGCAATTAAAAGATCCGCGTTATTCTATTTATATTGACAGTCTGAATGACGGAAGCGCAGGTCAATCCGGAAAACATTTTGGCGGACTGGGAGATTATTATGCATCCATCAATTCACCGGTTGAGTTTATTACTTATGATGAAATGCTGTTTATGAAAGCCGAAGCCATTTTGAGAACAACCGGAGACATATCAACAGCACAAACTGTATTCCGGACCGCAATAACTGCCAATATGCAAAAGCTGGGCGTTCCTGATGCAGACATCACTACTTATGTAAATGCCCAGGGCAATTTAACAGGCCCTGTCGCGAATGCTATCGGCCAGCTCGCCCTGCAGGAATATATTGCCCTGTACTTAAACCCGGAAGTATTTACACTGTGGCGCAGGACAAACAATCCGCCACTTACACCAATTACAGGAAATGCTATTCCAAGAAGGCTGTTGTATCCTCAAAGTGAATTATCCTATAATGGAGAAAATACACCAAAGGTTACTTTATTCACACCTAAAATATTCTGGGACAATTAACCCTTGTTGCAGGCTTATGAGAACATTAAAAAAAGATGCCTTTAAAAGGCATCTTTTTTTAATGTATAAACCTTTGCCATATTAAGCCGTGATAAAATTTAAAACTAATATATGATAATCAGTATATTATAAAAAGACACGAATTTAGTCTACCAAATACCTCGGCTTAAAAATTAATTAAAAGCTAAATTTAATACAGCTTTTTTGAACTCTTTGGCGTCCTTACAGTTATCACATATTGATTTAACCTGCCCTTATGGGTTAAATGAAACACTTCATTTTAAATGTAAATCATGAGAAACATTTTATGCATGTTTTTGATGCTAATGTTTTCTTCTGCGGTTGCGTTAGCACAAAATACTAAAACTATTACTGGGAAGGTACTTGACAAAAACGGGAAGGCCGTAGAAGGCGCTTCTGTACATGTTAAGGGTACCGAAAAAGGAACTACAACAGGCTCCGATGGCACTTTTTCCATTTCAGTAAGTTCCGGAACTATACTCACCATTGATGCGCTCAATTTTGCATCACAAGACCTTACAGTTGGCAGTGACAATGACTACACTGTTACAATGAGCCAGCAAGACAACGTAATCAACGAAGTTGTAGTAACTGCTTTGGGTGTAAAAAAAGAACAAAAAGCAATTGGCTATTCGGTATCAACAGTAAAAGCCGATGAACTTGTAAAGTCAGGCGAAACCAACATCATTGAAGGTCTAGCTGCAAAAGCAACGGGCGTGCAGGTAACTTCATCAAGCGGCACACCGGGTGCCTCTTCAAAGATTGTATTAAGAGGGCCTGCTACTTTTAGCGGAGATAACCAGCCACTGATTGTTATTGACGGTGTGCCGATGGACAACTCAGTTAATAACGTAAACCCGGCAGACAACCCTTACAATAATGCACTATCTGGTGTTCAGGTAGCAAACAGGGCGTTAGATATTGCGCCGGAAGACATTGAGTCTGTATCCATATTAAAAGGACCAGCGGCGGCGGCGATATATGGACAAGCGGCGGGAAACGGCGCAATCATTTACACAACAAAAAAAGGTGCAGCAAGAAGAGGAATTGGTGTATCATACAGCGGCAATGTTGAAATACAAAATGTGAGCAAGCTGCCTGGAATTCAAATGCGGTACGGGCAAGGTAACAACGGATCTTATAGCAATACAACTCCCAATAGCTGGGGAGAGGATCTGGTTAAAGCAGGCAAACCAATCTATGATAACATTGACAATTTCTTTCAAACGGGTACAACTTTTAACAATAACATCTCTCTTAATGGAGGCAGTGATAAAACAACTTTCCGTATGTCTGTCAACAGTACAAACATGAAAGGTATTGTTCCGAACTCCAAATTAAACCGTTATTCAGCAAGGATTACTGGCGATTCAAAATTGAGTAACTGGCTGACTGTTGGTGGAACAGCCAACTATTCTAACACGCAAAGCACGCTGGTTCAAAATGGTTCCAACCTTGCGGGTGTTATGCTGGCATTGTTAAGAATGCCTGTTGACTTTGATGGAAGAAATTATATTAACCCAGATGGTACCCAGATAACTTTCTACGGGGCATATGACAACCCCTTCTTCTCTGTAAGAATGAATCCCTACACAGATGAAACAGATCGCTTTTTAGGTAATGTATATGCTGATGCAAAATTGAGTAAGACCTTTTCACTTTCATGGAAAGTTGGATCGGATTTTTATAACACTGACAGTAGACAAATATATGCATGGTCATCTCTTGGTAACGATAACGCTGATGGTACAGGACAAGTTAACAAGATCCATGTCGGTTATCGCAACCTGTATTCTGACCTGTTATTGAAATTCAAAACATCCTTTGGTGCAGATAAAAACTTTGGACTGAACGGTATGATCGGAGCCAACTACAATTACAAGCAATATCAATCATTATTTGCACGAGGCAGAGGGCTTTCTATTCCCGGCTTCTACGGGCTTTCCGGTTTATCTGAACTATATGCAAGCGATGCTGAAAGCTACCAGAACAGTAAGGCGTTATTTGCCGATCTTACTTTTGATTACAAGAGTACAGTCTTCCTCACACTAACAGGAAGGAATGAATGGTCTACAACATTCGGTAAAAATGCAAAAGGATTTTTCTATCCTAAAGCAGACCTGTCTTACGTATTCAGCAGCCTCTTCAAAGACAGCAAAGTTGTTAACTATGGCAAAGTGAGAGTTGCTTATGCAAATGTGGGTATTTCGCCAACGGTTTATACAGACCGCACGTATTATACCGTGCCTAATATTGCCGATGGTTATACTGGCGGATTAAGCTTTCCGTACATGGAACAAAATGGATATGCAATCTCTAATACCTTATACGGATTTGATCTGAAACCTGAACGCAATATCGGTTTGGAAGCAGGTTTGGAGATGAAGTTCTTCAAAAACAGAATAGGACTTGATCTTACACTATATCAACAAAAATCCAAAGACCTGTTAATTGGTCAACCAATTGCTCCAACATCAGGTTTCCAATACAAATATGTGAACATAGGGGAAATAAGAAACCGCGGCATAGAAGTAGGTCTGAGTGGCGATGTGATCAAATCAAAAGACTTTCTCTGGAACATTGTTGTTAACTGGTCCAAGAACGTAAATGAGGTATTGCAGCTTGCCCCTGGCATTCCTGAACTTCCTGTAGGAAGTGCATTTACTACGCCACAATCCTTTGCCATTGTAGGCGAACCTTTTGGCGTGCTTTATGGAACAAAGTTTCAGCGTGATGCAAATGGCAATATGCTAATACTGTCCGGCAGTGGACTTCCCGCCCAGGAAACCACAAACCAGAATATTGGAAACCCATTGCCAGAATGGCTCGCGAACATTAATAACTCGTTTACTTATAAAAACTGGAACTTCTCTTTCCTTTGGGATATACGGCATGGTGGAACAGTATGGAACGGTACATGGTCCAATCTTAATTTCAGGGGTAAATCGGCTGAATCCGGAGATCGCGAACGCACTTACGTAATAGACGGCGTATATGCTGATGGTCCTAACAAGGGGCAAAAGAATACAACAGCTATCTCCGCAACCAGTTACTATCAAAACTACCTGGGCAATACCGGTAGTGAAGTAGCTATGCAGGATGGCGGATGGGTGCGTTTAAGATCTGTTGCACTTTCTTACAGATTTTCTTTCAATAAAAAAGCTATTCAATACATAGAATTGGGCGCAGGCCTCAGGAACGTAATTCTTATTACCGATTACAAGGGCATCGATCCTGAAACAAGTTTAACTGGTGCATCACAAAACTTTAATGGGTACGATTACTACAACAACCCAGGCACCAAGTCTTATTTGTTCAATCTGAAAATTGGATTATAAAAGAAGAAACTTATGAAAAGCAATAACATAATATACCTGTCTTTAATAACAGTATTCATTCTTGTGGGTAGTTGCAAAAAAGGAGACGATCTTTTTATAGATCCATCACATCCTTTAACGGTAACCCCGCAAACGCTTCTGACTTCTGTTGAAGTAAACACTTTTATGAATATTGAAGGCGACTTAGCGCGCGTATCTTCTGTATTAGACCAGCAAATGGCAGGCGCAACAGGACAATACCAGGATCTTCAAAATTATAAAATGACCGAATCTGATTACGATAATCATTGGGCAGGCTTATGGAGTAACACCATGAAAAATGCTAAGACCATGATGGATACTTACAGTGGTGAAAGCCCATGGTATGGCGGAATCGCCAGGATAATGATGGCGATGAATCTGGGCGTGGCTACGGATATTTGGGGCGACGTGCCCTATTCTGAAGCATTTCTGGCCCCTGCCAACTTTGCGGCCAAATATCAGCCACAACAGGAGATTCTTGATACTATCCAAAATTTGTTAAGTGAAGCAATTACAGCGCTTTCAAAACCAGATTCTGAAAACCATGATTTGCCAGGCTCAGATGACCTGATATTTGGCGGCGATGCTGCCTC
This sequence comes from Danxiaibacter flavus, assembly GCF_041060425.1. Lineage (NCBI taxonomy): Bacteria > Pseudomonadati > Bacteroidota > Chitinophagia > Chitinophagales > Chitinophagaceae > Danxiaibacter > Danxiaibacter flavus. The sequence goes on from NZ_JAULBC010000002.1 coordinate 916,683, forward strand.
ATGGATACAGGCAGCATGGACATTGAAAGCACGTTATGCAAACAGACTTAGCTTGAAAGATCCCACTGGCTCAGCTACTAATGTCCTAAATTACCTGGCCAAAGGAATTTCCGATCCAGCCCATAATCTCGAAGCAAAGCATGATGGTAGTGGAACAGCACAAAACCAATGGGGAGCCTTTCAAAATCAACGCGAAGGGTATTTCGTAGGGAATAAGTTCTTTATCGATATGCTGAATGCCAATAGCGATCCACGCCTCACTTATTATTTTGCAGAGGGAACGGATGGTACTTATTTTGGAGCTGATATTACCGAAGAAGTTATTAATACTGATGCATCTCCAATCGGGCCTTATTTCGATGTGGATCAGAACTATCCCCTCGTTACTTCCTACGAAGCACGTTTTCTTGAAGCCGAAGCTAAACAACGCCTCGGCCAGGATGCTTCCGTCGCTTTAAATAGTGGCATTAAAGAATCTGTTCAGTATGTTACGAAGGGCACAAATGACGGAAGTTCAATAGCGAAATACACACAGGCGACCGCAACCAAAACTGCTATACTGACGGAAAAATACAAGGCAATGTTTGGACAAATTGAAGGCTGGAATGATGTAAGACGCACTAACATTCCCGCCTTAACACCCAGGCCGGCTTCTGCAGGCGCGGTTTTAAGTTACATTCCGGTTCGCCTGCCAACTCCATCCAAGGAGCGCTTGGGTAACCCTGATAACGCAAAAGTTATCGAACTAAACGTACCGGTTTGGTGGGCAACTCCTTAGTAATCAGTGTTTAAACGAATGAGAATGAATTAGAGGCTGTTCCAACACGAAACAGCCTCTAATATTAAAAATTAGTCATAAAAATTTAATTTTTTTTGTGCTGCTTTTGCATTTTCCCACGTAAATGCTACTTTCGCAGCGAATATTTTTTGTTAACCTGGTTTAATAGCCGTTAAATGTCTATTTACAATGGCAGTAAAAATGAGACTTCAAAGACACGGAAGTAAAAAAAGGCCGTTCTACTTTATTGTAGTTGCCGATGCCCGTGCACCCCGTGATGGTAAATTCATTCAGAAAATTGGTACGTACAACCCGCTTACCGTACCTGCTACAATTCAGTTAGATCGTCAGAAAGCATTGGAATGGTTGCACAAAGGTGCTCAACCTACTGACACAGTTCGTCGCATCCTTTCTTTCAAAGGCGTTCTTTACCTGAAGCACTTATTACGTGGCGTTAAGTTAGGACTGTTTGATGAAGCTACAGCAATGGTGAAATTCCAAAAGTGGCATGAAGAACACGAAGTGACTATGAAAAAACGTACTGAAGAGCACAAGAAACAGCAGCGTACAAAAAGATCCGGTGGTACAAGACCAGCAGTTAGAAGAGTAGAAAATTCAGGTGGCGAAGCTGCTCCTGCTACTGAAGCTTAATGGTATTTGCCGTACAAAATTTTTAAAGTCCCTGGCAGTTTGCCCGGGACTTTTTTAATTGAAAGTGGATAATGGAAAATTGATAATGAAAAACAATCGAAGCGTACTCCATCCCCCATTTTCAATTTTCAATTTTCAATTGTCAATTGTCAATTATTCAAGATGACAGAGAACTACGTTAATATTGGAAAAATTGTGGCCGCATTTGGCTTAAAGGGAGAATTGATTCTTCAACATGGCCTTGGTGCTAAAACAAATTTGAAAGACGTTAAAGTTATCTTCGTAGAACAGGTAAAAGGTTCTTATCTGCCTTATTTTGTTGAAAAATCAAAAGCCAAAGACGAAACTGAGATGTTTGTCAAGGTAGAAGGAATTGACACCAAAGAAGCTGCAAGACCTATTCTTCACAAACAGGTTTGGCTGACTGATAAAGATTTCAGACAACTGGCTGACTCATCCTCTCCCATTGCATTGCTCGGCTATACGCTAATCAATGAAGGTGAGCCTGTCGGCATTATTGAAGAAGTGATCGAGCAGCCGCACCAGGTTCTTCTCCGCGTGGATTATAAAAACAAAGAAGCCCTTATCCCTCTCCACCAGGAAACACTCGACAAAATTGATAAAAAGAAAAAGGAAGTTCATGTAACGCTGCCGGATGGATTATTAGAGATATATCTTTGAAGATCGTAAGATCGTAAGACCGTAAGACCGTAAGACCGTAAGATCGTAAGACCGTAAGACTGTAAGAAAGTAAGACATGTAAGAGGGCTGTTGCGAATGATAGAGTGCATGCAGGTTATTAGGCCGGCTTTTATGCCAGGTTCAAGAGGAAAAGAGCTGCCAATGTCGATGAAGTTACCAGCACGGATTTTTGAATTTTGACTTTTGAATTTTGACTTTTGCCCCCCCCGGCTTTTCTCCTATCTTTATTACAACACTGCGCGTATGTCCCACTCCGAAGACTTGTTAACCTTAAGGAAATTTGTTTCACCCTTATATGCATTTAGCAGTGAAGAAGAATGGGAACATTTCGCTGGCACTTGGAAGCCTTTTACAGCAAAAAGAAAAACATTATTACTGGCAACAGGCGAGACTGAAAAGCATCTTTATTTTGTTACTGAAGGTGTGCAAAGAGCCTTTAGCCTAAGTGGCGAGGAAAAAGATGTAACGCTGGTGTTCACTTATGCTCCCTCGTTTTCGGGCGTTGTTGATTCCTTCCTGTTGCAGCAGCCATCAAAATATTATATGGAAACGCTTACGGCGAGCAGGTTTATTCGTACAACTTATTCGCAGGTGGATGAAATGATGAAACTGTATCCGTCATTTCAAAGCTTTATCATTAAGGCATTGAGTGCAACTTTATCCGGCGTTTTAGAAAGGCAGATAGAACTGCAATGCTTTTCCGCCGAACAGAAATTTCTCACCTTGCTTAAAAGAAGTCCGCATGTACTCAGACTCATTCCTCACAAATACCTTGCTTCTTACCTTGGGATAGACGCGACGACCTTTAGTAAGTTATTGGGATCGGTAAGACTGACGATGTAATTCATTGCCACAAAATCTTGGCGCAGACCAAGATTTTTTTTGAGCATTGCTAACAACTTTGTGAAAAAATAAGACCATGCCAACCTACACATCCCAGGAACTGATAACAACGCTTCAGGAACAGACTGAGGAAATTTTGCAAACAGCTATCCGCGAATGGCAAATGTTATCTCATGAAGAATTTTCCAGGCAACCCGCTCCCGGCAAATGGAGCGCTAATGAATGCCTGCAACACCTGAATAGCTATGGTGATTACTATTTGCCCGCCATTGAAAAAGCAATGGGCCTATCAGCGGCAAAACCTTCAGCAACTTTCAAAACTGGTCGCCTGGGAAATTATTTTACACGGCTGATGGAACCCGGCGAGAATGGTCCGTCTAAGAAAATGAAATCGCCTGCCAATCATTCACCAAAAACAATAAAAAGCAGTGTTGAGGTAATTTCAACATTTATCGATCAGCAGGAAAAAACATTACAGCTACTGGAACTGGCCAGAAAAAAAGACCTGAATAAAATACAGATCCCTATTTCCATCGCAAAATTCATCCGTCTCAAACTGGGCGATGTATTTATGTTTGTTATTGCTCACAATAGAAGGCATGTACTGCAGGCGGAGAGGGCCGTGGGAGATCGTAAGACAGTAGGATCGTAAGACAGTAAGATAGTAAGACGTGTAAGACCGTAAGATGGTAAGACATGTAAGACTCGTAAGATGGTAAGATTATAAGAGCTGTATAAGATTGAATGAAGATGAAAAAAAGTAAAGTTGTTTCACCTGTCTCTTACGATCTTACTGTCTTACGATCTTACGGTCTTACGCGTCTTCAAAAAAAGGCCCCGCACAGAATTTACATTCATACATGCAGGGCAGACACATGAGAGGTTGCTAAAACAGGCAACGCGAGCTGCCTTGTTGTTGTTTATTTATTTGGCTGCGGTGTATAACGCAGATAAGGTTTAACTACTTTAACGCCTTTAGGGAATTTAACAATAGCATCTTCTGTTTTGATCGCAGGGACAACAATCACATCTTCACCTTCCTGCCAGTTTGCGGGAGTAGCAACGCTATGGTTAGCTGTTAATTGTAAAGAATCAATTACACGCAATACTTCATTGAAATTTCTTCCGGTTGAAGCAGGGTAAGTGATAGTCAGTTTTACTTTTTTATCTGGTCCGATAACAAACAGAGAACGAACAGTAAATGTTTCAGATGCATTAGGATGGATCATATCATATAAACCAGCCACTTTTCTGTCTTCATCAGCAATGATCGGAAATCCAACTGCACAAGATTGAGTTTCGTTGATGTCATTGATCCAGCCACGGTGCTTACCAAGATCGTCAACACTTAACGCCAATACTTTTACATTGCGTTTTGCAAACTCTTCCTGTAATAAGGCAGTCTTGCCCAATTCAGTTGTACAAACAGGAGTATAATCAGCAGGGTGCGAAAACAGAATACCCCAGCTATCACCCAGGTATTCGTAAAAATTGATATCACCAATGGTTGTTTTTGCATCGAAGTTAGGAGCGGCATCGCCCAGACGTAAACTCATACGGAATAATTTTTAAGGCTACGAATATAGTAATTCCCTATAAAAAAAGTAGACTTCTGAAAAATATTTTTTGGTTAGGCATTTTAAACAGATTTCCATTTTGCCGGTTAATTAATTATTTGCTTTCGCCCTTTCAGGGCTTACTTGTGTTGGATTTATTTCCCAGGGCGTTGCCCTGGGCTAATGCTAGCGTCCCTTCAGATACTTATTGATCGAAGGTGTATCTTATAGTACATTCCTTCCGAATGGACGATTGAAAAATGCGTAGCATTTTTTTCAAAGCGCTCTAAGGAGCGCCGTTGCGGGGGGACGAAGCCACACGGCTTGGGCGGGGAACGAAAATTAAAATTGAAGATGATTGTGTTTAAATTGCGATCCGACATACTGACAAACAAAAAAGCCTGAATATACCCACATACATTCAGGCCATTTTTTTTATGTTAAGCGTTTTATCGCTGAAAGCTGATAGCTGATAGCTCAAAGCTCACAGCTACTTCTTCTGTCCCGCTTTTCTTAATTGCTGCAACAATGCACGCATGTCTTTAGGCAGTTCCGCTTCAAGCGTATAACTTTCTCCGTCAAGCTCAAACTTCAACAGTGCTGAATGCAGCGCCAGTCTTGATAATATCGGCCTTTCTTCATCTTCCGATTTAGAAAGTTTGTAGTTGCGTTTAAGAGACGAAATAAAAACGGGCTCACCGTCACCATACAATTCGTCACATACAATACTATGACCAATATGCTGCATGTGTACACGGATCTGGTGTGTACGGCCGGTATGAATCTGGAATTTTATAAGAGAATACAATTTGAAACTCTCAACAACTTCATAATCTGTCAACGACGTCTTGCCCTTTGCATGCGTGATCATTTTTCCATTCTTGCCAGGATGTTCCATTATAGATGCATCAATGCTTCCTTTTTCCTGTTGCAGATGTCCATGAACAAGCCCGAGATAAAACTTCTCTACGTCACGGCCTTCAAATAATTGAGAAAGCTGCTTATGAGTTTCTTCATCTTTTGCAAAAACAATTACGCCGCTGGTGTCTTTATCCAATCTGTGTACGGTGTAAATCGAACCATATTGCTGCAAAAGCAAATCTTTTAAAGATACTTCACTCTGCATCCTGTCCGGAACACTCAACAAACCAGCAGGCTTATTGATGGCAATAAAATGATCGTTTTCGAATATTATATTAAGCTTCATTGATAATAGTCAATCGTGAATAGTCAATCGTGAAAATTCGGACAACGTCCTTTTTTGAAGAATAGTTTTAGGCTTTAAGCTTTGGGCTTTAGGCTTTAAGCTTTAGGCTTTGCGCTTTGAGCTTTCTTAATAAAGCTCTGGTTCATAAACTTCAACAACCTAACCTCTTTCTCGTTAAGGTAGCGCCATTTGCCGCGCTCTACATTTTTCTTGGTAAGATTTGCAAACATTACCCGGTCAAGATTTTTCACATTGTAACCCAGATGTTCAAATATGCGACGCACAATGCGGTTTCGTCCGCTGTGGATCTGCACACCTACAACATTCTTGTCACGCGCATCAACATAACCTACAGCATCAGCTTTAACCAAACCATCTTCCAGCTCAACTCCATCTAAAATGGCTTGTCCGTCGTTTTTAGCGAGCGGCTTGTCGAGCGTTACTTCGTAGATCTTTTTAACTTCAAAAGAAGGGTGCGTTAGTTTTTGCGCAAGCTCCCCATCATTGGTAATTAATAAAACACCAGTCGTGTTGCGGTCGAGGCGGCCAACAGGATATACCCGCTCGTTTGTTACTGCACCTTTAATCAGATCGAGCACAGTCTTGCGGCCTTGTGGATCATCGAGGGTAGTAATATAATCTTTGGGTTTGTTTAATAATATGTAGACAAGGTTCTTTTGAATATGTACCAGTTTTCCTTTCACTTTCACTTTATCATCAGGCGAAACTTTAAAGCCAGGTTCATAAATTATATTGTTATTCACCTGCACTTTTCCTTCCTTCACCAATTCGGCTGCTTCCCTTCTCGCACACACACCTGCATGTGCTATATACTTGTTGAGCGGCATCTTCTCATCACCCAGCTTTTTCTGAATAAACGGAGCTCCGCCTGTTTTTGTTTCGGGGCTTTCTGCATGAGACCTTTTACCATCCCTCTTCAAAAACAATTTCTTGTCATTTCTTCCTTCAAAGGTTCCTTCTTCTTTTGCGGGTTTGTCGTTTCTCTTGTCAAAACGCGGCTCCTGTCCTCTTTTGCCAGCCTTTCCATTTTCACCAACGGTTCTGCCTTTATGTTTTGCCTGTCGTTCTTCACGCTTGGTTTTGTCTTCAGGCGACTCGATACCTCTTTGCTTATCAAGTTTCTTCTTGCGCATTTCTTCACCCTGCGCTCTCATATCAGCTTTGGCTTCCCTTTTTTCGCGGCGCATTGCTTCTTTGCGGCTCGCGTTATTAGGCTGAATAAACTTGTCAAATGCTTTTTTACTCATAGAATTGTATTTGCTGTTTTTCAACAGTAGTTAAGTAACGTTGTACGTTTTAAATTATACGTTGTACGTTGTATAGTCAGAAGATTGCTGCGATGGCATTCTCAATTGTCCATTTTCAATTGTCAATTAAGCTAAAGCTTCCTCTCTTGTTTTATTCGCCAACTGTCCGCATGCTGCATCAATATCTTTACCCCGGCTTCTGCGTAAATGCGCATTCACTTTGTGTGCCTCTAAGTATTGAATGAATTGTTGGGTTGATTCTTCATCCGGTTTAGTGAACTGGAATGCATCAATTGGATTGTACTCAATAATGTTTACGAGATCAGCAGGCACCTGCCTGTATATCTTTACCAGTTCCTCGGCGTCTTTCAGGCCATCATTGAGATCTTTGAAAAGAATATATTCGAAAGTTATTTCGTTCTTGGTGTTCTTGTAGAAATAATTCAATGCTTCGATCAGTGCTTTAATATTATTGCTTTCATTAATCGGCATTATCTGGTTGCGTTTTTCATCGTTCGCCGCATGCAGTGATAAAGCCAGCTTAAATCTTACTTTATCATCACCCAGCTTTTTAATCATCTTCGCCACGCCCGCGGTTGAAACTGTTATACGCTTAGGGCTCATCGCAAGACCATCTTCCGCTGTAATGCGCTCGATCGCTTTCATCACATTGTTATAATTAAGCAACGGTTCCCCCATGCCCATGAAAACAATGTTTGACAGCTTTTTATTATATGCTTTTTCCGCCTGTTGATTAATGAGTACTACTTCATCATAGATTTCGTCGAACGTCAGGTTACGTTTGCGATCCATATAACCAGTGGCGCAGAACTTACAGCTAAGGCTACAGCCTATTTGAGAAGAAACACAAGCGGTCTGACGGTTATCGGTAGGTATTAATACACCTTCCACCATGTGACCGTCAAATGTTTTAAAACGGCTTTTAATGGTGCCATCCCCGCTATGTTGCGTTGTATTTACCAGTAATGCAGGCAGAGAAAAGTCTGAACCCAGCCTGGTTCTCAACTCTTTACTCAAATTGGTCATAGCCTCAAAACTATGGGCATGCTTCTGCCAAAGCCATTCATAGACCTGTTTGGCCCTGAATTTCTTATCACCGATTTGTAAAAAGTATTCCTCAATTTCCGCGTAGGTTAAATGGCGGATATTCTTCTGCTGCGCGTCTGACATGGCGCAAAGGTACAAAAAAGTGGGGGATGTGGGGCGGGAATGAGGTATCAGACGTCAGGTATCAGGTTTGAGGGCTTAATGCTCCAAGACAGAAGTGTAGGCTAAAAGGGACTGAAATATGCATCAGAAACGATATGCATAACCGCCTGTTTATGCTATTATAATTTTCTTCGCTCCAATAAACGTACAACGTACCACTTATAACGTAAAACTTTTCCGGAGCTTTTAGCTTCTCTCCTTTTCCTTATTTTTAACATGAAATATAACGTTTTAAAAGAACTAAGGCGCTGGCGTTGACGTTCAAGCTATTAATCTTAAAATATCGATGAAAAAACTTCTCTTACTCATATCTGTTCTTTTCGGCATATCATCGTTTGCTCAATATAATCCTGAAAATGTCAATAAAAAAGCGGTTGCAGCCTATAATAGGGGGATTCAGGAACTACAAAATGGTCTTCCGGTAAAGGATGCGCTACCGTTATTAGAGAAAGCAGTTCAGTTAGACCCAAATTACATGGACGCCTATCTTTCTCTGGCCGGCGGCTACGCGGAGATTAGAGATTATTCAAAGTCCGTTGCCAATTACAAAAAAGCAAAAGACATTGACTCCAGCTATTTTAAAATATTCTACCTGCCCTATGCAACCAGCCTTGCTGCATCAGGTCAGTTTAATGAGGCACTGGATGCGGTGAACCATTTCCTGGAAATACCCAACCTGAACGACCGTAACAAGGCCAATGCTGAATACAAGAAAAAAACTTATGAGTTTGCGATAGATTATGCTTCAAAACATCCTGCAGACAACTATGTATTTGCGCCGATTAATTTAGGAGACAGCATAAACACGCCCAGGCATGAGTATTATCCCTCCTTCACCATCGACGATAGCATTTTTGTTTTCACACAAAATGGCGGCGGCATTCGTGAGAACTTTATGGAAAGCAGGCTAATGGATAGCGGCTATCATAAAGCAAAATTGATTGAAGGCGACATTAACGTAGAACCATCCAAGGGCGCATTGAATATTTCCCAGGATGGTGAATGGTTACTATTTGCAGGAAACTTTGCCAGGGGCTTCGGAAATTTTGATCTATACATTTCCTACAATACACCCACTGGTTGGAGCGAACCAACCAATCTGGGTCCTGCCATCAATACGGATTTTTGGGATAGCTCGCCAAGTTTGAGTCCGGATAAAAACACACTCTATTTCGCCAGTGACAGACCCGGCGGTTATGGAGGCAAGGATTTGTATGTTAGCTACAGACAGCCAAACGGAAAATGGTCGCAGGCAGAAAACATGGGGCCGAATATTAACACAAAGGGCGATGAATTGGCGCCATTTATCCATGCCGATAATCAGACTTTATATTTTACCAGCAGCGGTCTGCCCGGATACGGCAGCTTCGACATTTTTGTTACACGTAAAGGTGCCGACGGAAAATGGGGCGTACCCGAAAATATCGGTTATCCGGTAAATACGGTTGACAACGAAGGCAGTCTTTTCATCGCTTCAGATGGCGTTACCGGTTATTTTGCTGCCGACAGAGCTGACTCGCGTGGCGGGCTCGATCTGTATAAGTTTAAGCTGAGGGCAGATATTCGTCCTGCAAAAACATTGTACGTGCAGGGTTATGTTACAGACGCAACAACGCAAAAAGGAATCCCATGTTCTGTTGATCTGTTTGATGATAAAACACAACAACCGGTAACACATTTGCAAACCGATGAAACAGGGTTTTATTTTGTAACGCTGCCTGTAAACAAGGACTATACATTTGTGGTGAACCGCAAAGGATACCTGTTTTACAGCGATGTATTTGCCTTGGCAACCAAGCCTTCTGATAGTACATATAAAAAGAATATCAGTCTGCAGCCAATTGCCGTGAACTCTTCTGTCACGCTTAAGAACATCCAGTTTGAAACAAACTCATACAAACTTCAGCCGGTTAGTATTATCGAGCTGAACAAGCTGGTGCAGTTATTAAAAGACAATGAAACGGTAAAAGTGCAGATCAACGGCCATACAGATAACACCGGTACTCCGGCACAAAACATGCAACTATCACTTAACCGTGCTAAAGCCGTTGTTGAATACCTGGTATCAAACGGCATCGATGCCAAACGTCTTGCTGCAAAAGGCTTTGGCGAAACCAAACCTATTGCAGACAACAATACCGAGGAAGGCAAAGCTGCGAACAGGAGAACGGAGTTCGTAATAACGTCTATTTAATGGACAATTGAAAGTTGACAATTGAAAATGGGAGGCAATGGCTGATTTCGGATTTGAGGATGACTGATTTGCAAAGGTGCAGGACGCATTACAAATTCAACCACCAAATATTTCCAATCTCATTTCGTACCTACTTATGTGAAAAGTATTTGAGAAGAACTAATTTTTGAACTTATTTGTATGACGGAAACTGAGTCCTTAGAGCTATTAAAATATCATGGCTATAATCACGAAGATTTAGAGAATATTAAAACAAAACAAGGATTTCTTGGAATGTTGAGGCCATTTCAAGGCTCGTTATATGAAAAAAATTTCCATGAAGTAATGTCAATTTTGAGGACATTAAGCTATCACTTTAGAGATTCTCATATCAACAGACAAGTCATTTCTTCTTTTTGGAGCATTTGCTACTTCACAAGGTCTTGGGCACTCGATGAAGGAGGAATGCTGAGAAGAAACAAGCTTTTGAGTAATGAGCAGATTGAGCAATTGTCATCCTGGATTGACTGCATTTCAGCAACCATCAATAATCTGCTAAATGATATAGATGTAGATCAAGCCTTTGAATCATATGAACTTTATTTAAAAAAAGGATAAAAATTTAACTCTCCCGGTCGTTGTCGCGAATTGTCCGGGCTTTTTTGAGAGCACTGCGACCGAATTTATTTTTAACATCATCAATTGCCTTATAGAGATTGGTCTTTTTCTCAGCATCGTCAAACAAACTGCCTTGAACGGCGTGATTGGTGAGTTCGCTTAACCGCACGCCCAGCAACCTAACGGGGGTGCCTTTGCGATATAGTTTGTGAAAGAGATCTTTTGCAACAACGATCAATTCATCATCCCGGAATGTATAGTCGATGGACACCTGGCGGCTCGTGGTTTCAAAATTGGGATAACGTATTTTAACAGTGACGCAACCGGCAAGTTTTTCATCCTGGCGCAGTTCATACGCTATTTTTTCTGTCAGCCGAACCAATTCACTCAGAAGAAAAGTAACATCTGCGGTATTTTCATGAAAAGTATTTTCAGAGGAAATGGACTTTGCTTCATGATAAGGCTGCACAATTCCGTCATGCTTTCCATGTGCCTTATGCCAAAGCTCGATGCCATAGTTACCGAAATTAGTTTCCATGAATTGCTCGGAAGTCTTTACAATGTCCCCGATTGTTAGAATACCGGCAGCCTGTAGTGCGGCGTAGGTTTGCTTACCAACACCTGGGATCTTGCTGACCTTAAGGGGCGCCAAAAACATTTGTTCCATTCCAGGTTGAACAAAAATGTAGCCATTGGGTTTTGCTTCGTCAGTCGCAATTTTTGCAATCAGCTTATTGGTCGCCAAACCAAATGATATTGGTAACTGTGTTTGATCGATGATTTCTTTGCGAAGTTCTATGGTCCACTGATAAGGATCGAAATATTTATCCATTCCGGTAAGATCAACGTAAAACTCATCTATAGAAGCTTTTTCAAACAAAGGTGCTTTTGCCGCAATAATTTCCGTTACCCAACGGGAATATTTGCTATAGTCACTCCGTGTTCCCTGTAGCAAAATTGCTTGCGGGCAAAGCTTCATGGCCTGCTTCATCGGCATGGCACTATGAACGCCAAACTTGCGCGCTTCGTAACTGCAGGTCGTTACAACTCCCCTGTCCCTTGATCCGCCTACAATTACAGGCAATCCTTTCAGCGACGGGTTGTTCAACAACTCAACGCTTACAAAGAAAGAATCCAGGTCAAAATGGGCAATATAACGTTGCTTTTTACTCATGAAATACAAAGATAGCGGTTAGCTATCAGCTGTCAGATATCAGCTATCAGCTATCAGCCAGCTGTTTGATTTTAAATAGGTTAATTTCACGCAACGTACGCAAAGAGGCGGCGACGCGGCGAAAAGTTGTACGTTTTTAGTTGTACGTTATACGTTTAATAGCTTCGATATTTTACAACTTTGTGCTTCTTTGTGTCCATCGTGTCTTTGTGGTTCAAAAAACCGTGTTTCTCAGTGCCGTCCGTGCCTCCGTGGTTCAAACAACTACGCGGCTTTTTCCAGTTTTTTCAATACGTTGATCTCGTCGCGCACAATTGTATTGATGAGCTTAAATTGCTCGGCGATAGTTTTTAGATCTGACAGTGCCCGGCGAACAGTCATATCGCCTTCTCCATGACCTGTTTCTACCTCGCGGATCCGCTGTTCCAGCAAATCATTTACCCGGCGCATTACCGGAGATTCCAGGCTTTCAGCTTCGGTCAACACAACATCTTTATGCTCAGCAAGCTGAATAGAAAGATCCATTTGATCGCTAACCTTTTCAATCAACGGTTCAAAATCTGCCGAAGCATATTTATTCTTCGTCCGTTGCGCATAATAGGAAAGCGATGCTATGTAAGAGGTTAAAATATGATTACTTGCCACCAGCTGGTGGTAGTATGACAGATTTTTTTGCTGCGCTTTTGGTTCGGAAAGGATCTTCTGAAAATTATCAGAGAGGTTGGCCAATGCCACAAATGCTTCTTTACGGGCCGGCTTAAAATCTACAGGTTCGGCGCCAGTGTATAATTTCGTAACCGCATCAAAATACTTTTTATTGGCCTGAAGCATGGCAACAAGATATTGTTCAATCTGCCCGCGCTCCCAGGAGGGAAATACAAACAGTGCATAAAAGAATGCTATGGCAGATCCGATGGATGTATCAATCATCCTGTCTTTGATCACAGAACTGAAATCATTACTGCTTAAAAAGTGAAAGCTTACCAACACGTAAACCGTTATTCCTGCTGTCCCGATAAAATAATTGAGTTTGATAAAACTGTAAGAGAGGATCATTGCGATGATCATTATGATAGCAAGAGCAGTAGTGTCCTTGATAAAGTACAAAACTACAAAGCCGATAATCACTCCCACAATTGTGCCCAACAAACGATGGATGTTCCGCTGTCTCGTAAGGCTGTATGCCGGCTTCATGATCGTGATGATGGTCAGCAGGATCCAATAGCCATGACCGATCGGAAACAACAGGGATATAATGTAACCGGTAAGCATTGCCAACGTTACCCTTAACGCGTGCCTGAAATGATTTGATTTTAAACTAAGGTTCTCCAGGAGTAGCATCGGGTTAATTTCTGTTCGCTGAACGGCGGCATCCGGCTTTAACTCCGAAACCCATTTGCGTGCAGCTTTTTTATCGTTTTCCGCAAAGCTGCGCAACCGCTTTATTCTTTCGGCAACATCCTGTATGCTGTATAAAATTTGTCTGAGCCTGATGAACTTGCTGATATTGGTTGAATTCAATTCCTGTTTTCTTAACGCTACAAATGCATTTACGGCATCCTGCACTTTTTCCTCCATTTCTTTCGGTTCGCCTAAAGAAATACCACTTTGCACCGCAAGTCCGATTTCAAACAGTTCTTCGGCCATCGCATCAATGCAATCATAGTATTTATTCAGCATGCCCGTATCATCCAGTTCCTTATGAAGCTCTTCATAATCCTGCTGGGATGTCATTACGCTTTCCATCAGGTCCACGCTATCCAGGAACATCATCATCAATGACCTGCCGCGCACCGTAGACTCTTCAATAATGCGCCTGGTTTTAAACAGCATTTCGCGCAAGTCTTCCTGGTGCTGGTGAATCTTTACCTGCAGGCTGATCATCTGGTTGTAGAGCGCGTTATAATTAGGATCCTTTTTATAAAAAAGCGATTTAAGATGAAGGTAGTTGGAGATCTCTGTAAGACTTTCACCCAACAGTTGCTGTATAAACATGTATGGTCGCAAAGTATTCAGCAACATACTTAACAGCGCATACCATACCCCGCCGATCGAAAAGTATAAGCATGTCTGCCAGAGGTTCGAACCCTGCATGTGGCCATCCACATTAAAAGTAAATGCAACCAGAGCAATTAAACCGATCGAAGAAACCCTGTTTCCATATACGCCGATCAGGGAAAAAAACATCCCAAAAACGATAATGCAGATAATGGTTAACGTTGGACTTGTATGAACTATGCCTGTAACCAGCAAAACAAGCACGTTAATAATGAGACTGGCAATAAGACTATTTCTCCGGTGATGTTCAGGGCCGGGGCTATCTGTAAGGCTCACACACAATGCCCCCAAGGGCAATGCGATCATCGTTTGCAACAGGCCAAAACGGTTAAGAATGATTGCAGGAATAATAACGCCTGCGGTGATTCTGACGCCGCTGTATAAATATTGGCTGGTGATAAATTTCCGTAGTTCTCTGCTATAATCCAGGCTTTTCAATCCTTTGCTTAATCCCATACCAAAAACGTTGAATGTATACGAAGATACAATGTAATATACTTGAGACAAGAATACCGTAAACTGCCTTAAAAATTAAGGGTGATTTGTATTTTTTTTTAACGAGAATTTCATTCGCATTAGTCAAACTTTATATGTAATGTTGTAATATAAACACCACCCCCAATGGAAATCGAATTAATATTGCCAATGAAAACTCCCGGGTTCGGGGAAGATTTGGTCACAGCAGAAAAAAACTTCATAAAAAAGGTAATGCCTCTTGCCGACTCTTTTTTCACTTTTGCTAAAGTCAACGAAGTTTTTAACACCGAAAAAAGAAAACGAATTACACGCAAATTTAAACTGGTCAAAGTGCACAAATCTGATATATTCAGGCCTTTTCAGTTTGTGATATGTAAAAATTAAACATCTTATAGCAAGCCGCAAGATGTTGTAAAGAAGAACAATCATGTTTTTTATAGCAAGAGAATAAAAAGTGTGGTTAGGCAACTTAAAACAACATACTGTAATTTGAAGTTTCTGTATCCCCTGTAAATAATACCAAAACTACTTGCGGCTGCTTTTTAGTTATACGTTTTAAGTGATACGTTTTAAGTTTTACGTTTTAAGTTTTACGTTATACGTTTATCTGAGCGATAAATCCGCCCTTCCTACTGTCTTACTTTCTTACCATCTTAAACGTCTTACGGTCTTACGATCTTACTGTCTTACGGTCTTACGATCTTACTGTCTTACTGTCTTACGGTCTTCTTAAGCTCTTACCTTTCTTCCTCCTAAAAACATTTGCCTTCTTATCTGCTGTACGGGCACATTCTGTATTTTACTTTCCAGCCAGGAGATAATATCCAGGTACATAAATGATCTTGTCTCAAGCGGATTGTCGTGATATTTTTCAAGCTTTTCTTTTAAAAGTCTGAAAGCGGGAATGATCTGTTTGGCCTGAAGCGAAAAAGATTTACGAAGGAATTTAAAAATCTCCTCCTCTACCACACTCAAATTTTTCATATTGGCCATGAAGCGATAAACTGATTTAATCAGATATTCGAGGATACTGTAGTTGCCTAATTCATAGTGTGCAATAAGATGCAGCAGACGTGCATAACATTGAAGATCTGTACGCAGATCAACCTTCCAGTTAATGATCTTATTCAGGTAATCAATTGCCTTTTCATTGTCACCACTTCCAAAATACAAACACGCTATTTTGTAGTAGAATACAAGAATACGATGTCTGTCCAGATTAAGCTCATATTCCTTGATTTTCTCTTCAATCACACGCACCAATTCAAGCCCCTGGCTGAAAGTTCCTTCAAGGAAATGCCGGTCAATTTTAGCCGTGTACAAATACACAAAAGTTTGAATAAGTATGTTTGTGTTCAAGGCACTATTATGCGAAGAAGCAAAAGCTTCAAACTGTTCAAGTGTTTCATTATAGCGGTCATAATTATTCAGCACAAAGTGTGCAGTAAGTAAATTATGAAGACCTTTAATGTATTGTCCGGCCTCAGAAATTTTCATTTGAGGCTCTGCATCAAAGATATCCACCCATTTCTGAGCATACCGGTAGAAGGACAACAAATCCTGCATAATGAACGTGTACCAGCAATATGACTGGTACAAATACATTTTTTCATAGAAGCCCATTTTGGAGATGCTATGCTTGGGAAGGTTAGTTTCAAAAAACAGCTTAATCGCACTAACATCTTTTTCGTCCCTGGCATGTCCCATTTTAATGTACCAGCTATATAACTGAAGCGATAGGTTAGACACCTTCACCAGCAACGAAACATGATCCGTCAGTTCTTTCGCCTCACTAGCCAGTTTCTCCGCACGGTCTTCCATGCTGCGGGTGATATGGAGGGATTCAATTTTCTTCTCAAACAAAACGGCTTCTAACTGAAAAACAAGTTGATGGGAGCCCTTTGCGTGCTCTTTTATTTTTTCAAGTGTTTTCAGGCTTTGAAGGTAAAGGCCGCGGTTATATAAAATGCGTGCGTAATCCATCAGTTCATGCAACTGCAAATCAATATTGTCATCATCCTTCACCTGCCGCAAACCTGCTAACAACTGTTTGTACAGATATCCTTTTATGTTAGATAGCTGTTGCTTCTTAATGGAAGGATTTTTCTGCAGCAGCAATTCTTCATCGTACTCGTCCATTTTATCCAGCGCATCAAACAATTGCACTACTTTCAAATCATCCGTACCTGTCTGGCGTTTAACAAATAGCTTAAAATTCCTCTTATCACCTTTGGAAAGAGATTTAACCAACTGAAATAACTCGTCTGTGGTACGTTTAGCCATCGTAAATAAACTGTTTAAGAATCCTTGCCAGATAAGGGTTTCAACTATATTAAGACCCGTTATCTACCGTAAAACCTGCATAAATATGGTTTTATTTAAGCGCAATCTGCAAATATATTTGAACAATGCAGGCTGATTTAAGTTTATGGCAGGCAACCAAAATTAAACAGTCTGCATAATTTTTTTATCTAAAACATTCATATGTCGGCTAAAAAGATAGACATTTTTGACACTACTTTAAGAGATGGCGAACAAGTTCCCGGTTGTAAATTAAATACAAAAGAGAAGATAGAGCTGGCGCTGGCATTAGAGAATTTAGGTGTGGACATTATTGAAGCAGGTTTTCCTATTTCAAGTCCCGGCGATTTTGCTTCCGTACAGGAAATAGCTAAAGTAATAACAAATGCAACTGTTTGTGGCCTGACAAGAGCGGTGCAGAAAGATATAGAGGTTGCTGCAGAGGCACTTAAACTTGCTAAACGTCCCCGTATACATACCGGCATTGGATCTTCAGATATACATATTAAACACAAATTCAATACAACAAGAGAAGTTATCCTGGAAAGGGCAACTGCCGCAGTTAAACTTGCGCGCAATTTTGTGGATGATGTTGAATTCTTTGCTGAAGATGCAGGACGCGCAGACCTGCAATTTTTGGCAAAGCTGGTTGAAACGGTTATTGCTGCAGGTGCCACTGTAGTAAATATCCCTGATACTACGGGTTATTGCCTGCCTCATGAATATGGCAGCAAGATTGCCTATTTAATGAACAATGTTCCTAACATAGATAAAGCAATCCTTTCATGCCATTGTCATAATGATCTTGGTCTTGCCACCGCCAATTCTATTGCCGGCGCGGTTGCGGGTGCGCGCCAGATCGAGTGTACCATCAACGGTATCGGCGAAAGAGCAGGAAACACATCACTTGAAGAAGTAGTGATGATCATCAAAAAACACCAGGATCTTAACCTTTATACCAACATTAAGTCAGAACAGTTGAATCCCGTTAGCCGCCTGGTTTCTGATACCATGCGTATGCCGGTGCAGCCTAACAAGGCGATTGTTGGTTGCAACGCCTTCTCTCATTCATCAGGTATTCACCAGGATGGATTTCTGAAAGAAGCGCTTACTTACGAAATTATTGCTCCGGAAGAAGTAGGTGCTGATACTTCTAAAATTGTACTTACTGCCCGCAGCGGCCGCAGTGCACTTGCCCACCGCTTGTTAAAACTCGGTTTTGAATACAATCGCAATGATATTGACGTGTTGTACCAGGAATTCCTGAAAATAGCTGATGCGAAGAAAGAAGTGGAAGACAGCGACCTGAAAGAAATGGCGAATGCTTACGTAGCAGTTGGGATATAGTACATTTGAGATTTGAAATTTGAGATTTAGGATTTCGTCAATCTTAAATCTCAAATTTCAAATCTCAAATCCTTAATATTTAGAACAGGTTTTTAAAGAGATAAAAATGGCGAAAACATTATTTGATAAGATTTGGGAGAAACATGTAGTTAAGAATATTGAAGGCGGTCCTTCTGTATTTTACATCGATACGCATTTTATTCATGAGGTTACCAGTCCACAGGCTTTTAAAGGACTGGAGAAAAGAGGTTTACAGGTTTTCCGTCCCAAACAGGTGGTTGCAACAGCAGACCACAACGTTCCTACGCTTAATCAGCATCTTCCCATCAAAGAAGAATTATCACGTTTACAAGTACAAACATTACAGGATAACTGTAAAAAGTTTGGCATTGAATTATACGGTTTAGGCCATCCTTACCAGGGCATCGTTCACGTAATCGGCCCTGAGCTGGGTATTACTCAGCCAGGCATGACGATTGTTTGCGGTGACAGCCACACTTCTACACACGGCGCATTTGGAACAATTGCATTTGGTATCGGTACCAGTGAAGTTGAAATGGTATTGGCTACCCAGTGCCTTATGCAGAGCAAACCCAAGCTGATGCGTATTAATGTTGACGGCGAACTGAACAAAGGTGTTGTTTCTAAAGACATCATTCTATATATCATATCTAAAATATCTGCGAGTGGTGCAACAGGTTATGCTGTTGAATATGCAGGAAGCGCAATCCGCAACCTAAGTATGGAAGCACGCATGACCATCTGCAATATGAGCATTGAAATGGGTGCCCGTTGTGGTATGATTGCCCCCGATCAAACAACTTTCGATTACATTAAAGGCAGAGAGTTTGCTCCTAAAGGTGATGCATGGGATAATGCAGTTGCAGAATGGCAAACTTTATATTCCGATGCTGACGCGAAGTTTGATGTTGAACTGAACATTAAAGCGGAAGACATTGAACCGATGATCACCTACGGTACAAACCCGGGCATGGGCATCGGCGTTACTGGCCATATACCTGCATTAACTGAGATTGATGAAAAAGAAAAAGTTTCTTATCAAAAATCTCTTAACTACATGGGTCTTGAGCCTGGTGCGGATATCAAAGGCAGAAAGGTTGACTATGTTTTCATCGGAAGCTGCACCAACAGCCGCATTGAAGATTTGAGAATGGTAGCCTCTTTTGTAAAAGGCAAGAAGAAAGCGGATGATGTGGAAGTTTGGGTTGTGCCTGGTAGTAAACAGGTAGAAAAACAAGCCATTGAAGAAGGTATCAACAAAATATTTGAAGAAGCAGGTTTTATTTTAAGACAACCAGGATGCTCTGCGTGCCTTGGCATGAATGAAGATAAAATTCCTGCAGGTAAATATTGCATTAGTACAAGTAACAGAAACTTTGAAGGAAGGCAGGGTCCTAATGCAAGAACATTCCTCGCCAGCCCGTTAACAGCGGCAGTTGCAGCAGTTACCGGTAAGGTTGGCGATGTTAGAGAATTTATTTAGGCGTGAGGCTTAAGGTTAAACAGCCTTACACCTGATACCTCACACCTTATACCTTACACCTTACACCTAAAACGTATTCTATGCCGACCATTAAATGGGACACAACCTTATATGACAACAAACACAATTTCGTATCTAAATACGGAGAAGGTGTTGTCGCCTGGTTACAGCCTTTGGACGGAGAACAGATCCTTGATCTGGGTTGCGGAACAGGTCAGCTGGCAAATGAAATAGGAGGTCACGGTGCAAAGGTTAAAGGGATGGATGCATCACCGGAAATGATTGCTAAAGCAAAAAGCGCTTATCCGGACATTCAATTTGAAGTAAAAGATGCAACGGATTTTTCTTACGATGAGCCCTTTGATGCGGTTTTCTCCAATGCCACACTGCATTGGATCAACAAGCAGGAAGATGCCATCCGTTGCATTTACAACACTTTGAAACCAGGCGGAAGATTTGTTTTTGAGATGGGTGGCAAGTATAATGTAAGAAGCATTTACGAAGCAGTTGAGAAAGCAATGATTGAAGAAGGTTTGAAGGATGAAATATCCAATGACTTCTGGTTCTTTCCATCCGTTGCCGAATATGCAACACTTTTGGAAAAGCAAGGGTTCGTGATACAGGAAGCTGCTTATTTTGAAAGGGAGACTGAACTTGTTGGAGCAGAAGGAATGAAGGATTGGATCCATATGTTTGGATCTTTCTTTTTCAAAAATATATCGAAAGAAAGGGCCGCAACCATCACTGATAAAGCCGTTGAATTGCTTAGACCAACAAATCTGCGGGATGGCATTTGGTACGCGGATTATGTAAGATTAAGAATGAAGGCCATTAAACATTAAGGCCAAACAACAAAAAAGAGAAAGACGATTTAAAATAAAGATCATCATGAGCAAAAGCATTAACATAGTAGAAAGCACAGTCGTTCCGATTAATATTGAAAACATTGACACGGATCAGATCATTCCTGCACGTTTTTTGAAAGCAACAAGCAGGGATGGCTTTGGAAAGAACCTGTTTCGCGACTGGCGTTTTGAAAATGATGATGAGAATAATCCAAAAAAAGATTTTGTGCTGAACAACCCTACATTTAAGGGTAAAGTTCTGGTAGCGGCAAAAAACTTCGGTTGCGGTTCTTCAAGAGAACATGCTGCATGGGCCATTAAAGATTACGGTTTTGATGTTGTGGTGAGCAGCTTTTTTGCTGACATCTTTAAAAACAACGCGCTCAATAACTTTTTGCTCCCTGTTACCGTTAGCGAAGATTTTCTGCAACAAATTTTTGATGCGGTTCAAAAAGATGCGGATACTGAAATTGAAGTTAACCTGGAGAATCAATATATCAGGATTGTGTCTACAGGCGCACAGGAATCATTCGACATCAACAGCTATAAAAAAACATGCCTTTTAAATGGGTATGATGATATCGACTATTTACTGAGTATGAAAGGTGAGATTGAAGCATTTGAAACAAAAAAGAACTAAGCTATGCGCTTTATGTTATAGGTTAAACCCCAACACTGATAAAAACAGCACTTCGTTTTGAAAGAAATAAATAACATACCGGCAACAGATCAATCCGAAAAGGAAATCACATCAGCAAGAATGGAAGCAGGCGCTTTCATAACGGTGAAAGACTTGACGATAAAGTATCGCCAACAGGTTATATTAAGCAATATTTCTTTCACTGTAAATCGTGGTGAACAATGGCTCATCACCGGAAAGGCTGGTATCGGCAAATCTGCTCTTGGTAAGGCCATTTGTGGTAAAATCTACAGCAACGGAGCAATCAATCTTGACTTCAGCAAAACATCCCCGTTAAAAAAGAAAATAGTATTTGTTGAACAATGGTATCATTTCACCAATACAGCCGGCGTTAGCGATCTGTATTATCAGCAACGCTATCAAAGTTCGGATGCGGAAGATACCATAACAGTACTCGAAGATCTTAAACGGTCTTTTGATCTTTCCAATAAACAAACGGCAGAAAAAGCCAACAGCTACCTGGAACAACTCGGTTTGTTTCATCGTATACATGCACCGCTGATCCAATTATCCAGTGGTGAACAAAAGAAATTACAACTGATCAAAGCTTTTTTAGAAGAAGCGCAATTGATCATCATAGATAACGCATTTATAGGGCTGGATGTAGACGCAAGAAAAAATCTGGATGCAATATTCAGCAGACTCACGCTGAAGGGTATGCAGCTGATTTTGATTGCGGATACAGAAGAAATTCCTGGTTGCATTACGCACATCGCGGAATTGAAAGAAATGCACATCAGCGTAAAAACAAAAGAGGTCTATACGCTCCAACAACAACCGGCCTCTCATAAAGAGGCTTCTTACAAAAAAATCCTCGCCGGCCTCCATACGATTGACAAACCTTCCTTTGGCTTTTCGAATGCGGTTACATTAAATAATGTTTCCGTTAAATACGGTGCAAAAACTGTATTAAAAAATATTCACTGGAAAATAAACAAAGGTGAAAAATGGTTATTGCAAGGGCATAACGGCGCAGGAAAATCAACTTTATTAAGCTTGCTTACAGGTGATAACCCGCAGGCTTATGCCAATGAAATTTATCTCTTTGACAAAAAGAGAGGAACAGGTGAAACCATCTGGGATATTAAAAAAAAGATAGGATACTCCTCTCCTGAATTACATTGGTACTTTGATAACAACACAACTTGTCTTGATACCGTTGTATCAGGATTTTATGATACAACAGGCTTATACAGAAAACCGACAGAACAGCAACTGGCCGAAGCCAATAACTGGCTTTCCTATTTACACATGACAGAGATTGCCAACAAGCGTTTGAAAGATGTGTCTATAGGCCAGCAAAGAATGTTGTTGTTAGCGAGAGCGTTGGTTAAGAATCCACCGCTGGTAATACTGGATGAACCTTGCCAGGGATTGGATGTGGAGCAAAGCAATCAGTTTATCAGCATAGTTGATGCACTGATGCATAACAACGAACGGACATTGATTTATGTAAGCCATCGCAAGGACCAGATTCCACAATGCATTAACCATGCGATGTTGCTGGATGAAGGCATGCAAAAAAACGTAACACTTCAAAACGACCAACAAGAAAAACAAATAGCATAAAACAAAACTCCCCTACGGGAAAATAATATGAAAAAGAAGATTGCAGTAATTAATGGAGACGGTATAGGACCGGAAGTGACCAAACAATCTATCAAGGTGCTGGATGCCATAGCAGCACAATTCAATCATGAATTCACTTACGAGCATTGCCTGATGGGCGCTGATGCTATTGACAAAACGGGTAATCCTTTACCTGATGAAACAGTAGAGATCTGCCTTAACAGCGATGCCATTTTGTTTGGAGCCATCGGTCATCCGAAATATGACAATGATCCTACCGCAAAAGTTCGCCCCGAACAAGGACTATTAAAACTGCGCAAATCTTTACAACTATACGCGAATATTCGCCCCATTACAACTTACACTGCGTTACAGCATTTATCTCCTTTAAAAGCAAAACAACTGGAAGATGTAGATTTCGTTATCTTCCGTGAGCTTACAGGCGGTATTTATTTTGGCAAGAAGGAACTAAGTGAAGATGGAAATACAGCAAGCGACAACTGCCTGTACACAAAACCTGAAATAGAAAGAGTAACACACCTCGCTTTTCAATATGCACAAAACAGGAAAAAGAAATTAACGCTGGTTGATAAAGCCAACGTTCTGGAAACATCCCGTTTGTGGAGAAAAGTTGTGCAGGAAATTGCTGCACAATACAGCGATGTTACTGTTGACTATATGTTTGTTGATAATGCAGCAATGCAGATCATTCTTAATCCGAAACAATTTGATGTAGTTCTTACTGAGAATATGTTTGGTGACATCATCAGCGATGAAGCCAGCGTATTAAGCGGCTCTCTTGGTCTCGCTC
The DNA here is from genome assembly GCF_041060425.1 of Danxiaibacter flavus. Lineage (NCBI taxonomy): Bacteria > Pseudomonadati > Bacteroidota > Chitinophagia > Chitinophagales > Chitinophagaceae > Danxiaibacter > Danxiaibacter flavus. The sequence goes on from NZ_JAULBC010000002.1 coordinate 940,495, forward strand.
CATCTGCATCGATCGGTACCGGCGCTGCATTATTTGAACCTATCCATGGTTCTTATCCGCAGGCTGCAGGAAAAGATATTGCGAATCCTTTAGGTTCAATTTTATCAGCTGCAATGTTGCTTGATAATTTCGGATTAGCAAAAGAAGCAAATCTTGTTCGCGAAGCAGTTAACTGGACACTAGCCAACGGCTTCGTTACAAAAGATATTGATCCCATCAACTTTTACTTCACTTCTACCATCGGCGACCTGATCAGCGAATACGTATCAGGAAAAATCCCCGATGGTGTGAATAAGGGAAATATAGAGTTGAGGAAGTCTACGATCATATAACCTGGATTAAACAGATTTATTGGATTTTTTGGATTAGAACCTTTTGGTTCATATCCTTCTAAATTCCGGTGAATCCGAAAAATCCCACAAATCCTGGTCAAAATCCAGGTAAGTTCTTTGTTTATTAACTTGGCGATTGTATATTCGTGGAACAATTTTATTCCATGTTTAACAGCAATAACAATACTATCATTCGCAACATTTCCACAATTATTGTGGTGGTGGTAGTCATTATTATTCCTGCTTTGCATGGAGGTGGTTAACTAGTATAAACACAATAACGATATACGAACCCGCCTCTCACAAAGGCGGGTTTTTCATTTGGATAAGTCTTGATTTGGATTTATCGGATTATGAGATTAAAGGATTAATACAAATAAAATCCAATAATCCACTAATCCAACAAATCCCGATTTAGACAAATATCCAAATCAAAATCAGTCTTGATCAGGATTATCGGATTAAAGGATCAACGGGATAATAATCCCACAATTCACTAATCCTCCAAATCCCGATCCGG